>NZ_CP086328.1:4322500-4535000 GCF_020861345.1 Bacillus pacificus
CAGATAGCCCCACACCCACCGAATTCGAGGTGAGAATTTTATCGTCCGACCAACGGCGGGATAGATAACGAAATTCCAACGAAACATCAACTTAAGATTATTGTTAGAATTTTTTTACATTTAATTAATGAAAAATATCCATTTTTTGTTATATAGTAAGAAAGGACGTACTCAACTACAAATAACCCAATGGAGGAATTACTTTATGGATAGGTTAACGAAGTTTTCATTAAAAAACCGCGCCGCTGTTATCATCATGGTTTTTCTCATTTCCATACTCGGTGTTTATTCCGGCTCTAAATTACCTATGGAATTTTTACCCAGCATCGATAATCCCGCAGTCACCGTTACAACCTTATCTCCAGGACTCGACGCCGAAGCAATGACAAAAGAAGTAACCGCTCCCCTTGAAAAACAATTTCGCAACTTAGAACACATTGACAATATCACCTCTTCTACTCACGAAGGATTATCACGCATCGATATCGCGTATACATCCAAAGCAAATATGAAAGATGCCACACGTGAAGTTGAGAAGGCCCTTACTACAATTAAATTACCTAAAGATGCAACGAAACCGATAGTTAGCCAATTAAATACTTCTATGATTCCACTCGCTCAAATTGCAATCCAAAAGCAAAACGGATTTTCAAAAGCAGATGAAAAACAAATCGAAAAAGAAATCGTACCACAACTCGAAAGCATTGATGGTGTTGCCAACGTTATGTTTTTCGGAAAATCAACTTCTGAATTATCTATTATACTAGATCCAAACCAATTAAAAGATAAAAACGTAACACCGGAACAAATATTAAAAGTTTCACAAGGAAAAGAAACTTCCACTCCAGCTGGAGCTGTTACCGTTAATAAAGAAGAATATAACCTTCGTATCATCGGGGATATAAAAAATGTAGATGACATTAAAAACATCACCGTTGCACCTCAAGTAAAATTGCAAGATGTTGCTCAAATTGAACTTAAACAACACTACGATACAATCTCACATATAAATGGCGAAGAAGGCACTGGATTAATCATCATGAAAGAGCCAAGTAAAAATGCAGTTGCAATTGGAAAAGAAATCGATAAAAAAATTAAAGATATAAGTAAACAATATAAAGATCAATTTTCTATTAAACTTTTAGCGTCAACTCATGAACAAGTTGAAAATGCTGTTACTAGCATGGGAAAAGAAGTAATCCTTGGAGCAATTGCTGCAACTCTAATTATCTTAATCTTTTTACGTAACTTCCGAACGACACTCATTGCTGTTGTCAGTATTCCATTATCTATTTTATTAACACTCTTTTTACTACACCAATCTAACATCACACTTAATACTCTAACACTTGGTGGTTTAGCTGTTGCAGTTGGACGTCTCGTCGATGATAGCATCGTTGTCATTGAGAATATTTTCCGACGTTTACAAAAAGAATCTTTCTCTAAAGATATTATTCTCGATGCAACGAAAGAGGTCGCCGTCGCAATTACTTCTTCTACTTTAACAACGGTCGCTGTTTTTTTACCTATCGGCCTCGTATCAGGAGTAATCGGAAAATTAATGTTGCCTATGGTATTAGCAGTCGTATATTCTATACTATCATCCTTAATCGTTGCACTAACAATTGTTCCACTTATGGCTTTTTTACTACTCAAAAAAACAAAACACAAAAAGCCAAGTTCTTCACCACGATATGTCGCTACATTAAAGTGGGCTCTTTCGCATAAATTCATTATTCTACTTACTTCTTTTTTATTATTCGCAGGATCGATCGCCGCCTATGTATTACTACCGAAAGCGAATATAAAATCTGAAGACGACACAATGTTATCTATTAATATGACTTTTCCGGCTGATTACGCTCCTGAAACACAAAAACAAAAAGCTTTTGATTTCGAAAAGAAGCTACTTTCTAATTCAGATGTAACGGATGTTATTTTACGAATGGGATCTAGCGCAGAAGATGCACAATGGGGGCAAACGACGAAAAATAATCTCGCAAGTATATTGGTAGTCTTTAAAAAAGGTTCTGATATTGATCAGTATATTAAAGAGTTAAAGAAAGAACATAAAACTTTTGAGCCCGCGGAACTTGATTATATAAAAATGAGTTATTCAAGCTCTGGCAGCGGCAATAATTTGCAATTCAACGTAACAGCCACTAACGAAACGAATTTAAAAGAGGCTGCTACTATCGTCGAAACAAAACTAAAAGATATGGATGATCTTTCTAAAGTAAAAACGAATTTAGAAGACTCTAAGAAAGAATGGCAAATCCATGTTGATCAAACAAAGGCCGAACAACTAGGATTAACACCAGAATTAGCAGCTCAACAAGTAGCATTCCTTATGAAGAAATCACCTATTGGTGAAGTTTCAATCAATAACGAAAAAACTACTATTATGATAGAACATAAAAAAGAAAGTATTACTAAACAAGAAGACATTTTAAACACAAACATACTATCACCTATTAATGGACCAATTCCTTTAAAAGACATTGCAACTATTTCAGAAAAGCAACTTCAAACAGAAATTTTCCATAAAGATGGAAAAGAAACGATTCAAATTACCGCAGAAGCTTCAAATGAAGATTTAAGCAAGGTAAGCACTGAAGTGAACAAAGCGATAGCCGACTTAGATTTACCTAGCGGAGCAAAAGTAAATATCGCAGGCGCCACTGAATCTATGCAAGAGAACTTCACAGATTTATTCAAGATTATGGGGATTGCAATCGGGATTGTATATTTAATTATGGTTATTACCTTCGGGCAGGCGCGTGCTCCTTTTGCAATCTTGTTCTCCTTGCCATTAGCTGCTGTCGGCGGTATTTTAGGATTAATCATTTCAGGAACACCAGTTGATGTAAATTCCTTAATCGGTGCATTAATGTTAATCGGGATTGTCGTTACAAACGCTATCGTATTAATAGAAAGAGTACAACAAAACCGGGAACATGGTATGGAAACGAGAGAAGCCTTACTCGAAGCAGGTTCCACTAGACTACGTCCAATTATTATGACAGCTATTACAACAATTGTTGCTATGCTCCCACTCCTATTTAGCCAATCACAAGCAGGAAGTATGGTATCAAAAAGCCTAGCCGTTGTTGTTATCGGTGGTTTGGCAGTCTCAACTGTTCTTACATTAGTAGTCGTTCCAGTTATGTATGAACTATTAGATAAAATCGGGAGAAAAAGACGCTCTCGTAGAAAAATAAGCACTTCTACAGAAACACCTGATATTTAAAAGAAAAGCGTTATCTTCATGAATGAAGATAACGCTTTTTCTCTACCTGCTCATATAATCCATCACTTTTTCCACATACCGCTCTAGCGGTTCACTAGAGTCCACAATAAGATATTCACTATGTAAAGGTCTTTTACTACCATTTAACCACTTTTTAAAAGCTACTTCGGAATCCACTCGACCAACCTGACTGACCATACGCTTACGTGTTTGTAGCCTATTGTTAATCTCTTCCATATCATTAAGATAACATTCGATATATTTATATTTTACACCATGTTTATTAGACAGTTTCATTCCTTTTTCAACCATTCCTTCATATAAAGTGAAACTTTAATCAGTGGGGGTTGTTCATCCCCCACTGATTATTAGTTGAACCAATCGGGCTTTTACGGGCAGTTAATCCCCCACCTAACTTCTTTGCTTTCGCTGAATTTTGAGGTGGGGGTCTTACTGCCCGTTAAATGCGGGATAGACATGGACTATCCAATATCACACTATGCCCTTGGTCTAAATAAGAATCAATCAATGCCCACTCAACATCGTATGATACTCCTCCAACAACCGCTGATTCAATCCCTTTCATTTCCAATGACTGTAACAACGCTGATTTCAAAACGTCATGATCTACAATTACAGCACCTGTTAACTTCGCTATATACTTAGAAACTGTCGATTTTCCCGATCCAGGAAATCCTGACATTTGCAGAAAAAACAAATTAAACCCACTCCCTCATTTTCATCTTCTTATCCTAATATTCGCGAGCAGCAAGACCCCACTAATTAAAGTTTCACTTTATTTATATAACGAATTACAAATTCAACAATCGCTATACCTTTTCCTTCTATATTAAAACGCAAAAAGAACCCCCTACTTATAAGTAGAGAGTTCCCCTTTACAGCTTATGCAGCTTTTACCTTCTTCGTCGTTTTACTTTTTCTTTTCGCTCCTGTAAAACGTTTGTGCAATATAGATGCTACTAATCGTGAAATAACATTGAATAGTAATACCATAATAATTAATACAGCTGCAGATTTTGTCGCAATTAACTTCGCATCTGGGATAATCCCTTCAGAATTTAACTTCCAAATGTGAACCGCTAACGTTTCAGCTGGTCTAAATGGATTTAAAGGATGAGCAGGACTTGAGAAGTCCGCTGCTGAATTTAAAATTGGAGATGTTAAACCCGCTGTGTAAATTAATGCTGCTGCTTCACCAAATATACGACCTGCCGCTAAAATAACACCTGTAATAATTTGCGGTAATGACGACGGGATAATAATACGAGTGATCGTTTGCCACTTTGTTGCACCTAACCCAAGGCTCGCCTCTTTCACATTAGCAGGAACTTCTGAAATCGCATTTTCACAAACACGTGTTAAACCTGGCAAGTTTAAAATCGTTAAAGCAAGGGCACCACCCATTACTGTGTATCCCCATCCTGTCATTGTAACGAACACTAACAAACCGAATAAACCAACAACAATAGAAGGTAAAGATGCCATTGTCTCGATACATAAACGAACAAAGTTTAAAAAACGTCCTTGTTTTGCATACTCTGCTAAATATATTCCAGCGCCTAATCCAAGTGGAATAGATATAATAAGCGTTATAACAAGCATATAGAATGAATTGAATAACTGCGGACCAATCCCACCACCAGCTCTTGTATTGCTTGGTTCTCCAAACAGGAAATTAGGATCCCAAAAACCCCATCCCTTTTGTAAAATCTCAAATACTAAGAACACTAGTAAAGCTACGACTAAAGCCGCAACCGCATAAAAGATACCTGTCCAAACTTTATTTACCGTCCTTGCATTCATTATTATCGCTCACCTCTTTGCCCAATTGCTCGAATAACTAAAATAAACAGGAATGAAATAACAAGTAAAATCATTGCTAAAGTCCATAGCGCATTGTTCCAAGCAGTTCCGTTTAATGTATTTGTCATATCCATTGTCAAAATACCAGTTAACGTTGCTGTCGGACTATATATTCCTTCTGGTAATTTAACCGTATTCCCAATTACCATTTGAACCGCTAACGCTTCACCAAAAGCACGCGCTAAACCTAAAACAACACCTGTTAAGATCCCTTTTTTCGCAGCAGGAACAATTACTCGGCTAATCGCTTGCCATTTCGTTGATCCTAAACCATAAGAAGCTTCTAAATAATCAAATGGAACAGAGCGTATTGCATCAGAAGCGATACTAGCAATAGTAGGTAAAATCATAATACTCAGGACAATAATACCTGCAATTAAACTAAACCCTACTCCCCCAAACGAATCACGTAATAGCGGTACTAAAATTGTAACCCCTAATAATCCGTATACAACCGAAGGAATACCAACTAATAATTCTAAAACAGGCTTCAATACTTTATTTCCAAACTTCGGCGAAATTAAATTCATGAATATAGCAAGAGCTATAGCAATTGGTGCACTAATAATAACCGCACCTAACGAAACCACCGTTGAACCTACAATGAAAATTACAGCCCCGAAAGTTCCCTCATCAGCATTTGGACTCCATTTTGTCGATGTTAACATCTCAGTAAACGAGATACCACTTTGCGTAAAAGATTGAATTCCTTTACCGCAAATAAACGCAATAATAGCTAATGTAACTAAAACAATAAAAATACCACAAAACGTAACAAGTGATCTTCCTATATATTCACTTTTCACGTAATTAATTTGTTTTTTCCCCTTCATCACAGGACAGACCCCACTTCATAAATTGAAATGAACAGGACTGGCCTTGCAGCCAGCCCCATAAATTTTATTACTTATTTAATTTAGACATTGGAATATAACCCATATCTTCTACTTGCTTTTCAAAATCTTTACCTTTTACATAGTCAATGTAAGCTTTTGTTGCTTCTTTCGCTTCACCTTTCGTTACCATGTACTCGTAAGACCAGAATGGATATTTACCAGACGCAATGTTTTCAACTTTTGGTTCAGCACCATCAATTTTCACTGTTTGTAGCGCACCTTTTTTCTCGCCAACCATGTAAGACATTGCTAAATAACTTACTGAACCTGGAGTAGAATTAATCGCTTGCTCTACTGCACCGTTAGAATCTTGTGTAGTACCAGTTCCGTCATTAATTTTCGCATCTTTCATAATTGTTTTTTCAAATGTAGCACGTGTACCAGAAGAAGCTGGACGGTTAATTACGTTGATTTTTTCATCTTTCCCGCCTACCTCTTTCCAGTTTGTTACTTTTCCAGTGAAGATATCTTGTACTTGTTGTACTGTTAAGTTATCAACTTTTACATCTTTATTTACGACAAGTGCGAATGCAATACCCGCCACCTTGTTATCTACTAATTCTTTCGCCTTATCAGCATCTTTTATTTTATCTGCAGATGGAACATCTGAGTTACCAATTTGGACCGCACCAGAAGCTACTTGGTTAATTCCAGTTCCACTACCGCCACCTTGCACCTGAATAGAAACGTTTGAATTTTTCTCCATAAATTTCTTTCCAGCTTCCTCTGCAAGAGGTTGAAGTGCTGTAGAGCCTGCAGCTGCTATCGTACCTGACAATTCTTGTTTTGCATTATCGCTTCCTTTAGCATCTTTACCTGATGTCTCTTCTGCTTTTCCACATCCCACTAATGAACCCGCTACCACTAAAGCTGCTAAAGAAAATTTAATACCCTTTTTCATGACCATGTCTTGTACCCCCATTTGGATTATCACTTTTCACATTTATCTACTTCTTTCGAACACAAATTCATTGTAGGACAATAATATTATGTGAGTGTTAAGCAATTTTTAATTTTAAGTAAATGACGATAATAATCCTTAAAAACTAGGAATCCCAACATTTATAGTTAAAGAACCCAACAAAATCCACACTAATTAAGCTGTAATGTAAATTTACTCTTAACAATGTAAATTAAATGTAAATGTTTTTCGCTCTTTTTCCCTTTTAGTTAAAGTTACATTTACAATTCCGCTGTATTTTGTTACTTTTACACGCCTAATTTATGCACATTACACAGAATTTCAGTAATATTTTTTAGTACAACTAAATAAATTGGAACAATTCTAAAAATAAATGAATATTTTTAAAGTACCAATTGACAGCATCATCCAATGTAGTCTACTATATTACTAACAAAAAGTTTACCTAAGGAAACTTTTTAAACTTAAACTAACAATATAGAGATGAGGTAACTTTTATGGTATCGGCTAATATAAAACCACTTTCCGAATTTAAGACAGGAGAGTTTGTACAAATTGAGAAGATACAATTAGAAGGAACTATGAAACGACGTTTATTAGATTTAGGATTTATCCCTGGGGCAACAATTAAAGTATTACAACGCAGTCCACTTGGAGATCCGGTCGCTTATCAAGTAAGCAACACCACTATTGCACTACGTAAGGAAGAAAGCTCCCTTATTTTCGGGATATTAATAGGAGATGATTTCAGATGAGCAAACATCGCATTGCTTTAGCCGGCAACCCGAATACCGGGAAAAGTACATTATTTAATACTTTAACAGGCTTAAAACAACATACTGGAAACTGGACAGGAAAAACTGTTTTAAAAGCTGAAGGGGAATATGAACATAACGGTAGTAAATATACATTAATAGATTTACCTGGAACTTACTCACTATATTCAAATTCTGCAGATGAAGAAGTAGCAAGGGATTATATTATATTTGAAAAACCAGAAGTAACTGTAGTTGTTGTCGATGCAACTGCTATGGAGCGAAATTTAAATTTAGCACTCCAAGTGATGGAAATGACGAGCAACGTAGTCATTTGTATTAACTTAATTGATGAAGCTGAGAAAAAAGGCATCGTTATTGATGAAAAGAAATTAGCAAAATCACTCGGTGTACCTGTAGTTAAAATTTCCGCTCGTAACCGAGTAGGCATCGGTCATTTACTAAATGTTATTGCCAAAGTAGCAAATAAAAAGCTAATTCCAACACCAATTAAAATTTCTTACAGCGAAAAAATCGAGAATATGATTCAGGAATTAGAACCACAAATTTATAAAGTGTTCGGTGATACGTATCCAGCACGCTGGATTGCGTTACGTATATTAGATGGAGATAAAAATTTCTTAACTACACTTCAAAAACACCATAATGAACCACTTGTAAGGGAGGTCGTAATGAATGGAATCTCACTCAGCCAGTAAAGCTCTTCCATTAGATTATATTATTCAACATGCACAAGCACTATCAAAAGAGGATATACGAGATGATATTGTCGGAGATATTTACCGAACATCTGCAAGCATATGTAAAGAATCTGTTCAATATACAAATACGGATAAATTGTATCGTTCTGAAAAACTAGATAAAATTTTCACATCTCCAATCTGGGGATTCCCAATTATGCTTGGTATTTTATCTATCATTTTTTATCTTACAATTGCAGGGGCTAACGTACCATCTGATATGATTGCTGAGTTCTTCGGATGGGCCGAAGGATATTTAACATCTTGGTTTCAAGCAGCACATGCACCTGAATGGCTACATGGCATTTTAATACTTGGTTTATTCCGTGGTATCGGTGCTGTTATTAGCGTTATGTTACCACCTATGGCCATCTTTTTCCCCATGTTTGCACTGTTAGAAAACTACGGATACTTACCACGAGTTGCGTTTAATATGGACCGCTTATTCAAACGCTCTGGTGCACATGGTAAACAATCTTTAACAATGGCAATGGGCTTTGGTTGTAATGCAGCAGCCATTATGTCAACACGTATTATTGAATCACCACGTGAACGTATGCTTGCAATCTTAACAAACAACTTCGTTCCTTGTAACGGTCGCTGGCCTATGTTAATTTTAATGGCTTCATTATTTATGGCTGCCGGTTATACAGGTAGTATGCAAACATTGGTTACTGCTGGAGTTGTAGTTGGAATGGTTGTAATTGGTATCGTTATGACATTAACCGTTTCTTGGGTACTATCAAAAACAGCTTTAAAAGGCGTTCCAACTCACTACACACTCGAGTTACCACCATACCGTAAGCCAAAGGTTTGGAATACAATTGTGCGTGCAACACTCGATAAATCCGTCTATGTTTTAAAACGAGCTGTTGTTGTAGCTGCTCCTGCGGCTGCATTAACTTGGTTACTTGCTAATATTTTCATCGGTGACACAAGCCTACTTATGTATTTTGTAAACTTCCTAGATCCATTCGCTAAAATGTTAGGACTTGACGGATTTATTCTAGCTGCGTTCATTCTTGGACTACCAGCGAACGAAATTGTTATCCCGATTTTATTAATGTCTTACTTATCAACCGGAGCTTTAACTGAAATAGATGATTTTAATCAAATTAAAAATCTATTCTTAGAAAATGGTTGGACTTGGTTAACGGCGTTAAACACAATGTTGTTCTCACTTCTTCATTTCCCATGTGGAACGACACTGGTTAACATATATAAAGAAACAAAAAGTGCAAAATGGACATTCTTATCGTTTGCAATCCCTACCGTTATCGCTATTGTTGTGACATTCCTCTCTACACAATTGGTACATTGGTTAGGGCTTGTATAAAAACAAAGCATACATAGAAGGTATCCCCCTTCACATATGCTTTGTGCGAAAGAAACCTGAAATTATTCAGGTTTCTTTTTTTGCACATCATTATTCCAAGGCTGCGCTCCATACGTTGTAATTTTTTTATGAATGTAGTATATAGCTCCCGGAAGAACTGCCATTAATATTGTGCAACTAATCCCTAATCCAGTAAACAACCTCCATCACCTTACTTCACTTTCTTTGGTAATGCTGAACCTGAATGTTCAATTGTTGGATCAACGTGAACATTAATTTCAGCATTACTAAAATAATTCTGGCCTCGATCCCAATTCTTACTAATTTTCTTCCACTCTTTATAATTATGCTTCTTATATACCTCTCCTAATTCCAATACATCTACTTTATATTTTTTTTGAACAAGCTGTATAGATTTTTCAATACGCTTCTTCATTTCCTTTGAAATTTCTTTCTTTAAAAGCTTTTCATTCATCACTTGTTTCGGTTCATTAAAATGTAACTCAGCTAATATGCCTTCTGTGGACAAATGAATATCAAACTTCGGTTTTGTAGCATTTTCAGTAGACACTTGGATCTTTCGGCGCAACTTATGAATTTCATATGTAATGAGCTGATTCTTTTTACGAACAGTAAAGAAACCTCCAATTTTTTTACCTATTACATAGTTCATTCCTAATGTTTGCTCTCCACTCAAAGTTCCAACGCACTTATTATCCTTTCCACGAATCAATGCCGCTCCTTCCATTTGTACGCCTTGTTTAGTTAACCCTAAGAGAGGTAATGCAAAACTTCGATCTGCGATCATTTTCCCTTGTACTTCACCAATTCTCGCCGCCTCAATCATTTGAGCGTTTTTCGGAGGATGTTCAGCTAACATATCAATATACTGCGCCGGTAAGTTTTCAGGTTTTGCACTCTGTTTTAAAATAGATTCTGCATTTTTCTTGGAAACGAACAAACGAATATTTCTTCTCATTTCATGATCACGAAAATATACATCTAACGTATTTTGCAAAACATACGGATTTGCTAGTAATTCATCCGAAAAAATAATGACTTGTATATGCGGAAAAAATAATGTTCGACTAATTTTTTTAGCAATTATTCTTATTTGCTCAAAGACGCTATCTGCTTTCGCACTTACGTTAATATAATTTTCACTATCTCCATCGCCCTGTCCACTTTGTTGTGCTAACTTACTGGGAAGTACCATCTGATACGTCCCTTTCATAATCGGATTTGATTTCTTTTTCTTCACAATATCGTAAGCTGCGCCTACTACAAATCCTCTTTCTTCTATTTCTTCTAGTTCAGAGCACCCACTTATAGACCCAGCTAAAACCATAACCATTATAATTTTAAGAAGGTGTTTCATTTCTACCATTCCTTCTTTTTATTTTATATACAATAAAAACTAGCAAAGGCGCTAATACGACAAACCCCATATCTATCCACGCTAAATACGTTCCGTAACTTGATAACGTATTTAAATTACCCGGGAGCATATTCAGCATAAAAATTAGAGGCGCGCTTCCGAAAATAAAAATATGTTTCTTCACTTTCGGAAACATAGCACAAAACAATAGAGATGCGACGTCATAATACATGGCTGTAGTGTTATAAATAGTAATAATCCAAGTCGTAAAAAAAATTGCATCGAACCTTTCTAAAAAGCCTCCACCAATTTCAATTTCTTTCCCTAATTCAATTGTTGGGTATGTCAATCCACGAGTTGTCATATATGTAAAAACACTAATACACGTTACATAAATTAAAATGTATGAGAGCACATTTACTATCACTGCTTTCGCAACTGCCATTGGTGCCTTTTTCGCTGTCTTATCATTCAACAACACAGCATAAAACAGAGCTACCTCAAATCCAATAAATGTGAATATAGAATTTTTAACCCCAACAGCGTATTGACTTACTTCCGTTTGGAAAGCTGGAAACAAATTGTTTATTTCCATTAAATTTATATTTAATAAAGAAAGAAGCACTATTGCAATTAAAACAATAGGTAAGAACATAACATTTAATCGTAACAAAGCTGCTCTCGATCCTGCTATTCCATAGATAACAACCAATAAGAAGAAAAAAGATAGTAGCTGTACTGGTGTCTCACTAAATAAATACGTTTGCGAAATAATTGCAATCATTCTTGATTCATATGCTGTCAAAGCAGCAAACGTTAATACTAAAACCATACTAATCGTGTATGCTACCGGCTTTGTCAAATGCGTACTCGTATATTGAACAAAGTTTTGTTTTGGAAATAAAATAGCCACCCTCGTTACAAACCAGCCTAAAACTGCACATATCAATCCACCCAAAAGCAAAATAATCCAACCATCTGAAAATAAAGTTTGGTTAGCAATATCCCTTGGCATAGATAATGCGCCTATACCAATAATGGTCGATGATACCGCAAACCCAATTTCCCGAGATCCAATTTCTTCATCGCCATACTCAAATGGTTTCAATTATTCTCGCTCCTTTGGACGTACTGTAGAATCTTTTGTTTGTAAATATTCCGGTCTCTCTTTCAACATTGATTTTGGCATGCGAATAAACTCTTCTTTCCAATCTTTATAAAATGCAGGAGCAATTGGAGTCGTATACGGTACACCAACACTTGTTAAATTTGTAATATGAATAGCAAGCGCAATAAGAGCTAGAATGATTCCATACAACCCAAAAGCAGTTGCTGCTAATACAAAGACGAAAAGTAAAATTCGAAACGTAATTGTGATGCTATACACTGGAAGTGAAAATGTAGCAATAGCTGTAACCGCAATAATGATAACTAAAAATGGATTTACAATTCCTGCGTTCACCGCTGCTTCTCCAATTACAAGCCCACCTACAATCCCAATTGTTTGCCCCATCGGTTTCGGCAACCTAATTCCCGCTTCTCGTATTAATTCCATCGTTAATGCCATCATTAACGTTTCTATATAGGCAGGAAACGGAACACCTTCTCTTGCCCCGGCAATCGAATAAGCCAATTTAGAAGGAATAAGTCCTTGGTGATATGAGACAAGCGCTACATACATCGCCGGCATTAAAACTGCAACTATACCAGAACCCATTCGCAAAATTCTTAATAAAGTCCCTATTACCCAACGCTCATAATGATCTTCCACAGATTGAAAAATATCAACAAATACTAGCGGAGCTATAAGGGCAAACGGTGATCCATCCACCAAAATAGCTGCCTTTCCTTTTGCTAATGAGGCCACAATATTATCGGGCCTTTCCGTATTCAAAAACTGCGGAAACGGCGACAAATTATTATCTTGAATTAATTGCTCAATTGTACCCGTCTCAAAAACGACATCTGTCACTATGGATTGAAGACGCCGATCTAGCTCCTTTACAATGTAAGGATTAATAATGTCTTCTATATATACTAAAGTCACTTCTTTTTGGGATCTCTTCCCCATAATATAAGATTGAAATCTCAGCTTTGGGTCACGTAAACTACGGCGAATTAACATTTTATTCACGTTAATATCTTCATTTAATCCAACCCTCGGTCCACGTATTAAATCTTCTGTTACTGGCGGTTCTAAACTTCTTTTTTCCCAAGCTCTACTATTAATCACGATAGCTGTTTGAACATTATCAATTAATATAACTGTATCTCCCGCTAAAATCGCATTTATAATATCCGGAAATGTTGTCTTCTTACCGACTTCCGCAATAGAAATAAAACGATCCAATAAAGTTTGAACGATAGCTGCTTCTTTTTGTACTTCTTCATATTGAAGTGTACGAACTACATATTTATAAACATTATCCTTATCTGTTAACCCACACAGAAAAATAACAGCACAACGTGTAAAACTGCCAGCAAGGGCAACTTCCCTAATTGTTAAATCATTCGGTGAACCTAACTCATCCCTAATTTTTTTCATAACTTCAAATAAGTTACCTTTTAGCTCTAACAAGTCCCCCACCTAACTTCCTTTTCAACAAGTTTTTAGTTAGATTCCGCTAATCGAAGAAAATATATACAAAAAAGAGCTATCTCTTTTCAAAGATAGCTCTAGCATAAGAATTACTTTTCTACTATTATATTGTCTGTCTTTATAGACACATTTTTCGTGAACCCGCTAACGATAAACATCACCATTATATTCATTAACAACGCGACTATACCTACATTTAAATCTTTTATATATTGAGGGAAATTCGGAAACATCGTAGCTATAGTTGAACCCGATAAAGTAATATACGCAACCACTAACAACCCAATCCCCATCCCTGCAATCGCTCCTTGCTTCGTAATAACCTGACGTGGAAACAGACTACATACAAGTGCAGGGAAAAGCTGTGTCACTATACTATATCCCATTAAAAGAAGTGCTCCTATCGTTTCTCCACCTTTAAAAGTAAACAAAACAGCTACAAGCGTTACTACAGGAACAAATAATTTCGCTGTTTTTGCCACCTGTCGATCCGAAGCAGATGGGACCATTGTTCGGTAAATATTTTTCGCTAATAATGTAGAAGCAGCCATGACAAGCATAGAACCTGGAACTAATGCCGTTAAAACTCCGGCACTACCAATAATCCCAATAAACCAAGGATCAAAAGTTTGAAGAGCCAGACGGAATAACGAAAGGTCTACATCCCCTCCCTTTAATCCAGGAACTTGTAAGATAGCTGCAAACCCTGCAAAGAACACGAAAAGTAAAACTAAAGAATACAGTGGCATAATGGCCGCATTTTTACGAAATACTTTTTCATTTTTTGCAGAGAAAGCAGAGGCGAATGTATGGGGCCACATATAGAAACCGAGAGCTGTTAATACAATAGTAGAAACAAACCAAGAAATGCTCATTCCTTCATCAGGTAAAGATAAAAATCCTGGTTTTGCTGCCTCTACGGCTTCAAACATCGGCTGAAATCCTCCGTAATAATGGTGCGGTAAATATATACCTAAAAACATAACGATAAATAGGATCATAATATCCTTCAAAGCGGCCGTCCAAGCAGAGCCGTGTATACCTGAAACCATTACATATATCGTTATAACAATTGCGCCAATCCACACTGCTATAACTGGCGATACCCTTCCATAAGACGCTTCCGAAACAATAATTCCTAATCCTTTTAACTGTAAAACAAGGTATGGGATAATCGAAATAACCCCAATGATAGAAACGATAAGGCCAAGTGCCTGACTCTTATATTTCTTCACAAAAAAATCTGGCTGTGAAACTAGATTATGCTCTTTTGCATACTTCCAAACTGGTGGTAATAAAAAATAAGATAAAATATAAGCTAACGCACCATAACCTAAAATATAAAAAGTAGGTGCTCCTTTACTATACGCCCATCCACTCCCACCTAAAAATGTGAATGTCGTATAAATTTCACCTGCCATAAGAAGAAAAACAAAAATAGTACCAAATCCTCTTCCTCCAACTGACCATTGCTCTAAATTCATATCTTTTCCGTGTTGTGCCCGAATTCCTAAAAATAGTGCGAGAAACAAAAATAAAATAATGATAAGTAATGCGGTCATTTTACATCCCCCTTATTAGCAGGATCAAATACGTACACAATCCCCATACAAAAAGATGTAATAAGCACTGATAATAATACCCAAAATAATAAAAATGGCATCCCTAATATGTAAGGAGTAACTGAATTAGCAAATACGGGTCCAACAACTAAACAAAAAACTGGAATAAGCGCTAATACGTGTATTTTCTTCATCTCATTCTCCTTTACTTATGAAATTCATAATCGATGATACAAAGACTTGCACACCAATCGGTAATGCATCTTCATCAATCGTAAAACGAGGGTGATGATGAGGATATATAATTCCTTTCTCTTTATTTCCTGCACCGATAAAAAAGAATGTACCTGGTGCTTTTTGTAAAAACGCTGAAAAATCTTCCCCAGCCATCGTCGGCTGTAAACGAGTAACTCGTTCCCTTCCATAAAGCTGTAATGCTGTTTGCTCAATAATCTCTGTAACTTCATAATCATTTACGACTGGACGATATCCATATTCATACGAAAACGTATATTTCGCTCCGTAAGCTTCCGTCACATGCTTTACAATCTGTTCAATTCTTTTCTCTGTTTCTTCTCGCAACTCATGTCTTAAACTCCGCACTGTCCCTTCAATCTCCGCTTGTTCTGGAATCACATTATGAGTTGTCCCAGCGTGAAATTGCGTAACAGATACTACAAGAGAATCTAACGGATTCGTGAGGCGAGATACAATTTGCTGAAGTTGCGAAACCACTTGTGTACCGATTGCAATACTATCAACTGTTTCATGAGGGATTCCAGCATGTCCACCTTTTCCTTCTATTATAATTTTAAAAACATCTGGAGCAGCCATTGCGGGACCATAAATTACACCTACTTTTCCAACCTCTAACGATGCCCAAAGGTGAGCACCAATAATATAATCGACCCCTTCCATTACACCCGCTGCAACCATTTCCTCTGCACCACCAGGAAAATTTTCTTCAGCATGTTGGAATAGAAAACGAATCTCCCCTTTAATCTTCTCTCTTGCTTCTACTAACTTATGTACAACTCCAAGTAATATCGCTATATGTCCATCATGGCCACATGCATGCATTACACCCGGATATGTAGAAATAAAGTCAAACTCATTTTCTTCATGAATAGGAAGAGCATCCATGTCAGCTCGAACCGCAACTATTTTACCAGGCTGCTTTCCAATCAACCTTGCCATTACACTATATTTAGTAGGTCTTGATACTTCTAAACATGGAATTTCCCGAAGTATATCGAATACAAACTGCGATGTTTTCTCTTCTTGAAAAGATAACTCTGGATACTTATGAAAATGCCTTCTCCACTCAACCAACTGATCCTTTGACAAAACAAGTTCTTTTGCAACATCCATTTCTCTTCTCCCCTTCTTCACCAAGTTAAATGTTATTATAACGTGAATTATTAACTTTTAAAAGAATATTCTGAATTTTCTATTATGGTTACTTAAAAATAAAAAGCCATCAAAAGATGGCTTTTTCATTATTATAAAATAGTAATTGCTTGTTTCCCCATTTGCTCCCACGCTTTCTCAAACTCTGCTCGTGGAACAGCGAAACGTGGATTATTTTTTAGTGGATCATTTACATATACAAAGTTTTGATCGTATCCAACTACTACTACACTATGCTCAAAATATGTAATTTTCACTTCACCAGAACTTGTATTCCATGTTTCAAAACTACTTTCAGCTAGCGGCTGAAACGTTGTATTAATAATAACCCATACTGGAGAACCAGAACTAATTACCTTATATAGATCTTTCACGTCTCTATCTGTTAAATTAATTACTTTTTCAGAAACATATTTTTCTGCTAAATTAAAGATTGGTTTATTGTATACACCATATCCTGGTTCAGCTTTCGTATAAATATTTCCAACAAACCCCTCATAAGGATTTCCGCGCAAACCATTTTGTTCAAATGGAACTCGATGAATTTCACTAGCAAGTTGCATCTTATCTACTTGTACACCTTTATATTGTAGCAACATAGCTAAGCTTGTCACTTCACATCCACGAGGTAATTCTGGTAACTGCTTTATAAACGGAACATTTTCAATCATAGCCGCTTCTTTCATTTCAGATAGAAAATCTAAGCGTAGCACTTGTGCCTTTTGTATAATCTTATCTTTCCCTATAAAAAACGCTGCAGCAAATATAATTCCAAAAACAAAAAGATATTTTAACTTTTTCATTTTAAACAAAACTCCATTAATTATTATTTTACAGACATACCTCTTACCATTGTACCTTTCTTCTTACTAGTTTGCTAGAAAGATTCTGTGAATTATTGTTCACAACTACATCGTTATAAAATTCTAATTATTTTTAATAAAAAGAAAAAACAATATACTTTTCTGAATTTTTTTGCTAAAATCGAAATAATTAACATAGTGAAGATATCACCTTGTTAATAAAAACATTCTTAGGGTATTTAGTCATAGTTCGTTTTTTACATACTCCATTCATTTCATAGTAAATAAACCGAGTATGTGTCATATCCCCCACTAATGATTAAAGACTCAGAATGAAAACCAGTTAACACATATAAAAAATAACGGGGTGAGGGGCATATGAATCAACAAGTAGAACAAACAGATTTAAAACGTACAATGAAAAGTAGACACCTATTTATGATTGCACTTGGTGGTGTTATCGGAACTGGCCTATTTATGGGATCTGGTCAAATCGTCCATAACGCCGGCCCTGGTGGTGCTATTCTTGCATTTTTAGTCGGTGGATTTGTTATGTATTTAACGATGTTATGTCTTGGTGAATTATCTGTTGCTATGCCAGAAGCAGGTTCATTCCAAAGCTATGCAAGCAAATTTATTTCACCTGGTTTTGGTTTTGTTGTCGGTTGGATGTATTGGTTAAATTGGGCTGTTACAGTTGGAGTAGAGTTAACAACTGTAAGTATTTTAATGAAACGCTGGTTTCCAGATGTTTCTTCGTGGATTTGGTGTGTTACATTTGCAGCAGCACTCTTTCTTGTAAACGCTCTATCAGCAAAAGCATATGCAGAAGCAGAATTTTGGTTCGCTAGTGTAAAAGTCGCAACCATCGTTATTTTCATCGTACTCGGTGGTGCAGTTATGTTCGGTCTACTAGACTTTAACGGAAAACCAGCTCCAATGCTTCACAATTTCACTGAAAATGGCGGATTATTTCCGAATGGTGCATTGGCTGTTCTTCTTACGATGATTACAGTGAATTATTCTTTCCAAGGAACAGAATTAATCGGAATCGCTTCAGGAGAAAGTGAGAATCCTGAAAAAACAATTCCAAAAGCAATCAAAAATACCATTTGGCGAACGCTATTCTTCTTCGTCCTAGCCATATCAGTTGTTGTAGGTTTACTCCCGTGGCAAGAGGCTAATCTAGTCGAAAGTCCATTTGTACTTGTATTTGATGTAGCTGGTATTCCATATGCAGCAGACATTATGAACTTTGTTATTATTACAGCTGTATTATCCGTAGCCAATTCTGGTCTATACGCAAATTCACGTATGCTTTGGGCAATGGCAAAACAAGGAATGGCAAGTCCAGCATTTACGAAGTTAACGAAAAAAGGCGTACCATTAAACGCATTGATTTTCAGTCTAATCTTTGCAAGTCTATCCCTATTAACAAGTATATTTGCAGCAGATACTGTCTTTTTAGTTTTAACATCTATCGCAGCAATGGCTGCCGTTGTCGTTTGGATGTCAATTGCGGCTTCACAGTTTTTCTTCCGTAGAAACTTCGTGAAAAACGGTGGTGACATCAATGATTTAAAATATCGCACACCACTTTATCCGCTCGTTCCAATCGTAGCATTCTCACTCAATTTCATTACATTTGTAAGTTTAGCTTTCATTCCAGATCAGAGAATCGCTCTTTATTGCGGTATTCCATTTATGGTTATTTGTTACATTTTATATCAAGTGAAATATAAAAAAATTGTCACATTTGAACAACAAATAAGTCTAAAAAAAGAAGTAAACTAAATATACAAAATATTCAGCTATCTCTCTTATCATAAGATAGCTTTTTTCTATTTCTTGGGTATCCTGGTATAACTTTATTTATCTTAAAATTTTCACAATCGCATTTTTCTCTGGAAAATAGTTTACAATGTAATCAAGTTACAAATGATATTCACCTTAAAAAGTGTGCATTTGTGTCTATTTTTTAACAATATCTCAAAAACTATTGCCTTCTATAAATTAATAGGTTTATATTGTTTTATTGGCATAGTTTCAATCCAAGGAGAAAGGAGATTTTCAATCGTGCAACTAAAGAAAGCGTTTTGGAAGTTGGCTTCGCTTCTTCCGTTATCATTACTTCTGTTCCTCGGTGGCTGTGATAAAAAACTCGCAGTATTAAATCCGCAAGGACCTGTTGCAAAAGCACAGTATGATTTAATTGTTTGGTCATTCTTGCTTATGTCATTAATTATCGCAATTGTATTCATCTTGTTTACAGTCATCTTGATTCGTTATCGTGAAAAACCAGAGAATATGGACTATGAGCCACCTGAACAACACGGTAACACATTATTAGAAATCATTTGGACGCTTGTTCCTGTTATTATCGTTATCGCATTATCGATTCCAACAGTAAAAGCAACTTATGCTTCGGAAGAGGTTCCGAAAGAGTCCAAACATATTAAACCAGTGGAGATTTATGTTACATCTGCAAACTGGAAATGGTTATTCAGTTACCCAGAGGAAAAAATTGAAACCGTTAACTATTTAAACATCCCAGCTGGTGTACCAATTCAATTCAAACTGACTTCTGTCGGCCCAATGAATGCTTTCTGGGTACCAGAACTTGGTGGTATGAAGTACACAATGGATGGCATGATTATGGACCTTTATTTACAAGCTGATAAGCCAGGTTCTTACCTAGGACGTAGCGCGAACTTCTCTGGTGAAGGATTTACTCACATGGAGTTCGAAGTTGAAGCAAAAACTAAAGAGAAATATGACAAGTGGGTTAAAGAAGTACAACAAACTGCTCCTAAACTAACAGAAGATAAGTACAACGAAATTGTTAAACCTGGTGTAGTTGGTCGTATGACATTCTCTAGCCATCACTTAAGTTATGTAGATCCAAAATCACTTGAATATTGTGATTACAACTACTACAAAAACAAAAAATAATAGCTATAATTCCAACAGATTGGAGTGAACAAAGTGAAGCTTGATGAATTTTTTGTCACAGGTGACCCGATTATTTACGGTGCAGACGCTTCTATCGTTCTTGTGACATTAGCAATCATTTTCGTACTAACAAAGTATAAAAAATGGAAATGGCTTTGGGACGAATGGTTAACAACTGTTGACCATAAAAAAATTGGGGCCATGTATATTATCTCTGCGGTTATTATGTTATTCCGTGGTGGTATGGACGGTTTAATGATCCGTGCACAGTTAACATTCCCAGAAACAACTTATTTAAACGCTGAACACTATAACGGAATCTTCACAACACACGGTACAGTTATGATTCTTTTCATGGCGATGCCATTCGTTATGGGATTAATGAACCTTGTAGTACCATTACAAATTGGTGCTCGTGACGTTGCATATCCGTTCTTAAATGCTTTAAGTTTCTGGTTATTCTTTGTCGGAGCAATGTTATTCAACATCGCTTTCGTAATTGGTGGTTCTCCAGACGCTGGGTGGACTTCTTACTTCCCAATGGCAGGTACAGAGTTTACTTCTGGTGTAGGAAATAACTACTACGCAATTGCATTACAGATTTCAGGTCTCGGTACGTTAATGACAGGTATTAACTTCCTTGTTACTATCTTAAAAATGCGTACACCTGGTATGACTTTAATGAGAATGCCAATGTTTACTTGGTCAATCTTAATTACAACAATTATCATTATTTTCGCTTTCCCAGTATTAACAGTTGCTCTTGCATTAATGACATTTGACCGTCTATTCGATGCTCACTTCTTTACGATGGCGAGCGGCGGTATGCCAATGTTATGGGCCAACCTATTCTGGGTATGGGGTCACCCTGAAGTATATATCGTTATTTTACCGGCATTCGGTATTTTCTCTGAAATCATTAGTACATTCTCACGTAAGCGTCTATTCGGTTACAGTGCGATGGTATACTCAATGGTTGCAATTTCTTTACTAAGTTTCGTCGTATGGCTTCACCACTTCTTCACGATGGGTGCAGGTCCAGCGGTTAACTCATTCTTCTCGATTTCGACAATGGCGATTTCGATTCCAACCGGGGTTAAGATCTTTAACTGGTTGTTTACACTGTATAAAGGACGTATTCGTTTTACAGTTCCAATGCTTTGGTCATTGGCATTTATTCCAAACTTCGTAGTCGGTGGGGTTACAGGGGTTATGCTTGGTATGGCAGCAGCTGATTATCAGTACCATAACAGCTACTTCCTAATCGCTCACTTCCACTACGTATTAATCGCAGGTACAGTATTCGCTATGCTTGCTGGATTCACATTCTGGTATCCAAAAATGACTGGTCATATGTTAAATGAACGCCTAGGTAAATGGACATTCTGGATCTTTATGAGCGGATTCAACATCTGTTTCTTCCCAATGTACTTCTTAGGTTTAGACGGTATGACTCGTCGTATGTACACTTACTCTGAAAGCCTTGGATGGGGATGGCTAAACCAAATCGCATCTGTCGGTGCAGTAATGATGGGTATTGGTTTCGTACTTCTTTGTTACAACGTAATTTGGAGTGCTCGTCACGGAGAACGTGACACAACTGGAGATCCATGGGATGGCCGTACACTTGAATGGGCAACTCAATCTCCTGTACAACATTACAACTTCGCAAAACTTCCTGAAATCAAAGAAGCTGATGCTTTCTGGTACATGAAGAAACGCGGAGAAACAGTTACACCAGCAGCAGAAGATATTAAACCAATTCACATGCCAAGTAACTCTGGCGTGCCTATTATTGCGTCTGGATTCTTCGGTCTTGCAGGTTTCGCATTAGTATTTAGCTGGTTCTGGCTTGCAGCAATCGGCGGCATTGGTATTTTAGCTTGCTTAATCTATCGTTCATTCGATTACGATGAAGGTTACTATATTAGTGTTGATGAAATTAAAAAATCAGAACATGTAGCATGAGAGGTGAAATGATATGGCGGCTTTAGATAAAAGCTTACCCTTGGAATATCAATCCGAACAAAGCAGATTGAATATCCTAGGATTCTGGATTTTTCTTGGGGCTGAAATTATGCTGTTCGCAACACTTTTCGCCTCTTATCTAGTACTTGCTGGTCGTACGGCAGATGGCCCAACACCAGCACAACTGTTTGAACTTAAAACGCTTTTAATTCAAACATTACTACTTTTAACAAGTAGTTTCACATGTGGTATCGTGATTCACGAAATGCGTAAGCACAACCAAAAAGCAATGCTTGGATGGTTCGTCCTTACATTACTTTTAGGTGCAGGCTTCCTATTCTTCGAAATTGAAGAGTTCATTATGTATATTGGTGAAGGCGCAACAATTCAAACAAGTGCTTTCCTATCTGGATTCTTCGTTCTTCTTGGAACACACGGAGCCCACGTAACAGGCGGTATCATTTGGGCAATTTGTGTTATTATCCAAATTTTAAAACGAGGTTTAACACCAGTTACAGCTCGTAAAGTATTCATTATCAGCTTATACTGGCATTTCCTTGATCTAGTTTGGGTCTTTATTTACACACTAGTTTACTTGAACGGGATGGTGGCGTAAATGGGTCAAAATAACAACCAAGCAAACGGGCATGCGCATAGCGGATTCCCTTGGTCACACGTTTTCGGATTTATTTTATCGCTTGCACTAACGTTTCTAGCTTTATACGTGGCACTTTACACAACCCTGCCACTATCAACGATCTTAACTACCATTATCATAATGGCTGTTGCGCAAGCGTTGTTACAATTAATTATGTTCATGCATTTAAAAGAAGGAGAAGGAAGGGTTCAAATTCTTACTATGATCTACAGTTTCTTCGTTGCAACTGCAACAGTTGGTTTAACTGTATGGATCTTCTTCTCAATGTAATGTACATGAAAAGGACTGCTGAGATTGCTCAGCAGTCCTTTTTTTATTCCCTCCCCTATTACATCCACATTACGGAATTAACAACAGAATCATGAAAAATATACTTATTATGACAAATGTTAAGAAAACTCTTTCTTTATGAAATCGAATCCATATGCGTTGCTTTTCTACCTATTATATGGCTAAATAGGTACTATATTTATTTGAAGGGAGAGAACGCAATGGAACATCACACTTCTGTTCTATCACTTATGGTTGTCGTTGCAATCGCGTTTTTCGTTCCCCTTTTGTTACAACGCTTTAAATTAAAAGCACTTCCTGTCGTTGTTGCAGAAATCATCGCAGGAATCTTTGTAGGTAAAAGTGGGTTTAATATTATTGAGCCAGATATGTGGCTTCAAGTCTTATCGACACTAGGATTTATCTTTCTTATGTTTTTAAGCGGTTTAGAAATTGATTTTTCTATCTTTAAACAAAAAGGGAAAAAGAACACAACAAACGAACCAAACACATTCCAAGCAGCAAGCATTATCTTCTTCTTTATTTTCATCTTATCTTATGCCCTATCACTACTATTCGTATGGCTAGGATTTGTAGATAATGCAATGTTTATGACTTTAATCATTTCAACAATCTCTTTAGGTGTTGTCGTACCAACATTAAAAGAGAATAACTTAGGAAAAACAGCAATTGGGCAAATCATTTTATTAGTCGCTGTTATTGCGGATTTAGTTACAATGATTTTACTCGCTGTATTCGTCGGATTAAATTCCGAGAGCGGCCAAAGCATGTGGCTCCTTCTTCTTCTATTCGGCGCTGGTATTGTTATTTACTTCGTTGCAAAACGTTTTAAAAACATTCCATACTTGGATAGCTTAAAAGCTGGAAGTGTACAAATTGATACACGAGCTGTTTTTGCACTCATCTTAATATTAGTTGGGTTATCTGAATCCGTTGGAGCTGAAAATATTTTAGGTGCCTTCTTAGCAGGTGTACTCGTATCATTATTATCACCAAATGAAGATATGGTTGAAAAACTGGATTCTATCGGATACGGTTTCTTCATTCCTATTTTCTTCGTAATGGTTGGTGTAAATTTAGAGGTTTGGTCTATTTTTAAAGAGCCTTCTAGTATGCTCATGATTCCAATTCTAATTGTAGGACTCTTTATCTCAAAACTGTTACCATCCCTCGTTTTACGAAAATGGTATCCACGTAATATCGTACTGGGGAGTGCCATCTTATTAACATCAACACTTTCTTTAGTTATTGCAGCTGCACAAATTGGTGAAAAGTTAGGGATCATCAGTCCAAGTTTATCTGCTTCCCTTATTTTAAGCGCAGTTATTACTTGTATTTTTGCGCCTATATTATTTAAAAAGATGTTCCCAAAAGTGGAAACACCAAAACCAAAAGTTTCTATTATTGGTGCGAGCAGAATTACCCTTCCGTTATCACTTGATTTAAAACGAGAAGATTATGACGTAACACTATATATGATGCGTCAAAACAAAATAAATGATCAGGAAGCGAAATCACATGACTTCCCTATCGTGAAATTAGATGACATCACAATTGCATCGTTAACTGAACAAACAGCCTTTCATGCAGACCGAGTTGTTGTTGCAACAAGTGATGATGAGCAAAACTTATTATTAGCAGAACACGCAAAAGAACTAGGTGTTGAACATGTTATTGCAAGTGTAGAAGATCCACTTCTACAAGAAAAAGCAACGCAAGAACATATCGCTGTCTTCTCAACAATTAACTCTACACGTATTCTATTACGTGCGCTAATTGATAAGCCGAGTCTCGTTCGCTTAATTACAACAGCAAACGAAACAGTCCGTGAAGTTGAACTACGGAGCAATAAATATAATGGTGTTGCACTTCGTCGCCTTCCGTTTTTAGGTGATGTACTAGTCATTCAAATTTATCGTGGGAATAAAGCATTAATCCCACATGGTGATACAAGACTACAACACGGTGATACATTACTTGTAACAGGCTCAAAAGAACATATCGATACACTAAAAAGCATATTAGAATAGAAAAATGCCCCTCACATAATTGAGGGGCATTTTTTTCCATTTCATATGGTAAAATGTTACTATCACATATTATGAGGATGGATTACATTATGTCTATTATAACTTTAGCTCTCTTATTATTAGCCGAAATACTCGTGGCCATTATTCTCATCGGTGTTAGCATTGAAATTTGTAGTTACGGATGGAAAAAGTCGAATGGAATAAAATACTCTTGCCTCTTACTTTCACTCCTTCTCGGAACCGCTAGCATACTCGGACTTTTCGCCGCACCTGCCTATTTCTTTATACAATTAACAGAAAAAGCGTTATAAGAAAGGATGTTACTATGCTTACCGTGAAAAATATTGATGGATCTGAAACTTACGTATTACGTCAAAAAATTTTGCGCCCGAGTCAAACATTAGCAGATTGTAAATACCCTTCCGACTATGAAACAGACAGCTTTCACCTAGGGGCATTTATAAATGATAAACTAATTAGTATCGCTTCCTTCTCAAAAGAAATATATCCTGACCTACCTACAGGTATTCATTATCGTCTACGAGGAATGGCCACATTACCTGAATTTCGAAACAACCACGCTGGAAGCTCCTTAATTCAGAAAGCAGAACAAATCTTACAAGAGCGTCAAGCAAATATATTATGGTGTAATGGCCGAATTACTGTGTCTGACTATTACAAGCGCTTAGGCTTCCAAGAACATGGTGAAATCTTTGAAATTGAACCAATTGGCCTTCATAAAGTACTGTATAAAAGAATATAAAAAAAGCTTTCCGCAATACGGGAAAGCTTTTCTTATATTTCAATCTTCACTTTTTATTTTTTTCATATATATGTATATAAACAGACTAGGAACTAAAAAACAAACTAACATAATAAGTCCTGTCAAACTGATTTCCTTTATCGAAATATCTAGCGTTACAACGATACAAATAGCTAAAATACCAATAACAATACCTACAGGAATGAATAATAGCTTCATAAGATAACTGCGTGATACTCCGCCCGTATGCTCATACACTTCCACTGAATTTTTCAAGTTTAAAAAATTAATAACTACTATCCCGACCATAAATACCATTAATAAATCCGAAACACTTTCATATCCTGCATCTTGCAAAACGTAGCGATAAAAAACAATACCTAGTATGACAATATTTTGTAAGATGAAAACGAGTCTAATATGTTTTAGCCCCTCAATCATTAAGCGTTCATCTTTCACGATTCTCATCCCCTCACTCCTTTTCCTCCCAAAATAAATCATTCAAAGTTTTATCTACTGCATAACAAATTTTCAAACATAAATCTAAAGATGGGTTGTATTTCCCCTTCTCAATTAAACTAATCGTTTGCCTTGTAACGCCTACTTTTTCTGCTAATTGTTGCTGTGTTAAATCTAACTGAACACGCGCGACTTTTATTTTACTTACAGCCATTCATGTTCCCCCTCCATCTGTATTGTAACATATATATTCCATTAAGTAATTTATATTTTGCGTGACTGATTATAGTTTCACTTTATTATACACAAAAAAGGGGCCTCTCATAAGAAGTCCCCTCTCCTATATCTATATTATAAGAATAAATGACATCCAAATAAAATTGTAAATAAGTAGAGTAGCGGATGTACTTCCATCCCTTTCCCCTTCACAATTTTTAAGACTGGATACACTAGAAATCCAATTGCAATTCCATTCGCAATACTAGACGTTAACGGAATACCAACGAAAATTAAAAATGCTGGTAACGCATCATCAAATTCATTCCAATTAATATCACGAAGACTTTGCGCCATTAAACTACCTACAATAATTAATGAAGGAGCTGTAATAGCGGCTACGCTTGATAAAGAAGCAATAACAGGGCTGAAGAATGCCGTTATAATCGTTAGGCCGACTACTACAATACCTGTTAATCCCGTTTTACCACCTGCAGCAATACCAGCTGACGATTCAATCGTCGCTGCTGTTGGGCTTGTCCCAAAGATAGAGCCTGTAGTACCGCCAATTGCATCCGCAATAAATGCTTTACCAAAACGTTTCTCTGTATTATCTGTAATTAAACCTGCTTGTTTAATTAAACCGAGTAATGCTCCTGTTGTATCAAATAACAGTACAAGTAAAAATGAAAATACAACGCCATATAATCCGTATTCAATTACATCTGAAAAGGCGTTGATTGGATTTGAAACGATAATCCCCTCTGGTAAATGAGGCATCGCAACAATTTTATCCGTAAACTTCAGCTGTCCTGTAAAGAAGGCGATAATTCCTGTCACAATCATACTAATAAATAATGCACCGCTCACACGCAATGTCATTAATACCGCCGCTAAAATCAAACCAACTAAAGTTAAAATAACGGCTGGAGAATGGAAATCACCAATCGTAACTAAGTTAGATGGATGATCAACGATAATTCCAGATAGACGTAATCCAATGAAAGCAATAAATAACCCAATTCCACCTGCAATTGCATGTTTTAAACTATCAGGAATTGCGACAATAAGCTTTTGCCTAAATGAAGTGAAAGATAATAAAAGAAAAATGATACCTGTTACAAATACTGCTGAAAACGCAATGACATATGTAATCCCCTCTGCCTGTTGAACGACAGAATAAGCAAAATACGCATTCATTCCCATAGCTGGAGCAATAACAATTGGATAGTTAGCTAAAAACGCCATACATAGCGTCCCTACAACAGTCGCAATAATCGTTGCCGTAAAAGCTTGATCAAATGGTACACCTGCATCAGATAATATTTTCGGATTGATGACAAGAATATACGCAAATGTAAAAAAAGTTGTGATGCCAGCTAAAAGCTCTTGCTTCACAGAAGTGTTATATTTTTGTAATTGAAACATGGTTATGTACCCTTCCTACATCTGAATTATTATCACACATTCTTTTCTTACTAGTATGTAAGAAAATATAATACTTAATCTTAACAATCAATAAAAAGAAGAGTCAATATATTCGCTAATAGTTCGAATTTTAAGTTTAAGTCTGACAAGCGCAGATGTAGTACAGTTAATAATGATTATTTTTGTAGCATAACAGATGGAAATGTTTTATAATTTGAAATAGTTAAATATTTAGTAAGCACATTCAAATATCGTTCACTCTACAAGGGGGATTCTTCTTATGCAGCACACAAACAAATCTGGAACTTTAAACCGCGGTTTAAAAGAACGACATATTACTTTAATGTCACTCGGTTCAGCTATTGGCGTTGGACTATTTTTAGGATCTGCTTCTGCTATTAAACTAGCTGGCCCTTCTATTTTACTAGGCTATATGATTGCTGGACTCGTTATTTTTTTCATTATGCGAGCACTCGGAGAAATGGCAATTGAACAACCTGTTGCTGGCTCTTTTAGTAAATATGCATATGATTATCTTGGACCACTAGCTGGCTATATTACTGGTTGGAACTACTGGTTCTTATGGGTTGTTA
Source organism: Bacillus pacificus (assembly GCF_020861345.1). Lineage (NCBI taxonomy): Bacteria > Bacillati > Bacillota > Bacilli > Caryophanales > Bacillaceae > Bacillus > Bacillus pacificus. The sequence continues at coordinate 4,351,415 of NZ_CP086328.1, forward strand.
CTTGCATGGCTGAAATTACGGCTGCTGGCATTTACATGCAGTACTGGTTCCCAGATATTCCGCGCTGGACTTGGGCTTTACTCGCTCTATTATTAATGAGTGCTTTCAACTTTTTATCTGTAAAAGTATTTGGAGAACTTGAATTTTGGTTTGCTCTCATTAAAATTGTCACAATTATCTGTATGATAGTAGTTGGGGCTGGTATTATTTTATTTGGCTTCGGAAACGGTGGTATCGCTACTGGCATTTCAAACCTTTGGTCACATGGTGGCTGGTTCCCAAATGGTTTTTCTGGGTTACTCCTCTCCATGCAAATGGTGCTATTCGCTTATTTAGGCGTTGAATTAATCGGCGTTACAGCGGGTGAAGCGCAAAACCCGAAAAAAACACTCGCAAAAGCAATCGATAACGTATTTTGGAGAATATTACTGTTCTACGTTGGGGCTCTATTCGTTATGATGGCAATTTATCCATGGAACGAACTTGGTGAGAAAGGAAGTCCATTTGTATTAACATTCCAGCAAATCGGTATCGCAAAAGCAGCAGGAATTATTAACTTTGTCGTATTAACAGCAGCTCTTTCTTCTTGTAATGGTGGTTTATTTAGTACAGGCCGCATGCTGTATACATTAGCTCAGCAGAAAAAAGCTCCTGAAAGATTCGGTCGTTTAAATAAAAATGGCATTCCAAGTCAAGGAATTGTAGCAACAGCAATCGTTTTACTCGTTGGTGTTATATTAAACTATCTTGTGCCCGCAAAAGTATTTACATGGCTCACTAGTATTTCAACTTTCGGGGCAATTTGGACTTGGGGTATTATATTAGTCGCTCAAATTAAGTTCCGTAAAAGTTTGCCGACGCAAAACAAACAAAAGTTATCGTATAAAATGCCTTTATACCCATTAAGTTCATATTTCTCACTTGCTTTCCTTGCACTCGTATTATGTATAATGGCGTATTCAGAAGATACAAGGATTGCATTAATTGTTGGACCAATTTGGCTTATCGGTTTAGCTGTCGTGTATTACATGAAAGGTTTTCATAAAATTGATGAAACACCTAATTCAAAAATTAGTTAAGCAAAACATCCCTTCCTTATTACTTGGAAGGGATGTTTTTAAATCTCTATAAATATTTCTCAACAAATTTCACGGTATTTTTACAAATTTTTAATATTTTTTATGTTTTCCGTCTTTATTTTTACAGAAAAATAAATTACATTATTAAAGCACATATATTTATTATTAGGGGGATTCTTCTATGAAGAATAAAAAATGGATTACATTTTCTTTAGCAACAGCAATTACACTAAGTATAGGGACTTCGTTCATACCGTCTACTTATGCAGAAAGCTCTGTAGACCCAGCTCCTGAAATTGCTGCAAAAGTTGTAAATCAAAACAATGGGAAAAAAGTATTATTCGATAATACACACGGTCAAACTGCCGGGACTGCTGACTGGGTTATTGATGGTGGCTTTTCTGATTTCGGAAACGGCATTGCCCAAAACGGCTATCATGTAAAAGAACTTCGTAAATCAACACCGATTACATACGAAGATTTAAAAGACTACAATGTGTTTATCGTTCCAGAAGCAAATATTCCTTACAAAAAATCTGAACAAGATGCTATGTTACAATACGTGAAAAATGGCGGTAGTATCTTCTTCATTGCCGATCATTATAATGCAGATCGTAATAAAAATCGTTGGGACTCTTCTGAAGTATTTAACGGATATAGACGCGGTGCTTGGGATAATCCAGCAAAAGGAATGTCTAACGAAGAAGCCAATTCACAAGCTATGCAAGGAGTAGAAAGCTCTGATTGGCTATCTGACAACTTCGGTATTCGCTTCCGCTATAATGCAATCGGTGATGTTTCCGCTAAAAATATTGTATCACCTGAACAATCATTCGGAATTACAGAAGGGGTTTCATCTGTAGCAATGCATGCTGGTTCTACTTTAGCAATTACAAATCCAAAACTAGCAAAAGGACTTGTTTATCTTCCAGAGAATCCGTCAAAATGGAATAACGCTGTCGATAGCGGTGTATATAACGGCGGTGGTGTTGCAGAAGGTCCTTATGCTGCGATCGCAAAAGTAGGACTTGGAAAAGCTGCCTTTATTGGAGACTCTTCTCCTGTTGAAGATGCTACGCCAAAATACGTTCGTGAAGACTCTGGTCAAACAAAGAAAACTTACGATGGATATAAAGAAGAAAACGATGCTATCTTACTAGAAAATATCGTAAATTGGCTATCGAATAAAGAAACATTTACAAGTTTAGATCAAGTAAATGGTTTACAACTTGATTTACCTACCACTTTACAAACATTTGAACAACCAAGCTTATCAACTGAGCCACAACCTGAACCTTGGAGTGCGCCAAATGCAGGTTATCAATGGTTTAATACAAATACTTTTAAACCTGGTTCATATGGCTATAACGGTGCAGTAACAGCAAATGACTACGTAGTTACACACCCTAGCACTCTACCAAACAATGAAGTGTTCCAAATCAAAATTCAAGTAAATAACTTATTACCAAATACAACATACACTAATTACTCTTTAGGTATATTCACTACTGGTGGTACACAAGTAGCAAAAGTTCAAAATACAAACGGCACTTGGCCATCTACTTTCGGATATAGTAGTGCATTTTCTTTCACAACAAACAGCTTAGGTTCTGCTGAAAAAATTGTGAACGTACAAATCGATCCAAATACGACTGGACAAGCAACACTTCGTTTACGCCAAAATACAACAGCGAAATATAATGAAGCTGTAACGATTAATAAGAAATAATGAAAAAGGCAATCCAGATATGGATTGCCTTCTTCTCACTTCTCTTCTTTTGAGAAAAACATTCTTGAAATAACGATACCTATACTACCTACTATTAAAAATAACACTGCCCTAATCATCATTGAAACTTCTGGTAAGTCTAGAAGAAATAGCTTTCCTATCGTTACGACTAACACGACTAAGCCTGCATACAATATTTCATTCATATTTTTATTCCGTCCAAACCAAACTGCAAATAATGCATATACCATCCATAATAACGATACAGATATGCTTATTATGCTTCCATCTGTGGACAAAACTTCACCGATTCTAGTAATTGTAATAAATACAATCACCATAAACCAATAGAGTGCTATAGAATACACATACTTGCCAAAGCTTGCTAATACTTCTTTTGCTTGTCTCATGCAATAATAGAACGTTCCTATTAAAATAAGATGAGCAACAAAGCCTGCCGAAATAAATTGATCAAACGGGCTAAAAATAGTCTGTATCATTCCAATTGCGTAAACCGTCGCACTAACATACAATTTTATCTGTTGTTTTCCTTTAATAGAAGTAAACATACCAAGGAAACCTTGTAATAATAGTACAATCGCTGCATTCACTAAACTATACTCATATAAAATCGCTAAACTAAATGCTCCCATTGCGAAACCAAATAAAAGATTTGTAAATGTAGAATGTCTATTCTTCCTATATTCAAACACAAACATAATAGCGTGCACGAGTGCACTTATCATTAATCCCCATGTTGTAAATTCAGGTATTTTTGAAATGGCTAATATAAAGAAGACTGCATTCGCACTAAATATCGCCAAGCGTGGCTCTACTATAAAACTTCTCTCCGTAAACATATGCCAAAATAATAGTAAGTGAATTAAACCATAAACTACTGTTAACTGGACTTGCAAATCCTCTACTAACATTGACATAACAGCAAAGAAGACAAAAAGAACAATAGCAGCAACAACATAAGAAATCATATATAAATACTGATAACGATTTTTCAACGCATACCATAATAAGCTGAGCGTTAGTATCATCTCATATCCAAAGAAAATATACGGATTAGGAGTTGTACTATTTAATAAGAACGGCACGAAGAAAGCTCCTACCGCTACGAATATAGTAAGATATTCCGATTGATATCTCTTCGCTATATAAATACCTAAAATGACCCATGCGATATTACATAGAAACGCGACACTCGCCGGAATAAATCCATATAAATAATGTGCCGCAAATGTCGTTAAAACTATACCCGTAATACTTCCTCCTGCTAGTACTAACCCTAACGCTTGCCGCTCGCGTTTAATTTGAATATCCCCTATATAATAAAAACCGATTGATAGGAAAATACCAAACACAATTCGTATTGCTGGTGTTAATAATCCCGCATCTACCCCTGCTTTAAATAACCAAATTACTCCAAGCAACATAATACCGACAAATATGCGTGGTAACCACGTTTGGCAAAACTTAATAATATTAAATGGTTCCGGCTTAAAAGCAGATATATCCACTTGTTTTACCTCACGTTCTTGCACAGGCTCTTTTATTGTAGCTACTTCTACTTTTTGTTTTTCCTCCATCACCGTTTCAATATATTCTTTCTTTTCCTTACTAACATGTTGCTGAGCATTTTCTACTTCTATTTCTCTTTGTTTTGCTTTCAATTCAAAAAGTGCTTCTTGAATCGTTTCAATTGCCGTTTCGAGTGCTTCTATTTTCTTATTCAAATCCTCCTTCATACGCTCCCCCCTCATCATCCGTTCAAAACCTATATATTACCAATTACTTCTATCATACTCTTAGTCTATTCATTTTCAATACTATTTTTCCCAAAAAAGAAAGGTGTTTTCCGAAATCGGAAAACACCTTTTTACTCATTTCTTCTTATTTAAAACACTACTCACGATAACACCAATACAAGCACCTATAATAGCTGGAATGATCCACCCAACACCTTCTATATAAAACGGAATGTATTTCAATACTGATGTCCACTGATTCATCATCACATTTTTATTGAAAATATCGATCGCACTAAATACTGCTACAATCACAATTGTAACTGGATATATGCATACATACTTTCCAATATACTTATGGAATAGCCCTAAAATAATAAGCGTCAATGCAACTGGATAAATAAATCCAAGAATTGGTACTGATACTTTTAAAATTTGTGTTAATCCTAAATTAGCTAAAATCATACTAACAAAACTTAAGATAAATGCCCACACTTTATACGCTACTTTTGGAAATGCACTTGCGAAAAATTGACTACAAGATGTAACAAGTCCGATTGAAACACATAAGCACGCAATCGTAAAAATAAGTCCTAATAAAACGACTCCGCCTTGTCCAAATAATGTAGTCATCACTTGTGCTAACACTTGCGCGCCATTATCAAATATCCCCAATGACCCACTCATTGAACCGACATATCCAAGTATGACATAAATAATAGATAGTAATAGTCCTGCACCAATTCCAGCAATACTCATATATTTCGCTAAACCTTTATCATCTTCAATACCTTTTGCACGAAGAGCATTTGCAATCACAATCCCAAAAATTAAAGCTGCTAATGCATCCATCGTTAAATATCCATCTAAAAACCCTTGGAACATAGGCGCTTGTCCATAATTTCCAGCAGCCTCTTTCACACTACCTACTGATGTAAACATGCTTTTTATAAAGATAAGAGCAATCATACCTAATAATAACGGTGTTAAAACTTTTCCGAACAACCCCATTAATTTAGACGGGGATAAACTTAACCAGTACACAATACTAAAGAAAATAACTGTGTAACATAATAAGATTACGCTACCTGCTTCCGGGAATAACTGACCCGGTCCCATCTCAAAAGCGAGACTTCCTGCACGCGGAATGCCAAGGCCTGGTCCAATAAATACATACACGATACATGGAAAAATAATGGCGAATGAAGAATGAACTCTACCCGCTAGCGTTTGAAAACTTCCTGCTTTCGCAATCGCAATAACTCCCAATATAGGAAGACCTGTTGCTGATATAATAAACCCTACTAATGAAATCCACACATGTTCTCCTGCTTCATACCCAAGGAAAGGTGGGAATATAAGATTCCCCGCTCCAAAGAACATCGAGAATAACATAAGACTAATAAGTAAAATTTCTTTTTTCTGTAACAATTTCATTTCTTTCTCCTTCTTTAATTTCATCTTTTATGAAATCAATTTCACATATAAAAAAGTGCAATAAACCGCTTCTTTACAAAGAAAACATAGTCCATAGTCTAACATAAAAGAAACACTCATTCTATAGCTATATCCCTTTTCCAATTTCTTCTGAAAAATCAACCTTTATTGACTTATAATAGTTAATAAGGTAAAATATTAAATGTACAAAATTATTAACTTTGTTTTTGTTTGTGTCAGGAGGAAAATAACATGGAATCAGCGATACAACTAGAAAAAGAACAACAAAGAAAAAAGAAACATCCTCCAGGTTTATACTTACTCTTCTTTACAGAAATGTGGGAAAGATTTAGTTACTATGGATTACGAGGATTATTAACATTATATTTAACGACAGCTTTAGTAAGCGGTGGTCTTGGGTTTAGTCCCGCATGGGCACTCTCTATTTACGGATTTTACACTGGAGCCTGTTATTTCACACCAATGATTGGTGGATACTTAACAGACCGTTTTCTAGGTAGACGAAAAGCGATTACAATTGGTGGTATAACAATGGCAATCGGTAACCTTACACTATTTGCCTTACAAAACCAAGTCGGCCTATACCTCGGATTAGCGCTTATTATTATTGGTAACGGATTCTTCAAACCGAACATCTCTACACTGGTTGGGGAATTATATGAAGAGAACGATCCAAAACGTGATAGTGCATTTACCATTTTCTATATGGGTATTAACGTCGGATCATTTTTAGCTCCACTCGTTTGCGGATTTTTATCAGAAAATTTATTCAAAACAACGGTTGATGGCGTTGTACATTACGGATTCCGTTACGGATTCTTAGCCGCTTCAATCGGAATGATCATTGGACAAATTTTATTTACAACACTATCCAATCGCTTCCTTGGTGATATTGGTAAAAAACCAACTCGCGATTTACAAACAACAGATGGACAACCATCAGTAGGAGATACACCGTTAACAAAAAAAGAAAAACAACGTACTGCAGTTATCGTCATTTTAACATGCTTCGTTGTCTTCTTCTGGGCTGGCTTTGAACAAGCTGGTAGCTCATTAACATTATATACAAACAAATTTGTAGACCGCTCTGTGTTCGGATGGGAAATTCCAACATCTTGGTTCCAATCGGTCAATCCATTATTTATTATTTTACTTGCTCCAGTCATTTCAGCATTATGGGCAAAACTTGCAACTCGCAAGCGTGGGGATTTAAAAATCCCAACTAAAATGGGACTTGGTATGATCTTGCTCGGTATCGGTTATATCATTCTCGTTATTGCTACATTAAAAACAGGTAGTGATGAACATAACATTACAGAAAAAGCAAACTTACTATTTATCGTCTTTACGTATCTTTTCCATACGTTAGGTGAGCTATTCTTATCACCTGTTGGACTATCAATGGTTAGTGCACTTGCCCCAGTAAAACTTGCTTCTTTATTAATGGGAGTATGGTTAGCAAGCTCAGGAATCGCTAACATTTTAGGTGGACAACTTGCAAGCTTCACAACTTCACTTGGATATGCTGAAGTATTTACAGTTATTGGTGCTGTAGCAATTGTATTAGGTTGTGTTTTATTACTAATTTCTAAGAAGTTAGTGAAATGGATGGATTAAAAAAAGATGAGGGATTTCCCTCATCTTTTTATGCATTCTTACCTTTTTCTATCGCTTGTTCGTATAACTCTTTATGCTCTTTATATTCACTTGGTACAAAGTTCTTGTAGAAGAATGCAAGCCAACTGTCTCCTTTTTTATATCCTTCTTCTCTAATTTCCGCTGCTTTTTCATTTGATTTAAATCCTTCAATGAACCATTTCTTTAACGATTCATTCTTTTCATACTTAGCAGGAACTTTCAAATCATAGTTTTCAAATGCATACTTATAGCCAGCCTTTTCTACTGCTTTTTTTGTAGACTTATAACCCTTTTCATACGCTGTTTCATACGCCTTCACGTACACATCTTTCTCTCTATTTCCAGGGTTCTTTCCAGCTAGTTCCTTACCTGCCTTTTCCCCTAGTTCAGCTTGCTCTTTTTCAATTTTTTCTGTTCTTTCTTTATTCCCTACTTGGAAACCTTCTGCAAAGTTTGGCTTAAACTCTGGAGCAATTTGACTATCTTCCATCGTCTCTTGTGCTAAACCTTGCTCTTTTCCTTTTTCAAAATGCGTTTTCTTCTGCTCTTCTAAAGACCAAGATGCAGCATAAGCAGTTTTGAATGCTTCTTTATATGTATCTGATTTCCCAGCTAAATGTGATTCCACATCATTTTTCCCTGCTTTAAAATCAGTCTCTCCACTTTTTTGTCCCTCAAGCTGCCCTTTTTCCATATCAGCTTGACGCTGTGCTTCCTCTCGTTTACGTGCCTCTTCTGCTTTTCTTTGCTCTTCAGCTACACGTTGTCTCTCTTCCTCTGCCTTTCTTTGTTCCTCCGCTACACGCTGTCTCTCTTCTTCAACTTTACGCTGCGCTTCCGCTTGTCTTTCAGCTTCTACAGCACCATTATTATTTTGACTAGGAGCTGGACTTGTTGCACCACTACTAGAAGCTGGTTTATTGTGATAATGATATTCCCCGTACTGCAATCCCCATTTTTCACAATTTGTACGACACGTATGTCCCCCATTAGCATCTGTACGTCCTGGATGCGCATAGGCTGAAATTGGAGCTACCAATAACGCTACACTTGTTGTTAAAAGAAGTTTCTTCACCTGTTGTTTCACTCTTGTTCCTCCCAAAATCTTGAATTCTAACTTTATTATACATAAATAGAAAAATACTTAAATACCAACAAAAATATTCTATTATTTCTCAACATTAGTAAAAAAGAAGGTCAACTCTTTAGAGAGTTGACCTTCTTTTTTATTTCTTCGCCTTCGTTCCCACTAAATCACCAGCAACAACGTAACGCTTAGAATTATCCTTAACAGATACACATGTAATAAGCGTGATTTCATCTTTCCCATGATCTTCAACAACTTCCCACTTATCAGGAGTTACTTCAGATACACCTGTAACCGCATATTCATATTCATTTTCATTATCATATAAATAAATTTTATCGCCTTTTTTTAGAGAAGCTATATCACTAAATAAAACACCCTTTTTAGACATGTTATGTCCTGCTAATGCATAATTCCCTTTTCCCATCACTTGATTTTCTTTTACTGTTGCTGCACCTGATAATAGGTTTTTCTCAGTAGAAGACTTTAAAACAGGAAGTTCTAATGAAACACTTGGAATCGAAATACGACCAATTACTTGTTTCTTATCTAAAGATGCGTTCGCTACTTCTGCCAAATCTGGTTGATTAATTTTCGAAGCATCTACAAATTCCGTCTCATGTTTTTCATAGTCCATCTTTTGGACAGCCTGTACATTTTCAGTCTGCTTCTTTTCAGCTTGATATCCATCATAAAATGGCTTGCCGATTAATACACCACCTACAACAAATAGGAGGATTGCTACTATACTATAAATTCTTTGCTTATTCATATACAATTCCTTTCCGTTACAAAATCTTACTCTATATAAAATGATAAGATAATATTGCTATATGTACAAGTGTAAGCTGAAAAGAAACCTTCTTGCATTGGCAAGAAGGTTTCTTTTTAAGCTAATTTATTTCTGTATAGAGATATGTGGAATACTGTCATTTGAATTAAATAAATCAAATACACAACATATAAAGGGTATGCCGAAATATATAAATTTGCTACAGGTGTAAATATTAATAATCCTAGTGCACAAGGTAATACAAACCATAATGATACAAATGTTGTACGGCATGCTTTATCTGTAATATCCTTCTCCCGTTCATCCTCTTGGGGAAATAATAAAGGATATAATCGCAATGATGATTTGTTATATTTCTTTTTATGCAATCTTTTAAAATACGCTAATATGATAGCTACAATAAATATTAATACAACAGGTGTCAAACTCATTGTTATTTTAGATGGTAAACTTTCATTTTTAATAATATCAGCAAACTGTATATAAAAATCATAAAACTCTACGAATGCCCAGCATGCCAATACACTGTAAAATAAATTTATAATATACGAAGCAACAATTCTATTCATCTTCTTCCCCCTCCTTATTTAAAACAAACACATCTTCCATCTTTAACTGAAATACATCGCAAATCATAAGCGCTAATAATAATGAAGGAACATAATCCCCTTTTTCAATTGCCGCGATTGTTTGTCTCGTCACTCCAACCTTTTCTGCTAATACACTTTGCGAAAAATTAAACCGAGCTCTTAATTCCTTCACTCTATTTAAAATGGTCAAATTTACCACCTCTCACCACCATTGTATGCTATCCTTAACAAAATGTAAACTCAACTTAACATTATTTTTACAAAAAAATCCAACTTTACATATTGTAAAGTTGGATTACGCATTAGTTTAAAATTGTAACTTTAACATTTTTTCTGCCCCAATTACTAGATGAAGCTTTATCAGGCATTAAAACATCAATTTTGTGACCTTTAATCGCGCCACCAGTGTCTGCGGCAATTGCAATTCCATAGCCTTCAACATTTACAGTAGATCCTAATGGAATAACAGATGGATCCACCGCAATTAATTTCATTCCTGGATTTGCAGTTAAATTATAAGGTTTACCACCTGGTCCCCATGCAGAATATACTTGTTGACCTGGTCCATAGCCATTTTCACCTGGATCTGCTGTATAAGCTGTAGCATGTACATAAAATTCTTTTCCACCAGCAGCTGGTTTAGGTGGTTGTACAGGTTCTACCTTCGAATTATTATTAGCAACAGGTTCCGCTGGTTTACTAGCTTTTTCCTGCTTTTGCTTTTCAGCAATTTCCGCTTGCGCTTTCGCTAAAGCTTCTTGCTCAGCCTTTGCAGCTGCTTCTGCTTTCGCACGCTCTTCCGCTGCAATTCTTGCTGCTTCTTGCTCACGAGCAATTGTTTCTTGTACTGCTTTCATGTTTGATTCGATTTTAGCTTTTTCTTCTGCAGCTAAATTAAGTTGGCTTGCAACCTGATTATATTTAGCTTGAACTGTTTGTAAGTTAGCTTGACGTTTTTTCAAGTTATCTTGCAGTTCAGCTTGTGCTTTTGCTAATTTTTGTTTGTCTACTACTAAAGATGCTTCTTTCTCGTCAATTGTTTTCTTATCTTCTTCAATTTGACGAAGATCTTGTTCTTGTAGACGTAGAATTTCTTTATCAGCTTCTAGAATAGTAGAAACTGCGTTCATACGTTGTAAGAAGTCTGCAAAGTTCTTTGACTCTACTACAACTTCTACTACTAAACTTGTATTTGAACTGTTTTGAACAGAAACCATACGTTTTCTCATAATATCCTTACGAGCAAGGACTTTATCCTCTAAAACGACAATTTCGTTCTTTTTTTGTTCAATCTGCTTATGTGTTTCATCGATTTTACGTTGAATAGCAGCTTGATCCTCTTTATTTTTTGCAATTGTATTATTTAAATTATGTAGTTCGTTTTCGATACCTTGAATTTCTTTACTAACAGCTTGCTTCTCTTGCTCTTTCTTTTGCATTTCTGCATCGTTTTGCTGCAATTGCTGTTGCATGTTGTTAAGTTTCTCGTCGTTTGACTCTGCTTTAACAGCGACTGTACTAGATAGACCGATAATGCCTGCTAATACTAGACTACTGATTCGCTTAAAATAGTTCATAATCCGACTCCCTTCTTATACAGTTATACATGATTTATTTTACAGTTTGTTTACAATACCATTAAATACAGTTTATTTTTCATGACGAAAAAAAGGGAATTATGCATAAAATGTAATAGATTCTTAAATATTTAACAATTCCTATATTTAAAAATTATAAAAGATGCTAAAATCCAAATATAGAGAAAATATAACTTCTAAAGGCGGTTGAAATAAATCTATGTTTACTCAAAAGAAATCACTCCAACATAAAATTGATCAATTAGAAAGTCGTATACAAGAACTAGAAGCAGAATTAAAACAAAAGGATATTGAACAACAAGAGACTATTTCTTCTATCCACGATCGTGTACAAAGCGTTGTTCAAGAGCATAAACTTGTAAATAATCAACACCATACACTTCAAAATTTAGTTCAACAATTAAGCTCATGTTTCGAAAATGTTTCAACACGCACTACACATTCCAATGAATTGAATAACGAAATGCTACAAAAAGAACAAAGCTTAATTCAATCTATTGAAGAAATTATTGATTGTTCTAACGAAGGAAAAGAATCTGTTCATCGTTTACTTATTGTAATTAATAAATTAGGTGAACAATCCCAGCGCACGTCTAATAGTATGAATCATTTAAGTGAACGCTCAAAAGAAATTGAGCAAATTGTAGAAGTCATCCAAAACATTGCAGCACAAACAAATTTACTTGCTTTAAATGCAAGTATTGAAGCTGCTCGTGCTGGAGAGCACGGTAAAGGATTCGCTGTCGTTGCCAATGAAGTAAGAAAACTAGCAGAAAGTACCGCTGAAAGTACAAAAAACATCGGCAACTTAACGAAAAAAATTCAAGAAGAAATTGAAAAAGCATACGATAATACAAAAGATAATTTGCATTTAGTCGATGAAGGTGTAGAAATGAGTGCCGATACAAACGCTAGAATCGAAAATATTTTAATTATGATTCAAACGTTACAAAACGGTGCTACAAATGTTATTAAAGCTATTGAAAACCAAAAGACTTGTAATGATGATATATTACGAGAATTCGCTAATACACAACAAATGTTCCAAAAGTTAAATACTACCATTATGAATCACATTCATGATGCTGAGAAAGTCGATGTTCAATTAACAAAAAGTCTTGAAGAAACAGTAGTTTCTCATTAATAGTAAAAATCCCTTATACTGTTATAAGGGATTTTTATTATATTTCGAATATTTATTTCTTCTCAATATTGAGCCGTATCTTTGTTATAATGGACAAGTTGTTTCTTTCGACTATTAAACAAGGAGGTTATTATGGAACAATTTTACTACATTTTAAAATATTTAATTCTTGGTCTGTTCCAAGGACTAACAGAACCGATTCCGATTTCTTCAAGCGGTCACCTCGTTTTGGCACAGCATTTGCTAGGACTAAAAATAGAGGGGTTTAGCTTTGAACTACTTGTTAATTCAGCTTCATTATTAGCTGTATTACTTATTTATAGAAATGATTTAATTCGTCTAACAAAGAATGGTCTATCTTATATATTTACAAGAGCAGAAGATGCAAAATCAGATTTCTTCTTTATTATTTACCTTGTTATTGCGACCATTCCAGCAGGTGTTATTGGTGTTTTATTTAAAGATTACATCGATCAGTACTTAAAAGGTGTGAAAATGGTTGGGATTTCCCTTCTTATTACCGCTGTCGGACTTTGGATTATTAGAAACTTGCGTGGACGTAAAAATGATGGCGATCTTTCTATGAAAGACGCAATTATCGTCGGATTAGCACAAGCTTGCGCACTAATTCCTGGAATAAGCCGATCAGGTGCAACAATCGTAGCTGCGATGTTACTTGGTATGAAGCAAGAAACGGCTCTTCGTTTCTCATTCTTACTATATATCCCTGTTAGCTTAGGTGGTTTATTACTAAGTATTACAGACATTGCAAAAGATCCAAATCTAGATACACTATTCGTACCATATATCGTTGCATTTATCGCAACATTTATCATGACGTATATTTCATTAAAATGGTTTATGAACATTATGGCAAAAGGAAATTTAAAATATTTCTCTTTCTATTGCATTATCGTAGGTGTACTTACTCTTATTTTCTTATAAGGTGAAACTTACAAATCAAAAAGCGAGTCATTCTATTACACTAGAACGACTCGTTTTTTTATGCATATACTTTCTTTTCTTGACAATACAAACGAATAACATGTTTATTTTGTTGAAATACATCATGCGTTAGGCGGATAATAATAAAATTTCGTTTTATTTGATCATCATGAACAAAAATCTGTTCTCCCTCTTGAAAACGCCATGCACTTTCAAAAGTTGTAATATGATCCCCACTTACAGAAAAAAGCTCATATCGCATATTTTGTACCCTCTCTCAACTTATAATAATCATAATATCATTATATTAAATTTAGTATAACTTAATTCCATTGAAATTTGTAATTTTTTCTATTTCGAAATATTTTAATTTTGTTTTAAGGTTCTTTTAACGTTATAATGATAAACGAATTTTCATTGAAAGGAGCTTCATTTTGACTGCATATATATTTCCAATAAAAACAGCATTTATTTTATTTCCTATTTTAGCAATGTTCCTCTTAATACCTTTTTTAATATTTAACTACCGAAAGTACGGTTATTTAAATAAATGGCGTTCATTTATTTTGTACTCATTATTACTTTACTTATTAAATGCCTATTTTCTTGTGATTTTGCCGTTACCACAAACATATGATACTTGTAGCCTACAACCGGCTAATACGCAGCACATGCAACTATCACCATTTTATTTCATACAAGAAATTAGTAATCATACTTCGGCAATTTTAACGAAACCAGCTACTTATTTCTACCTATTAAAAGAATCTGCGTTTTTACAAGTAGCATTTAACGTTCTATTAACCGTTCCATTCGGTATTTACTTACGTTATTATTTCCGACGTAGTTTCTTACAAACAATTTGTATTTCTTTTTGTCTTTCACTCTTTTTCGAGCTAACACAAGTGACTGGACTATACGGTATATACAATTGTGCGTACCGCTTATTTGATATAGACGATCTGTTTTTAAATACATTAGGCGGCGTAATCGGCTTTATCATTGCACCAATATTTACGTACTTCCTTCCGAAAGCAAACGAATTAGATAGTCATATTAATTTGGAAACGAAACCAGTCGGATTTGTTCGTCGCCTTATCGCGATGCAAATTGATTGGATTTTCTTATCCATCGTTGTACCTGTCATTAAAAACAAAGGAAATTCTTTCTTTATTTCTAATATTCAATCTTACACGAACATATACGAACTCATTTTCATAACGTGTTCGATCTTTATTTACTTTATTATCATTCCATACTTTACGAATGGAAAGACAATTGGTAAAGCGTTGCTTCGTATTTACGTGAAAGGAAAATCAGATCGTATTACGTTGAAGGAACTATTCATCCGTTATGGTATATTCTATTTCGTTTTAGGTGGAATCAATTATATTCTTTCTAGTAGCTCTATCTTAAATCTTAAAGAACCTTTAGTATTAGTAGTTATATTATTATTCCAACTCGTAATTAACGGTCTATTTATTATTCATGTTTTATTACATGTATTTAGTCGTGATAAGTTACTATTTTACGAGCGAATTAGTCAAACAAAAAATGCGATCGTACTAAAAAAAGCTGACAAGTAATACTTTGTCAGCTTTTTTTCATAATCGTAAATAACTTTTCTGTGTAAGGGTTTGAAAACATTTCTGCTTCATCTAATAATTTCCTCACCTTTAGAAACGAATGCAATTCTGGATATATATTTTGTAATTTTTCATACGTTAACGTATGCATTTTCCCCCAATGCGGGCGTCCTTCATATTTTAGAAAAATTTTCTCCACCTCACCAAAATAAGCAGCATACTTCATACCTTTATACATATGAACAGCTATATACGCAGAATCTCTTCCATACGCTGGACTGAGCCATATGTCATCCTTTTTCACATAACGGCATTCAATTGGGAAGTGTACTTTATACTTTTTCTTTTCAATAAGGTTTGAAATTTCTTCTACAACGACCTGCATATACTTTGAAGGAACACTATACTCCATTTCATAAAATGGAACCGCACGCGATGTAGCAAATACTTCATAACTCGGACCAATTATTTTTGTATTCGGTACAGCTTTAGCCGATAATCGACTTACTCCTTTACTTATAGAAGGAAACCATTTACATCCTTTAGATAACAAAGAGAACATCTTATTTTCAAGTAACTCTACCTTTAGTTTATGCCATTTCAAATCACTTTTTTTACCCGTTGTTTCGTTTGTAATTTTCACTTGCACTTCATCTGAATAAGGAAAAACGAAAAATTCAAAATGGCGATTCTTCTTATATTCTTCTAGCTTGTTCATTACAGTAGATAAGGACTGTTTTTCACTTTTATAAACGAGTGAATAAGCTGGAATAACCTTCAATTTTATTTTTACAATGATACCTAACATTCCAAGAGACAACTGAAAAGCTCTCCAATATTGTACATTCTCCGTTTGTGAACAAACTATACTCTCACCTGTAGATAAAACTGCGGTAATCTCTATAACTTGTGTTGATAAACTTCCAAAGGTAATCCCCGTGCCATGAGTCCCTGTACTAATCGCTCCTGCAATAGATTGCGAATCAATATCCCCTAAATTTTCTTGCGCATAACCTTTTTCCTCAAGTAACTTCCCTAGCTCATGTAACTTTGTTCCTGCCCATACTTCGGCAACCATCTTCTCCGCATCAACATTCACAATACCCTTCAATTCATCTAAAGAGACTAAAATTTCTTCCGTCTGCACAAGAGGGGTAAACGAGTGTCCTGAACCGACAACGCGAATTTTCTTCCCTTCTTTTCGTGCAAGCTCTACAACTTCTACTACATCTTGTATACTTTCTGGATACATCGTATAATGCGGTGTTCCTTCTACATTCCCTGTCCAATTTCTCCATTTTTGTCCCTTTATAGAAAGCATTGGCCATCCCCCCGATATGTTGAATACTCCCCAACAATCTCTCCCTCTTTCACACGATATAAAAACGGAAACCGCTCACATAATTCTCCAGCTTTACTATGGCGAAACAAGATAGAATCTCCTATCTCTACTCGTTCCTCACCGTTATAAAAAATCGGTGTTTGTACCTCACCAGCACCTTCTAAAGCTAATAGTTTGGCACCATTTGGCCTCCAAATCTCAGGTTCTTTATCCTTCCCAATTGCGCCTGAGGCAATATATCCACCACCTAGACAAGTATAAATTGTTGGAGCTGGTTTACGCACAACTGGCAAAGCAAATCCGACAGCTGGCTGAAGTTGTACTTCTTTATAATAATCAAACAGCTTCGGGGCATAGAAAGCAGAACCTATTGTAATCTCTGAAACTGAATGATCTTGCTCAGTTGTTTTTATACTTCCTGTGCCTCCTCCATTTACAAACCTTAGTTCAATACCTAGATTTTGTATTTCTTTTACGATATGTCCTCTTCTTGCTTTAACTTCTAACACTGATTTCTTCTTTAAATATGAAATCACTTTACTTTTTACTCGTTGATTCGGTATGTGATCTCCTACCCCAGCAATTTGGGCTTCATATCCCATTACACCATCTAGTATTAAAAATGATGATTCTTTCAACCTTTTTACTATTTTCAAAGCTCCTTGCACATCTCTTACCGGTGATCTTTTGACCCCAAAATGAAAATTAAAAAAACGACTACTCATATCAATATCTAAGCAAACACGAAAACATCCTTTAGACTTCTCAGCAATTTTTTCTAAATAAACAATATGATCTTCACAATCCACCATACAAGTTATAATGAGCCCTTGCTTTGTTAGCAAACTTATTTCATGTAACGCTCGATCATCATAAGCAGGATATCCGAGCAATAAATCATTGAATCCTTGTTCAATTAAAAACAAAACTTCCCTAGGTGAAAAACACATAATACCTTGAAAACGATCATTTGCAGCTAAAATCTTTTGCATAACCGGAACAGAACGTAACGATTTACTCGCTATACGAATCTTCTTATTTCCACTTAATTCTATAATCAATTGAATATTTCTATCTAAAGCTACTTCATCCAAAAATGCACAAGGTAATGGAACTTCTTTAAAAATTCCTCGATCCACACTTTTTCTCTCCTCTTCTCTATATGTCTTATACATATTGGAAAGAAAGTTGGAATCTCCTCTACAAAATAAAAAAAGTTTCTTCCTATTTAAGAAGAAACTTTTTTAGGACTACTTCATAGAAATAGTTGCTGCTACTGGATAATGATCAGAATAATCATCATACGTATATTTTTTGAGCCATGATGTAACAGTCCACTGTGGAGATTTTGGTTGTAATATTTTATTCTCTATAAATGATGGATTCGCATGGTCCTTACTTGCAATAATATAATCTAAATACTCGGCAGGACTATCAGGGAAATTATATTTTGCAATACTGTTTGTCGTTGCATCCCAAGTTGCTGTATGTCCCGTATAAGATGGAATTGACGCATGCAATGTTTTAAACATGGATGCGTACTCTGAGTCACTATTGTTCTCTGCATTTATTTTATTCACGTTCATATCACCACCAAATAGAACGTACTCGTCATTTGGTATATTCTTATTTTCAATAAAATCTTGAATTTCTTTTAGCTGGTTTGTACGTACAGATGCAGGTGAAGTTTTTCCACACATACTATCTTCAGCCTGCAAGTGTGTCCCAATCACATGAACGAAACGATCATTTTTCTTAATTTTCGTGTATACAAACCCTTTATTTGATAAATTATCTGGTCCGCATCCTTTTGCAAATACATATTGAATCTTTTCAACGATCGGCCATTTACTCACGATTGCAACGCCTCCATCTTCAGGCGTTGAAGATGAATAGCTACCTAACGTTTTATCCCATTCATTTCCATTACTACGACCTAATACTGCTGTTTGATTTGGATATTCTTTCTTCAAATTCCCTAACAAACGATCTGATGCGCTATTATCGAACACTTCATTTAATATAACTACATCCTGATTCTTAATATAATCTGCCGCCCCAATTAAATCGGCACGCTGACTTTGTCCCCAGTTCGGATATAAGTTAGTTGATAGCATATACACGTTGTGCGTCATCACTTTCAAAGTGTTGTTTTGATCTGTAGACGTATCTGCTTGCACTGAAGAACCTCCGTATAAAACTCCTAAACCAATCCCAAAGCTAAGTACACCTTTTAGCAATTTACCTTTCACGTTCCATACCTCCATTTGTATAGTAATAAAAAGGTCAAATACTCTATTGTGAGATTTGACCTTTTTTAAATACTTAACGATCTCCGTACGTATCAAACCAAAGCTGAATGTATCCAGCAGTAACACGTTGTGCATCCATTAATCGCTTACCTGTCATTGGCGTAACTTCAGCGCGCCATTTATCTGCATATTCTTGTGACACAGCTGCTTTTACGAACCAATCTTTCGTATTATCATTTACAATTCCAGAGTAATCTTGTTTCGCTACTACTGCCGCTCCATGAATCCACTCTTCTGGATTTGTACCTTTCCAGTTCCAATATCCATTTCCATCCGTTACTTTATAATTATCTTTTATCGTATCTACAAAGTTTTCATATTTAGAATGGAATCCTTGTGGATATGAAAGATTTGTAAAGTTTGCCGCATGCATCGGTTGGTTTACATCTCCTAAATAATGAAGAGATAATCCTAAATAGAAGAAAGCTTGTTTCATATCTTTATTTTTGTATGATTCACCAGCTAATTTAAAATATTTAGCGCCAGTTTCTTTTGCCTGCTTTGCAAATGGAATATATGTTTTTCCATTGTCTGGATCATAGAAATGTGAAGCAAATGTGCTATTATCATAATAAGGATTTTCATAGTCAGCAGCATAAATACCGTTCTCTAACTCCGTACGCCATTCATTTAATTGTGCAACTCGATCTTGTTTTACAAGTGTTGTATTGCGAGACATAATATCAATCGCACGATTTACAATCCATAAATGAGAATTTACACCTTCTTTATGTTTATCTTCAGCAGACCAGCGGTGAACTATTTTTATTTTACTTCCCCCATCATTTTCATGAGCAAATGCAACGCTTTGTAAAGGAGCTACTACTGTAATAGCTGCTGCTAAAGCAAGTACTTTCTTTTTCATCTGAAATCCTCCATTTTATAATCGAATTATTGTAAACTTTTTGTTAGGATCCTATGATGTCGTCCGGTTAACCTATGACTAGAATATCCCACCTTTCATGAAATTTCTATCACTAAATTAAAATATGTAAATGTTCATATCATTATAACTTTATACATAGTGAATATAATGAATGAATGCACTTTCATTTTAATAAACTATTATTAAGGCTTATCTAAACTAATGTAAAAAAAGAGTAAAGCATACACATGCTTTACTCTTTTTTTCTATTCGATAATATACTTGGCAGTTGGACATTAACTGCCAACTTATGTATAAATCCAAACACTAATCCAATTCCAATAAATATGTATAAGATTGTAAATATCTTTCCAAAATCAGTTTGCGGACTAAAATTCGCATCACCGACAGTCGTCAACGTGACCACACTAAAATATAAAGCGTCAAGAGGACGTAATCCTTCAACTGTACTATAAAAAATCGTACCAGACGTTAATGTTAAAAATGTTAATACGAATAATACTTGAAATTCTTTATCTTTCCACGCTCGTAAACAAGCTTTTAGCATCCGTTTCAATGTCAACATAAATGAAAGCATTAGACTTCCCCTTCCAAACAAAATACCTGTAGTTACAGGAAAGTCTATCACCTTTCTGTACAGAAAAAAAGTAGCCCTCTTCTATTTCTAGAAAAGAGCTACTTTTTACTATTCTATATTATTTAGGTGAAACAAGAATTTTCACTTGTGTTTTATCTTTTACAAGTGCTTCAAATCCTTCTTCAACAACTTGATCTACTGTGATTTTTTTCGTAATTAATTTCTCTGCTTGAATTTGGCCAGAGCTAATTAATTTAATAACAGCCGGGAAGATATGACGGTATCCTAAAATACCAACCACTTCTTTTTCTTTTAATACTAAGTTATTCGGAGTAATTGTTGCGTCTTTTTCCCATACACTAACAATTACAGTTTGTCCTTCGAAACTTGTACTTTCAATCGCTTGACGAAGTACTACTTCAACACCTGTTACTTCAAAGCTCACATTTACACCTAAACCATTTGTTAAGTTACGAATTTCTGCTAATACATCTTGAGTAGCTGGATTTAATACGTAATCCGCACCTGCTAATTTTGCTAACTCTTGACGTTCTTTAGAAAGCTCGACTGCAATAACAGGAGTTGCTCCTGCTGCTTTAGCTGCTTGGATAACAAGAAGTCCAATTGGACCACAACCAAATACTGCTACAGCTTCCCCTTCTTTTAATTTACTTTGACGTACTGCATGAACTGCTACAGCTGCTGGTTCTACAAGTGCACCTTGTTCATACGTCATTTCATCTGGAATATGGTGAACCATATCTTCTGGTACTACTGTATATTCAGAGAAACCGCCGCCTTCTCCGCCAAGACCGTGGAAAACAAGTTGTTCACAAACATTGTAATGTCCATGTTTACAAGCTTCACATTTACCACAAGAATAAATTGGTTCTACAACGACGCGGTCTCCCACTTTATGAGATGTAACGCCTTCACCGATTTCAACTACCTCACCGCTAAACTCATGACCTAAAATAACCGGTGCTTTTACATGTGTTAATGGATGCTCTTCTGTTGGAATAAAAATAGGTCCTGCTAAATATTCATGCAGGTCTGTCCCACAGATACCACACCATTTAACTTTAATCTTAACTGCTCCTGGTTTTACAGTTGGTTCTGGTACTTCTTCTACTCTTACATCACGTTGATTATGCCAAAGTAATGCTTTCATTTTATACATCCCTCTCTATGTATATACTTAACCTGGTGAAGTTTACAAATCTATTATAATACTTCTATCCATATATTTCAAAAAAACAATCTCATTTCCACTAAATTTTAACAAATAACGTTCAATATTTTGTCACTTTGTACTTTTTTCCACATCTGTTAACTCAATTTCATTGCGGTTGAAATTAGCATTATGCCATAATAGCATAGGAGAGGTGAATATCGCTTGAAATATTTTATTTACTTTATTGTTATCGTAGCGTTTCTAGATACATTTTCACAATTACCTATTATGAGTACGTTCGCTCAAAGTCTTGGAGGATCCCCTCTTATTATTGGGCTAGTTGTCGGCATGTATTCATTTGCTAATATGATTGGTAATATTATTGCTGGCGCTGCTGTCGATAAATTTGGTGCAAAAAAAATACTTTATATAAGCATGGGACTCACGAGTTTCATAGTCTTGTTATACACCGTTGTTCAAAGTGGTGAACAACTATTAGTTGTTCGCTTTATGCATGGGTTTAGTGACGGATTTTTAATTCCTGCTGCCTTTACGTTTTTATCAAAACAAACAAATTCAGCAAGACAAGGTAAGGCAATGGCCCTATCTGGTGCTGCTGTTGGAACAGCGGCAATTGTAGGACCTGCCTTCAGCGGGATTATGAAAGCAACTGCTGGTATAGAGTGGGTGTTCATTACCATTTCTATTTTAATGGTTCTTGGTACAATCGTATCTCTCTTCTTCTTACCAAATAACGTATCAAGAAAAGATACTTCAAGAACACAAATGATGAATAAAGAAGATATGTTTGAACTATTGAAAGCAGAACCGTTATTACAGGCATATATTGGTGCTTTCACACTCATGTTTTCACAAGGAATTGTCACTTATATGTTACCAGTGAAAGTTGAGGCATTAGCGCTTAAAGCATCTACAACAGGCATGATGTTAAGTGTATTCGGTATTACCGCTATCCTCTTCTTCTTACTACCAACAAATCGTATTTACGATCGATTTAATCGTTCAAAACTAATGTTAATTGGTATTGCAGTAATGGCATTAGCATTATCTTTACTTGGATTATTTGCAACAAAAGGCATGCTCTTTATCGTTATGATGATTTATGGCATTGGATTCGCTATCCTTTTCCCATCGATAAATGCATTACTTGTTGAAAATACGACAGATGATAAACGCGGAAAAGCATTTGGATTGTTTTATGCTTTCTTCTCATTAGGAGTTGTTGCTGGATCCTTTACAGTTGGAGCAATCGGGGCATCCCCTAGCGCCAGCTTCGTTATTGGAACTGCATTCTTATTAACATTTGCCGGAATGATTTATGTCAGAAGCAAAGTAAAAGGCCGAGACAAAGTAAAAAAGACAATGATAGGATAATTCCATCATTGTCTTTTTTTAAATGATAAACTTCTATTCAACTTTTAACTTTCAATAAGCCATATTTAATAAACAATATGGCATTATATTTTTCATAGAGATAATACAATGGATAACAAAATAAAAAGAAAATAAGTACAGTTGGGACATCGTCTATAATAGAAAAATATTTTACTAGCAATTCCTTAATACTCTCTCCAATTATAATAAACAGTGGAATGATACAAATTGCCGCTAATATTAAGCATGGTGTGATCCTCATTTCTTTTAGCCCCACCTTACAGTGTGGACACTTGAATGAAAAAGGATGCGGGAGCTCCATAATATGTTGTGCAGTAATATTCCCTTCACACTGTGGACATTCAATTCCTTCTTTCATTTAACTCACTCCTTTCTATTCATAAAAAAGAGCACTATCCAATAGCGCTCTTTTATTGCCGAATATATTACTTTTGTGTGTAGCTAAGTAACAATGTAAATAAATTGAATGGTAAAGGCAATACTACATTTCTTCTTTTACAAAAAAAGTGTATCAATACCAACGATACTTCGACAATTTCCTCGGAAATATTTCCTTTCCCTACATAATTTGATACACTACATATAAACAGACACTTGTATTACATAAGCTAAAATAATAACTTACTGTACAAATTCAAAAGCACATTCCTCATATGAAGAATGTGCTTTTCTGTTATTAACGTTTAATCCAAACAGCGCCTGCTGATTTATCCTCTGCCTGTCCAACAACTTGGAATTTAAGTCCAAGATTCGGAACTTTTCTTCCTGCGTCTGCAATTTGTTTATTACTATATACTTTTGAATCATCAAAAGTTGTAACACCTTGTAATCCAGAATAGTTAAACTGTCCACGTGTTAATGAATTTACACTCCATGCTGGTGTTTGATCAAATGAAAATGCTGCGTCTGCAATTTGCATACCTGTATTACCGTAAGTTTGTTTTCCGTTTAAATTGCCAACAAGTGCCTCTGGATGCGAATCTACAACACCAAGGAAGCCTTCACCTGGATGCTCCCCAACCCAGTTATCTTTAAAGCTATCATCTGCGTACCAAACGACAAGACCTGTATTATACACTGGACCTTTTCCTGCTTTTAATCCATTATCTGATCCTGCATAGTTTCTCCACTCTAAGTAGTAATAATGAGCTTTTTTCTCTGTTCCATCAGAAACAACGAATCCATTTAACTGCATGTTAGGTGTTCCTTCTGCATCATCAGAAAATACTACTTGTCCATCAACAGTTACATTTACATTATCCATCGCGAAACCTTTATATGTTACAGCTGGATCTGTAATATAATCGAATTGCAGTTTCACTTTTTTTCCTTTAAATTGACTTAAATCATATGATTTATCTATCCATTTCCCATCTGTTGTATCTTTATCTCCTTGGACTACTTTTTCTCCAAGTCTATCAATTAATGTTTTCGTTCCATCTTCTGTTACTGCATGTACTTCGACAAAATCGCACTCTGCTTCTAACTCATAATTTGCTTTATAATCGAATTTTGCATTTGTTCCTTTTGTTAAATCAAAGAATGGTGTTTCTAGTGTTGTATGCATATCATCTCCTCTTGTACTGTAATATGCATGCTTTCCAAACTCCGGCTTAATCGTTTCGACACTTTTACCTGGTAAGTTAACACGTACAACGCCTGGACGATTTGATTTTGTAACACTTTGATCGATATATGTAGGAACTCCTACACCACGCTTAATGTTATCGTAATCTACTTCCAAAATTTTTGCCCAGTTGCCACCCATATTCTTTTGTAAGAAATCTTTATTTTGTGGTGAGAAACTAGTTGGCTCTGTTCCTGCAATTTTCCCTGTCCAACTTCCCCCACTCATGAGTGACCAAGCTTCGACAGGTGAACCAGTTCCAGTATATTTCGTATCGTATTCATCTGGTAAGCCAAGATCATGTCCAAATTCATGCGCAAATACACCTACCGCTCCATCTTCTGGTTCAATTGTGTAATCATGCGCTGCTACTTTGCCACCAAAGTAATCTACCTTTGATTTTGTCCCTTCAATTGCTACTGGATCTATTGCTAATTTTGAACGATGTGACCAAATGGCATCATCGCCTAATTTACCACCACCAGCTTCTTGACCAACACCTGCATGGATTACCATTAAATGATCAATTACACCGTCAGGCTCATTTTGATTCCCATCACCATTTGTATCATATCTATCAAACTGATCAAATTGAGATAAATCTAACCCTTTCTCAGCAGCTGCATGTAAAGCTTCTTTCACTAAATCACGTGCGCCTTTTGGTCCTTTATTATCGTGACCACTACTACCATCAGCACCGTAGTCAGATGCTTTTCCTGGAACAGTTAGCCACTCCGTTACATATCCATCTGTCGTATAACTACCACCAGACTGCTCTTCGTAATATTGTTTAAATGTTTTTACTTTCGAACCATCAAATAACGTGTATGGTTCATTACCAAATAACATCTTTTGATAATGCTCTCTACTAAAGTCATTCGAATACATATACCCTGGCGTTTGATCAATATTATTATGTTTATAATCACTAAATTCAACGAGTAATACTAATACCTTATCTGTTCGAACAGATCCCTTATACGGCGCTTGTTTTGCTTTAGATGTTGGCACTTGCCCATTCAATTGTTTTTTATTTGGTTCAGGCTTTTGCTCAGGGCTAACATTTTTTTCAGGTTTCTTTACTTTCTCCTTTTCTTCCATTTTTTTCTCTTTTACTTTTTTCACGAAATCAGATGCCTCTTTAGCAGTATCGGCTGGGAAAATTTCTTTATTTGCCTGATCCCCTTGTTTCTTTTCAATATATTTCTCTACAGCTTTTTTCGTCTCTTCCTTAGAAGATGCTGGATTAATTGTTCCTCTTTCTTTCAACGCTTCCGCTAAACGATCTTCTTGAATTAAGTTGTAATCAATTGGTGTTGTAGATACATTTTCTTTCTCTTTTGCTGGCGTTTCTGCGTATGCTAATGGAGCACTCATGACAGATGTACATCCGATAATTGCCGCAATTGCTAATGACGATAACACTTTAAATGGCGCTGTTCTTCTCATTCTATTTCTCTCCTTTTATAAAACTTAAAATTCAGATAAATAAGTGCATTTAAATCAAGTGCTCTACTTTCTTCCCTCCCTATATAAAAAGGCATAATTCTATAAACGTTAAGCTTTCTGTTATAGAATCATGCCCTCCAGTTTTCTGGTCAGAACTTCTACCGTTTTATGTCGAAATATGAAACATAAAAAGTGATTTGATATATATTAAATAGCTTATATAAAAAATTTAAAAGACAATATGCAAAATTGCATGAAAATTCTTTTAAATAAAAAAGAATCCTAGTCAATTAAACTAGGATTCTTGATTTTCTATTATTTCTCTTGTGTTTTTTCCCAATCAGCTAAGAATTTCTCAATTCCTTGATCTGTTAATGGGTGCTTCACTAATGAAGCAATTACGTTTGCTGGGATTGTTGCAATATGTGCACCATTTAATGCTGCGTCAGTTACGTGAACACTGTGACGTACAGATGCTGCGATAATTTCTGTTTCGATACCGTGAATTGCAAAGATTTCTGCGATTTGGCGAATTAAGTCCATACCGTTATGACCGATATCATCTAAGCGACCTAAGAATGGTGAAACGTATGTTGCACCAGCACGAGCTGCAAGTAATGCTTGAACTGCTGAGAACACTAATGTAACGTTTGTACGAATTCCTAAGTCAGAGAACGCTTTTACTGCTTTTAAACCTTCTGTTGTCATTGGAACTTTTACAACAACGTTTGGAGCAATTTTCGCTAACTCTTTTCCTTCTTCGATCATTTTATCTGCTTCTAAACTAATTACTTCTGCACTTACAGGTCCTTCTACGACGTTGCAAATTTCACGAATGCGCTCGTGGAAATCTACGCCTTCTTTTGCTACAAGTGATGGATTTGTCGTTACTCCAGCTAATACGCCTAATGCATTTGCCTCTTTAATTTCGTTAATGTTTGCTGTATCAATAAAGAATTTCATTTGTTATTCTTCCTTCCTAATTTTCATTTTATATTTATTTATTTTTCTTAATAAGCTCTAATTCAATCGGAATAGATTTGTCCACTTTTTTACCTTGTGTGATCTCTTTTGCTGTTTGCATCGCCTTCTCTCCGATTAATTCCGGTTTTTGAGCAACTGTTGCAGCCATACGCCCATCGTTAACCGCTTTTACAGCATCTTCTGTTGCATCAAATCCAACAACGACTACATCTGTTTTCCCAGCAGACTTCAATGCTTCAAGTGCACCTAATGCCATCTCGTCGTTATGCGCAAACACGGCTTTAATATCACCATTTGCTTGCAAAATGTTTTCCATAACAGATAATCCTTTTGCTCTATCAAAATCAGCCGCTTGTTTAGCAACTACTTTTAAAGACTTATCGGCTACGTTATGGAATCCTTTCCCACGTTCACGAGCAGCAGAGGATCCAGGGATTCCTTCTAACTCAGCAACGTTTGCTCCTTCGCCGACCAATTCACGAATGTAATCACTAGCCATTTGACCACCTTCGATGTTATTAGATGCAATGTGAGAAACAACCTTACCTGAATTTGCAACGCGGTCTACTGTAATAACAGGAACGTTCGCTGCATTTGCCGCACTTACTGCTGAAGCAACAGCATCTGAATCGGTTGGATTAATAACAACTACATCGACACCTTTTTGAATTAAATCTTCAACATCGTTCGTTTGCTTTGCTGCATCATTTTGCGCATCAACAGCAATCAATTCAATGCCGCTATCTTTCGCTTTCTTTTCTGCACCCTTTTTCAAAGTTACAAAAAATGGATTGTTTAAAGTTGAAACAGAGAATCCAACTTTAATAGTTTTATTTCGACCTTTATCGCTAGAATCCTTTGCCCATTCTGGCGGTTCCATTGAACAACCAGCAGTAATGACCATAATACATGCAACGAGTATAAGTAACCATTTCTTCATGAACTGTCCCTCCATTATGCTTCTTTTCGGCGATCAATTAATACAGCTAGTAAGATTACAAGTCCTTTTACAACTTGTTGGAAGAAAGAAGATACACCTAATAAATTTAAACCGTTATTTAGTACTCCGATAATAAGTACACCGATGAATGTACCAACGATCCATCCTCTTCCCCCAGAAAGACTTGTTCCACCTAATACAACTGCTGCAATTGCATCTAATTCGTAAGAAGTACCTGCAGTCGGCTGTGCAGAATCTAATCGTGATGTTAAGACAATACCTGCAAGCGCTGCCAAAATTCCGGAAAGACCATAAATCATTACTTTAATTCTCGTAACATTAATACCTGATAGTGCTGCTGCTTCTTCATTTCCACCAATTGCAAATGTACGGCGACCAAATGTCGTTTTCTTCAAAATGAAGTACAGTACTGCAAAAGCGATCATCATTGTAACAGCTGGTACCGGAATACCGAGAAAATAACCGCGACCAAACATTTGGAACATTAAATGATTACCAAGTCCAGTGATCGGACGTCCGTCCATATAAACAAGCGTCAACCCGCGAAAAATAGTCATTGTTGCTAAAGTCGCAATAAATGGAGCTACTTTTCCCTTCGCTATGATGATACCGTTTACAATTCCCATTACAAGACCAGCTAATAATCCAACTGCCATCGCAAGGAACGGGTCCATGCCACTTGCCATCATTCCAGCAACAAGTGCACTTGATAATGCTAAAATAGAACCTACCGATAAGTCAATACCCCCTGTTAAAATTACAAAGGTCATTCCGAATGCAATAAGCGCATTAATCGATACTTGACGCAGTATATTAAATAAATTTGGAATTTCAATAAACGCTGGATTTAAAGCCGTAATTACTACAATAATTAGCGCTAGTCCAATTAAAGACCCAAGTTGTTGTAATACATTCCCCTTCTTAGCCATCCTTACTCTCCCCCTGTAGCTAGTGCCATAATAGACTCTTGTGATGCCTCATCTTTCTCTAAAATGCCGCCGACTTTTCCTTCATGAATAACAAGAACGCGATCACTCATCCCTAAAACTTCTGGAAGCTCAGATGATACCATAATAACGGCATCTCCTTGCTCAGTAAGCTTATTCATAATAGAGTAAATTTCTTTTTTTGCTCCAACATCAACACCCCTTGTTGGCTCATCTAAAATGAGTAACTGCGGGTGGATACCTAGCCATTTCGCAATAACAACTTTTTGCTGATTTCCACCAGAAAGAGATTTCACCGCTTGTTCTCCACTAGATGCTTTCACATTAAGAAGTTTCATCATGTCCGCTGTAAACTGTTGTTCTAGTTCGTTGCTTAGAACACTTCCCTTTGAAAGACTTTCTAAATTTGGTAAAGCTAAATTTTCTCGAATTGAGAAATCTAGCACTAACCCTTCAGATTTTCTATCCTCTGTAATGAATGCGATTCTTTGTCTAATCGCATCTATCGGACTATCAATCTTTACTTCTTGCCCATTTATAAAAATTTGGCCAGAATCTAAAGGTTCGTATCCAAATATCGCTTTCATAATATCTGTACGGCCAGCTCCCATCAAGCCAGCTACACCAAGGATTTCACCTTTTCTCACTTGAAACGAAACATTTTCAAACTTCCCTTTTTTCGTTCCATTACGGATTTCAAAAATAACATCGCCAACTTGACTATTCCGTTCTGGGTAACGTTCACCAATGCTGCGCCCCACCATCATACTCACTACTTCATCAAACGATGTTTCCGGAATGGATCTCTTTCCGACGTATTCCCATGCCCATCAACTTAAGAATTTTCACTACCCCCAAGTGACAAAAAACGTTATTCTTTCTAAAAAGCTAGCTAGAAAGGGTGACATTTTTTATGAATCTTTCGATTCAAGATGAATTACAACTATTTTCTGAAGAACTGTATCGTCATTTAACCCCTTCTCTTTTGGAAGAACTCGCAAAAGAATTAGGTTTTGTAAAAAGAAAACGAAAGTTTTCTGGAAATGAATTAGCTACCATATGTATTTGGGTAAGTCAACGTACAGCGAGTGACTCGCTTGTTCGACTATGCAGTCAATTACATGCGGCTACAGGCACTCTTATGAGTCCAGAAGGACTCAATAAACGCTTTGATAAAAAAGCGGTTGAATTTTTGAAATATATTTTTTCGGCATTATGGAAAAGTAAAATCTGTGAAACATCGGCCATTTCAAGCGCGGCGCTCACGTATTTTCAACGAATTCGTATTTTAGATGCGACGATTTTCCAAGTACCAAAACATTTAGCCCATGTATATCCTGGATCAGGTGGTTGTGCACAAACAGCGGGTATCAAGATTCAATTAGAATATGACTTACATAGCGGACAGTTTCTAAACT
Source organism: Bacillus pacificus (assembly GCF_020861345.1). Lineage (NCBI taxonomy): Bacteria > Bacillati > Bacillota > Bacilli > Caryophanales > Bacillaceae > Bacillus > Bacillus pacificus. Next base: position 4,381,912 of record NZ_CP086328.1, read on the forward strand.
TTCAGATAGGTCCAGGAAAAAATAATGATAAGACCTTTGGAACAGAATGCTTAGACACATTACGTCCAAGCGATTTATGTATCCGTGATTTAGGTTATTTTTCATTAGAAGACTTAGATCAAATGGATCAACGAGGTGCTTATTATATATCCAGATTAAAATTAAACCATACCGTGTATGTAAAAAATCCGTTTCCAGAATACTTTCGAAACGGAACCGTAAAAAAGCAATCACAGTATATCCAAGTTGATTTAGAACATATTATGAACAATTTAAAACCCGGTCAAACATACGAAATAAAAGAAGCTTACATTGGAAAGAATCAAAAACTATTCACACGTGTAATTATCTATCGTTTAACAGACAAACAGATACAGGAACGTAGAAAAAAACAAAGTTACACTGAAAGTAAAAAGGGTATTACATTTTCAGAAAAGAGTAAACGATTAACGGGTATCAACATATATGTCTCAAATACGCCTGAAGGAGTTGTTCCGATGGAACAAATACATGACTTTTACTCCCTTCGCTGGCAAATAGAAATTATTTTTAAAACGTGGAAATCCTTATTTCAAATTCATCATTGGCAAACTATCAAAAAAGAGCGATTAGAATGTCATGTGTATGGAAGACTTATTGCCATCTTTATCTGTTCTTCTACGATGTTTAAGATGCGTAAACTTCTTTTGCAAAAGAACAAAAGAGAATTAAGTGAATATAAAGCCATTGGGATGATTCAAGATCATGTATCGCTGTTATATCAAGCGATACAGAGAAACACCCAAAATCTAACAAAGATTTTAATCCGTTTGTTCGACCTCCTACAGAAGAATGGACGGAAATCTCATCGATATGAGAAGAAAACTATCTTTGATATTATGGGTGTTGTCTATGAGTATAATGGGTTTGGAAAACAAAAGAAAGCTGCATAATTTTTAAAATGAAACTCGTTAGAGTTTATTTGGTGTGTGTACTTTTCAATACCAAAAGTACATTACGTGTTTTTTAGTTTGTTTGAACGAAAGTTCATTTTGTTTTCGTTCTTAAGTTGATGGGCATGCGACGTATTCCCCATCACGTAAAATCGTAATGGTATCACATATTGAAAAAATTTCTTCCATTCGGTGTGAGATATACACGAACGAAACGCCTTCTTTACGTAATTTATTAATGACAGTAAACAACGTTTCAATTTCACGATCTGTTAATGCCGCTGTAGGCTCATCCATAATAATAACGCTCGCGTTTGTCATTAATGCTTTCGCAATTTCGATAATTTGCTGTTGTCCAACCGATAACTCTCCTGCCAACATAGCGCCTTTTACATGTAACCCTAGTTCCGCTAGTTGCTGCTGCGCAATCGCATTCATTTGACGTGTACGCAAAATCCCTGTCTTTCCATACATTAACTCTTTACCGAGAAACATATTTTCAGCTACTGTTAAATTCGATAATATGTTCAATTCTTGATGTATAAATGCAATACCGTACTCTTCAGCTTCTTTCGCATTTTTAAAGGTGTGCTCTTGCCCATCAATCGTGATTGTTCCACCATCTTTTTTGTATACACCTGTTAAAATCTTCATGAGCGTTGATTTACCCGCTCCATTTTCCCCCATCAATGCATGGACTTCTCCTGTTTCAATCATAAATTGTGCATTCTTCAAAACAGGATTGCCATTGAACGCCTTTGAAATATTTTTCATTTCAATACGCATTCCCATCACTTCCCTTTATTAAAAAATCACGCCTGCATGTAAAATTACATTGGCATAAGGCGTAGCCTCGCCTGTACGAATAATAGCTTTCGCTTTTTTCGTATGCTCTTTAAATTGTTCATGAGATACATATTCAAGCGCTGGCTCTACTAATTTCAGCTCAATCTCTTTATTTATTTCCGCATTATTGTTAATAACCTCTTCTGCTAACGTCACTTTTTCAATTGCCATATCATCCGCTACCACTTGCAATACATCTAAAAAGCTAGGTTTTCCAATTTCAACAGCTAAATCAATTCTTTTTACTCCGTCAGGAATTGGTAAACCGCAATCAGCAATTACAATCGTATCCGTATGCCCAAGTGAAGCAAGGATTGATGCAATCTCACTGTTTAATACGCCGTGCTTTTTCATCCGACAATCACCTGCACTTCACGTACTTTATCTCTCGTTGGCATACCGCCTTGCGCCCCAAGTTTCGTTACAGAAAGACCACCAGCAATATTCGCAAAACGAATTGCTTTTTGAAGTGTTTCTCCTTCAGAAAGCGCAACTGCTAATGCACCATTAAATGTATCACCAGCTCCAGTCGTATCTACTACATCAACAGCAATGCTAGGAACATGTACAATCTCCGTACCATTATGGAAACGTACACCGTTAGAACCTTCTGTCATCAATAGTTTGTTTGGATATTTAGCCAGTAACTCTTCAATTGGTGATGTGAAATCATCTAATACAATGCGGCACTCATGTTCATTTGGCGTAATATAAGTTGCCTTTTCTAAAATATCTTCTGATAACACTTGTGCTGGCGCTGGGTTTAACATAACCGGGATTTTGTGTTCCTCACAAATAGCCAATACATATTTTACTGTTTCAAGTGGAATCTCTAGTTGAAGCACAACCATATCTGCTTTTGTAAGAAGATCTTTTGAACGATTTACAACCGACTCATTGACAAGAGCATTCGCTCCTTGCAAGACAACAATACTGTTATCCTCTTCTGCTAAAACGATATGAGCAATTCCTGTCGCCGTATCTGTAACCGGTACCACATAGTCGATAAAAACGCGTTCGTTCTCTAAATTTTTTCTAACTACCGTTCCATAATTATCGTCTCCTACCGCTCCAACCATCGCTACATTTGCGCCTAATCTCGCTGCAGCAACCGCCTGGTTAGCTCCTTTCCCTCCTGGAATTGTATGAAATGCTTCACCAATTACTGTTTCCCCTGCTTTCGGACGTTTTTTTGAAACGGCCACTAAGTCCATTGAAATACTACCTACTACTGCAATATTTGGCATCTATTTCATCTCCTTACTTCGTTGTATTTCGTTCTATAATTTCAATCGGTAAACGATAATGTTTCTCTTCTAATACGTTTCCTTCCATCTGATCTAACAGTAGTTCTGTTGCAATTTTCCCCATTTCGTAAATTGGCTGTGCAACAGTTGTAATAGATGGATACATCATCTCTGTTAAAGAAACTCCATCGAATCCGATAATTTGTAAATCATCCGGAATAGAAATCCCCTTTTGAAGCGCAGCCTTGACGATACCTATTGCAATTAAATCATTCCCAGCAACAATACCATCAATATGCGGATATTCTTCTAATAGTTCCACTGCTACACGCTCACTATTAGCTGGATCAAATGTACTCTCTGCAATCATATAAGAAAGATTATTTTGTGTAATAACGTCTACAAAGCCTTCAAAACGTTCATTCGCTGTGCTTACGTCACGCGGTCCACGAATATGCGCAATATGTTTACAGCCTTTATCTATTAATAGCTTTGTCGCTGCCTGACTTCCCGCATAGTTATCTGCATACACAGCAGGTATACGCTCATTAAACATACGGTCAATTGCAACGACTGGTACTGACAAATTCATGTAATTAACACTATTTTGTGGATTTGTTGCTACAATAAATCCGTCCACATTATTTTGCCTAAGTACATCAATATATTGCTTTTCTTTCTCTAAATTTTCATCAGAGTTACAAAGTACAACCGTATATCCCTGCTTATGAGCTACATCTTCTACGGCACGTGCAACTTCTGGAAAGAATGGATTCACGATATTTGGAACAACTAAGCCAATTAAACGAGATTTCTTATTATATAGTGAGCGTGCTACTGTACTAGGTTTATAATCTAGCATCTCAATCGCTCGTTCTACTTTCTTTAATGTATCTTCATGAACATATCCATTTTTATTTAACACTCTGGAAACGGTCGCAACAGATACTCCCGCTAATTTCGCAACGTCTTTAATCGTACTCATTCTTTTCCCTCTCCATTTCATGTAACCGTTTACAGAAAATAATATAACGTATTTCTAGAAATACGTCAATCATTTCTCACGAAAAGGCTTTTAAGGTTATACTCAAAAAAGCACCGCCATAAGGCGATGCTTTTTCATTACGAATATGATACAGTTTGTTCTTTTTCTTCTGTAGCTGGCTCTTTAGCATCTTTTTTACGATCTGACAGTTTAATCTTCTGTAAGAAAATTGTAAAGATAGCGCCTACTACGATAAATACTAATCCTGTTAAGAATACAGTATGAAGTGAGTCTACTAAAGAGTTTTTCAAAATCGGTACAATGCTGTTAGCGAACGCTTCTGGCATTTGTTTTAATGCCTCTGGACTAAATAACATTGAATATAAACCTTGTGGATCTGTATGAATCATATCTTTAAATTTCGTTACCATTTGTCCCGCTTCTTTCGGGAATGTATCTAATACAGGTACTAAATTCTTTGTTAATGTTGTACCTGAAGTGTTATTCATGATTGATCCTAAAATTGTAATACCAAATGTTCCGCCGATTTGACGGAAGAACTGACTTGATGATGTTACGACACCAAGATCTTTTTTCGGGAAGCTTTCTTGTAACGCTAATGTTAATGTCGGCATTACAAGACCCATTCCTAAACCGATAACCATCATATAAGAAGTAGCAGTCAATTTAGTTGTGTGCATATCCATCGTTGTTAATAACCAGAATCCTCCAGCCATTATAAGCATTCCTGTAATAATTTGTGGTTTTACACCAACTTTTAATACAAGTTGCCCGCCAATAATACTCATCACAATCATTGTAATCATCATTGGCGTCATAATTGTTCCTGATTCAGCAGCACTTACTCCTACAATTCCTTGCATGAAGAATGGTACGAACATAATCGCACCGAACATTCCAATACTCATAAAAAATCCAATCGCATTTAGTAATGTAAATGTACGATTTTTAAAGAAATGCATCGGTAAAATTGGTTCTTCCGCTTTCGTTTCAACGATAACAAAGCTAACGATACCAATTAAAGCTAATGCAAATAACCCGATAATTTGCCAAGAATCCCATGCGTAATCTTTTCCACCAAACGTTAATGCAAGTAATAAACTGACAACACCGAGAATCATCGTAAAGATTCCAGCGATATCAATTTTAATTGGTCCTGTTTGTTTATGTGATTTTAATCCCATTGCAATAAAGATTGTTGCTAAAATACCAACTGGCAAGTTAATGTAGAATACCCATCTCCAGTTCACTGCATCTACAATCCAACCACCCACTTGTGGTCCAATTACAGAAGCAAGACCGTATAACGCACCAAAAATACCTTGCCATTTCGCACGTTCTTTTCCCGTGAACATATCTCCGATAATAATCATAGCCATTGGCATCATAATACCGCCACCAAGACCTTGAATACCACGGAAAATAATTAATTCTGTCATACCATTTGCCATACCACATAATGCTGAGCCAACCATAAAGATAACTAGCCCTGTTATATATACGTTACGACGTCCAAGTAAATCCGCTAATTTACCTGCAATTGGTACAACTGTTGTTGATGTTAACATATAAGCTGTTGTTAACCACGTCATTAAGCTTAATCCGCCTAGTTCACCAACGATACGTGGCATTGCTGTACCAACGATTGTTCCATCTAAGGCAGCAAATAGCATCGCAATTACTAAACCGACTAACAACAACTTTCTATTTATATTTTCTTGTTGCTCCATGTAATCTCCTCAATTCCTCTTAGTTTTTCTCTTTTTCCTCTTGTGTCCCGCAAATAATAGTTTCTAACTTCTCAAAAAGGCGTAACAAATCTTCTCTTTCTTGCAACTCTAAATGTGAGAAATATTTTGCAATGTGCTCATTACGAGCAGTCATCGCCTCTTCTACCCTAGCTTTCCCCTTTTTTGTTAACTCAATGACGACAACACGACGGTCATCTTTATCGTGATAACGCTCGACAAGCTCTTGGTCAATTAAGCGATCGATCATCACTGTAATTGCACTAGGCTTTACATACATTTTTTTTGCTAATTTTGTCGCCCTTGAAGCTCCATAATGATCTAAAATCTTTAAAATATAAAACTGCGGTGGTGTAAGTCCTGTTGCTTGCATTTGTTCTAATAACTCTGTCTGCATTTTCTTTCCAATCGAAAAAGCAAGAGCTTGAATTTTATCGATATGCGTCATATCATTTGGCATGTTATCCACCTCTTATTTAAGCACCAAAATATTTAATGTATTTAAATATTAATACCGCGAACAAAATCCGTCAACACTTTTTATTTATAAAAACGTTTACATTTTTGTCACAAAGTTGTATAATTTTCGTCGAAGTTAATATTGACAGTCACGGAGAATCGGAGTACACGGCTATGAATCATAAAAAAGGAAACTTTTTTATATTTCATGGCCTTTTTATATTCTCTCTGACTTACAACACTTCGAATTAAATTGGGGAGGATTTTCATTTTATGTTTTTCACACAATTCTTTAAACCTGCGCCCCACGTGGAACGCTTACCAGCTGATCGCGTTGATAGTGAATACCGTAAATTACGTTTACAAGTATTTTTAGGTATCTTCATCGGCTATGCAGGTTATTACTTTGTTCGAAAAAACTTTTCACTAGCAATGCCATACTTAATTGAACAAGGCTTTAGTAAAGGGGAGCTTGGGGTTATCCTTTCAGCAGTTTCTATCGCTTACGGATTAAGTAAATTTCTTATGGGTATCGTATCCGATCGTTGTAATCCTCGCTACTTTTTAGCAGCTGGGCTATTTTTATCAGGTATCATTAATATTGTTTTCGGCTCATTTTCTTTCATTACAACGAGCATTATACTTATGTTTGTACTTCAGTTTTTAAATGGATGGGTACAAGGGATGGGATGGCCTCCTTGTGGTCGTACAATGGTTCACTGGTTCTCTATTAGTGAACGTGGTACAAAAATGTCTATTTGGAACGTCGCTCATAATGTCGGTGGCGCACTTATGCCTTCCCTTGTAACATTAGGGTTATATTTCTTTGCAAATGATTGGAAAAGTATTTTTTACTTCCCAGGTATTCTTTCAATTTTAGTTGGTATTTATGTATTAATTACGATGAGAGATACACCTCAATCTTGTGGATTACCTTCTATTGAAGAACATACTGGAGAATATCCACCAGATGAAAAAGTACAAGATCGCGAACGCGAACTTTCGGTAAAAGAAATTTTATTTACATACGTACTAAACAATAAATTTTTATGGTACATCGCGATTGCGAACGTTTTCGTATATTTCGTACGTTACGGTGTTGTAGACTGGGCTCCTACTTATTTAGTAGAAGAAAAAAGCTTTACTCATAGTAGTTCACGTACAGCTTACGCTCTATATGAATGGGCTGGTATTCCAGGTACACTTCTTTGCGGCTGGATGAGTGATAAACTATTCAAAGGACGCCGCGCACCTGCTGGTATTTTATTTATGGTTGGTGTATTTATCGCCGTTCTTGTTTACTGGCTAAACCCTCCTGGTAATCCAATGGTTGATAGTATCGCACTTGTCGCAATTGGATTTTTAATTTACGGACCGGTTATGTTAATTGGTCTACACGCTCTTGACTTAGCACCAAAGAAAGCTGCTGGAACTGCAGCGGGCTTAACTGGCTTCTTCGGTTACTTAGGCGGAGCAGCTTTCGCTAGTGCTGCTATGGGCTTTATCGTCGATGCATTTGGGTGGGATGGCGGATTCATCTTATTACTTGCATCTTGTGTACTTGCAATGTTCTTCCTTGCTCTTACTTTAAATACAGGGTCAATAAAACAAAAGCAAGCTTAAGCACTAATATTATTCTTACCAAAAAAAGAGAGACTGTTCTTTACAGAACATCTCTCTTTTTTCTACATATAATACTTTTTTCTTACAAAAGATTTATTTCCCTCTCTTATACATGTTAGCGTTTTCAAAACACTCCAACTACTTATATACATGCATCCAATCTCTATATAAAAAGATTTTTGAATATTTTCTCAACTTTCTCTTGTCAAACATTGTCAATTTATATTAAAATAACAACAACATACAAAATATTTAGTCTTTTCAGAAAGATGGAGGGATAGCCATGAAGAATCCACTTCTTCGCATTGAGAACTTACAGACTTCCTTTCGCATACAAGATCAATATCATGCAGCAGTAGATGATGTTTCGTTAACTGTCCATGAAAATGAAATTGTCGCGATAGTTGGTGAATCTGGTTGCGGAAAAAGTGCACTTGCCCTTTCCATTATGCGACTGCATAATGAAGCAAATACAAAATTACAAGGGCAGCTTAACTATAGAGATAAGGATTTACTAACGATGTCAGCCGCAGAGATGAATAAAGTACGCGGATCAAATATCGGTATGATTTTCCAAGAACCTCTTACAGCACTCGATCCTCTTATGACAGTTGGAAAACAAATTGAAGAAAACTTAGACTACCACACAAGCCTTTCAAAAGTTGAGAAGAAAGAACGCACCTTAGAACTACTTCATCAAGTTGGTATTCCAAAACCAGAACTTACATATAAACAATACCCACACGAATTATCTGGCGGAATGAGACAAAGAATTGTTATCGCAATTGCAATTGCTTGTAACCCAGCACTTATTATTGCAGATGAGCCAACAACGGCTCTTGATGTAACCATCCAAGCACAAATTTTAGACTTACTAAAATCTATTCAAGAACAAACGAAAATGGGCATCATTTTAATTACTCATGATTTAAGTGTTGTCGCAGAAACAGCCGATCGTATCGTCGTTATGTACGCTGGACAAGTTGTAGAAACAGGAAAAGTTGAAGAGATTTTTAATAACCCTCTTCACCCATATACTCGTTCTCTATTAAACTCCATTCCATCTGCATATGCTGAAAAGGAAAAATTACATGTTATTCAAGGCGTTGTACCGACATTAGCTAAGTTACCTCGTACAGGCTGTCGATTCCAGGCACGAATTCCGTGGATTAGACCTGATCAACATGAAGAAAATCCCGTTTTACATGAAGTAAAACCAGACCATTGGGTACGTTGCACTTGCTACAAGCATTTTAACTTCCAAGATAAGAAAGGAGATGACGTAACTCATGGCACTGCTTAAAGTAGAAGATTTAAAAGTACACTTTCCAATTAAAGGTGGTGTTTTCGGTCGTACCTTAGATTACGTTCGTGCTGTTGATGGCGTAAGCTTCGAACTACAACCTGGCGAAACTTACGGAATCGTTGGGGAATCTGGGAGCGGTAAATCAACAACTGGAAAAGCAATTATGCACTTAACGAAAGCGACAGGCGGTAGCATTCATTTTAATAATAGAGATTTAACAAAATTAAGTCGCTCAGAACTAAGGGAACAACGAAAAGATATTCAGATGATTTTTCAAGATCCTTATTCATCCTTAAACCCGAAGAAACGTGTTATGGATATTATCGCTGAACCACTTCGAAATTTTGAGAAACTCTCACCTGATGAAGAGCGTAGAGCTGTTCAAGATTATCTTGATAAAGTTGGTCTAAATCCTGAGTCTATTTATAAATACCCACATGAATTTTCCGGTGGACAAAGACAGCGGATTGGTATTGCACGCGCACTTACACTAAAACCGAAGCTTATTATCGCAGATGAACCTGTATCTGCACTGGATGTTTCTGTACAAGCGCAAGTTTTAAACTTCTTACAAGATTTGCAATCCGAACTCGGACTAACATACTTATTTATTAGTCATGATTTAGGTGTAATTCGCCATATGTGTGACCGTATAGGTGTTATGTATCGCGGACGCATTGTGGAAGAAGCAACTAGTGCTGAAATTTATAATAACCCACAGCACATCTATACGAAGCGCCTAATATCAGCTATTCCTGATATTAGGCCAGAACACCGCGAACAACAGCGTAAATTGCGTCGTGAAGTAAGCGCTGAGTACGAAAAATCATACGAAAATTATTTCAATGAAAATGGACGTGCTTACGATTTAAAACCAATCTCGCCAACTCACCGGGTGGCATTACCATAAGGGAGTGATAAAACATGTGGAAATTTATATTACGCCGGATTTTAGTTATGATACCGCAATTATTCGTATTAAGTGTACTCGTCTTTACACTTGCTAAAGCAATGCCAGGTGATGCATTAAGTGGCGCTGAACTAGCAAACCCAAAAGCCGATCCAAAAGTAATTGAAGAACAACGTGAGAAACTTGGGTTAAATGATCCTATTCCCACACAATATGTAAGGTGGATTTCAAATGCCGTACAAGGGGATTTCGGTATTTCTTACGCACATAAAATACAAGTAACAGATATTATTGGGGAACGCCTTGGTAATACAGTGCTGTTAGCTCTTCTAATTCTTATTCTTACTTATTTAATCGCCATTCCACTTGGCGTTATAAGTGGGCGTTGGAATGATACGTGGGCTGATCGACTCATTACACTCTATAACTTTTTAGGATTTGGTACACCCCTATTTATTTTCGGATTAGTAATGTTATTCTTATTCGGCTTTTTATACCCGATCTTCCCTACAAGTGGTAGCGTTGATCCACAAGTGGCAGCCGGATCATTTGATTATTATTTAAGTAAATTAAATCATATGATTTTACCAGCTTTATCTGGGGCATTAATTGGCACTGTAGGAACTGTACAATATTTACGAAGTGAAATTATTGATACGAAACATAAAGATTTTGTACGCACAGTAAAAGCAAAAGGTGTACCAGAATCTAAAGTATATTCCAGACATATTTTACGAAATTCATTTTTACCAATTGCAGCATTTTTAGGATATGAAATTACAGGTTTAGTTGGTGGCTCTATTATTCTAGAAAATATTTTCGGCTACCCAGGAATTGGACAACTATTTTTCCAATCTATTACTCAACGTGATTTCAGTGTCGTAACTGCTCTTGTATTATTTACTGGATTCGCAACGCTACTCGGGACTCTTCTTTCCGATATTATTCTAAGCATCGTTGATCCACGTATTCGTATTGATTAATGGAGGTGAAGAAACGTTATGTTAGCAAATCCTGAAAAACAAACTGAGGTCATTCATTACGAAAAGAGCCCTTCTGGTTTCTCCATTATGTGGCGAGAATTTCGTAAAGATAAACTAGCAATGTTTTCCCTATTCTTTTTAGCTTTAATATTAATAGCCGTTTACGCAACTTCATTTATTATGAAACAAGAAGATATCGTTCGAGTTGATCTGTTCGCCATTTATGATCCTCCTTCAGCTGAACATTGGCTAGGAACTGATTATGGTGGCCGTGATATTTTCGGACAATTAATTATTGGTACACGTAATTCCTTTACAGTTGGTTTAGCCATTACTCTTTTATCAACCCTTATCGGTCTTACTATGGGACTAATTGCTGGCTATTTTGGAGGAGTTGTTGATAACATCATCATGCGTTTTATCGACTTTATGATGATTTTACCATTCTTAATGATTGTTATCGTATTTATCTCACTTGTTCCAACTTTCAATATTACTACATTTATTCTCATAATGACGGCTTTCTTATGGGTCGGAAAAGCAAGGCTTATACGCTCTAAAGTATTAACTGAGAAAGAACTTGATTACGTATCTGCATCAAAAACTTTAGGAACACCAAATTGGAAGATTATCTTTCAGCAAATATTACCTAATTTGAGCTCTATTATTATCGTAAATATTACATTAAATCTTGCTGGTAACATCGGGATTGAATCTAGTTTGACTTACTTAGGTTTTGGTCTACCAGAAAGTACACCGAGTCTTGGTACACTTGTAAGTTATGCAACAAACCCAGATGTATTGCAAGAAAAATGGTGGATTTGGTTACCCGCATCAATCATGATTTTAGTGTTGATGCTGTGTATAAATTTTATTGGTCAAGCGTTAAAACGTGCGGCTGATGCGAGACAAAGAAAAGGATAAGGGGTGGAGAAGTTATGAACAAACCAAAACTGTACAAAGTATTAAGTACACTTGCTGCTTCAACATTATTACTATCTGCATGTGGGGGTGCTGATAGCGGTAGCAAAAAAGCAAATACGAAAAAAGTAGAAACAAATAAATTTAGTGCTGCTGTAAAAAATGATAGCAAAGAGATTAAAGACGGATCATTAACATATGGACTCGTTTCAAATTCACCTTTCGCTGGTGTTTTAAGTAGAGTATTGTATGAAGTTGCTCCAGATTCAGAAATTATGGATTTCTTTGATGAACAATTATTAGCTACAGATAAAAACTGGGAAATTACAAATGATGGTGCTGCAACTTATACAATTTCTGAAGATAAAAAAACAATTACAATTAAGATTAAAGATAATGTAAAATGGCACGATGGTAACCCTGTAACAGCTGAGGATTTAGAATATTCTTACTTGATTATTGGGAATAGCAAATATACAGGTATTCGTTACGATACACAAATGCAAATGATTGAAGGTATGGAAGAATATCACGCTGGAAAAGCTGACAAAATTTCTGGTATTAAAGTAGTCGATCCAAAAACAATTTCCATTACTTATAAAGAAGTAAACCCTTCACTGAAAACTGGTATTTGGACATATCCTACACCTAAAAAATATTTAGGTGATGTACCAATTGAAAAACTGGCTGAATCTGATAAGATCCGTCAAAATCCAATTGGATTCGGACCATTTAAAGTGAAGAAAATCGTCCCTGGTGAATCAGTTGAGTATGAGCGCTTCGATGATTATTGGGGTGGCAAACCTAAACTAAAAAATGTAACATTAAAAGTTGTAAATCCATCTATTGTTAGTGCATCTCTGAAAAAAGGTGATATTGATATTGCAGCAATTACTGCTGATCAATATCCGAACGTAAGTAAATTAAAAAATACACAACTAATTGGTAAAACTGATCTTGCTTATACTTATATCGGATTTAAGTTCGGACATATGGACAAAGCAAAGAATGAAGCTGTAATGGATAACGATAAGTTCAAAGACGTTCGTTTACGTCAAGCGATGGCTTATGCAATTGATAGAGAAAAATTAGGAGAAAAAGTATATCACGGACTTCGTGTTCCAGCTAACTCTCCAATTCCACCATCTATGCCAAAGTACCATAATAACAATGTTGGCGCATATAACTTAGATGTAGATAAAGCGAAAAAACTATTAGATGAAGCTGGCTATAAAGATAAAAATGGTGATGGATTCCGTGAAGATCCAAAAGGTAATGAATTTAAAATTAACTTCCTAGCTAGTAACGGCAGTGAAACAAGTGAACCACTTGCAAAATTCTATATTCAATCTTGGAAAGATATCGGCTTAAAAGTAGAACTTGTTGATGGACGCTTACATGAATTTAATGCTATGCGTGAAATGATTAAAAAAGATGATCCAAAGGTTGATATTTTCTCTGGTGCCTGGAACACTGGTTCTGACCCTGATCTTTCTGGTCTATGGGGTAAAAATGCTGGATTTAACTATCAACGCTGGGTAAATGATGAAAATACTAAATTATTAGACGCTGGATTATCAGAAAAAGCTACTGATGAAAAATATCGTAAAGAAGTATATGATAAATGGCAAAAATTAATTCATGACGAAGCACCGATGATTCCAATTCATTACACATTCGATTTAACAGGTGTTAATAAGCGCGTAAAAAATTATGATGTCAACACTGAAGTGAATCAAATAACTTCACATTGGAAAGACGTTACTGTAACAAGTGAGAAGCCAGAAGTAGAAAAATAATCATAAAAATAGCTCCCAGCATCCACATACATGCCAGGAGCTATTTTTTATTTACAATCCTTCTCTTACTATTTATAACAACCAATTCCTTCCCTACTCTAAAATTAAAAGATTTGATGAATTATCTTTATTACAACAGCTAACGTAACAGATGCAGCAAATCCTCCTAAACAAATAAGACCGACACCTTGGCTATATGATAAATTTTGAAGTGCTTTCATCTTTTTCATCCTCCCTATCTCCCCTTCGATATGTTTATTTTACCAATGGAATAAATTTCATAACATCGATTTTTCTGACAACAAACTTACAAATTTGTAAGTTAATATTTTCTAAAACTTATGTATCTATTATGTCCACACTCTCGCCTTTTATACGTCAAAAAAGACCTCGAATTATATCAAGGTCTTGCTTACACTACAAAATATCTCACTCAATTTATTTGATAATCATCACCGGACATTTCACACGCTTTGCTATTTTATGACTGACACTACCAAGCACCATCTCTTGCAGTGTATTTAATCCTCTACTCCCAGCAATAACAAGATCTATATCTCCTGTATTTACATATTGAACAATCGTATCTCCTGGATCGCCATGTAATATCGTAATTTTATAAGAAATGTTCTCTTTCTTTAATAAACCTTCAATCTCTTTTAATTTATCTTTTCGACTAGCCGTTATTGTTTCTAAATCTGTTTGACCTTGTATAATATCTGATTTTGCTGTTCTATTATCTACTACGTACACAACTTCAACATTTGCTTCTTCGCTACATTTCGCAATATATGTTGCATGTTCCGCTGCTCGAAGTGCATGTTCAGAACCGTCACATGCTAATATAATTTGTTTATACATATGCTGAATCCCCTTTTCGTTATCCTACTCGTATTATATAATAAAGCCCCCTAAAAAGGAGGCTTCTAACTAGCAATTCTTTTATTATAAGTAGCTAAATTAGTAACAAGTTTTGCACTACGTTCATTTAATCCCGTTATACTTACTTTCACGCCACTTTGTTCATACTTCATGATAACTTTATCAATTGATGCCACTGCTGAATCATCCCATATGTGTGCGTGAGAAAAATTTAACTCAATTTCTTTTACATCTTCCTCAAATGAAAAATTATTGATAAAATCTGCCGTAGATGCAAAGAAAAGTTGACCATGAATTTCGTATATTTTCTTATTTTCAATATATAAATGTTTCACGTGAATCTTTGCCATATTGAATGCAAATAAAACCGCACTAATTACTGTTCCGATAATTACACCTAATGCTAAATTATGTGTAATTAAGACCACCACAACTGTTACAATCATAACAAATGCATTTCCTTTTGGCACTTTATGAATCGTTGTTACAGAGTTCCAATCAAATGTTCCAATTGAAACCATAATCATAACTGCAACTAAAGCTGCCATCGGAATATGAACGACATAATCACCTAAAACAAATAGTAATATGATTAAAAATCCGCCCGCTACAAACGTCGATAATCGCCCGCGTCCACCTGATTTAATATTAATAACAGATTGTCCAATCATTGCACATCCTGCCATTCCTCCGAAGAAACCAGCAACAATGTTTGCAATCCCTTGTCCACGTGCTTCCTTATGCTTATTACTTTCCGTATGCGTCATATCATCTAAAACTGAAGCTGTTAATAATGACTCTAGTAAACCAATAATTGCAAGCATAACTGCGTACGGTAAAATAATCCCTAATGTCTCAAGTGTAAAAGGCACGTCAGGCATGCTAAAGAACGGTAATTCTTTCGGCAGACTTCCCATATCCCCTACTGTTTTCAACTGTAATCCACTCATAATTGCAATACTTGTTACAACAATAATGGAAATAAGTGTAGACGGAACAGCCGTCGTAATACGTGGAAATACATATATAATGACAAGTCCTAATGCGACAAGTGCATACATTTGCCAAGTTGCATTTTTAAAATGCGGCAATTGTGCTGTAAAAACTAAAATTCCAAGTGAATTTAAAAAACCACTCATAACAGATTTAGGTACAAACTTCATAAATGAGCTCAGTTTGAACACACCAAAAATAATTTGGACAATCCCCGTTAATATTGTTGTAGCAAATAAGTATTGCAAACCGTGATCCTTAACGAGCGTTACCATTAATAATGCCATTGCACCTGTTGCAGCTGAAATCATCCCAGTTCTTCCGCCAACAAATGAAATGGTAACTGCGATACAAAAAGCTGCGTATAACCCAACGGTCGGATCTACGCCTGCAATAACAGAGAAAGCAATTGCTTCAGGAATTAATGCTAAAGCAACAACTATTCCTGATAACACGTCCCCTTTTACATTGGAAAACCAGTCATTTTTTATCGTCTGAAACAAAATACCACTCCTCTACTCTTTTACCATTTAATTTTCTCCATAAGAAAATCTAACCCGAATGCACGAGGGCTATTATATAACGAGTAGAGAGAGTTTTGCTATGTAAAAGTTTCCTACAGAAAAAGACGCTACCTCAGTAGCGCCTTTGCTCCCTTTATTAATGTCCACCGTGACCTTGACCACTTTCTTGCACAATCTCTAATCTCTCATCTAATATTCCTTGTGTTTCAAATGAAATATCACTCGTACTCCCTAATAAGAAGCCGTGGTTATACGGACCAAGTGTTGGATCATCTTTAAACTTCGGTTGAATAGTAGCAAGGAAATCATACACTGGTTGTGAAGCTTTTCCTTCCTCTAATAAGATAACGGGGGCATGTTTACCCATATGTGAAAATGGTGCTCCTGCAACTGCTAAGTCTGGTGTTTTGCTTGAAACAAATGATACACCGTGACCTGGTTTTGTGAACCCCCATCCAAATTTTGTTTTTTCATCTTTAAACTTTGCAAATGCAATAGAATTTTCTACTGGAGTCTCTCCACTAATACGCGTTACTTTCCCGTATTTGCTTAACTCTTTTTCTACTTCTTTTGAAATGATTTTTTCTGGTCCTAGTACATATATATTTGCTTTATCTTTTCGCATCTTTAATGCCTCTATCGTCGCTTCTGGCACTTTATTCTTTTCTGTATAAAGTAATGGTTCTGGCATATGAGAAATCCAGTTTACAGCTGGTGTTGTATATAAACGCCCTTCTTCTTCAGACGAACCGATAATAACACTATTCGGATAACTACCTGTTATATCCGCATACTCTTTATCAACATCTTTAGCAAAGATAGCTGGATCCGTTTCCTTTATTTGCTTTACTTTATAATCTTTTAATTGCTCCAGTGCGGCTGCCCCTATATCCCCCATCACCATAATTTGTGTTCCATCTTTCGTTCCGAGCGGATTTAGCCGTTTTATTTCTTTTAACGTCATCTCGGGTACCTTTTCTTTTTCTATAAATAAAATCGGTCCGTTATTCGGATGATGAATAAGGTCTGCACTTGCAATACCTAATTGCCACTCGTTTACTGGTACTAAAATAACAGCGCCTGGCTGATTCTCTTTATGTGTTGCTGGCCATATCGTCTGCGAAGTTAATACTGCCATTTGAAGAGGATCATTTGTGTTTAATCTCGTTACATTTTTTAAACTTGTCGTTAATAAATCATTTGATGCACCTTGATTCATTTCTTTCGGTGCAGTTACCTCCTGATTCATTTTCATTTCCTTCTGCTCTGTTTTCTTCTCTTCTTTCGATTCATGATTTTTATGATCCGTGTTCGTTTGTCCACATGCAGCAAGACCAACTGCTGTAACTATTGTTATCCCAAAGATTCGGGTCATCTTTTTCACTATACCGCCTCCGTATAAATCGTTTTCGAGCCAATATCATTACCTAAAATGGAATTTCAACTTTACAATAACAAGCAATTCTGAAGAAATTATGCAGACGCATTACAATCTGCACCATTTCTTCATGATTTTGCATTACAATTTAAGTAAAAATTATATATGGAGGGCTCTCTATGATTGATATACTGCTCGTAGACGATGAACCGCGAATGCTTGAATTATTAACGCTTTATCTTACTCCCATTGGATATAACTGCATATGTGCACAATCCGGAGAAGAAGCGATTTCACATATAGAAAATCAAAACTTTAAATTTATTTTACTCGATATTATGATGCCAAAGATGGACGGATGGGAAACGTGCAAAAAAATCCGCTCATTTAGTAACGTTCCTATCATTATGGTAACAGCTCGTGATCAAACTGTAGATCTCGTCCGAGGATTAAAAATCGGAGCGGATGATTACGTAACGAAACCTTTCCATGAGGAGGAACTTTTCGCAAGAATTGAAGCTGTTTTAAGGCGCACAAATGAACATAAACAAATCCAATATCACGGGATTATATGTGATGAAGCGAAGCACTCCGTTTCTGTCCATAATGAAGAACTTTTTCTTACTCCAATCGAATTCTCTTTACTCGGATTATTTTTACGTCATGTGAACTACGTATTAAGCCGAGATCAGCTCATTGAACGAATTTGGGGATTAAATACAAATACAGAAGATAGAACAGTCGATTCACATATTCGTAATTTGCGTGATAAATTAAGAAAAGTAAATTTCCCTATTGATAATCATTTAAAAACTGTGTACGGAGTCGGATATCGATGGGTTGATACTTTAGATTAAGGAGCAAAACGATGAAGCGAATTTCTATTCAGCTCGGATTTTATTTTTTAATTGTTACACTTTTAATCGAAAGTGTTCTATTTGTCTTGCTTTATTATAGCCTTGTCAACAATAGAGTAAATGAAGAAATGACAGCTTTATTAAAGCGCGGAAATAGTCACAGAGATGTCCTTGAAAAGTATTTTGATAAGCAAACAATTTCCCATGTTGCGCTAATGGAATCCGAGGCCGAAACGACTGTTGTTATTACAAATGCAAATAAGGATGTACTAGCTAAATCCAACGAAATAAATACTACTATAAAAAGACATATTGAAAAGATGCAAACACGGACAGATCATGAAGGCGCAATTATAGAGAATCATTGGAAAACATCTAATTATATATGTACAGTTAGTCCCATTGTAATAGATGGAAAACATGAAGGCTATGTGTACATGTTTCTTGGGACAGAATCCATTGAAAAGATGGTGAATGGGCTAACAAGACAATTCATTATTGCTGGGATCATTACTTTTCTATTAACAGCCATCACCATCTTTCTATTATCACGGTTGTTAACAAAACCATTGTTACACATGAAACATGCCACTGAAAAAATGAGTAAAGGCGATTTATCCGTTTCATTAACAACTACTCGAAATGATGAAATTGGTGAACTAGCCTCATCAATTCAAACACTTGCTAATGATTTACATTATATGAAAACAGAGCGAAGTGAATTTCTAGCAAGTGTTGCTCATGAATTACGAACACCTTTGACATACGTAAGAGGTTACGCTGACATTGCTTTAAAAGAAACCACATCTTCCAAGCAACGTTTACGATATTTATCTATTATAAAAGATGAATCTGATTACATTACAAACTTAGTTCAAGATTTGTTTTCCCTTGCACAAATGGAACAACATAACTTTTCTATTCAAGTAAAGGAAGTATATTTACACACCTTCCTGACTCGCATAGCTGAAAAAGTAAATGCCATATATAAAGAAAAACACATTAGAGTTTCTTTCTCTTGTCCTCCTACACTGCTAGTGAACTTAGATGAACAACGCTTCGAACAAGTTGTGGTGAACATTTTAAATAACGCTTATAGACATTCAAAAGAGTATTCTCTCATCCACATTTCTGTTACTGAAGAACATAAAAGTATTTCCATTACAATTGAAGATGAAGGTGAAGGTATTCCGCTTGAAGACCTCCCTCACATTTTCGACCGCTTTTATCGAGTTGATAAAGCGAGATCACGAGCTACAGGCGGAACTGGTTTAGGATTATCTATCGTGAAAGAAATTGTAGAATTACACGGTGGAACTATTACTGTAACGAGCGAAGTCGATCACGGATCTTGCTTTATCATTTCATTACCATCTGTAAAGAAACACGACTACCACCAGTAGTCGTGTTTCTTTATCATTTTACTTTATAATATAAATTTACAAATTGCCCAAAACGTTTCGTATCCGTTAAAGTTAAATGAATTTCGGGATTCTTATCTTGAAATAACGGAACTCCCGAGCCTAATATATGCGGTGTAATCGTAACAACATATTCATCAATTAAATTATTCTTAAAGAATTCTCTTAGTAGACTTCCTCCACCAACCATCCATATTTTAGATCCTTCTTGCTCTTTCAACCTTTTTGTAAACTCCACTACATCTTCACTTACAAACTCCACGTATTCATTTGAACCTTTTTCTGAGTTAGAGAAAACATAACATTTTTTATCTACATACGGGAATGTTTCCATATGCTCTACTACATAATCGTACGTTCTTTTTCCCATGATTATCGTATCAATTGTTTCATACATTTCTGTATAACCGTTATCTCCCTCTCCTTCTGTTTCCATTAACCACTGTAAATCATCATCTTCTTTGGCAATATATCCATCTAAGCTCGCCGCAATAAATAAAACAATTTCACGTGACATCTCTTTCCCTCCTTGCATCTCATCTTGATAACATATGATGTAAACAATATACTAACAATAAAACATGACAATTTATGTCATGTTAAAAAGAAAAAGGTGATACATTTGTCAAAAGCTAAACGCTTATTAGATATTCTTATATTTGCTTCTGCAAAAAAGACATTTACAGCGCAAGAAATAGCTGATGAATTTAATATTTCCGTTCGTACGGTTCATAGATACATTTTAGATTTGAGTGATATGGGGTTGCCCATTTACGCAGAACAAGGTCGTAACGGCGGCTATAAAGTATTAACAAATAGAGTCATTCCCCCTATTTTATTTACGGAAGAAGAAGCAGTCTCCATCTTTTTTGCATTTCAATCTTTAAGCTACTACCGAGACTTACCTTTTAATACAGAAATCAATTCCGTTACACACAAACTGTACAGCTCTCTACAACATGATGCGAAAGCGAAAGTTGATAAAATACGCTCTTATATTGCTTTCTGGAATCCGAAGAGAACAATTGATACACCTCTTTTAAATGAAGTGTTAACCGCGGCTATTGAAAATAAAGATTTACACTTTCAATACGAATCTAAATCGGGGATAAAAACAAAACATGTTCATCCTATCGGTGTATATGCTCATGACGGGCTATGGTACTTACCATCCTACGACTTCAGTAGAAAAAAAGTATTACTGTATCGCGTTGATCGTATTCTTTCTATATTATCAACAGAAGAAAGTGAAAGTACGTTCATGAATTTAGAAGAATGGTTTAACTCTAGCTCTAACGTCATAAACATTCCTACCCAGTTACATGTTTTATTAACGACAGAAGGTGTGCGCCAATGTAAAAGCGTGCCTTACCTTGAAGAATTCGTTGTAGTAAATGAGGACGGGACCGGATATATACATTCAACAATTGATAAAGGTGAAATTAATTTTATTACCCCTTTATTTTATAGGCTTGGAAAAGATGCACAAGTGTTAGAACCGATAGAATTGATAGATGGTTTACGTATACGTGCGAAAGAAATTTTACATATGTATGGAGACGAAAAAAGCTGCTAAATATAAGCAGCTTTTTAGTCTCTTTGTTACTATTGACGAATATCAATCCACCAACGATATTCCGCATTCATATTTTCAGTGCCACCATTCCCTCTGTAATGGAAAGCATCTAAAAAGATTGAATTTAGTTTATCCTCATCTACAAAATAACCTAAATTAACTTTTACTGTTTCTCCTGGTCGGATACTACCAATATTGTAGAAGCTTTTTCCATCTCCATGAGGCTCTAAATAATCAACTTCGCCTGTCATAATATTTTTTTCTGCGATTCCATCTTTCCCAGCATACTTCCATGCATTTCCTTTACCTTGAAGCACTTGTATGGATGGATGCATATAAATTTCTTCTGTCTTCTGTTTACCTATATTTTTAACTGTTGTTGTCAGATAAACGAATTTAGGGTGAACTAATTTTGATTCTACTAATTGATCAATCGAATCTTTACCATTTCCAATTTTATATTTATCCCTTCTATATGGTATCAATTGTCCTGCTTGATCCAAAGCTTGATTCTCGCTTAGTCTTCCTAATCCCATTTCATTAAAGTTTTCTTGCTTAAAATCTTTAATTGAATCAAAAACTTCAACTTTTTCTATCACATATTCAATTTGGCTGTTATCCATAGATATTGTTACTGGAACCTTTTGCCCTATATGAAATAGTCGTTTGCTATCTTTTTTCAAAGGAATTACCTTAGTTGTTTTACCTTCTTGGCTAAAATACTTTTTATCATAATCGCTTATATATGATGACTTTTCTCTTGACGTGGGCTCAAGTGAAATGCTCCCTAGCACATCTATCATTTGTTCTTCGTTTATATCATTTCCAATATAACTTTGTAACATAATTCCTTCTTCCTCAAAATAGAGAAAAATTACTCTATTAAACATTAAATCTTTATTACCATTTTCTCTATGGACAATTACTGCCTTCTTACCATTTATCTCTTTTTCTTCATAACTTTTCGAGTACAGAGTTGGAAAATCTGAATTCCCTCCTACTCTCCAAAGAACGAATGAAAACCCACCCATTGCGTCATTATCTTTAAATGAATATTTCATAGCAGAGTCATCAATTGCTTCCATATTTTCTGGCAATTTACCAACCTTCAACTTATACCACTTATCACTCTTTTTCGAATCCTTATTTGTTAAGGAAACATTTACTTCGTAATTTTGTTTTTGAACAATCATATTATAGACTTTCACTGCACCAAAAACGGTTGTCGGCATGCCAATCAATAAGCAAGCAGCAGCGATTAACATACGATGTCTTTTACGCTTTTTCTGCGGTTGTCCATCTTTCAGCTTCATTTCTTCCATAAACAATTTCTTTTTGCGCGTATATGTATGTGAAAATTCATGTTGTTCTTCGAGTTTATCAAAATCATCTAAAGCAATCTTTTCAGCAAGTTCATATATTTCTTTGGAGTTCTTTGAATTCGTCATGTTGTATACCTCCTATAATAGTTTGGACTCGTTTTCGAGCGCGTTCAAACTGCTTGCGGACATTGACCTCCGTTATCCCCATAACACTTGAAATTTCTTGATACGTTAAGTTATAGAAGACTTTGTACTTAAACACCTGTCTATTAGATTCATTTAACTCTTTTAGCAATGCATCAATTTGAACCTCAGACATTTTACGTTTTTCCCACTCTTCAATATTTTCATCTACTGCCTCTACTGATTCTCTTTCATATTCTTCTAAAAATGTTTCATGTCGTTTATTTTTCCGGTAACTATCAATCGCCTTGTTTTTCGCGACCCTCAATATGTAACGTTTAAGCTCTTCAGTGCTCAAGCTATGGAGCTTTGCCAGGTTCTTATAAAGAGTAATAAACGTCTCTTGAACCGCATCTTCAGCCTGTTGAATATTATTTAAAATAGAATACGCTACATAATAAATCTTTTGTTCATACAACTCATATAGCTCTTCCATCTTTTCATAATCGTTGTTTGTAACCTTCATATAATTCCTCCTCTCACTCTATATAACGAATGAGCCCCATACTTTGTGACACTGCAAAATCTTTTTATAGATAAAATTTAATAATAGAATAAACAAAAGCCCAATTTCTCTATTTTAACTGAGAAATTGGGCTTTTTAATATTAGAATTTTCCTGACCGCTACGCCTTTTCAATAAGCAGCATATGCTCTATCGCTTCTTTTAACAAATGCTTAGTCTCTTCAAAATTATGATTGTGCTTTTCTCCCGATTGTACCGTATAAAATTCAGCAAACGAGCGCTCTTTATATCTTGGTACGACATGCATATGGTAATGTGTTAACTCGTTAAATACTCCACCATTTTGACAAACTGTAACTCCATCTGGTTTATATAATGCCTTAATCGCTTTTGCAATAAGCTTAGAAGCATCCATAATGGATTTTGCTACAACATCATCTAATTCATCTACTTCTACAACATGCTGTTTTGGCACAATTAAAGTATGTCCTGGATAGAAAGGTGCATGATCTAAAAAGCATGTTACATAGTCATCTTCATATATTTTATATATAATTTCTTCTTCGTTGGCTAATTTACACCCTAAACATTCCATCATATTTCCCCCTTTATTAAAAACATAAAAACGTGAGAGCCGTATTCTCACGTTTTTATGTTTTATTTTACTAGTTCAATTGTTTCCGTAACCTTTATACTATCTTTTACAGATTGAACAATCGTGCAATTTTTCACTGCCAGTTGCAGTGCCTTATCCAACTGCTCTTCTGTAATGTTTTGTGCTTTAATTTTATAGTGCAAATGAACACTTTCAACTGGTTTTGATAATGCTTCACTTCTACCAATTTCCGTTTCAATTGTAAACGTATCGTATGTAATACGTTTCTTTTCTAAAATTGTTCGAAAGACAATTGCACTACATCCTGCGATTGAAGAAATGAGTAATTGTAACGGTGAATACCCGTTTTCTTTTCCAATCGCTAATTGACCATACGATAAATCTGCCTCAATATCATCTTGTTTGATGGTTAGTTTCATTTGTTGTCTCCACCTTCATCGGTTTCTGCCGTTTCTTATTTATATAATAATATATGTAGCAGAAAATGATAAATGGAATACCACAATATAACGCCATTCTTTGTTCTGGAATAAACGCTAAACTAATAACAACGATACTATTTGTAATTAAAGCTAAAATAGGAACGATTGGATATAACGGTGTTTTATATTTTAAGTCCTCTAACTTTCCTCCGCCTTTTATATACTGACTTCTAAAGCGCAGTTGCGACAGGGCAATAATAATCCAACTTGATACAGCTGATAAACCAGCTATAGATAATAAGTACATGTATACTGTATCTTCTGCAAGGAAACTTGTTAATAAAGATAAAGCAGCTACAGCAATTGTTACAACTAGTGCTGTAATTGGAATACCACGCTTATTTACTTTCTGGAAAGACTTTGGTGCCATTCCTTCATTTGCAAGTGACCATAGTATACGAGTTGCCGCATATAATCCTGAATTCGCTACAGATAGTAACGCAGTAATAATAACGAAGTTCATAATATCAGCTGCATATGGAATACCGATTTTATCAAATACAACTACGAACGGACTTTCAATTACGCCAGCTTCTTTCCAAGAAATTAATCCTACTAAAATCGTCATTGTTAAAATGAAGAATAACATAATGCGCCATACTGTATTACGGATTGCACGTGGAATTGTTTTTTCTGGATTTTCACTTTCTCCCGCTGCAATTCCGATTAACTCTGTTCCTTGGAACGAGAAATTAACTGTAATCATTGTAAGTAATACGGCAGCTAGTCCATTCGGGAATAATCCACCATCGCTTACAAAGTTAGAGAAAAGAGGTGCTGCTTCTTTTCCGTCATATGATATAAATCCTAATAATGCACTACCACCAAGAACAACAAATGCAAGAATTGTAATTACTTTAATACTAGAAAACCAAAATTCTAATTCAGCATAACTTTTCGCCGAAATTGCGTTTGAAGCATATAAAATAACACCGAATACAAGGCACCATACCCAAACATCAACATTCGGAAACCATCTTTTCATCATTAAACCAATTGAAGTTAATTCTAGGCCTACTGTTACTGCCCAGCCAAGCCAATATAGCCAGCCGATCATAAAGCCCGTTCCTGGTCCAATAAACTTCGTCGCATACTTTTGGAAAGAACCTGAAACTGGCATTGCTACCGTTAACTCTCCAAGGCATAGCATTGTTAAATACATAATAAATCCGCCTACTAAATATGAAAGGATGGCTCCCCCTGGTCCAGCCTGATTAATGGTGTAACCTGAACCTAAGAAAAAACCAGTTCCGATTACACCACCTAGTGCGATCATAAATAAATGTCTACTCTTCATCGTACGATGTAATTTCTCATTCGTTTGTTGCTGCATCTAAATCCTCCCCCTACCAATACCCCTATATCTTGTTAAAATTTTCTGATAATAAAAATATACACGAAAGCGATTACATTTTCTATATAAAATTAAAACTTTTCTGATAAAATAATATAAAAAATCGAATTATTGCAAGATTTAGATTCTATTTAGAGGAAAATAAGGAGAAACAAGGAAAAAACTCTTACATATATTGTAAGAGTCAACGGAGTTCTAACCTTCTCGATAAAATTGATAAACTATAATTTACGATAAAATACATACAAGCTACTACTATAAACGTTGGAATCATATAATTTACATTTTGTCCGCTAATAATTTGAGCATTATGAATAAGCTCTGGCAGTGATATAACGACTGCTAGCGCTGTATCTTTCAGCAATGAAATAAACTGACTGACAAGCGGCGGAACCATTCTTCTTAATGCTTGTGGTAAAATAATATGCCAAAGCGCTTGAACATACGTTAATCCTGAAGATCTTGCGGCCTCAATCTGTCCTTTTTCAATCGATAATAGACCACTTCGAACAATTTCAGATATCATTGCTGCTTCAAATATTGTTAACGCAACAATTGTAGCTGTTATAATTTCTAATTTCAATCCTGCTTCTGGAAGTGCAAAATACGTGAAAAATATAATTAAAAGTAGTGGTAAGTTTCGAATGACTTCAACAATAATCCCCAATATTTGTGAGACGACAGGTATTTTCATGTAGCGCAATATTCCTATTACACTACCAATAATAAAGCTAAGTACAATCGCTACGAGCGCTACCTCTAACGTTATAAGTAGTCCTTTTAATAAAAACAGAATATGATCTCCTGTAATTGCTCCCTTAAAATCCATTTACACCGCCTCCTTTGCTAAGCGTTTTTCTAAATAACGCACTAACATACTGAGCGGAATTGTTAATATTAAATAAAACATCCCGACAAATATATAAACGTCGAACGTAACAAACGTCTTCGTTGAAATTAAATCTCCTTGATACATTAAATCCATACCAGCGATAATTCCGAGTATGGAAGAGTTTTTTACTAAATTGAGAAATTGATTTCCTAGAGGAGGGATTACGATTTTCATCGCTTGGGGTAAAACGACATGGTACATCGCTTGCGTGTAAGTCAATCCTGAAGAACGTGCTGCCTCCATTTGGCCTTTCGCGACTGATAAAATACCAGCGCGAATGACTTCCGCAATAAACGCTGCCGTATATACGGTAAGCGTAACTGTTCCTGCTACAAAACCATTTAAAGTAATTCCTATTACAGGTAAAGCGAAATAGAATATAAATGCAATTAATACGAGCGGAATATTTCTTACAAATTCTACAATAGCAGCTCCCAACCAGTTTAAAATGCGAATCGGTGCAATACGCATTACCGCTAATATTATGCCTAAAATAAAACTGCCTATTAATGCGATTACACTAGACATCACTGTATATTTAAATCCTTCTAAATACATATCAATGTTATTCGTTAATATAGAAAAATCAGGCACATATTCTCCCCTCTTTCTTTACAAGAAGAGGATGAGTACTCTCATCCTCTCGCTTTTACTATTTATCACTTTACTTCTCTGGTTTTTGCCCAATCCATTTCTCATATAATTTGTCATACTCTCCACTTGCTTTCATGTCTTTAATTAAGCTATTAATCTCTTTCGTTAAATCATCTGCACCTTTTTGCACTGCAATTCCGTACGGCTCATCCGTAAAAATTTTCCCGACAACTTCATAATTTGAATCTTGTTTTGCCATGCCGTAAAGAATTGCATTATCTGTCGTTAAAACATCACCTTTTCCTGCTTTTAACGCTGTAAATGCCTCACTATAATTTTCAAATTCTAATACAGTCGCTTCTGGTGATTTTTGGCGAATGTTATTTGTCGATGTTGAACCTTTTACTGCTAACATTTTTACGCCCTTTTTCACATCATCAATACTTTTAATATTGCTCCCTTTTTTCACGAGTAACGATTGCCCTGCTTTAAAATATACATCTGAAAAATCGACTTCTTTTTTACGTTCTTCTGTAATTGTCATTGTTGCAATAATCGCATCAATGTCACCGTTTTTCAGTAGTGGAATACGCGTTTTAGATGTTACCTCTTTCAACTCTAGTTTCTTTTCATCCC
Organism: Bacillus pacificus; assembly: GCF_020861345.1. NCBI lineage: Bacteria > Bacillati > Bacillota > Bacilli > Caryophanales > Bacillaceae > Bacillus > Bacillus pacificus. The sequence goes on from NZ_CP086328.1 coordinate 4,409,867, forward strand.
CAAGAATCTTTTTCGCAAGCGCCTTTGCAACATCAACATCAAATCCTTCTACCTGCCCTGTCGAAGGATTTTTCAATCCAAATAAGTTCGTATCATTCTTCACCCCAACTACTAACTTCCCGCGCTTCTTAATTTGCTCAACGGCTCCGCCTTGCTTCGTATTGGTTTCTTTCGCGTCATCTTTTTTACTTCCGCATCCAGCAACGACAAGTACGAATAGACATGAAAATACGATTAACGTAAACAACTTTTTCATTTTAAGCATAAAACTCCTCCTTTAATGGTTTAACACTCGGCTTAAAAATAGACGCGCTCTTTCTTGTTCAGGGCTCGCAAAAAATTGCGCCGGTGTTGTATCCTCAATGATTTTGCCATCATCCATAAATAAAATCCGATCGGCTACCTCCCGTGCGAATCCCATCTCATGCGTGACAACAACCATCGTCATCCCTTCTTTAGCTAGCGTTTTCATAACATCAAGTACTTCCCCGATCATCTCCGGATCAAGAGCAGACGTAGGCTCATCGAATAGCATAATTTCCGGCTGCATCGCAAGCCCTCTAGCAATTGCCACCCGTTGCTGTTGTCCTCCAGATAATTGATGTGGATACACGTTAGCCTTCTCTGGAATTCCTACTTTCTCTAAATAAAACATCGCTGTTTGTTCTGCTTCCTCTTTTGAAATTTTATTTACTTTAATAGGTGCTAATGTAATATTTTGAAGAACTGTTTTATGTGGATATAAATAAAAATGTTGAAAGACCATTCCGATATTTCGGCGTAATTCATTCATATCTGTTTTCGCATTGTGTACCTCCGTATTTTGTACGATTAACTCTCCATCTGTAATTGACTCTAACTGGTTTATACACCGAAGTAATGTACTTTTTCCTGATCCTGAAGGCCCAACAACTACTACCACTTCACCTTTTTTCACTTGCACATTAATATCTTTTAAAACTTGAAAGGTACCATAATATTTATTTACGTTACGAAACTCTATCAACATACTCACCCCTTCTCCTAACAAAGCATGTACATTCTTTTTATATTCAAAAATAGGCAAAAAAATAACTTCCAGCCTCATTTTGTCCATAAAAAAAGCAAAGGAATTTCCCCTTTGCTTTTTCATTTCTATTCCATTACGATACTTCTTCTTTCTTATCTTTTCCATATTCATGCTCCCAGAAATCAGCATTTTTAATTCCTAATGGCCCTGGATCGAATACTGGATCTTTTCCTTCTTTTTTCTGCTTTTCATAATCCTTTAATGCAACTAATGCAGGTTTTTGTAATAGTAAAATCGCAATGATATTTACCCATGCCATAATTCCTACACCGATATCGCCTAAAGCCCAAGCCGTTGCTGCTGTTTTGATACAACCGTAGAATACAGCTCCTAAAAATACAAACTTTAGTACCATAGACAGCCAAGGGCGGTCTTTATCACGATTTAAGTACGCGATATTCGTTTCTGCAATGTAGTAATACGCCATAATTGTTGTAAATGCAAAGAATAGTAATGAGATTGCAACGAAACCGTTTCCAAATCCAGGGAAAACAGATTCTACCGCTGCCTGTGTATATCCCGGCCCTGGCTGAGCACCATTTAATTTATTTACGATAAAGTTTTTTCCGCTTGCATCAAATACGTTATACATGCCTGTAATAATCATCATAAACGCTGTTGCTGAACAAACAAATAATGTATCAATGTAAACGGAAAATGCTTGCACTAAACCTTGCTTAGCTGGATGTGATACTTCAGCTGCTGCCGCTGCATGTGGCCCTGTTCCTTGCCCTGCTTCATTAGAATAAATACCACGTTTTACTCCCCAAGAAATTGCTAAACCGATAATACCACCAAATGCTGCTTCTAATGCAAAAGCGCTTCTTATAATTAACATAAATGCTTCTGGCAATTTTTCAATATTCATAGCGACAATAACACAAGCTACTAAAATATACCCAACAGCCATAAACGGTACGACAACTTGCGCTACGTTAACAATTCGTTTTACTCCACCGAAGATGATAAGAGCTAATACAACAACTAATAAAGCCCCTGATAGAGTAGTATTAATTCCAAAAGCTGTCTCTAAACTTACAGCAATACTATTTGCTTGCACACCCGGTAATAAAAGCCCCGTTGCAAGAATTGTCGCTGCAACAAATACTAGAGCATACCATTTCACACCTAAACCTTTTTCAATGTAATAAGCAGGTCCACCGCGAAACTGTCCCTGATGCTTTGTCTTATAGATTTGTGCTAATGTAGATTCTACATAAGCTGATCCTGCTCCTAAAAAGGCTACTGCCCACATCCAAAATACAGCTCCTGGTCCGCCGAAGGCAACCGCCGTTGCTACCCCAGCTATATTCCCTGTTCCAACGCGTCCAGATAACGAAAGTGCTAACGCTTGGAATGAAGAAACACCCGCCTCTGATTTTTCTCCTTTAAATGTCAGCTTCACCATTTCTCCTACATGCCTTACTTGTAAAAACCTCGTTCGAATTGAAAAATATAAACCTGCTCCTAAACATAAATAAACAAGTGCTGGACTCCAAACAATATTATTTAACCAATTTACGAAAGCTTCCAATATTCCCCCTCCTTTTATCAAGAATATTCAGAATATATAAAAATTATAAATGTATACCGAATCTATGACAATATTATTTTAATAAAATAAACATATTTTTGTATAAAAAAACAAAGTATATATTTGTTTTATATACTTTGTTTTGAACAGAATGTATTATATATTCACAATTGCTTCTTTTTTTATAATTCTTTCGTATAGCTCTTCTGATAATTTCAAGAAGTTATCAGGCATATCTTTCCCTTTAAACTTCTTTTGAATCGTGCCATATAAACCTATATCGCGTAAACGTAAAAATAACGGCAATGATTCATACCAACTATCCGCTAGCTTATGTTCATATTCGTATCCTTTTCTTAACACTTGTAATTGTTTACGAGCAAAATCGGTCTTCTCTTCCGCTGTCCACGGTGTAAATAGAACAGAGTAATAAAGAACCATCGCTAAATCGTGTATAAAGTAATTATAAGCCGCATCATCAAAATCAAAGATTGTTAGCTCTTTACCATCATAATGAAAATTACCTGGATGAATATCACCGTGCATAAGGCCGAACGTTTCTCTTTCAATTGGAAGAGCCTTTATCTCAGCCATTAATACCGCAGCGATTTTTTTCACTTGATCATCTTCTAATTCATTAACAACCCCACTCTCATCTTCTTCCCACGTATCACGATGATCCGTTTTAGGATAGTTCATTGTTAGACGATGCAGTTGTCCAATCGCTTTTCCCCATGCTTCAAAGAGAGGCTCGCCCCAATAAGGCGATTCTTCTCCTTTTACTTGCTCCCCTTTTGCATATGTAAATAAGGAAGCGAAAAAGAAAGTCCCATCCTCTGCTCCGATTTCTTCTACAAGATTTTGAGACGTTGAGTAAAGAGGTCCCGCTACCTTTGCCCCGTTTCCCGCAACATATCGTAAAAAATCTAGTTCAGCCTCTACCTCTTGTTTAGATCGATGCGAAGAATGCGTTAAACGTAATACATAGTCCTCATCATTATCACCCTTCGCCTTAAAAATATAATTCTCAAAATCTCCAAGCGGCTTCTCTTCCACTGTTACATGAAATGCCTTTGCTGCTCTTGCTAAAATTTCTTTTGTAAAAACTCGTTCTACTGCTATTTCCATATGTATCCCTCCTATATATCTTCTTAATTCGACACAAATGTGAGAAGTACTGCTATGAAATTGAATAATGCGTGGACAATCATAGCCGATAAAATAGAATTTGTTTTCTCATATAACCAAGCAAATACTACTCCACTTAAAAAGTTTACTGGTAATGTGTTATATGTTGGAATATGAACAACAGTAAATATTATGGAACTTATAAGTATACCGCCCCACATACCATACCTATCACGAAAAAATGTATAAAAAACACCTCGATATAAAATTTCTTCATAAATCGGTGATATAATCGCTGCTCCAATTACCGCGATACAAAACGAATATATTGATTTATCCTTTTGGACCGTCTCCGTTTTACTATTTTCAAAAGAAATCCCCATTTTCTCCATTATCACTAATACAGCAATACTAACTACAATTAAGGCAATCAATGCTATAACTGTCCAGAAAAAATCTTTCCATGAAAGCTTTCGAATTCCAATATCTTTCCAAGACAGTTGATATCTTTTTATACAAAAAAGATAAACTACAGTAGTAAATATCACTGCCATTATAAATCCCATTAATACTCCAGCATATAATGAGTTCCCTATTATTTTTAAAGCATATTCATAAAAAAGAGCTTCAACTGTTACTGGGACAATAAGAAATACGAAAACTAATAAATATAAAATTTCTTTCCATCCCCACATACTTTTCAAAATCATATACTCCATCCCTCCACTCCGTGTTTCTTTAAGTATAGAAGGTGACGTAACGTAACTTTCAAGTTTATTTTTTTCAAATAACCCAAGCATAAATTTCTCACAAAAAGCAAAAATTAACAGGAGTAACTTTATTCTAATAGAGGTGGAAATTATGACTGAACAGGAAAATTCAAAACAAGATAATAGTAAAAAGTATATGTTTCCATCACTTTCAGAAAACATTAATTATATCGAAAATAAGTTCTGTCATTCAGACGATATAAAAAAATTAGATCTCCCTTTTCAAAACGGAAAAGGAACAATCCTATATATCGAATCTTTAGCAGACCCAAATCTAATTCATCAATTAGCCCTTGAGCCTTTATTGACGCGGTCAGATTTAGCTTTAGATAAAGCTTTTTCTACATTAAATATGAAAAAGGAAACGAATTTAAATTATGGCGTGCAGCTCTTATTACAAGGCAAATCATTATATTTTCATGAACAAGTCGACAGTTTTTGTATTTTCGAAACAGCTTTATCTTTAAAGAGAGATATAGCAGAGCCTGATAATGAAGGGATTGTACGTGGACCACATACTGGTTTTGTAGAGGATCTAGCAACTAATTTAACCTCTATTCGTAAACTCATTAAGAGTCCAAATTTAGTTGTTAAGTATTTTACAATCGGTGAAGAAATGCACACGAAAGTGGCAATTGCTTATATGCAAAATATAGCGAATGACGATTTAGTTACAGAAGTGAAAAGAAGATTAGAAACGATTAAGACAGATGCACTTATGCCTCCAGGATATATACAAGAATTTATAGAGGATACGTCTTTCTCACCATTTCCGCAGCAATTAAATACAGAGCGTCCAGATAGGACCGCTGCAAATTTAATGGAAGGACGAGTTGCTATTTTATCTGATGGAGATCCAACAGCGCTTATCGTTCCTGTTACGTTATTTGCCTTCTATCAATCACCAGACGATTATAATAACCGCTGGATTGTCGGTTCTTTCGTCCGAATGATTCGCTTAGTGAGTTTTTTGATTGCTTTTCTCTTACCAGCTATATATATCGCAACCGTAGCCTTTCATCCTGATGTACTGCCGCTTGAACTTGTGTATACAATTAAAGCTTCATTAGAGAAAGTACCGCTCCCTCCTATTTTTGAAGCTCTCTTAATGGAGCTAATTTTCGAATTATTACGGGAAGCTGGTATTCGCTTGCCGAGCCGAGTTGGACAAACAATCGGTATTGTAGGCGGTTTAGTAATTGGGGATGCAATTGTAAAAGCTGGACTCGTTTCTTACACAATGATTATCGTTGTAGCTTTAACTGCAATCTCATCTTTTCTCGTTCCATCAAACGATATGAGTTCAGCAGTTCGAATTCTTCGTTTTCCATTAATGCTCCTTGCTGCCCTATTCGGATACGTAGGAATATCATTCGGTCTCATTATAACTTTCGTTCACCTATGTCAGCTTCATTCTTTTCATACACCATATCTTTCTCCTGTTGCACCAATGCGGATTAAAGATATGAAAGATTCTTTTGTAAGACTACCAATTTGGTCATTTTGGGAACGACCACATGATCCAAAACCGAAAAAAATGCAGCGCCAACATGTAACGAGAGAGGATGAGGACGGTGACAAACACGCAAAGTAAAATTTCGCTAGTTCAATTTACCTTTTTCGTTATTCAGTGCCAAATCGGAGTAGGCATACTTTCTCTACCGAACCGCCTTCACCCGATTGCTAAAGGCGGTGGGTGGATTTCTGCACTCATCGCTGGGCTTGCGATTCAGCTTATTATTTTACTTATGTGGCTTTTCTTAAAACGATTTCCTGATGCAGATATGTATGAAAGTGTTTGTATGCTATTTGGGAATAAGTTTGGAAAACTATTAGGTTTTGCTTATGTTTTTTATTTTACCCTTATTGGTATGACGGTTATGTTGAATGCTTGTAATGTCATTAAAGTGTGGATATTACAAGCAACTCCTTGGTATGCCATTCTCATACTATTTACAATAGCTTGTTGTCATGTAGCCTATAACACATTTAAAGTTATCGTAAGATTTTACGTCATGGCCTCTATTCTCATTTTACCAATGGCTCTTTTAATCGCCTTAGGACTCACGCGAGCTGATTTTTCTTATATTTTTCCGATTACAGAGGCTGGATGGTGGAATATTATTCAAGCATCTAAAGAAACAATTACAGCTATGTATGGTTTTGAAATTTTTCTTATCGCTTTCCCCAAAGTAAACGGGAGTTCTGTAGCAAAACTAAAGGCCATTTCTATCGCTAATGGATTTGTAACTCTTTTTTATACTTTTACTGTTTGGATTTGTTTTATCGTATTTAGTCCAAAACAAATTGAGCTTATTCCAGAACCAGTTGCTTACTTACTACGCTCCTTGCATATCGGGATCATAGACCGAACTGATTTACTATTCATACCAATATGGATGATAACAGTTGTGGCTTCTATTGCTAGTTATTATTGTGCCGCTTCAATCGGCATTGGACATATATTCAATCTTGCTAACCATAAAAAGGCTGTTCCAATCGTTGGTATTATTGCTTTTAGTGTAGCCTTATTTATCGATACACCAGAGGAATTAAAAGTAATTTCAACTTTCACTGATAAGTTCACCTATATTTTCATCGTTGTCCTCCCTCTTTTATTTCTACTTTATTCAGTAATAAGAAATAAGAAAGGAGAACAATATGTTCAAAAAAAGAGTTAAATTACTTTTTATATTATGTACGAGTTCCCTCCTTTCTGGCTGTTGGGATCAAGAACCATTAAGAGAAGCAAGGTTAGCTTATAGTATTGGATCTGATATTACGGAAGAGAATAAACTCCAGCAAACAATTGAGCTCGTAAAAAGTTCAAGCGGAGAGCAATCTTCATTCGAAAATGAAATACATTCAGCAACGGGGCATAACATAAGGGATACAAGCGATGCTCTAAAAAAAAATGTGACTGGAAATATTCGCTATTTCAAATATGGTGTTCAATTACTAGGAACCAAAATTTTAAAAAAAGGGATACTACCCTATTTAGATGTCAGTTTTCGGGACCCAACAAACCCAACTGCTTTAGTAAAACTTATTGCAGTAGATGGTGAAACATCCGAAATACTGAAAAAAAAGAATGTCGGAAATTTGTTAATTGGAGATTTTCTAAAGAAAAAAGTGAAAAGCTTAGAAGATATGAGTGTATTTCCAAAAGAAACTTTAGAAACAGCTGCTACAAAAATGTTAGATCCCGGTAAAGACTTTACCCTCCCTTCTATAAAAATAAAAGGAAAAGAAGTAATTACAAACGGATTAGCTTTATTTAACAATGATAAATTGACCGGGCATTTACCTTTAAAACAATCTGTTTTATTCGTATTATTAACTGGAAAAATGGGAACAAGTGCCCGTATAACCCAAAAACTTACTAGCGATGAATCCGAGAAGACATCTGACTATTTAACAATGGAAGTGAGCAATCGGAAATTAAAACGAGACTTAAAAATAACAACAGATAAAAAAGGAAATGTGTATGCTCACATTAAGCTTCAATTAAAAGTTATAGCTCTTGAAGCTCCGAGAGATAATCTTTACAAAATGGATGAAAGAAAAAAACTAAATAAGGAACTATCCAAACAGCTCACGAAAGAAGCGAAAAAAATAACGAAAAAGTTACAAAAGGCAAATTGTGATGCTTTCGGAATTGGTAGACATCTTATCGCTTATCATCCTGACCTATGGAAGAAAAAAAATTGGAATAAAGATTATGCAAAAGTAAAATTTAAGCCTGAGGTAGAAGTAAGCATTTTGTATAGTGGTGTCTTAAAATAAAAAGTTGTATGCCACGCAGGCATACAACTTTTTATTTCGTATATCGATATACAATTGATTCATATGGTCTTAAGTCAAGGTTTGTAATATCCTTGCTGGAATCTTTATGATTCGACAGTAATACTTCTTGTTTCATTCCATCCAATTGAACGTGCGCTGGTACAGAGTACGTTATTTCCTCTCCATAGAAGTTATTGATAACAAGTAGCACTTCACTTTCTGTAGTACGAGTATATGCCCAAATTTTAGGATCATTTTCATCCAAAATAGCATATTCTCCTTCTGTAATTACATCATACGTTTTTCGAAGTTCGATTAACTTTTTATAATGATAAAATACAGACTCTTTATCTTCTAGTGCCTTCTCTACATTTATTTCTTTATAGTTTTCAGCCACTGAAATCCAAGGTGTACTTGTTGTAAAACCACTGTTCATCTCTTCATTCCACTGCATTGGAGTACGGGAGTTGTCACGAGATTTTTGTTTTAAAATCCCGATAATCTCTTCTTTTGATAATCCTTCTTCCAGCTTTATATCGTATATATTTAACGATTCTACATCGCGATATTGCTCAATAGACTCGAATTTAGGATTCGTCATACCGATTTCTTCACCTTGATAAATGTAAGGTGTGCCCTGCAACATATGCATAGCTGTCGCTAACATTTTCGCAGATTCATTTCGGTACTCCTTATCATCACCAAAGCGTGACACAATACGAGGCTGGTCATGATTACACCAGAATAACGCATTCCATCCCCCGCCCTTTTGCATTTCAATTTGCCAATTAGACATAATCTCTTTTAATTTAATAAAATCAAAATCAGCCTTCGTCCACTTATCACCATTCGGATAATCAACTTTTAAATGATGGAAACTAAACGTCATACTTAATTCATTACGCTCAGGGTTTGAATATTTAATACAATTATCAATTGTCGTAGATGACATTTCTCCAACTGTAATTACATCTTTCCCTTCAAAAACATTTCGGTTCATTTCTTGTAAATATTCATGCACACGTGGGCCATCTGTATAATATTTACGGCCATCGCTTGTCGCTGTACTTCCGTCATCATTTAAGAATTGTTGATCTTTTGAAATTAAATTAATAACATCTAATCGGAATCCAGTTACCCCTTTATCAAGCCAAAAGCGCATCATATCATATACTTCTTCACGAAGTTTTTCATTTTCCCAGTTTAAATCCGCTTGTGTCTCATCAAATAGATGTAAATAATATTGCTCTGTCTTCTCATCATATTTCCAAGCAGATCCACCAAACTTAGATTGCCAATTATTTTTTTCATCACGCCAAATGTAATAATTTCGATATGGACTATTTTTATCTTCCTTCGCTTCCTTAAACCACTTATGCTCCGTCGAACTATGATTTACAACGATATCAAGCATAATTTCAATATTACGTGCTTTCGCCTCTTCTAAAAGCTCTTCAAACTCTTCCATCGTTCCGTAAGATGGATCAATACGGTAGTAATCACTTACATCGTATCCATTATCATTTTGTGGTGATTGGTATATCGGTGTTAACCAAATATAATCTACTCCGAGTTCTTTTAAATAATCTAGTTTCTCTGTAACCCCTTTTATATCACCGGTTTCTTTATTGTAATAGCTATTAAAGCTCTTCGGATAAATTTGATAAACTACACTTTTATGCCAATCCTTCATGTTTAACTTCCTCCTACTTCTGTTTTACTCGCTTTGCAAATAACCACGTTAACGTAAATGGGATTACAACTGCGATAATCATTCCGACAATAAACATGGGAATCGATTTCGGAATGATAGAAATAAATGCTGGTAATCCGCCAATTCCGATAGCCGGTGCTAATACACCATTTAACGTAATAAATATTGCTGCCACAGCCGATCCTATAATTGCTGCATAGAACGGGAATTTATTTCGTAAGTTTACACCAAACATAGCTGGCTCTGTGATACCGAAATATGCCGAGATTGCTGATGTAGATGCCATACTTTTATCATTTTGATTTTTAGAAATCCAGAACATCGCAAGTGCCGCACTACCTTGCGCAATGTTAGAAAGAGCAATCATTGGCCAAATGAATGTACCCCCGTGTTGTGCAATTAATTGTAAGTCGATAGCAATAAACATATGATGCATACCTGTAATTACAAGCGGTGCATATAATGCTCCAAACAATACTGCTCCAACTACTGGTACTGTTTCATATACACCTACTAATCCAGCTGTTAATAAATCTCCAATATGACGTGTAACTGGACCAATAATCCCTAATGCTAACACACCTGTTACGACAATCGTTGTAATTGGTACAACTAACAATTGAATTGCATTTGGTACATGTTTCTTTAAGAAGATTTCCACTTTACTTAATACAAATGCTGCTACTAAAACCGGCAAGATTTGACCTTGATACCCTACTTTTTCAATTTGAAATAATCCTAAAATATCGAAGTACTCAATCTTTTGTCCATCTAAACCAGTTGCTGCTTTTCCGTAATCCCACGCGTTTAATAATGCTGGATGCACAAGCATTAATCCCATAACAATTCCTAATATCGGACTACCACCAAAACGCTTCGTTGCTGACCAACCGACAAGTGCTGGTAAGAATACGAAAGCTGTATTCGCCATCATATTAATTAAATCCCAAAGCCCACTTAAGTTTGGATACACATCTAATAAATTTTTACCTTCAAAAAATAAGTCCTTCGCCCCTAATAGGTTGTTAATTCCCATTAGTAAACCAGCTGTTACGATTGCTGGTAATATCGGCATAAATACATCTGAAAATACTTTTACAAACTTTTGAGCTGGATTTAGCTTTTGGTTTCCAGAATCTTTTACATCAGCTACTGTCGCTTCCTTCATACCTGCAAGCGTTATCAATTCAGCATATACTCGATCAACATCTCCTGGACCGATTACAATTTGAAATACCCCAGCGTTATGAAACGCTCCCTTCACTAATGAAACAGACTGCAATTTATCGTTATCTATTTTACTTTCATCCTTTAAAGCGATACGGAGTCTCGTTACACAGTGCGCAGCTTGTTCAATATTGTCTTTCCCGCCAATATACTGCAACACTTCCTCTGCTGTTTTACGATAGTCTTTCCCCATATTCCCGTCCCTCTTTTCTTTTTTTGATACCGTTTACAATTACATATTAACTCGTATATATAAGTTAGTCAACACTCGTATATACGAGTTTGTCGTTTTTTTATAAAAAAAGAGCTGAAACGTTATTACGTTCCATCTCCTTATTTTCTCCGCGCCACATCCGAAAAATGAAAAATATCTAAGCGGTGGCGGGATTCTGTATATTCGAACTGACTTCCATCATACAAATGCGTAAAGTTTTTCACGACAACAACATAGTCTGTTCCATTTAAATCTAAATACTTTCTATCGTCCTCTGTACATGGTTGCACTTCAATTACTCTCTGTGAGTAACTAATATGAAGACCTAGTTCTTTCTCAATATATTTATAAATGGATTGCGCTGCAATTTCACTCGTTAATCCAGGAATATATTCCGATACAAAATGATTAATATCCAAAATTACTTTTTCTCCATCAATATTTCGTACGCGTTTAATATGATCTATGTCTGTTTTCTCTTTCACATTTAATAGCTTTGCAACCTCTTTTGTCGCTTTTACTTTCTCCATTTCCACGACTTCTGTAATACAATGGCGTCCTAAACGTTCATTTTCTTCTTGGAAACTTACAATACCACCAAAGTTAAATTCAATGTTTTTTCGCTTTAAAACAAAAACACCTTTTCCGTGTATTTTTTGAACATATCCACGTTCTTGTAATAAATCTACAGCTTTTCTTACAGTACCGCGGCTCGCTTCATATTGCTTCATTAATTCAGTTTCTGATGGGATTTTGCATCCCTCTTTTAATTGCCTATTATCAATAGAATTACTGATTTCTGTATAAATTTGTTCATACTTACTCATCATCTACAATAGCCCCTTGTCACCTTCTAGTTCTATATGTATTATACCATGCTACACTCTTCTGCCAATCTCTCACTTATTTTCCAGTATAGGAAAAATAAAGGTAAATATTTAATCTCTAAAACGTATTTTTATAAAAATTTTTATATTTTTCTTTTCATTCAAAAAAACATGTAGTATACTAACTTCAAAATCAGAGGAGAAAGGGAGCAAAGAACTATGCTTACTTATACAACAATTGTAGTTACATTTGCACAAAAACATCATCATCATACGTAACCCTTGAAACCTAGCGGAAAAATTACGCGTAGGTACAAGGGTTATTCCCGTTGTACCTACGTTAGGCGAAGAGCCATGTAGGTATTTTTTATCTACATGGCTCTTTTTTTATTGCCAAAAAGCTAGTAAAAAATGATGTTTAAGCAAATCTTACTACAAAGGAGTTAACAAAAATGGAAACGAAAAAATGGGGATTATGGGTTTTAACAGCTTTTGTTATCGGGAATATGGTTGGCGGTGGCGTATTTATGCTCCCAGCGAATTTAGCACAAGTATCAGGTCCAATGGGTTCTACACTTGCATGGAGTATTACAGGACTTGGCGTATTTATGATTGCACTCGTATTTGGAAATTTAGCAATCCGAAAACCAGAATTAAAAGCGGGGCCACAAAGCTATGCCCAAGCGATGTTCCCTTCAAAAAAAGCGGGTAAAGTTGCAGGCTATAGTATGGCATGGGGATATTGGGCTGCGAACTGGGCTGCAACAGCATCTGTTATTATTTCCTTTGCTGGATATTTATCAACATTCTTTCCAGTTTTACAAAGTAAGCAAATTCTCTTTTCAACGAACGGATTTTCACTAGAACTTGGAAAAGGATTAACGTTCCTCGTATGCAGCCTTATGTTATGGGGAATTCAATATATTCTTTCTCAAAATATTGATCGTGCTGGAAATATGAATCTTCTTGCTACTATTGCAAAAATTATTGGATTTACAATGTTTATTGTAATCACATTATTCATTTTCAATGCCTCTAATTTCGGAGATGGGCAAACATTTATGAATGAAGCAGGACAATCCATTTCTTTAGGTGGACAAATCAATTCAGCTGCTATTGCAACACTTTGGGCGTTCATCGGTATTGAATCGGCTGTCATGCTTTCTAATCGTGCAAAATCTCAGCGCGATGTAAAAAAAGCTACGATTTTCGGATTAATTATCGCTCTTCTTATTTACATGTCAATTACTCTACTTACAATGGGCGCTCTCCCGCAAGATGCTTTAAAAGAGTCTCAAAAACCATTAGTAGACGCATTAAATTTAGCAATTGGCAATAAAGGTGCCTATATCATGGCTCTACTTGCACTTGTATCTTTATTTGGATCTACAGTGGGCTGGATTGTTGTTAGTTCAGAAGTACCTTATCAGGCTGCAAAGAACGGACTTTTCCCTAAGCTTTTCGCGAAAACGAATAAAAAGGGTAGTCCTTCAAAATCATTATTGATTACAAATGTAATGACGCAGATTTTCTTGTTCTCAACGATTTCTGGTACCGTATCAGAAGCTTATAATTTCGCTATCGTTGTAGCAACATTAGCTTATTTAATTCCATACCTTGTTTCTACGCTGTACCAATTCAAATTAGTTATTACAGGAGAAACGTATGATATAATGCCTGGCTCTCGAATAAAGGACGGCATCATTACTACATTAGCATTCATATATTCTATTTGGGTTATCAAAACGGGAACTGCTGATTTAAAAACGTTCTTCTTAGGAATCGGATTGTTCGTATTAGGTCTGATTCTCTATCCAATACTAATGAAAAACTCACAAAAAATGAATTAAAAAAGAGAAGCTACGCTTCTCTTTTTTATATGAAATCTGTAGTTAACTTTTCTTTTAACTCTCCTACAGATAAAGGTTTCGCATAATAAAATCCTTGCACATAATCACAACCCATAGATTGTAATAAACTTTCTTGCTCTACTGTCTCTACCCCTTCAGCAACTACTGCTAAATGTAAGCTATGGGCAATTTCAATAACAGATTTTACAATCGTTCGCTCTGGCTGTGCATGATCATAATGAAATTCACGAATAAAATTACGATCAATTTTTACTATATCCAGCGGTAGTTGTTTTAAATAATATAAGGAAGAATAACCCGTTCCGAAATCATCTAAAGCAATTAAAATACCCATATTTCTTAATTCTTGTAATGTAGCAATAATATAATCAAAATGACGAACAGCAATGCTTTCCGTTATTTCTAAAATTAAACGATTCGGTGGAAATCCAGTTCTCTTTAAAATGCTACGTACAGATAAAATAAAACGCTTTTGCATTAATTGTTGTATGGATAAATTCACAGATAACTTTAGTCCTTCTTCGTACTCTGGCAATGTTTTAAACAAGCGACATGACTTTTCTAATACCCAGTCTCCTAATTTTATAATAAGTCCAGATTCTTCAGCTACTGGGATAAATTCGTCTGGCGAAATCGGTCCTTCTTCTGTTGAACAACGTGCTAAAGCTTCAATACCAGTATATTTCTTCGTTTTCAAATCAATAATAGGCTGCAACGCCACCTCTAACTCTTCATCACGAATTGCCTTTTGCAAAGCAAATTCAATTTTCATTCTACGATTTATTTTCGCACGTAACTCATCTGTAAAGAAGCACGCTGCATTTCTTCCCTGTTCTTTCGCACTATACATAGCTAAATCTGAATTCTTCAATAGAGTTTCTACATCTTGTCCATCTTGCGGATATGAGCACAGTCCTAGACTAGCTGAAATGTATACTTCATGACCTTCAAGTATAAATGGCGCCTGAAAGCATGACAACACAGATGTCGCTAGCTGCCTCATCTCATCTTGTGTATGATTTTTTGTTAACAACACAAATTCGTCGCCACCCAGCCTAGCCAGAACATCTTTCTCTCCTAGCACATAATGCAACCGTGAAGCAACTTCGCTTAAAAGTAAATCTCCTATCATATGACCTAGCGTATCGTTTACTAATTTAAAACGATCCAAATCAAAATAAATCATACCAAACTCTCTTTTATCTGCAATTAATTCGTTAACAGTCGTTATTAATTGTAGACGGTTCGGTAAACTCGTTAAAGCATCATGATACGCAAGCTCCCTATAACGACTTTCGCTTAACCGTAACCTCTGTTCTGCTTCTTTCCTACTACTAATATCATTTCGGATCGCAATAAATTGATAGGGCTCTCCTTTTTCATTTAAAAATGGAACAATTGTTGTTTTAACCCAATAATATGTACCATCTTTTGCTTGATTTCGAATCTCACCTCTCCATACTTTTCCGCTCAAAATACGCTTCCATAGCATTTGAAAAAATGTTTTCGGGTGATGTCCTGAATTTAAAATACGATGATCTTTCCCTATTAACTCTTCTCGTGTATATTTGGAGATTTCACAAAACTTATCATTTACATATGTAATAAGACCCTTTCGGTCTGTAATCGCAACAATTGAAGACTCATCTAATGCTAACTTTAAATCTCGCAATGAAGATTCATATAATGCATGACCTCTTTGTTCTAGCATGCGCATCTCTCCTTGCTTCCTATCTGACTAAAACACAACTTGTTTCTTTTCATAGAAATAGAGATATTTCATTTCCTAATAATCGCCCTTTACATACATCATGTTTTGAAATATGCCGATTAAAATAACATAATATTATTTGTAATAAAAAGCAATATAATACCGTTTCAATTATACGTAGTAGTTTCTTATAGCTAACTCTATACAACTCTTCAGGAACATATATAAAGTGAAACTTTAATTAGTGGGGGGTGTTGATCTCCGCCTAACTTCTTTGCTTCCGCTGAATTTTGAGGTGGGGGTCTTACTGCCCGTTAATGCGTGATAAATTAAAATTATTATATATGTTTTTTGAATTATAATAACAAAATATTAACATATTTTCACCTTAATTTTGGAAGTATTTTATAAATAAATACCGTATTAAATAAAAAAAGAGGATAGCCTCTTTTTTTATTTAATACGGATATGGTGTTGGATATGAAACTGGATATGGCGCTGGATATGGCGCTGGATAAGTTACTGGGTACGGTGCTGGATAGTATCCTCCACCTGCTGCACCCGTTAATGCACCTGCTGTAAGCCCACCTAACACACCTCCAGCAAAACTTCCAGGGAAAAATCCACCGCCCCATGAGCCTCCACCCCAGCCCCATCCACCTCCGTGATGATGATGGTGGTAATCATGGTGATTGTGCCCTCCATGGTGGTGATGTCCCCCATTATGATGATGACCTCCATGATTATGACGATAATACAATCCGTTATTTTCTATATAATTCATGTTTTCCCTCTCCTTTTTCATGTTCTCATCTTAATAGGTATTGTATGAATAATACGGATCTTGTTGGTAACCTGTATAATAAGAATAATCCGAGTAATACGGATAACCATATCCACCATAACCAAACCCAGGGCTGAGTAAAGCACCTGCTACAAAACCTGGGAAGAACCCCCCACCAAAAAATGGTGAATGTCCAAAACCACCATGAAAACCACCGTGACCAAATCCTCCAATTGGACGCCCATACATTTTATTCACCCTCCTTTTCTCTTTAAAAACGTAACAATACACTGTATGTAGGACAAATGCGGAAAGTATGGGGAAATACCTACATTTTGTAAAAAACAGAAAACAATTTATAATAAAAATGTCACATTACATCCGCTATTTAGGAAGTCTATATTGAAGAAAGATTAGAGGAATTATATAGAAATGAAGAAACCTATTGTCCAATTACTATTAATATTTACAATTGTATCTATCGTTCTTTTCCTATTAAATACATCGTATATTTCGTTATATACATTTGTCGGCGTTCTCTGGTCCATCACAATTGTAGGAATTTCATTCGTTATTTTTATCGAAAATAGGTCTCCTCAAAGTACTTTAGCGTGGTTTTTAGTATTAGCACTTCTTCCCGTTGTAGGTGTACTTTTATACTCTATTTTCGGGCGTAGCCGTTGGAGAAGAAAAAAGCATCTCCATCGTTCAGAAGAACAAAGAAAATTATTCCGTGAAATATTAGAAGGAAGACGACTAGAGTTATCACTCAAAGTCCCATTAAGTGAACGCTCTACCCATTTAACAGAAGTTGTACAAAAATTTGGAGGCGGGCCTGCCGCAGATAGAACAACTACAAAACTTTTAACAAACGGAGATCAAACATTTTCAGAAATTTTGCAAGCTATCGAGCAAGCAAAACATCACATACATATTCAATACTATATTTATAAATCTGATGAGATTGGTACAAAAGTCCGGGATGCTTTAATAAACAAAGCAAAAGCTGGTGTTATTGTACGCTTCCTTTATGATGGATTAGGAAGTAATACGTTAAGAAGACGCTTTTTAAAACCTATGAAAGAAGCTGGGATTGAAATTGTTGAATTTGACCCTATTTTTTCAGCTTGGTTACTTGAAACAGTTAATTATCGTAACCACCGTAAAATCGTCATTGTCGATGGAGAAATTGGTTTTACTGGAGGACTTAATGTCGGTGATGAATATCTTGGCCGTTCAAAAAAGTTTCCCGTTTGGCGTGATAGTCATTTAAAAATCGAAGGAAAAGCGTTATATAAATTACAAGCAATTTTTCTAGAGGACTGGCTCTATGCATCTAGTGGTTTGAAAACCTATTCCTGGGATCAATTTATGAATAGACAATACTTCCCGGGTAAAGAAGTTTCAAGTGCAGAAGGTGCTGTGCAAATTGTAGCAAGCGGGCCAAGCTCAGATGATAAGAGCATTCGTAATACGTTATTAGCTATTATGGGCTCTGCAAAAAAATCTATTTGGATTGCTACACCATATTTTATTCCAGATCAAGAAACTTTAACATTATTACGTTTAAGTGCAATATCTGGCATAGATGTACGCATTTTATATCCTGGTAAAAGTGATAGTATTATTAGTGATCAAGCATCCCAATCCTACTTCACTCCACTTTTAAAAGCTGGCGCCTCCATCTATAGTTATAAAGATGGCTTTATGCATGCAAAACTTGTACTTGTTGATGATAAAATTGCAACAATCGGAACAGCAAATATGGATGTACGAAGCTTTGAATTGAATTACGAAATTATTAGCGTACTGTATGAATCAAAAACTGTTCATGATATTAAACGTGATTTTGAAGAAGACTTTAAGCATTCCACTGAAATTAAATGGAACGCTTTCCAAAAAAGAAGTATCAAAAAACGAATATTAGAGTCTTTTATGAGGCTCATTTCTCCTTTACTATAAGCAATCAATGTACAATTGATTGCTTTTTCTTTTATATTTGTCCCCTCCCCTTTTCTTTGCATACCATATTAAAACAAGTTATCATAAGATGTATTACTTTATGAAAATAATGTTAGGTGGGAAATACATGTTAGAACAATTTCATATACATGCTGATTTAAAACAACAGCTCTCTACAATTCACGAAAAGAATAAGCAAGAAGCTGGTGAAAATGCACATTTAATCGGTACAAAAATATATAAAGCATCTGATAATAGCATTATCGAAGATGCTATTACAGCACTTCTTCTTGGAAAAAACATTCTATTAAAAGGACCAACTGGTAGTGGTAAAACAGTACTAGCTGAAACGCTTTCTTCTTTATTCCAAAAACCAATGCATAGCATTAACTGTTCTGTCGACCTAGATGTAGAAGGTATTTTAGGATACAACACACTACAAACGAAAGATGGCGCATCTGAAGTTGCTTTCGTTAACGGTCCTCTTATGAAAGCGATGAAGAACGGTCATTTCCTATATATTGATGAAATCAATATGGCAAAACCTGAAACGTTACCACTTCTTCACGGTGCATTAGATTACCGTAAAATGATTACAAACCCGTTTACACAAGAAGTTGTATACGGTGATGACGAATATCGCGTAATCGCTGCCATTAATGAAGGTTACGTTGGTACAAGTGAACTAAACGAAGCGTTAAAAAACCGTTTCGTTATTATTGAAGTTCCTTACATTCAAGGTGATACATTAAAAGAATTATTATTAGCAGAATCAAAATTAAACGATGTTACAACAATTGAAAAGTTCGTTGCATTTGCAAGCGATCTTATGCCTTTAGCTCGTGACGGCCGCGTAAGTGAAGAAGCAGCAAGTATTCGTGGCATTATCGATGCATGTGATTTAGGTGTATATATTCCTGTTATGCGTGCAATTGAACGTAGTATTATCGCAAAATTAAACGATGAAACAGAACAAATGACTGTCCGTGAATTAGCAGAAAGTTATTTCTTTGAGGGATAATTCATGAGACAAATTTTTAGTGACAAAAAAATTGATGCGTCGCTGTTTCTACAAATGGAAAACTTAATGTATGCCCTTCTCAAAGAAGATGATGCCTACCTTGAGTATGGCTATAAAGCATACTACGACGAAATTGAAAAAAAGGTTGTCATTAGTCACTTTTGGGATGATCGAAAAGAAGAGGATACAGTAATCGGATTAAAAAGCGAAGTGTTTTTAAAAGCACTTGGTAATAAACATTACTCGGACATGACTTTAATTCGTTCTTATGCGATTGAATTACAAGAATCACCCTTAAAAAAGTTTTTAACACAATTATTTGTTCTATTAGAAGATTTACGTGTTGAGGAAATCGTAAAAAACTTACGCCCTGGCACAAAGCATGTTTTTAAAAGAAGAAAAGAAATGTATCGCAATTACTTTAGCTCACAAAATGAAATCAATCGCGTTCGTAACTATCACGGTGATCGTCTATTTTGTCTATGCTATCTTTCATTAACGAGCGATAAATATGAAATGTTTAATAATGAATATTTCGAGCAAATTGAAGCTATTCTGCATGAAACATTCCAAGCTCGTAATACGGAAGATATTATGTATATCGTTGAGAAAATTCGCTATCGTTTAGAGGAGCTTCTTGAAAGTGATATGCTTAACAACTATTTCGGACATGCTCCGCTCTACTTATCTGTTATTGCAGATGAAAAAGACAGCCGTCCCGAAAAATTAGCAAATGATGATACACAAATCGTTGATGATGAGAATAAAAATAAAATGAATGAAAGCTTCTCTACATGGCACCGTGAAAATAAAAACAATGAAAATGAGAACTTTTTACGTTTTGAATTAGAAAGCGGAACAAAAACAAATATGATGGGTGATACTGCTCGCGAATCAGAAGATGGTGACCAAGCGCTTGGCTCTGTACAAGGTACTTCTCAAAAAAGTACACAATCCAACTTTGATGGTGCTGATACAGAGGAAGCAAGAGCCTCTCACGCTTCTAGTCAAAATGATAGTGCATACGGTAAGTATAACACTGGCGCTTCTCATACATTTAAAGAAGCACGCAAACCAAATCCTGACGAGAAAAAGGATTACCAAGCTATTAAATCAGTCGTTAATAAAGATGTAAAAGAATTAAAGAAAATTATCGAAAAAACGATTGAAAATAAAACGAATGCAAATAGTGATAAATATTACGGAAGACTTCGTAAGAAATTCCTTCGTATTTATACTGAAAAGCAGCCTCGCATGTTTTATAAAAAAGGGCAAGAATCACAAGAGCTCGACGTTGCATTCCAACTACTAGTGGACTGCTCTGGTTCTATGTATAACAAAATGGAAGAAACGAAAAAGAGTGTGGTCCTATTCCATGAAGCGTTGAAATCTTTAAAAATCCCGCACGCTATTAGCGGATTTTGGGAAGATGCTTCTAGTGCTAAACCTGAAGATAAACCGAACGTTATCCATGAAGTTGTAACGTATAAAAACTCAACGTTACCAAACGTTGGTCCCGAAATTATGCAGCTTCGCGAAGAAGAAGATAATCGCGACGGATATATTATTCGTATCGTTTCAGAAAAGCTTGCAAAAAGACCAGAAAAGCATAAATTCTTACTTGTCTTCACAGACGGTGAGCCTTCTGCTCTAGACTATCAACAAGACGGTATTTTAGATACGCACGAAGCTGTCAAACTTGCTCGCAAAAGCGGCATGGAAGTAATCGGTATTTTCATCGAAGAAGGCGAAGCGAAAGAAGCAACTTATCAATTAATGAAGAACATTTATAACCATCACTTCTTAGTTGCAAATCACGCTGAAGATTTACGTCTGAAGATTAAACCACTATTGAAAAAGTTATTACTGAAGACGATTGAATGAACACTCCCCCACTTAGCAAAGCTTGAAGTGGGGGTTTCTAACGTTTCGACCTAACGGACGATTAACGTCAGGGGAGTTAACACATTAGCGAGCTGTTTCACGCCTAACCCCTCTATCCCATTTGTCCATGCATTTGGGATTACTTTTCGTAAAATGTTAGCCGCAGCATTTACATCTGCATGAATTAAAGTTTTATTTGCTGAACGATATATGCCGCGCTTTATTCGTTTTCCTGAAAAAGTTGTATTTTGGTCATTTTCTCCATACATTGGAATGAAGTCGTTATCCAGAAAACTTGCTTTCGATGTATATGATTCTTCAGTTACAACAACTTGAATGCCTACAGTATTTGCTTTGTATGTAATTATTTGAATCAGTAAATTATGCGGGATATGACAAAACGATTGGTTATTTCTTTTTCCCATATTCGTTTCTTGTTTCCAACTTTTGTTTTGGCCAATAACGATTTTACAAACTTCTTCTTCTTGAGCTAGTTTTACGATGTGGTGACTAACTTTATGGAAGACGTCTTTTATTTTCAAGTAACGTTTTTGATGAAGTTTTTCTATCCTTTTAGAAGTAAAAGGTCCTTCATTCGTTTGTTTTCCATTTCTAAGAATGCTTGTAAAATGACCCTTCATTTTGTTGTAATATTGATTTATGCTTTTGACATGTTTGCCCTTAACAAGGACAGGTTTCATACCTGTGTTTGTTACGATGGTTGCAAGGTTATCAATACCTAAATCAATACTCATATAACGAGCATTCTCTTCCATAATTTGTTGTTCAGAAGGAACATCAATTACCAATTCCACTACATATTCATTGTATTTTGGAATCACACGAACTTGTTTCAGTTTACCTTCAGTGAAACCTAGTTTCCCAATATTTAATTGCAATTTCGTCTTTGGAAACTTTAAAAATCTACCGTTTTTAATGATGCAATCTTGGTTTGTATACAGAATCTCTTTTTCAGAAGAACGAATATACTTTGGAATCCTAGGCATTCCAGCATATTTGTTTGGATTCTTTTTATAGTCTTTTAAACTAGCAAAAAAAGATTTCCAATTTTGGAACAAACCTTTCATGATGGACTGGCTACATTGCGTAGGCAAAGCTCGATAATCCTTTTGAATCATAGCCTTAAATAGTGCATCTAGAAAGTTGTAATCTACATAAGGCTTTTCAAAATTAGGTTCTGAAAACAAATTACATGTAATCTCTTTCTGTTCTTCTTTAGGCTTTAATTTCTCTTTTTCCAATTTCTTCTGATAGGCAAGAAGTTGTGTGTCATTCATCTTACCAATATTTTTATGAATATGATCCAGAACTTCTTTTTGCAAAGGCTGCAACTCTTTTTCTTGTGTTAATCCAGTGTACACCTGGCGTATATAAAAGTTTGTAGTGTTGTACATATTCTTAGCGTTATGACAACATTCTTGAAAATAAGAATACATACGATGCCCTTTTTTAATCCAAATTTGAAGAGTTTTATAGTTTGATGGATTTTCCTTTGCCATTTTATTCACCTCCTTGTTAAGGATATTATAGCAAAAAAGGAACATACATTCCCTTTTTCTTGAAAATAAAATATTTCTTTCGATTCACCTCACCACCTTCACTTACGTTTAGAGGTGGGAGTCCTCTCGAAAGGCATGATAGAAAAACAGGAGCGTTTTCCTGTTTTTTTCTTTCAATCACTTTGTTTCTGGCTGAAACTTGTATGG
Source organism: Bacillus pacificus (assembly GCF_020861345.1). NCBI lineage: Bacteria > Bacillati > Bacillota > Bacilli > Caryophanales > Bacillaceae > Bacillus > Bacillus pacificus. The sequence goes on from NZ_CP086328.1 coordinate 4,433,096, forward strand.
AATGGCTACTTCTAATAATGCCTCAAATCCACCATCGTAGAATGGGAATCGTTCATTTGCAATTGCTCTGTCCACCCACTCTATTGCAGAAATTTCTTCTTCATCTTCTGCAATAAGTTCACCTGTTACTACATTTGCTCGGAATGTAAATAATAGTGCATGATTCCCTGATTCTTCAAAGAATTTTTCATTGATCGCAACAAGTCCACCTGTCATAGCCGTTAAACCTGTCTCTTCTCTTACTTCCCTTACTAGAGCTTCCTCTAACGTTTCACCCTTTTCAACAGCCCCACCCGGCAATGACCAAATATTTTGTTCTACATTATGTACCATTAATATTTTATCTGTTTCTTCGTCATGTATTAGTGCATATACGACATCAACTCTTTGCATGTTGCTTTTCTCCTTCAATTAACTCATCCATTGTAAATAAGGAATGTAGCTGTAAACCATCTTCTAATAAGTTTTCTTTTCCCTCTTTCGTTCGTTCAATCACGCCTAGAACATGGTGGACTTTCGCACCTAATCCTCTTAAATCTTTCGTGCTTAATAATATTTGACCACCTGTCGTAATAACATCTTCAACAACACAAACATTTTTCCCAGCAATATCAACGCCTTCTGCTAACTTGCATGTACCGTACTTCTTCGCTTCTTTTCTTACAAATACAACTGGTATACCTGTTTGTAAAGATAATGCTGTTGCTACTGGAATTCCTCCCATCTCTAAACCTGCGAGCACTTCTGTCTCAGGAGGAATGAGCTCTTTCAATTGTTTAGCAATTTCTACTAGCAGTACTGGATTAGATTCAAATAAGTACTTATCAAAGTATTGATTTGATACTTGTCCTGATCGAAGTTTAAATGTTCCCGTTAAACGTGACGTATTGTAAATTTCCTTTGCTAACTCCCATTTCTCCATTCCCTGTCTCCCCTTTACACACAAATTAACTCATTCTATCACACTTGTAATTATTTGTATATTCCTAAAATACAAACAAAAAAGGTCAATTCCTAAGAATCGACCCTTCCTATTAATTCATCACTAACTCAGCTGCGAGCTTTTTTTTTAACTTAGCAAGCATGTCCGTTGTCATTTTGTCTAAATCGTATTCTGCTTTAAAGCCCCACTCTTTCATTGCTGCTGTTGCATCAATAGAGTTTGGCCAACTATCAGCGATTGTTTGACGAGCAGGATCTACAGCGTAATCCATCGTAAACGCCGGGATGTGTTTACGAATTGATGCTGCGATTTGCTCCGGCTCAAAGCTCATTGCTGTAATATTGAACGCGTTTCTATGCACAAGTTTACTTGGATCAGCTTCCATTAATGAAATGATCGCTTGTAAAGCATCTGGCATGTACATCATATCCATGTATGTTCCTTCTGCAATGTATGAGGTGTATGTGCCTTTTTTAATCGCCTCATAATAAATTTCAACTGCATAATCAGTTGTTCCCCCTCCTGGAGGAGCTACATAAGAAATTAAACCTGGGAAACGTACACCGCGCGTATCAACGCCAAATTTTTGATGATAATAATCACATAGTAATTCTCCTGCTACTTTGTTTACCCCATACATCGTAGTAGGACGCTGAATTGTATCTTGTGGCGTATTATCTTTCGGCGTTGATGGACCAAATGCACCGATAGAACTTGGCGTGAAGAATTTACAGTTTAATTCACGAGCTGCTTCTAATGCATTTACAAGTCCGCCCATATTCAAATTCCATGCAAATAATGGATTTTTTTCTGCTGTTGCTGAAAGTAAAGCTGCTAAATGAATAATTGTATCTACTTCATTACGCTTTGCGATATCATGTAGTTTTTGTCCATCTGTTACATCTAACGTTTCAAATGGACCAGATGTTACTACTTCACTATCTGTTTCACGAATATCTGTTGCAATAACATTTGATGCGCCGTATACATCACGAAGTTTCATTACTAGTTCAGAACCAATTTGCCCTAAAGAACCGGTTACTAGAATTTTTTTCATTTTCCCCACTCCTCATTTGCAAGCTATTCAAAAGATGTCTTTACTTAAATGATGCCCATTTCTTTCCCTACTTTTTCATACTTACGAATTGCCTCATCCAACATTTCTTTCGTATGAGCTGCTGTTGGCATATTACGAACGCGTCCTGTTCCTTTAGGTACAGTTGGGAACACGATAGATTTTGCATATACGCCCTCTTCATTTAGACGTTTACTAAATTCTTGTGTTAATACTTCGTCACCAATAATACAAGGTGTAATTGGCGTTTCACTTTCCCCGATGTTAAAGCCAAGTTCTTTTAACCCTTGTTTTAAATAGCGACCATTTTCCCATAAACGATCATGCAACTCTGTGCTTTCCATTAAGATTTCAATGGATCTCATGCAAGCTGCTGCATCAGCTGGTGTTAATGCTGTAGAGAATAAGAATGGACGTGAACGAACTTTTAACCAGTCAATTAAGTTTTGTTTTCCTGCTACATATCCACCAATTACCCCAATTGCTTTTGACAATGTACCAATTTGGAAATCAACTTTATCAGATAGACCGAAGTGCTTTACAGTTCCTGCACCTTTTCCAAGTACACCTGAACCGTGTGCATCATCTACGTATGTCATTAAATCTAATTCTTCCGCAATCTCAACAATTTCTGGTAGTTTTGCAACATCTCCATCCATTGAGAAGACACCGTCTGTAATGACCATTAATTTATTGTAAAGACCTGATTCTTTCGCCGCGATTGCTTTTTGGCGTAAATCTTCCATATCAGAATGTTTATAAACGATAATTTTTGCTTTTGATAGACGACTACCATCGATAATGGAAGCATGGTTTAATTCGTCTGAAAGAATCGCATCATTTTTATCCATAACAGCTGAAATCGCTGCCATATTACAGTTAAATCCTGATTGATAAGCAATCGCTGCTTCTGTATGTTTAAACTTTGCAATTGTTTCTTCTAATTTAATATGCAAATCTAAAGTACCGTTAATTGTACGAACAGCTCCTGCTCCAACCCCGTACTTATGAATTGCACCAATTGCTGCTTCTTGCAAACGGCTATCTGTTGCTAATCCAAGATAGTTGTTTGAAGATAAGTTAATATATTCTTTTCCACCAATTGTAATGATTGGTCCATTTGAACTTTCAAGCGGATCAATTACGTTATAAAGCCCCTTTGATTTTAAATCCTCTAAATTTTCTTCTAAAAATTTTGCAAGTGTTTTACTAGACATCGTGAAGCCTCCCATCGTTCATGTAAGCGAATTATTGTCTTAATAGTTCTAATAATCCCTCTACTAGCTTAACACGTTTTCAGAATTTATTATAGAAAAATAGTTTAAAGTAACCGCTTACAATTCTAGATTATATACGATTCATTACAAGAAATCTATCATTTACTTTTCATATTTGGTAGAATAAAAAAAATATGTAAGGGGGCTTCAATCATGGCATTTACTGAATCTGATGTATATAATAACGAAGCATTTTTTGAACAATATATGAAGCGAAGATATCGAGAAAATAGCCCAAATGAGTCACTTGAAAAACCAGCCTTCTTTCAACTCATTAGTAATGTTAAAGGAAAGCGAATTCTCGATTTAGGCTGCGGTGATGCTAAGTTCGGTGAGGAGTTATTAGAAAAAGGCTGCCACTCTTACACTGGTATTGAAGGCTCCGAACTTATGTATGAAAAAGCTAAAAAACAACTAGAAAACAAAAATGGCGCCGTTCATTTTTTAAACCTCAAAGACTACACATACCCTCCTTCTACTTTTGATTTAGTAACATCTAGACTCGCCTTACATTATATCGAACATCTTCCTATCATTTTTCAAAATGTGTACGAAACTTTAAAGACAAATGGAACCTTTACTTTTAGCGTTCAACACCCTATTATTACCTCTTCATTTGAAAGCTTGCAAACGAGCGGAAAAAGAACGAGTTGGCTCGTCGATGATTACTTTAAACTAGGCAAACGGGTTGAACCTTGGATTGATCAAGAAGTTATTAAATATCATCGTACAACGGAAGAATATTTTACACTATTACAACAAGCTGGATTTACAATTACGAATTTAAAAGAAGCTACACCAGATCAAACTTATTTTCAAAACGCGGAAGAATATGAACGTCGTTTACGTATCCCCCTCTTCCTCTTATTCTCTTGCCGAAAATAAAAAAGACGATGACCCTCTCATCGTCTTTTTCATTATCTCATTGCCTGAGCAACCTCTTTACGTACACGTCTTCCTTTTCCATGTGGGATACAAAGTGGCGTCCCAAATAATGGATCTGTACTGATTTGACATTCCATTCGGAATACATCACGTACTAGCTTCTCATCTACTACTTCTTCTGGCTTACCTTGTGCATATATTTGTTTATCTTGAATGGCTACAATATTGTCTGCATAACGGCAGGCTAAATTTAAATCGTGTAGTACCATAACAATTGTTCTTTGTTCTTTTTCATTTAATTCGAATAATAAATCTAGCACTTCAATTTGGTGAGTCATATCTAAATAGGTAGTAGGCTCATCCAATAAAATAATATCTGTATCTTGTGCAAGCGTCATTGCAATCCAAGCACGTTGTCGTTGTCCACCTGAAAGAGCATGCACATCACGCTCAGCAAATTCTGTCATCCCTGTTGCTGCAAGTGCCTTCTGTACCATTTCTTCGTCTTTTTCTGACCACTGTTTCAGCCATGTTTGATATGGATAACGCCCTTGTTTTACAAGTTGCAATACTGTAAGACCTTCTGGCGCTTGCGGTCCTTGCGGTAAAATTGCCATTTGACGGGCAATTTGCTTCGTTTGCATACTTTGAATCGCTTGATTATCTAACAAAATGTCACCAGTTGTTGGTTTTAATAATCTAGCTAGTGAACGTAATAAAGTTGATTTTCCGCAACCGTTAGAACCAATGAAGATTGTAATTTCGCCTTTTGGAATTTCTAAATTCAACTCATCAATAATAATTGTTTCACCATAAGACAACGTCAAACGTTTCGTCTCCAATGCTTTTTGCATATTCATCTCCCTTTATGAATTCCGACTTTTATAAAGTAAATAAATAAAATAAGGTGCACCAATTGCTGATGTAAATACCCCTGCTGGAATTTCAAGTGGGGTGAAAACTGTACGCCCAATTAAATCTGCAGCAAGTACTAAAATTGCACCAACAATCGCCGCAACTGGGAGTAATGCACCATATAAAGAACCAACTAGTCTTCGTGAAATATGAGGTGCCATTAAACCAACAAATCCAATTCCTCCAGCAAAGGCAACTGCTCCACCAATTAAAGCTGTACTAAGTAATAACATGAATACGCGTGACTTCGTTAAAGGAACACCAAGTCCTACCGCAATATCATCCCCTAGCTCTTGCGCATTTAAATGTCTAGCAGCTATAAATGATATTACCGTTAAAATGAGAACCCACGGCGCAAGTACCATGACATTTTGCCATGAAGAACCATAAACAGTACCCGTAATCCATACATTCGCTTGACTTGCTTGATAAATTGGCGCTAATAACATAAACAAAGTCGTTGCCGCTTTCGTTAATGCCCAAAACCCAACACCAATTAAAACAAGACTAATCGGCGATAACCCGTCATTTCTCCATGCAAATAAATATACAAAAAGCGCTACAATTGTTGCCCCAACAAAGGCTGCTAGCGGCATATAATGAATGCTTACAGTTAGCGCATTATTTTTATCACTAAATATAGCTAAAAACAATACAACTGCAACACTTGCACCACCTGTAATCCCGATAATATCCGGAGAAGCAAGTGGATTTCGGACGAGGCCTTGTAAAATACATCCTGCGATCGCAAGTGCGATCCCTACAAGAATAGCAATTAAAATACGCGGCATACGAAACTTATTTACAACCATATTTGCCATCGCATCGCCATTTCCAGTGATCGCTTGCCATACATCATAAGGAGCAATTTTCATGTCTCCCATACCTGCACTCGCAAAAAATAATCCTATTAAAACAACTAGTAAACTGAATAAGACGAGACAAGCTCGTTTATACATTAAAAACGAGAGCCCGCCTTTTCCTATACGAAACGGAATATACTTCTTCATTTGCTAAGCCCTCTCTTACGTGCAATATAAATAAAGAACGGCGCACCAATAAATGCTGTCATAACTCCTACCGGTACTTCTTGTGGCATAATGACATATCTTGCTGCGATATCAGCTAAGATTAATAGTATTGCACCTAACAAGCCGCTATACGGCACTCTCCATCTATGATCTACTCCAACAAGAAATCTGGAAAAGTGCGGGGTAATGATTCCAATAAATCCAATTGGACCAGCAACGGCAACTGAACCACCAGACAACAGGACAATAATAAGTAACACGAATGATTTCATTAAAATCGTTCGTTGCCCAAGTCCCTTTGCAACGTCTTCCCCCATCATCAATGTATTTACTTTCCCTGCCATCATAATAGATGCAATCCAGCCTATTAATAAATACGGGCATACAGATTGTAAAATTTCTAACTTTCTTCCTTGCACAGATCCGGCAAGCCAAAATAATACTTCTTCAAGCGCCTTTTCATTTAAAACAAGTAATCCTTGTGTTAATGATGAAAATAACGCACTAATTGCGACCCCTGCTAATGTTAACTTAAGAGGTGTTGTCCCCTCTTTTCCTAAAGAACTAGAAGCAAATACAAGTACAGCTGCAACTGCTGCCCCTAAAAAGGAAATCCACGTGAAAGCTGATAGTGATGTCACGGAAAAAATAACAATTGCTACAACGATGAAGAAAGCAGCACCTGAATTTAATCCAATAAAATCTGGAGAAGCAAGTGGATTCTTCGTTAAAGTTTGCATAAGACAACCTGCAATGGCTAAACTAGCACCAACACTTGCTGCAATTAATGCCCTTGGTAGACGCACATTTTGAATAATAATATGTTCATTAGAACCATTAAAATGGAAAAAAGCATCTAACGCTAATTTCCAACTCGTATTTGTATATCCAAAAATAATACTTCCCCAAATACAAGTAATGACTGCAATGATCCCAACAAATAATCCAATCCATTTTGCTTGATTTGTTTTTAATAACATGCAGCGTTTCCCCTTCAATGTATAATGATACGTTGTAAGTGTATTTCAACTTAATTCTCATTGTCAACGGAAATGAGAATTATTTTCATTGACAACGAGGCCATGAAGTATTATTATCATGCTTGCTATTGAAAAAAATTCTCACTATGTAGGGGGTACATAATGAATTTCATGCGAAAGAAATCGTTTACAGTATTTGTATTTTTACTAGCCTTTTCACTACTTTTAAGTGCTTGTGGAAAATCAAATACGAAAGAAGATACAAAAGAAGATACAAAAAAAGAAATGATTACAGTTGAACATGCAATGGGGAAAACAGAAGTTCCTGCTAATCCAAAACGTGTAGTTATTTTAACAAACGAAGGAACTGAAGCTTTACTTGAGCTAGGTGTGAAACCAGTTGGGGCTGTAAAATCTTGGACTGGTGATCCATGGTATCCACATATTAAAGATAAAATGAAAGATGTAAAAGTTGTTGGTGATGAAGGACAAGTGAACGTAGAAACAATCGCTTCTTTACAACCAGACTTAATTATCGGTAACAAAATGCGTCACGAAAAAGTGTACGAGCAACTAAAAGCAATTGCACCTACTGTGTTCTCTGAAACATTACGTGGTGAATGGAAAGATAACTTCAAGTTTTATGCGAAAGCATTAAATAAAGAAAAAGAAGGCCAAAAGGTTTTAGCTGATTACGAGAAAAGTATGAAAGATTTAAAAGCCAAACTAGGTGATAAAGTAAATCAAGAAATCTCTATGGTTCGCTTCATGCCTGGTGATGTTCGTATTTATCATGGTGATACATTCTCTGGTGTTATTTTAAAAGAACTTGGATTTAAACGTCCTGGTGATCAAAATAAAGATGACTTCGCAGAGCGTAACGTATCTAAAGAACGTATTTCTGCAATGGATGGCGATGTATTATTCTACTTCACATTCGATAAAGGAAACGAGAAAAAAGGCTCTGAATTAGAAAAAGAATATATCAATGATCCGCTATTTAAAAACTTAAATGCAGTAAAAAATGGTAAAGCATACAAAGTTGATGATGTGATTTGGAATACAGCTGGTGGTGTAATGGCTGCTAACCTACTATTAGATGATATCGAAAAACGCTTTGTTAAATAATCTTTCCTTAGCCAGCTCTGCTTCTATGGAGCTGGTTATTTTTCAATTCACTTAAATGTCACATTATTTCATTTTGTATTTTTATTCCCAATATGTTATATTATAAAAGTAAATAGAATGTATTTTCTTTATATCAGAATAAATATTTTAATCTAAATTTTCTGATTAATCACTATTTTATTTTCTTTTAGAATTCAATTATTACATTTGAAAACGCTTATCATCTCGTTTTCAGGGCAAAATACAGTAACGGTTGAAGTAAAATAGAACTTTTTTAGAAATTTTCTTTCTATTTCCATATAATTCTATTGACTTCTAAATATTTTGTAAATTAAAATGATTACATAAATATCCGTTATACAGGATTAGGGGGAAACAAAAATGGATGCAGCTTTAAAATTAGACAAAGCTGGAGAGCAACAATCACCAAAAAAACATCCACCAGGGTTATACTTGTTGTTCTTTACAGAAGCATGGGAAAGATTCAGTTATTACGGAATGCGTGGCTTATTAGTTCTTTATTTAACAACGAGCTTAGTAAGCGGCGGTTTAGGATTTGATAAAGCAGTTGCAGTTCAAATTTACGGTATTTTCACAATGTTAGTATACTTCACACCGATTATCGGTGGTTGGTTAACTGACCATTTCATTACGAAGCGCCATGCTATTACTATTGGTGGTATCATCATGGCAATTGGTAACTTTGTACTATTCTCAATGAACACAAAAACTGGACTATTTTTAGGATTAGGATTATTAGTTATTGGTAACGGATTCTTCAAACCAAATATTTCGACTTTATTAGGTCAATTATATAGCGAAAACGATTCTCGTCGTGATAGTGCCTTCACTATCTTCTACATGGGAATTAACTTAGGTGCTCTTATCGCTCCATTCATTTGCGGTTACTTCGCAGACTATAGATACGGTTTCTTAACAGCTTGTATCGGTATGATTATTGGACAGCTTGCCTTTAATTTCTTAGCACCTCGTTACTTAGGGTCTATCGGAACAACTGTTGTAGGGAAAAAATCTAAAGAAAAAAATGCAAAAGCAATCGAGAAAAAACCTTTAACAACACAAGAGAAAAAACGTACTGCTGCAATTTTAATTTTAACTTGTTTCGTAGTATTCTTCTGGGCAGGATTTGAGCAAGCAGGTAGTTCTTTAACACTTTACACAGATAAGTTTGTGGATCGTACAATTGGTGGATTTACAATTCCAACACCTTGGTTCCAATCTGTAAACCCACTATTCATTATCTTACTAGCATTACCTGTTTCTGCATTATGGATTAAACTTTCGAAAACAAAAAATGGTGATTTAAAAATCCCAACAAAAATGGCATTTGGTATGATTTTACTAGGGATTGGATATTTAGTTCTAACTTTAGCTGTATTAAAAACTGGTAGCGACGAAGGTAACATTACAATGAAAGCAAACTTACTATTCATCGTATTCACTTACATGTTCCATACAATTGGTGAATTATTCTTATCACCAATCGGATTATCTATGGTAAGTGCAATCGCTCCTGTTAAATTAGCATCATTATTAATGGGTGTATGGTTAGCTGGTACTGGCTTCGCAAACTTATTAGCAGGACAATTAGCTGCTTTCACTCAATCTTTAGGATATTTAGAAGTATTCGCAAGTATCGGTATTATCGTAATCGTACTCGGATTAGTACTTCTTATGTTCTCTAAGAAAATTGCACATATGATGGAATAAGAAATAAAAAGACGCTTCTAAACATTTAGAAGCGTCTTTTCTATTACTTCTCCTCTAAAGCCGTCACGTTCACGTGGACGCTTTCTCCAGGATTAGATACATCATACACTTGAGCAACCCCACTCTGCTCGTCACAGCTCTCAATCCATACTGGTACACCTTCATATGTAACGTCGATTCTACTTGAAGAAGATAAAATTTGTTTCACACGTTTTACATCCATTCTACTATCCCTCCTTTTACTTATTACACTCCTTTCTATCTTTTCTTTTCCTTTTAGAATATATTCCATATAGCAACATTTTAATGGTTAGCCTTTTTTCCTTACATATTAACATTCTTTCTCATATCACCTTCTAACAAATAAAAAAAGACGTAGATCCCATACGTCTTTTTCCATAATATTCAAATTTTAAGAAAATAATGTTTTTACTACTTCACTTACTTTATCATTATGAATTTGATAATACACTTCCAGTCCTCGTCGTTCAAAGCGTACTACTTTATTTTGTTTTAATTTCGTTAAATGTTGCGAAACTGTTGATTGCGGAATTTCTAACACTTCCTGTAATTGTGTTACGTTACATGTTCCACGTTGCATTAGTTCCATTACTAGGCGTAGACGCAACGGATGCGCTAACGCTCTTAACATTTGTACATCTTCTTCTGAAATACGACATTCGAATTGATTTTGGCTCATAAAGTTCCCCTCATTTTCGTTTTTATTTTCTTTTTATTTATTTATATATCTGTTCTTATATTTCCTGTTACGACATAACTTTATCAACCTATAAAGCTGAAAAATTTTTCCACCTTAACCAGCAAAGGACTCAGGAAAAATTCCTTGCTGATTTTGAATATTATACTATACGATATAACGAAAAAGCAAAATAACGGGCTGCAAATACTTTGCTTGCAAACGTTGTTTTATCAGGCTTTTTGTTATATTTTTACCTCATTGCAATGTGCAGTAATGATATTGTAAAATACCGTCTATAATTGATAACCTATCGTAACGTATTTGGGTTATATTTAACCTCTTTGTTACGCTAAAAGGAATTTTCAGTAAAAAGAGCTGCCGTAACATTAAATATTAACTTATTACTTTTTAATTCATATTCACTAGCTTGAACTATGATGGAATACTTCCTATTAAATACATTTCCTGTCCCACTCCTAACTTGATCAAATAGGGCAAGCGGTACATTCTGCAGCTCTATATTTAATACAAAGACGGTCTCTATTATAGAGCTGTAGGATCAATAATGTATAAACAACTATAAGAAAAGAATATGTAAATCATTTATCTCACCCACTCAAATAGATTTGAGTGGGCTTTTTGTCTACTTTATGAACAAAGCATTTCTTTTAACACTATTATGGAATAATTATACTTTTTTACGTTGACAATAGTGTTGAAGGAGAATATACTAAGCATGTAAGTTGATTGTGAATAGTTTCACAAATAATGTGAATTTCTTCACATAAAATAGATAGGAGTTGTCATTATTATGAGTACTTGGACACAAATTTATGACCCATTAAACAATATTTGGTTATCTGCTCTAATCGCAGCACTTCCAATTTTTTGCTTCATCATTTGTTTAATGGGACTGAAAATGAAAAGTTATATCGCTGGGCTTTACAGTGTGATTGTCGCTATTATTCTTGCTATATTCGTTTATAAAATGCCAGCAACAGTAGCTGTAGCATCTGCCGGATTCGGTATTTTATCCGGATTTTACCCAATTTGTACTATCGTTATCGCAGCAATTTTCCTTTACAAATTAACTGTTAAAACAGAGCAATTCAACATCATTCGTGATAGTATTTCAAGCATTACAAATGATCAACGTTTACAAGTATTATTAATCGCTTATTCTTTCGGTGCTTTCTTAGAAGGCGCAGCTGGTCTAGGGGTTCCAGTTGCTATTACAGCTGCACTACTTGTAGGTATGGGCTTTAATCCATTAAAAGCAGCAGGTATTTGTTTAGTAGCAAACATCGCTGGTGGTGCTATGGGTGCTATGGGTATCCCAGTTACAGTACCAGCACAATTAACTGAATTAGATGCATTAACTATCGGTCGTCAAACTGTTCTTATTCTACCATTCATTAGTATTGTATTACCTTTCTTACTTGTTTCAATGGTCGATGGAATTAAAGGTATTAAAGAGACTTGGCAAGGTATTCTTGTAAGTGGTATTTCTTTCGCAATTACTCAGTTCGTTGTAACTTACTTCTTAGGTGCAGAACTTACTAATATTTTCGCAGCCGTTGTAAGTATGATCTCTCTTGCATTATTCTTACGTGTTTGGCAGCCAAAATCTTCTGCTAAAGAAGAAAAACAAGAAGAAAAAGAATCTCATACATTCAATCAAATTTTATATGCTTGGTCTCCATTCGTATTCTTAACTGCATTTGTAACAATCTTTAATTTAAAACCAATTAAAGCTTTATTTGCTCCGGATGGCGCACTAGCAAACCTAGTATTTAACATTCAATTCCCTGGTCTTCATAACGCTGTTATGAAAACTACACCAATTACAAAAGCTGATACACCTTTCGCAGCGGTTTTCAAATTTGATGTATTCTCATCTACAACTACTGCAATCGTATTAGCAATTATCGTTTCACTTATCGTGTACCGCGTAAAAGGTAAAATGGTTAAAGAATTAATGGTTGAAACAATAAAAGAACTAAAAGCTCCAGTGTATACAATCTGTAGTGTTATCGCTTTAGCTTACGTGGAAAACTACTCTGGTATGTCATCTACACTTGGACTTGCATTCTCTTCTACTGGTAATGCATTCCCAATTCTTTCTCCAATCTTAGGATGGATTGGCGTATTCATTACAGGTTCAGTAGTATCAAGTGGTTCATTATTCGCACCGCTTCAAGCAGTAACTGCAGATCAATTAAACATCGTTCCTTCTACTCTTGTTGCATTAAACGTAGTAGGTGGTACAATGGCAAAAATGGTTTCACCACAATCTGTAGCAGTTGCTTGTGCAGCAGTTGGACTAGTTGGTAAAGAATCTGCCCTATTTAAAACAGCAATGAAATACAGTTTAATCTTCTTAGCTATCATTAGCTTACTTCAATTAAACGCTGTATTTAATATCTTTTAAAAATTAAAATAAGTGATAATAAAGAAGGAAAAAGTCCCGTTACAAATCGGGACTTTTCCTTTTTTCAATTTCTTAATAAATCATTTTAATGGTTAAATTTAGGAGGGAAGGAAGATTGAACAAAAAATTGATTATATTAATCTCAATTCTAATTCCTATCGTTTTAGTTACTGTATACATTTTATTTACTAAAGAACAAGCGAAAAAAAGTATTTATAACTATATATCCAAACAAGGAATTACAGAAAAGCAATTAAAATACGTCGATTTTAAAAAAGATTATAAGCGCGGCGGATACAACTTGTTTACGTACGTAAATGATGAAAAAGAAAACATTCACTATGTATATCATTATCAAGATGGGAAAGTAACTTTCTCCGCTTACCTTAATGACCCAGATTATATTAAAGAGAAAGCTTGGGGTGGAAATAGGTTAACTGCTGAAGAATTAAGCATGCTAAAACATCCTCCATTAAAGTAGTTCTTTAATCCATTCAAAAACGTCTTTTTATAAGAAGTTTTGTATTGTTATATTGCTGTTCGTCTTATATAACTCCCCCCTCTCAACATAAAGTAAATTTGAATAGTGATATAAAAACACCTCCTGAATTTGCATACTACGTATGTAAATTCAATGGAGGTGTTTTTTCACATTACATCTTCTTATTCTTTAGTAAAGAAGCACCAGCAATTTCGGGATGCGTCATTTCGAATGGATCTAAAATAATATCCAATTCTTCTTCTGTCAGTACACCATGTTCTAAACATAACTCCCGAACAGATTTTCCTGTTTCAATTGCTTCACGTGCAATACGTGACGCTGCTTCATAACCAATATGAGGGTTAACTGCTGTAATAATTCCAACACTTTTCTCAACATATTGCTTCAGCAGTTCTTCATTTGCTGTAATTCCTTTAATACAATATTCACGGAATACACGGAATCCGTTATTCATAATACTGATAGATTGAATTAAATTAAATACAAGCACAGGCTCCATTACGTTGAGCTCCAGTTGTCCTGCTTCTGACGCTAAGCAAATTGTATGATCATTACCAATTACTTGGAAAGCGACTTGATTAATTACTTCTGCCATAACAGGATTTACTTTACCTGGCATAATAGATGAACCTGGTTGACGCGCTGGTAATTGAATTTCCGCCAATCCAACACGTGGACCAGATGCCATAATACGAAGGTCGTTCGCAATTTTAGACATATTCATCATACATACTTTTAATGCTGCAGATACTTCTGTGTATGCATCTGTATTTTGTGTTGCATCAACTAAATGCTCTGCACCAACAAGTGGGAATCCGCTAAATGTTCGTAAGTGTTTAACCACTTGTTCAATATAGGTAGGGTTTGCATTTAATCCCGTACCAACAGCTGTCGCCCCCATATTCACTTCATATAAATGTTGGCGAGATTGTTTAATTCTTTTTATATCACGCGCAAGCACTCTGCTATACGCTTCAAATTCTTGTCCAAGACGAATCGGAACAGCATCTTGTAAATGCGTACGTCCCATTTTAATGACGTGATCGAACTCTTTTGCTTTTGCAAGGAAAGCAGCATGAAGTTCTTCCATTGTAATAAGAAGTTCTTCTAACATCATAAGAGTTGCAATATGAATTCCCGTTGGAAACGCATCATTCGTTGACTGAGCCATGTTTACATGCGTATTTGGGCTAATTTTTGCATACTCGCCTTTTTCATATCCCATACGTTCTAACGCTCGATTAGCGATTACTTCATTTGTATTCATATTAATAGAAGTTCCAGCACCGCCCTGAATTGGATCTACAATAAATTGATCATGAAATTTCCCATCAACAATTTCTTGTGCTGCCTCTGCAATTTCGTGTCCAATGTCTTTCGCTAAGTAACCAGTATCCATATTTGCAAGTGCCGCCGCTTTTTTCACAATTGCCATTGCCGTAATGAGTGACGGATGAATGCGATACCCTGTAATCGGGAAGTTTTCTACCGCACGTAATGTTTGTACACCGTAATAAGCTCTACTTGGTACTTCCTTTTCACCTAAAAAATCTTTTTCTATACGTATATCCTTCGTTGCTATCATTTTCATCACCTATACTTTTCATTCTAAATCCCTATTTAAAAAATTCGCCCTCTAAAAATACGAGTATCATTCAGAAGAATTTTTCAGTGTCCACCTTCACTATATAGCACCTTTTTTGAAAGCGCAAACATTTAATTTTCTATATATATCTTTTATAGAAAATCATTCTTCTCCCTTCTTTATTTCCACTCGTTTAATTTGATGCATATCTTTTTCTAGAACTTTAAAAGAAAAGCCGTGTTTTTCAATAATATCTCCTTCAGCAACGACTTGCTTTTGTACCATAATCCAGCCACCAATTGTATCTACATCATCAGCGATTAAGTGGATGCCAAATAAATCATTTACTTCACTAATAAGCACTTTCCCCTCTACAATTTTACACCCTTCACTTATATGCTCTATAGGCGGATGTTCATCTTCATCGTATTCATCTCGAATTTCTCCAACAATTTCTTCTAAAATATCTTCTAATGTAACAATCCCAGCTGTACCACCATATTCATCATACAACACAGCTAATGGAATGTGTTTTCTTTGCATTTGTAATAGTAAATCATGAATTGGAATATTTTCTAACACTTCAATGACCGGCCTTGTATATGGCATAATCGAGCACTCCTCGTCCCGATTACCATCCATATAACGAATAAATAAATCCTTTACATTAACCATTCCAATGATTTCATCTTTATCTTCACCAAATACAGGATACCTTGTATATTTTTCTTGTGCGATTATTTTAATATGTGTTTCAAATGGTTCGTCCTCATATAAACCTACAACTTCCGTACGAGGCACCATAATTTCCTTTGCTACTCTATTATCAAATTCAAAAATATTATTTACATATTTAAATTCCCTTTGATTAATCTCCCCGCTCTCATAACTCTCAGATAAGATTAATCGTAATTCTTCTTCCGAATGAGCAACTTCATGCTCAGAAGCTGGATGTAACCCAAATAGTCCTGTTACAAGCCTTGCAGAACCATTTAAAGCCCAAATAAACGGATACATTACTCTGTAAAAGTAAATAAGTGGCTTCGATAATAATAAGCTAACTTGCTCTGCTCTTTGTATGGCGAACGTCTTAGGAGCAAGTTCACCAATAACAACATGTAAAAACGTAATAACTGCAAAAGCAATAATAAATGAAACGGTACTTGCAATTGCAGAAGATAGGTGTAGTTTTAAAAACAACGGCTCAAGTAAATGTTTTATAGTCGGCTCGCCTAACCACCCAAGCCCTAAAGCGGTAATTGTAATACCTAACTGACATGCTGATAAATATTCATCTAAATTTGAAGTTACTTTTTTTGCTGCCAATGCTCCTCGTCGTTTCTCACTAACGAGTTGGTCAATACGACTGCTACGCACCTTAATAATTGCAAACTCAACAGCTACAAAAAAACCTGTTAATGCAATAAGAATGACTACCATCAGTAATTTTAAAATATCCACATATATCCTTTAGCTTTCTTAGCTAAAGTGACACCTCCTTTAAAAAAGAAGTTTCACTTTAGTTTCTTCATTTACTCAAAAGCAACCCTATATAAAATTCACCAATTTCAAACCTCATACAATTCTAAAGGTAGACCATCCGGATCTTGGAAAAAAACAAATTTTTTTCCGGTTATTTCATCAATACGTATCGACTCAGTCTCAATACCACATTCGTTTAAATGGTTTACAGCCTCTTCTATATTTGTAACAGCAAATGCTAAATGTCTAAGTCCAGACGCTTCTGGAAAACTTGGGCGCTCAGGCGGACTTGGGAATGAAAATAATTCAATTTGATACTCTCCCCCTACACATAAATCTAACTTATAAGAATCTCGTTCCTTTCTATATACCTCATTTACCTCTTTAAAACCTAATATCCTCTTATAAAAATCTTTTGACACATCATAATTTGAACAAATAATTGCAACGTGGTGTATTCTACATATATTCATACTCTCTCTATTCCTTTCTTTACCAAAGATGCATATTCTCCCTTGAAATGAAAAACATATATAGCAGAATATCTCTATTAGGGGGCTTACTATGAAATTTATTACTTTTTTCGTAGGACTTATCGTTGTTTTCTTCCTTGCTTATATTGCTAGTAACAATAAGAAACATATTAAATTGAAACCTATTTTCATCATGCTTATTATACAGTTAATTTTAACCTATTTATTATTAAATACAGAATTTGGCCTCATACTTATTCGGGTCATTTCTAGTCTGTTTACAAAGCTACTCGAGTATGCTGCTGATGGTATAAACTTCGTATTTGGCGGCCTTGCCAATAAAGGTGAAATGCCATTTTTCCTTACTGTCTTATTACCAATTGTCTTCATTTCCGTCTTAATTGGTATATTGCAACATTTCAAAATACTACCATTTTTCATTCGTTGGATTGGTTACTTCCTTAGCAAAATAAATGGTCTTGGGAAATTAGAGTCTTACAATGCTATCGCATCTGCCATTGTCGGCCAATCAGAAGTTTTTATTACGGTCAAAAAACAATTAGCTCAAATTCCAAAACACCGTCTTTATACACTTTGTGCATCTGCCATGTCAACTGTATCTATGTCTATCGTAGGTGCCTATATGACTATGATCGAACCTAAATATGTAGTAACCGCACTCGTTCTCAATTTATTTAGCGGCTTTATTATCGTACTTATCATTAACCCTTACGACGTGAGGGATGACGAAGATATTTTAGAAATAAAAGGCGAAAAGCAAAGCTTTTTTGAAATGCTTGGAGAGTACATTCTAGATGGCTTTCGAGTAGCTATCGTTGTCGGTGCTATGCTTATCGGATTCGTCGCATTAATTAGCTGCATTAATGATCTATTCCTCATTATATTCGGCATTACTTTCCAGCAATTAATCGGCTACGTCTTTGCACCAATTGCGTTTCTTATCGGTGTACCAAGTACTGAAATTGTCACAGCTGGTAGCATTATGGCAACGAAGCTTGTAACGAATGAATTTGTAGCCATGATGGATCTTAGTAAAATTTCTAATAGCCTTTCTCCTCGTACAGTTGGTATTATTTCTGTCTTCCTCGTCTCTTTTGCCAACTTTTCTTCTATCGGCATTATTTCAGGTGCGGTAAAAGGATTAAACGAAGAACAAGGAAACGTCGTTGCCAGATTTGGCCTTAAATTACTATACGGAGCAACTCTCGTTAGCATTTTATCTGCAATTATCGTAAGCATTATGTTGTAATTAGGTAAAATTTTATCATTTTCTTCTCCCTATCTTTTGTATACAATAACGAATAGATGTCTTTATAAATAATCAAGACATCTATTTTTTATACATGTACAATCGCTTTTATTTAGCGTACAATATTTTTTATGTGTTTGAATGCGCTTCTAGATGTATATACTTTGATAGTTTTAAAGGAGAAAAAATGATGAAATCCGATATGAACAAAGATACTCGAGCCAAAAAAGGACGCTCAAAGAAAAAACGCCTACTTTGGTTCCTGCTTATTCCATTACTGGTTGTAGCACTTGGAGCCGGAGGCTATTCCTTCCATATATACAGTAAAGCAAAGTCTGTGTTAAGTAATGCCTATTCTGAACTGGGCCGTGGGGATAAATCCAGCAAACGTGAAAAAGCCGTTAAACCTATGACTGATAACATTTCTGTACTCATTATGGGGGTTGATGAAAGTGAAATCAGGGACAAAAATTACGGAAAAGCAACTCGTACAGATGCACTATTACTTGCCACAATTAATAAAAACGATAAATCTGTTAAGCTTGTCAGTATTCCACGTGATTCACGTGTATACATTAAATCACGTGATAAATACGATAAAATTACACATGCGCACGTATTCGGTGGTGTAGATAGCACGATTGATACGGTAGAGAACTTTTTAGATGTTCCAGTTGACTACTATGTAAAATTCAACTTTAAATCCTTTATCAAAATTGTTGATTCCCTTGGTGGGATTACTGTAGATGTTCCAGTGGAGTTCACAGAACAAAATAGTAAAGATGAAGCAGATGCAGTTCACCTTAAAAAGGGACGTCAACATTTAAATGGAGAGGAAGCACTGGCACTAGCAAGAACTCGTCATATCGATAGTGATTATATGCGCGGTCAACGACAACAGCTTGTTTTAGAAGCTATCGCTCAAAAAGCACTATCACTTAATTCCATTAATAAGATCGGTGGTCTATTAGACGCTGTCGATAAAGACTTAAAAACAAATTTAACTTTTGATGATATGATGACAATTGCAAAAAATTCAATGGATTCCAATTTAAAAATGGACAAAATGCAAGTAGAAGGTACTGATAAATATATAGGTGGTATTTATTATTACGTTCCAAACGAAAAAAGCGTCAATACGATTTCGACAACACTACAAGAACATCTCGGTGTTACGAATAAAAATGAACATAAAAAATTATAATAAAAAGGCTGCTAGAACTTTCTAGACAGCCTTTTTATTATAATTTTCAACATATTTTTCGTACACATTGTGACAAAAAGAGACAATTATTACAACAGTGTAACATTTTTTATAAAAACATTACACACATAGTGAAAATAATAGTATACTAGTACGTACATAATGTTATTTTCATCATTTTTATACAAAAAATGTAATACATATATTTATACAAAAATTTCTGGGGGGAAATAAATGAAGCTAAGTA
Source organism: Bacillus pacificus (assembly GCF_020861345.1). Classification (NCBI taxonomy): domain Bacteria; kingdom Bacillati; phylum Bacillota; class Bacilli; order Caryophanales; family Bacillaceae; genus Bacillus; species Bacillus pacificus. Next base: position 4,452,955 of record NZ_CP086328.1, read on the forward strand.
AAATACTGATCGGTTCTGCAATTGCTGGAGGCATATTACTTTGTGTTGGCGGTGTTGGCGGATATCAATATGTATCCAAACTAAATAATCAATTAGATACTACTGCATTACCCAATACTACATTTGAAGGTATTTCTCTCGATGGAAAAAATAAAAAAGATATTCAAGCTATTATTAATCAAAAAATCACTGAATTAGATCAAAAATCACTTACGTACATATTCCAAAACGATAAACAAACTTACACATGGAAAGATTTAGGGATAAATTATAAAGAAAAAGATATTATCGACAAAATCTTTAAAGAACAAGAAGGCAACGCAATAAATCGTTACAAAATGCGGAAACAAGCTGAGAACGGTGAATTAAAACGTGACTATAAATTAACACCTCAATTAAATACAACTGCTTATAAAAGCTTTATGAAGGATAAATATAATGAAACATTAAAAAATCCCGTTAATGCTGAATTGAGTATTGAAGGCACTACAGTAAATATTAGCCAGAGCCAAAATGGAGAAAAAATTGATAAAGAAAAGTTAACTGATTTAACGCAGCAAGCCATTACTTCTGGCACATCTGACGTTACATTACCCGTTACACTATTAAAGCCTGAACGTTCTACAGAAGATATACAGAAAATGGGGATTAAAGAAGTAATTGCTGAATATTCAACTCCAATGGCTGGTCGTAATGGGAATCAATCCTTTAACGTAAATAAGTCAGCTAATACTTTAAGTGGAGTGATTGTCGCACCTGATGAAACATTTAGTTTTAATGGCCGCGTTGGCGTAACGGATGCTGCTCATGGTTATAAATCCGCAGCTGTATATTCACAGGGGAAAGTTATACAAAGTGCAGGCGGAGGCGTTTGCCAAGTGAGTAGTACTTTATATAGCGCAGCTTTAAGAGCAGATTTAGGAATTGTTTCTCGAAGCAACCATTCTATGCCCGTAAATTATTTACCACTTGGGCAAGATGCAGCAGTAGCAGATTATGGTCCAGATTTAAAATTTAAAAACAATACAGGCAATCATATTTATATTCAAGCATTTTCAAATGGAGGTAGTATTACTACACGTATTTTCGGCACAAATACTGGTAAAAATGTTGAAGTTTCTTCTCAAGTAATTAGTAGAACTAATGATAAAATAACAGCAGTTACATATAAAAAAGTTACACAAAACGGTGAAGTAATATCTAATGGGCAAATTTCAAAAAGCGTATATAAAAGCGCTCCAAAACAATAAGACACTATTAAACGAACAAATTCCAAAAAGAAAAGGCGTGAATAAGTCACGCCTTTTTCTTTTGCAATAATACTAAAAAGGTTGTAAGATGGTCTTTCGTTTCTTCTAACGACCACATACGATTTCCTTGCTTCGCAGCTAATACGCACGCCTCTTCCCAAGCATCCTTTTTCTTCATATATAATAATTCATCGCGTAATTTCAAAACACTTTCTTCGTCCTCTTGCTCTATAAACTCTTCCATCACGCCTACTACTTCATCCTCATGGATACTTAACGTACAATACGCTTTGAAAAAATATTGTAATGTCGTATACATATTTACTCCCCCTTCTTATTTATCAGATGGATAAGAAGTAATGATCTTATATCCTAAATCTCCTGACTTATCTCTCGCTAAAACAGTAACAGTTTTGACTAACTTGTCTTTTACATTCATATTTTTCTTTATTACCGTTTTTCCAACCGGGAATGAATGTGTTGTATTTAATACGAGACGAGCCTCTTTAGAATTTTTTAACCAATCTTGAATTTCCTTATCATGCTGCTTCAAACTATCTTTTACAGCTTTCGTTGCCGTTTCCTTGTCATAGTATGTACTTGCTGCTGATACTTTATCTGTCTTCAAGCGATTCTTCAAATCTTCTTCTGATTTGCCTACATGTCTTTCAATCGTGTGACCATTTTTAGGTGGCCCTTCCATTTCATCTAAAATATTATCACTAATTTTTTCTACTGATGCCGATTGATTCCCTGTTTGTTTCTCTGTTTTTTGTTCTTTTCCTGCACATCCACTTAAGATCAGCATGAGTGCCAATAAACTACTCACGAAAAGACTACTTATTCGTTTCATCATATCACCTCTTTCATGATTATTATCGTAACTTCACTAAAAGTCAATTTCACACCGAAAAAACATACACATTTTTCAAATTCCTCATCTATTTTTCATAAAACCGCTATTTTTGACCTTTTATAAATATACCCCTATGTTTTTATAATTATTTCCCAAGTTTAAACACCTATAAAAACACCAAATAAACCCTTTAATTAAAGGGTTTATTTGGTGTTTTTTAATTTATTAAAATATACCCCTTATTATACATACCCAATACCTATATAAGGTATATGAATGGTGTTTTATCAACGTTTTCTACATTATGTAAATTTGCACTTGCCTATACAATGGAAATATGGTGTAATGCAAAAAAAGATAAAGGATTTTAAACAATGGCTGAAACAATTCAAAACTTCTTAACAGACTATTATTCAATCGCAATTCCACTTAGCATCTTAATCAACATAGTCATTAGTCTTTTAGGCGTTATCCCTAGTATTTTTTTGACCGCTATTAACATACAGCTCTTTGGTGTAACAAATGGAACTATTATTTCGATCGCTGGTGAGGCATTAGGGGCTATTATCTCGTTTTATATTTATCGTATAGGTCTTCAGAAATTCACTCACAGCAAAGTAAATAAGTATCCAAAGGTAGAACGCCTACTTTATGTAGAAGGTAGAGAGGCCTTTCTACTCGTCCTATCGTTCCGCCTCATTCCTTTCATTCCGTCTAGTATCGTGACTTTATTTGCAGCTCTAGGCAAAATGTCATTACTATCCTTCAGTATTGCCAGTACAATAGGTAAAATACCGGCATTGTTAATCGAGGTATATTCTGCATACCATGTCATGAATGGCACAAATGAAGCGAAGTGGATTGTAACAATCGCAGGTTGCATTGGGTTGTATTATTTGTGGAAAAAATGGAGAAAAAAATAAAGAAGGAGCCTATGCTCCTTCTTTATTTTTGAGGTATTTTATTAATAGCTATCCTCTAAAGCCTTAGTTGATACCAACAGCACTAAATGATTGTTTAACTGCTGCTACTTCTGCAGAATTCGCACCATATAAGTCAGCTGCAGCTTGTACTGCACCAGCACGAGCTTGGCTAAATGTAGTAGATTGCGTGAAATATTGTGTGTTTGCACGGTAGTAAATTGCACCTAATTTATCTTTTCCGATACCATTCACAGTTACACCGTAATGTGTACCGCCATTTGCTAATAAATAAGCTTGTTTATTAATAATGCCACTGTTTGTATGAACGCCACCGTTATCACTTGAACCTGTGTAACGCTTAGAATAATGGTCTGGATCACCGTATTTCGTTGGATCACTCATAGAGCGAAGCGCATCTCCAGGTTTGCCAGGCGTGTAAATATCTTCCCCAATCTCCCAATCTGGATTACGGTTATCATAGAATTCTACTAATGTACCAAAGATATCAGAAATTGCTTCATTTAACGCACCTGATTCATTTTGATAAATTAAATTAGAACTATTTTCCGTAACTGCATGTGTTAATTCGTGACCAATAACATCAATACCACCAGATAATGAAGTGAATGTTACACCATCACCATCTCCGTATACCATTTGCGATCCGTTCCAGAATGCATTATTATAATTACTTCCGTAATGAACTGTTGATTTTAACGGTGCTCCTGCATCATTAATAGAATTTCTATTAAATGTAGCTTTATAGTAATCATATGTTTTACCTGCATAGTAATGAGCATCTACTGCTGCTGCATCATACGCTGCATTGAAAACATTATCAGCATCCGCCCATAACGTTCCTGGTAATGTTGAGCGGTTTTTCGCATCATATGTGAAAATTGTTGCTCCGCGTGTATTATCTTGTAAATAGTAAGATGATCCAGATAATGTTGTATTAAGCGACTTCGTATCTCCTAATACCCCTTTACCAGTTCCTACTTTATTTGTTCCTGTTACAGGCTTTACAACTGCTTTTGCATCTTGCTTAGGAGCCTCTTGTTTAACTGGTGACTTATCATCATTTGTCACATGATCAATTGTATTAAACTTATTTAATACTTTACCGCTTTCTGCCTCAATGAAATAGTAGTAGTTTCCTGGACTTGGATCTAAGAAGTTTAAATTCACAACATATGCGTATGTTGTATCTTCACCGTTTTGATATACATATAAGTCCGCTTTTGGTTCTACCTCATATTTAGGTGTAATCCCTAAATCTTTTTGCGCAATTTCAATTGCTTTTGCGCTTTCAATCTTATTTTTATTTTTCAGCTTGTCTTTTTTGTCTAAATCAGCCGCAACTGTTCCAGACAATACTTTTAAAGAGCCATCTTTACTCACATGAGCTACTTGAGTAGAACCCCATACAGGTACTCCTTCGTATACTTGTTGCAAACGTACTACCGTTGAATCAGTTACAGCATCTTTCTTCACTTGTTTCACTTTGAAAGAATCTTGCGCACTCTTTTCCCCTAACTTATAATCACCTTTTGCCGCGTTTAAGTAATCAAACACAACAGATTCTGCTTTCTTACCAGTTGCTTCAGTTAGATCACCAGAAATAAACTCCGGTGACTGTACTGTCTCATTGTACTTCTTCGTAGAGAGTACATTTTTAGAATCTGCAAACGCAGAGCCTGTCCCCCCAAACGTAGTAACTGCCATTCCTGTCGCTAACACTAATGCTAAACTTTTCTTTTTCATGAACCTTCCCCCTAATAAATTATTTTTTGAAAAAGAGTAGTTTCATATTAGCATTATGTTTTCACTATTAATATACTAAAAATTCAAATAATTTTTTTCTCAAGTATTGTAGAATTTTGGGGAACAAATATTGAAAAACCCCTTTCCGGTTGGAAAGGGTTTTTTAATATTATACATTTACAGTTTGTGATACACTAGAATCTAATCCGTAAGTATCTGGTTTACTCGTATACTGTACTCCACCGACAATTGTAAGTACTACTGCAACTGCTAAAATTCCAGCTAATGCTTTTTTCATTTTTCATCCTCCTTATGACTTTCTAACATTTCAATAACTAGCTTATAGTAGTGATTACTTTGCTCAAAGTTTAGTGATTTAGAAAAATATTCCGCAAGCTCCATATATACTTTCTTCAGTTCTATTTTATTACCTGCTGATTTATAAAACGGAATAGCTTCTAATTCCAAAAATTGTTTATACTCTCGCGCCTCTTCAAAATACTTATTACGAAGCATGAGCAGTAAATATAATTTTGTATTAAATCTCTCTTCACGTTTGGCAGCAACAATACCTTTATCAATCCATTCTCTTGCTTCTTCAAACTGCTCTAATTTAATACAAGCTAATGCCATTTCATATAATGTGTCTATATAATTTAAATCTATTTGTTTTTGAAGTTGTAAACTCTCTAAATAATAATCTTTTGCTTGATTATATTTTTTCTTTTTATAGTGTATATTCCCAATATTACTTAAAGTAATAGCCTTTAGAACGTCTTTATCCGCAAAAGCCTCTGATTCCCGCAGTATGCTCTCATACATTGCTAGAGCTTCTTCATATTGCCCTTGTTCCGCATAACTTAATGCAATAAGAATTTGACAGTTTATCACATTCCGAAATTTATACTCATTTCTAAATGCTTCTAGTGCAATATTTGCAAAGTGTAACGTAAGATGTTGAATTTCCAAATGACTATAAGTAAGAGCAATATTATAATAAATTCCTGTCTCATGATATCCTAGATCTTTTGCCATAGCTTCTGTCTCTAATAAATAACTTAATCCCTGTTTCCACTTATATTGTAAACAGCATAATAATCCTTTACTATACGTATACAACAACTTCTGAAAAGGTGAGAATTTCTTATATGCCTTCTTAAGCCTCTCTAATTCTTCTGCGATTACTGGCAAATCTCTTTTCATCAGTAAATAACGTATATTAAGTAGTTTATAATAATTTATGATTTCAAAATCTAAAACATGTTGCATATCTTCTTGCAATTCATTATAGATACGTTCAACCTGTGCCTTCTCCAAACGAATTAGTGCATTCAGCCATTCATCCAGCTTCCCCTTCACATCTTCTTCTACATCTCTCAAATCCGTCACGGCAATTTCTAATCTTGCGCAGAGCAATTGTAGAATCTCTTCTGATGCTTCGATCTTTCCATTTTCGATTTTACTTAAGTATGAGACAGAACAAATGCCCTGACATAATTCTTCTTGTGTCATTTTTTGCTGTAGCCGCTTATAAAAGACTTGTTTGCCTATTTTTTCTAATGTTTGTTGCATTGTCCTCCTCCATTCTCATTTACCCCCATTACTTTAATAATACATAAAATCTTGAGAAATATAAATTGATAAATGTTAATTTTCTAAAAAATATGCAATATTTCATTTTTTTCCCTCTTGACTATACTTTCATATCCATTCTTTGCTACGAGCCGTGAAAAATTGGTATACTATAACCAAATTATGGAGGTGTTTTCGCGATGACTTATTATAAAGACGATAGCTATGCCTTACATACAGATTTATATCAAATTAATATGGCTTATACATATTGGAAAGATGGTATTCATAACCGCCGCTCGGTGTTTGATTTATACTTTCGAAAACTTCCATTCGAGAATGGTTATGCTGTTTTTGCTGGTCTTGAAAAAATTGTAGAGTACATAGAAAACTTCAGCTTTACCGAAAGCGATATCGCTTATTTAGCAGAATTACAATTTGAAGAAGAATTTCTTCAGTATTTACAAAATATGAAATTCACTGGGACGATTCGAAGTATGCAAGAAGGTGAAGTTGTATTTAATAACGAGCCTTTATTACGTGTCGATGCACCGCTCGGCGAAGCACAAATTATTGAAACCGCCCTGTTAAACATTGTGAATTACCAAACATTAATTGCAACGAAAGCAGCTCGTATGAAGCACGCTGCAAATAACGATGAACTTTTAGAATTCGGCACAAGACGTGCCCACGAGTTCGATGCAGCCCTTTGGGGTACACGTGCTGCCTTTATCGGTGGTTTCTCATCTACGAGTAACGTACGGGCTGGGAAACGCTTCGGAATACCTGTAGCCGGCACACATGCACACTCTTTCGTTCAAGCATACCGTGATGAATATGTTGCGTTTAAGAAATACGCTGAAACTCATAAAAAATGCGTCTTTCTCGTTGATACATATGACACATTAAAATCTGGTGTTCCAAATGCAATTCGCGTGGCGAAAGAGTTCGGGGATCGCATCGATTTTTACGGAATTCGCCTCGATAGTGGTGATATGGCTTATTTATCTAAAAAGGCAAGAAAACTACTAGATGAAGCTGGCTTTACACATACAAAAATTATTGCTTCTAGCGATTTAGATGAATACACAATTATGCACTTAAAATCTCAAGGAGCAAAAATTGATGTATGGGGCGTTGGAACAAAATTGATTACATCCTTTGAGCAACCCGCTTTAGGAGCTGTTTATAAACTCGTTGCGATTGAAGATACTGATGGAAAATTAAATGATACAATTAAAATTTCATCTAATCCTGAAAAAATTACTACTCCAGGACTGAAACGAATTTATCGCATTATCAATCGAGTGAACGATCATGCTGAAGGCGATTATATTGCATTAGATTGTGAAGAACCAGGAAAAGAAGAGCGCCTAAAAATGTTTCATCCTGTTCACACGTATATAAGTAAATTTGTAACCAACTTTGAAGCACGCGAACTGCATAAAGACATTTTCGTTAACGGTGAAAGAACATATGAACTACCAGGCATATTAGATATTCAAAAATATAATGAACAAAGTCTCGCACTATTTTGGGAAGAATATATGCGAACTTTAAATCCTGAAGAATACCCTGTCGATTTAAGTCAAGAATGCTGGGATCATAAAATGAATTACATTCAAACTGTTCGAGAACAAGTTGAAAAAAATATACAAAAATAAAACAGAGAAGCTGCTCCTTCTCTGTTTTTTCAATGCTATATATCTTTGTAAAAAATATATTAAAATAACAAGACAAATATTTTTTATTTGTAAATTTCAATATTACGTTATTTATTTTTAAAATAATATTTGTTATTATTTTATTGAGTCAATTTCAACAGAATAACCTAAAAAAGGAGGACGCAGGTTGCGTCCTCTTTTTTATCCCGCATTAACGGGCAGTAAGACCCCCCACCTCAAAATTCAGCGAAAGCAAAGGCGTTAGATGGGGGATCAACTGCCCGTAAAAGCCCGATTGGTTCAACTAATAATCAGTGGGGGATAAAGCCCCCCCCACTGATTAAAGTTTCACTTTATAAATCTTTCACTCGTAGTACACGCATTGCATTTAATACTGCCAGTAGTGTCACACCAACATCTGAGAAAACAGCTTCCCACATTGTTGCAATACCGAAAGCACCAAGTAATAAAACTAATCCTTTTACTCCTAATGCAAAGATAATATTTTGCCACACAATGCGTCGTGTACGTTTTGCAATGTTTACAGCTGTTGCAATTTTTGAAGGCTCATCAGTCATAATAACGATATCTGCTGCTTCAATTGCTGCATCTGATCCTAAACCACCCATTGCAATACCAACATCGGCTCTTGCTAATACCGGTGTATCATTAATACCATCACCAACGAAAGCAACTTTTTCTTTTCCATGCTTCGCTGCATCAATTTTTTCAATCTCTTCTACTTTTTGTTGCGGTAATAGTTCTGCGTGAACTTCATCTAAACCTAATTCTTTACCAACAGCTTCACCAACTGGTTTTGCATCACCAGTTAACATGACTGTCTTCTTAATGCCTAGTTCTTTTAACTTTTGAATTGCTTGTTTTGAATCTTCTTTTACCTCATCAGAGATAACAATATAACCTGCATATTTTCCATCTACAGCAACGTGAACTAATGTACCTACTGTTTCTGGTTGCTTAAATGTAATGTTCTCTTTTCTCATTAATTTAGCATTACCTGCAAAAATTTCTTTTCCTTGTACTTTTACGACTGTACCGTGACCAGAAATTTCGTTATAATCATCGATTATTTTTTCATCAACTGATTTTCCATATGCATTTCGAATCGATTGTGCAATTGGATGGTTAGAATACACTTCAGCAAATGCTGCATACTCTAATAATTCTTCATTTGTAATGCCTTCGCTTGGTTCCATTTTTGTAACTTTGAAGACACCTTTTGTTAATGTGCCTGTTTTATCAAAAACAATATATTTCACATCATTTAAAGCTTCTAAATAGTTACTTCCTTTTACTAACACACCACTTTTAGATGCGCCACCGATACCTCCAAAGAATCCAAGAGGAATAGATACAACTAACGCACATGGACAAGAGATTACTAAGAACACTAAAGCTCTATAAATCCAATCCGAGAATGTAGCTCCTTCTAAAATAAGTGGTGGAATAAACGCCATGATCGCTGCTGTAATTACTACAACTGGAGTGTAGTAACGCGCGAACTTCGTAATAAAGTTTTCTGTTGGCGCTTTTTTACTGCTTGCATTTTGAACTAAATCTAAAATTTTTGATACAGTTGATTCACCAAATTCTTTTGTAACTTCAATTGTTAATACACCATTTTGGTTCACAAAACCACTTAATACATCATTTCCAATTTCAACTTCACGTGGTACAGATTCACCAGTCAATGCTGAAGTATCTACCATTGATGTTCCTTCAACTACTTTTCCGTCTAACGGTACTTTCTCACCAGGTTTCACGATAATATAATCGCCGATTTGTACATCTTCTGGTGATACTTGTTTCGTTTCATTCCCAACCTTTACATTCGCGTAATCAGGACGAATATCCATTAATGAAGTAATTGATTTTCGAGAACGGTTTACCGCAATACTTTGGAATAATTCTCCTACTTGATAGAATAACATTACTGCAACCGCTTCTGGGTATTGTTGAATTACGAAAGCTCCTAGTGTTGCAATTGCCATTAAGAAGTTCTCATCAAACACTTGGCCACGAGTTATGTTTCTTACTGCTCTCCAAACGATATCCCCACCGATTAATACATACGCAAGGACGAATAACGGAATTGTGATCATTTGTGGTAAGCCAGCTAATGCAGCAATTGCTGTCAAAATTCCGCCGACCACTAATCGTCCTACCATCTTTTTCACATTTGCTTCACCATGATCGTGACTATGTCCATGGTCATGACCACCCTTTTCTTCACGAACAACTTTCACATCTGGTTCTAACTTTTGAACGACATTTGTTATATTAGCTACAGTCGCTTCTAGTTCCCTTTTATTCGCTACTTCAACTCGTAATTTCTTTGATACGAAATCAACAGTTGCTGCTGAAACCGTCGGCATTTCCTTAACTTTATTTTCAATCTTCATCGCACAATTTGCGCAATCTAAACCTTCTAATATAAACACTTCTTTTGCCATTTTTGTGTTTTTTTCTTCTTGCACTTTAATGTGCGGTTCTAATTTTGTAACGAGTTGTTTTGCTTCTGTAACAACTTCGCTTTCTTTATTTTGCGCTGTTTCTAAAACCATTGTTTTTGTCGCGAAATTTACAGAGCAAGAATTTACTCCTTCTATATTTCCAACACCTTTTTCAATTTTCATTGCACAGTTCGCACAATCTAAACCTTCTAACATCAGTTTCTTTTTCACTAATGCTTCAGCCATCGTTCTCCCTCCTCGCGTTCTATTTATTCTTCCTCGTTTACGTGTTCAAACGCTTGCTCGAAGATATGAATTACGTGTTGGTCAGCTAACGAATAATAAACGACCTTTCCTTCTTTACGATTCTTTACAAGTTTCGCTTGCTTTAACACACGAAGCTGATGTGAAATAGATGATTGTGTCATTCCTAATAAATACGCTAAATCACAAACACACATTTCAGCTTCAAATAACGCATGTAATATTCTCGTACGTGTACGATCGCCTAATACTTTAAATAATTCTGCTACTTTACTTAAACTTTCATCCGTTGGAATTGTTTGTTTTACTTGATCAACAACTTCTTCATGAATTATCGTTTGAGAACATGTCTCTTGTGGTGTTTCTACTTTATTTCCAGCCATTATAGCTCACCTCTTTACCTGAACATATGAACAATCATTCATATATATTATACCTTTATTATATGAGCGTCTATTCATATGTGTCAATGAAATCTCATACATTTTTTTGAACATTTCGTTCACATTTAAAAAAGATCTACACATATTTTCCGCATCCATTACATTCTCATACAAAAAGAATATACACTTTGCACAAAAGAAAAAACCTTGCGCGTTCCCTAGACGCACAAGGCTTACTATACTTATATCCCTTTTAACCAAGCTTTTAATTAGCTTGTTCTAAATTATCCTGCGAACTTCCATCGTCTTTTAAATGACTATGTTTTTTCGAATAAACAAAGTATACAACTACTCCAATTGCTAACCAAATACCGAAGTAGATCCATGTTGTTAATGGTAGGTTAAACATTAAGAATAGACAACATGCGATTGAAATAAGCGGTAGCGTTGGTACAAGTGGTACCATAAAGCCACGTTTTAAGTTCGGATGTGTTTTACGAAGAATAATAACTGACACACCTACCATCGCAAATGTTAACAATGCTCCAATATTCGCTAAATTCGACAATTCTTTTAAATCGATAAATCCAGCAATTAAAGCACTACCAATACCTGTTAACCAAGTTGAAAATACTGGTGCTTCTGTCTTTTTATTAATTTTCGCAAATGATTTTGGTAATAAACCATCACGGCTCATCGCGAAGAATACACGTGTCGTTGCATAAATGTAAGCAAAGATTACAGCCATAATACCAATTACAGCTCCAACTGCGATTACACCTGCTACTTTATCTTGTCCTACAACTTCTAACACATATGCCATAGCTTCTGGTACATCTAATTCTTTATAAGAAACCATACCTGTCATAACGAGACATACTACAACATAAATAATTGTACAAATAACTAACGAAGCAATAATACCAATCGGTAAATCACGTTGTGGATTTTTTACTTCTTCAGCAGAAGTTGCTAATGCATCAAATCCTAAGAAAGCAAAGAATACTGCTGCTCCGCCGGCAAAGATTCCGCTAATACCGTATGGTGCAAATGGTGTCCAGTTTTCTGGTTGTACGTAGAACGCACCAACTGCAATGAATAAAATAACAATACCAATTTTAATTAATACCATTATGTTATTCACACGCTTACTTTCTTTCGTACCTCTTGATAGTAACCAAGTTAAAACTAATGTAATGACTACTGCTGGTAAATTCACGATCCCACCTTGTGATGGAATCTTTAACAACTCTGTTGGAATTTCTAATCCGAATCCACTCACTAAGTTATTAAAATAACCTGTCCATCCACCTGCTACTGCAGCAGTTGTTACGACATATACAGATAGTAATGTCCATCCCATTAGATGGGCAATAAACTCACCAATTGTCGCATATGAATATGTGTACACACTACCTGAAACCGGAAGTGTAGATGCAACTTCTGCATAACATAATGCTGCAAATCCACAAACAATTGCTGCAATCATGAATGAAAAGATAACTGCTGGACCAGCATCTCTTGCTGCTACTAATCCTGTTAATACTAGTACTCCTGTACCAATTATCGCACCAATCCCTAGCATTGTTAGGTCAAATGCCCCTAGCGTTTTCGTTAAAGTTTTACTTTTACTTTCCCCTAACAATTGCGTAACGGATTTCTTTTTAAATAGGTTGGCCACGATGTATGCCCCCTTTTGCCAAGAAGAGCTAAGAGATATTCACTCTTAGCTCTTATCATGTTGGTTTATATATTGTTCGATTTTGTTTTGTATAATGCTTCTATTAGCAAGATACTGTTTCTGCTTCTAATAATTCTTTAGCACCTTTGTACTCTACACCGTGAGCTTCTGCAACTGCTTCGAATGTTACATAGCCATCTAATGTGTTAATACCTTTTAGTAATGCAGAGTTGCCTAAGCAAGCTTCTTTGTAGCCTTTGTTAGCAATTTGTACTGCGTATGGCACTGTTACGTTTGTTAATGCAAGAGTTGATGTACGTGGAACCGCACCTGGCATGTTTGCAACTGCATAATGAACAACGCCGTGTTTTTCGTAAGTTGGGTTATCATGAGTTGTAATACGGTCAGTTGTTTCGAAAATACCACCTTGGTCAATCGCGATATCTACAACAACAGAACCTGGTTCCATTGATTTAATCATTTCTTCTGTTACAAGTTTTGGCGCTTTTGCACCTGGGATTAATACTGCACCAATTACAAGATCAGACTCTTTTACAGCTTCTGCAATATTGTACGGATTAGACATTAAAGTTTTTACTTGGTTTCCGAAAATGTCATCTAATTGACGAAGACGTTCTGCACTTAAGTCGATGATTGTTACATCCGCACCTAGTCCAACTGCAATTTTAGCAGCATTTGTACCAGCTTGTCCACCACCGATGATTGTTACTTTACCACGTTTAACCCCTGGAACACCTGCAAGTAAGATACCTTTACCGCCTTTGTTCTTCTCAAGGAATTGTGCACCAATTTGTGCAGCCATACGACCAGCTACTTCACTCATAGGTGCAAGTAATGGTAGAGAACGGTTTTCTAATTGTACTGTTTCATATGCAATAGAAACAACTTTCTTTTCGATTAATGCTTTTGTTAATTCTGGTTCTGGAGCTAAGTGTAAGTATGTGAATAAAATTAAACCTTCGCTGAAGTGTTTGTATTCGCTTTCAATTGGTTCCTTAACTTTCATAACCATTTCCATGTTCCAAGCTTCTTCAGCTGTATCAACAATTTTTGCTCCTGCTTCAATATACTGAGCATCTGTGAAACCAGATCCTAAACCTGCACCCTTTTGAATGAATACTTCGTGATTGTTACGAATTAAATGCACAACACCTGCTGGTGTCATTGCCACACGGTTTTCGTTGTTTTTAATTTCTGCTGGTACCCCAATACGCATAATGAAATGCCCCCTTATAATTAACAGAAAAAAGAAAGTCTTTTTTCTTTTTGTAATAATTAATAACTTATGTCCTTATTCTAGCATAACTTAAAAGTTATGAAAACGCTAACATACTATATTTTTAAAGTTTATATATTTAGAATAGTGTAAATATATGGAACATTGATTCTATTATCCTCTTTGTTCCATCTCATTATCTATCACGCTATTTTTATTATACTCCTTCAAAATAAGTAGTAATCATTTATTATTTGACAATAATGTAACGATGTAAGAAATCTCAATGATGCCGTATACATATACAGTTATTAATTTACACAATACTTTAGATATATATTCTTTTTATAAAGTGCAACTTTAATCAGTGGGGGTTTTGTTCATCCCCACTGATTATCAGCCCTCATCAATCGGGCTTTTACGAGCAGTTGATCCCCCACCTAACTTCTTTGCTTCCCCTAAATTTTGAGGTGGGGGTCTTACCACCCGTTAATGCGGGATAAAAAAACAGCTGCTAGCATTTAGCTAGCAGCCGGATAACTTATAAATAACTTGGAAAATAAATCATCTGTTGTTTCCGTAATTTTATCAAACAGATCACTTTCTTCCTCTTCTTGCTCTTTTAACATCTTAATTGTTTCACGTGCATCTTCAGGATAATCGGTAATGATACCATCTACGTTCAATTTATAATATCCCTTTAAACTTTCCATATCATTTACTGTCCATACGTAAATTGGTTTGTTTAACTTCCTTGCTTCTTTTACTAATTTCTTATTTAACATGTATTCTTCTGCTACATAAAAATCAGCTTTCACATTCTTTAAGTTGGCTCTACTTGCATACAGTATATATCCGACTTTTATATCTGAATTTGCACGCTTAAACTCTTTTATAAGTGGGTAATGTAACGTTTGAATAACACATTGCTTCTCAAATTCATTATCTTTAATCGTTTTTAATACTTTGTTTACAAAGTCTTTTTCGCCACCATGAAGCTTCACTTCAATATTGAGTTTGATTTTCCCCTTTGCCAACTTAATGATTTCATCCAGCGTACTGATTTGTCCTGAAAAACCATCTTGACTAAGGGTAAGCTGCCTTAACTCGTCCATCGTTAAATCCGAAACATGAACATTAGCATTGGCAAGACGTTTCAACTTCAAATCATGTATAACTGCTAGTTCACCGTCTTTCGTTTGTAGTACATCAATTTCAGCGTAGTCTGCTTTCGCATCAATAGCTCCCTGCACAGCTTCTTTCGTATTTTCTACACCTTTTGAAATATAACCGCGATGAGCCATAATAATCGGTTCTTTATATGTGTTTGTAATAAAGGTCACAATGAAAGCAACAACCATTCCCGCCGTAATAATTCCTACAATATATACACCAATAAATTTCCAACGATGTTTTTGGAAGAAACATTTATCTGCCTTCGTCTTTGAATAATCTAATCCTTCTTCTAATAAAACATCTTCGACTGGAACCTTTTGTAAATACAATCTTGTTAACGCCATAATATAGAACGGCGTCATAATAAAGCTAAATAGATACAATGTACTTGTTAGGAAAACTGAAATAGTTGACTCTGCTAGTAGTGCAAATGTCCCTTCTGGGTTTGTAAATTCATATACTCCCCACAGACAAAGTAAATAAATTCCTACACATAAAAGAAAAACAATTCCTACAGATATGAAAAAACCTACTAAAAAGAACAACACTTTAAAGAAGCTTTCTTTTACTAAGGTTGCACTTTTTCGTGCTGCCGTACGGAACGGCTTCTCCTCTAAAACAATAATAGGTAAAACAAAAATCCAACGAAGGTTCAAATAGGCAACTACAGCAAAGAAAGTATAATATCCAACTTGCCCCATTGTTGTCTTAAATAGTTCACCTGTAATAAAATTAGGAATTTGAATTTCAGGAATCAATGCAGATTTATATCCCATACTTAATAGTGGTAATAGTACAACTGCATACAAAACAAAGCCAGGTAAGCAATATGTAAACAGAGAAGGTAAATACGTTACTGTTTTATATAAAATCGGACGTAATCTCACCTTTTGCCTTTTATGAGCGAAGTACGAAATGATAATAAGTACTGCAAACTCTGTAAAGATCAGGAACAATGCCAATATAGATAAAATTACGATCGCCAAAATCCCGTATGGAGTTTTCAAAAATGCTAATAACTCATCATTTGTTGCGTTTGCATACCCACCAAAGTACAACAATTTATTGAAAATAATACCGAAAAGTGGGATAAACACAATCGCTGCTAACAATTTATAAGCAAGTTGGAATGTTAACACATTCCAAAAAGCAAATCTAACAGTTTGAAAGGAATGTCTCATTACTCCTGGTATAGATAGTCTTTTACGGTGTTGCATATATTCCTCCACATTCTAAAACGATATTTGAGATGGATTCCACATTTCCATTTCTAACCCATCCCTTTAATAATAATATATTCCGCTTAACATGAACACTCTTATACATACAATGAAAAAAGTGATGGCTACTTCCCATCACTTTTTCACTTACTCTATTTTTTCTCTAACCCTTGCCCAAATGCTTTCAAAAAACTAAAACCGAATGTAATGGCTCTATTGATATCTGGATCTTTTAACACTTTAAAGAAATCCATCACTTTTGTTTTTTTACCACTTTTTAATTCATCTGTTGCAAATTGCAATCCAGTGACTAAGCTCGAGGTAATTTGCTTCGTTACTTCTGGGTCAACTGAGGATAGTGCTTCTCCGGCCCCCATCATATTATTGAGTGCATTTTTAACTGGTTCACGATTTAATTGCTCCACAGCGATTTTTGAAACATCTTCCTTCGCAGCAAGTAAACTAATCGCCGCATCTAATATTCCAGCCTTCTGCAACTGCGCTAACAGTTGCATCGTTTCTTCTACTGCTTCACGATTATTAGATAGCTCATTTAGAAGTTCATCTGCTACTTGCTGTTTCTGTTCTTCCTCTGTTACAACTTTCTTTTTAATTAAAGTAATTTCTTTCGCCACTATCTTCGCCCCCTAGTCCACGAGTGATACGTATTGTTTTCTTTGCCATTTTTGCTCGATTTCAACACCATTTTGCGGATTACGCTTTTTATCTCGCGGGTTTGAAGATGGTAACGGACGATTTCCTTTTTCACGTAATACACGCATTTTCACCATCGTTTGTTTGTACGCCGGTGTACACGTATAAAGGTCTGTTGCCGTCCCAGTTAAAATATTGATCGCTTCTTCATTTATCGTTGCATGCATCGGTAAGTATAGCTCTTTCCCCGTTACACGATCAGTAATAAGCGCTTGTACTTTAATTTTGCCAAATGGTGATGCTAATTCTACAAGACCACCATCTTTCACATTGCGTTCTATAGCAAGTTCAGGTGAAATTTCAACAAACACTTCAGATACTTTAGATAAAATACCAGCCGACTTATTCGTCATATTCCCTTCATGGAAATGTTCTAGCATACGTCCATTATTTAAAAGTAAATCATACTCATCTGGCGCTACAACTGGTGGTACCCATTCATCTAATGATAAACGAGCTAGTTTATCTGGGAAGTTAAATCCGTCTACATATAATAGCGGTGTATCACTACCATCATGGCTACCCCAACATAAACTATTCCATCCTTCTAGACGATCGTACGTTGCTTGAGAGTATAACGGTGCAAGCGATGCAATTTCGTCCATAATTTCACTTGGACTTTCGTAATTCCAATCCCCGCCGAGTGCACGAGCAACTTTTTGTAAAATCCACCAATCTGGTTTTGAATCGCCCAGTGGTTTTAATACTTCATATAATCTTTGAATACGTCGCTCTGTATTCGTAAACGTTCCTTCTTTTTCTAAGCTTGGTGCCGCTGGTAAAATAACATCAGCAAAACGAGCTGTTTTTGATAAGAACATATCTTGAACAACAAGGAAGTCTAAATTCGCTAAAATATGTTGCACATGGTTCGCATTGGAATCGACTAAAGCCATTTCTTCACCCATGACATACATACCACGTAGTTTTCCTTCTTCTGCCGCAAGTAACATTGCAATATTATTTAATCCTGGTGCCTTCGGAATCGTTGTGCCGTATGCTTTTTCAAACTTAGCACGAAGCGTATCATCCGATACTGCTTGATAACCTGGAAGCCAGTTTGGTAATGTCGCCATATCACAAGCACCTTGTACATTATTATGACCTCGTAATGGATATGCGCCTGCACCAGGACGACGATAGTTCCCCGTAACAAGCAGTAAATTTGAAATGGCAGCAGATGTTGTACTTCCTCCTGTATTTTGCGTTACCCCCATTCCCCAAAGTATACAAGTTCCATCTGCTTCATATACCATACGAGCCATTTCTTTCAGGTTTTCTTTCGAAATCCCCGCAATTTCTTCTGTATAATCAAGCGTATACTTTTCTAGCATTGTGCTATATTCATCAAAGTTCTTCACATTTTCAGCTATGAACTTTTTATCATGCCAATCTTGATCAATAATATATTTCGTAATACCAGCAAGCCATACGTAATCCGTACCTTGGCGCGGATGAATAAATAAATCCGCACGCTCTGCCATTTCATGTTTACGAAGGTCTGCTACAATCAGTTTTTGCTCGTGTAATTTATGAGCACGTTTTACACGCGTCGCAAGTACAGGGTGTCCTTCTGTTGGATTCGCACCAACGATAATGACAAGTCCTGCTTCAGCTATATCTTTCACTGTTCCTGCATCGCCGCCCATACCGACAGTTTTAAATAAACCATCTGTTGCTGGAGATTGACAATAACGAGAACAATTGTCTACATTATTCGTTCCATATATTTGTCGAGCTAGTTTTTGCATAAGGTAATTTTCTTCATTCGTTACTTTCGATGAAGAAATGAATCCAAATGCATCGCTGCCGTATTCAGATTTAATATGCTGCATGTTAGAAGCAACAACTTCTAACGCTTCTTCCCATGAAGCTTCAACAAACATATCTCCTTGGCGAATTAATGGCTTCGTAATTCGATCTTCACTGTTTACAAAGTCCCATCCAAATTTACCTTTTACACATGTGGAAATCCCATTAACCGGTGCATCTGAAACAGGTTGCACTTTTAATATATGGCGATCTTTCGTCCATACTTCGAATGAACAACCAACACCACAAAATGTACAAACTGTTTTTGTTTTATTCACTTTCGTCTTACGCATCGCAGCCTCTACTTCTGAAACCGCTAAAATACTACTATATCCAGGCTCTACATCCTTTACAAAATCAATCATCGGATCTAACACATCTGGTTTTAATCCTGTCATAAATCCAGCTTCACCTAACATGGATTTCTCCATCAACGCATTACATGGACATACTGTTACACACTGCCCGCAACTTACACAAGATGAATCATTTATACTTACACCATTATCCCATATAACACGCGGACGATCTAAGCTCCAGTCTATCGATATAGTTTCATTAACTTGTAAGTTTTGACATACTTCTACACACTGTCCACAAGCAATACATTGATTTGGATCATACCGATAAAACGGATGTGACATATCCACTTCACAAGCACTTACTTTCGGCTCATACGGATATTTCTGTTCTTCAATTCCCATCATATGTACGGTGTTATGGACTTTACAATTACCATTATTGTTATCACACACGGTACAATACAATAAATGATTCTCTAATATTCGATCCATCGCCTCAGTCTGCGCCTCTTTGGCACGCTGGGACTGTCTTTCGATATGCATACCGTTCTCTAATTTCGTTGAACAAGCACGCATTAACTTTCCATTTACTTCTACAATACACGTATCACAAGTTTGAATTGGATCTACTTCTGGTACATGACAAATTTGAGGATGTTCCAAATTACTCTCGTTAAATAATTGTAGTATCGTCTTTTCACCCGATGTGGAAAATTCTTTACCATCCACGGTTACACGGACTGTCTGTTCTGCCATAGTTTCCCCTCTCCTTACAACCAACTGTACAACACAATTATGAATCCGTTTTCAAAATCGCATTACTGTACATATTTTTGAAACGCTCTGCCCAAATGCTTTCTTATGAAGTCGATTCTAGATGTTATAAGGTATAACTACGAAAGCTTGAAAATATCACTATTCTACAGTTCTATTATATCGTACATATACAATAATAACCAAAATAATCTGTGATCTTTGAAGTGAACCCGAATAGTGGTACATGAAAAAAACACCTCCTGAATTCGCATACTAAGTATGCAAATTCAATGGAGGTGTTTTTCGTTTGAAGACAAGAGTTCATTACCCAGAAGAAACAAAGTGGAAAGTGATTGAAATGAAGAAAGACGGCTATTCAAATCGTACAATTATGGAGAAACTCGGAATTAAAAATGTTTCCCAAATTAAGACATGGATGAAATGGTATCGTACAGATCAAACGTATCGTTTTCAACAACCTGTAGGAAAACAATATTCTTATGGAAAAGGACCAAAAGAGCTCAGTGAATTAGAACAGCTACGTTTAGAAAATAAACATCTAAAAACAAAATTACTTGTATGGGGAAAGTATCTGGAAATCGAAAGGGGCTGAAACCAGAAACTGTAGTTACTTTATGGGAAAATGTAAAAACAAAAATAACGGTAAAAGAATTGTGTAACGTATTAGAATTACCCCGTTCCACATTTTATCGTTGGTTACAACGAACGGAAGATTTGAAAGATGGTATAGAAGAGAAAATAAAGGACGTTTGTCTTAGGCATAAATTCCGGTATGGATATCGAAGAGTGACCGCTACTCTTCGTAAAATGGGACTGTGTGTCAATCATAAAAAAGTATTACGAATCATGAGACAAAATCACATTCTTTCAAAAGTACGTCGAAAGAAAAAGAAATATATCAATGGTGCGGAGCCAATGGTAGCCCCTCATCGATTGGAGCGCCAATTCGATGCATCCAGACCAAATGAAAAATGGTTTACGGATGTGACGTATCTCTTATTTGGAGAGCGTACTTTGTATTTATCAACGATTATGGATGCCTTTAATCGTGAAATTATTAGTTGTGTCATCAGCGAATCACAAACACTGACATTAGCGATGAAGACATTAAAACAAGCAATGAGAGGGCGAAAAGTAAAAGATGTCCTTCTTCACTCAGATCAAGGAAGTATTTATACAGCAAAAGAATTTCAAGCGTATGCCAAAGAAAACGGCATTATCACCAGCATGTCCCGGAGAGGAAATTGCCATGATAATGCCGTCATGGAAAGCTTCTTTGGTCATTTAAAAAGTGAAGCTTTCTATTCACAAAAGATAACAAAAGTATCCAACGCAACTGTGCGAAAGATTGTGCTAGAATACATTCATTACTACAATTGTGTGCGAATTCAAGAAAAATTAAACCACCTATCCCCTAAAAAATTTAGGGAACAAGTGGTTTAGGTGTTTTGATTGGTGTCCCGTTTTCGGGGGTCACTTCACTTCTTCCTAATAGGTGTTTTTATTTTTTCCATTGTTTTATGATAAATATGGGAGAGAAATACATAAAAAAGGGGAATTTAATATGGAGCCTACGCAAGAAACGTATACAATTGTACGTTATCAATCTGGTACATTTTCAAAACAACTGGATGAGATTGTTACAGAATCTCCTATTACGATTAAATTGAATGGTAAAGAATATGTAACAGTCGTATGCACACCAACCTATATTGAAGACATGGTCATTGGTTTTTTAATTTCTGAGGGGATTATTTCTTCTTATAAAGATGTTGAAGAACTATGGGTGCAAAAAGATAACGGAATTGTCCATGTAACATCATCAAAAATAAATCCGCTCTATCAAAATTTATATAATAAACGATACATCACTTCCTGCTGCGGAAAAGGTAGACAAGGTTTTATTTTCGTTAACGACGCAGCGAAAGCAAAAGATTTACATGATATACATGTAAAAATTACTCCTGAAGAATGCTTTTACTTAATGAATACTTTACAACAATCTTCCACTACCTTTCGTCAAACCGGCGGTGTTCACAATACCGCACTATGTGATCGAAACAATATCCTCCTATCAAGAATGGATATTGGAAGACATAATGCATTAGATAAAATATATGGACATTGTTTACGCAACGATATATCTGTTAAAGGAAAAATCATTGCATTTAGCGGGCGCATTTCATCCGAGATTTTACTCAAAGTTTCAAAAATCGGATGTGAAATTGTTCTATCTAAATCCGCACCAACAAAATTAGCATTGCAACTCGCTCACGATTTAGGCATTACCGTCGTAGGATTTATTAGAAATGAATCTTGTAATATTTACACACATCCACATCGAATTGATGGTTATCGATCGAATAACTAAAATAACTCCTCAATCGAGGAGTTATTTTAGTTATGAAAATGTAATATATTAAACACTTGAATAGTTAATAAAGTTAATATATAATTTCATTACATAATTAAAAACAAAATATTGTAGCATATATCTTTTCATTCTTTTACAAATTAAAAGAGACTGCTAACAAAACGCATACACATTCTTATATATGTAATGGATTTATTTGATTTAAAATCGACCAAGGAGGTTACAACGATGGAAATTCGCTTATTAACGACAGAGGACGCAGAAATATATTTAAAAGTTTGTATGGAAGGTTTAACGAAGAACCCGGAAGCTTTTAGCTCTTCTTATGAAGATGTTCTGAAACATGAGGATCCTGTAGCTGCTATGGCAAAACGATTAAGCAATCCGGATAAGTATACTCT
Source organism: Bacillus pacificus (assembly GCF_020861345.1). Taxonomy (NCBI): domain Bacteria; kingdom Bacillati; phylum Bacillota; class Bacilli; order Caryophanales; family Bacillaceae; genus Bacillus; species Bacillus pacificus. The sequence continues at coordinate 4,475,799 of NZ_CP086328.1, forward strand.
AGGGGTCTTCAAAGATAACGATTTAATCGGCATTGCTACTTTAGAAACAAAGCCTTTCATTAAACAAGAACATAAAGCAAAAATCGGTTCCGTTTTTGTTTCCCCTAAAGCACGTGGCCTTGGAGCAGGACGGGCTCTCATTAAAGCAATTATTGAGAATGCCGATAAATTACATGTAGAACAACTTATGCTCGATGTTGTAGTTGGTAACGATGCAGCAAAAAAATTATATGAATCATTAGGTTTCCAAACTTACGGCGTACAAGAGCGTTCATTAAAACATAACGGTCAATATTGGGACGAGGAACATATGGTTCTATTCTTAAATGATTAATACTTCAATATAGTTTTTAAAAGCATCTTCTTATTAAGAAAGGTGCTTTTTTCATTACAACAATGTAATCTTCATGTCACCTTTATCGATCGTACCAAACCTTTCCATTCATTATACTAAAAGTGTAAAGTGAAACTTTACTCAGTGGGGAACTACATCCCACGCTGATCGCATGTACTTGATATGTAGAGGAGAATGTGACATGAAACAAAACAAACGAGCTATGGTTTTAATATTTACTACAGCAATTGTAACTTCTGGATTAGCAATTTTACCTTGGTTTATTATATAAAGTGAAACTTTAATCAGCCCTCACCAATCGGACTTTTATGGGAAGCCCGCCCCCCACCTAACTTCTTTGCTTTCGCTGCATTTTGAAGTGGGGGTCTTACTGCCCATTAAAGTCGGATAAAAATACTCCCCCTAACAACGAAAAAAGCTTATTGCTTCTTAAGAAGCAATAAGCTTTTTTTATATTATAAAATCCCCAAAATTTTATTTACACAACTTATAATAATAACCATAGATACGGCAACGCACATGACAACCGTATTACGATCTTGCTTTTCTTTTTTTGAAATTTCTTCTTTTGGATTCATGTGTATGATCTCCTTTTAAAAAAAGTGTGAGATAGGAAATTTTTCTTATCCGATGCGAGGTGAATACGAAAACCCTCTCTATCTCACATACACAATAGAATGGAATTGTCATTTTATAAATAAAATGACATGACGTTATGTCGCAACATAGGGTATTTTGTGTCGCTACGTTTTCTATTATAAAAAATAGTTGTGCAAAACTAGTGCATTTTTTATGTCAATTACTCTGAGCGAGAAATCACTCTTCCACTCAATCACATAAAAAGAGTTTTTTATCATTTTCATGTAAACTATACAAGTAGAATGAACAGTTTGGGGTGCACAAGATTATGGTAAAAATTTTATTAGTAGACGATGAAGAACGTATGTTACGATTATTAGATCTGTTCTTAAGTCCTCGTGGCTATTTTTGTATGAAAGCTACCTCTGGCCTTGAAGCACTAAAGTTAATAGAACAAAAAGACTTCGATATTGTTTTGTTAGATGTAATGATGCCGAATATGGATGGATGGGATACTTGTTATCAAATCCGTCAAATTTCCAACGTTCCAATCATTATGCTAACAGCTCGTAATCAAAATTACGATATGGTAAAAGGCCTTACGATCGGCGCAGATGACTATATTACAAAACCATTTGATGAGCATGTATTAGTTGCACGAATTGAGGCTATATTACGCCGGACAAAGAAAGATGGATTTGTTAGCTTCAATGGTATTGAGTGGGATAAAACGAAACATACTGTCACAGTGTATGATGAAAAAATCTCACTGACTCCTATCGAATTTTCGTTACTTGGACTATTTTTACAAAATACAAACCGTGCTTATAGCCGAGATGATTTAATCGAAAAAATTTGGGGTTATGAAACAGACATTGAATATAGAACAATCGATTCACATATTCGCAATATCCGTGATAAATTACGTAAAAAAGGATTTCCAGTTGAAAATTACTTAGAAACTGTTTATAAGGTCGGATATAAATGGAAAAGTGAATAATTACTTCGGTCAGTGGAAAATACCATACCACTGACCCTTTATATGAAATAAGGTATGGTGAGAAAATGAGTAAACTTTCACTTAAAATTGGGACATACTTTTTAATATTAGCTTTATGTATTGAAACAATTGCTTTCGTATCTTTTTACAAAAGCATTTCAACAATGCGGATTGAGGAAGAAACACTTGCTCTTTTAGAAAAAGGTAATCGCTATAGTAACAAAATTACACAACGCGCAAAGTGGAGTGCATTTGCTAAAGAAAAGAAACACGGCGAACGCGCTGAATACAATAAAAATCCTAAGCGCCCTATATACCCAGAGTTCGATATCGCTGATGAAGCTGAACACTTAGTTGAATCAGAATCAATTGCTAACTCTGATATAGCTATCATTATAACGGACAATAATGGAAAAATCATTTCCACTTCAGAACCTGTAACAAAGGCGATGCAAAAACAACTTACTTGTAAAACACAACATATTCCAGAAAACGGATTAGTTGTCGAAAAAAACTGGAAAAAATCAAAATTCATCACAAGGGTAAGCCCACTTAATACAGCAGAGTTTCAAGGAAAGTTATATATGTTATTAAAAACATCTTTTTTAGAAAATATGTTGCTTAAACTCATGAACCAATTTCTTATCATTAGTGTTTTGACTGTTATTTTAACGACTATTTCTGTCTTTGTTTTTTCTCGTGTTATTACAGAACCGCTTATAAAAATGAAGAGGGCAACAGAAAAAATGTCAAAATTAAATAAGCCAATTCAATTAGGTATTAAACGGAATGATGAACTTGGAAGCTTAGCAAAAACGATTGAAGATTTGTCCAGTGAACTAACTTATATGAAAAAAGAACGCAATGAATTTCTTGCTAGTGTCGCCCATGAACTATTAACTCCATTGACCTATATGAAAGGTTATGCGAAAGTAGCAAAGAGAGACACTTTAACGAAAGAAGAGCGAGAAGAATACTTACAAATCATTGAGGATGAAACAGATAGTGTAACTGATCTCGTTCAAGATTTATTTATGCTTGTACAATTAGAACAACACCAATTTGTTATAAAAAAACAAAAAGTGACCCTTCAACCATTTTTAGAACGAATGGTTGAAAAAACAAAAACAACATTAACTAACAAACAAATGCAACTCCATGTATATTGCAAAGACGATTTAGAAGTTTGCATAGACGAAAGACGTATGGAACAAGTTATGTTAAATTTATTACACAATGCTTATCAACATTCGCTAGAAAACACCACTATTACAATACGCGTACTCACAGAAACAAATTCTTTTACAATAAGTGTACAAGATGAAGGTGAAGGTATTCCTGAGGAAGATATTCCGCATATTTTCGATCGTTTTTATCGTGTTGATAAATCTAGAACGAGAGCTACTGGAGGAAAAGGTATCGGGCTAGCTGTTGCGAAAGAAATTGTGGAATTGCATAACGGTTCCATTCTAGTAACAAGCAAATTAGGCGTAGGAACAACCTTTATAATTGAGCTACCTTTTGAATAATATGTGTGTGAAAACACCAGTAGTAGTAAACACTACTGGTGTTATTTTGTTCATAAAATCAGCTCATTTAGGCTAAGCTTTTGAAATTATTCTTATTTCAATATAAAATAAAGTGAAACTTTAATCCATGGAAGGGTTCACCCCATGGATTATTAGTTGAACCAATCGGGCATTTACGGGCAGTTATCTCCAATCTAACTTCCGCGCATTCGCTGGATTTTAAAGTTGGAGTCTACTGCCCACAAATAGCGGGGTAAAGATACATTTGTCAAAGATTTGGAGGGTGATATAATTGGATATCCATGTATTAACAAAAGACGAAGCGGAAATTTACTTAGAACTTCGTGTAGAAGGATTAAAGCAAAACCCTGAAGCTTTTAGCTCTTCTTATGAAGATATTATTAATAAAGAGTGTGCGATTGAATATAAAGCACAAAAATTAGCACAAGATGAAAACTATACGCTAGGTGCATTCAAAGATGGAAAATTAATCGGGGTTGCAACACTGGAAACGAAACCATATGTAAAACAAGAACATAAAGCTAAAATCGGTTCTGTATATGTATCTCCAAAAGCACGCGGACTTGGAGCAGGAAAAGCACTTATTAAAGAATGTCTTGAACTTGCTAAATCTTTAGAAGTAGAACAAGTTATGCTTGATGTTGTTGTTGGCAACGATGGAGCAAAAAAACTTTATGAATCATTAGGATTTAAAACATTCGGTGTGCAAGAACGTTCATTAAAATATAACGGACAATATTGGGACGAAGAGCATATGGTCTTATTCTTAGACGAAAATAAATAATAAAAAAACATCCTCTCGTATGAGGATGTTTTTTTACTTTTTTCTAAACCACGCTATATTTAATAATTGAATCGCTTTTGCAATTTCTTCTTCTGATAAGATCGCAAACCCAAGTAAAACGACATTTTCAGGTGCAGTACCGTCTTTATAGTACGTAGAAACAGGATATACTTTAATACTATGTTTCGCAGCTTCTTGAATTAATTCTTCTTCTCGCATTCCATTATGCACTTGTAATAAAATGTGCAATCCTGAATCTTCTCCTATCACTTCAACACGATTAGAGAAATACTTTTCTATTTCAAAGACAAGTCGATCCCTCTTTTTTCGGTAGACGACACGCATTTTATGAATATGTTTTTCCCAATAGCCTTCATTTAAAAACTTTCTAATCACTTCTTGGTCCATTCTTGAAACACTTTGTGTATAAAATAAATATTGCTGTTGATACTTTTTAATTAATTTCTTCGGCAACACCATATAGCTCATCCGTAGCGATGGCAATAATGCTTTAGATAGCGTCCCCATATAAATAACTTTCCCCTCTGTATCTAACCCTTGCAGCGCCGGTATAGGCTTTCCAGAATAGCGAAATTCACTATCATAATCATCTTCAATAATATACCTGTCTTTCGCTTTCTTCGCCCATTGTAAAAGCTGCGTCCTTCTCGTAATAGGCATAATCATTCCATACGGAAACTGATGGGAAGGTGTAACAAATACAACATTCGCATTGCTATTTTCTAAATCTGCCATACAAATGCCGTCCCTATCTAAAGACAACATTTGAACCTTCTCTTCTCCCTGTTCAAAAACGACCATTTTCCTATGATACCCTGGGTTTTCCACTGCATAATTGCTTCCCTTTAACAATTGAAACAATAGTTTCACTAATATTTGTGTTCCCGCACCTAATACAATTTGACTAGCTGAACAACGTACACCTCTAGATTCATACAAATAATTCGTAATCTCTTCTCTTAAGCTCGCTTCCCCTTGAGGGTGTCCTAGAAAGAGAAGTTCGTTATTATACGGCTGCCATACTTCATTTACAATTTTCCGATACATATTGAATGGAAAAGCATTTGTATCAATGCCTGTTTGTGTAAAGTCAAATTTATAACTCTTCTCCTGAAACAGTACTTCTTCTATTCTCTCTTCGCTATCCTCTACATGAACCATTTGCTCAATCTTGCATACAAAATAACCTTTTCTCGATATCGACTCAATATAACCTTCTGCAAGTAATTGTTCGTACGCTGCCTCTACTGTATTTTTACTTACTTGTAAATGTATCGCTAACTTTCGCTTAGCCGGTAATTTCGTAAAAGGGACAATCGTTCCATCTTTAATCTCTTTTTTTATATACTCATACAATTGCACGTACAATGCTCTTTTACTATTCACATTTAAATTAGGCGTTAATTCTAACATGATATCTGACCCCTTAACAAAACTGAAATCTGATACTTTTTACAGTACCAGAAGTTATATATAATTCCTTTTATCATGTCACACATAAAAAATCAAATACTGGAGAGGAGAAACATGATAATGAACAATGGTAGACGTATCGGACTCATTATGATTATTACAGGAGCTACATTATGGGGATTATCTGGTCCAATGATTCAGTGGCTATTTCAGCATACTAATGTATCCTCAATTGATTTTTTAACAATTCGATTGTTGCTTGCGGGAATATTTATTTTATCTTTTTTACTGATAAAGAAACAAAACATTTTTCAAATTTGGAAACACCCTAGACATTCTATACAACTTATTATTTTCTCTATTCTCGGCATGCTCGGTGCACAATACGCCTTTATCGAAACAGTTCATATTAGTAACGCGGTCACAGCGACATTATTTCAATTTCTAGGTCCTGTTTTTATTACCATTTATGTCGCATTTGAACAACGAAAATTCCCTGCTTCTATGCAACTACTCGCAATTGTAACTGCGCTAACAGGGACATACTTTATTATTACAAACGGTTCAATTGAAAATATTGTTTTATCGAAAGAAGCCATTATTTTTGGTCTATTAACAGCAATTGGATTTGCATTTTATACCCTCCATCCAGCTTCCCTTATTAAAGAATGCGGAACAACCCTAGTAATTGGATGGGGGATGTTAATTGGCGGCATTGCCCTGCTTATTTGTAATCGCTCGTTTGGATGGCATGAGCTTTCGCAAACTTTTACAACAAAAACTTTTTCAATGCTTATTCTTATCATCATAAGTGGAACTCTTTCTTTTCTTCTTTATATCGGTAGTCTGAAATATTTAGCAGCAACAGAAACAAGCATTTTATCTAGTATTGAACCACTTGTAGCTGCCATCGTTTCAATCGCTTGGCTGAATGAATCTTTTGGAGCGTATCAATTATTAGGTGGCGTATGTATCGTTCTTTCTGTTATTTTCTTAACGATGCCGCAAAAAGAGAATGAGCCAGCCTTTACATCTGAACAAATATAAAAAATGTCAAAAGAGGTCGTACAAAACTTACGACCTCTTTTTATACTTTAAAGGAATTGTCCCGCTTTCTAGCAAATACAATTACACTAATAATAAAAATTAGGGGTGTGACACCATGAAAAAAATCGGAACTATGCTACTTTTCTCCTTTCTCATCGCTGGATGCACACAAGGGCAACTTGATTCAGAAGCAACAAAAAAAGAAGCTATCGCAACGTCATCCACTCAAGTTAATGCACCTTCCTTCTTTCACCTTAGCGTTTTAAAAGATGTAAATTGGGAAGAAACATCCTCCTTCATACAAGAAAAAATACCTTTAAAAGGTATCGAAGACAAAATTGCAATGGCCGATAGCCCTATTATCGCAAATGAAAAAAATGAAATGATGTGGTACTTTTTAGATCCCAAAATGCCCACTGGAAAACTATCTATTATTGCACTAAAGCAAGGATCAGTAACTCCAACACCCGTACTCTTTCAACAAGAAACTTCCAAGCCAACTTGGACTACTTCAAATACAATTGATTCCACTACAAACGAACTCCCTCTCACTATGTCACTACCTTCATCTGGATTATGGTTATTAAATATATATGTGAATGAAAAATATTATGATCAGTTTGTAATCAATGCGACAGAAAACAAATAAAATGAAGGAGGCTAAAGTAGCCTCCTTCATTTTATTTATCTTATACATAACTAATCGCCTGACTCCCCATTTGTACCCATGCCTTTTCAAAACTTTCTCTCGGTACCTTTACATCTAAACTATCACTTAGAGGATCTCGAATGTATACAAATTCCTTATCATATCCAACAAGTACTACACAATGTTCATTATACGTAATAGAAACATCTCCACTATTTGTTTCCCATGTAGTAAATTCATCTTCATCTAATGGCGCAAATGTTGCATTTGTAATCATGACTACCGGTTGTCCTGATGTTACACTCTTATAAAGTTCTTCTATACTCTTCCCTGTTAAGTCCACAGCTTTATTAGGTAAATACTTTTTCGCTAATTGAAAAAGTGGTCCATGATATACACCATATCCTGATTCAGAAAAGGTATAAATATTTCCTACAAATCCTTCATTCGGATTCCCACGTACACCATCTTTCATAAAATCAACTTTCTTTATTTCGTTTGCTAATTTCATCTTATCCACTGTAATACCTGCGTATTGTAACATCATCGCTAAGCTCGTCACTTCACAACCTCTATCTAACTCTGGTAACTGCTGAATGAAAGGTACATTTGATAAGATGACCTTTTCATCATTATTACTCATTCCGCTTTGTATATTGAAGAATGTTAACTTCTCCACATACTTTGTAATTCCATTTGTGTATACGTTCCATACTGCTATACCGAGTAAGGCCATACATAAATACCACTTCCATCTCCGTATCACTCTCACACCGATACGATAAACTTAACTAAATCTATACAATTCAATCAAATTTACACAAGTTAGTGCTTCATCGTGTTCTCGCAACCCCAAAGGGACGAGGGGTATAACACTCCACACGAGGCAGTATCGTTACCTCCTATTATCAAGCATTTAATTTTACCCATCTTGATAAATTTATCGCAGCATTTACATCCCGATCGTGATGGCTATTGCATGAAGCACAACACCACTCACGTATTTTTAAACTCCACTGTCCTTCTGGTTGAACTGAATGGTCGTATTTTACTCCGCAACATGAACAAATCTTGCTTGAGGCGAACCATTTATCAGCTTTTACATACGCAATGCCATACTTCTCGCACTTGTATGATAAACATTGAAAGAAGAAGTGTAATTTTTGAGAGGAAAGTGCCTTCGATAGTTTTTTGTTTTTTAACAGGTTTGAGATAGGTAAGTCTTCCACAACAATCCTCATTGGTTTGGTTTTCACCAATTTAGCTGTTGCTTGATGGATATGGTTATTTCGGATATTCGTAATTTTCCTAGATAACCGCAGGTGTTCAGCTTTCGCTTTTTCATATCCGGCAGATTGAATTTTTACACCTTTTTTAAATCTCCTAGACATATCTCTTTGTGCTGACTTTTTCCTTTTCAAAAGCTTTTTAACCTTGGCATCTTTGTTTATATTTCGTTCTTTCATACCATTAGAAGCTACAAAAAGTTCTTTTAAACCAACATCCACACCAATCGATTCATTCGTTAGTTCTTGTGATTCAAAGTCTTCTTGGAATCCTACACTAATCCACCAGTGACGACCATCAAAGGTAACTCTTGGATTGGATGGTTTTTTATTTCTTGGTAGTTGTTGGCTTGTTTTCACTTCTCCAATAGACTGAATATGAACTACTCTCTTTCCTATAATCAGTCTTTCATAATTGGCATAAAATCCTTGAATCAAATCTTTTTTGGATTTATAAGAAGTGTGATCCCATTTTTGTACTTTTTGAACGAATTTTTTCTCGCCGTATCAAAATCTTTTGAAGCCTGTTTAGGAACTTGTGCATTGATTTCTTTTAACCACTCATACCTCTTTCGCTTCTTGATCTTTGTAAATCGTTTCTGTAAAGCTAACTGTGAAACAGATTTTCCAAATAGCTTATAGTATCTATCACTCATTCTTTTACAATAGTTATAAGCGAATCTTGCAGCACCAGCATGGTTTCTCAGCACTTGTTCTTGTTCAGGCGTTGGAATCAGTCTAACTTTCTTCGCCAATATCATCAGAATGTAACTCCTTTAATGAAAGATTTGTTCTTCTGAATCGTAGCGTGTTCCACCAGCATTCTCCTGAGACTACTCGGATGCAAACCTGTTAATTCTGATACTTGACTAACTCGTAAAAATTTCATTATTATTCTTACCTCATTGAAACCACCATAGCACATACGTTCTGTATATTCAATGAGGTTTGATAGATTTAATTAAATGTATCTCGTTCAACTAAGGGCGCAATTCCTTAGCCAGTTCTCTTATGAACTTCTCATGTTTTCACATGAGCGCAGACTATATGTTTATCTCTTTAGAGATAGAGGATTTTTCCACCACCATAGGCTTGTGATGTACTCTCGTCAGTTATACGAGATAGTCGTTGAACGTTCATCTTATCACTTTTGACTTAGATGATTCGAGGCGGAAGACCCATTGTTCTAGTGTTTAGGATTTAACCTTGCACCATCTGATTGATTTTTTCTGCTTTCGCGACATTCACGCTCACTATTTCTAGCCACGTTGTAGTTCAATCAGCTTTAGGGATTGCCCGCAGTTAACCCTCACTACTAGCCAATCACTTGACTAGCAGGGCTTACTGATATATTTAATTAACTTTCGTTATAATTGGTTAAATAAATCGTAACAGTTAGTTACCCTTCTTAGTTCGTTAAATACGAATAAAACGCGTCCGCATCCGTGCGAATTACCGGTACAAAATTTAGTTCTTTTCCTTTTTCAGGCTGATCTTTTTTTATTTTTTCTGCTAGTTCTTGAGTGTTCATATTCGTTTTATCCATATTAAGTTCATCTGCCATTTGTAACACCTTTTGTTCATTAATTTCACTTAATACTTGATATATATCTTTCCCATACAAATCAATATGATATTTTTTTGCCTCTTCTTGCACTTTTTGTTCGTACACTTCTTGTGCTAACTCTTCTATCTCTTTTCCTTTTTGTGAAATACCTAACTTCCCTGCTTCCTCTCTTACTTTCGTTCCATAGATTTCTTCCGCAATTTCCTCTATTTCTTTTCCATTTGTTGAAATACCTAATTTATCCGCTTCATCGCTAATTTTAATCGTATTAATTTGAGTAATCAAATTTACAATTGATGTATTTTCTATTGATATGCCTAGCTTTAACGCTTCTTGCTTCACTTTTGTTTCATAGATTTCTTCTGAAAGAGTTCCAACATCTTTTCCTTCAATCGAAATTCCTAACTGTTCTGCTTCTCTTCCTACTTCCGTCTCATGGATTTCTTTTTCTAGCGTAATTTGTTCTTTCCCTGCCGTTTCAATCCCTAAATTCTCCGCCTTTTCTTCTGTATGCACAGCATGTATCTTTCCATTGTTTAATTGTTCTTTGCTGCGCTGCTTGTAATCTGTCTTTCCTTTTGATGTTTCAGAAGGAGAGGCACCCCCTAATATACTTAAACTCATTACTCCAATAGTGAATACCATCATCATTTTCTTTTTCAAAATTAATTCCTCCCTCTTACACTTTCTTTTCCATCATTCCCATAAAATTTTAATACTATATTATGATCGATGTAATCTACTCAAATACCTTTTTATAATCGCTTCTTTATAGGGCGAACTTTCCGTATATAATACATGTTAAAAATAGTTTCTTAACTTTCCCTTAAAAAAAGACGACCTTGTAAAAACAAGATCGTCTTCTCACTTATATTCTTTGGTTTTTCGGAAGAATCACTTCAAAACAAGTACCCTCTCCCCATCTGCTCTCTACTAATATTTTCCCATAATGCTTTTCTACAATCCAGTTCGCGATTGAAAGGCCTAATCCCGCTCCTTCTGACGCACTTCTCGCTTTATCCCCTTGATAAAAACGATTAAATAGTTTTGGGATATCCTCATCTTTCACTCCTATCCCATCATCTTTCACTCGTATACGAATTGAACTGTTCATTTGCGTACAATCGATTTGAATATGACCACCTTCATTCGTATACTTCATCGCATTATCTAACAATATGACCATCATTTGATGAATCCGCTCTCTATCACCCATAAAAGATACGCCACGTTCTACTTTTAATATCATTTCTTTTTCTTGATAAGAAGCAATCTCCTTATATGGAGCTACTATTTCTTCTAACAATTTATCGAGTTCAAATGTTTTCTTATCCATCTCAATTTGATTAGAATCAGAACGTGCTAGCAATAATAAATTACTAACGAGTTTTGATAACCGCCTACATTCTTTTGAAATTGTAGAAATATCCATCACTTTTTCTTCTATCGTAGCGGATGGTGACTGGAATAAAACATCTGTTTTTGATTGAATAACTGCAAGGGGTGTCCTTAGTTCATGTGATGCATCAGAAACGAATTGCTGCTGTTTTTCCCATGAATTTTGAATGGGTACAAGTGCCCTGCCAGCTAAGAAAAAGCCAATTCCTATTGCACATAAACTTCCTACGCTACAACCTATCACAAGAATTAAAAATAAAGTATGTAACATTTCTTTTTCAGCTGTTATATCCCTTGCAATTTGAACTATTTTTGCATCTTTCTGAAATGCAAATATTCTAAAATATTGTCCTTGTACTTCTATATCTTGCAAAGTTCCTAATTTCTTTGGAGAAAACTTTTCCAAATTATCTTCAAAGATAAAACGACGTTTGCCGTTTTCAATATCTATCTCCACCGTGTTTCCCATCCAAGTTAACTCCATTATCCTTGGATCCCCAATTGGAGGATATCCCCTAATTTTTTTAGGTAGTTTTTTATCATCTGCATTCTTTCTATGTTGAACGGCTTTTTCTATCGATTCATTTACTCCACTATAAATACGCTTATATGTGTAAGAATAAATGATACTACCTAATACGCCTATCAAAATGATAAATACTAATGAATTCAATATAGTCAATCGAATACGCGTCTTCTGAAACATACTTCCCTTGTTCATTGTTCTTTTAATATATATCCAATACCTCTAACGGTTTGAATATCTTTCTGATAACCGAATGGCTCTAATTTTTTACGTAAATGATGTACATACACTTCTACAATTGCCACTGTCGTATCTGAATCAAATCCCCAAACACGATCAAAAATTTGTTCACGCATTAAAATCTTTCCGCTATTTTGAACGAGGTACTCTAGAAGCTCATATTGTTTTAATGTTAACTTCATACTTTGTCCATCTACTTGAACATCTTTATCTTTTCCAAACAGTTCAATCCCTTTATATCGAATAGTCTGCTTCGTTGTTAAACTACCACTTCGCCTTAATAAAGCACGAATTCTTGCTTTTAATTCTGGGGCCTGAAACGGCTTAACGATATAGTCATCCCCGCCAAAATCCAACCCTTTCACGCGATCTTCTAAAGAATCTCTCGCTGTCAAAAATAAGACAGGTGTTTCAATCTTTTCATCACGTATTTTTTGAATTACTTCAAAACCGTCCATTTCTGGCATCATCACATCAAGTAAAATAGCGTCATATATATTTTGTAATGCTAGAAATAATCCATCTTCTCCATTCAATGCTGTATCTACTTCAAATTCATCGCATAATATTTGGACAATGGACTCTAATAAAGAAGCATTATCTTCTACTACGAGTAAGCGCATATTCTCACCTTCCACCATATCGTTCGATTCTATTTATAATCACATTCCTGCTTTTCCTAACAAAAGAATATAATCATATTTTGTAACTTCATTTTTAATTCGTTCTTTCTACACTTTTTCTTGATACAGAATTTTAAAGATTAATTATAAAGACTCTTCCTTAAATTTACCTTAATAAAAAATTGAAAGAAATAAGATTTCCCTTATCTCTTTCAATTTTTCACTACATATACCCTTTTGCTCGGCAATTCTAAACAATTTAGCTGGCCGCCATATACAGCACCGCCATCAATTCCTATAATACGATTGCTCCCAAAATATACGCCACAATTCTCACTACCGTGAAGCGTTTTTGTTTCCGTATGACCAAATACAACAACCTTTTCACCACTATACCCACTATGAAACTCATTACGAATCCACATTAACGTATATGGTTCACATTCAGAAACTCGTTTCAATGGCTCAACACCAGCATGTACAAATATATACTTTTCTGTTTCAATGTAATGATCTAATTCCTGAATAAACTTTACATGTTCATCTAATACACGAGATTGTAAAATCTTTTTTTGGAAATTCCCCTCATTAACCACAATATCTTCTTCTACAAATCCATAGCTGTATAACGTCTTGTCTCCACCATTCCTTTTTACCCAATGGTTCCATGAACGTTCCTCATCAGTCGTTAACGCCTTAATCATCATATCTTCATGATTGCCCTTTAGAACGAAGGCTCCATCTTCTTTTAACTCTTTTACTTTTTCAATTACTGCACGCGCATTTGGACCACGATCCACATAATCTCCCAGTAAAATTAATTGATCCTGTTTTGCATCGTATTGAGCTTCTTCCAGTAACTGTTCGAACTTTTCTATTTCTCCATGAATATCACTAATAACAAGAATTCTTTTCATATTATCACCCCTCTTTCTAATTATAGTTCAAAACGACAGAAACTTCAGAATTGTAGATTAAAACCGTATTTATTACAGATACAACGATTATCCTTACAACAATGTAAGTCTCTTGTCATCCAATTCGATGGTTGCGATTGCTATATTTCCTTATACTAAAAGTAAGAAATGAAACAAAAAACAAGGAGAGATGAGATATGAAAAAAGTGATGGAAGTTATGGTAGCAGTAGCAGAGGTTTTCGTAAATGGCAAACAAGTTGCAATGGAGTTAAACAAATAATGAAAAGGACAAGATTCATTCTAGACCCTTTACTCATATAAAAGAGATAAGACTTCTTCATTTTTTTGATCCCTTATCTCCTAAAAAAAGCCGTATCCTTTTTCGGATACGGCTTTCTCTTATTTTTGACTCGTACGAGCTGAAATGCTAATTGCTCTATCTGTAGCTTTTGCAGCTTCATCTAACGCTTCTTTACTATTCTTTCCGTCATACATTGCTTCTAATGCTTTTACAACTGCATCTCGTGATTCTGGGAATACACTAATTAAAGCACCTTGTGTTGCTGGAGATTGTTTCGTCGCTTGCAATTGATCTACTGTTACTTTTAACTGTGGATATTTTTCATATTGCTCTTTTACTAATGGTTCATTATATGCATCTGGATTAATAGAGAAGTAGCCTGTTGCAGTATGCCATTTTGCTTGTACGTCTGGCTTCGTTAAATATTTCATAAAGTCCCAAGCACCTTGTTGTGTTTCTTCTGAAACCATATTCGTCATCCATAATGATGCTCCACCAATAACAACACCATGTTGTTTTGAATCTTCTGGGTATGGAATATATGAAACGCCTACATTAAACTTAGATGCATCAATTAAATCACGAACACCTGCTGAAGAATCTAAATACATAGCAACTTGTCCAGACTGGAACGCCGCACGAATATCATCCCAACTTGCTCCATACTTTCCTAGTGCACCAGCTTTATTTAACTCATCTAGCATCCCAAATACTTTCTGTCCTTCTTTACCGTTAAATACAGCTTTCTTTGCAGCATCTTTACGACCATTTTCATTATCTACATATAAAGCGCCTTGTGTCGCTAACAATTCTTCAAAGAACCAACCATAATTCAGCATTGAAAATCCATATTGTTTTACATTTCCGCCTTCTTTAATCGTTAACTTTTTCGCTGCTTCTTGTAATTCCGCATATGTTTTTGGAGCTTTCTCTGGATCTAAGCCCGCCTTTGCGAAAGCATCTTTATTATAAATTAATACTGGTGTAGATGAATTAAATGGCATAGAATACATTTTTCCATCAACTGAATAATAATTTGTAATTGCTTTTTCCAACTTTGAAGTATCGTACTTATCTTTTTTTATCCAACTATCAATTGGCGTAATCTTTTTACTATCAATCATATATTTTGTTGTAATTTCACTCGACTGAACAAGGGCTGGCGCTTCTTTCGTAGCAGACATCGTTCTAAATTTCGTTAAAGACTCTTCATATGTCCCTTGGAACTCCGCCTTTATCTCGTATTTATTTTGCGACTTATTATAGTCTGCAACAAGCCCATCTAGCACGCCTTGTGTTTTTCCACCCATCGCATGCCAAAAACGAATTACAGTTTTATCACCGTTTTTTTCAACTGGTGCTACTTTTGCCTGCGCTTCCGGTTTTCCTTCTGTTTTACTATTTGAACAAGCTGCACTAGATAATGCCATTGTTGCTATCATTAATAGAGCAGCACCTTTTTTAACTAGACTCATTTTAATCTCACCTTCTCTTAGTTATTTAATTGCACCTTTTGTTAATCCTTGTTGTAATTGCTTTTGCCCTAAAAATAGTAGAATCAATGTCGGAATTACGATAACCGTAACACCGGCCATTACGCTTCCCCAATCAGTTGCAACTTCTTGAGACTGAAGCTGCTTCACACCAATTTGGACTGTTCTTACCTTTTCATCAGTGGTCACTAAAAGTGGCCATAAGTACATATTCCATGTTGTTAAAAAACTATATACTCCAAGCGTAATAAAACTCGTTTTACAATACGGAATTACAACGCTAAATAAAAACTTTACATTTCCAATCCCTTCAATAAAAGCAGCTTCTTTCAGTTCATTCGGAAGCGTCATAAAGTGTTGACGTAGTAAGAAAATACCGAAAGCTGTTGCAAAAAACGGCACTGTCATTCCAGCGAAGCTATTGATCCAACCAAAGTTTTGAATCGTTAAAAAGTTAGGTACCATCGTCGCTTCCCACGGAATAAGCATCGTTGAAATAAACAGGAAGAAAATAAGATTTCTTCCTTTAAACTGAAGAAAGACAAAAGCATACGCTGCTAAGCTTGATACGATAAGTTGTCCAATCATAACAACTGTCGATACAACTAAACTGTTATATAAGTATGTAAAAAGCGGTACTTTTTGAAAAATATTAATAAAATTATCAAAAGTAAATTGAGTCGGAAATAACCTTCTCATTTGAATATCGTCTGGTGTCATAAAGCTTATTAAAAATGCATAGAGTACAGGAAAAAACACCATTACTGCACTAATAATGAGCAGCATGTATAATAGGAAATTTTGTTTCCACTGTTTAACGATCATTTATAATGCACCTTTCTCTCAGCAAACTTGAATTGAAGTAATGTAGCAATGAAAATGAAAATAAATAATACCATCGCTTGTGCACTTGCTGTTCCAAATTGATGATTCACAAATGCCTCTTTATAAATCGAATATACAATTAAATTCGTTGCATCATTTGGTCCACCATGCGTTAAAATATCAATTTGTCCGAAGCTTTGGAACGCACTAATTAACGTTACTGTCACGATAAAGAATAAAGTTGGTGATAGCATCGGTAATGTAACACGACGAAGCTTATATAAATAGCTAGCACCATCTATAGATGCACTTTCATATAAAGACGTATCAATGTTTTGTAAACCACCTAATATAACTAAAAATGCAAATCCTGTATTCACCCAAACCGTTGTAACTGATACAGAGAACAATGCCCAATCTGGACTCGTTAACCATGCGATTGCAGGTAGATTCATAGAGGCTAATATATTATTAAATAATCCGACACTTGGATGAAATAAAAATAGCCAAATCACCGCACTAGCAGCTACTGATATTCCCATAGTGGAAGAAAATAACACACGGAATACCCCAATACCTCTTACTTTTCCATTTGCAATCAATGCAAGAAATAAAGCGAGTATAATACTCGTAGGCACTGTATATACAACAAATAATAAAGTTGACTTTATGCTTTTGTAGAAAGCAGGATCAGAAAATAAGTATTGATAATTTTCTAAGCCAACGAAAAGATTAGCTTCTCCGTGTATATCTGTTAAATAAAAGCTATAGTAAATCGTCCTAAATAATGGATAAAAAAGAAAAATCGAGAACAATAAAATAGATGGCGCTAAAAATAATAATCCTATTCTTAACTCTTTCGTTCTACTCCATAAATTCTTCTTTTTTACCACCTTTGCTTGGGCTGGTAACTTGCCTACTTCAATCATTATTTCGCCACCACTTTCAACTCTTCTTCAGCTACCACTTTTAATCGTTCATTCGTATTTTGATGAAAGAAGCATAACTTATCTTGTGAGAATAATAATTTTACTTTGTCACCTTTGTTCAGGAGTAGCTGTCCAATGACTTTTGCACTCCAAGTTGTTCCATTTATTGCGAAGTTTAATATAGATTCGTTGCCTAATACTTCTACAGATTGTAGCGTAACTTCTTGTCCTTCCTCAGACAGGGCAATATGCTCAGGACGCATGCCTATGCGAATTATTCCTTCTGGTAATTGCTTTAACTGTCCAATAGATAACGGAATTTGCAATTGCCCTATATGTAATACACCTTTTTCTTTGTCTACTTCTCCATCATTTATATTCATCGAAGGAGACCCTATAAAACTTGCAACAAATTCATTTGCTGGTTCGTTATAGATGTCAAGCGGTGTTCCAACTTGCTGTATACTTCCTTTATTTAAAACCATGATACGGTCCCCCATAGTCATCGCCTCTATTTGATCATGAGTAACGTAAATCATTGTAATTCCTAAACGCTGCTGAATTTCTCTAATTTCAATTCTCATTTGCGCACGTAATTTCGCGTCTAAATTCGAAAGTGGTTCATCCATTAAACAAATCGGTGCTTGGCTCACGATTGCTCTAGCAAGCGCAACACGCTGTCTTTGTCCACCTGATAATTGACCTGGTTTCATTTTCACATACTCTTTCAGCCCTACCATTTCAATAGCTTCCATTAATCTCTTTTGCCGCTCTTCTTTTTGTACTTTCCTTACCTTAAGTCCAAATAAAATATTTTCTTCTACAGATAAGTGTGGGTATAGTGCATAATTTTGAAATACCATTGATAGATTACGATCTTTCGGCTCTAAATCATTAGCAACACGTTCATTAATAATTAAATCCCCCGAAGAAATTTCTTCTAGGCCAGCGATTATTCGTAATAATGTGCTTTTCCCACATCCTGAAGGCCCAACTAAAACAAAAAACTCGCCCTTCTTAATGTGAACCGATACACCCTTAACCGCTGTCTCTTCTGCATTTTTATATACCTTTGAAACATTTTTCAATTCAATCACAAGATTGCACTCCTTTTTTCTTCTTGTATCCATACTTCATAGTGACTCGTCGAAATCGCACTCGCTCCTGCACGAATGGCAACTTCTGCATCTTCTCGCGTTTGAATCAATCCGCCTGCAATGATAGGAAATTCTATTTCCTCTGCTAACTGCTTAATAATGGAAGGCATAATACCAGGCATAATCTCTACTGCATTCGGTTTAGTCGTTTTACAATTTTCAATTGATTTTGTAAGAGATAAAGTATCGACAATAAAAATACGTTGGATCGTTTTTAATCCAATTTTATTGGCATTTCGAATTGTCGATCCTTTTGTTGAAATAATGCCTTGTGCTCCGATAACGTCTTGAATATACAAAAGTGCTTCCTCTGTATTCGTATTTAAACCTTGTATAAAATCACAATGAAGAAAGACATCATGTCCATGTTTCTGTAATTCATATACACGCTCTGGTAATTCCAGCATTGAACCCGTCATAAGAAAAACTGTTTTCGGTAATTTTTTGTATGTGTTGTATCCTTTCCAATCCTTTATCATCGCAATATAAGGTTCTTTAAACATACATTCCACCTAACTTTTCTGTTTTTATCCAAACTAAAAACACCTACTTACATAGAACACCTTTCTCCTTATTTGAACTCTAGGGAATAGAGCACACCTAAGAAAGTGGCACGTTATATGTAAGCGGGTGTTCTCAAATGTTCTCTACCCTAGTTATTTTATTACCTTTACTATATTACGCATTTATTAAGTCAGTTTTGATAGATTGTTAATTAGCCGTTAACCGAATGTTAATATTCACCATATCCCCTTAACATTAATCTAGATATAAAAATAAACCCCCAACAGTAAACCACTATCTTTAAAATTTAAGTAATATGCAAATCCATTCCATAGTTAATCAGTTTTAGTTTTCTTGCAACTGCTTGTGAAGCAAAGTTATCCCAAGAAGTACTATAAAGTGGAATGCGGTTTTCTTCTTGTATTGATATCGCCCAGGCTGTAACAACATCAGTACCATATCCATTCCCTTGAAACTCCGCTAAAGTTTCCACACTCGCCTCAGCAGCTACAGGTGTACTCCTAGCACTGCAACATATAGAAACTACCTTTTCATTTTTTACAATTGCAAGGTAAGGTTGCCTCCACTCCATCTGTTCTATTAGATGAGGAAAATTTTCTCGTAAAAGCTCTTTATTCTTCTCTGTTATCTGTATTGTTCTAGTTGGCTTATGTAAATTATTAGAGAACATGAAAGCAGGGCCCATCCAAATATTTTTTACTGTTCTTTCTTCATTTAATACATGAATAATCTTTGCTACCTCTATGTGATTTGAAGGTTCTCGAATTAAGTTCTCAATCTTACTTACCATTTCATCATCCAGATCACAATGATATCTCGTTATACTCCCTTCACGAGTTCTGCCAAGAAAAAAACGTGGTGCTTTCGGATTTCCTTGTTCATTTACATATTTCATTTTCCCTACTTGATTATGAACAAATAAAACCTCTACTTGAATTGCTATTAAATCAAGTTCTGAGAGCCTCATTTATATCCTCCTTAGTTACTTCATATACCATTTACAATCTATTTTTCATGCTCAAAATAAAAATCCCATTTACATACACATTACTGAATCCATCATGCTAACTGATTTCTTCATTCTGTCTATCTAAATGGGATTATTTTTCGTTTTTTATTCTACTGGTTGTTGTGGCTGTACTACTTCATTCGCTCCAGCTGCCCTCAACATATTTGCAATATCTTTAAAACCTCTTTTTTCAGCATATTGCAGTGGCGTAATATTTTCCTTATTGGCCATATTTACATCTGCCCCGTGGTCAATAAGCATTTGAATTACTTTCTTATGGTTTTCACTACCATTTCCTAATACGATTGCTTCTACTAAAGCTGTTCCACCACGAGCATTTTTATAATTCACATCAATATCTGTATGCTCTAACAATTCTTTTACGACCTCTACATGGCCACGCTCAGATGCAGAAATAAGTGCTGTTCCACCTGACTTAGTCGTTTCTTTCGTATTAACTCCTGCATTAATTAATACTTTTACAATATCCGTATAGCCTTCTCTACTTGCATAAAGAAGTGGATTGCTTTGTTTCTCATCTTTAATTTCAATATTAGCCCCTGCACCAATTAATGCTTTCACTGTCTCTACATGATTTTGGTACGTTGCTGCAAGGACAGGTGTTTCTCCGTTGTCACCTTCTACATTTATATTCGCTCCATCTTGGATCAACTTCATAGCTGTTTCTGTGTCTCCAAGAGTTGCAGAAAGTAGCAACTGTTTGTCCATTAAATTTATACTTTTTTCTTCTTTAGATTCTTCCTGTTCTTTATGCTTCTCTTTTTTCTTTTCGTTTTTCACATGAACCGGTTTCGATTCTGGCTCTTCTTGCTTATCGCAAGCCACTACCGTCATTAAAAGTCCTAATAACATACATAATAAAATTTTTTGTTTTCTCACAACTACAGCTCCTATGAAAGATAATGTTTTCTTAACCATTCCTCCATCACATACAATAACTCTTCTTGAGTACATTTATCCATAAGCCCTTTATATTCCTTCTTTAATCGGATTATCTAAACTTATATTAGCGAAGCAATTAGTTTAGCACGATTTTACCGCATTTGTATACATTTCTAAAAAGTACATAAAGTGAAACTTTAATCAGTGGGGGTTTTCTTCATCCCCCACTGATTATTAGTTGAACCAATCGGGCTTTTATGGGCAGCCCGACCCCCACCTAACTTCTTTGCTTTCGCTGCATTTTGAGGTGGGGTCTTACTGCCCATTAAAGCGGGATAAATGATTGCTTTAGGTTACTATATTCCATTGTAACCGTTCTTCTAAAAATTTTACACCTTTTCTATATTTGCACCTGAATAATACTAGAAAAAGACAACTATATAGTTGTCTTTTTCTAGTATTAATGATGCGCACCGTGATTTCCCTTTTTCGGGTTCCCCATCATTTCTTTATTCATTTCCCATTTATGCTCTGCTAGCTCTTTATACGAAAGAATTTTCCCCTTATAGTTAGATACAAAGCTCTCTGCATCTTTTTTGTTTTTAAATGAAATGACATTATAAGCCATTGGTGTTGTAATTGTTTTATCATATACATAAGTAGCGTCTTCTAACGAAACCCAATCTTTCGAATCATAATCTCGAACAAATTTTTCTTTCGTCTTTTCACCTGGATTAATCTCCATCCATTTATACATACAACCGATATCATCAAACTTTAATGCTTTTCCATTTTCTAAAATGATTTCTGTTGCAAATTGATTATCCATTACCCCAATTTGGCAAATATCACACTTATCATGTTTCTCATCAATTGCCACAGCCTCTGCTTGTTTCTTACCACATCCTACAATTGTAAAGACAAAGAATAAGCATATAGCAAGCATCACATACTTTGTTCTCATTATATTTCCTCCCTAACCGTATCTTCTACAAGGAGCATATCAAAAACTTGTGTGCGATTTGTGAAAAAACGATGTGTCTTTTGTAATATATGGAACAAAAAAGATGTGTAGTCCTCTCTACACACCTCTCATCATTCACAACCTGTAATTAATAAATCATCTTCCAACCTAACTAATAATGTACCTGTATGAATTTGCTGTCCAACAACTACATTTACTAATCTTATATTTCCACTGATGCCGACTGCAACCTTTTCAAGTTCACCGTTATTTTTTCGGATCATCATTAATTTTTCCCACTCATATACGTAAGAAGATTCATTAACAAAAATCTCTTCTACTTTTCCTTCATAAGAACTACAAATCTCTTCCATTCTTGTTTTCATATAAAATCTACTCCCTATTTCACACTTCAATATTTTCATCTTATTCTACCATTCTTATGGAGAGCAGCTTATTTTTAAAAAATTCAAATTAACTACCGTGAACAAAATGACCAAAATAAAAATTATGCTTCTAATGATGTTATTTTTCAAATTATTTACCATTCAAATAGATACTTTTATGATAAACAAAAAAACCTTTTTCTGAATTTTTATTTTATTTTGAAAGCGCAATCATTTTGAGGGGGAGATTACATGTTAGCACTACTTGGATTTGCGATGGTATTTGTCTTTATGTTTTTAATTATGACGAAACGTATGTCAGCACTAGTAGCATTAATATTAATATTAATTCCAATTACGTTCGCATTAATTGGAGGCTTTTATGCAAACATGGGACCTATGATGTTAGAAGGAATTCAAAAACTAGCACCTACTGGTATTATGCTTATGTTTGCCATTTTATATTTTGGAATTATGATTGATAGCGGTTTATTCGATCCTGTCATTAGTAGGATTTTGAAATTTGTGAAAGGAGATCCTTTAAAAATTGTTGTTGGCACAGCAATTCTTACAATTATCGTTTCATTAGATGGGGATGGAACGACAACGTATATGATTACTGTTTCCGCAATGTACCCACTATATAAACGCCTTGGAATGAATCCACTTATATTAGCTGGGGTTGTTATGTTAGGTGCAGGCGTGACAAATCTTACACCGTGGGGTGGACCGACAGCTCGTGTTATGAGTGCACTTGGACTAGACGCATCAGAGCTCTTTACACCACTTATACCAGGAATGATTGCTGGTGCACTTTGGGTAGTTTTCGTTGCTTACTATCTTGGAAAAAAAGAAAGAAAGCGTTTAGGCATTATGGATGTACAATATTTAAAACAAATGCAAACGATGGATGAGCAAGCTGCAACAGTAGAAGCTGCTGTTCATAAGCGCCCTAAACTTCTATGGATTAACTTTTTATTAACTGCTACCTTACTTGTCTGTCTCATACTAGAAGTTATGCCGTTACCTGTTTTATTTACAATCGCTTTCGCTATTGCTGTTATGATTAACTATCCGAACTTAGAGCAACAGAAAGAGCGTATTGCTTCTCACGCAGGAAACGTATTAGCGGTTGTTTCTCTCGTATTTGCCGCTGGGATTTTCACTGGGATTTTATCAGGAACAAAAATGGTAGATGCAATGGCTAAAAGTGTAGTAACTCTTATACCAGACGCTCTTGGACCACAACTACCAATTATTACAGCTCTTCTTAGTATGCCATTCACATTTTTCATGTCCAATGATGCATTTTATTTCGGTGTACTACCTATTTTAACGAAAGCTGCTGCCACTTACGGAATTAGTGCAGCTGAAATGGGACGCGCTTCCTTACTCGGGCAACCTGTTCACTTATTAAGCCCTCTTGTTGCATCCACTTATTTATTAGTCGGAATGGCTAAAGTTGATTTTGGTGAACATCAACGCTTCACTTTATTGTGGGCAGTTGGAACGACAATGGTCATGTTGATTACTGGAATTGTAATTGGGATTATTCCGATATAAAATAAAAAACAGTAGCGGACATATATCCTCTACTGTTTTTTATTATGAAGAAACAAGAAAATATCTTCTCTCTGGTCTCCCCACACTTCCATATATAAGCTCTGCATGAACTTTTTTCCCAGATATTAAATACTCTAAATAGCGCCTTGCTGTTGACCTACTTACTCCGACCATTGAGCTTAGCACTTCCGCAGTAATACCTTCTTCCTTTACTGTTAACATATGCTTTTTTATTTTTGCTAAAGTTAAGGGGTCTATACCTTTCGGCGCATATTCTATTTCATTTCCCTTTACACCCCTTTGAGACCATAAATGTTCAATTTGTTCTATAGATAACTGATTATTTTTCTTTAACTGTACAAGCTTTTTTTTATAATTTTCCAAACTTGTCTTAAATCGATCAAACATAAGTGGTTTTACGATATAATCTGTTACTCCGCCTCGCAGGGCGTGCCTCACTACATCTGTTTCCGATGCAGCTGTAATCATAATAATATCTGTATCATGTAAATTATGCCTAATATATGTGACAAGTTCGGTTCCTTGCATATCAGGTAAGTACACGTCTAATAAAACAAGCTGTGGCTTCACAAGATCTAACCATTCTTTCGCTTGTTCCCCAGTCGTCGCTGTTCCAATTACTTTAAATCCCTCAATCTTTCCAGTAAAACGCCGATGAATATCTGCAATTCGAATATCATCTTCTACAATCAATACTTCAATCTCCTCACCCATTACAACTCGCCTCTCTCTTTTGGTAATGCAATAATAAACAATGCACCACCTAAATCCCCTTTTTCGATTGCGATACTTCCATTTAAATCTTCTACTAACTCTTTCACTTTTGCTAATCCATACCCTCTCTTCTCGCCTTCTTTCGTCGAGAAGCCTTTATAGAATATGCTAGTAATGACCTCATCATGAATCCCTTGTCCTAAGTCTTCCACTTCAATTACTATTTCTTCTCCGATATCAGTTACAAACATTCTTACTTTCTTATTATGTTCTTCATTTCTTTCAATCGCTTCAAATGCATTCGTAATTAAATTTCCTAAAATAGAAACGACATAATTACTCTCAATATGCGGGCTTAATTTGTCTAAGCTACTCTCTCTGTCTAGCATAAAATCAATCTTCAACTCTCTTGCTCTATTATAGAATCCAATTAAAATCCCACCTAACCATGGATTTTGAATTCGCTTCATAATAAATTGAACAAAATCTTGATAGACCGCCGTTTCCTTATGAATAAGCTCTAAAGCATCTTCATATGATTCTAACTGGATAAGTCCTGAGAGCGTATACAATAAGTTATTATATTCATGCGTTTGCGCTCGTAATGCCTCTGTATATTGCTTCGTCTGAGATAATTCTGCTGTTAACTGATCCATTTCAGATTTCAAACGTAAGCTCGATACAACACCAGTTACTTTATTCTTTACTTTAATAGGTAGACGATTCGCAATAACAGCCTGCCCTTTTATATTTAATTGACGATCAAACTGTTCTTCCCCAGTTTGAAGTACATCTAGTATCGTTGAATTAGGAATTACATCTAAAATAAATTCTCCAATAATATTTCGTTGTTCATCTAATGAAAGAATGTCATAAGCTGCTTGATTGACTAATCTAATCATCCCATTTTGATCAATAACAATAATCCCTTCACGTACAGATTGAATCACTGTACTATGCTCTTCATATAAAGATGAAATTTCTTCTGGCTCCATACCAAACATCATTCTTTTTATACTGCCTGCTAAATATATAGAACCAATTATCCCAATTAAAAGACCTGCTATTGTAATCCAAAATACACGCTTTCCATACACTTCTACTGCACCATGAATATCGTCCATTGAAAATCCAACAGACACCACGCCAATAATTTCATTTTCCTGATTACGGATTGGAACTTTTCCGCGTAATGAAGGGCCTAATGATCCAGTTGCTCTCGAAACATAAGATTTCCCTTCTAATAGAACCCCTTCGTTATCTCCACCAACCATTGCTTCTCCTATTTTATCTCGCTTAGGGTGTGCATATCGAATCCCCTCTTTATTTCCAACTACAATAAAATCAGCATCTGTATCAATTCGAATTTTTTCTGCAATCGGCTGAATGACAGAAGCTGGATTTTCTTTTTGAAAAGCTTCCTTTATTTCTGGTATAGCAGCAACTGTTTTCGCAACATGCAAAGCCCGTTTCCCAATTTGCTCTTCTACCGTTTTAGATAATATGTAATAAAATAAATAACTCGTTAACAGAAGTACAACTAAAATTAGTGTACTAATAGTTAATGTAATTCTCGGTTGTAGTTTTAATTTTTTTAATTTCAAAACCATTCCCCTAACATGATTAAAGATAGAATTTAAAGAATATACAGTCTCTTTAATTATACTTAATCATAACATGGTTACTCTATATTTCTTTCTTTTTCTCTTCATAAAAAAAGAAACGAAGTAAAATTATTACCTCGTTTCTTAACATTCGTTATTACACTTTAAACTTACCAATCATCTCTTGTAACTCTTCTGCCATTTGTGATAAATGGACTGCTGCTGCATTTATTTCATCTACCGAAGCTAATTGTTCTTCAGATGAACCAGCAAT
Source organism: Bacillus pacificus (assembly GCF_020861345.1). Classification (NCBI taxonomy): domain Bacteria; kingdom Bacillati; phylum Bacillota; class Bacilli; order Caryophanales; family Bacillaceae; genus Bacillus; species Bacillus pacificus. The sequence goes on from NZ_CP086328.1 coordinate 4,502,423, forward strand.
ATTTTGAACGCTTGCTGCATTTTCTTCAATCGTAGCTGCAATTTCATTAATAGATGCACTTACTTGTCTTGCATCTACCGTCATTTGCTTCGCTACATCTACCATGTTATCAATTTGTACAACTGTATCATCCGTAGATTTCAATATTTCAGCAAAGCTTTGCTTCGTTTCATTTGCAACTACAAGTCCTGATTGTACTTCTGTCCCAACTTGCTTCATAGAACTTACCGTTTCTTTTATATCAAATTGGATCTCTTTCACTAGTTTTCCAATTTCCGTAGAAGACTGTCCTGATTGCTCAGCTAATTTTCGTACTTCATCTGCTACAATTGCAAATCCTCTTCCTTGCTCACCAGCTCTCGCAGCCTCAATTGCCGCATTTAACGCTAACAAATTTGTCTGCTCTGCAATATGTTGAATCACCTCAAGAATTGCTCCAATTTGTTTTGATTTATCATCTAACAAAACAATAACTTTATCTGATTGTGAAACAGACTCATGGATTAATTGCATTTGATTCACAGTTTTTTCAACTAACTTTCCACCATCTTCAGCCTTTTTCTTCGTATACATAGATGCTGTAGATACTAATGAAGAACTATCTGCAACACGCTGAATTCCTTCTGTAACTTCCTCTAATAATGTTGCGCCTTCTTCAACTTCTTTCGTTTGTATTTCAGCCCCGCTCGACACTTGCTCTATTGCTTGTGTAATTTGTTCCGTTGCTTCACTTGTCTGCTTCATACTAGCTGTTAATTCTTCTGAAGATGCCGCTACATGACTTGCTGAAGTGTTTATATTGGAAATGACATTCTGTAATGATGCTGCCATCTCATTAAAGCTTTCTCCTAGCTGTCCAATTTCATCTTTAGTATGAACTGTAATGGATTCTGTTAAATCGCCTTCACTAATCTTTTTCGATGATATAACAAGTTGTTTTAACGGACTAATAATAGAGGCAATTATGAAGTAAATTAAAATCCCACCAATTATTAATGAAATACCAATAACAGTTAGCGTTTTATAGAAAATAGGATTAGCTGCTTCAATAATTTCTTTTGAAGGCATAATTCCTGCTATTTTCCATCCAGTCTGCTTATTTGTTATAAAGGTAATATTGCGATCATCACCATCAAGTTTGAATTTAAAATCACCTGTTTCCTGTTTGTACAATTCCTTCTCAAGTTTTTCTTCTATTTTGTCACCTGGCTTCATCGTCGGATGCGCTATTACATGTTTAGATTGGTCGAAGATTGCTACATATCCTTTTTTGCCGATATTGACCATTTTTGAAGTATTTACAATGTCATTAATAATTAAATCAATACCGAGAACACCGCTCTTATCCTCATTTTGTTTTGCTATTGTAATAACAATATTCCCTGTTGTACTTGACTTATATGGGGCTGTGATAACCACTTCTCCGCTTTTTTTCGCTGCTTCTTTATACCAATCTCTTTCGGTAGGATTGTATCCATCTGGCATTTGAATAGACGGTGATTGAATAAATTGTCCCGTACTAGATCCCGTATAAATTGCTTCTATTTCTGGATGTAATTTATTATATTCTTCTAATTTATTTTGCACATTTTGGAGCTGATCAGTCCCGTAACTTACTCCGTTAAATAACTTTGTAAAATATACTGCGTCTACCTTTTTACTGTCTATCTCTTTATTAATAACATTATTTAAAATCTTTACGTTATCTTCCGCTGATTGTAAAATTGTTTCATTAAAGTTTGTCTTCGCTTGCTGATAAGACGTCCAACCAATTACAATACTTGGAAGAACTAAAATGATAACAAATGATACAAGTAACTTTGCTTTTAAACTACTTCTCCTTAATTTCCTTTGAAACATATTTCTACCCCTCCATACCGTTTTAAATGTAATTACCTTACATTTAATTTCTTTATATAAATTATACGATTAAAACGTATCAACTCTTTATCTCTTTTTCTATTAAAGAATTAATACATATCTTTTTCATTCTATATAAATTAAATAATTAAAACAATATATAAAAATGTACATTATTCGAAATATTATCATTCACAGAAGAACCTCTAGTATCTCACTTACTAGAGGTTCCACCCACTATACTATTCTTTATCTTTTTCTACTTCTTTTTTCTCATCTTCTACTACAGATACAATAGGTTTATCGTTTGATAATTGTTGAACCGCTCCTTTTCCAGCAAATCCTTCTAATAACTCTTTTAAATCAATGCCAGAAGAAGCTTTTAATGTTTCTTGCATCGTTGCCATTAAATCAGTCGCATAACCTGCAACTTTTCCGGCGCCGCTATTTTTACCACCGCCGCCTGTATCGACAACTGTAATTTTATCAATGTTGCTAAGTGGACTAGCAACTTCCTTCGCATAACTTGGAAGCATTTTAAGTACCATATCCATAATTGCCGCTTGGCCATATAACTCAAATGCCTCTGCAATTTTTTGCTTCGCTTCGGCTTCTGCTAAACCTTTTAATCTGATAACATCGGCTTCTGCTGTACCTTGTGCTTTTTGTACTTCCGCTTTCGCTTGACCTTGTGCTTTTTCAATTTCTGCCTTCGCTAAACCTTCCACACGTACTTCTTCCGCACGTGCTCTCGCTTCAGCTTCAATCTTATATTGATCCGCATCTGCCTTTTTAATTTGTTTTACTTTTTCTGCTTCCGCTGATTGCTCAACAGCATAGCGATCTGCATCTGCTTTTTTCTTTACTTCTGCATCGTATTGCTTTTCACGACGCGCAATCTCTTTTTCTTCTAATTCAATTTGTTTCTCACGCTCAATGATTTTAACGCGCATTTGCTCTTCTGTAACACCTTGTTGCGCTTTCGCTTGTTGTAATTCGTAAGAAAGATCGGCGTCTGCACGAGCTTGTTCTTGCTCTCTCTTATAAGATTGTACTTTTAATTCTTTATGTTTTTCAGCTTCAGCGATTTGTGCATCACGTTGGTATTCAGCTTCTTTCGCTTCCTTCTCAGCACGAGCTTTTTCAATACGAGCTTCTTTTTCACGCTCTGCGTTTGCAATTGTTGCATCACGCTTAACCGTCGCAATTTGCGGCTGACCAAGTGCATCTAAGTAACCGTTCTTATCCATGATTTCTTTAATGGTAAAGGAAACGATGCGAAGACCCATTTTCTTTAAATCTGTAGACGCTACTTCATGCACCTTTTGAGCAAATTGCTCTCTATTACTATACGCATCTTCTACTGTCATAGAGGATAAAATCGCACGTAAATGACCTTCTAAAACCTCTTTTGCTTCTACTTTTAACTCTTCTGTTTCTTTTCCTAAATATTGCTCAGCTGCTGTCGATACTTCTTCAATTGTAGAACCTACTTTAATAATAGAAACACCATTTACTGTAACTGGAACACCTTGCTTCGTATACGTATCGCGTGTACCCACTTCTAACTTGTAATTTAGTAAGCTTAAAGGTTCTGCTCTTTGCATAATTGGAACTACGAATGTACCGCCACCGCGAATAATCTTAATCTTCTTTCCATCATCAGTGGTAACTACATTTTTCCCACCACCAAGCCAATTCCCTGTAACAATTAACGCTTCATCTGGTCCAACTGTTCGATACTTCGTAATGAATACTAAAATGAGTAAAATTAAAATTGCGAGTAAAACTCCACCAATAATTAATGGAATCGTCATGGAAATTCCCCCTTATAATTTTGGTTTTTTTAAAGAATAAGCGATGTTTTGTACAAGCAAAACACCATCTTGGACTCCCTCAATAATAACTTCAGTTCCTTGTGAAATATCTTTTTTCCCAATTGTTTTAGCTGGAATTGCATTACTTCCAAATTGGGAGGAGATTAATACTTCACCAAATCCTTCTGTAGGAATTGTCGTAATGACTTCTCCCTTGCAACCAATGAATTCATCCATACGTTGCACAGTATTTTGTTCTGCTTCTGCAATCGGTTTTAAAATTAATATTTTCATTATGAATACACCAATAAAAGATATAGCAAATGCAGCCACAAAAATAAGAAGACTATTAAAGGAAAATAAATATTCTCCTATATAACTAAGTCCACATAGCATGGCGAAAAAACTAAGTAATAAAGTAACAACGGATACCGATCCGCCTCCAAAACTAAATATGGATTCAAATATATCCCCAAAAAAGATATAAATCACAGTGAGTATAGTAGCAATAATAAATCCGTATAAATAAATTGTCTCAAGTGGATAACCAAACAAAACCATTTCTTATCCCCCTCTCTTAAACAATCCCTTTTTTGTTATGTGTATGCCCCACCTCTTTCAAAGATTATTGTTCTTAATTTTCAGTTATTTACCCTTTAAAGAAAAGCCTGTAAGACAGGCCCCCTAAAAAAGAACAGGAGAAGCCTATTGTGACAGGCTCCTCCTAGTAAATAACCGATATATTATATATCTATATAATATACTATTTTCCACAAAAAGTAAAGTTAAACATACATTGGAAAAGCACTTATTTTACTGATAATTCGTAAGTTCCATCGCCATTATCATATTTATATACATACAAGTAGTACTTACCTGGTTTTGCATTAAAATTTGCCTCTATATGATTTCCATTTGCTTGACCGTAAGCAGCATAATTTTGCATATCTGATTCATGGTGAAGTACCCATGTCATCCCGATTCCATACTCATTTAAAACGGAAATATCAATATTTTTCGCTGATGCTACATTAAATGTATAAACATCAGTGTGATCTCCGCCGATAAGGCTACCTTTTATAGTAGTGTTTAGTCCAATACGATTTGCTTCCTCTGGGCGATTATTTGGTTCTGATTCTGTTAAGCTTCCATCTTTAACCGTAACCGTTGTTTCGCTTTTGCTCTCTTTTCCTTTATCATCTTTTACTATTAACGCTACTTTATATGAACCTTCTCTTTCATATACATGTACCGGATTTACTTCTGCACTTGTGCTTCCGTCTCCAAAGTCCCATAAATAAGAAACAATTTTTCCATCTTCATCTTTTGAACCGTCACTTTTAAATTGAATACCTTCTTTTACAAGTCCATTATAAGGGCCATTTATATGAACCGTTGGAGCTTTATTTTCTCCGTCATCTTTTGCGATACCGTGGAAGACTACATCATATTCAAATTCATTTGAGCTATTTACACGGTAATTGACGAAATATGCTGTAACAGTTTTGTAGCCACTCCATTCTTTTTGCCCAAGTTGTTCCAAAGCTTCATTTACTTTCTTACTCATTGCGTTCCAATCTTCTGACTCACCTTTTGTTACACTACCTGTATACGTACCTTCTAATGTAAATGTATTAAAGAATTGGGAGCTATGTTTTGTCATTTTTGCATCTTTCATCGGCAACGTTTCACTAATTTCTTTCTCTACTGCTGTTAATGATTTTGGGGCATGTTCAGCTAAATAATCATCTGCTACTTCCGGTACATTATATTTATCTTGATTATCGATTAGCTGCTGCATATACTCTTGATACTCTTCATTTAGTCTAAGGTCTTTACTTAAATTCTCACGATAGGCATCATAATTTTTCACGTCATTTGCACGAATTAAATCTTGAATTTTATCAAACGTTTCAAATTGATGTGTATATAAGTAAGATTGCAATGCGAACGAGTAATTATAGAAATCCCAAGAACCATATTTAGCAAATAGTGTGCGCTCTGCAGTATAACGGCTTGCAGGATCAGATGATAATCCACTAATGATGCTCTTTCTCGGTACTACATTATTTGTACGAGTAGCCCCTGCGAAAAACTCTGCGTTTCCTTCTTGGAACCAAGTTAACCTTTCATTTTGATACATATCTCCTCTTCCGAATAAACCTGGAACTTCATATCTCCCTTGAAGATAATGAGTAAACTCATGGCGGAATAACTCTTCTAAACTATAAATACTTTGTTCGGGCGTGCGTTCATATGTAAAGAATGTTCCTGTTTCTTCAATATAAATTCCACCGTTGTTCGTTTCATATCCATACAGTTGTCTATTTAACTGGTACTCTTCTGGGCTGTTATAAATTACTATCGTTAATATATCGTCTGCATTTCCCGGCTCTAACGCTTTATCATTCCCAATTACACGATGATACTGCGCCTTTACTTCCTTTGCAGCCCAGTACAGTCTCTTAATTTTTTCTTCCGATACTTTATCTCCTGTTTTAAATACGATAGATCCATCATCAAATGTATACGTTTTTGGTAAGTACTGCTCTTTTCCTTCTTTACGTATTTTCTCTAAATCTACTGTATTCCCGCTATAATCTTTTCCGTTATAATTTGTTGTAATTTGTTCTACTGCGACAAAATACGGTTCACTTAAACGTGGATACATATGCATTGCCTGTGTCACAACTTCTAATCCTTTATTTGGATTACTGTGAAACTTCCCTAAACGACTAGCAAAGTAAATGCCATTATTAACGAGCCACTTATTTTCTTGTGTTACTTCATTTAGAAGAGCGATACGATTTATTTCATTAATAAACCCATCTACTTTCCCGTACCACATCGTTTCATTTGCTTCTTTACGAGCTTCAATTAAGTAAGACTGTATATCATAGTCAATCCCTTGCATTATATCGTATACAGCTTGTCCTTTCATACGATCGTCTACATACGTATGAAGATTATCATTATATTGTTTTAAAATATTAGCTGCGTATTGAACCGTTTCAACATCACTTGAAGCGTTACTAATCAATTTTCCGTATGCAGATACGACTGTATCTTGTTCATCTGTACCAAGCTTAAAGTTTGGATTTTTTGCGATTGCTTTTAAAGCAGGTAAACATTTGTCCTGGAAGCTTCTTTCATTTAATTCACTTAATTCGTTATTATAAAATGCCAAATAAAAAGCTGAACGTAACACTTCCGTAAATGTTTGAATTCCTTTTGAATCATCTTTCGTAAATGTACTACCCCGATGAGCTAATTCATCTATAACGACTTGCATTTTCCCTTTATCTTTATAAAAAGCTTTTGCATCTTCATTAAACTGGAATAAGTCTGTAATTTGATGCCACTTAATACTGCCTAACGTTTCAACTAATTCTTGATTATTCATTTTGTTTAAATCAGCCATTGAATAGCTTTCTTTAACTTGCTTTACTGCCGCTTTGTTCGGAATAAATGCTGGTCGCTGTGAAAAGTCTCCTACTTTTAACCGTTCTTCAAACGATAATGTTTCCTCCGCTTTAGAAACGTGTCCAATCTCATCTACTGGTTTTTCAATTCCAACTGGTTTCGAATGCAATACATTATATGGCACCTTTTCTTCTGCTGATGCATGAGTTTGAATTGCCCCCAGCGATAGAGCCATTGTACTAATACTAAGCATTACTTTATTAATTTTTGATTTCTTGTTCATATCCTTGCCCCCTATTCAAATATTCCATTCACGAATTTAACATAAAATCTAGATACAACAATATAAAATGCAATATTTCATATTATTTCTTCTTACATTTTGTACATATCGTGAACAAATTCCCTTTTTTCTCCCGAAAGTAATCCGAATCCTTTCACGTAATAAAAAGAGAATTTTTTGACAATTATTTCTTTAATTGTTATGATTAATATAATTGTTAACTTTATTAAACAAGGGTGGGATTCTATGATAAAAAAAGAAAACAGTGTATTTTATATCTCCATCTTGCTAACAACATTATTCATCATATGGGGAATTACCCCGGCAAGTTGGATACAAGGCTATGATTTACAAAGCGTTACATCTTCCTTAAATTCATTTATCCTTAATAAATTTGGATGGTTTTACTCTCTACTTATGACCACAATGATTATTTTAGCCGCTTATTTAGCATTTTCTAAGTACGGTTCTATTCGTCTTGGTAAAGATGGTGAAAAACCAAAGTATAGTTATCCATCTTGGCTATCCATGTTATTTGGGGCAGGAATGGGAATTGGACTCCTCTTTTATGGAATCGCTGAACCGATTTCACATTTTACAGATCCACTAACAGGAAAAGCAGGTACAGAGGAAAGCGCCAAGCTCGCTATGCAATATTCATTTTTCCACTGGGGTCTCTTTCCATGGTCACTATACGCAATGGTTGCTTTAACAATTGCATATTTCACATTCCGCAAACAAAAAGGTAGCACAATTGGGGCTACAGTTACTCCATTATTTAATCGATCGAAAAATTCTCCTATCGGAAAAACAGTTGATATTTTAGCTGTTTTAGCCACTGTATTCGGTATTGTGCCATCTGTTGGGATTGGTGCTCAACAAATCGCCGGAGGATTAAGCTATTTATTCCCTTCTATTCATAACACTTTACTTACACAGCTCATACTTATCGCCATCTTCGCTGTTTTATATTTAACAAGTGCACAAACAGGCTTAGATCGTGGGATTAAATATTTGAGTAACTTAAATTTCTCTCTTGCAGGTATATTACTCGTCTCCTTTTTACTTTTAGGACCAACTGTATTTATTATGAAATATTTCACATCTACACTCGGTTCTTATATTGGAGCTTTACCTAGTATGGGATTAAATTTAGGAGCATTTAATGAAAAATCTTCTTCTTGGATAGAAAACTGGACTATTTTCTATTGGGGATGGTGGATCTCTTGGTCTCCATTCGTCGGTACATTCATCGCCCGTATTTCTAAAGGACGCACAATAAAAGAATTTATTTTTGGAGTTGTATTAGTCCCAACTCTTATCTGCACATTTTGGTTTGCAGTATTTGGCGGTACCGCTATCCATATGGAAATGTTCCAATCGCTTGGCATAGCTGATGAAATCGCAAAAAATGGTACAGAGATTGGATTATTTGCTGTTATTTCACATCTACCGTTCTCTACATTTTTAACAATTATCGGGTTAATTTTAGTAGCCACATTTTTCGTTACTTCTGCTGACTCAGCAACATTTGTCGTTTCTATGCAAACGAGTAACGGAAGCTTATCACCAAAAAATAGTTTAAAACTTATATGGGGATTAACAATCGCGATCATCGCAGCTATTTTATTACAAGCTGGAGGATTAAATGCGCTGCAAATTGCAGCGATCATCGCAGCACTACCATTTTCTATCGTAGTCGTCCTTATGGTTACTTCACTCTTTAAAGAGCTACGAAAAGAAGACGTTAATTTGCAAACGAAAGAAGTTCCGAAAAAAATAAAAAAGGTTATGTAACGATTGGCACCTCTTCTTTTAGAAGAGGTGTTTTCTACATTCATTTCATTTATTTTTCCAAAACGAATAAAACCTACTTGTTTTATAGGAATTATATGTTATTATAAAGGAAATAAATTGAATCTTTTTACATTTATTTCCTAACTATTAATCTTTTTTTCTTGATATCTAAATGAAGGGAGGTTGTCCATGTGGAGATAGACATTGATTTTATGAAGGAGCAAATTCCACTATTTGTAGATAGTGCACTATTAACTTTAAAAATCGCATGCTTCGCCATTATCATTTCATTATTTATTGCGAGTATAAATGGTTTAATTCTGTTCTTTCGAATTCGTATTATACATAAAGTTGTTCGCGCTTATGTGGAAGTAGCCCGAAATACACCTTTACTCATTCAATTATTTTTCTTATATTTCGGTTTACCATCATTAGGTATTACATTATCTAATTTTTCAATCGCATTACTTGCAATGTGCTTTTTAGGTGGTGGATATATGACAGAGGTCATTCGATCTGGTCTTGATTCAATATCCAAAAGCCAAGTGGAATCAGGATATGCCATTGGATTAAATAAATGGCAACTATTTAGATTTGTAGTTTTACCACAAGCTGCAACTATTTCTGCACCAGCCTTATTTGCAAATTTTATCTTTCTATTAAAAGAAACATCTATCGTTTCTGCGATCGCTGTTCCTGAATTGTTGTATACAACAACGAATTTGATTTCAATTTATTACAAAACATCTGAGATGCTCATTATGTTAACAGCTTCCTATATTTTTCTTTTTGTACCACTATCATTTCTACTATCTTGGTTAGAAAGGAGAAATCGTTATGGGCAATTCGGGCATTAATCTACTAATAGAATCGCTTCCGCAATTGCTAAAGGGACTAGAACAAACATTATTAATTGCATGTTTTACAATCATCATTAGTACAATTGGCGGCATTCTATTTGGAATCATTCGTACATCAAAGATTACTATTTTGAGGTTCATTTCAAGAACTTATATTGAATTATTTCGTTCTATCCCAATCCTTGTTTGGTTATTTCTTTTCTTTTTCGGTCTTCCAATCACTCTAGGGATAGATGTTTCTAGTACAGCTCTATCATTATGGGGAATTACAGAAATAGGCGAAATTGTAAGAGGTGCACTTCAGTCCTTGCCAAAGGGACAAGTAGAAGCTGGCAAATCTATCGGAATGAATAAGAAACAATTATATCAATATGTACTCATTCCTCAAGCAATACGGCGAATGATTCCCGCTACAATAAACATCTTCATTCGTATTATTCAAACGACATCTTTAACTGTTTTAATTGGTGTAACTGAAGTTATAAAGGCTGGACAACAAATTGTAGAACGAACAGGGGAAGCATTTCTCATATACGGTTGCTTATTTATTTTTTATTTCTTACTTTGCTATCCATTATCTATTTGGTCAAGAAAACTAGAAACAAGATGGATATAGACAATTCAATCATTTGAGAGGAGAAGAAATATGACTGCACCATTGTTGCAATTACAAAACATCTATAAGTCATACGATGATAACCCTGTTTTAAGAGACGTAAGCTTACAAGTATCTTCCGGAGAAGTCATTGTTATTTTAGGACCAAGTGGCTGCGGAAAAAGTACATTATTGAGATGCTTAAATGGTCTTGAGGATATCCAAAGTGGGAAAATGCTTTTTCATAACGCCCCCCTTCCGAAAAACGATGGGAACTGGCAAAAACTTCGTCAAAAAATCGGAATGGTCTTTCAAAGTTATCATTTATTTCCTCACATGACTGTTCTAGAAAATATTTTACTCGGTCCTCTAAAAGTACAAAAACGAAATAAAAATGAAGCATTGAAGCAAGCAGAACAATTATTACGAAAAGTAGGTTTACTAGAGAAAAAAGATGCCTATCCAAGAGAGCTATCTGGCGGGCAACAACAGCGTATTGCAATTGTTCGCACTCTCTGTATGAATCCTGAAGTAATTTTATTTGATGAAGTAACAGCTGCATTAGATCCTGAAATGGTCAAAGAAGTATTAGAAGTCATTATGAGCTTAGCTAAACAAGGTATGACAATGTTAATTGTCACTCATGAAATGGGATTTGCAAAAGCTGTTGCTGATCGAATTATTTTCATGGATGAAGGAGAAATTTGTGAAACAGGAGATCCAACTACTTTTTTCACATCCCCACAAACAGAACGTGCACAACATTTCTTAAATCAATTTTTCTATATTGAAACGGTGAAAGGGAGAGATATTATATGAAAAAGTTTTTAACATTTATTATTATCGGACTGCTTTCTATTTTAGTCGTTGCATGTGGTTCAAATGAAAAGAAAACAGAAAAGACCTCGGCAAAACCAAGTGGAAAAATTGAAGAAATAAAAGAGCGCGGTGAACTAGTAGTTGCTGTTTTTACAGATAAACCACCGTTCGGTTACGTTGACAAAGATGGGAAAAATGTTGGATTTGAAATTGATATGGCAAAACGGTTTGCGAAAGACTTATTAGGTGATGAATCAAAAGTAAAATTTATTCCCGTTGAAGCAGCAAGCCGCATTCCATATTTACAATCTGATAAAGTAGATTTCGTGTTAGCAAATATGACTGCAACAGATGAGCGAAAAAAGGTAGTTGATTTTACAAATCCACATTTAAAAGTAGCTGTGCAAGTGCTTGTTAAAGATGGTAGTCCTATTCAATCAGTAAAAGATTTAGAAGGGAAAAAAGTAATTGTAACAAAGGGTACAACTGCAGATATTTATTTAACAAAGAATATGAAAAACGTAGAGTTAATTAAATTTGATAAAAATACAGAAGCTTTACAAGCACTAAAAGATGGCCGTGCTGATGCATATGCTCAAGATAATCTTGTCCTTCTATCTTGGGCAAATAAAAATCCTGGATTCCATTTATTAAAAGACAAATTAGGTGGAGATGACTTAATTGCTATAGCAGTGAAGAAAGGCAATAAAGAAGTACATGATTGGGTAAATAAAGAACTTGAAAAACTAGGAAAAGAAAACTTCCTACATACATTATATGACAAACATCTAAAAGAAGAATTCGGTCCTCAAATTAGTCCTGAATCTGTTATTACTGAGGGCGGCAAAGTAAATTAAATAAAACCCATTCGTATGAAAAATATATTTCATACGAATGGGGTTTTACTCTATTATATAGTGTTGTAAACATGCTTTTTCCTCAAAGCCTACTTTCTTGTACAACTTCATCGCACGATCATTATTCGCATTCAAACATAATTCTATCTCTCTCATCCCGTGGAACGAGAAAATATACTGAATAGCAGCTTGTAATAACCGCTCTCCTACACCTTTTCTTCTACTATTTTCAGCAGTTGCAATAAATTCGATATTCGCTTCTTGAAACTCCGGACTTACTTCAACATATACGTAACCTTCTAACTTATCATTCTTCATACTTACAAATAATTTATTCGTATCACTTAAACGTTCGATAATTTCATTTCCTTCGTAATATGTATTAGGAAAAACATTATTGTGTAAAGCGATAAACCGCTCAAATACTTGCGGTAAAGCTTCTTCCACATTACATATAGTATGTTGTTTCACACCACTATTGCTTAACCTGAAAATACTATGTCGCTCTTGTTCTTTTGCATGTAAATCCTTCATTAAGCGGGCACAATTATTATTTTCCACATGATAAAAACCATAAAATTTTTCAATATGAAACGGTACCTTTTCTATAAGTTCCTTCCACATATATAAAGCAACTTTCCCCCAATTCTCTGCTTTAATAAACGGTCCCCATATTTCTGCACATTTCTTTACTTCATCCACATCAAATCCTAATACACCTATTAAGTCATTATTCTCATAAGTAGCAACAAAAGATTGTTCCCATCCTACATCCGAAAAATCATGGATAATTGTCTGTAACACTTCCTCTTTCTCATCTCCACAATAACCAACATAATGAGTAGCATCTTTATTCATACTTGCAATAAATGATGCAATCTCATCAATTTTTAAAATAGAACTAACATGCATAACCTCTCCTCCTTTCCTAGTATATTTACACTTTTTCCATTCATATCCTTCTCACATAAAAAGAAGTTATCATAAGCACATTTCAAAATGAAATTGCTATGATAACCTCTTTATAAAAATCATATAATAAGATAAAACGTTATTTATTTTTTAAATATATTTCTTCTAAACACAAACATACTAAGTGCAGATAAAACTAATGCCAGGCCACCAAATAAAGATACATTATTTTCTTGTCCACCTGTTGCTGCTAAAGATTTTTCACTTTCTTCTTTCTTCTTGCTACCTTGTTTATCTGACACATTTTCTTTCGCTGCTTGCTTCACTATTTCCTGTACTTGTGCAGGTGCTTGCACCGCTTCATTCTTCTGAACAGTAGCTGTTCCTAATTCATTTGAGCCCTCTGTTTGTTTCTTAGCGTTGCCTTCTGGTTTCTTTATATTTTCATCCTCTGTTACAAGTTCACTTGCCTCTTCTTTCGGCTTCTCTACTTCTGTCCCTGGTTTATTTGATTCTTCTTTCGGCTTTTCTACTTCTGCCTCTGCTTTACTTCCTTCTTCTTTTGGCTTCTCTACTTCCGCCTCTGCTTTACTTCCTTCTTCTTTTGGCTTCTCTACTTCTTCCTCTGCTTTACTTCCTTCTTCTTTTGGCTTCTCTACTTCCGCCTCTGCTTTACTTCCTTCTTCTTTTGGCTTCTCTACTTCTTCCTCTGCTTTACTTCCTTCTTCTTTCGGCTTCTCTACTTCTATCTCTGGTTTATTTGATTCTTCTTTCTGCTTCTCTACTTCTTCCTCTGCTTTACTTCCTTCTTCTTTCGGCTTCTCTACTTCTGTCTCTGGTTTATTTGATTCTTCTTTCTGCTTCTCTACTTCTGCCTCTGGTTTACTTGATTCTTCTTTCGGCTTCTCTACTTCTTCCTCTGCTTTACTTCCTTCTTCTTTCGGCTTCTCTATCTCTGATTCCGGCTTACTCGCTTCTTCTTTTGGTTTCTCTACTTCCGCCTCTGCTTTACTTCCTTCTTCTTTTGGCTTCTCTACTTCTTCCTCTACTTGGTCTAATTTCTCTACAATATTTTGTACAACTTCACCACTAAACCATATAAGAAGCCCAAACTGCTTAGTTCCATCAAAAGCAAAATCGTATTTCTTCTCACCTGTTGTTGTCCATACGATAGTGCCATCATCTTCATTTAAGATTCCGCCTTCACTTTTCAGATTAATATCTTCAAGTGGTTCACCTTCTACATCATGAACTGGAATTTTCACTACTTGATTTACTTGTGCATCTTCTAATTTAATCTTCTGTCTTCTAATATCAATTGTCGACCACTGAGATAGTTGGATAATCGGTCTTACATCTTGAATTTCATTTCCAGGAAGTTTTAAACCAATTAATTCTAACATTGAAGAAAACACAGAAATATCTTTAATTTTATTATCCGATAAATCTAACCACTGTAAATTTGCTAATTTACTTAATGGCGTTACATCTACTACTTTATTTCCTATAATTTCAAGTGAGTTTAATTTATTTATATTGCTGATTTCTTCTAAACCACTAATATTATTATGATTTACTACTAATTTGTCTAATTCATTTAATTGAGAAATTCCTTCCAAATCAGCATTTCCAATTTTATTATTGGATATATTCAAAATCTTTAAAGTGTTTATTTTGAATAATTCTTTAGCATTTTTAACATTGTTATTGCTTATATTTAAATTTTCAAGTTGTGTTAATGAACTTATCGGCTGCATATCTTCAATTTCATTATTGGATAAATCTACTATTTTTAAATTTCTCAAACTCGAGATAAAACTCGTATTTTTCAATCCAAAGTTCTGTAGCGTAAGCTCTTCCAGATTTGTCATAAACTCTATTCCACCAACATCTGTTATTCCTTGCTTTTCTCCATCAGCCATTTTAAATTTCTTAATTGTTAATAAATCTTCCTTTGTAATAGGCATATCTAAATTTTTTCTCTCAAAATTATGTTTGTTCATATATCGTTTTAAGTTTTTATCTTTGATTACATTGTCACTTTCTTCACGTTGTTCAACAATTTTTTGAACTACCATTCCATGGAATCTTATTTTGCTTTCAGCAGGAGCAGCTTCTAACTTAAATTCATACATTTTTTCACCTAAACTATCCCACTTTATAAATCCATTTGCAATACTTCCACTCTCACTCTTCCATTGAATTGTTTGAATAGGATCGCCTTTTAAATCGTATACAGGAATTGCAATATTACTATTTATATAACCTTCATCTAAAAAAACTTTTTGCCTTTGGACATCTATGCGAATTTTTTCACCCAATTCTTGTATAGGTCTTATATCACGAATCTCATTTGTTGCAAGCTTTAAATCATATAAATTCTTCAAATTGCTCAACGATGTTATGTCGGAAATATAATTTTCTTCTAAGTTTAATGCTTGTAAACTAGTTGATTTAGATAATGACGCAATATCTTGTATTTCATTATTTTTAAGGTTAAGTTCAGCCAAACTATCCAGTTTACTAATCGGTTCAATATTTTCAATCCCATTATTTTCAGCAGCTAAGGTACTTAACTTATTTAATTGCTCAATACCTGTAAAATCACTAACCTGATTAGAACTAATATATAATTTTCTTAAATTTGATAATGTATACAGTGGCTTAATATCTTTAATTTTATTACTTGTTAAATCAATTGTTCGAATTTTTTTCAGCTGATTTAACGGTGTTACATCAACAATTTTATTATTTTGTAAATGAAGTGTGTCTAACCTCTCTAGGTTTGCAATCGGTTCAATATTTTCAATTTTATTACCGGAAAGATTAACTTGTTTTAATTTCTTCAAATGTGAAACTGCCCCTATATTTCTCACTTCAGATCCTTCTAGCGTTAACTTCTCTAGATTTTCCATATTCTCTAAACCTTTTAAACTACTAATCCCTTGGCCAGAGTATATGATCAATTCTTTTACTTCAGCTAAGTCTTCTTTTTTTATAGGTTCGTTTACATCCTTTCTGTTTAATGCATATTTATTAATAGCTTGTTGTAATTTTTTATCTACTATTACATTTTGTGTTCCATCATTTTGTTGTTGTTCTTGTTCATCTTCATTATCTTCTATATCATCATCTTCTACGTATGTTTTTAAGTTCACATCAAAATCTATTTGGAAGTTCTTATCATAGCCTAAAGTTGGAATTAAAATATGCATTTGCATACCGTATCTTTTTCCTAATTCCTTCACCTCAAACTGTATAACTTTCGTCCCATGCTTTCTTTTATCCTCTGATAATACTTTCACATCTTGGAATACACCTGGATTGTTCACATCTTCAACCTTAAGATATTCAAAGAAATCACTATCTTTTAATGTCGCCGTAATAATCCTTTTTCCATTTTCAATCGTTAATTTAGGATTTTTTATATAAACTGTTGCATATGATTCTTCATCTGAATTTTGTTTGTATGCTTTAATCACAGCATCAAAAGCATATTTACTTACATTCTGTCCAGCCTTACTTTCTGCCGCTACAGTGGACGCCAATGCCGGCGTTGAATATACCGCAAACGGCAACGATAACGTCGCCGCTATTAACATTGCATTTATATGTTTTCTTTTATTTCTTTTCAACTTTACATCTCCTCCAAAATATATAATTCAAAATGTAATCATTTCTCGAATAAATGATAATGATTTTCATTATCATTGTCAACTAAAAAAATAAAAAGTTTACAAAAAAATAACCCCTTAAAAAGGGGTTATGCCATTTTCTCTCCTGATTCTTCTCTAAAAAAGCTCTTCATCGCATGGAATACATCTGCTTTTTGCTTTAAAATATAATATCTGAAGTTTTCATCTTTAATATTTTTATAGGCTGACATGAGGGTACTATGGCGGTTGTACTGATTCACTTCCCCATACCCAAACATATTACACTTCTTCATTAATTCTTCAACAAGTTTTACACATCTAGCATTATCTGAAGTTAAATTATCACCGTCTGAAAAATGGAATGGATAAATATTATAGCGGTCTGGTGAGTATTTATTATCAATTAGCTCGAGTGCTTTTTTGTATACAGAAGAACAAATTGTTCCGCCACTTTCTCCTTTTGAGAAAAACTCTTCCTCTGGAACTACTTTTGCCTCCGTATGATGGGCAATAAATTCAATATCTACTGTTTCATACTTTGTGCGTAGAAATCTCGTCATCCAGAAAAAGAAGCTCCGTGCCATATATTTCTCCCATATTCCCATCGATCCACTTGTATCCATCATCGCTAATACAACAGCTTTTGAATCTGGCTTTAACACTTCATTCCAAGTACGAAACTTTAAGTCTTCTTGGTGAATCGGATGAAAAGATGCTTTACCACGCATCGCATTTCGTTTATATGCGGATATCATCGTTCTTTTCTTATCAATGTTGCCCCATAATCCTGTTTTTCTAATGTCATTAAATTCAACATGCTCAATTCGGTTTTCATCCATTTCTTTTCTCTTTAAATTAGGTAATTCTAATTCTTTGAAAAATGCTTGCTCTAATTCTAAAATAGAGACTTCAGCTTCATAATAATCTTCTCCAGCCGCATCCCCTGCTCCTTGCCCTTTTCCTGGTCCTTTTTGCTTTTGACCACCTGATCCATCTCTCGCAACGACATCACCAACTTTGCTGTCACCATTTCCTTGCCCAACGTGTTTGTTTTTATCATAATTGTACCTAATCTTATATTCATCTAAAGAACGAATCGGTATTTTTACAACATCCTTACCATTAGACATAACAATGCTTTCTTCTGTTACAAGATCGGGTAAATTATTCTTAATTGCCTCTTGTACTTTCTCTTGATGGCGTTGTTGGTCGTCATATCCTTTGCGATGGAGGGACCAGTTTTCCTGTGAAATCGTATAATTTGGTTGGTTTTCTTCACCCATTTCTTTCCCTCCTTACTGTAATTGTCTTCCTATATGAACAGTAAGCTAGAAATTTTGTTTTATACTGTGCCAGCTAGAATGAAAGGTAACTGCCCATCGAAAATCATCCCATAAACATATATAACGTTTTTCATATAATACTCCGAGCATCCTAAACAAAATTTTGCCACTCACATACTAGAAAAGAATCATTCAGCCTTTGATAAGAAAGAAACACAATGCATAGTTGCACACATTTACACTTTGCAACATATTGTATTGTGTTGGCTTTTTTCGTATGAATGGTTGGTTACTCTATCATATGCATATTGTAAAAATAATTGACAATAAATTCATAAAATTGCATCTTAATTTATTATATTTGGACAAGGTATGACACTTTACACATATGAATGGATAATAAAACGCTGTCCCGCAAAATACAAGAGACAGCGTTTTGTTATCAAACTATCGGTTTAGCAGGCTACCTACATAGCGTAATAATTCATTCGCAGATGAAGAATTATAGCCGTGCTCATCAATTAAGCGTGCAACAACATCATTAATTTTCTTAAGCTGATTTTCGTCTGGTGTTTTCGTTGATGTTGTAATTTTCACTATATCTTTTAAATCAGCAAATAGTTTTTTCTGAATTGCTTCGCGAAGGCGCTCATGTGAGTTATAATCAAAGCGTTTTCCTTTACGCGCATAAGCAGAAATGCGAATTAAAATTTCTTCACGGAATGCTTTTTTTGCATTTTCTGAAATTCCAATTTGCTCCTCAATTGAGCGCATTAGCTTTTCATCTGGACTCATTTCTTCACCTGTTAATGGGTCACGTAATTTTGATTTATTGCAATATGCTTCAACGTTATCTAAGTAATTATCCATAAGTGTCTTCGCTGATTCTTCATATGAATACACAAATGCTTTTTGTACTTCTTTCTTCGCAATTTCATCATATTCTTTTCTTGCTAATGAGATGAAATTCATATAACGCTCTCGATCTTCATTACTAATTGACGGATGCTGATCCAACCCGTCTTTTAGCGATCTAAGTACATCTAATGCGTTAATAGATGGTACCTCTTTTCGAATAATTGTAGAAGAAATTCGGTTAATCACATAACGAGGATCAATACCGCTCATGCCCTCATCTTGATATTCACGTTGCAGCTCTTCTACATCAATCGCATTATAACCTTCTACCGTTTCTCCATCATATAAACGCATCTTTTTAATTAAATCAATATCCGGACGCTTCGGATCTTTTAAACGAGTTAAAATTGTAAACATTGCTGCAACGCGAAGTGTGTGTGGCGCAATGTGAACATTGGACACATCACTTTCACGAATCATTTTTTCATAAATATGTTCTTCTTCACTCACTCGTAAATTATATGGAACTGGCATTACAATAATTCTTGAGTGTAATGCTTCATTTTTCTTATTTGCTATGAAAGAGCGATACTCCGTTTCATTCGTATGCGCTACAATTAATTCATCTGCTGAAATAAGCGCAAATCTTCCCGCTTTGAAATTCCCTTCTTGCGTAAGCGATAATAAATGCCATAAAAACTTCTCGTCGCATTTTAACATCTCTTGGAATTCCATCATCCCACGGTTTGCCTTATTTAATTCCCCATCGAAGCGATACGCTCGTGGATCTGATTCTGAACCATATTCTGCGATTGTAGAAAAGTCCAGACTACCTGTTAAATCGGCAATATCTTGTGATTTAGGATCAGACGGGCTAAATGTACCAATCCCTGTACGGCGATCTTCCGAGAAGAAAATACGCTCTACAACTACATCCTCAATTCTCGAACCATATTCTTGTTCTAGACGCATAACGTTGAGTGGTGATAAATTCCCTTCAATTCTAACTCCATACTCATCAAAGAAATCATCCCGTAAATGGTGCGGAATTAAATGAAGTGGATCCTCATGCATTGGGCATCCTTTAATTGCAAAAATTGCTCCTCGATCTGTTCGTGAATATGTTTCTAATCCTCGTTTCAACATCGTAACTAATGTTGATTTCCCTCCACTAACAGGACCCATTAATAATAAAATACGTTTTCTAACATCTAATCGTTTTGCAGACGGATGAAAATATTCCTCTACAAGACGTTCTAAAGCATCCTCTAACCCAAATAGCTGATTACTAAAGAAGTTATACTTTCTTCTACCATCAACTTCTTCAATTCCAGCATCTTTTATCATATTGTAAATGCGAGAGTGTGCTGTTTGAGCCACCCATGGTCTTTCCTTCACAAGCTCCAAATACTCCGCAAACGTACCTTCCCATTGTAAGCGTTCTTCTGCTTCTCGATGCTGTTCAATTTTTTTTAGAATATCCATTATAGCTCCTCCCCCATCTCCTTGTTCAATCGGATTATTATAAAAGGTATGCTAGGATGTCCTTAAACATTCTTTAAATCAAAATGAAATATACAGTAGTGCTATAAAATTCTCTCCAAAATTCAAAGAAAATTCTGTATAATATAGGTATTAAAGTTTTTACACCTCTATTCATTTTAAATAAATTCTTTTCTTCCAAGAACATTACATACATTTCGATTCATATTTCAGATTCGTAAACTGAAAAATAGGAGGGATATTAGTATGAAATTATTATTAATTTTAGGTGTATCACTCACATTTCTTACAGCTATTTTTACATCTGGTTACAATGATAAACCCGGTACACATAAAAAGTGATGTGCTTCTTAGCACATCACTTTTTTTATCAATTATTTATAATACACATTTTCCACATCATATTTTGATAAAGGGCGGCTATAATAATAACCTTGTACGAACTTCACATTCTTTTCCTTCAAAAATTGTATTTGTTCCGCTTTTTCTACCCCTTCTGCAATTACATTCAATTCCAACGTATGAGCTAAATGAATAATTGCAGCCGTAATATTCGTATCGCGTTCATCTACATGTATACCTTCCATAAAAGAACGATCAATTTTCAAAGTATCAATTGGATACGTTTTTAAATAACTTAAAGATGAATATCCTGTACCAAAATCCTCTAAATGAATCTTTAAATTTTGTTCTTTTAATTGTAGCAATACTCTTTTCGATATATCTTTATGTATAAGGGCTCCTTCTGTAACCTCTATCGCTAATAAATGGGCTGGTACATTGTACTTATGTAAAGCTCGTGTAATCATCTCTATTAATGTAATAGAGCGAAAATGCCTGGCTGAAATATTAACTGCAATTGGGACAACTTCATATCCTTTATTTAACCATTCGCGTATTTGTCGACACACTTCATTTACTACCCATTCATCAAGCTTAATAATAAATCCTGTTCTTTCTGCTAGCGGAATAAATTGATTGGGAGAGACAAATCCTAATTCTTTATTCTCCCATCTTATTAAAGCCTCCATACTAGCTATTTTTTTCGTTTCAATATTAATTTGCGGCTGATAATATAAGAAGAATTCATTTTTTTCTATAGCACGATGTAATTGGTTTTCTATTATAAATCTTTGTTCACGCTCACAATCTAACCCGCTGCAATAAAAATGATAATGCCCTTTTCCTTTTTCTTTTGCTTTTTCCAAAGCAGCATCAACTCTTTGGAATAATATTTTTTCATCTTCTCCATCTGTTGGAGCCATTACAATTCCGATTGACGCACTTAAATACACGTCCTCTTCTTCAATTACAAAATGTTCACTAATCCTTTTCAGTATGTTTTTGGCAACTCCCTCTACACGTTCTTTCGTTATATTTTCTATTAACATAACAAATTGATCATCGTGTTCTCTAAATAAGTGCATACCAGCTATTTCAAAACTGCTTAAACATTCTGTAACTTTTTGTAATACTTTATCTCCTTCTTTATGGCCAAAAGTATCATTAATAAGATGAAATTCATCTAAATCTATAAAAACAAGCGCAAACTCTGTATTATCATTCAACAAAGTATTTAACTTATTTGCACATGAAATTCTATTCATTAATCCTGTTAACTGGTCATAGTAAGCTAAATATTCCGTTCTCATCTCATTTAATACTTGCCTTGTAACATCTCTCGTAACAATATATACTCCAACAATTTCACCATTTACAATAATCGGAATCGTCCTCAGAGAAATATATAGCTCGTACCCTTCTTTATGAATATACTTCTTTGAAACAATTTGCTTCGCTTTTCCTTGCATGGATCCTTTAAATATACTTTGAAAATCTTTTTCATATTCTTTATTAATAAATTCAAAGATAAATTTATTATTTAATTCTTCATATCGATATCCAAATATTTCATACGTTGCTGGATTCGCGTATGTAATTCTACCTATAGAATCTATAGATATAATGGAGTCATTATTATATTCTAGTAATGACTTAAATAACATTTGTTTTTCCTCTATTTCAATCTTCTCCTCAATTTGAGCTGTAATATCCCTCGTAATACAAATAATAAACTGACATACTCCTTCTTCATCAAATACAGGATTAAGTGAAGATTCATAATGTAAATTACCAGTTGGTAAACTAACTACATCACAAAAGGTATGTGCTTTTACTTCGCTCGCTACTTTTGCATATTGCACTTGCAATATTTCCGCCGTATCTTTCGGCAATACTTCAGAAAACGTTTTTCCATAACATTCTTCGCTTAGCTTTGCATAATCCATACCTATCTTATTTACATAAATATATGTAAAGGTTTCATCATCCATAACTTTCACAATAAATACTAAATCTTGAATAGCATGTAATAATCCTCTTCTTATTAAATCCATATCTATCATACTTAAAAAGGTATTTTGATTACGATATTGTTCCTTCATATTTATCTCAACCTGTCTGATCTATTTTTATTCATATATCACCATTCTATATGACTATGTACCCTTTTTTAAATGTATGATTCCATATTTATTTTTATTTTTAGAAAAAAAGTCGCCATATGGCGACTTTTAATAAACAATTTCTAAATCTAATCCTGGATAATTTTGTTGACGGAACGCTTCATAAATTAAAATAGCTGCTGTATTTGATAAATTTAATGAACGCACTTTATCAGTCATTGGAATACGTAAACAATGATCGAAATTTTCTTCGATTACATTAGCTGGTAAACCGTTCGTTTCTCTTCCAAATACAAAGTAGTAATCCTTCTCACGTTTACTATAATCAAACGCTGTATGAGCTTTCTCGCCATACTTTGTTAAATAGAAGAACTCACCGTCTTTATTTTTCTCATAAAACTCTTCAATTGAATCATAATACGTAATTTTCACGTGCTGCCAATAATCTAATCCTGCACGCTTTAACATTTTATCATCCGTTGAAAATCCAAGCGGTCTAATCAAATGCAATTCTGTTCCAGTTGCTGCACAAGTACGAGCAATATTTCCTGTATTTGCTGGAATTTCTGGTTGATATAAAACAACATGTACTCCCACGCGATATTCACCTCTGTTTTTTGTCTACTACGTATTATACCACTTGAGCGAAAAATCTCTACCCATTAATAATATGAAAGAATTTATATTTCATTTGTGGTGTATATTTACTAGAATCTTCATAGTTCCAATAACGCCGACGGCTATTCGCTGAATGTGCATTTACAAGTGGCATACCATCTGCGTCTTTTGCTACTACAATCGTCGTATGATTCCACCTACCATCATCCTCGAAATCATAAGCGATGACATCACCAAGAATAAGGTCCTCTGGCCTTTCTACAGCTTCAGCTCGAAGTCCTGATGTAGCACCTGACAAATACCAATAAAAAGAGTGTGCAACAGCCCAGCTCCAACTCCACTGATTCTCCCTTTGCCACCATCCTTTGCGAATATTAGGATATCCATTCATTGGTACTTCTCCAGTATGAAGACATTGAGAAATAAAATTCGTACAATTATCAGGGAAATTACGATATGCAGGGTTTCGATCATCCCACCAACGCTCTGCATATTTAACTGCCTCTAAACGGTTGTACTGATAGGAACCGTACTTCTCTTTTGTAACTTCCCTTTCTAATGTCTCACTCATTCCAACTGCTTCTGGCACTTCAATAGCATAATCACCTATTATCCGGCTATTATTTAAACAAACTCTTCGTTTTAATTGTTCCTCTTCAATATAAAATAATTCTTTATGCTTAATTAAATATTTAAAATGTATTTGATAATCAATTTCTTGATGATTGCTATTATTGAATTGCCTCATAAAAGAAACGTCCGCAGTTGCTTTTACTATCTCTGCATTACGCTTTTGAAATAATTGTTTCTTTCTCTTTGCTATTTGTAATAAATCTTCAGCAATACCATCTACATTTGTTCGTTTCTCTGTTATATATGCTAAAAAGTGTTGGACTTGCTTTTCAATATTTATTTTTACAACCATTTCGTCTCCCTCCCATATTACAATATGAAAAAGGGAGATATTATCTACTCTTTTTTCTGCGCTAACAATTCAAGTCCGCGATTCATTTCATGAAGAACCTCTTCGTCTTTCTCACGTTGCATCGCTTTTTCAATAGCTTCGCCCACGCCGTCTCCACCAATTTTCCCAAGCGCCCACGCTGCTGTTCCGCGAAGTACTGGTCTTGGATCGTCTTTCATAACACCAATTAAATCAGGAATTGCTGATGCCTCTTTAAAATGCGCAAGTGCCAAAATTGCATTTCGTTGCAACGGTTTTTTACCTCTCCATGAACCAGACATAATTCCATATTTCTCTTTAAAATCACGATTGCTAATTGTTAAAAGTGGTGTTAATAACGGCTTAACTAACTCAGGATCTGGTTCCATCTCAGGGTGATTATGAAAATCCATTCCTTTATTTTTCGGACAAACTGTCTGACACGTATCACATCCATAAATACGATTACCTATTTTGTCGCGATACTCTTCCGGTAGGAATCCTTTCGTCTGTGTTAAAAATGCTATACACTTCTTCGAATCTAACTGTCCTCCTTGTATTAAAGCACCTGTAGGACAAATATCAATACACTTTGTACAGCTCCCGCATTGATCTTCTATCGGCTGATCTGGTGGGAATGGAACGTTTGTAATCATTTCTCCTAAATATACATACGAACCAAATTCAGGTGTAATAATAGAGCAGTTCTTACCGCTCCATCCAATACCAGCACGCTCTGAAACAGCTCGATCGCTTAATTCACCCGTATCAACCATTGACTTAACTTCTATATCGGGAAGTTTTTCGATTAAATATGCTTCTAATTTCTGCAAACGATCTCGTAAAACTAGATGATAATCTTGTCCCCAAGAAGCACGACAAAAAATTCCACGGCGTTCTCCACGCTTACTTAATGGTGCATTTTTTAATTTTGAAGGATACGCTAATGCAATCGCAATAATTGATTTTGCACCAGGTAATAAAAGCTGTGGATTCGTTCTCTTTTCTATATCAGGCTCTTCAAATCCAGATTGATAATTTAATTGTTGCTGCTGGATTAACCGCTGCTTTAATTCTTCAAATGGTGAAGCACTAGCAAAGCCTATTTTATCTATACCAATCGTTTTACTATACGCAATGACATCTTGCTTTAATTGTTCAAAATCCATTCCTAATCGCCTCCTCAGATGAATCCATCCTTTATGTAACGATCTATTGGTTAGCAATTCACTTTTGGAATACTATTCTTTACTTCTATTTTCGCATAAAATACTGTTTTCCAAACATTAAAAAACGCAATGCCTCGTTTATCTCGGAAACGAAACACTGCGTTGATCACAATTTATAGAAAAACATTTAATAAAATTTGGAGCGGGTGAAGAGAATCGAACTCTCGACCAGAGCTTGGAAGGCTCTTGTTTTACCACTAAACTACACCCGCAAATATGAAATACATATAAGATATTAGAATAACTTATGTAAAGTAGTATAGCATGTAAAAAAAGCGGAAGCAAGAATTTTATCGAAAAAAGTCGAAAAAGTGATGAGTAGCTCATCACTTTTTCAATTCTTTATCAATCGCCTTCTTCATACTATCGAAATCAGGATTTGCAAGATTTCCGTTTATATATACTGAAGGAGCACCTTGAACTTTTAATTTTTGAGCACGATCTGAATCTTTACGTACTTTTTCTTTTATTTCTTTACTGTGTAAATCTTTCTTAAATTGATCTACATCAACTTTCGGAAGCTTCTCTTTCACAATGTTAAGAAGTAATTCTTCTGTAATCCATTCTTCCGTATCTTTCTTTTGACTTTGATAAATCTCATCATAGAAAGTCCAGAATGAATCTTTATCTTGTTTATAAATTGCTTCACCAGCTGCTGCACCTAAATCAGAGTCTTTCCCAATAAACGGAAAATTAATAAAGTATAACTGCACTTTACCTTTATCAATATACTCTTCTTTTAATCGTGGCAATACTGTTACATCCCAAGTACGACAAGCGGGGCATTTGAAGTCTCCAAATTCAACTACCTTAACCGGAGCATCATCTTTCCCTAAAGATTGTTGTGTGGAATAAGCAAACATCTCATTCCCTTTATCTTTTTTGTCATTTATGATGCTATACGCAATCGTTCCGATCACAATCAATACTGCAATGGAAAAAACTATACCAAGAGCCATGAGTTTGTTCGATGATTTCATATACATTCCTCTTTAATTTCATATTCTGTATACAGCATTGTACACAATACACATAATATCAACACTTATATACGTCACGCAATGAACACGCTCACATAAATTACAAAAACACAATAATTGTGACGATATTGTGTCACGATTTGTCACAATTTATTCAAAAAAAAGAAGCTCCTATGTAGGAACTTCCATTAGCTTACTGCTTTTTCACGAGCACTATTTAACATCGACTGCTCTGTTTTTATATCATGACGAATGACTAACTTCTCACTAACTGCTTGCACATACTCATCATGATTGATATAGCCTTCTTTCTCCATCAATCTCAAAACGACATTTCGTCTCTCTACGGCCTTATCATAATTTTGTACCGGTGAGTAATAAGCAGGTGCCTTTACTACAGCAGCCATCATTGCACTTTCAGCCAATGTTAATTGGCTCACCTTTTTACCAAAGTATAGGTTTGCTGCTTTTTCAATTCCCCATGCTCCTTCTCCGTAATAAATATTACTTACATATAATTTTAAAATTTCATCCTTTGTAAATGTACGTTCAATTTTTTTGGTATAAAAAATTTCTTTCCACTTGCGAGAAAATGTACGTTCATTCGTTAAAAAAGCATTTTTTGATAACTGTTGTGTAATTGTGCTACCACCTTGCACAACACCACCAGCTTTTATATTCTCAACAGACGCTCTGATAATCGCTATATAATCTAAACCGTTATGATGATAAAACCTTTTATCTTCTGTTGCAATAAATGCATGTGTTAATGATTCTGGCACCTCTAACTTAGCCGGTACATGTAATTTACTAATATCACTTTTCTCGATCATTACATTTCCAATGAATAATAACGCGAAACTTAACAATAATAATAAAATAATGGCTTTATACAAAAACTTAGTCATTGGATTTAATGCAACTTTTTGATGATAGTTCACCCTAGATAATACTCGTTCTTTCATCTTAAACACCTCTTTTCCACACAGCGTATAATTCTTACTTTAAGAATACCTTGTTGTAAAAAAATATCCCATCGATTTCTCTTACACATACCTTACATCATTGTAAGGTATAAGGTGAAACTTTAATCAGAACGCACCAATCTGATTGCCCGGCAAATAGTGGGATAAAAAAGTATTGTATCACAGTCCTTTTTTATCTACTATTCATCTGAAATATTGAATATAGATTATGCTAAACCAATAACAGATTAAATCTTAAGGCTATTATACTTTCTATATTAAAGCACTCTATTTTCATTATATCATCTACCAATATATATACTTTTGAGTATCTAGTAATCTAAATGTATATAATATATCATACATTATAAAGAACAAACGTTCTTAAAATCAATACTAACACTATTATTATTTTGACCTTTTTCTTAAACAGTATACAAAAAAGAGTAGTGATTTGATTGTATCTCAAACCGGCTACTCTTTTCTTTACAATCTTCCTATTAAGTTATATGGCTGCACTTCCCACGTTTCATACGGAATACAATGTGTTGCTCTCATCGCATCAAGCGTTCTGGATTTCATATGAGGACGCGTTATGTACTCATCTATGTTCTCTTCATTTAAAGCAACAAATTTAGCCTCTTGTATTTCTTCAGGCTGAATTTGTATTTCACCGCTCACGTATGCCACTTTAAAAACAACAGCTAGAATGTGCATGGAAGCATTATAGTAAACTCCTGTAATACCGATAGGCTTCACCGTTAATCCTGTTTCCTCTTTTATTTCCCTACAAATTGCTTGATCGAGCGCTTCTCCTTCTTCTACCTGTCCTCCTGGCAACTCCCATGTATCCGATCGCCAATGTACTTTAGCTAATAACACTTCGTCTTTTTCATTTGTTAAATAACCTGCTACAGCAACGATATGCTTTGGTGTTTTATGTTCCATATTAAGCCTCCTAGCAATAATGAATATTTCACATATCCCTATAAGCATATTCCCTGTCTACAACAAAATACCTTTACTCATTCATCACCTTAATGAAATTCATAAAAAGAAGCCCCTATCCGTTAAATGAAAAGGGGCTTCTATCGTATTATTCTCCTAAGTCTACGTTGTGGTAAACTTGTTGCACATCTTCTAAATCTTCTAATGCATCAACCATTTTTTCAAATTGTGCTTGTGCATCTTCAGGAAGTGTTACATCGTTTTGTGCAAGCATTGTTAATTCAGCAACTGTAAATTCTTCAACGCCAGCATCTTTAAGAGCAGATTGTACTGCATGGAATTGATCTGGTTCAGCATACACGATAACAGCATCTTCTTCTTCAAGAATGTCACGTGCATCCACATCTGCTTCCATTAAAATCTCAAGAACTTCATCTGATGTTTTCCCTTCAAGACCGATAACAGCTGTTGCATCAAACATGTAAGCTACAGAACCGTTTACACCCATGTTACCACCGTTTTTGCTAAATGCAGCTCGTACATCTGCTGCAGTACGGTTTACGTTGTTTGTAAGTGTATCTACAATTACCATAGCTCCATTTGGTCCGAACCCTTCATAACGAAGCTCGTCATAATTTTCTTCTGAACCACCTTTTGCTTTTTCAACTGCACGATCGATAATTGTTCTTGGAACATTGTATGTTTTCGCACGTTCTAATACCACTCTAAGCGCTTGGTTTGATTCCGGATCTGGCTCGCCTTGTTTTGCCGCTACATAAATTTCACGTCCAAATTTCGCGTATATACGGCTAGTATTTGCATCTTTTGATGCTTTTTTATCTTTAATATTATTCCATTTACGACCCATACTTTCCACTCTCTTTCCGGTTTTAAATCTACATAAAAATATTAATATGAAATATCATGTGTGTTCAACACATTTTTAAAAGAAATATAAAAAGTTCATTTTTGATTCATATTACAGACATAATATAAATCACTATCATTTTGTTCTTTCGACAAGTTATATTATACATGAATTGCTACATTTATCACGAATTTTAGAATCACATAACATAATTTAGCAAAAAAACTCTACCATTTCTATTAGAGTTTTTTACATCACCGATACCGCTTTCCATAATATTCCCTTAATTCCTTTCTATTGTTGTATAATTAAAATAGGAAAAATTTCGAAGTGAGTATAGAGGGGAGAATTATGACACATTCAAATACTACATGAATACGTTTATCTTAATCATTTAGTACCTATTTGTGCTTATTCTTTAGTATGATGAAAATAATAAAAAGACTCTACACATTTGGTGTAGAGTCTTTTTATTACGCCGTTCGTGATACCGATGGTCGGGGTCGAACCGACACTCCCGAAGGAACACGATTTTGAGTCGTGCGCGTCTGCCAATTCCGCCACATCGGCACAAAAGAAAAGGCGGCAACCGGATTTGAACCGGTGATAAAGGTTTTGCAGACCTCTGCCTTACCACTTGGCTATGCCGCCATATAAAATTTTACTGGAGCGGAAGACGGGATTCGAACCCGCGACCCCAACCTTGGCAAGGTTGTATTCTACCACTGAACTACTTCCGCAAAAATGGCTGGGCTAGCTGGATTCGAACCAGCGCATGACGGAGTCAAAGTCCGTTGCCTTACCGCTTGGCTATAGCCCATCGAATTCTTACTTAATTATATGTAAGCATCCATTAGATTATTTATAATTTTTAAAATAAAAATGGGGCGACTGATGGGAATCGAACCCACGAATGCCGGAGCCACAATCCGGTGCGTTAACCACTTCGCCACAACCGCCATGTTGTGTAAATATATTTGGCAGGGGCAGTAGGAATCGAACCCACACTGGAGGTTTTGGAGACCTCAGTTCTACCTTTAAACTATGCCCCTATGTAAATGGTGGAGGGGGGCAGATTCGAACTGCCGAACCCGAAGGAGCGGATTTACAGTCCGCCGCGTTTAGCCACTTCGCTACCCCTCCGAAACTTACATGGTGCCGGCTAGAGGACTTGAACCCCCAACCTACTGATTACAAGTCAGTTGCTCTACCAATTGAGCTAAGCCGGCGTATATGATTAAGATAAATGGTGGCTCGGGACGGAATCGAACCGCCGACACGAGGATTTTCAGTCCTCTGCTCTACCGACTGAGCTACCGAGCCTTATTAAAATGGCGGTCCCGACCGGGGTCGAACCGGCGATCTCCTGCGTGACAGGCAGGCATGTTAACCACTACACCACGGGACCATTTGGTTGCGGGGACAGGATTTGAACCTGCGACCTTCGGGTTATGAGCCCGACGAGCTACCGTGCTGCTCCACCCCGCGATAATACTATTCATATAATTTATATGGTGGAGGATGACGGGATCGAACCGCCGACCCCCTGCTTGTAAGGCAGGTGCTCTCCCAGCTGAGCTAATCCTCCAAAGTGGTGACCCGTACGGGATTCGAACCCGTGTTACCGCCGTGAAAGGGCGGTGTCTTAACCACTTGACCAACGGGCCAAATATTATAAATCCTATGGCGGAGAGCAAGGGATTCGAACCCTTGATACGCTTGTGACGTATACACGATTTCCAATCGTGCTCCTTCGGCCAACTCGGACAGCTCTCCAATGGCTCCGCAGGTAGGAATCGAACCTACGACCGATCGGTTAACAGCCGATAGCTCTACCGCTGAGCTACTGCGGAATAATATTGCCTGGCAACGTCCTACTCTCACAGGGACAAGGTCCCAACTACCATCGGCGCTAGAGAGCTTAACTTCCGTGTTCGGTATGGGAACGGGTGTGACCTCTCTGCCATCATTACCAGACATTATTCTTTTGAGACAATCATTATTATAACTTATTTTCTTTAAAAGTCAACAAGTTTTTTTATGTTCTCTCAAAACTAGATAACATTGCTACATATTATATGGTTAAGTCCTCGATCTATTAGTATTCGTCAGCTCCACATGTCACCATGCTTCCACCTCGAACCTATCAACCTGATCATCTTTCAGGGATCTTACTAGCTTACGCTATGGGAAATCTCATCTTGAGGGGGGCTTCATGCTTAGATGCTTTCAGCACTTATCCCTTCCGCACATAGCTACCCAGCTATGCCCTTGGCAGAACAACTGGTACACCAGCGGTGCGTCCATCCCGGTCCTCTCGTACTAAGGACAGCTCCTCTCAAATTTCCTACGCCCACGACGGATAGGGACCGAACTGTCTCACGACGTTCTGAACCCAGCTCGCGTACCGCTTTAATGGGCGAACAGCCCAACCCTTGGGACCGACTACAGCCCCAGGATGCGATGAGCCGACATCGAGGTGCCAAACCTCCCCGTCGATGTGGACTCTTGGGGGAGATAAGCCTGTTATCCCCGGGGTAGCTTTTATCCGTTGAGCGATGGCCCTTCCATGCGGAACCACCGGATCACTAAGCCCGACTTTCGTCCCTGCTCGACTTGTAGGTCTCGCAGTCAAGCTCCCTTATGCCTTTGCACTCTACGAATGATTTCCAACCATTCTGAGGGAACCTTTGGGCGCCTCCGTTACACTTTAGGAGGCGACCGCCCCAGTCAAACTGCCCACCTGACACTGTCTCCCGGGTCGATAAGACCCGTAGGTTAGAATTTCAATACAGTCAGGGCGGTATCCCACCAGCGCCTCCACCGAAGCTAGCGCTCCGGTTTCAAAGGCTCCCGCCTATCCTGTACAAACTGTACCAAAATTCAATATCAGGCTACAGTAAAGCTCCACGGGGTCTTTCCGTCCTGTCGCGGGTAACCTGCATCTTCACAGGTACTATAATTTCACCGAGTCTCTGGTTGAGACAGTGCCCAAATCGTTACACCTTTCGTGCGGGTCGGAACTTACCCGACAAGGAA
>NZ_CP086328.1:4540000-4755000 GCF_020861345.1 Bacillus pacificus
TAGCGCTTCTTTTAATTCTTCTTTGACCACCGTCATGCACCCCGATTCTATACGGATTATTATTTTATAATTCTTATAAAGAGTGTACTCCTTTTCTTATAAATCGTCAATATTTCTACTATAAGTATGTGGTTTATTTTTGTATATAGCCTTATTCTTATGTATCTTTCCCTATTTTTTATGCATTTACAATAGAAAAAAAGTGCGACATAATCGCACTTGGAATACTATCATCTGAGGAGGTATGCCCTACACTTCACTTTATGTAAGACAATAAAATATGTATAGACACTCGCCTTACTTCTATATATTTTATCTCCACAATGGATTTACTTTATATAAGAAAGAACATCTTCAACATGTCCCTTCACTTTCACTTTACGCCACTCTTTTACAAGCTCACCGTCTTTATTAATAAGGAATGTAGAGCGCTCAATTCCCATGTACTCTTTCCCAAAGTTCTTTTTCAACTTCCAAACATCATACAATTCCGCTACCTTATGATCTTCATCTACTAAAAGTACAAATGGAAGTTCATGCTTCTCAATGAACTTCAGATGTCTGTTCGCTGAATCAGGACTTACACCAAGAATAACTGTGTCCTTCTCTTGAAATAATCCATATGCATCTCGAAAATCACATGCTTCAGTTGTACACCCTGGAGTCATATCTTTCGGATAAAAATATAGAACTACATTTTTACCACGAAAATCAGCTAAGCGAACTTGTTCCCCGTTACTTCCCTCTAATGTAAATTCTGGAGCCATTTCTCCTACTGTGATCATTGTTATCACTCCTACTCTTTTCTTTTACTATAACAAATGCTTCCTTATTTTTCATTGTCTATTACAGACCTCATTACAAAAGCAAACGGTAATGTATATCCAATTAGCGCTTCTCCAATCGCAATCCACCGCCCAATTCCAATCGGAGATATGTCACCATATCCAACAGACAATAAAGTAACTGCGCTAAAATACAAACAAATTTCAACCAGTTGAAAAGAGTGAGCGTTTAAGCTTTCTCCATCCTCTTTCAAAACTGCAAAACCCATTTCCTCTAATACAACGTAACTTAATCCAAATGCAATCAATACTGTTGTATAAATCAAAAATAATGTAGCTAAATTATACAGCGAAAAAAAACGCGTTGAATCCGAATAGGAACTCCATAATAATTGGACACTCCTCAAAATAGCAATTGCTGCAATTAATAGAATAAATCCCCATAACATGTCCTCCACCTCATTTTATATGTATGAGACAGCCATTAGATTTATCCCTTAGAAACGAACAAGCTTTTATAATTAATTCCCTGCACCACGGTACCTTTTTACCCCTTGATTCCAAAGAGTAATTGCAATCGTAAAACAGATAACACCAACGAGCGGTGTTGCAAATGCATAGCTATTCCACTCTGTTTTCCTTAAAAAGTACGCTGCTGGATACACTCCGACAAACGCAAATGGTAGGACAAACGTTAAAATAAAGCGAATCACACGGTTATAAATATTAACAGGATAGCGGCCATAATTCCCTATGTTATACATTAGCGGCATAATCGAACTTTTCGCGTCCGACCAAAAACCAAGGCTTGCAAGCGTAACAAATATCCCTCCGTATACAAGTGCGCCCCCTCCTACCATCAACAAGAATAAGAAGATATCGTACCAGTAAAAAGATAATTGCAACTCCACTGCTGCGTAGCCCATTACAACCATTCCCGTAATCGCTCCAATTAAAGATTCAAGCTCCATTCTCTCTAATATAATTTGAAATAAACTATGAATCGGTCTCGTTAATATGCGATCCATTTCTCCTTTAATAATGTAACGATCATTAAAGTCCCATATGTTAAAGAAAGCTGAGAAAATGGCAAACGGCACTAAAAAGAAACCATAAATAAAGATGACTTCTTCTCTACTCCAACCTTTTAATGCTTGCGTATGTCCAAACACAACAAGAATAAAGATTAAATTAACAGCCTGTAGTGATAAATCAGAAAGTAACCCAACGATAAAATCGCCCCGATACTCCAATTTTGTTTTTATATATTGACTTGCATATTGCAAAAATAGTTTTATATATATCATCTCATCATCCCCCTTGTACAATTAGACGTTTTCTCGCCGTTCTCCACATGAGTACAATCGGAATAATAAGTACAATGGCCCAAATTACTTGGAATAATAATGCCTCATACAATTTACTTCCTTGTATACCTTCTGAGAAAATCATACTCGGAATATAACTAATAGCCTGAAACGGTAAAAACATCATTGCCTTTTGGGCCCATAACGGATAAAAACTAATTGGTAATAACAGACCTGAAAACAAATCAATAACAACACGTTTTGCATACATAATTCCGCTATTATTAAATAAGAAGAATGTGAGCATTCCCGTCATTAAATTAATTTGTGTATTAATAATAAAACTAAATATTAAAGATAAGAAGAAATATAACCACGTTTGAAAGTTCGTTGTAATTTGCAATGAAAATAATAAGGTAACGATGACCATACCCGGAATTGAAAAGAAGGCAAAGCGAAATATTCCTTCACCAAGACCTTGCATCACTTTCATCCCTAAATAGTTATATGGACGTATCAGTTCTACCGCTACACGTCCTTCTTGAATCTCCATCGCAATTTCCCTGTCTATATTATTAAAATAAAAAGCACGTGCCATCCACGCAATTGCGATATACGTAGTCATTTGCGAAATAGATAAACTTTCAATATTCTCTTTTCCGCTATAAATTGCTTGCCACAAAAAATAATATGCGCCGATATTAATTGTATAAATTAAAATCCCGCTATAGTAGTTTGTACGATACGCAAGCATCATTAAAAAGCGAATTCGAATCATTTCAATGTACTTACCCATGTTTAATACCTTCTTCATAAATGTTACGAATAATTTCCTCTGTAGACACTTCATTAATTTTTAAATCTTTAATTTGAAAGGCTTGTACCACTTTAGAAATAAGCATTGAAATAATAACTTCTTCATTCGGGATTTTGGCAATCCAAGCGTTTTCCTCTTTCGCTTTCGACCAAACGACATGACTATCTGGCATAACCATTGATAAAGCCTGATAGGAAACTGGTGCGACAAACTGAAAATGTATTTCTTTCTCTGCTCCCCACTGCGTACGAAGGTTATTTAAAGAACCGTCATACATAATATTGCCTTCATCCAGCATGATAACGCGCTCACATAAAGCTTCAATATCAGTAATATCATGAGTTGTTAATAAAATCGTTGTTTTATAACGTTCATTCATTTCTTTTAAAAATTCACGTATTTTCAATTTCACAAGTACATCTAACCCAATTGTTGGTTCATCTAAAAATAATAACGGCGGATTATGAATTAATGCTGCCGCTAATTCACACCGCATTCTTTGACCTAAAGATAGCTTTCGAACTGGCTTATCTAATAAAGGACCAATATCTAACGTTTCGATCACGTGCTCCATATGTTCTTTATACTGAGCGTCTGATACACCGTACACTTTTTTTAATAAACGAAACGATTCTTGTACCGCAATATCCCACCAAAGCTGTGAGCGTTGCCCGAAAACAACACCAATCGTTCTTACAAATTCTTCCCTCTGCTTATGCGGGTTCATCCCGTTTACTAAAATGTCTCCTGATGTCGGAGTCAAAATCCCCGTAAGCATTTTAATTGTCGTTGATTTACCAGCACCATTCTCACCGATATATCCAACCATTTCACCTTGTTTCACAGTAAAAGATACATCATTTACTGCTGGTACTATTTTATAATTACGATTTAATAAATCGCGAAATGCACCCTTTAAACCTGGACGACTTGAATAGGCTGTAAATTCTTTACGTAACCCTTGTACCTCAATTACCGATTTCATAACCGGACCCCCTTCCTAAATGTCACAACGAATAGTTTACCCAACTGCCTTCTCTATCACAAACAATACGTCTTTTCGAAAAACATGTTAGAATAATACATAGATTTTTGTAAGGAGATGAATGGTAGTGAAATTCACAAAATCAGAAGCATTACATAAAGAAGCTTTAGAACATATCGTTGGCGGTGTTAATAGTCCTTCTCGTTCTTTTAAAGCAGTTGGTGGCGGCGCTCCTGTTGCTATGGAACGTGGAAAAGGTGCTTATTTCTGGGATGTAGACGGAAATAAATATATCGATTATTTAGCAGCATACGGTCCTATTATTACTGGACATGCTCACCCGCACATTACAAAAGCAATTACAACAGCTGCTGAAAATGGTGTACTTTACGGAACTCCAACAGCGCTAGAAGTAAAATTTGCAAAAATGTTAAAAGAAGCAATGCCTGCATTAGATAAAGTCCGCTTCGTAAACTCTGGTACTGAAGCTGTAATGACAACAATTCGTGTCGCTCGCGCTTACACAGGCCGCACAAAAATTATGAAATTCGCTGGTTGTTACCACGGTCATTCTGATTTAGTACTTGTAGCAGCTGGATCTGGTCCTTCTACACTAGGAACTCCTGACTCAGCGGGTGTACCACAAAGTATCGCTCAAGAAGTTATTACCGTTCCATTTAATAATGTAGAAACTTTAAAAGAAGCATTAGATAAATGGGGACATGAAGTAGCAGCTATTCTTGTAGAACCAATCGTTGGAAACTTCGGTATTGTAGAACCAAAACCTGGCTTCCTTGAGAAAGTGAATGAACTTGTTCACGAAGCTGGTGCACTAGTAATTTATGATGAAGTTATTACTGCTTTCCGCTTCATGTACGGTGGTGCTCAAGACTTACTTGGCGTAACACCAGACTTAACAGCGCTTGGTAAAGTTATTGGCGGCGGACTTCCAATCGGTGCTTACGGTGGTAAGAAAGAAATTATGGAACAAGTTGCCCCTCTTGGACCTGCATATCAAGCTGGTACAATGGCAGGAAATCCTGCTTCTATGGCATCTGGTATTGCTTGTCTAGAAGTTCTTCAACAAGAAGGGCTTTATGAAAAATTAGATGAACTTGGTGCAATGCTTGAAAAAGGAATTTTAGAACAGGCTGAAAAACATAATATCGATATTACATTAAACCGCCTAAAAGGCGCTTTAACTGTATACTTCACAACAAATACAATTGAAGATTACGATGCAGCACAAGATACAGACGGAGAAATGTTCGGTAAATTCTTCAAACTTATGCTGCAAGAAGGAATTAACTTAGCACCTTCTAAATACGAGGCATGGTTCTTAACGACAGAACATACAAAAGAAGATATTGAATATACAATTGAAGCTGTAGGTAGAGCATTTGCCGCTTTAGCAAACAATAAATAATCCCGTCATTAAAAGGAAAAAAGAAAGCACACCTTTCTTTTTTCCTTTTTTCTATTTCATAAATCCTTTATCAATAGTATAATTATTCATAATTATCTGTTTAATTTTATTTTATATCCTTACTATCTTTGTATACAAGGCTGCTCACGCCTCAAATAGTAAGATTATTCAAACTTTCATAAGAGGGGGGATTGACGGATGCTCAATAAAACAAACACATGGACACCGTCTTTATTTCGAGATTACAAAAATGCAGAACACGATGCATGTGGAATCGTTTCCGTTATGGAGAAACGAAAAATTCCTACAAAAGAAAATATTGACCTTTGCATACAATCGCTCGTCAAAATGAATCATAGAGCTGGTTTCATTAATGGCGAAGGTGATGGAATCGGTATTCACATTGATGTACCAAAAGCACTTTGGAATGAAAAATTAAAAAGTAGCGGATATAATCCAACGATCGTGGATCATCCCCACTTTATCGTTGGACATTTTTTTCTAAACAAAAACGAAAATATAGTTAATTTAAAAAATCATATTCGTACACAACTAAACAACGAAAACTTTGCAATTCTTTTCGAAAGTGATGATGTAATAAACTCCGATGCACTCGGTCCACTTGGTAAACAAGAAGAACCTTTATTTTGGCAAGTTGCTCTTATCGCAGAAAATGAAGTTACAAATATTGAGCAAACATTATTTACAGTAACGATAAAAATAGAAGAAAATGAAGCGATTCATGTTGCTTCCTTAAGTCGTGATCACGTTGTATATAAAGTTCTCGGTGCTGGGGATACACTTGTTGCCTACTACAATGATTTACAACACCCACTTATTGCTTCAACTATGACACTAGGACACAATCGCTATTCTACTAATACATTATCTAACTTCTTTCGTGTACAACCATTTAGTATCCTCGGACATAATGGTGAAATTAACACAATTGCAAAATTACGCGATCAAGCTGAAATGATTCACGTTCCACTTACTGCTGGGGGCAGTGACTCCCAAGATTTAAACCGCACCTTAGAAACTCTACTTGTTCAATACAACTACAGTTTATTTGAAGCAATGGATATACTATTCCCGCCAATTATTAATGAAATTAAACTTTATGAACCACATTTACAAGATTTATATACGTATATACGTGAAGCATGGGGCCATTTTGCACAAGGTCCAGCTGGCATTATTTCACGTTATAAAGATGAAGCTGTTTTCAGCGTGGATTCCCTTGGGCTACGACCAGTATGGAAAGTAGAGACAGAAAGCTCTTATATTTTCTCTTCTGAACCTGGAGTTGTATCACCAACTGAATATGTAGCAGAACCAAAACCACTCGCTCCAGGGGAAAAAGTCGGACTAAAGTGGAATGAACAAGATGAGCTTGTTCTTTATGAATATGACAAATACCAAGCTCAAGTATATGACCGTTTTAAAAAACGAGTGGATACTAAAGATTATCATTTAAACTTATCTACTCCTGAAACGAAAGAAATCCAAGGATTATGTGATTCTATGCAAGTTGAAACAAAACAATACGTTGCTTTCGGATGGGATCGTGAACATATTCAGCTTCTTGAACAGATGGCAACAAAAGGCGTTGAGCCAATTCGCTCACTTGGGCATGACTCACCACTCGCTGCACTCGATACTGATAGACGAAATATCGCTGACTTCATTAAGGAAAGTGTAGCTGTCGTTACAAATCCAGCAATCGATCGCGATCGAGAAGTTGAACACTTCTCCACACGA
This sequence comes from Bacillus pacificus, assembly GCF_020861345.1. Classification (NCBI taxonomy): domain Bacteria; kingdom Bacillati; phylum Bacillota; class Bacilli; order Caryophanales; family Bacillaceae; genus Bacillus; species Bacillus pacificus. The sequence goes on from NZ_CP086328.1 coordinate 4,547,082, forward strand.
ACGATACTTGGCAAACGTCCAAGTTTATTGGCTGGTGCTAAACAGCCATTTGTAGTTGAGATGCTTTCCCCAATCATTTTAGAAGGAAGTGTAGCACAATCTATTGTAGAAGAATTACACACAATTACGTACGAGCAACTTATACAACTATTCAATACTCATAGCTCTATCGCTACAATCTCTGCTACATTCAGTCAGGCAGAAACTTTACAATGTGCCTTAAGTCGAATTAGTTCTGAAGCGATAACAGCCGTGAACGATGGAGCTTCCCTATTATTAATAGACGATGCTGATGCTCACCTAAATGGACGATTATGGATTGATCCGCATTTAGTTACCGCGAAAGTACATCAAGTATTAAGCGAAAATAAATTACGCCGAAACTGCTCTCTCGTTATACGTTCTGGTGCCCTTCGCTCCTTACACGATATCGTCACACTGTATGGATTAGGAGCAGATAGTATCAATCCATATTTACTATTTGCAACCGTAAATGATGGGACAAAAACACCAATTACGAATTTATATCATGCACTTAATAAAGGACTGGAAAAAGTCATTTCAACAATTGGAATTCATGAATTGCGTGGTTACGGTCGCCTCTATTCTTCTATCGGGTTACATGAAGAAATCGCAAATATATTGCAAATTACAAATTTCTTAGGTTCAAATGATTTAGCTTTTTCTCTTGAATCACTTGCTGAAGATGCACAAATGCGAGCTAACGATTATAACAATCCTAAAGTTAGAATGCGAAAATCTTTTCATATATTCCCGCGAATTTGGAAAGCAATCGGCGATGTTGCAAAGGGAAACTCTTATGATGATTACCGTGAAAAATTAAGTGAATTAGAAGAAAATAACCCAATCGCAATTAGACATCTTGTTCAAACGAAAGAAACAAAACATGTCGTTCCGGCTGAAGAAGTGTCCATCAGTATTCAAAATCATGATTTGCCATTTATTATTAGTTCCATGTCATTCGGTTCTCAAAATGAAATTGCCTTTCGTGCATATGCAGAAGCAGCCGATCAGCTAAATATGATTAGTTTGAACGGTGAAGGCGGCGAAATTAAAGATATGATTGGAAAATATCCACATACACGTGGACAACAAATCGCGTCCGGACGATTTGGCGTAAACGCCGAACTACTCAATTCATCAAACTTAATTGAAATAAAAATTGGGCAAGGTGCCAAGCCTGGTGAAGGTGGACATTTGCCAGGTTCAAAAGTAACAGCCAAAATCGCCGAAGCGCGTAATGCTACAATTGGCTCTGATTTAATTTCACCTTCTAACAACCATGATATTTATTCCATTGAAGATTTAGCTCAAATGATTACAGAAATTAAAACGGCTAATCAGCTTGCGAAAGTAGCTGTAAAAGTCCCTGTCGTCCCTAACATTGGAACAATTGCTGTTGGTATCGCAAAAGCTGGTGCTGATTTTATTAACATTAGCGGATTTGATGGTGGTACAGGAGCTGCACGTATTCACGCATTGCAACATGTAGGGCTTCCTGTAGAAATTGGTGTGAAAGCCGCTCACAATGCTTTATTAGAAGCAAATATGAGACATAAGGTAGAAATTTGGGCTGATGGTGGTATTCGAAGTGTGAATGATGCCTTGAAAATTATGCTCCTTGGAGCAAACCGCATTGGATTTGGTACATTATCCATGATTGCAATCGGCTGTACAACTTGCCGCGGATGTCATCTAGATACTTGTCACGTTGGAATTGCAACACAGATTGAATCTGAAGCTCAAGCGAAAGAACACGGATTACGCCGCTTCGTCCCGCGTGAATTAGAAAGCGCCGTGGCTGGATTATTACATTTATTCACTACTTTTGGCGAAGAACTAAAACGATTAACAGGAAATCTCGGCTATACAAATTTACAAGAAATTGTCGGGCGTTCCGATTTATTAAAACAAGTTCGAGGCAAAAATTTATTAAACTTATGTAATTTACTACAAACGATAGAACATCCATCTAGTACAAAAACAGAACACGTACTAGAAAAACAATTTGAAACAATTCATTCCCCCCATTCAAAAGAATTAGTGGGCGTTGGCGTAGAACAACGCGTTATGGGTGGTCTAGAATCTTGTTATCGCGTTCGTAGTAAATTATATGAAGACACGAAGCTTGAACCACTTACATTAAAGTATACGAATGGCTCGATTCCTGGAAATGGATTAGGTGCTTACAATAGTGAGAACTTATTTATACACGTAAATGGCGGCGCACAAGATGGTATTGGTAAAACCTCCTTTGGTGGTGGTATTTATATAACGAAAGCAAAAGGAAAAGACGGTCTATATTATAACGGTTCTGTCGGAAAAGGTTTTGGATACGGTGCACAAAAAGGGGCGCTATACGTTCAAGGTAACGCTGATGCTCGCGCTGGCATTCGCCTCTCTGGAGCAGACATGATAATTGGCGGACGCATGATAAAGCCACTCCGTGAAAAAGAGCAAGGGAATATAGGAGCATACTCTAATATTAAAGGTTTCGCTTTTGAATATATGACAAATGGGCGCGCTCTTGTTTTAGGGGATCCTGGTCCATGGATTTGCGCTGGTATGACTGGCGGTGTTGTTTATTTACGCCATGATTCAAGCTTAGGTTTAACAGAACAGGCCTTAAAAAGAAGAATCGCAAAAGGAGCAAATGTTACATTACAACCACTTAGTAAAAATGGTGTGCAAGATGTGACCGAGTTATTACTAGATTATATCCGTGTATTAAATGAACATGAGCAATACGAGGAAGTTGCTTTATTGACACCGTTACTCGATGATATGCCGCAACAGTTTTTTGAAATCATCCCGAAAAAAGAGCAGGCTGATCCATCTATCTCAACAGAGTGATATGCCTATTTTTCATCTTCAAGAAAAAAATTGACGAAGTACACTTCTCATAGTAATCTATAGTAACAATTTGAAACCTGCTGAAATTCAGCAGGTTTTTTTACTAAAAATTGATGTTTAAAAAGAATTAGGAAAAAGTATAAAATGAATCTTAATTTCTTATTAACGTCACTAAAATATCACTTGCTAACATATTGTAATGAATGTATAGTATCATGTTGTACATTCATTATGACAAGAGAAAGGATCTTATTAAGGGTATGAAACTTGGTGCTCGCATTTTAAAAACGGGTATTGCCATCACATTAGCTTTATTTGCTTGTATTTTACTTAACTTACCGAGTCCAGTATTTGCGGGAATCTCAGCTATCTTCGCTGTTCAACCGTCTGTATACCGTTCGTATTTAACTGCACTTGAACAAATTCAAGCAAACGTCATTGGTGCGGTATTCGCTATCGCATTCGCTACTGCTTTTGGACATAATCCTTTTATTATTGGATTAACATGTATATTAGTAATTGCTCTTACATTGCAATTACGATTAGAAAACACAATATCAATTGCTTTAGTAACAGTTATCGCTATTATGGAGTATCAAGGTGAAGATTTCTTTAGTTTTGCCTTACTTCGATTTGCGACGATTATGGTTGGAATTATTGCGGCTTCACTTGTAAATTTAGTGTTTATGCCGCCAAAATACGAAACAAAGTTATATCATCGCATCGTTGATAATACAGAAGAAATTGTAAAATGGATTCGAATGAATAGCAGGCAAGCTTCTGATTTTACAACATTAAAAACTGATATTGATCGTATGAAAGAAAAAATGATCAAACTAAACCATTACTATTTGCTGTATAAAGAAGAAAGAAGCTATACGAAAAAAGTAAAGTTCGCAAAAATTCGTAAGCTTGTTTTATTCAGACAAATGTTAGCGACGACAAGTCGTGCTTTAAGTACATTAAAATCATTACATCGTACTGAAAACGAACTGCGCTATATGCCAGAAGAATTCCAGGAATCTATTCAGAATGAACTTGATTCATTAACACATTATCATGAACAAGTTTTATTAAAATTTATTGGTAAAGCAAAAAAACAACAATCTGTTGAAATGCTTGATGAAGTTGAAACAGGTAAACAGGAATTAATTGATATCTTTATGGAATATCAAAACAAGGATGATGAGGAAGCATATAAAACATGGCTACATCTCTTCCCTCTTATTTCTGCTATTATTAACTATAGTGAAGAAGTAGAGCATTTAGATTTACTTGTGGATAGCTTCTACACATACCATAAACCAGAAGCAGAACTCAAAATCGACGATAAAAAAGAAGACGAATAAAAAACAGCTCCTTTTACGCTAAAGGAGCTGTTTCTGTTATATGTTGAAGTTGATATAAATTGTAATAAAAACCTCTTTTTTTCATTAATTCTTCATGAGAACCTGTTTCTTTAATTTCACCATCTTCAATGTAAATAATCGTATCCACATGCGTAATCGTCGCCAATCGATGCGCAATTATGATCGTCGTTCGATCAGCAGCTAACGTTTGAAGCGCCTCTTGAATATATCGTTCATTTTCTAAATCCAAAGCGGAAGTCGCCTCATCTAATATAAGTAACGATGGATTCTTTAAAAACACGCGTGCAATCGCTACACGTTGCCTTTGCCCACCAGATAACTTCACACCGCGTTCCCCGACGACAGTATCATAACCATCAGGTAACTCAATAATAAAATCATGAATTTGCGCAGCTTTGGCAGCTGCAATTACTTCTTCCTCTGTAGCTTTCGGATTCCCATATAAAATATTTGCCCCGATTGTATCGCTAAATAACAAATTATCTTGCAGTACAATTCCAATATGACTACGTAAATTTCTCATATCATACTTTCTAACATCTATCCCATCTACATAAACTGCGCCTGAAGAGACATCATAGAAACGCGGGATTAAACTAGCAAGAGATGACTTCCCTCCCCCACTCGCCCCTACAAGTGCTACCTTCTCTCCTGGCAACATAGTTAACGAAAGGTTATGTAATACCTCTTTTTCATCCGAATTGTAACGAAAAGATACATTATCAAATATCACTTCACCATTTAATTTTTTCGTTTGTACCGCACCTGGTACATTCACAATATCGTATTTTTCGTCTAACAGTTCAAACACCCGATCCATCGATGCGAAAGACTGTGTTAATGTCGTAGAGGAATTAACAAGGCGGCGAAGTGGACTATACAAACTATCCATATATCCAACAAAGGCAACCATAGTTCCTAATGTTAACTGCCCCTGAATCACTTCATACGCTGCAAAACCGATCACGAGTAACGGCCCTAAATCTGTTAACGTATTTACTGCCGAAAATGTTCTCGCCGTCCAACTCGTATGCGTTAACGCTTTCGTCAAAAATTCATTATTTCTTTTTTCAAATTGCTTCCCTTCATACTCTTCTAATGCAAAGCTACGTGTCACTTGCATCCCTTGAATACGTTCATGTAAATACCCTTGCATCGTTGCTAACGCTTGTGAACGCTCTTTCGTCAATTTTCGAAGACGCCCGAAAAAATATTTCACTGCCACTACATAAATAGGTAAAATTAATAGCGCAACAAATGTCAATTTTATATTCATAGAAAACATAACAATAATAGCAATAGCAATTGTTGCCGTATCTAACCAAACATTCATCAAACCAGTAATTACAAAATCCTTCGTTTGTTCTACATCATGAATGACACGTGAAATAATCTCCCCTGTTTTTGTATTCGAATAATAACGTAAACTCAACTTTTGTAAATGGCCAAAAATATGTTTTCGCAAATCATATAGTATTGTATTTGCGATACGCTGCGCAAAATATTGACGATAATATTCAATCGGCGGTCTTAACACTGCAAAAATAAAAAAAGCAATCCCAATCGCTGTTACTAGTTGGGACGTCTTATCTTGAAATGACCCTCCGCCCTGAATAACATCATCAATAATATACTTTAATAACCACGGCATAATGAGCGGGATGCCGAATTTAACTAGACCAATCATAATCGTAATAGCAATAAGCCATCGATATGGTTTAACAAATTGCAAATATCTTTTTATACCTTGCACATAATCCCCCCTCTAATAGGACAAACCTGCGGGGAAATCCCCTGCAGGTTTGTTTTAATTTCTGTACATTAAATATCTCTCATACCACATATCTACAAAGTCTGGTGCGAATGGCCCTTTTCTTTGATGAATCCATTGTGTTAGTTGTGCTACATTTCGTTTTAAAATCGTATCAATCACAGGTGGATATTGCATAATTTGACTATGTTTTTCATATTCATCTTCATCTAAAAGTGTATATGTCATATCTGGATACACTTTAATATCTAAATCATAATCAATATACTTTAACGCTTCAGAATCATATGCAAAAGGTGAGCTTAAATTACAATAATAATATACGCCCTCTTCCCTTAACATTCCAATCACATTAAACCAGTAGTTTGCATGAAAATAACAAATTGCTGGTTCACGAGTAATCCATGTTCGGCCATCTGATTCTGTCACTACTGTACGATCATTTGCTCCGATCACAAGACTTTGTGTCCCTTTTAAAATCGTTGTCTCTTCCCACATTCTATGAATGGAGCCATTATGTTTATAACTATGTATTTGTACTTTTTCTCCTTCTTTGGGAAATCCCATATATGCTCCCTTCCTTCAACTGCGAATGCCCTTTGAACTGCATTCACTTTTTTTCTATTATAACTTTTTTGTCGAAATTTTAAAACTAAAGCGATAAGACTCTATGTTTCACACTGAATACCATATCCATAGTCTTTCTTAGGGGATGGGGCCAAACGAGGAAAGGAGAATAAAGTGAAACTTTAATCAGTGGGGGTCTTACTGCTCATTAAAGTGGGATAAAAAAAGTCCTTCCTCATTTCCATGTACAGAAGGACCTTTTACCTAAAGGCAACAATATATCTTATCCTAAATTTGAAATCATTTTTTCAGTTTCAAAAGATTGAATCACACTATTTGTTTGCTCTTCAAATTTCTCATGTAATAACTTAAGTGCTAATTCTGTTCTATATATTTCTTGGCGAATAAAATGTAATTCCTTTTTATCGCACGTATCCTTTTCGCTCATTTCAATTTGCTGATACTTCTCTAGGTGAGCTTGTAACTTCAACAACTCATCCATCGTTTCCAATTGCTCTCCTACCAACTTATCAAAATCGTTCATTACTTACCCCCTTTTGGATTTATTTATCAGTTATTATTTCCTCATTACATATTTCTAATCTTTAACTTCCTTCTCCTTTGACTACATTTGTTGACTTATTAGAAGTTATGTCGTTCGTTTTATTTTCATTACCATGACCAAAGCACAAAGAAAACACTTCTCCCGAATTAGAGAAGTGTTTTTCTTTCATTACTGATTTGAACTAGAAGATTGTGATTGTTTTGCAGCTGATTGTGCATTTTGTTTTTTCACAGCATGCACGTCTGTTTCAGTTGCAAATTCAGTACCATAACTAGCGTTTGCACTTTGTGCACCAGAAGCTTGTGCTTTCTTTGCTTCTGATTGTGCGTTTGCTTGTTTTACTGCTTGCACATCTGTTTCAGTTGAAAACTCTGTACCATAACTAGCATTTGTACTTTGAATGCTAGCACCAGAAGTTGCCTTGTTATAACCTTGTTGTTTTTTACTCATCTTTCTCACCTCCACAACCAATAATGTAACCAATTCACTTAGAAGCTATCCGTGATTTTCTTTTTTTAATCTCCGTATATATCTCTTGTCACTCATTCAAACTATAGAAAATGGAGGTGGAAATATGTATATAGGACGCGATATGACTGAACTAACGATGATTTCAAAAAATGAGTGGAAAGAAGATGAATTAGCTTATTTTCATCATTCATTACAACAGATTCTGCCGTATTTAAATACAGAAGGTCAAAGTATTTACAAAGAAATTGTAATAGAAATTGAATCAAGAGGGTGATGCTAGTTGGACTCATGGGACAAAAATTTCTTACGATTAAAAAAAGTGTTCCCAATCTAGGGAACACTTTTTTGTTTATCCCGCTTTAATGGACAGTAAGACCCCCACCTCAAAATGCAGCGAAAGCAAAGAAGTTAGGTGGGGGGGGGCGGGCTGCCCATTAAAGTCCGATTGGTGACGGCTAATAATCAGTGGGGGATGAAGAAAACCCCCACTGATTAAAGTTTCACTTTATTGCATTGTAATTTTCTCAACACAACTCTCATAAATCGTACGATGCGATTTAGAGAAAGGTAATTGCTCAAATGCTTCTTTCGATACAATTTTCAATGTATCTGTTTCAACAATGTCACCAGTTACTTTTCCGTAAAATACGAATATATCCCAAGTGCGATGTGTAAAAGTATGTTGTACATTCATTGCGTATTCTTCAATAGAAATCGAAAGCTCAAATTTTTCTTTCATATAATCTATAAGCTGTTCCTTCTGATTACGAATCCCTTCGCCAAGTTCAATATTCGGAAACTCCCACATATTGGCTAATAAACCGGTACTTGGACGTTTATTAATGACGTAACGACCATCTTCTGTTTGAAGTACTCCTGCAACAATCGGTACCATCGTAGGGGCTTTCGCTTTACTTTTTACTGGTAATTCCTTTTGAACACCTTCAGCATATCCCCTGCAATGCTCACGTACAGGACAAAGTAAGCATGCTGGATTTTTAGGAATACAAATCAGTGCTCCTAATTCCATCAAACCTTGATTAAAATAAGATGGATTTTCAGCCGAAATAATTTCACGCACAATCTCTTCAAACACTTTTCTCGTTTTCGGTTTTGCAATGTCATCCCATACTGATAAAATGCGAGATAATACACGCATAACATTTCCGTCAACTGCCGGCTCTGGTATACCATATGCGATACTTAAAATAGCACCTTTTGTATAGGGACCGACTCCCTTTAATTTCTCAATCTTCTTTACATCACTTGGCACAATCCCGCCATATACTTCTTTTACTTCTTTTACGGCTGCATGTAAATTTCGCGCTCTAGAATAATACCCTAAACCTTCCCATGCTTTTAACACTTCTTCATCATCAGCATTTGCCAAAGCTTCTAGAGTAGGAAACTTCCCCATGAAATTTGCGTAATATGGTTTTACAGCTTCTACCCTAGTTTGCTGCAACATAATTTCCGAAACCCAAACACGGTATGGATCTTTATTTTTACGCCACGGTAAGTCGCGTTGCTCTTTTTCAAACCAACCAATTAAATCATTTTGAAACTGCTCTATGTTAAAATTATTTAATATTTCAAGTGTCAAACTTGGTCCCCCTCATTTTTTTGCATATAAGTACTATTATAAAGATTTTAGGAAAAAATTTAAGTAAGATGACATAGGAAATAGAAGGCAAAGGACTTGAGGTATCGAATAAAAAGAGTTACATTAATAAAAAACGGAGGTGGATTTCTATGGACACAGCCACTCACCTTGTTATGGGCGTTACTCTAGGCAGTTTGGCCACGTTAGATCCAGCCATAGCACAAAGTGATATTGGGCCACAAGCAGTTATGCTTGCTACAATTGCCGGCTCCAATATTCCTGACATCGATACAGTTTTAAAATTGCGTAATAACGCTAAATATATAAGAAATCATCGTGGGATTACTCATTCCATTCCTGCAGTGATTCTTTGGTCTTTCCTTATAAGTGGCATCTCTTTCGCCTTCTTTTCAGACGCTCCATATTTGCATCTACTACTTTGGTCCTTTATTGCCGTCTTTCTTCATGTCTTTGTAGATATTTTTAATGCCTACGGTACACAAGCATTACGGCCCTTCACAAAAAAATGGGTAGCGCTCGGCATCATTAATACATTTGATACCGTCATTTTCTTTATCCATATACTCGCAATTGCTTGTATGCTCGTAGGTTCCCATAAAGGATATACTGCCTTAGCTGCGTATATATTAATGATCGTTTACTACATCGGACGGATTATGATGCATAGAAATATAAGAAGCGTTGTACAAAAACGTTTCAAAAATGTTGAGAAAATAATCATTTCTCCTTCTTATCGATTTTATCATTATCATTTAGCAGTCGTTACAACCGATTATTACTACGTTGCTAGATGGCATCGCGGTAACATCATGATTTATGATAAGTTCGATCGGGTACCGTTCCCAGATAATGCTATTATGCACGCAGCTAAACAAGATGAAAACATCTCAGCATTTTTATCTTTCTCCCCTGTATATCGCTGGGACATTTTCGATTATGATCATTATTATGAAGTTCGATTCATTGATTTGCGATATCGCAGTAAAGACTATTATCCATTCGTTGCGATCGTTCAACTCGATCATAATTTAAATATTATTAGTTCCTATACAGGATGGATTTTTAGTGAAGAAAAACTTCGAAAAAAACTTGAGTTACTTCCACATTAAAAAAAGCGACTTCAGTCGCTTTTTTTAATGTTTCAAATGATCTTCTTGATTGATTAGATGGCTATATTTCGGATTATTTGTACGCATTTCATGAAGGCGTCCTCCATGATTATTAATCCATGATCGCACAACTTGTTCAGTCATTTCTTCTCCTTGATAACGACCTGATTTCGCATAAGTCGTTTGAAAATCTTCCCATAGTAATTCAACCCACGCACGAGCTTGCGCGTAAGAAAGCTTGTCATTTTTGTCTAATAGTTCTTTCGTTAATGCTTCATAAATATAATTCATGTTCTAGTCTCCTTTACCTAATTATCCCTTCATTTCTAAAGGATAGTTTCTTCTATTTTGCACATTCTATAATTGATACTTCTTCAAGAGGTATCAACTGATGATGAGGAGGGCGTTCGCAATGGGTAAACAAGCCGAATTTTGGTCTGAGTCAAAAAACAACAGCAAAATCGACGGTCAACCGAAAGCGAAATCACGCTTCGCTTCGAAACGACCTAACGGCACAATTAACACGCACCCACAAGAACGTATGCGTGCTGCAAATCAGCAGGAAGAGTAGTAACAAAGTAACTTAACTTCCTACACGAGGTGATAAAGATGAGCTACCGTGATCGCTTAGATAGTCGTTCTGAATTATTTAACCATACGTGGACTCGTCCGAAACATGCAAAAGCGCAAGTTAACGGACAGACGCAACAAACCCAGTCTCTCATTATATTGGCGAATGAATGTAAAAAACGCCAATTTTAGAATCTCCTATCTCCTGTAACGCCTACCAAAGATGAAAACCAGAGAGATATTCGCTCTCTGGTTTTTATTTTTCTTGCAATAAAGAAATCGGTATTCCAATCTCTTCATTATCATTTTGCTTATGTCCCCAAGCAAATACCCCATTGAAATACGTAATTTCAAATAATATACCAGGTTCTTCTACTAATTCATATGTCTCACCGATATGGAATTTGTTTATGTCAGTCATATAAGCGCGAGCCATTGCTATCTTTCGCATTAATACATCGAACTCATTTACAATTCCAAGTTGCTCAGCTTTTATCGCTTGCTCTTTCAAAACCCCAATTTCTTCCCTTAGCTCATATGGTGTCATTTCACTGTAGCGTTTTGGCATATTCATTTTGTTCCCTCATCCCTCTTCGCGTTTCATTTGTAAAAATATCTCTATCTCATCAATAGAGAATCCTTTACGATATAACGCTTGTTTCATCTTATTTTCAAATGTCCATCCATCATACTTCTTATATTTCTCATAATATTTATTCCCATGATAGTGTAACGCTTCTTGTTGCTTTTCGTCATCTTTTTCGTCTTTCAATTCTTCCAAACAAATTTGAATCACATCTCTAGAATATCCTTTACGAACAAGCATTTCGTCTAACTTTAGCTTCATTTGTAAAAAGGAATGCTTTTGATAAGATTTCTTTTTCTTTTCTATAAGAATTAAAGCATTCTCAATTTGCTTTTCCTTCGGATATTCTTGTAAACTATGCGTAATAATTAGATCCTGAACACCTTTATTTAACAACTCTCTTTTAATAACCGTTGGACCTTTTCGATTCACATTACTTTGTGTTCTCGTATATAAAATAGCATACTCTTTATCATTAATATATCGGTCATGTAATAATTTCGAAACGACTTCAGAGATGATGGCTTGTCCCACTTCTTTTTTTCGTAAAAAATCTTCTATTTCTAGTTTCGTTCTCATTTGATAGGATAAATAGGAAATTGCTTGTAAATATGCTTTTTGTACCTCTTCATTGTACAAAATATTTCCTAACGCTATTTCATCAATTTCTAAGCCCTTTTGTAATCCGTGTTTTATTAAGATTACTTCATTCACACTAAATCCGTATTCTTCACCTTGACCTTTATCGATATAAATATTAAACCGTTCTTTCGATCGTTTTTGCACTTCTATTTTTGTAATGACAGCCATACTCTCACCTCTCTATTATTTTAACATAGTCAAGGAACGTTTTTGCTTTTCAAGAATATATATAATGAGGAGGAAATAATTGTGAAAATCGCAATTTCTGGTGGTACCGGTTTTATCGGTAAATACCTTTCTACTTTTTTTATTCAAAAAGGATATACTGTTTACATTCTCTCGCGAAAAAAAACTGCTGAAACTTCCGGTCCTAACCTTCAGTATGTACAATGGACACCAGATTTACGAACCTTCCCCCTCTCTTCTATTGATGTAGTTATTAATCTAGCTGGAGAGTCTATTAATAGTAGATGGACAAAGAAACAAAAGAAAGTCATTTTAAACAGTAGAATTCAAACAACAAAAGGACTCATTAAACAATTGCAGGCACTCCCTACAAAACCACACACATTTATTAACGCAAGCGCAATTGGATACTACGGAACGTCTGAAACTGAGTCTTTTACAGAACAGCATGTGACTCCTGGAAATGACTTTTTAGCAAATACAGTATATTCATGGGAACAAGAAGCATCTAAAGCACGTTCTCTCGGAATACGAACAATCTACGCAAGATTCGGAGTCGTCTTAGGGCCAGACGGAGGAGCTCTTCCAAAGATGCTACTTCCCTATCAATTTTATATCGGAGGTACAGTCGGGTCTGGAAACCAATGGTTATCATGGATTCATATAAATGATGTCGCTTGCATGATTGATTTCATCATACACAAAGAAGAAATTGATGGACCTCTTAACATTACAGCTCCCGAGCCTATAAGAATGAAGGAATTTGGAGAAATCATTGCAACTATCATAAAAAAACCTCATTGGTTACCTGTCCCTTCATTCATGCTTCATGCTTTACTTGGTGAAATGAGCATACTTGTACTAGAAGGGCAACATGTATTACCTAGTAAAGCAATTGAGCATGGGTATCAATACACATTTCCGTCAATAGACCATGCATTACAAAATATACTTTCGCATACAATGTAGTACTTCTAAAACACAGTTTTACAGGGGGCCCTTTCAAAACTTTCATTTTCTAGCATCCGGAGCATTATTACACAAATAATCTTTCAGTTACTTTCCTTTACATTCCATTAACATTATAAAGTAACAGAAATGAGGTACCTATGAAAATATTGCTCAAACAAGCCATTGTCTATCCTATTACATCCCAAAAATTTCAAGGGGATGTACTCGTTATAGGAGAAAAAATTGCTGAGGTCAAGCCTTCCATTCAACCTACTCAAGATATGACAGTTATAGACGCACGTGCTCTTCATCTCTTACCTGGATTTATTGATGTCCATACCCATCTTGGTCTCTATGATGAAGGTACTGGTTGGGCTGGCAATGACGCAAATGAAACATCTGAAGTTTCAACACCACATATCCGTTCTTTGGACGGAATTCACCCTTTTGATATTGCATTTCAAGATGCGGTACAAAATGGAATCACAACTGTTCACGTTATGCCAGGAAGTCAAAACATTATCGGTGGTACGACTTGTGTAATAAAAACAGCTGGAACTTGTATTGATCATATGATTATTCAAGAGCCTGCTGGCTTAAAGATTGCCTTTGGAGAAAATCCTAAAAAGGTCCATAGTAATGGCACAAAAGAGTCCATTACGCGTATGGGAATTATGGGATTACTTCGGGAATCATTCTATGAAGCACAGCACTACGGGCATGAAGCTGATTTTCGAATGCTTCCTATCTTAAAAGCATTACGCCGTGAAATACCCGTACGTATCCACGCTCACCGAGCAGATGATATTAGTTCTGCTCTACGCTTTGCAACAGAGTTCAATCTTGATTTACGTATTGAACATTGTACAGAAGGACACTTTATTGTTGAAGAGCTTTCAAAACACAATTTGAAGGTTTCAGTTGGCCCCACGCTTACACGCCGTTCTAAAATCGAACTAAAAAATAAAACATGGGATACTTACCATATATTATCAAAAAATGGAGTGGAAGTTTCCATCACAACAGATCACCCCTATACACCCATTCAATATTTAAATGTTTGTGCTGCTGTCGCAGTAAGGGAAGGATTAGACGAAAAAACTGCACTAGAAGGAATCACTATATTTCCAGCGCGAAATTTACGTTTAGAGGATAGAATTGGAAGCATTGAGACTGGAAAAGACGCCGATCTTGTGCTCTGGACCCATCATCCTTTCCATTATTTAGCCAAGCCTGTACTAACTATGATTGATGGAAAAATAATTTACAAAAAAAATAAAAAAAACTAGTTTATTTTTTTGACTAGATAAAGTATTATACGATTATAAACTGAATGAAACCATAATCAATTTGTGTCGTGATTATCATTTTCAAATTGATGAATGGGGAAGGCAAATGGTGCGCCACCAGCGTTAGAAACTGGTTCTAGTGGGTTCGATTCCCACCCCGAAATTTTTTAAAGATTGATATAAAAATTTCGAGGGTGGGGTGTTTTTTCGTCATGCTACCCTCGTGTGAGGAGGAGTTAGTATGTTGAAAAAACGCGACTTACACGACAGCCACGTTCTATACGAGTTAATGGTGGATCCAGCTGTCTTCCCTTTTGTGCGTCAAAAGGCTTATTCTTATGAGGAATATTTATTTTTAACGAAACAAACGATTGAAGCTGAAGAGCGTGGGGAATTAATTTCACGCACAATTTTAGACGAATGGGGTAACCCTATCGGAACAATTACTTTATTTGATGTGCAAGAAAAAGCCGGCTTCCTTGGAACATGGCTTGGCAAACCTTATCACGGAAAAGGCTACAATAAATTGGCAAAAGATTCATTTTTTAGCGAACTTTTCTACGAGTTAGATATTGAAACGATCTTTATGCGTATTCGCAAAATAAATATTCGTTCTATTAAAGCTGCAGAAAAATTACAATATGTAAATCTAGCAAACGAAACAAGAAAATCCGTTTATGATGAAATTAACGCGAATGAAGAAGTATATAACTTATATGAAATTCCAAAAGATCAATATACACTTGCTACAATGCGAGATACAACGTTCCAAGATTCTCATCACTTAAAAGAAGCGTAATCTAAATTTTCAGAAATAATAATTAACCATTAACATTTTGATATATACGTATATCACCCCATGTCTCTGGAAACGATATATAGTAACTTTAGGACACGAGGTGATTTGTAATGGATAAAAAGAAACGTGACAAAGCAAAAAACGCATTATCTAGTACACAAGAAGTTCTCTACCAACGAGAATTTCGTAAAGCAGATCGCGCAGCGGGTTATCGCTCAAAAAGTATTTAAAGTGAGAATGAATAATTAGAAGTTCTCCCCCCTAATTATTCATTCTCATTACATATTTTTTCTACTCTATCACGTAGAAAAAAGGTTCCTTATAAATAAGGAACCTTTTTTCTGTGGATAACGTTATCCACAGAATTGATAGAATTGTGAATAAATTACAAAAACCCTTCACAAGTTTGTATGTTGTAACGCACATCAAATGTTAGAATTGTGGATATTTTTCTAAAAATTGTGGATAATGTGGATATAGTTGTTAATATTCCGACTTTACTGTTTAATGAAAGCGCACTCTTCATGTGGATAAGTCTTTATCTTGGAAAACAATAAAAAACCCTCTTTAAACATACAAAAGAGGGTTTCATATTAAGTAAATGATTGTGCAAGAGCAGGTGATTTAATAGGTATATGATTCGGTTCTACATGATTTTCTGCCAAAATTGTATCCACAATATGATCAGCTGGCTCTGGGCGATAAATGCTTTTCATCGCTTCTTTCATTTGAAGAAGCTTCATATCATCTTGTAATAACGCCTCTGTTTTTGCAAAAACCTCACTATCATCACGAATGACAACTGCAGCCCCTTTTCTTTCAAAGTACATCGCATTTTCATTTTCTTGTCCTGGAACAGGCTTATATAAAATGACAGGTACTTGCAATGCTGCCGCTTCACTTAACGTAATACCGCCTGGCTTTGTAATCATACAAGAAGTAACACGGAATAGTTCATCAATATTTTCTACATAACCAAATACTTTTAATGCATCAGGATTTTTTTCCTGTAACCCTAATAAATCCTGTTTTAACGCTTCATTTTTCCCACAAACGACAACTACTTGTAAATCAGGTACTGACATAAATGATTGGCATAGTTCTTTTACACTTCCTAATACCCCATGAGCACCTGCTACAATTAGTAAAATCTTTTTATTCTTACATAACTGATATTTATTATATATAATGTCTGGATTAATCTTTAACTCAAAACTACTACGAATCGGAATTCCAGTTTCAACAATTTGCTCCGCAGGCACACCAATATCAACCATAACTTTTTTTACGTGATCAGTTGCTACAAAATAACGATCTACTTCCCGATGAATCCATATTTTGTGCACACAAAAATCCGTTAATACGTTATACACAGGAATTGAAATACCTGTTTGCTTTTTTAATTCTGGTACAGCTATAATCGGAAAGGTATTAATAACAATATCCGGTTTCTCCGCTTGTAAAAGTAATTTCAAACGTTTTCTTCCAAAATTAGCATACCAAGATGCTATTTTTTTATCATAAATTTTTTCTACGCCATAATAAAACAAGCGGTACAATTCTTTTCCTATTGTATAACTTTTTAAATATAAATATTTTGTAATATCGGTTATAACCGGATGTGATTCTCCGAACAAATCGCATACAATTACATCTTTAATTCCTTTTTGGCGAAATGTTTGTTCTAATGTTTTCGCTACTTGCACATGACCGTTTCCGTAATGTGCAGTTAATATTAAAACCTTGGGGTTTTTTATCAAACAAATCCACTCCTAGCTTATTGTTTCTCCATATTGCATATACGACAATAGGAAAAACATTTTCCTTAAAAATTACATAAACAGACTCTAATATTTCTCTTTCAGCTATGTACCTGTCGTGGATATGCAAAGCATATAAGATTGACCCCTTAATCCTATCTGTGCTCATATCTTTACATTATACTTTCCTATAAGAGCTTTCGCAATAACTTACAAATGTTCTCTATTCCATGATACTCACTCTTTTACTTCTTAATTCTTTTTACTATTTTGATTTCCCTTTACAATTATGTAAATTTCTCCACTTATTCCTTACAAAAATATGGATATTCTATTTTCAGTATACTCTTTTCTCCATATATACTCTAGGTTTTATTGTAAAGAAAGCAAAAAGCCTAACCCAATATTTGGATTAGACTGCTTGTAAAATATGTCTTGCTTCTTCTACATTTTTTTCAGTAGGCGGTTCTACATTTGCGAGTGGATACTTATGCCCAAGTGCCTCCCATTTATATACACCAAGCTTATGGTATGGTAGCACTTCAACTTTCTGAACATTAGACAGACTTTGAATAAAACTAGATAGTTTTTGTAGATCCTCTTCATTATCAGTAATACCAGGAACTAATACGTGTCGCACCCAAATCGGTTTATTTTTATCCGATAAATAACGAGCAAATTGTAAAATATGTTCATTTGGTTTTCCTGTTAATTTACGATGTTTCTTTGAATCAATATGTTTCAAATCCAATAAAACTAAATCTGTGTACTCCATTAAAATATCTAGCTTATTTTGGAATTCTGGTTCTTCAGAATAACAACCACCTGAAGAATCAATTGTTGTATGAATTCCAATTTCCTTACATTTCTTAAATAATTCAATTAAGAAATCTAGTTGTAATAATGGTTCCCCACCACTAACTGTTATACCGCCTCCGGAAGCTTCAATAAAAGGAAGGTAACATGTCACATCCTGCATTACTTCTTCGACTGTTATTTCTTTTCCTTTACCGATCTCCCACGTATCAGCATTATGACAATATTGACAACGTAATAAACACCCTTGTGTAAATATGACATAACGAATTCCTGGGCCATCAACAGTACCACAAGACTCTACAGAATGAATTCTTCCTTTTACCATGTTACTTCCTCCTTTATTGAAACAGCCTCCCTCTGCTATTTATAAAATGCAGAGGGACACTTTTTTCATTTACATGCTTTCATGCATTGTACGGTTAATTACATCGATTTGTTGTTCACGAGTTAATTTAATAAAGTTTACAGCGTAACCAGATACGCGAATTGTTAATTGTGGATATTTCTCAGGATGTTCCATTGCATCCATTAATGTTTCACGGTTAAATACGTTAATATTTAAGTGATGTCCTTCTTTTACTGCATAACCATCAAGCATTGATACTAAGTTACGTACTTGTACTTCATCCTCTTTACCAAGTGCTTTTGGAATAATAGAGAATGTATTAGAAATGCCATCTTGTGCATCTTCATATGGTAATTTAGCTACAGATAATAATGAAGCTAACGCACCTTTTGTATCACGTCCATGCATTGGGTTCGCACCTGGTGCAAATGGTTCTCCAGTACGGCGACCATCTGGAGTGTTACCAGTTTTCTTACCGTATACAACGTTAGATGTGATTGTTAAGATTGACATTGTATGAACAGAATTTCTATATGTTTTGTGTTTACGAAGTTTATTCATAAATGTTTTCACAAGATTTACAGCAATTTCATCTACACGGTCATCATTGTTACCGTATTTAGGGAAATCTCCTTCGATTTCAAAGTCAACTGCAATTCCGTTTTCATCGCGAATTGGTTTTACTTTTGCGTATTTAATTGCACTTAAAGAGTCTGCTACTACAGATAGACCCGCGATACCTGTTGCCATTGTACGAAGAACATTTGTATCATGAAGTGCCATCTCAATACGCTCGTAGCTATATTTATCGTGCATGTAGTGAATAACATTTAATGTGTTTAAATATAGACCCGCTAACCATTCCATTGTCATATCAAACTTATGCATAACTTCTTCATAATCTAATACTTCAGAAGTAATCGGTGCGTACTCAGGACCAACTTGTGCTTTAGATTTTTCATCTTTACCACCGTTAATCGCATATAGTAATGCTTTTGCTAAGTTTGCACGTGCGCCGAAGAACTGCATTTGTTTACCAATTCTCATTGCAGATACACAACAAGCAATTCCGTAATCATCGCCGTAGTCAGCACGCATAATGTCATCATTTTCATATTGAATTGCTGATGTTTTAATAGACATTTTCGCACAGTAGTTTTTAAAGTTCTGTGGTAATTGTTTAGACCAAAGAACTGTTAAGTTTGGTTCTGGAGCTGGTCCTAAATTATCTAGTGTATGCAAGAAACGGAATGAGTTCTTTGTTACTAATGGACGGCCATCTAATGCCATACCGCCGATAGACTCAGTTACCCAAGTTGGGTCACCAGAGAATAATTCATTATAATCAGGTGTTCTTGCAAATTTCACAAGACGTAATTTCATAATGAAGTGATCCACAATTTCTTGTACGTCTTCTTCTGTTAAAGTACCATTTGCTAAATCTCTTTCAATATAAATATCTAAGAATGTAGAAGTACGGCCAAGACTCATTGCAGCTCCGTTTTGCTCTTTAATTGCTGCAAGATATGCGAAGTATAACCATTGGAATGCTTCTTGAGCAGTTGTTGCTGGCTTAGAAATATCAAAGCCATGAGAAGCAGCCATTTGTTTTAACTCTTGAAGTGCACGTATTTGTTCAGATAACTCTTCGCGTAAACGCATTGTATCTTCACTCATTACACCGCCAGTTAAATTTAAATCTGCTTTCTTCGCTTCAATTAAATGATCTACTCCATATAATGCTACGCGGCGGTAGTCACCGATAATACGTCCACGTCCGTATGCATCTGGAAGACCCGTAATAACACCTGATTTACGAGCAGCTCTCATTTCTGGTGTATAAGCATCAAATACACCTTGGTTATGAGTTTTTCTCCAATCTCTAAAAATACGACTAAGCTCTTTATCCATTTCGTATCCATAAGATTCACAAGCTTGTTCCGCCATACGAATACCACCATACGGTTGTAAAGAACGTTTAAATGGTTTATCAGTTTGGAAACCGACTACTTTTTCAGTCTCTTTATTTAAATATCCTGGTTCATGTGATGTAATAGAAGAAACAATTTTTGTATCCATATCAAGAACGCCACCGTTTTCACGTTCTTTCGTTGTTAAATCCATTACTTGATCCCAAAGTTGTTTCGTTGCTTCAGTTGCTCCTGCTAAGAAAGATTCATCTCCCTCGTAAACGTTTACATTATTTAAAATGAAATCGCGAACATCAATCTCTGCTTTCCATTTTTCACCTTTAAAGTTTTCCCATGCGTTTTTAACATTTTCTAATACTTGAGTCATCCTAATCTCCTCCATTTTTGATTAGTACAGGACTAAGATTTTTTATATAACAGCTTACACACTTAGAATACTACTTTTTTACGAAAGTGAACGAAATAGTTGTGACATGTTTGTGAAATATTGAGCAAACTACTATATACATAGTGTTAACTTCATTTGAAAGTCTTTAAAATTAACCCTTTCCTTAATTGTATTTTTTTGGTATTCTTATATACGAGTCCTATTTTGTAATATAAGAACAATACCCATTGTAGAGCTGTAATACTCTTATCTCCTAATCTGTTATAGTTTTTATAGCAGAACAAAAAAGTGTACATATGTTGTACACTTTTTTGTTACCTATAAAATGAAACTTTAATCAGTGGGGGTCTTACTGCCCATTAAAGTCGGATAAAATATCTCTTTTTCTATTTCCATCATGGAATCCACCACGACTGCCTGTTAATACAATTAATTGCTCTAACCCTTCTATATGATCACCAATAATTCGAAGTACAGCTGGTGGATGACCTATTTTAGCAAAATGTTCACTGGGTCGAATACGGTTCATCTTATCGACTTCAACACGACTTACACATGCAACTTCAAATCCTGAAAGAATAGCTTTCACTTGAGCTACACACGGTGCCAGTAAAGATCTATATCCAATTTCTTTCAAACACTTACGACTAAACGCATTCGGTACAGCGATAAGAGAGCCTACGCCTAGATCTTTTCTATCACAAGCTAAATTTAATGCATATTTAAATGCAGTTACAAGATGAAGCGGTACTCTTAAATCTAAATAATGATTTAGATCATTTAATGCAACGTCTGTTCCATCTGCAATAGCTTTCGCAAAAGGATATAACTCACTCGCTGGAATAACAAAATCGCCGTCTATAAATAACACAATTTCTCCTTTTGCGAAATACGTTCCAAGTGAGCGCCCCACATCATTTCCGAGTGCTTCTTTATATACAATTGTCGTTGCTCCCTTTTCTTTTGCAATCGTTGCTGTTTGATCAGACGAACCATTTACAACAACGATAATTTCAAAAGGTTCAATTTTGCGAAGCTCTTCTATAACGTTTCCAATTGTTTTCTCTTCATCTTGTACAGGAATAATGACCGATAATTGCTTTCCCTTATACAAATTCGATGTAACGCCCCATCCTTGATAAAAATCTTTAAAATCTAAAGTATGATAGACACTATCTCTTTTCCTATTTCCATCATAATACCCTCCGCGTTCATCGCTACCTACTATTCGCTCCGCTACAGCTTCTATATGGTCACCTATCATCCTTTTTTCAGAATGAGAAAGACCCGTGCCATACGCAGCATGCTCGGTCGGCCGAAATTTATTTGGTGTAATAACGTCAATTGCACAATGTCGACTAATTCTCCATTTGCTTTGAATAAGGCGTAAATGAGCGACAATAGGATTAACAAAACATTCATACCCAATGCTTTGAACAACTTCTTTCGTCAACGCGTGAGGTACAGATAATAAAGAATCAATCTTTAACTCTTCACGCTCTAGCATTGCATTTAATATTTGGCGCCATACTGTCACTGAGTGCGGTTTTTGTTTCTTTAAAAATAACGCATCCAAATTATTTAAAACGATGTCGGCCTGATCATGTAAAATTGGATTTAGGAATAATTGTAACTTTGAAGTTTGAATAGCAAAATCTCCATCTATAAATAGTAATACGTCACCTATCGCGTGTTTTGCGCCAACTGCACGGCCAACATCATTCCCCAGTAGCTCTGTATACTTGATTACTTTACACCCTAAACGATCAGCAACCTCTTCTGTTCCATCATTACAACCGTTTGCTACTACAATAATCTCTACTGGATTTAATCCTTTTGCCGATTGAATAACGTCTGAAATCGTATCCACTTCATTACATACAGGTATAATAATCGATAGTGACTTAGCCATTGTTTTCTTCACGAAACCATTTAATAGTTTCTTTCAACCCTTGTTCCCACGTTACTTTCGCTTGAAATTGAACAAGTTCTCTTAATTTCGTTACATCTGGTCTTCTATTTGGAATTTCTTCAAAGCCATGTGGATATACCTCTTCGAAAGGAACTTGAACAATTTTTGAAGAAGAATTCGTTAATTTTTTTATTACTGCTGCTACTTCTTTTATACTCTTTTCATTCTCAGAACCTATATTAATAATCTCACCATTTACCTTCTCATCCATTGCTCGAATCGTTGCCTCTACCGCATCACTTACATACGTAAAACAACGTGTCTGCTTTCCATCTCCATATACGAGAATGTCTTCTCCTCGCAGTGCTGCGCGGATAAATCGTGGGATTACCCCTGCATACGGACCATCTTTCGCTCTTGGACCATAAATATTAAAATAACGAACAATCGTTACAGGTAAACCTTCTAAAGCGTATCCTAAACATAATGTTTCTTCTAACGTTTTACAAATTGCATAACTCCAACGTATTTTAGAGGTTGCACCGTATAATCGATCTCCTTCTTCAGAAAAGGGCGGCTTTGCCTTACCATATACTTCTGAAGTAGACGCAAAAACTACTTTCTTCTTTCCTTTTAGCGCTGCTTGTAAAATGTTTCTCGTTCCATCAAAATTCGTTTCAATAAGCTCTATGCTCTTTTCCATTGTCGTTTTCACACCTAAAATTGCTGCTAAATGAAACACTACATCATGTTGATTTACTAATTCATAAATAGAATTTTTATCTAAAACACTTATTGGAATAACCCGAATTTCTTTCATTAACTCATCATGATATTTATTTTTCCCTTTATAGAAGTTATCAACGATAGTGACATCATAACCTCTTTTCACCAGCTCTTCAGCTAAATGCGATCCAATAAATCCTGCTCCACCTGTGATTAAACATTTCTTACTCATACACTCACCTTCTTTATAATTCCACGTGTATCTACGACTTGCTTTATCCCTTTAAAAACCTTCCAATCGATATTAGAGTGGTCTGTTAAAATTAAAATACAATCCGCTTGTTTAACGACTTGTTCATCCAAAGAAACAGATTGATACACCTTATCTCCAAATTTTGCAGAAGAAATATATGGATCGTGATACGCTATCTCATATCCTGCTTTTATTAACAATTCAATAATTGGCAACGCTGGCGATTCTCTTAAGTCATTTACATCTTTTTTATATGCAATCCCTACAATTAAAACCGTTGCAGGTGATTGCACCACACCTTTTACTTTCCGGACCACTTTCTCTGGCATTTCCTCATTAATTACATGTGCCGCCTCAATTAATTGACTAATTGCTCCATTCTTTTTTATTCTCCACTGGAAATATAAAGGATCTACCGGAATACAGTGTCCCCCTATCCCTGGTCCTGGCCAATACGGCGTAAATCCAAATGGTTTTGTAGATGCCGCTTCAAGTGCCTCATAAAAATCAATTCCTAAACTTTCACATAGTGTATTTAACTCATTTACTAATGAAATATTGACTAAGCGCTGAATATTTTCAAATAGCTTACACATTTCTGCTACTTTTGGGGAGCTAACTGGAACAACTACATCAAATATAGTGCTATACAAATCCTGTACTTTTTGTTTACACATTTCTGTTTGTCCACTAATGACTTTTGGAATCGTTTGAACTGAATATTGACTATTAGCTGGGTCAATTCTCTCAGGAGAATACCCAATATAGAAATCTTCTCCTACCTTTTTTCCTGTTTGAGAAATAATCGGAATAATAACTTCCTCGAGCGTACCTGGATATGTGGAACTTTCGAAAATGAAGGTTTGTCCTTTTTGAAGGTTTTGTTGTATATAATGCGAAGCTGAAATGAGGGCACTTAAGTCCGGTTCTCTTTGTTCATTAATTGGAGTTGGGACAGTGACAATAACATAATCACTATTTTGAAAATCAGCAATACCTTGATCCGGTGTATTTACTATTAATTTTTTTCTAGTCAATAAACTCTG
The DNA here is from genome assembly GCF_020861345.1 of Bacillus pacificus. Classification (NCBI taxonomy): domain Bacteria; kingdom Bacillati; phylum Bacillota; class Bacilli; order Caryophanales; family Bacillaceae; genus Bacillus; species Bacillus pacificus. The sequence continues at coordinate 4,571,637 of NZ_CP086328.1, forward strand.
TAACAATTTAGAAGAAACATCTGGAATATAACTTTCTCCCTGTATAATTGATTCTATTTTTCTAGTATCTTTATCTAATCCAAGCACTGTATGCCCTCTCTCTGCAAAATGAACTGCCAAAGGAAGACCAACATATCCTAATCCGATAATGGCAACTGTACTACTAACATTCATCTGTATTCTCTTCTTCCTTTCTCAATTGTTGAATGATATTTCTATTCCGCTCTCCATCTGTAAAACTCCCGCGCTCGTCTGTGGATTGCAATAAATATGCAATCGCCTCAAGTTGATCACCGAAAATACGATCAAATGCTGGAATACGCCCATTTACAAATCCATGTTGCTCTGGGCGTACTCGATTTGTTTTTATGACATCTACAAAGTCTACCGCTGTAATAGAAAATCCCTCCAAAATAGCTTTCATTTGAGCGAGTGGTGGAATGATAAGAGAATCATATCCGATTTTCTCTATTACCTTTTTATGCATAGCATGTGGTACTGCCGTTAATGAGTTATTCCATAAATCTGGTCGTTTCGCTACCAAATTCACAAAATATTTTCCCATGCTAATTGGGTCTGTCGGATGAAACATATCTAATAAACACTGTAAATCATTCAATGCCACATCATTTCCATCTTCGATAGCATGTAAAAATGGAATTAGTTTTTCCCCTGGAATAACAAAATCACCATCGACAAATAAACAAATATCGGCCGTAGCATGCATAGCTCCTATCGCTCGGGCTACATTATGTCCAAGCGCTTCCTCAAATTCAATAACAATGACATTCTCTAGCTTTGCTTGTTTAACTGTCTCAACGTCCGCTCCATTCGCAACAACTATAATTTCATCTATACCTGATTTTTTCACTTCTTGTATAACAGATCTTATAGTCATCTTTTCTTCTGATACTGGGATAATTGCACTATATTTCGCTTTTTTCTTTTGTAATAAAACTGGTTTATACTTTCCTATAAATTCTCTATCCCTCTTTCCTTCCGAAAAGCCGCCACGCTTACCATATATTTCGATTACGTATTGCAAAGCACGTAAATGATCCCCCATAATACGGCTAGTCGCTTTCGGATAAGGAGAACCGGGTGATGTACCAGTATGAACAGGACGCACTTTATTTGTATGAATGACATCGACTGAAGCCATATCGACAATATCTACTCCTCTAGACATCGCCATCGCTTGAAATAGTGCTGGATCCGCTAAATTCCACCAACCAAACTTCTGAATAACTTCTCTACTCATTGCATGCGGAATTGCGATTAAAGATCCAACAACAAGCTCTTTTTTATTCAAATAACGATTCAGCATAAATTTGCCAACTGTCGTATAATGCGGTCTCATCTTTAAATAAACAGACCATGTTAAATTATTCACAACAATTTGGTGACCTTGCTGAATGCCTTTTATAAAACGTTGTAGCTCTTTATTATCAATGACGATATCACCGTCTAAAAACAAAACAATGTCGCCTTTCGCTTCTCTTGCACCAATTGCCCGTCCAACATCATTACCAAGAGAATATTTATAATAAATGACATGGCAATGATGTTGTAAGGCTATTTCTTTTGTTCCGTCTGTCGATCCATTATCTACTACGATAATTTCATATGGTTTCAATTTCTCCACTTCTACTAAAACTTGTGATAAAGTACTCGCTTCATTATGCGCTGGAATAATAACTGATACCCTCATACTTGTACCACGCTTACCCTTCCAAGCGAACATAAGAAATGATAGGAATACGTACAACTACATCTTCCGGTGGTCCATAAGAAGGAGAAGTACGAACACTTACTGCCCCGTCTGTCACAGATAACAGAATACCTGCAACAATTTCGGCCGCTGTCACAACTTGCACTAGCTCACCAACATGATTACGTAATTCTTCAGTAAATAACATATATAAGTCTCCTTTCTTACGCTTCTTTAATTGATATAATACTTGTAAATGGCAATAAAACTTCTGTTCCTATTCCTTCTTGCAGTGTTAAGAAATCATCACCAACTGCTACAATTACACCTGTTAACTGTCCAACTGTCACCGTAATTTCTACGTTTTTACCCAAATACTGCTCTGCAATTTCTTTAAAAGGTGATGTATTACATTCTTTTAAAATGTTACAAATAATAGATTGAAATCTACTTGATTCAATAAATTCTTCCGTAGCTTGCTTAGAGTTTCTTTGAATAAATCTCGCGAAGTTTTGTGAAAATAAAAGTCGTTCCACAGCAGGTAATAACTTATTATCTAAAAAATAATCTAATTGTCTATTAAACAATCTCGATAACTTTTTCCAATACTTACCGAATAAACACATACACTTCTCCTCCTATTATTTTTAAATTATAAAAATATATCCATACATCTTAATGTATACAAAGCAGACTCTTTTTGTGATAGGTAAGACATACATTTTTCAACGAAACAATATGTTCTAATCACATAAAAAAAGACTACCTAAACAGATAGTCTCTTACACTTCAATATTTCGTAACATCGTATAAATGTCATTATTCACTTTACCAAAGGATTTAATGTTGTTTTGAATGTTAGATAATAAAACGACATATACACTTCCATTTTTACTAAATCCATTTAAACAGTTCCAGCCTGGCATTACACCGTGGTTCGAGTAACTTCCCGGGTCTACATACCATCCAAACCCGTAATCTTTTTTTCCACCTGTAAACATTTGATCGTAGCTTTCTTTTGAAATCAACTTTCCAGAGAAGAGCGCTTCATTAAATAAATATAAATCATGGGCACTTGTATATATATCACCACAACCATAAAGTTGTGACATACTTGGAATATTAGGTGTTGTCATATTGTTATTTACTATTTTATAACCTGTCGATGGAAATCTTGTTTGTTCTAGCTCTCTACCAAAACCAGAATGTTTCATACCAGCAGTAGCAAAAATATGTTGTTTAATATACTCTTCTAACGGTTGTCCGCTTACCTTCTCAGCAATATAGGCGAGTATTGAATAGTTAGAATCGGAATACTTCCATTTCTCTCCTGGACTTCCAATACGCTTTTGCTTTCCTATTCGTTTTATCAATTCTTCATGAGAGATATCCTCTGTTCCCTGCTCATACTCTGGAATTCCTGATGTATGTGTTAGTAAATGTTTTAACTGAATACCATTACCTTGAGGGAAATCTGGAATATACTTCGCAATCGTATCCTCTACATGTAACTTATTTTGATCTTTTAATTGCATAATAGTAGTCGCTACAAAAGCCTTTGAAATAGAACCAATATAAAAAGTTGTCTCTGAATTATTCGGTACTTGTTTTTCTTTGTTCGCCATACCGTATCCTTTATTCAAAAGAACCTTTCCGTTCTTCACAATAACCGCTGTCCCGCTAAATCCTGTTTTTTGCAAATATTGATCTAATTGAGCGTTTTCATTAATTTCTTGAGGTGGTCCCTCAGCAGGCTTTTCCACAGCTTGTGCTTGCTTCACTTGTTCTTCCTGCTCTTTTTGTTTTTTTGCTTCTTGCTTCTTTTTTTCTTCTTTCTTTTTTAGCTCTTCTTGTTTCTTCATTTCTGCTGCTGCTTTTAAAGTTTCTTCTTTCTTATTATGCGCAACAATTTTTGTATACATGAAATATACAAGTGAAAATAGTAAGACGAGAATGATTGTTCTTTTTATGTATACAATTGGCCGACGTGATTTCCCATTCGCATTATTTTTTTCGTGATCCATGATTGCTTTTTTCCCCTTATTTACCGATAATTTAATTCCACTACACAAGATTCATTCCGGATCTTTTTCATAGATTTTCGACATTCCATTCGATGTCATCCCTACTTTATCACGCACTGCACATATTACCAACCTATATGTATAAAAAAGAAAAAGAAAATTTACAAAAGTAAGATTGCTGTTAAATTTTTAACATAAAAAAGAGGATATCCCCTAAAAATTGATGTTATCAATCTTTTTGGATATCCTCTTTTTTCATTATTTATACGTGTTTTTTCATATCATCGGCAACAGATTCAACATTTGTACCTACGATAACTTGAACACTTGTGTTACTTAATTTCATAACACCTTTTGCACCAGCACGTTTTAATGCTGCTTCGTTTACTTGACCAGCATCTTTCACTTGTAAGCGTAGACGTGTTGCACAGTTATCAATAACTGTTAAATTTTCTTTTCCACCTAAAGCTAATACGTAAGTTTCACCAATTGAACCTGCAACTGGAGCTTCTTCACCTTCAGCTAGTTCCTCTTCGTCTTCACGACCAGGAGTTTTTAGGTCGAACTTCTTAATTAAGAAGTAGAATACTACAAAGTAAATTGCTGCGTAAATTAAACCGATACCTGCTAGTAACAATGGTTTTGTTGCAATACCGAAGTTTAAGAAGTAATCGATTGCACCAGCACTAAATGAGAAACCATCGTGAATGCCGAGTGTTGTTGTAATGAATAGAGACAGACCTGTTAATACAGCATGAATACCATATAATACTGGTGATAAGAACATGAATGAGAATTCAATTGGTTCTGTAATACCAGTTAAGAATGAAGTTAATGCTAGACCACCTAACATACCTGTAACCATTTTACGTTTTTCTGGTTTAGCAGCCGCAATCATTGCAAAACATGCTGCTGGTAGACCGAACATCATAATTGGGAAGAAACCAGTCATGAACATACCTGCTGAAGGATCTTTTGCAAAGAAGCGTGCAATATCACCATGAACGATATCTCCAGCCGCATTTGTAAAGTCACCAAGTACGAACCAGAAGTATGTGTTCATGACGTGGTGTAAACCGATTGGAATTAATAAACGGTTTAATAATCCAAATAAACCAGCACCAATTGAACCTAAGTTCACGATGCCATGTGCTACCGCATCAATACCACTTTGAATTGTTGGCCAAATTTGACCGAATACTAATCCTAAAAGAAGCATTACGATTGAAGTAATGATTGGTACGAAACGTTTTCCTGCAAAGAACCCTAACCATTCTGGTAGTTTAATCTTATGGAATTTGTTGTATAGTAACCCAGCAACAACCCCTGCAATAATACCACCGAGTATGGCCATATTAATTTTCGGCGTTAACGCCGCTGCTTTTGAAACCTTTGTCATTGTATCTGCTAATTTAGTTGGATCTACTGAACCGACTAAATCTTGAACACTTTTTAATTTATCGTTTAACTCTGCTGCTGAATATGTCTTACTTAGAGCATTCGTTGTATTTTGTAAAACAAGATATCCGATTGCTCCGGCAAGTCCAGCTGCTCCACTACCGTCAACAGACAAACCGATTGCAACACCAATTGCAAAAATAAGTGCTAAATTATCAAAAATTGCTGCACCGGCCTGTGCCATAACAGGAATGTTAAATACGTCTTCTTGTCCTAAACGAAGCAATAATCCTGCTGCTGGTAGTACGGCAATTGGAAGCATTAACGCTTTACCAATACGTTGTAAAAACTGCAACATTTTAATTCCCCCTATCAAATTTATGAAATCGTTATCATTATAAGTACGCCTTAGAAAACGCTTTCTATTTACATAACCATAATAACATATAGTTGTATAGATGTGTAGTTTTTATTTTCGAATTTTTTATGGATAAATCTCCTATTTCCAAACTGTTATATAAAAGGAAATTTCTCCTTTTTCACTACAGAATATTCAAAACGAAAGACCCTCTATAGAACATGCAACTTTCGTTTTATCATTCCACTTTTTCATGTTATTATTTATTTCCGAGCATATCGGGAAAAGTAAACTTAGTTAATTCGAAATAGGAGCGTTGGTACTATGCAGTGCATTGAAACAAACAACTTACAACAGTTGTTAGAACAAGTAAAACCATATACGAAAAAAGGAAAGCTTGCTACTTATATCCCCGAACTAGGAAATGCCAATCCAGATGATTTAGGGATTGCCATTTTCCATAAAGAAACAGAATACATCCATGCTGGCAACTCACAAACACTATTCACTCTTCAAAGTATTTCAAAAGTAATTACACTTGCACTTGCCCTTTTAGATCGTGGTGAAGAATATGTATTTTCTAAAGTTGGAATGGAACCAACTGGTGATCCATTTAATTCTATTATTAAGTTAGAAACGACAAGTCCTTCTAAACCACTTAATCCAATGATTAATGCGGGGGCACTAGCCATTACAAGCATGTTAGCAGGTAAAGATAATGAAGAAAAAATGGAGCGCATTCTTCATTTCGTACGTGAAATAACAGATAATCCTACTATTAATTATTCTTCTAAAGTTGCTAATTCAGAATTAGAGACAGCTTACTTAAATCGCTCACTTTGTTACTATATGAAACAAAACGGAATTATCGATTGTGACATTGAAGAGCTGATGGATTTATACACTCGTCAATGTGCAGTTGAGGTAAACTGTATCGATTTAGCACGTATCGGCTTAATTTTTGCGATGGATGGATATGATCCATATAAGAAAAAACAAATTATCCCTAAGCATATTACAAAGATTTGTAAAACATTTATGGTTACATGCGGTATGTATAACGAGTCTGGTGAATTTGCGATTCGTGTTGGTATCCCCGCAAAAAGTGGTGTAGCTGGTGGCATTTTCGGCTGCGTAAAAGGAGAAATGGGAATTGGTATTTTCGGACCAGCTTTAGATGCAAACGGAAATAGCATCGCTGGTTTTAAAATCCTTGAACTTCTTTCTGCTCAAGAAGGTTGGAGCATTTTTTAATTCAGAACCATCCTGCTATACTAGCAGGATTTTTTTTGCATAAAACCATCAATTTTATTAGCTACCGATCCCCTTACAAAAACCGTGCTGAAAGTTTCTCTATATTATGCATATTTGCTCCCCCAACCTGAATAGTATAGTACAACCTAGCGCTATATGTGGAGGTGTGAAAGATGAAACTAATATTTCAAATGGGAAAACAGCCTGTTCTTGAAAAAACAATTCTTCTTTTTATATTGAGTATTGTAGAAAGCTTAAAGCTAAAAGTTGTTTCACTCGATGAAGCTCACCGATACATATTCAATTTAGAAGTACTTGAACTATTAATGGATCGGAACATCGATGATCAAGTACTTGAACTTATTCATTTCGGAATGGGACTTGAAGACGTTCATCATGTGCTTCCTGAAGAATTTGAGCATACGATTGAAGAATTAAAGTGGCTTTGTATCCAAGTATTAAGTGAGTACAGTATGCATGAAGAATCGGAACAATTAATTGAAGATATACGTTAAAAAAGCACCTATGTAGGTGCTTTTAATGTTTTTTCAAACTATTTTTATACGTTTCAATATTTACTGGTAGCTCTTCCTCTTCTAAAGTATGTTCATTTACATCTTTATGAATGAATGCTCCTTTAGGTGGTTGATGGTCATGCCCTTTTTTCTTATGATCAAATGCTTTTCCGCGTCCCATACGGATCCCCCTTTCTTTAAAAGAAATCCGTATTAGTATGGAGAAAAGTACGTCGATATATGCAATCCTTTGCCATATTTCCAAGGAAATACTCGAACGTTGTTTTTTGTTCTCCTTACAACAACTGATCGATCCCAATAAGAATTAATAACACTCCCGCAATAACCGTAGCCCATTTCCCTAAGTATTCTGCTAAGTATCGTTTTCCTACATACGCAAAACCACTTATACAAATAAAACTAAACACACCAGAAATAATCGCTGTAAGCCAAAGGTTTAAATTTGTTACCCCAGCATCAAATCCACCTGCAATATTATTAATTGATAATGCAACGCCCAAAACAATTGCTTCTGAAAAACTAATTGTTTTAGAACCATCAAAATCTGCTTTTTCCGGATCACGTAAAATCCCCATAAGTACACTATCATCTTTAGAGTCTACGGTCTCTTTTTTACTCAAGAAAGGCTGACATAAAATAAACACTCCAATTATTCCTAAAACAATTGCCCCTATCAAATTTGCCGTAAACTCTGAAATAAATAATGCGATCCAACTCCCAAAAAAGCCAGCTAATAAAGTAAATAAAAACCCAAAAAATGCGATGATAAAATTGTTGAACCACGAAATTCTAATTTTACGAATGCCATATGCAATTCCAACACCTGCATTATCTAAATTAGAAGCAATCCCAATTAAAAAAATTGAAAATAGACCTGCCGTACTCATAAACAGCCACCCCTTTTTTCTCACTTTTCCATGCATCTTATGAAAATGTTGAGCAACTGTGCCTGTCTGTTTCATATACATGTAATAAATGCTCAACATTTTTTCAACAACAAAAAGGAGTGCCTTCGCTATGCCTAAAGAAAATCCAAATGAGCGGCTTAGTACATTAATAAAAAAACTTTTAAAAGAACGTGCCTTATCTATGCGCCAACTCGGAATGCTTACAAATATTGATCCCGCAACAATCTCAAGAATTATGAATGGTAAACAACCGCCAAAACAAAAACATCTACAAAAATTTGCAGAATGTTTGCAAGTTCCACCCCAATTGTTATTTGATGAAATGTATCCTGATTCTCCTCACATTAATAAAGAAAAGACGGATATGTACACATCTCTTGATACCATTCAGCAAACGCTGCAATCCTCTAACTTATTCGATTTCGACTACACAACAACCCGTGTGAAACAAGAACTTGAAAATTATGAACGATATGCTCAAACAACAGAAGGAGAAAAACGTATTCATGACAGTTTTGCAAGTAAGCTAGAACAAATTGATAGTGCTGGTCCTTTCATTGAACAATTAACGGATATGTATCAACAATTTTGCAATGAAACGATTCCAAAAGAAGAGCGTGCAGTTCTTGGAGGGGCATTACTGTATTTCATTTTATCGACAGATATTATTCCTGACTATCTCTTTCCAATTGGCTATTTAGATGATGCAATTGCTGTTGAATTAGCAAAAGAGAAATTAATCGAACTAAAACGAAAGACATAGAAAATAAAGAACTATTTCAGTTGTTTCTATTCAACTCTGAAATAGTTCACTAAAAAATCGTACAAGTATACATACCTGTACGATTTCAACATACTAATCTATTTTTTCGTATGACACCATTCATATATAAATGCTGTTATTACTTTTGTAAATTCGATTAATTGTTCCACTTCAACTTTCTCATTTATTGAATGAGCCTCTTCTAATGTACCTGGTCCGTAAATAACAGCTGGAATATGAAATTCACTAAACCAACCACCATCCGTTACCGTTGCAGACATATCTAAAATTGCATTTTTAGATAAAGTTGATTCATGTACTAAGCTAAGCGTTTTTACAGCTGCATGTTCACTATCTATTTCTAAAGAAGGGAAAATTTCACCACGATCCACAATCATTGATTCTCCGCCCCACTTAAATTGTGGTGGATTTTCACTTAACCATGGATCGGCAGCTGCTACTTTCCCAATATACTCTTCAATTTCTTTTATTATTTGTTCATGTGTTTCATTCGGATAAAAGTGTACTGTTATCCATAATCGGCACTCATCCGCAATAAACGCTGCATGTCTTCCGCCCTCAATAACAGCTGGATTAATTGTTGTTGTTCCAGATGGATAGCCTTCATATGTTTTCATGACTGCCCAATGACGCTCTAATTCTTGTAAACTTTGTACAATTTTCATCATTTTTTCAATCGCACTCGCTCCAAATAAACGTCCTCCAGCATGAATCATTTGTCTGCGTGTTGCATCATGAAACGTTTGGGGGCTTTTCACAGTAATCCATCCAGTAATTACGCCCCCCTGTCCTTGCATATGTAAATCACTCGTATCCACTACGACTGCAAAATCAGCATCATAACCCCTTTTGCAACATTGAAGCGTACCTGCCTCTCCAACTTCTTCTCCGATTACGGATTGAAAGATTAAATCTCCGGGCAATTCAATGCCTGCTTCTTGTAAAAGCTGAATAGCAAATAATGCCCCAGCTAATCCCCCTTTCATATCTGCCGCACCACGTCCAACTAACCAACCATCTCTTATAAATGGCTCAAACGGACTCGTTTCCCACGCCTCATCTGCTGATATTTCCGCTACATCCATATGCCCATTAATAATAAGACTTTTATGTGTGTCACTTTCTATCCCTTTTTTCACCCCAACAACGTTCGGGTCATTCGGATATACATCCCATTTATCAACACTAAAATTTCGTTTTCTTAGAAACTGTGCAACAAATTCTTGCACCTCATTTGTATTTCTCGCCGGCGGTGCTGGTGTTTCAAAACGAATTAATGTTTTTGTAAGCTCTAGTAACTCATTTTTTCGTAGATCAATCTGTTCTAATAGCTGTGCAACTTCTTCATTCATCGCTAATTCCCCTTTGCATACGTAGTATGTTCCCAGCTTTATTTTCACAAAAAAAGAGACTGTTTACAATTTTACAGTCTCCAAATTAATCACTATTATAAACTCTCTATTTCTGTTGTCTTTGTCTTTTCAATATGCTCTAAGTTACTCCCCTTATTTCTTGTCGCACGGTAAAACAGTAAACAAACAATCATAAAGGGAATACCACAATACAATGCCATTCTTTGTTCTGGAATAAAGGCCATACCTACAATTACTGTTATATTTAATACTAACGCAAGCAGTGGAACGAATGGATATAGCGGTGTTTTAAATTTCAAGTCCTTCACATCCCCGCCCTGCTTAACATATGACCTTCTAGCTAATAAGTTAGATAGAGCAATAGATGCCCAAACTAGTATTGCTCCAAATCCAGCAATAGAAAGCAACCATAAATAAACTGTATCTTCCGCATAAATACCTGATAGTAATGAGAGACAACCTACAATTGTACTTACAATCAATGCATAAATTGGAACGCCGCTTTTAGATAACTTACTAAAAATCGGACTAATCATTCCTTGATTAGACATAGACCATAGCATACGAGAAGTTGCATATAGCCCTGAATTTGCAACGGATAGAACCGCTGTAATAATAACGAAATTGATAATATCAGCTGCATAAGGAATACCAATTTTATCAAATACAACTACGAATGGACTTTCTATCACTCCTGCTTGTTGCCATGGGAATAATCCTGCAAGAATGAAAATAGATAATACAAAGAACACAAGTATACGCCAAACTGTATTATTAATTGCCTTCGGGATTGTTTTTTCTGGATTTTCACTCTCTCCAGCTGCAATACCAACTAGCTCTGTTCCTTGGAAGGAAAAATTAACAGCAATCATCGTAATTAAAATAGCGGATAATCCATTTGGAAACAACCCACCATAATCAGTAAAGCTAGAAAACATTGGTGCTGGCTCATTTCCTTTCATATCTAGAAAACCAAACATTGCTGCCCCGCCCAAAATAATAAATGCAATGATTGTAATGACTTTAATACTTGCAAACCAAAATTCAACTTCTGCAAAACTTCTTGAAGATAACGCGTTAATAGCAAAAAGTAGTACCGCAAACACTACGCACCAAATCCAAGACGGTACATCAGGAAACCATCGTTTCATTAAAATACTAACTGCAATGAGTTCAATACCTATTGTAGCCGACCAGTTTAGCCACGACATCCATCCGACTACATAACCCGCTGCAGGGGAAATATGCTTCGTAGCATACGTTTGATAAGATCCTGCGTCAGGCATCGCAACAGCTAATTCTCCGAGACAGAGCATCGTTAAATACATAACAAACCCTCCAACAAGATAAGCTACAATCGCTCCTCCAGGCCCAGCTTCATGAATTGTATACCCCGATCCTAAAAAAAGTCCGGTACCAATAACTCCTCCAAGTGCAATCATAAATATGTGTCTGCTTTTCAATTCCCTTTTTAATCCTTGGTTTTGATCCATCATACAAATCCCCCCTTTTCCCTTTGGAAACCTATTTCATGTAAGCGTTTTTAAAATTGTTTATACGAAAAATAATTATTGAAAAGAGCAAAATACATAGTATTAATCACTACCTGTTATTAAAAGATCATCCCTCACTGTTATTAATAACTTTTTATTAGCGATAGCTTGTCCTTCTACTACTTCTAATGACTCGATATACCCACTGATTCCTACCTTAATTTCTACTTTCTGTTTATCTATTGTTTCAATTAACGCTAATTTCTCCCATTCGTATACGTAAGAACTTTCCGTAACAAATAACTTCTCAACTTTCCCATAACAAGGACTATACACGCCTTCTATAACCGTCTTCACTTTGTACACTCCTCCTTCTTATTAATTGGTACTGAAACGTTGCATATCCCTCCTTTAGAGATTTCAACTATTCTTTATGCAAAATGCGTACCAATCTTAAATTCCTATTTAAAATGAGGGTTCCTCACAAAAAAATCTTCATAACCGCAAATTTTTTCTACCGTGTAAGAAGTTTTAAAAGGAAAATCGCAAAAAAATTTTGCGATTTTATAAGAATTTTAATAAAATTATAAAAAGTCAGTCTTCATAGGGTGAAATGAGGAGAAGATAATCTATGCGTACAGAAGAAATTAATTTGAAACAGATCATTGAAATGAATATGCTATATGAAACTTTGCTCAATGAACTCGATATCGGGATTCATATTATTAATGAGGAAGGTAAAACGATTATCTATAACCGTAAAATGATGGAAATTGAATCAATGGAGCGCTCAGATGTGCTATATAAAAGTCCTTTAGAAGTATTCGCATTTGAAGAAAATAAAAATAGTACTCTTATAGAAGCATTAAAATTAGGAAAAACAAACAAAAATATAAAACAAACTTATTTTAACAATAAAGGGCAAGAAATTACGACGATTAACGATACTTTCCCAATAATAGAAAACGGGAAAATTAAAGGTGCTATTGAAATTTCAAAAGAGATGAATCACTTAAAGCAAACAATAAAAATGGACTCTTCCCGAAAACAAAACACTAAATTTACCTTTGATCACATAATTGGTGATTCTGAAGCCATTCAATCCACCATTGCGGAAGGAAAAAGGGTAATTCGCACATCATCCTCCATACTTCTCGTAGGAGAAACAGGAACTGGAAAAGAACTATTTGCACAAAGTATCCATAATGAAAGTCAACGTTCGGGCAAACCATTTATTTCGCAAAACTGTGCCGCTATACCTGATACACTCATGGAAAGCTTATTATTTGGTACGAACCGCGGTGCATTTACAGGAGCTATCGATAAAGCCGGTTTATTTGAAGAAGCAAACGGAGGAACTTTGTTATTAGATGAGATCAATTCGTTAAGTCCAGCACTTCAAGCGAAGTTACTGCGAGCTATACAAGAAAAAACAATACGAAGAATCGGAGGCACACAAGAAAAAGAAATTGATGTTCGTATTATAGCAACTATTAATGAAGACCCTCTTGAAGCTATGAAACACAATCGATTGCGGGAAGACTTATATTACAGATTAAGCGTCGTTACTTTATGTCTCCCGCCTTTACGTGAACGAAAAGAAGATATTCCAGCTCTTGTTCAGCACTTTATCGAAAAGTACAACATTCAATTTGGACTCGGCGTAACAGATGTAGATATACATGTAAGAGAATTCTTATATGCATATGATTGGCCTGGAAACGTACGAGAATTGGAACATGTCATTGAAGGTTCAATGAATTTAGTTGAAGATGAAAATATCATTACAGCGTTTCACCTTCCCACTCGCTTTCGCGAACGAATAAAAAAAGAATTCAATATGCAACCTCTCCTAACTAATAACGATACTGATGCGCCAAAAACGTTAAAGCACACAATAGAAGCAATGGAAAAGAACTACATCACTCAAATTTTGAAAGAGTATCACGGTAATATTTCACAAGCTGCAAAGTTTTTAGGATTAAGTAGGCAAAACTTACAATATCGAATTAAAAAATTGCATTTACACATATAAAATAAGACGTTAATCAGTGGAGATTTTGTCCATCTTCCACTGATTACTAGCCTAACTTTTATTTCCTACTAAAACCGCATTAAATTTTTTCCAAGTACAAATAAACATTTGGTAAAATATGCTACAATAAACATATAACATACTAGAAAGGAACGATATATATGAGTAATGATAACAAATTAAAGTTATTACAATACTTAGCCTTCTTCCCTACCATTGTATGTATGATGTTACTAGTTGATATAAACGCCTATCCTTATGCAAAACTATTAGCAACAATTAGCGGCTCTTTTGCAGCTATTATGCTTGCTGCTTTTTGGAATTTGAAGATACGTATGAAGAAAGAAAAATCTTCTTAACGCCAAAACATAAAAAATCGAGCCTACACAGCTCGATTTTTTTATTACTATTAAAACTCAACATTCTCCAAATACAAACCACTTGCCTCAGCAAGGCAATTAATCTGATTACGTTGTTTCGCCTCTAAAATCTGTGGAATCGCCTCTGCATCTAATTGTCCTAACCCAACTTCAATTAATGCTCCAACAATTTTTCGGACCATGTTATGAAGGAATCCGTTACCACTTACTCTAATTTGTACAAATCCTGCTTCTTCCATCACTTCAAGTGTATATACTTCTCGCACCATAGACTTTTTCTTTGATTTTGCATTTGAAAAAGCAGTAAAGTCATGTGAACCAACTAAATGTTTCGCGGCTTCTTTCATGCTTTTCACATTTAATTTTTTATTCACATGCATGCTGTATTTACGCATAAATGGGTTCGTGTGCTCTTCATTCCAAATTTTATAAAGGTATGTTTTTGCTTTAGAATTGTAACGGGCATGGAATCGATCATGTACTTCTTCTACATTCGTAATACTAATATCATTAGGTAAATATTGATTTAAATATTTTTTTACTTTATGTTCCACTAACTTCTCATCACTTTGAAAGTTAGCAACTTGATTCAAAGCATGCACACCAGCGTCTGTTCTACTACAACCGATAATTTCAGTTTCTTTTCCGACCATTTCAGAAATGACACTTTCGATTTTTCCTTGAATCGTATTATCGTTATTACCGAGACGCTGCCATCCTTTAAAACGTGCACCGTCGTACTGAATCGTTAATTTATAATTGTGCATAATATTCTCCTTCATAGAAAATATTCCCTCATACCATGAGGGAATATTAATAAACTTTACTTTCTAACAAGCTTCACTACATTTTCTACATGAGCTGTATGCGGGAACATATCAACTGGTTGTACATATTCCACTTCATAGCTCTTCATTAACGCTTGTACATCACGTGCTAATGAAGAAGGGTTACAAGATACGTAAACAACTTGTTTCGGCTTCACTTTTAAAATTGTTTCCAGTAATTTATCATCGCAACCTGTACGAGGTGGATCGACAACAATTACATCTGGACGCCATCCTTCTTTTACCCATTTCGGTAACCATTGTTCAGCTTTACCTGCTTCATATTTCGTATTTGTAAATCCGTGACGCTTCGCATTTTTTCTTGCATCTGCAATTGCTTCTGGAATTACATCCATACCACGTACTTCCGCCGCATCATTTGCAAGCCAAAGTCCAATTGTACCAACGCCACAATACGCATCTACAATTTTCTCATTTCCAGTTAAGGCAGCGGCTTTTTTCGCTTCATTATATAAAACAACCGTTTGTTCTGGATTCAACTGGAAGAATGCACGTGCTGATAATTCAAATGATAAATCACCAAGTGTTTCTTGAATTACTTCTTTTCCAGCTAATTTAAATGTTTTATCACCGAAAATAACAGATGTTTTACGCCAGTTTACATTTTGCATAATTGATTTAACAGCTGGCATCTGTTTTTGTACTTCTGCAATAAATTGTTCTTTATTTGGCAACTCTTCTTTTGTTGTAATAAGTGTAACTTGTACTTCCCCTGTTTGAACTGCAGTACGTGTCACAATTGTACGTACTAAACCTTTTTGTTTTTTCTCATTGTAAATAGAAACATTTAATTTTTCTAAAATACGTCTTACAACTTTTGTCGCTTCATTCGTTGCTTTATGTTGAATCATACAATGAGCAATATCAATTAACTGATGTGAATTTTGTTTATACAGTCCTGTAATAACCTTTTCGTCTTTACGCCCCACTTGTAGTTGACTCTTATTACGATAATGCCATGGATTTTCCATGCCTAGCGTCGGACGAATTTTCTCTTCCAAACCGTTGTTCATATACTTCTGGAATGCTTGTACAACGATATCACGCTTTTGATTTAATTGTTCTTTATAGTCTAAATGTTGCAATTGGCAACCGCCGCACTCTTCATATACCGGACATGGCGCTTTCACGCGATGTGGTGAAGCTTTACGAACCTTTTTCACTTTCGCTTCAGCGAAGCCACGCTGAATTTTCGTCGTTTCAGCAACAACTTCTTCTCCTGGTAATGCCCCTGGAATGAAGACAACTTGTCTCTTAAAATAACCAACGCCTTCTCCGTTAATCCCAAGACGTTTAATTGTCACAGGAAACGTTTGACCAACTTCCAACTTACTCTCATGTTGCTTTTGTATCATTATTACACCTCTACTCTATACTTTTCCATAAATATAACGCTGCATAACTGCAGTATGGTTCACACTCTTGTTTCACGTTTTCTAAAAATGCATCATCAGGTTTATCATCTAATTGAAATACACCTTGTACTGCACGCTGAATCCCAATGTCTGCTTTCGGAAACATATTTTTCCGTCCAAGCCCAAACATTAAAAAGTTTTGCACTGTCCATGCACCAATCCCCCTAATTGGTAACAATTGTGCTGCAACTCCTTCTTCTGTTTCGTTTTCTATTCTAGTTAAATCTAACTTACCACCTATAATACACTTTGCTAATCCTACCATATATTCAGCTTTTCGCTGACTAAACTTCTGCACTCTCAATTCCTCTATTGAAATATTTGCTACTATTTCTGGAGTGGGGAAAAAGAATACACCGTTCTTCTCTGTTCCATATCGTTTCACAAACTGTTCTGTTAACACAGTAGCAAATTTCAAATTTATTTGTTGATGAATGATACAGCGAAGAAGACAAGCAAAATAATCAAATTCTAAAATAATTGGAGTATAAGCATATGTTTCAAATAGTGGACGTAATGATGTGCTTAAAAAATGATTTTGTATATCTTGAAACGGTTCATTCCAATGAAAAATGGCCCTCATTCGTTTCATGACTTTCTCTGAATCTCCTGTCTGACTAGAAATCCAAAACTGTGGATTTTGAACAGTACCAATCCCTTGCAGACGAACAACAATCTGTCCCTCGTCTATACAAAGCGGGACATAAATAACTTTCTCATCTAATTGAATGACGTTAAGAGGATCAAAAGATAAACGTTTTAATACTTCTTCAAAATGATACGGATACTCTAACGTAACATGTTCGCTCCACATACGTTTCCCCATCCTTTTTACACATCATTATAGCATGAGAAAACCGCAAGCATACATGCTTACGGTTGATTGCTTTTTACTAAGTCATCTAGACTTTTAAAATGATACCCTTTCTCGCGCAAATCATCAATGATTTTTGCAAGTGCTTCTGCATTATCTTTTGATATGGCATGAAGTAATAAAATAGATCCTGGATGAATCATCGTCATAACATTATTATGCGCATATTGCCATCCTCTTTGCTGATCTACTTTCCAATCCAAAAATGCAAGTGACCAAAATACATTATAGTAGCCCATTTCTTTCGTAAGAGCTAACGTTCTTTCACTAAATACGCCGCGCGGGGGACGTACATATTTCACTTCTTTTTGTCCAGTTACTTTTTTAATTTCTTCCGTTACACTCGTTAATTCTTCACGAAGTTTCTCATCGTTTACCGCTGTGAAATCAGGATGACTCCAAGAATGGTTTCCAATAATGTGTCCTTCATTCTTCATTCTTAACAATAAATCTTTTTGTGTTTTAATGTAATGCCCCGTTACAAAGAAAGTTGCTGGTACTTTTTTCTCTTTTAATACGTCTAAGATTTTCCCTGTGTATCCATTCTCATAACCATTATCAAATGTTAAATAAATATCTTTTTTCTTCGTATCCCCTAAATAAAAACCGCCATTTTTTTGTAGTAAATCTGTATATAACTTTCCTGCATCTGGTACTGTTTCATTTTTAGGGCGCGGGATTCCCCAGTTATGTGGAGTATTTGTATAAGCTAATGCCGAAACTGGAACAAGTGCCATCATAATTGAAAAAATGAGACCGATATATAACCATTTATGTTTCATAAATAGTCTCCTTTCCATATATAATCGTACTTGTAGTTTCTGTTGCTACGCATTCTTTCATGCTGAACATGTTTTTCTATATATACCAAAAAAATGCATCTCGAATGATTCGAGATGCATTTTTGTTTACTTAAATACTGGCTCTTTAAAGCTAGCTAATTTTTCAAGTGATGTTTTATCAACATCTGCATGTAAGCTATTACCGTGGGAATCCATTGTTACAACTGCTTTAAATCCATCGATACGTAAATGCCACATTGCCTCTGGAATACCAAATTGTAAGAAATCAACATCTTTCACTTCTTTAATACATTCAGCATAATATTGCGCTGCACCACCAATTGCGTTTAAATATACACCGCCGTGTTCTTCTAAAGCTGCTAATGTTTTCGCACCCATACCGCCTTTTCCAATGACAGCTCTAATACCGAATTTCTTCATAATGTCACCTTGGTACGGTTCTTCACGAATACTTGTCGTTGGACCTGCCGCTTTAATTTGCCAATTGTCATTTTCATCTTTCACAACAACTGGACCACAGTGGTAAATAATTTGCCCATTTAAATCTACTGGACAATCGTTATCCATTAAATGCTTATGAATTGCGTCACGACCTGTATACATCATGCCATTAATTGTTACAACATCACCAACGCGAAGTTCACGAATTTGCTCTTCTGTAATTGGTGCTTGTAATACAATTTCACGTTGCTCTGTTTTTTCTTGTACTTCTTGCTCCAGTGTATCTTCACCTTCTTGATATAACCAATCCATAATTTCACCTGTTTCAGGATGGATTGTTACACCAAGGCGGCGATATGCCCAGCAATTATACGCCACAGATACGTAGAAACTAGCTGGCAGACGGTTATATACGCCAATTTTACAACCAAGTAAAGTTGTTTCTCCACCAAATCCCATCGTACCAATGCCAAGCTTATTCGCATTTTCTAATACGTACTCTTCAAGTTGTTGTAATTCTGGGATTGGATTAACATCATCTAATGTACGGAATAATTGATTTTTTGCTAATTCGTAACCTGATGTGCGGTCTCCCCCGATACCAACACCAATTACACCTGCACTACATCCTTGACCTTGCGCTTGATATACTGCATGAAGAAGGCATTTACGAATCCCTTCTAAATCACGGCCAGCTCGTCCAAGTCCTTCTAGTTCGCATGGTAAGCTATACTGAATATTTTTATTCTCACAGCCACCACCCTTTAGGATTAAACGTGCATCAATATAATCTTTTTCCCATTGTTCAAACTTAATTACCGGTGTACCTGGTCCTAAATTATTTCCACTATTGTCTCCAAAAAGAGAATCAACAGAATTTGGACGAAGTTTACCATCTTTTGTCGCCCGCTCAAGCGCATTATAGATGGCTTCCTTCAACTTTAATTGGTTCACACCAACTGGTGTATAAATTTTAAACGTTGGCATCCCTGTATCTTGGCAAATTGGCGAGATGTTATCATCAGCCATTTTAATATTATTTGTAATTGTGCCAAGTGCCATCGCAGAACGAGTCCCTGCATTTTCTCGCTCTTTCGCTTGTTGAATCGCACGACGAACATCTTTCGGTAAGTTCGTTGACGTTTCAACAATTAGTTGATACATGCTTTCTTGAAGCTTTTCCATTGTTACTTCCCCCTCAATTGTGAACGCTACCAAAACGTTATGAGCTGAAAATTTCATTGTTATGCTCTTTCACTTTTTATTTGTTTCACGCTATTCAAGCATAAATGAAATTTTTCACAACTTGATTATACCTCTTTTTCTATCGTCCTTCTATTATCCACACAGAAAAAGGCTACCAAATTGGAATTGGCAGCCTTTTTAATATATTATTCGTCTTTTTTAAATTGCTCACATTTTAATTCTAATTCATCTAACATTGCAAGAAGACGATCTACATCTTCTAATTCTACTTCTTCAGGTTCAATTGTATCAATTACTTCAATGAACATATTTAAACGTTCCTTTAAATATACTAATTGTGTATCTTTATCTTGAATTGCTTTTCCCATGAAGGCACTCTCCTTTTAATTCGAGTTGCTTTTATTATACCGCAAAAATGATTACAATGGGTATGTAATTTCATCAATTTTGTCACGGTTATTCACTATAATGTAAGCCCTCTCTCTTTTTCCTCTAAAAAGTTTCACTTTATAAAAAGTACATATTCTTCTATTATA
This sequence comes from Bacillus pacificus, assembly GCF_020861345.1. Taxonomy (NCBI): domain Bacteria; kingdom Bacillati; phylum Bacillota; class Bacilli; order Caryophanales; family Bacillaceae; genus Bacillus; species Bacillus pacificus. The sequence continues at coordinate 4,592,014 of NZ_CP086328.1, forward strand.
GAGAATGGACAAATTGTTATTTCAATAGTCAAAGGAGTATTTCATATGACGATATCACAAAAAATGAAGCCGATTACTCCTTCTTACGATCCATGGGAAGCGTATATGGACCTTGAAGAGTACGGCAAACTACTATTAACAAATGTTGAGTTTACAACGACGACGTTATGCAATATGCGCTGTGAGCATTGCGCTGTTGGTTACACGTTACAGCCGAAAGACCCGAATCCGCTTCCGATGGATCTTTTATTAAAACGATTAGATGAGATTCCTCATTTACGTTCTTTAAGTATTACTGGCGGAGAACCTATGCTTTCAAAAAAATCCGTCGACAACTATGTAACACCACTCTTAAAATATGCCCATGAACGAGGCGTTCGCACTCAAATCAACTCAAACTTAACTATAGATTTAGCACGTTACGAGCAAATTATTCCTTATTTAGACGTACTGCACATTTCTCATAACTGGGGAACAATTGATGATTTCGTTGAAGGTGGATTTGCAATGATGGAGCGTAAACCTACGTATGAACAACGTGCAAAGTTATTTGAACGAATGATTACAAATAGTAAAGCTCTATCAGATGCAGGTGTACTTGTATCTGCTGAAACGATGCTGAATAAACGAACTCTACCACACATTGAACATATTCATCGTCAAATCGTTGACGAAATGGGATGTAAACGTCATGAGGTTCACCCAATGTATCCAAGTGACTTTGCGAGTAATCTAGAGATTTTAACAAAAGCTGAAATTCGTGATGCAATTGAGCATTTACTAGAAATTCGCGATGAAAATGTATGGATGTTATTTGGAACTTTACCTTTCTATGCTTGTAGCGATGACGAGCGAGACATTGCCACATTTAAAAAATTACAAAAGAGCAAAAATGTCACAGTTCGTAATGATCCGGATGGCCGTTCTCGTTTAAATGTAAATATTTTCGATGGAAATATTATTGTAACGGACTTTGGTGATGTTCCACTTCTAGGAAACATACAAACAAATACGTTACAAGAAGCGTATGAAAAATGGAGCGCTTCAAAAACAGCAAAATCATTAAGCTGTCACTGTCCTGCAGTAAAGTGTCTTGGACCGAATGTTCTTGTAAAAAACAGCTACTATCCGACAGAAGATTTCTTATCAAAAACAGCAAATATTACATTATAAAAAAACGTCAGCTTATAAGCTGACGTTTTTTTATGTTATTGCGAGTGAGAAGAAGAAATGAATTTAAAATACAAATGATCATGAATTGGAATAGCCGCTCCAATTCCTTGAGAAGTAATATTTTTTACAACGAGCCTTTTTTGATTTCCCTTTAATACAAGGTATACTTCTCCAAATGTTACTTTCCCTTTTTCATTTACTGCTGGTGTATAAGCATATAAATATCCAAGTTGACTCGGACTAATGTTATACACACGTTCATGTCCTGTGCCATAACCAATAGTCGTTTTAAATGAAAGCGGCAATTGTACCTTTTCAAGTGCTTTGAGAAGCATCATTTTCTTCACATCTGCAGCATCTTTCATATCTGCTGTTAAATCGCCTTCAACCGTCTTTTGCGTTTCTTGCTTATAGCGTAGCGGATATAGGCGATCTCCTCCTCGATTATCATACACATTGCGATTTACTTGTTTATATTCCCAATTGATTGATGTATCAACCGATTCATAATGCAAAGCCCATTGACCTAAATAAATCTTCGCTCGGTACCCTACCGCAAGTGGCGCATTCGAAATTGTCGTTTCATTAAACATTCGAATTAAGTCTGGGTTTTCGATTTTAATATTCGCTGTTTTCAATAGTTCTTGAGCAAACTTACTCGGCTGCAAACGCGGTAAATCTTGCGCATCATTCGGAAACGTATTGTCTTTAGAAATATTTAAAACAGATGAAGGCATTTTTGTTTCTACCGTTGTCTTTGCAAAACTCATGTTAGGAAATAATAGAATAAACGAGACCATAGTTGAAAGACATATGCTGTATACTCGTTTCACCTGTCTGGCTCCTTCCTATGTAAAGGTATATATACTACTTTGTTTATTGTTTTCTCTGGGCACAATTGTTATGCCTATTTTTCATAATAAATAAAAACCAATTCCCATAATGACATACGCTGCTAATAAAGTACCACCTTCAAACCAATTTGTATCTCCATCATTTGAAATCGCAATCGTTAAGAAAACAGCTGTAATCATAGAAACAAGTTCTGGTATCGTAAATACTAAAGGCATCCTTTGCGTGAAGAACATAGAAAGCAGTACTAATACAGGAGCAACAAACATGGCAATTTGTAATGTAGAACCTATTGCAATCTCAACTGCAATGTTTACTTTATTTTTATACGCCATAATAATTGCAGATGCATGTTCCGCTGCATTCCCGACAATTGCGACGATAATAACCCCTATAAATAGTTCTGACCAACCAAATGATTTTGCAACTGTCTCAAATGTATGCACGAGCGCCTCTGACACATACGCTACCGCAATTGTTGCTATCGCTAAAATGAGTAATGCTTTCCCTTTCGACCACTCTGGTTCTTCCTCATGAGCGACTTCATCACTTTTATGCTGATATACACCACGGTGCGTAACTAACTTAAATAGCAATGCAGCAAGGTACATAATAATCATAATAATCGAGACACCTATACTTAACTGATACGTCTTTCCAGCGTCCATCTTCATTGAAAAAATCTCTGGAATAACAAATGCTACTACTACAGCAAAGATTAATAAAGCCGAATTATGCCTTGCATCATACACATTAAAACTTTGTCTTTTATATTTAAGCCCTCCCACAAAGAAGGATAGCCCTCCTACTAATAATAAATTTCCAAGTACAGAGCCCGTTAAAGAAGCTAACACTACCTCAATTAATCCTGCCTGAAGTGCAAAAATTGAAATGATTAGTTCAACAGCGTTACCGAAAGTAGCATTTAATAATCCACCTATTCTAGGACCAGATACAATTGCCAAACTTTCTGTCGCTCTCCCCATAAAACCCGCTAATGCGATAATCGTAATACAATACACAGCGAACATAATTGTTTGAGGCCAATGAAGTGTTTTCCCAAGTACAGACAGTGGTACACCTATAAGCGCTACTATAAGAAATATTTTATTAAACATGCTTTTCATCCTTCCATCGTATGTATTTCTCCTCGATATTATTATTATTCTTCTCCTAACTTGTCCGATTTCATCACAATTGCGTTTAAAAAATCGGATTGAAGAAAACAGTATGAAAGATATTTAAATTATCTTGTTGAAACAGACAGAATTATAAATTATGAAAAGGGGTTAAAATTATGCACTTAAAAGAAAAAATCGCAACTATTATTCAAGGTCAACGTACCGGTGTATTATCTACAGTACGAAATGAGAAACCTCATAGCGCCTTTATGATGTTTTTCCACGAAGATTTTGTACTATATGTTGCAACAGATCGACAATCAAAAAAGATAACAGATATTGAAAACAATCCAAATGTACATGTACTACTTGGTCGTGAAGGAAAAAAATTAGATGAAGATTATATCGAAGTGGAAGGCTTAGCCTCCATCGAGGAAGACTCCACATTAAAAAACAAGTTTTGGAATAATAGCTTAAAGCGTTGGTTACTCGGTCCTGAAGACCCTAATTATGTACTAATTAAAATCAACCCCGATACAATTTATTACATCGATGGTGCCGGTACGACGGAGCCCGAGTTTTTACGACTATAAAGTGAAACAAGCCCCCCTTTAGGTGGGCTTGTTTTGTCGAAAAGTTCTTCTGAAAAAAACAATAAAATAGGTGGAACTTTCTAAAGATTCTGTTATATAATAGCATTAACTTAAATAAACTGTATTAAAACAGATTGAGAGGAGAAATAAAATTGATGAAAAGAGAAGAACGTAAAAACATGATTGAGTTTATCGAAAAGAAAAAAGGGATTGAGCGTGACGAATTATTGTTTATGACAGATGATGAAGTAGAACATATTTATAATGTAACGTACTTTTTATATGAAGAAATTGCAGAGTAGTATAATAATCCCCACCTTATGAAAAATATAAGGTGGGGATTATTTCTTTATCTATCCAGCTCTTTGCGAGGCGGTAAAACCCCATTCACTTTATACGTGAGAATGATTTTCATGTATAATAATGTAAGATTGGAGGAATTTTACTATGAGTTCATGGCTCTTATTCGCACTATTATCAGCAATTGCTGCTGCCCTTGTATCTATTTTCGGTAAGATTGGTTTAGATGGAATCGATGCCAATGTTGCTACGACAGTTCGTTCTATTATCATGGCATTATTTATGGTAGGCGTTATTATTATACAAGGTAAATTTCAAAATATTGGCGACGTACTTCTAAATAAAAAAGCACTGCTTTTTATCACATTAAGTGGAGTTGCAGGTGCTTCGTCATGGCTATTTTATTTTCTTGCACTTAAAACAGGAAAAGTTTCACAAGTAGCTCCTGTCGATAAATTAAGCGTCGTATTTTCTATCATTCTCGCTATGATTATACTCGGCGAAAAATTAAACTTTATGACTGGTATTGGTGTTGTCTTTATTACAGCTGGTGTACTATTTATTGCTTTCAGCTAAAAAAACCGCTACTCGCGGTTTTTCTTTTTCTTTATGTAAAACCATACGACACATGTAACAACTACTGAAATGGATAAAATCCATATTCCATAATGATGCAAACTATACTCAACAAAACGCCACTTCTCTCCTAACTTCCAGCCAAGTCCAATAAAAACACTTATCCAAATAAACGCACCACCGTAAGCGTACAAACAAAAACGCCAAAGTGTTAAATTCGACATCCCAGCAAAATACGCTGTTAAATGACGTACTCCTGGGATAAAATAACCAACTATTAAAAGAAATGGGCCATATTTTTCAAATAAAATATGTGTTTTTTCAATGTGATGTTCTTTAATTCTAATTTTCGGGCCATATTTTTTTAAAACAGGGAGTCCAAGTTTTAAACCTAATATGTAGCTTAATGTAATGCCTAACATCGCACCAGCCATCCCACTTAAAAACGCAGCAGTTCCTGACATAACGCCTTTTGAAACGTTATAACCAACGAAAGTCAATAAAAACTCATCTGGTATCGGTAATCCAACAATCCCACCGGCCAAAGCTATAATAATTCCAAAATACCCATAATGTGCGATTAACTCGCCAATATGTTGTTCCATTCGGAAGACACATCCTATACACGATCGTTATTCCATATTGTGCCCTTTCTATCTTTCAGACAAACATGGTATACATATTCACTATACATTGTTTTTATAATGAACTCTACTTCTATCCATTCCTTTAGTAGGAAGAAATTGAACTATTAATCAGTGACCTCGCTCATTCTTAGTGCACATCAATCATGTGCTAGACTCCCGCCTTCTTCCCTTATATCTATCTCTTCTTGAAGGGCTAATCTTACTATCCACAAATACCGGGATTAAAAAATAAAAATTCATATGCTTGTTTTTTTGTTACAATAAAGGAAAGTTACTTTTCGCAACGGTTTAACTCTCAGGAAAAATGATATACCTAGCAAAAACATAGTTTGGTCGATATAATGCAACTTCTACCTATTAAAAGAACATGCACCCTTTACATACAACATCATTTTTCTAAATTATACAGGGGGAACGAACATGACCATTGAAAATCAATTTATCCAAAAGGTTTACTATAAAACATTTTTAACAGAAGAAACTTCTACTCCAGTATCAGAAGTACTCGGTGAAGCATATATAAATGAATCTACAAATGAATTCTCCAACATTTCTAATATTCGCTTTGCTCAAGGTGAATTGTATTACCAAAATAAAGACTTTGAAGCAGCGATATTTAAATGGGAGAAAGTAAATAATGAGCTTGCACTTTGGGCAACCAAAAATATTGCAGATGCTTATTTTGAACTAGGATTCTTACCAAAAGCAGAAGAAATGTATCAATCTATCCAAACGGAAGATACAACTCTTACAATGGAAGTTTCCTTACAACTTCTTTCTCTTTATATCGAACAAGATCGTTTAGGTCTAGCATTTAAGACGATTAGTGAAGCTGTTGCATTTCAACCTGACTATCCAAATATTACTTCAATTGCTCGCTCGTTCTATGAAAAACAAGAAGATTGGAATAACGCCATCGAACTTGCCGTTCAAGAAGGAATTCGAACAAAATCATTACATTGGTTCGATACTTTAATTAATTATGTGAATCAAGGATTTACGAAACAAATCAAACCAGAATATTTCTATGAATCTTTAAAAGCTTTATATGCAATTGATCAAGTCCAATTTAAGGAACTTGTTATCGCTCTTTGGAACAGCTATCAAAATGAAAAATCACATCTACCTTGGATTCAAACAATCAATCATTTATTCTTACATATTGAGACAGACAACAATGACGATTGGCATGAAATTGTTGAACGCTATCAAGATACGTACTTTGAATTAATTACTGGTGAACATTTCATGCATGAAATGCAAGGACTTGTACCTGACTTATTAACAAATTGGTTTAGTTTAACGAGAGCAAAAGACGCCCTATTCGTCTCTGCTGCAGTGTTAGCGTGGAATGAAGTTTCACCTACAACTTTAGAGTCATTACTCGTAAAAAGTGCGGGAGCCCTACTCTCTAATTCAACAGCTGAAACAAATGTAAATATGGAAACTGTTTCTCATTTATTCGAAACAATTGCTGTATGGGCTGAAAAAAATGATGTAGATTTAAGTCATCAATTTACGTTACTCGTTCATGAACTATGTGATTTAAATGTTACAAAATTACTAATTGCGGGAACTAGTGACCATGATAAATTATCATTCGTCAATTCAATATTAGGAGAAAACATCTTAACTGAAACTATAACAACTCCTATTCTATTTAAAGATGATAGCCAAACTGAAATAACAGAATTCACTGCGTTAGATGTGCACAATATACCGAACTTTGATGAATTCCATCAAATAATGGCTACACCTGAACAATCAGAACTTGAGAACAAATGTATAGAAATTAAATTACCAAGTAGATTTTTGAGAAAGAATAAATTTGCATTTCTTGTTACACCATCTGTTCAAGGACAAGTGGATAAAAACAGCTCATATTTTGAATACTTACAAGCCGCAGATAGCCTTATTTACGTATTAAATTCTGCTTCATCGTTACATGGTGAAGAACTTGATACATTACTTTATTTACGTGAACAAGTACCAAACTTACAAATTCATTTCGTATTACACACAAATAGTGCGGATACGAATGAAAAACTAATAAGTAAGATGAAAGTCCATTTCCCAAATGCGCAGTTCTTCCCATACTCTCCTTCACAAGAGGGGAGCCAACAACTTGGGGACGTGACAGAGTCTATTCTTTCTAATCTAGCAGAACGAGATATAGAACAAGAACGTATCGAAAAACTAATATGGTTTACTCAAAAGACAATCGCATACCTTGTAAATGAACGTGTGGAATTAGAAAATACATTAGTCAAATCAGTACGTTGGAATAAACATATCTCAGTAAAACTAAACGGATTTATTAACAATCTTACTGCTCTTGAAAAAGATAAAATTCGTTCTATTACAGAATCTTATCTTTTAACGAAAGAAGAAATCACAAGAGATATCCATTCTCAAATTCCTGAATTATTACAGAGCTGCTCTGACCTTGTTCAAGAAGATAGTGATTTCAAATTAGTTCATGAAGAATTAAATACTGCGATGAACGAACGAATTCAAAAACATGTACAGCAAGTGCTTCTCCCTAAATTTACTGGGTTTATTCAAGAGTGGATTGAAACAGCGCATAATGAATTTATTCAAGCTCAATCTTATTTAGATGAAATGAGTGAAACGTTTAATAAATTATATAAAGAAGAACGTATGAAACTTCCTTGCGATTTCAAATTACTAGATGATTGGCATCGAGATGTTGTACGTATGACAAATAGAATTACAGTATCGAACATCAATATTTTATTACGCTTTACACCAACACAATTTTTCTTAAAGAGTGCAGGAAAACTGTTTGGTAACATGCAAAAAAATCAATCTATGCTTGCAAACAAATATAAACAATACATTGAAACGGAAGATTATACGGAAATTGCTCAAACAATCTCAAAACAATTCTTCCTTCAATTTGAAGTATTTGAAGGCGCATTAGAACGAGATATCATGATGTTCTTTAAAGATCCACTTAGCATATTGAAACAAAATGTAGAAGCCGCTCAACTTGAAATACAGGAAGACGAGCAAACATTAGCAACGTTAAGAAGCAATCCAGAAACTTATCACGATCCGTTAGCATTCTTTAAACTGCAACTATTGCAGCACAAATTCGTTTTAAGTACGAACAAAAACAATGAAGACGTCTATGAATTTAATGAGTCTCCTACGATTTAACATAAAGTGAAACTTTAATCAGTGGGGGTTCTTCATCCCCCACCTAACTTCCTTGCTTTCGCTGAATTTTGAGATGGGGGTCTTACTGCCCATTAAAGCGGGATAAAAAACCAAGCAAACTGAAATTTGCTTGGTTTTTTACTTTAATTCATTATTTTCATATGTTCGAATGGATAATAAATTGCCGCTAATTCTCCTAATACATCCGCTTTATCAATGAGTCCTAAACCATTTCTACTATCTCTGCTTATTAAGCGATTATCTCCCATAACAAAAATCTTATTTTTAGGAACTGTAATCGGTCCAAAGTCCTCCGTTAAATTCATAAGTTTTTTTTCAGCTTGTTTTTTATTACTATACAAATACGCTTCCTCTATCACTTCATGATTCACATATAATTGATCATTTCTCACCTCAATAACATCGCCAGGCAAACCAATAACCCTTTTCACATAAAAATTATCTGTCTTTACAACAATAATATCTTCTCTCCCATAACTTTCAAATTGCTTTGCCAACTTATTCACAATCACCTTATCCCCATCTTGTAACGTCGGCTTCATAGAAGCCCCTTTTACAGTCGTAGGAAAAAATACGAAAATTTTCGCCAAAAACACGAGCAAACAAGCAATTGCAATTGTTCCAAAGAATTCACGCAAACGTTTTTTCTTTTGCATCATTCCACCATCTCATCATCTTTTTACTTTTATTATAAAGACTTCAACCGTGTATTTTCCACAAAATTCTGAATTATATAATTATAATATTACAAAAATACAAATAATGATATTCAAGAATGTATTATTTTGTACTATATCTTGCATTTATCATTATATTTTTAGTTACTTAGGAGGACTTTTTCTATGAAAGTTATGCTTAAAAATGAAAATACTGGTCAAATTAAACAAGCAAAAATTGGTTTTAGTTGGACTGTATTTTTCTTTGGTTTCTTCCCTGCTATACTCCGTGGAGACTGGAAATGGTTTTTAATTATTTTAGTCGCTAGTATATTTACATTCGGATTCTCTAACTTAGTCTTCTGCTTTATTTACAACAAGCTTTACATCAATGATTTATTATCCCAAGGTTATAAAGCAGCAGATGAATACAGCCTTTCTGCTCTACAACAAAAAAACATTGTAGCATAGTAACAAAAAAGATACTCTTCAAATAGTCTATCCACTATTCGAAGAGTACCTTTTTATATTCCCACATATACAATACACATTTGAGCCGCTACATATGTAAACCAAATCCAAAGTGGTTCATACTTTAATTTGCGTCCTCCAATATCTGTCACGCCAATAATAAAATCAGAAATGACAAATAGTAAGCCACCAAAAGCTGGTATCCACCATATTCCTGTATTCTCATAGTATAAGGCGAACGCAAAGCAAGCCATGCCTCCAACCCACAATCCGTAAATTAGCGCTCCTATCGTAAACAATTTATCTTGTTTCTCATTTCGAATAAAGAAGAACCATCCTATAATGAGAAAGAGTCCGTATACAAGTAAACCAATCCAAAAACCATTCCATGAAATGCCTGTTTGCAAAAATGCTTTTACATAAAAACAATGCGCAAGCGCGAAAGTAATCATCCCTCCAATTAGCCTGTGACCAATTGGAATTAAACCTGCCATAAATAAATCCCCTACAGTTGATAACGTCATACCTAGTGCAACCCACGTACTATAATCTACTGATGGATCTTGTAACCATATCCAAATTGCACTTGCTGTTAACGAAAAACTAAGAATAAGACGCACCGCTAAAGGTAACGGCATGTTATTTCTTGTTTTTTTCGTCTGCCCTATTGCGTACATTGCACCAATTAAAAAAAGAATGATTTGTCCAATTAATACCATATAAAGTAGATTCATAACATGTTCTCCCCAATAAATGCTTTTTGTATCTTTTTTCGTTACACCTAGTCTATTATCCTTTTTCTATTTAAAAAAAGAAGAACTGTACTGTTCTTCTTTTGTAATCGTCTTCTCTTTCTATGCTACTTGTTTTTCTTGCTCTATTTTTTGCTTAGCTGGTGTCCGATTCACCACAATAATTCCCGCGGCTACACATGCTAAACCGAATAGTACGAATGAGTGAATTGCTTCTCCTAAAATCATGCTCGATAATAGCACACCAAATACGGGTATGAAGAACATATACATTGATACTTTTCCAACCTTGTTGTACTTCATAATTGTATTCCAAATGCAAAATCCTGCTGCGGATAAGAAAGATAAGTAAATCAGCATAAGTATTGCATGTACACTGAATGTAAATGGCATAACTCCAACTTGCAAAGCCCCTATACATAATAGCCCGATAGAACCAAAAATCATTTGGTATGCTGTCATATAGCCAACATCTAATGTTTTACTACCTTCTTTCGCCAATATATTCCCATACGAGTACAACATTGCTGCACTCAGAAGTAATAAACTACCGATTCCGAAATGGAATGACAAACTACCATCACTCGGCACGTTTACTAAAATGACACCACAGAAGCCGATAGAAACTCCAATTACTTTTCTCACATTAAGAGCATCATCTTTATATAAAAAATGTGCGAGTAAAATTTGAAAGAATGATGATGTTCCTGAAATGATAGCTCCTTCAATACCAGAGCTATAACTCATCCCAATATAAAAACATATATATTGAAGAAATGTTTGAAATAAGCCAATTTGTACTAACTGCTTCCCCGTTCCTTTTTTGAAGCTCATATCTTTTCCTAACGCTTTAAAGAAGAATAAAAGCATAACCCCAGATAAAAAGAAACGATAGCCAGCAAATAATATTTGCTCTCCAACTTCTTGTGGCTGAATTCCAAGTTCAGCATAACTTAATTTAATAAAAGGAAATGCGCTTCCCCATAAAAAAGTTGCTACTATTGCAGCAATAAATACGCCAATCGGATGGGTAAAAAATTTCTCTGTCTTCACTTGTTGTCTTCCTTTCCGACCTTTTTATGAACAGTATTCATATATACCAAAGGAATTGAGAAAACACAAGTTTTCAGTTTCTAAACAAACAAAAACATATCATCTAACGAAAACATATGCTATACTATAGAATAATTACAACATAATAACTATTAAAATCAGTTTCAACAGAAATGCTGCTATCCATTATGGATGGCAGCTTTCGTCGTTTTATAGGGGTTTCGATTTTGATTCTTTTTCTCAATAAGAATTTGGAAGGAGCGAGTAGTAATGAACTCAGAAGTAAAAACATTACAAGTACAAAAGTCTATTTCTCATCCCTCTTTATGGGATACATTAAAGAAACATTATGAACTTATATTTGCAATCGCATCTGGTATTTTCATTTTAGCTGGTTGGTTATTCACAAAGAACGATGTAATGAATGTAGGCATTACTTGCTATATCCTTGCTTATATAGTTGGTGGATATGCAAAAGCAAAAGAAGGTATTGAAGATACAATTGAGGAGAAAGAGCTAAATGTCGAAATGCTTATGCTCTTTGCTGCTATCGGCGCTGCAATCATTGGCTACTGGGCAGAAGGCGCGATTTTAATCTTTATCTTCGCACTAAGCGGTGCGATGGAATCTTATACATTAAGTAAAAGTCAAAAAGAAATTTCAGCGCTTCTTGATCTACAACCTGAAGAAGCATTACGTATTTCAAATGGAACTGAAGAACGTGTTCCTGTTGGACGATTACAAATTAACGACATTATTCTAATTAAACCAGGTGAGCGCGTTCCTGCTGACGGTACAATTCATAGCGGTGAAACAAATATCGATGAGGCAGCGATTACTGGTGAACCTATTCCAAATGAAAAAAAATATGGTGATGAAGTATTTGCTGGTACTGTAAATTTACGCGGTGCTATCGAAGTTACAATTACGAAGCCGAGCGATCAAACATTATTCCAAAAAATTATCCGTCTCGTTCAAAGTGCACAGAGTGAAAAATCACCATCACAACTATTCATCGAAAAGTTTGAAGGAACATATGTAAAAGGTGTACTACTCGTTGTTGCGCTTATGATGTTCGTCCCTCATTTCTTGCTGGATTGGAGCTGGAATGAAACGTTTTATCGCGCTATGATTTTACTTGTAGTCGCATCTCCTTGTGCACTCGTTGCTGCCATTACACCAGCAACATTATCTGCTATTTCTAACGGTGCAAGAAACGGAATTCTCTTTAAAGGTGGCATACATTTAGAACGTCTCGCTTCAGTAAAAGCAATTGCCTTTGATAAAACAGGAACATTAACAGAAGGAAAACCTACTGTAACAGATGTATATGTTCGAGAAAATATGACAGAAAAAGAAGTACTTTCTATTACAGCAGCAATTGAAAGTCACTCTACACATCCTTTAGCTGAATCTATTGTGAAATATGCAAAACATACGTATGACATTACATTAAAAAAACCAGAAAACGTTGAAGATGTAACTGGTTTTGGGCTAAAAGGAATATTCGAAAACAAAGCTTATAAAATAGGTAAAGCTGATTTTATCGGTGAAGAAACAAAGACATTTCATAATGGTATTTCTGCCTCACTTGAAAAAGAAGGTAAAACTGTCGTTTATATTAGTGATGAGGATGGCATCCTTGGACTTATCGCTTTAAAAGATACTCTTCGCCAAGAAACAATAGCTGCTATTCGCGAATTACAAAGCATCGGTGTCGAGGCCATTATGATTACTGGAGATAATGAAGAAACAGCAAAAGCTATTGCCTCTGAAAGTAACATAAAGGAATATTACGCATCATGCTTACCAGAAACAAAGGTTGAAACGATTAAAAAGCTAAAAGAAAAATACGGGACAGTAGCAATGGTCGGAGATGGTATAAATGATGCCCCTGCACTCGCTACTGCTAGCATTGGTGTAGCGATGGGAGAAGGAACAGACGTAGCTTTAGAAACGGCAGACGTTGTACTTATGAAGAACGAGTTATCTCGACTTTCACAAGCAATCCGTTTATCAAAGCGAATGAACCGTATTGTAAAGAAAAACGTAATCTTTTCACTAGCTGTAATTGCAATGCTCATTTGTTCAAACTTCTTACAATTTTTAGCTCTTCCATTCGGTGTTATCGGACATGAGGGAAGTACGATTCTTGTTATTTTGAATGGCTTACGATTATTAAAAGGAAACAAATAAGAACGGGTCCCTCATAGAGGACCCGTTTTATTTTAGTGATAGCTATTATGCCCGTTCGCACTACCGCTTGTTTTATGCTTTGGATGCGAACTACTCTTTTGTTTATTATTATTTTTATTGTTGTGATTCTTTTTATTATTACTCATGAAATATCCCCCCTGTTCCCTATTATTATGGAACAAGAGCTCACTTTTCATTACGGGAATTATTGTCACCCGTCCTATAATGATGGAGTAAACCATTAATTTCACCGCCGAGTAAAATTACCCATCCAGTTAAGTAAAACCATAACATTAAAACAATGATACCACCGAGACCACCATATGTATTCGCGTAATTCGCAAACTTATCTACATAATAAGCAAATGAGTACGATACCACAATCCATCCTACAGTAGCAAATGTTGCTCCTGAAATGACTTCTCTTCTTTTTAACTTTCGATCTGGTGCAAATGTATATATAAAACTAAACAATGCAAATAGCACGAAGAAACTCGCTACTAACCGCGTAATACTCCACACGTAAGAAAAACTATCCGATAACCCAATTGCTTTAAATACCGCTGCTCCAATGACTTGTCCAAACACTGGAACAATTAGCGCAAACACAATCATAAAAATAATCGCTAATGTAAACACAATGGATAAAGCTCTCGTTTTAATAAAGGAACGTGTTTCTGTTACATCATACGCACGATTAAAAGCATTCATAACCGCATTTACCCCGTTTGAAGCAAACCATAACATTGATAATAAACCAAATGATAATAAACCACCATTTTGCTCATTTACAACTTTATCAACGTTTACTTCAATTAAAGACATTGCATCTTCGGGTACGTACGGTTCTAATAAGTTGAGCACACTTTCTGTTTGAAGGTCAATGAATCCAAGAAGCGTAATTAAGAAAACAAGCCCAGGAAAAATCGCAAGCAAGAAGAAATAAGCGAGCTGTGCTGCCAAGCCCGCTACATCATCGCGCATCGTCCGGTCATACAAATCTTTACCAAACGAATAAGTACGATTTCTTCTCACCTTTTCTAAAATTTTTCTCATATATGTTTAAACGCTTTTCTTCTCTTCTTTATCTTGCTTCAACTCAATGTACGCTTCAGTTTTTTTTTCCTCTACATTAGAGTCTTTCATAAATAGTTCACGCGCTTCTTTCATACCGCCATCTTCAGCAACTACTGGCTCTTCTTCTGCTTTCAGTTCATCTACTTTTGGAGAAACAGCTTGAATTTCAATCGTTTCTGGCTTCTCTGCTGGCTCAACCTTTTTCTTACTAAAAATTTCTTTCGTTTCTTTTAACGTCTCTACAACAGATGGCGTCAATTTTTTAATTTCTGCAACTTTCGCTTTCACTACATTTAAATCAGCAAGTTCGCGTCCTTTATCTGTAACAGTTTGCACTTTTTCTTTGATCTTTGCATTTTCACCAATTTCAATCATCTTTGTTTTTGCTTTTTCTGCAGTATTTTTTACTTTTTCACGGTTTTCTTTCTTCAACATAGATACAGCTACACCTGCAGCTACACCAATCGCAATGTTTCGAGCAATATTATTTTTCTTTGCCATATTCCTTCACCCTTTCATTTCTTATGTTAGAAAGTATTTCTTTCTAAGCTTCCTCATATTCCTTGTTCTTTTCGAATGAAAGCTAATAGCTTTGCACACCCTTCTGTTACAAGGTCATATACTTCTTGGAAATTCCCTGTATAGTAAGGGTCGGGAACGTCTGTCCAGCCACCGTCTGGAACAAAATCGGACAGCCTACCAATATAGCCTCCAGTTTTACCTAAACTTTTTAAATCTGCTATATTCTTGTTGTCCATGGCAATAATATAATCAAACTTTGTTAAGTCTTCTTTTTCTACTTGCCTTGCTTTAATTCCTTCAAAAGTGACTGCATTTTCTTTTAAAATTTTTTGTGTTCCTTTATGTGGCGGATGGCCAACATGCCAATCTCCAGTTCCTGCAGAATCAATGACAATTTTCTCTTCGAGTCCCTCTTTTACGACAAGATCTCGAAAAATCGCTTCTGCCATTGGAGAACGACAAATGTTCCCAAGACAAACAAACAATACTTGAACCATATTTTTGTTTCTTCCTTTCTTGGTGCATTTCTTTATATATACTTATAGTATAAACAACCAATTATTAAATATAAAGGAAATCCCTACTAATTTAATAGGATTGAAAAGATTCATTAACGAAAATGATAAAAAATGTTAAGATAACCTTATGTTATTTCAAAGGGGGACACTTCGGTGGATTTATCCGTAAAGTCAGAAGAAAATGTTGAATATATGGTCGAAGCTATTAAAGAAAAATTACGTATGGTTAATGCTGGAGCGATGAGAGCTGCTAGCTTTAATGAAGAAATGTACGAAGACTTACGTGACATTTATGAGCATGTTATGAAACGTGAAACATTCAGCATTAGTGAAATGCAAGCTATTACAGAAGAATTAGGTACATTAATTAAAAAGTAAAGGAGCCTCGTTTATGAGGCTCTTTTTTACTTCCAACAAATTCATGACAACTCTTCTCTTTCTCTCAACCAACTGTAAAATATTGTACAATAGAAGTAGAACCTCACCTTAGATTTTTTTCTCCATACATACTACTCACAAATAATAGCAACACTACCATTGCTAACTGTTTTTACTGGAGGTGCTTACTTATGAGCAATTGGTACAGTAAGACGAAAGATCAAACATTAATCAACTTAGAAACAAATGAACAACACGGTTTAACAGATGAAATCGTAAATGAACGTTTAAAGCAATATGGTTTTAATGAATTAGCTACAAAACAAAAACGCACTTTATGGCAACGTATTTTCGCCCAAATTAATGACGTCCTCGTATATGTCCTTATTATTGCTGCTCTTATTTCAGCCTTTGTAGGTGAATGGGCTGATGCAAGTATTATTGCGCTCGTTGTAGTTTTAAATGCTGTTATCGGTGTCGTCCAAGAATCGAAAGCAGAACAAGCTTTAGAGGCATTGAAAAAGATGGCGACACCTAAAGCTATCGTCAAGCGAGATGGTGAACTAAAAGAAATTCCATCTGAGCACGTCGTTCCAGGTGATATCGTTATGCTCGACGCCGGACGATATATCCCATGCGATTTACGCCTTATCGAAACCGCAAATTTAAAAGTTGAAGAATCTGCTCTAACTGGTGAATCTGTCCCTGTTGATAAAGATGCAATCTACCACCCTTCCATGCAAAGTGATGAACAAGTACCACTCGGTGATCAAAAAAACATGGCCTTCATGTCTACCCTTGTAACATACGGAAGAGGCGTCGGTGTTGCTGTTGAAACTGGAATGAACTCACAAATTGGTAAGATTGCTACCCTGTTGCATGAAGCAGACGATGATATGACACCACTTCAAAAAAGCTTAGCACAAGTCGGAAAGTATTTAGGCTTTGTTGCTGTAGCGATTTGTATCGTTATGTTTCTCATCGGCTTTTTACAAGGACGAGATACACTAGAAATGTTTATGACTGCTATTAGTTTAGCCGTTGCAGCTATTCCAGAAGGTTTGCCAGCTATCGTTTCCATCGTTCTTGCAATTGGTGTGCAGCGTATGATTAAACAAAATGTTATCATTCGGAAACTACCAGCTGTCGAAGCTCTCGGTTCTGTCACAATTATTTGTTCAGATAAAACAGGTACGTTAACACAAAATAAAATGACCGTTACTCACTTTTATAGTGATAACACATACGATCAATTAGAAAATTTAAATGTAAATAATAATGTGCAACGTCTATTGTTAGAAAATATGGTGCTATGTAACGATGCGTCTTACAACAATGAATCACAAACGGGAGACCCGACTGAAATTGCTCTTCTCGTTGCCGGAAGCACTTTTAATATGCAAAAAGATTATTTAGAAAAAATACATGAACGCGTTAACGAGATGCCTTTCGATTCAGATCGTAAAATGATGTCAACCGTGCATACATACGATGACAGCTATTATAGCATGACGAAAGGTGCTATCGATAAGCTCTTACCTCGATGTACCCACATATTGAAAAACGGTAAAATCGAAGTTCTAACAGAGGCTGATAAAAATCAAATATTAGAAGCTGCCGGGGCAATGTCCCGAGAAGCTTTAAGAGTACTTTCATTCGCATTTAAACAATACAATTCAAGCAATGTGGATATAGATCATCTCGAAGAAAACCTCATCTTTATTGGTCTTGTCGGTATGATTGATCCACCGCGAACTGAAGTAAAAGATTCCATTACAGAATGTAAAAAAGCCGGTATTCGCACAGTTATGATTACTGGTGACCATAAAGATACCGCCTTCGCCATTGCCAAAGAACTTGGTATTGCTGAAGACATATGTGAAATTATGATTGGAACTGAATTAGATAACATTTCAGATACAGAACTAGCAAGCAAAATTGATCACTTACATGTATTCGCTAGAGTCTCTCCAGAACATAAAGTAAAGATCGTAAAAGCATTACGTGCAAAAGGCAATATCGTTTCTATGACTGGTGATGGCGTCAATGACGCTCCATCTTTAAAACAAGCAGATGTTGGCGTAGCGATGGGCATTACAGGAACAGACGTTGCAAAAGGGGCAGCGGATGTCGTATTAACAGATGATAATTTCTCATCTATCGTGAAAGCTGTTGAGGAAGGTAGAAACATTTATCGTAACATAAAAAAATCAATTCTCTTCCTACTCTCTTGTAACTTCGGAGAAATTATCACTTTATTTTTAGCCATTTTACTCGGCTGGGCAACACCACTACGACCTATTCACATTTTGTGGGTAAATTTAATTACAGATACGCTGCCTGCATTATCACTTGGGGTTGATCCTGAAGATCCTGATGTGATGAAGGAAAAACCACGACATGCGAAAGAAAGCTTATTTAGCGGTAGCGTTCCTTTCCTTATTTTCAATGGGGTTGTCATTGGACTTTTAACGCTAATAGCCTTTATCGCCGGAGCAAAGTTCTATACTGGAGATACAAATTTATTCCCTCTTTTCCCAGAGCGAATTGATGAGGATGCTCTATTACACGCTCAAACGATGGCATTTGTCGTTCTTAGTTTTTCTCAGCTCGTTCATTCATTTAACTTGCGTTCAAGAACGAAATCAATTTTTTCAATTGGGATTTTTACAAATAAATATTTAGTCTTCTCCCTTCTTATCGGTGTTCTTATGCAAGTTTGTATCATCTCCATTCCGCCCCTTGCAAATATATTCGGTGTGCATGCATTAACGCTGCGAGATTGGGGATTTGTTCTCTTATTAAGTATCATTCCGCTCGTTGTGAATGAAATCATTAAATTAGCGAAGAAAAACTAAAAGGCAATGAGGAATAGTCCTCATTGCCTTTTCATTTACCCTTGTAATTCTTTTTTAATGTTCTCCGTTAATGTAGCCATACGTTTGCGACTTTCTTCACGCTCACGTTTGTTTTGCTCTTCAATTTGTTGTGTTTCTTGCATACCTCTTGAAATAATGTTCCAAGTTTCCTCGAGTGTTTCCATCTTAATACTAGAAGAACCGGATAATCTCGCTACTTCCACACTTTGCGTTGCGATATTTTGTGCATTTTTCTTAAGTAATTCATTTGTACGGCGATCCAGTTCAGCCATGGAATCTGCAACAAGCTTTTGACGCTTCGCATTTACCGCTTGAATGATACCATTTTTAAAGATAGGAATCGTCGTAATAAATGCTGTATTGATTTTACCAATTAATTTATTATTACCACGTTGAATCATTCGAATTTGTGGTGCTGTCAGTAACGCAACCATACGCGCTTTTTCTAAATCATCAATACGTTGTTCTAAAATTTCAACAGAGTTTTTAAGCGACTCTAATTCAATACCTGCTAATTGATCATTATTACGTACACGCTCTTCATACATCGGAACTAACTCTGTATTTAAACGCTCTAATAACATTTCTCCTGCTACTACGTATTTTTCTAAGTCTAAATAATATTTTAAGTTTTGCTCATATAAACCATCTAACGTACCAATTGATTTTTTCATTTCATCTTGATACTTCGTAATTTCCACATACACTTTATCAATTTCACGGCCCATCGTTTGATACTTGCTAAAGATTTGTTCAATCATTTTATCCGCTTTTTTGAACATACGTGAGAAGAAACCACTTTTCTCTTCCGCAAAGTCTTTGCTATCGAATCGGTCCATAATTTTACCAAGCTGTTTTAATAATTCACCAGAATCTTCTATCTTTGATAATGACATCGTATGTAAAATTTGATCAGCAAAACGTGAAATTTCCATAGAAGGTTCTTTTCCAAGTTCAATTAATTCTAATTGATCTTTAATATCTACCGCATTATAAATACGTTGTACATCCGCATCTTGTCTAAGTTGCAAGCGAACATCTTGTGCTGTTTGCTCATTTAATTCTGTTTTCGAATCTAGTACGACTGGGTTATTCATATGGTATTCTCCCTTTCCTTATAAAAATGGACGAAATAGTCCTTTTATTGTTTGTGATAAATTTTTATAGGCTGATGAACCATGAAACTCAAGATCGAAATTAACTTCTTCAAGCCAATGTGAATCAAATGCCCCAGCTTCAATATACGGTTCAATATCGTTTCTTCCCGTTGGATTGAAATGGAATACATCTACTCCAATTTGATTTAAAAATAGTAATAAAACAGCATCAGAACGAGTTAACTCTCCACTCTTCTCATTATTAAATATAACAATTTTCGGTACATCTTGTGAATAATCAAATTTCTCAAGCTGTTCTAAAATATTCGGTGGTATTTGAGAAAGTTGCGCGAAAACATATAGCGCTACATCTTGTTTCGTCTCTTTTGCAATTGGTTTACACATTTCACTTTCACACGTATGGATAATCGCTTCTGCAATACCATGTTGTAATCCTTCTGGCAATCGTTTATGCGGCCACCAATGACTGTTCATAATTAAATCTGGATGCAATTTCCCTCCGCGGTCTAATGCATCTCGATAATGGTATTGGAAATTTGCTTTTTGTTCTTTCGTAAACGGAAATGTATTAATTAATAAACTGTTATCAAATGATGTAACAGCCTTTAATCGCTGAAAATACTCTTTATCATTCTTTGAAACACCTGATATTTTCGCAAATAGGGATGGAATATAAATGTGTTTATTTTCAACAAAGAATGTCGGGCGTACAAACGCCTTTTCTTTCGTAATTAAAAATAGTTCATCGTATGTTGTTTTTAATGTACGTGCTACAGGTGTATAGGAACGGAATTGCCACGGCTTGTATAATAGTGAATTATCGTGGTGAAGTACTTGTTCAATTTCTTTTGAAGCTTGATATGCCACTGTTGCAACACGCTCGCGGCGGCGATCTGGAAATGGCTCAAGAGAAATACGACTTGGATGAGACACAATAAAACTTCTTCCTTCCTCATCAACATTCTCAAATCCATCTTTTCCTTCTGGGTGATAATAAAGTACATCGCAGCCGAGCATAATAAGAAAGTATAAGAAATATATACGGCTTTCCTGTGCATCACCGTACCAAACAATACGCGGCATTTGTTTCTTATAGTTAATCGTAGAGAACCACTTCGCTACGTAATTTTCGCTTAATTTAATCATGTCGATTAAGAAACGACGGAAGCCTTCTGTCTTTAGAGATTGATTATGTTGTTTCTCATATAATTTCAATACAGAAATAAATGTTGTATGTATATAATGCTGTAAATCCGGATTGTCTACTTTCGGTAAAAGTTGTTTCCCAGATAAGTGTGCCACTAGCCTATTTACTGTTAGACCATTTGGTGCTTCTTGATGTAATCCGAACACTTCTTGAATGTGACGAAGCTTTTCTGAATCAATCACTTTATTTAAATTTTGTTCATGTAAAACTTCAATTCCTTTCGCTTCACTATAATCAAACAGTTCATTAAAATATTCATCTACATCGTTCGGAACGCCAAGGATTCGACATGCTATATAACTAAATTTCATCTCATTCTCTGTCAGCTCATATTGTGGACGTTTTTCTAAAAGCGTTTCAAATTGCTTTACATCTGATTCATCTTTTAATGCATATGGTTGAAGTGTAAAACGTGAAAACACAACAGTTCACCTCCAAAAACATTTACTTTTTCTAAGTCTTTCTTCTATTATAAACTATTTTTGGTTATAAAAAATGGGCGCTCGCAAAACGAGCAAACCCATTTCAATTATTTATTGTCTTCTTTAGTAGCAGCAACTTCTTCTTTAGCTTGTCCAGAATTCTTCACGTAGTGAAGTACAAATGTTGCTCCAAATGCTACAACTAAAATAACGAAGAACAATGTATGGCTTATTTCAATATGAATAACAGACAATAGCATTTTTGTTGCAATAATTAAGATTAAAATATATGCTGTCGTTTCAAGTTCTGGGATACGCTCTAACAACTTTAAGAATACACCAGCGATACCACGCATCATTAAAATACCGAGCATTCCGCCTAACAATAGAATCCAAACTTCATTTGATACACCAAATGCAGCAAGTACACTATCTACAGAGAACGCGATATCCATTAATTCGACCATCGCAACCGTTCCCCAGAAGACACCAAACATTCTGAAGAGAATACTGTTTTGGTTCATACCATGAGCTTCCTCTTCTTCTGCATTACCTTTTCTTTTATCAATAAAGTATTTAATTGAAAGCCAAGCTAAGTAAAGTGCACCTAACACTTTTACCCATGCTAATTTAATTAAGAACATTCCAATTCCAATCGCAATAAAGCGGAATAAATACGCTCCAATAAGCCCATAGAATAAAGCCTTTTTACGCTTCTCTTCTGGAAGGTGTTTTACCATTACCGCTAATACAAGTGCATTATCAGCAGATAACAATCCTTCAAGTACAACAAGTGTACCTATTAATCCCCACGATACTGGATCTTGCAACACTTTAATCCACATGTCCAAGTCGAAAAACTGAGCATACGTATCAAGGATTCCTTGCAAAATACTCATCTTACCTTTATCCCCTATTCTTTGCTAGATTTATAGAAAGGTCAAAAAAAGGAAACGAATATCGTTTCCTTTCTATGCATCCAAGCCATACGCTCTTACAAGCGCACCTAAACCACCTTGGAATCCACTTCCTACTGCATTAAACTTCCACTGTCCATTATGACGATATAATTCACAAAAGACAACTGCTGTTTCGATAGAGAAATCTTCCCCTAAATCGAAGCGAAGAACTTCTTCATTCGTTTCTTCGTTTGCTAAACGAACGAAAGCATTTCCTACTTGTCCAAAGTTTTGACTACGACCTTCCGCATCATAAATCGTAACTGTAATAGCAATTTTGTGCACATCTGCTGGAACTTTCTTCAAATCTACAACAAGTTGCTCATCGTCGCCTTCACCTTCACCCGTTCGGTTATCACCTGTATGTAAAACTGATCCACAAGGAGACTGTAAATTATTATAGAAAATAAAATCAGTTTCCTTCGTACATTTTCCGTTCATATCTAATAAAAAGGCAGATGCATCTAAATCGAAATCAGCTCCACCATCATAAGACTTAATATCCCATCCAAGACCAATTACTGCTTTTGTTAAGCCAGGGCTTGTTTTACCTAAATCGATTTTCTGTCCTTTTTGTAACTGAATAGCCATTTATATTCACCTCTATATTTTTATCTAAAAAAATATATCCATCAGTAAACATGCATTTCATCGATGGATATATTAATCTATTACTCTACATCTAAACCAAAGTTATTGCATAGAGACGCTAATCCACCTTGGAATCCACTTCCGATTGCATTGAACTTCCAATCACCTGCATGGCGGTATAATTCGCCTACTACAACAGCTGTTTCAATGGAGAAATCTTCTCCTAAATCGTAACGAATTAACTCTGCATTCTTTTCTTCATCTACAATACGTACGAATGAGTTAGAAACTTGACCAAAGTTTTGGCTACGGCCTTCTCCATCGTAAATTGTGATTGTGAAACAAATACGTTCGATATGTGCAGGTACATTTTTCAAATCTACTTTAATCGCTTCGTCATCGCCTTCGCCTTCACCCGTTCTGTTATCTCCTAAATGCTCTACAGCACCATTCGCGCCTTTTGGGTTATTATAGAAAACGAAATCCTCTGCGCCTGAAACTTTACCGTTCGCACCTACTAAAAAGATACTAACATCTAAATCAAAATCAGCTTGTCCATCATAACGGTTCGTATCCCAGCCAAGCCCTACAAGTACTTTTGATAAACCTGGATTTGTTTTTGTTAAATCTACCTTTTGTCCCTTTTTTAAAGAAATAGATGCCATTTTAAATTCCTCCTTAGTTTATCCTATTGATAACGTGATACAATCTCACTTAAGTTTTTATCTTGTGTGCCTTCTCCAACTGCTGAAAACTTCCACTCATTTTCGTATCGATACATTTCTCCTGCAATTAAAGTTGTTTTACTAGCATAGTTTTCTGATAAATTATAACGTGCTAATTCCTCACCTGTATGAGGATTTTGAATACGAATGTAAGCATTACGAATCATACCAAAGTCTTGACGTCTGTTTACACAATCATAAATATTTACAACGAATACTAAACGGTTAATACGACTTGGGACTTTATGCAATTCTACAAAGATTGTTTCATCGTCACCTTCGCCTTCACCTGTTAAATTATCTCCTGAATGAATAATACTACCACAAGTAGAAAGTTTGTTTCCGAAGTATACTAAATCGTTTTTATTAACAAAACGATCTCCTTCTAACATAACAACAGATGCATCACAATCTACATTTGGTTTACTTCCAAATAATGAAGACAGAAACCCACCTGATTGCCCAATTGGATCCCAGCCTAAGCCAACCTGTAGTTTTGCTACTTTTGGTTGTCCTTTCGTTAAATCGATCTTTTGACCTTTTTCTAAAATAATAGGCATGCAGTTTCTTCCTTTCTACAAAGCATTTTCCAAGACGGAAAATATTGTATTCTCCCCTTATATTGTAGCATTATTTACCTAGTGATAAAAAGGATAAATTCTCAGTTATATGAAAACATTCATATAATTTACTTATGATGATGTAAGAAGTGGTAAATAGCACCAACCATTCCTGCACAATTACCGTTTTGCGCAAGTTCAATCTCACAATTACTATAAATCTCTTTATTTAAGTATTTACTGACCTCTTCTTTTACTTCTTTTAAAAACTCATTTCCCCTATCAGTA
Organism: Bacillus pacificus; assembly: GCF_020861345.1. Lineage (NCBI taxonomy): Bacteria > Bacillati > Bacillota > Bacilli > Caryophanales > Bacillaceae > Bacillus > Bacillus pacificus. The sequence continues at coordinate 4,616,852 of NZ_CP086328.1, forward strand.
ATTCCTCCACCTATAACAATCACTTCTGGATTAAAAATATAAGCAAGGTTACTAATTCCAATCGCTAAATGTTTAAAGAAAACCTCAACTGCTTGGGTAACTTCCCTATCACCTTTATCATACAGTTCGAAAATCTTTTTTCCATTCCAATCACTTTCATCTTTATATTTTCGCACAAGACGAATTAACCCTGAAATGGAAGCGATCTCTTCAAACGGCTTTCCTTCTACTAACATATTTCCCCATTCGCCAGCACTAAACAAATGCCCTCTATATAACTCTCCATCTATAAAAATTGCTCCTCCAATACCAGTTCCAAGGGTGAGCATAATAAAGTTTCCTTTCTCTCTTCCACTACCATTCCACTTTTCTCCAAACGCTGCACAATTCACATCATTATCAATGGATACAGGAACTTTTAATACCTCTTGCAATTTATTCATAATAGGAATCATACTATAGCCCGGAATATGATCCACACCTCCCGTCACAATCCCTTTATTAACGTCAACAATTCCCGCCGTACTAATGCCAATTCCCGAAATCGTATGTTTACCCATTAAATTTTTTGATAAAAGAATGAGTTTTTGAATGATTTGTTCCCCGCCCAAATGAATTTCCGTTGGAACTGTTTTATGCTTTAGTACTGTTCCTGTTTCTGAAACAATTCCATATTTAATTTGTGTACCACCAATATCAAATGCAATATACTCTTTCATCTGCTGTCACTTCCTCTACTGGAATGGGTGTGAAATTCCCACCACTCTACTATTATAAAGAATTTACACTCACTCTTTTCTCTCTTTAGAAATATACCACCTTTTTCTATATATAGTTTTTTTTGCATAAAACTCTTTTTCCTATGAAATATTACAAAGAGATGTATTTTAGATGGAATATTAATGTTTCAGGAGGAAATCAATGACGAAAATTTTCATTTTAGCATCAACTCTTTCTTTATCTTTTTTTAGTGGTTTAAATATCGGTAATGCAGCAACAGAAAACTTCTCTCCAGTAACAAATGCGATTGTACAAAATAACGATCATTTCGCAGAAGGTAACTCAAAAGATAATAATAAGCCACCAGGAAACGGTGGTTCTCAGGACGATAGTGGTTCTGGTGACAATGGCTCTGGTGGCAACGGCTCTGGCGGCAATGGCTCTAGCGGCAACGGTTCTGATGGCAGTGGTTCTGGCGGTAACGGTTCTGGCGGCAACGGCTCTGGCGGCAACGGCTCTGGTGGCAGTGGTTCTGACGGTAACGGTTCTGGTGGCAGCGACTCTGGTGGCAATGGCTCTAGCGGCAACGGTTCTGATGGCAGTGGCGGCAATGGCTCTGGCGGCAGTGGTTCTGACGGTAACGGTTCTGGTGGCAGCGGCTCTGGCGGCAACGGTTCTGGCGGCAGTGGTTCTGACGGTAACGGTTCTGGTGGCAGCGGCTCTGGCGGCAACGGTTCTGATGGCAGTGGCTCTGGCGGCAATGGTTCTGACGGTAACGGTTCTGGTGGCAGCGACTCTGGTGGCAATGGCTCTAGCGGCAACGGTTCTGATGGCAGTGGCGGCAATGGCTCTGGCGGCAGTGGTTCTGACGGTAACGGTTCTGGTGGCAGCGGCTCTGGCGGCAACGGTTCTGGCGGCAGTGGTTCTGACGGTAACGGTTCTGGTGGCAGCGGCTCTGGCGGCAACGGTTCTGATGGCAGTGGCTCTGGCGGCAACGGTTCTGATGGCAGTGGCTCTGGCGGCAATCGTGGTAAAGGCGATAGCAGTTCTCAAGGGGGAAATGACTCTCATGGAGGTAACCGTGGTAAAGGCGATAGCAGTTCTCAAGGTGGTAACGTAAAAGATAACGCGAAAAAACAAGGCGATAAGTTACCGAATACTGCCACACATTATCCTGCATCTATTTTAATGGGGCTTTCAACATTCCTAATTGGTATGTTACTATTCATTCGCCGTAAAAACGCAAAATAAAAACATATCCTTCCATCTTAAAAATACATGAAACAAATTGTAAAACTAAAAAGGACTTTGGATTGCATTTTATTATGCAGTCCAAAGTCCTTTTCATCCTTCCTATCCAAAAGAGCATTAATACGCTTTTCCCCAATACACCATTTGCTTAGCTTCTTTACCACAACAAATACATTCGTTAGCTAAATGCTCTTGCTCAAAAGGCATACAGCGAGAAGATACTCCGACTTCTTCTTTTAATTTCTCTTCACAAGCTAGTTCCCCGCACCACATCGCCTTAATAAATCCTTGCTTTTCATCAGCTACTTTTTTCATCTCTTCAAACTTCGTCACACTATACGTATTTTCATCACGAAATACTTTTGCTTTATTAAATAAAGAGTTATGAATTTCCTCAAGTAGTGCTGGAATGCGTTCTTCTAATTGATCCATTGCTATAAACTCTTTTTCCTTCGTATCTCTTCTTACGAGTACAACTTGATTCTTTTCGATATCTTTCGGACCAACTTCTAATCGAATTGGAATTCCCTTCATTTCATACTCATTAAATTTCCAACCAGGTGTTTTATTGCTAGCATCTAGTTTTACTCGTGCAACCTTTTGAATATGTTCTTGTAACTCTGTTGCTTTCGCTAAAACGCCTTCTTTATGCTGAGCAATCGGTACAATAACAACTTGCACTGGTGCGACTTTAGGAGGCATTACAAGCCCATTATTATCACTATGAACCATAATCAGTCCACCTATCATTCTCGTTGATACGCCCCAAGATGTTTGGTGTACATATTGCCACTTACCGTTACGATCTAAAAATTTAATATCAAATGCTTCAGAGAAATTCGTTCCAAAGTTATGGGATGTTCCCGTTTGAAGTGCTTTCCCATCATGCATTAAGCTTTCAATTGTATAAGTTGCCTTTGCGCCCGCAAATTTTTCTTTTTCTGTTTTTTGTCCTTTAATTACTGGTATTGCTAAGTAGTCTTCACAGAAAGAAGCATATAGATTTAAAATATTTAATGTTTCAGCTTGAGATTCTTCTGCTGTTTCATGAATTGTATGACCCTCTTGCCATAAGAATTCCGTTGTACGAAGAAATGGCCTCGTTGTCTTTTCCCAACGAACTACTGAACACCACTGATTATATAACTTTGGCAAATCATTATAGGATTGCACAATTTTTGAAAAATGCTCACAGAATAAAGTTTCGGATGTAGGGCGTATACAAAGTCTTTCTGCTAACTTTTCATCCCCACCATGTGTCACCCATGCTACTTCAGGAGCAAATCCTTCTACATGATCCTTCTCTTTTTGTAATAAGCTCTCTGGGATAAACATTGGCATATACACATTTTCATGACCAGTTGCTTTTAACTTCTCATCCATCACTTTCTGCATATTTTCCCATAAGGCATAGCCGTACGGGCGTAGAATCATACATCCTTTTACACTTGAATAATCAACAAGTTCTGCTTTTTTTACAATATCTGTGTACCACTGTGCAAAGTCCTCTTCCATCTTCGTAATCGCTTGTACTTGTTCTTTTGCCATAGTCAGTCTTCCTCCTTCTAGAAAATACAAAAAAGCCCGCGCCCCTAAATAGGGACCGAGCTTTGCCGGCGTTACCACCCTGATTCATGCACAAAAATTGTGCATGCTCTCTTTTTGATAACGGGAAATTCCCGCTGCATATGCAGAACGCAAAGGTAGGTTCCATATCGCCTTTTTAAGAATCTTTCAGCCTGACGGATTCTCTCTCTGCTAAAAAGGTTGAACATGTACTAGTCCTTTTTCATCGTTATAACGAAGTAAATTTGTTGAATATCATAATATAAATTTCACCCTAAAACAAGAGTGAATTTTCTTATTTTTTATATATTCTTTTCATTTTTTACAGTTTTATACGTAGCTTTTTCTCGTAATTTTCACAAGTTGATGTGCAATCATACCGATAAGTGTACCAAGTAGGACGAAGAAACCAATAAATCCATATCCCATTCCTTCCCATCCACCAATAACCATCATTGTAACGGGAAAGGATGCTAAGCAAAGAAGTATTAAACTAAGTGCAAATATAATATCAAACTGCTTGTCTGGAAACCGTTTCTTTAGTAAATACGAAATAGCAAATACAAGAATAATTGTGATTCCACCAATGATGTAAAAGATACTAAATCCATCTAGCAAATCCACATTATTCCCTCCTTTCATTCATTCCCTTATACTTAATTATATGTTTAATTTTTCTGAAAATAAATAATAAATTTTATTTAAAAACATATTTTTATTACTAGGTATTAATAGTAATATATAGTAATAGGTTTCATATAATTAGGAGGATTACTTTATGGATAAAGCATTAACGAATCGTGTCATCATTTTATCATTCGACTGTTTATCAGCTTTAGATTTTCCTATACTACAAAAATTACCTCATTTCCAATCTCTAATCAAAAAGGGTACGGTTGTCGAAAAAGTAGAGCCCATCTATCCTTCTGTAACCTATCCAAGTCACTCAACAATCGTAACTGGTAATTACCCTAATAAACATGGCGTAGTTAGCAATACGTTACTTCAACCTGGACGCGAATCACCCGATTGGCATTGGTACCGAAAATCAATACAAGGAACAACATTATATGATGAAGCACATAAAGCAAATTTAACGACAGCTGCCCTTCTATGGCCTGTTACTGGCAGAGCAAATATTGATTACAATTTACCAGAAATCTTTCCAAATAGACCGTGGCAAAATCAAGTTTTAGTTTCATTATTTAGCGGTAGCCCGCTATATCAATTAGATTTAAATCGTCGTTTCGGCCATATACGAAATGGATTGTCACAACCTGAACTCGATGATTTCGTACTTGCTTCTGCTGTGCATACAATCCAGACAAAAAAGCCTAATGTCATGTTTGTACATTTCACCGATTTAGACACCCAAAGACACTATCACGGCTTTGAATCAAAAGAAACAATAGCCGCAATTCATAGACATGATGAGCGACTAGGGAAAATTATTCAAGCTTTAAAAGACAGTGGACTATACGAAGAGAGCACCATTATCGCTCTTGGTGATCATAGCGCTTTAAGTGAAAGCAAAGCCATTCAATTAAATGTACTATTTCATCAAAAAGGGCTTATCTCTATAAATTCAAAAGGAAAATTAGTAGACTGGAATGCTTATTGCCAAAGTTGCGATGGGTCCGCCTATGTATATGTGAAAGACAAAAACGATACCGATACAATTCGAGAAGTACAACTACTCCTTGAAGAACTGCTTCAAAATAAACAAAACGGTATTGAATTTATACTTCATGATGAGGATGCGAAGGAATGCGGTGCAGATGGCAATTGTTTATTTATGTTGGAAGCACGAGAAGGGTATTATTTCACTGAAAACTATACAGGAGATTTTATAAAAGAAATTACTGAAAAAGATGTTACGCCTAGTAAAAAATATACATTTGGTACGCATGGATACTCTCCAACAAAACCTAACTATGAAACAATTTTTATAGCTGCCGGGAAAGGAATAAAAAGCGGCATTACCATACCGTATATGAGACTTATTGATGAAGGCCCCACTATCGCTAGACTACTCGGTTTACACTTAGGTGAAACAGACGGATCAATTGTAGAGGATTTACTCCAATTGTAAAGAACTGTGTATATATGTAAAAGTTATGTAAAATTCATCATTGTTTCTCTTTTTATAATTTTTATTTTTGTACACTGTTAGTAGAACAAATTTGAGGGGGAACATTATATGAAAAAAATGTCCAGACAAGAAAAAAGCTGGATATTATACGATTGGGCGAACTCCGTATATTCGCTCGTCATTACAACCGCATTATTCCCAATTTACTTTAAAGCAGCTGCAAAGGAAGCCGGGTTATCTGGTGCAACTTCAACAGCATATTGGGGATATGCAAACTCGTTCGCAACACTTTTAATTTCTATACTTGCTCCTATTCTCGGCACAGTTGCTGATTATAAAGGATTTAAAAAACGATTTTTCACATTCTTCTTTGGACTCGGTATCGTATTTACAAGTATGCTAGCAGTCGTTCCAACATCTCAGTGGTACTTATTACTAGGATGCTATATGCTCGCATTAGTCGGTTTTGCTGGAGCAAACATTTTTTATGATGCATTTTTAGTAGATGTCACTTCTGAAGATAGAATGGATCGAATTTCTACGAGAGGTTTCGCTTTAGGCTATATTGGGAGTACTATTCCATTTATCGGTTGTATCACTCTTATCATTCTTGCTCAAAAAGGAACTATCCCTTTATCAGTTGGCATTGCTAGTCAAATTTCATTTGCAATCACAGCTCTTTGGTGGGGATTATTTACAATTCCAATGCTAAAAAACGTAGAACAAACGCACTATATTGAACGTCACCCAAGACCAATTACAATGAGCTTCAAACGCCTTGCTGATACTTTTAAAAATATTAAAGAATATAAAACGGTCTTTATGTTCTTAATTGCTTACTTTTTCTATATTGATGGGGTCGATACAATTATTACTATGTCCACCGCTTACGGAACAGACCTCGGTATTAGTGCAACAAATCTATTAATCATATTATTCGTCACACAAATTGTAGCTTGTCCATTCGCTTTATTGTACGGAAAACTATCGGAGACATTTACCGGTAAAAAAATGCTATATGTCGGTATTATTATTTATATCATTATCTGCACATATGCTTATTTCTTAAAAACGACACTCGATTTCTGGATTTTAGCAATGTTAGTTGCCACTTCTCAGGGCGGGATTCAAGCACTTAGTCGTTCCTATTTTGCAAAACTAGTACCTAAAGAATCGGCAAATGAATTCTTCGGATTCTATAATATATTTGGCAAGTTTGCCGCGATTATGGGTCCAGTATTAGTCGGTGTTACAACGCAATTAACGGGAAAAACAAACGCCGGTGTCCTTAGTATTATTGTGTTGTTTATTATCGGTGGATTTTTATTAACTAAGGTCCCTGAAAATAATACATCCGTTACACCACCTAGTCCAAAAACTAAAATGCTATAAGAAGAAGATCCTCTTCATGCAAGAAGAGGATCTTTTTTATCTATAACGTCTTACAATTAAAAACTCAACAGCTGGCTTTACAACTATCGCAGCACATAACGCAAACAAAAGCGGTATGTTATGAAAATCAATCCATCTATTAAACCCTACCGATGCGAAAAACAAGCCAAAAATTAATACAACGAGTACATAATATGTAACATTGGCACTTGTTTTTAATACATGTTTTTCTAAATCCTCTTTCTCCTCAGTATCCCCTTCAACGCTATGTGATGCCAAACTTTTAAATAGATAATGTAACGCGATGCTACAAATAAATAGTGCATACCAGTTTACTTGAAGTTCAGTTAACCAATAGTAAAGTGCAAACACTAACGTACCTATAGCCACTAATACAGTAACGAAAAGGCTTATTTTCTCTTTCCCCAACAACTACTCCCCCTACTGCTTGTACAAAAATAGTTTATCAACAGTTGTTCCTAATACTTCCGCTAAACGAAAAGCTAATGCTAAGCTTGGATCATATTTATTATTCTCAATTGCATTTATCGTCTGTCTTGAAACTTTACACTTATCAGCTAATGCACCTTGTGAAATATTATTCTCAGTGCGTAATTCATAAATTTGATTTTTCACATCTTTTCTCCTAACATGTAAAATCGTTTTTACAACATTAGTATATAGTCGGTACATTTCATTGTCAAAAGACTGTCACAAGAAAAGGGAGCTATTCAGCTCCCTTACAATGGTTATTTCGAGGCTAATGAATTTGTTAGTTCCTCTTTATTAGCGACATCCCCTTTATTTATTTGCATGCGTAGAACTGGCCCTATCGCAAATAAAATAAGTGCCATCGCTATACAAAATACAGTAACTAATGAGGTCATCTCCTTTAATCCTCCAGCTATTGAAGTTCCGATTAACATTGCCCCCATAAACAGTGGTAAAATTGTTCCATTTACTCTTCCAATCATATTTTCTGGTACAAGTTGAATCATAAGCGTACCGACAACGATATTAACACAAGCTAAACAAATACCTGTTCCAAATCTCATGAAACTAGTAATCCAAAATGATGTAGATAGCCCTTCTACTAAAAACGATATCGCTAATATGCCCATACCGAATACGAACATCTTTTTCGGGTTCACTTTTGAAGTGAAAATCGCAGCAACAATACCACCAATTAACATACCTATTCCATCAGCTGCAGCTAAATATTGAACTGCTTCCTTTTCCATTCCAAGGCGTTCTATTACAAGAAACACCTCTAACGGATTCGTTAGTCCAACAGCTAAGCCCATAATGGTGAAAGTGATTGTAATCATACGTAAATTTTTCGTATGAAGAACGTATTTCCAACCCTCTTTTATATCATTTTTTAATGAATCTCTTGCCACTTGCTCTTGTTCAACCCATTTCGGTAAAAATGAAAGAGCGATAGCAGATAACAAAAATAAAATGATTAAACTATATAGCGACGTAAATAAACCAAGTTGTGTATACACAAGCGATCCTACCACTGGTCCAAAGATCAGAAATAATGACTGTAATGTTTGGTTAAATGCAATCGCATTTGCTATCTGTTCTTCTTTCACGTAGCGCTTAAATATACGCGAAGATGATGGCTGAGAGAACTGACCTACAATTGCGGAAATGAGTGTTGCAAAAAATATAGCCTGCCAATAATCCAGTTTTAACAACAGGACAATTCCTATAATAGACATTACACTTAATACATCTCCAGCGACCATTGTTCTTTTCGGATTCCAGCGATCAGCTAGCGCACCACCGATAAACGAGAAAATAAAAATAGGTGCATATTCCATAACCGATAACAATGAAACGGAAACTGGATCATTATTCGTTCGCTCCATTATGAAATATAGAAGGGCCATATTTCTGATCCAAATTGCAAATTGTTGTAAAATATCAGACGCCATAACGAGCATAAATGCTCGGTTTTTAAATAAAGCGTTCATTTTCATTCCCCTTTCATAAACCGACCGTTCGGTCTAATTTGTTTTATAGAAAAGCAACTGACTTATTATTCAGCTGCCATTCCTTTTAACAATACATCTATTGCCTTTTTATAAATACGTTTCAACTCTTTATAATCTAACTCGTAGTAAAGTACTCCAAGCCCTGATAATAACCCATTCACAATATACATAAGATCGCGCGTATTATCTTCACGAAACTCTCCAGACTGTATGCCTGCTTCAATTAGTTTCTCAAACATAACATACGATTCTCTAGTTAAAGCTAATAGTTCATCCAAAATCTCTTTACTTACAACTTGGCTCATAGAGAATTCCTCTATTGCATTTGAAATTGGTTGCTGTATGTCCTCGACATGATATTCCGCGAGACCATATAGTTTTTCAGTATTCGTACTATACAACTTCTCTTTTTCATTCCATTTTTCAAGCCAATCATACGTATGCTGCTTTACTACAAATAAAAATAATTCTTCTTTACTTTTAAAGTGATAATAAATGCTTCCTTTACTCCGCTCTGTAATTTCACAAATCTCTTCCATAGATGTAGCTGCATAGCCCTTCTGTGAAAACAACCTTTCTGCTTTATATGCAATTTCTTTCTTTATCTCTTCTGCACTTCTTCTCATATTCACACCTCTTTAAACCGACCGTTCAGTCTAATAATAACAAATTAAAAACCTCTATCGCAAGAGGCTATATTCATTATTTAAGAAAACGTACTTTCAAACCAATTTCGAATCATATGTATGATTCCAATTTCAAATCCTAATTTAACAAGAAATACGCCTCCCGCAGCTAATAAAAATAACATTACTTTCCCCTTATTTTTCACTTTCGGTTCCATTTCCATTCCCCTTAGTATATTAAAAATAGTTAAACAAACGTTTGTTTAACTGTTTGTATGCATATGTAAACCAACTAATCAAACGTTTGTTTAAAAAGAAATACGCCCCTTATAGGGCGTATTCTCATCAATCACCGCCACCTCCGCCACCATCACAGCTGCCTCCGCTATCTCCACCGAAAGATCCTCCACAATCATGTGAACCTCCATGCGAGCTATCATTATCAGATCCCGCAAAGAAAAATAATGGTGATGAGTTGTTAGATGAGTTATGAATGTTATTTTGTTTTGTAAGATTTACCTTCTTTTTGTTTGATCGAACTGCTGTTAAGATTGTTCCAACTACAACAAATAATAGTATGAAAATAATAAATTCCATATAAAAGCCTCCCTTATTCCTCGAATAATTGAATGGTTCTCTCTAGATTTTCAAGCGAAATGAAGCGTGATTCACGAAGAATTTCTTTTCCATTATAAAATAATAAAACTGTTGGACCTGTAAATACAGCATATCGCCCCGCAATCTCTTGCATGTCTTGTAGCAATATCTCTATTTTCTCTACGTAATCATAATTCTCTAATACGTAATTTACTTTCCTTAACATAACATCACAAACACCACAATTTTCTGTTTTAATAAACAGAAGTACTAATTGTTGTTCTTCAATATATGTCGCTAATTCTTCTATCGTTTCAAATGTATTCATCTTATCCGATACGATAAACTTAACTAAATCTATACAATTCAATCAAATTTATACAAGTTAGTGCTTCATCGTGTTCTCGCAACCCCGAAGGGACGAGGGGTATAACACTCCACACGAGGCAGTATCGTTACCTCCTATTATCAAGCATTTATTTTACCCATCTTGATAAATTTATCGCAGCATTTACATCCCTATCATGATGGCTATTGCATGAAGCACAACACCACTCACGTATTTTCAAACTCCACTGTCCTTCTGGTTGAACTGAATGGTCGTATTGAACTCTACAACATGAGCAAATCTTGCTTGAAGCGAACCATTTATCAGCTTTTACATACGCAATGCCATACTTCTCGCACTTGTATGATAAACATTGAAAGAAGAAGTTTAATTTTTGAAATGAAAATGCTTTCGATAGTTTTTTGTTTTTTAACAGGTTTGAGATAGATAAGTCTTCCACAACAATTCTCATTGGTTTGGTTTTCACCAATTTAGCTGTTGCTTGATGGATATGGTTATTTCGGATATTCATAATTTTCCTAGATAACCGCAGGTGCTCGATTTTTGCTTTTTCATATCCGGCAGATTGAATTTTCACACCTTTTTTAAATCTCCTAGACATATCTCTTTGCGCTGACTTTTTCCTTTTCAAAAGTTTTTTAACCTTGGCGTCTTTGTTTATATTTCGTTCTTTCGTACCATTAGAAGCTACAAACAGCTCTTTTAAACCAACATCCACACCGATTGACTCATTGGTTAGTTCTTGTGATTCAAAGTCTTCTTGGAACCCCACACTAATCCACCAGTGACGACCATCAAATGTAACTCTTGGATTGGATGGTTTTTTATTTCTTGGTAGTTGTTGGCTTGTTTTCACTTCTCCAATAGACTGAATATGAACGACTTTCTTTCCTATAATCAGCCTTTCATAATTGGCATAAAATCCTTGGATTACATCTTTTTTAGATTTATAAGAAGTGTGATAACCATTTTTGTACTTTTTGAACGAATGCTTCCTTGCCTTATCAAAATCTTTTGAAGCCTGTTTGGGAACTTGTGCGTTGATGTCTTTTAACCACTCATAATTCTTTCGCTTCTTGATCTTTGTAAATCGTTTCTGTAAAGCTAACTGTGAAACAGATTTTCCAAATAGCTTATAGTATCTATCACTCATTCTTTTACAATAGTTATAAGCGAATCTTGCAGCACCAGCATGGTTTCTAAGCACTTTTTCTTGTTCAGGCGTTGGAATCAGTCTGACTTTCTTCGCCAATATCATCAGAATGTAACTCCTTTAATGAAAGATTTGTTCTTCTGAATCGTAGCGTGTTCCACCAGCATTCTCCTAAGACTACTCGAATACAAACCTGTTAATTCTGATACTTAACTAACTCGTAAAAATTTCATTAATATTCTCACTTCATTGAATCCACCATAACACATACGTTCGATAGATTCATTAAAGTTTGATAGATTTAATTAAATTTATCTCGTTCAACTAAGGGCGCAATTCCTTAGCCAGTTCTCTTATGAACTTCTCATGTTTTCACATGAGCGCAGACTATATGTTTATCTCTTTAGAGATAGAGGATTTTTCCACCACCATAGGCTTGTGATGTACTCTCGTCAGTTATACGAGATAGTCGTTGAACGTTCATCTTATCACTTTTGACTTAGATGATTCGAGGCGGAAGACCCATTGTTCTAGTGTTTAGGATTTAACCTTGCACCATCTGATTGATTTTTTCTGCTTTCGCGACATTCACGCTCGCCATTTCTAGCCACGTTGTAGTTCAATCAGCTTTAGGGATTGCCCGCAGTTAACCCTCACTACTAGCCAATCACTTGACTAGCAGGGCTGACTGATATATTTAATTAACTTTCGTTATAATTGGTTAAATAAATCGTAACAGTTAGTTACCCTCTTAGCGTAATTTACTAAATACTTTACCTTGATACATACGAAAAGCTGAACTATCTTTAATCTTTCTCTTTTCCATTACCTGCTGAAAACGAAGCGTTTTTGCTGTTAACTCTTCTTGTAACTTTATTCTCTCTACTTCATCATAACAGCACGCAATTAAGTCTTCTATTTTTAATATATCTTTTTGTAGTTCCATTTCTGGTGGAATCATGCCCGCGTTTTTTAAAATTTTATAACTCATTCTAAGTTCTGGAGGTACCATTGAAAGGTCTTCTAATTGTAGTGGTTTTCCTTTTCCCGGAATATGATCAAGGTCTCCATTCCGTATTGCTTGTCGAATTTTTTCTTCGGCAATATTCAAAAACACATCCACAATACTCCCCCCCTTACATATTTTTACTATTATTTTACATGAAATTTCATTATCTTGCTACGCTATTACAAATTGACCTCATACAATTTTTTCTCAAATTTAACTCCAAGAAGCCCTTTCCTCCCTAATCGATATTTTATTTTCATGTGTAATCTGTATTAGAGCCGTTTCATATTGAGAAAGTCTTTTCGAATTCAATAAAGCGTTTACACCAAATCTTACATTTGCTACGATTTAATCAGCTTCAGCTCCTTGTATAGACTTCGTGATGTCTGATCATTTTTGTCTAGATTCATTTTGATTTATTGGCGCATGCCTTTAAATATATCTTTTACTTTGAAAGGAGAAATGACTATGAAATCAAAACAATTCACACTGCTATTACTATCCCTACTACTCTTCTTACCTCTTTTTCTCACAAACTTTATTACTCCAAATTTTGCATTAGCAGAGTCACCAAAGCAAGGTCAAAAAGTTGTTGGGTATTTTCCTTCGTGGGGCATTTACGGACGTAATTATCAAGTTGCAGACATTGATGCATCAAAGCTAACTCATTTAAACTACGCTTTCGCTGATATTTGCTGGAATGGAAAACATGGAAACCCTTCTACTCACCCCGATAATCCAAATAAACAAACGTGGAACTGTAAAGAATCTGGTGTACCACTGCAAAATAAAGAAGTCCCTAATGGTACTCTCGTACTCGGTGAACCATGGGCCGATGTCACAAAATCTTATCCTGGCTCAGGTACAACTTGGGAAGATTGTGATAAATACGCACGCTGCGGAAATTTCGGCGAACTGAAACGATTAAAAGCTAAGTATCCTCACTTAAAAACAATTATTTCTGTTGGTGGCTGGACTTGGTCTAACCGCTTTTCTGACATGGCCGCTGATGAAAAAACAAGAAAAGTATTCGCTGAATCTACAGTCGATTTCCTACGCGAATATGGATTTGACGGCGTTGATTTAGATTGGGAATATCCGGGCGTAGAAACGATTCCTGGTGGTAGTTATCGTCCTGAAGATAAGCAAAACTTCACCCTACTCCTTCAAGAAGTTCGAAATGCATTAACGAAAGCTGGTGCAGAAGATGGCAAACAATATTTACTAACAATCGCATCAGGTGCAAGCCAACGTTATGCCGATCATACAGAGCTAAAGAAAATCTCTCAAATACTGGATTGGATTAATATTATGACATATGATTTCCACGGTGGATGGGAAGCTACTTCTAACCATAATGCAGCTCTATACAAAGATCCAAATGACCCAGCAGCGGATACGAAATTTTACGTAGATGGTGCGATAGACATTTATACAAATGAAGGGGTTCCAGCAGATAAACTCGTATTAGGTGTACCATTTTACGGACGCGGATGGAAAAGTTGTGGAAAAGAAAATAACGGACAATACCAACCTTGTAAACCAGGTAGTGATGGAAAGCTCGCTTCTAAAGGTACTTGGGATGATTATTCTACCGGTGATACAGGTGTATACGATTATGGTGATTTAGCGGCTAATTATGTTAATAAAAATGGTTTTGTTCGCGGATGGAACGATATAGCGAAAGTACCTTATTTATATAATGCGACTACAGGTACATTTATTAGCTACGATGATAATGAATCTATGAAATATAAAACAGACTATATAAAAACAAAAGGTTTAAGTGGCGCAATGTTTTGGGAGCTTAGCGGAGATTGCCGTACAAGTCCAAAATATAGTTGTAGTGGACCAAAATTACTTGATACGTTAGTAAAAGAATTACTAGGTGGACCTATTACTCAAAAAGATACTGAGCCACCAACAAACGTAAAAAATATTGTTGTTACAAATAAAAATTCAAACTCAGTTCAATTAAACTGGAATGCATCTACTGATAACGTAGGAGTTACGGAATATGAAATTACTGCTGGGGAAGAGAAATGGAGTACAACAACAAATAGTATTACAATTAAAAACTTAAAATCTAATACAGAATACAAATTTTCAATAATAGCAAAAGATGCTGCTGGGAATAAATCACAGCCTACTTCTATTATTGTAAAAACAGACGATGCTAGCACAACACCTCCTGGTGGAAATAACAATGCTACCTTTTCAGTCACTTCAAATTGGGGAAGTGGTTACAACTTCTCGATTGTAATTAAAAATAGTGGAACGACCCCTATTAAAAACTGGAAATTAGAATTTGATTATAACGGCAATTTAACACAAGTTTGGGATTCTAAAATTAGTAGTAAAATAAATAATCATTACGTAATTACGAATGCAGGATGGAATGGTCAAATTCCTCCTGGTGGATCGATTACAATCGGAGGAGCAGGAACAGGCACTCCTGCTGAACTTGTAAATGCATCCATTAGCGAAAACTAAACGTAACTTCCACTAATTATTTCACTAAAGTTTGAATTTAGGTTTGATTCCTCTCTCCTAAATTCAAACTTTTAATTTTATGAAAAATCACAAAGAAACATTATAATAACCTATTATAATCATATTTAGTTTCCAATATGAAGTTCGTGTGAAGTTCATCTGAATTTTACATGAATTTCCTTTAAGCTCTATTGTCTTCCTATACTAATCACATTATCCTTTACATATAGGAATTATTTTTATTCCATTTCAAACTATCTATATATACATAAAGAAAGATAGTCGCCTATTAGGGAAAGGCATCTAGTATTATTATAAATATAAACATAACAAAAGAAAAAGCACGCTTATAAGCGCACCATAAGAGTGCTTCTTCATACAATTCTCATGTAAGAGTTCTCGAAAATCATGTTAATCACAAAGAAAAGGCATTAGCTTATACAAGCTAATGCCTTTTCTTTATTCATATTGTTCAGCGTTCCATTCTTCTATATTCCACACTTTTGTTATCCATGCTTCATAAAAAGAAGGCTCATGTGATACAAGTAAAACGGTTCCTTTATATCGTTGTAGCGCTTCCTGCAACGCTTTCTTTGTTTCTATATCCAAATGATTAGTTGGTTCATCTAAAATTAAAACATTACTTTTCTTTACGATAAGTTCACATAAACGTACTTTCGTTTGTTCCCCTCCGCTTAATAAACGAATAGGTTTTAATACATGTTCTTCTTTCAATCCACACTTCGCTAATGCTTGGCGCACTTCTTTCTTTGTCATATCTGGTCGCTCTGCCCAAACTTTCTCTAAGGGTGTTGTTTCTGAAGCAAACTCTTCCTGGGCAAAATACGCAGGGTTTACTCGTTCTCCAACAGAAATGGAACCGCTTAGCGGCTTAATTTGACCTAATAATGTTTTTAACATCGTCGTTTTTCCAATTCCATTATGACCAATAATCGCTATCTTTTCTCCTTTTTTCACTTGTAAATTCAACTCTGGGCATAACGGATCACTATAACCTATCCTTAGTTTCTCAGCTTGCAATATACGACTCACCGGCTCCTCATAAACATTGAAATCAAAACGGGATCGAGGTACAGGATGAATCTTTTCAATCCTTTGCATTTTCTCCAATACTTTCTCTCGACTTTTAGCCTGTTTCGCTTTACGAATTTTATTTTTTTGAATAAACGTTTCTAACTGAGAGATTTCTTTTTGTTGTTTCACATACGCCGATTGCAATTGTTTCTTTTGCACTTGATAACTTTGTACAAACTTTTCATAGTTTCCTACGTATCGCTTCACTTTCCCTCCTTCTAGATGAAAAATAACATTTGTAATACTGTTCAAAAATAATTCGTCATGCGAAATGATTACATAAGCTTTTTCATATAGTCTCAAATACGATTGCAACCATTCTATATGGGCTGTGTCTAAATAATTTGTTGGCTCATCTAGTAATAAAACATCAGCTTTTTCTAAAAGAAGCTTCCCAAGTAATAACTTTGTTCGCTGTCCCCCACTTAACTTCGATACATCCTTTTTCAAACCTATTTCAAATAAACCTAAACCGATTGCTACTTCTTCAACTTCTGTATGAATGTGATAGAAATTAGAGCTTTCCAATATAGTTTGTAATTCTCCATACTTTACTAACAGTTTTTCTACTTCTCCTGCTCCATTCATTTCTTCAGCAATTTTTAACATTTCGCATTCAATCACATACAAATCAGCAAATGCACTTTGCAAGTATCCCTCAATTGTAATTCCTTCTTGTAAATCTATATGCTGCTGTAAAAAACCTACCTTCACATGAGGAAACCATTCAATATTCCCCTCATCATGTATAAGTTCTCCTGTTAAAATCTTTAACAATGTTGATTTTCCAATTCCATTTTGCCCTACTAACCCAACATGTTCGCCCTTCAATAATCGAAAACATGCATTATATAAAATGGTCTTCTCACCATACGAATGACTTACATTTTCTACCGTTAATATACTCATTTTTTTCTCTCCTCTACTTATAGTCCATAAGCTAAATAGAGAGAGCAACAGTATAAAGCCTTATTTAATTGTGCATATAAAAAATGGGTAAGGTGAATACACCTTACCCATTACATATTATCGTAAAAAAGGATTAAGGTTCTTTACCTGCTGTCTTCAATTTAGCTTAACCGATAAAAATGGGCAGACTTCTCCCTTATCAAGCTAAAACCATTTGAAGAACAGTTGATAAAGTCATTTTATCCTTTCACTCCTTTAACATTCGTTATATTAAGAGTATAAACTACTCTTTTATATTCTATTCTCTATTGTTCTTTTTGTTCCTTCTACGTTTTATCGTTCTCTGCATAAATTTCTTTATACATCTTTTCTAATGCATATGGACTTGTAAAGATAATTGTTAACGATTTCCACATATAAATTCTTCTTTGTAATTCTATCCCATACTCTTTACTCACTATATTTTTCACTTCTGGGATATGATCTTCAGTTTGAAATTGTTGCACAGACTTCAATTCATTCGTTTTAAAATCTGTTAAAAATCCTATTACACTTCGCCCATGTTCCTGTGACCTTTCTTCTAAATCAAACTGAACCGAATGAATGAAACCTAAAACGTGAAAGATTTGAGCATGTAACCCGACAGCAGCACGCTGTTCCATTAAGTTGTAGCACTCTCGTTTCAACTCTTCTACCATTTCTAAAGAATTTCTATTAACTTTCCTTTTGCCAATAAACATAATTTTTACAATATGAGCGACTGCCCCCATACTTTTTAATACACTCTCTAGAATTTCTACCGCGTCTTCTACATAACCATTTAAAATTATTGAATGAATAAATTCATCTAATACCGCTTGAAACTTTTTAATTAAATGTAAATCACGTAATTCTGGAACATCTTTTCTCAATTGATCCCGGCCTTGAACCCACTTTAAAATTTCTGTCATTTCTTCTTCGTTTAATTCATGATGTTCCATACCATACTTCATTAATAAAATATGATTTTTTAATAAAGATTTTCCTTCTTCGAGATTATCTGCTGTTAATTCATCCACTATTTGCTCTATAGATTTCATCTTTCTCCCCCTATATAAAAAAGCCTCTTAACAGTAATTATACTAAAAACTGTTAAAAGACTTTTTCTATTTTTTCATATAAGGTGCTAATACTCTCAAAATTTCTTCCTTATCCTTCTTTAACTCAAGTGATGTTAACATATCCATCGTTCTCGGCCTAGGTAATTTCACTTGTACCTCACCAACTATTGATGCTGGTCTTTGGGATAAAATAAATACGCGATCCGAAAGCAAGATTGCCTCATCTAAGTCGTGTGTAACCATAACGATTGTTTGCTTCTCTTGGTGCCAAGAGTTTAAAAGCCAGCTATGTACTTCCATTTTTGTAAAAGCATCTAATTTACCAAAAGGCTCATCAAGTAACATAATTGGCTTTTCACATAAATATGTGCGCAGAAAACTAATTCTTTGACGCATACCACCAGACAATTCATCTGGATAATGGTCTGCATATTCATCTAGTTCAAACTGCTTTAATGCTTCCAATCCTTCTGTTAGCCTTTGTTTTTTTGGCTTTCCTTCAATTTCTAACGGAAGGACGATATTTTGCAAAGCTGACCGCCACGGTAGTAATAAATCCTGCTGCGGCATATAACTTACAACATCTTGCTCTTGCATTTGCTTATCGTTATACGTTACACTTCCACTTGTTGGATTTTCAACATTTGCGATCATATTTAATAGTGTACTTTTCCCGCAACCACTCGGTCCTACAAAAGAAACGAACTCTCCCTCTCGTATAGAAGCACTAATATTTGCTAATACATTCTTTCCATCGAAAGATTTCACAATATCTTTTATTTTTAATCCGCTCATTTTTCACTTGGAAGGAACTCATTTGTAAAGGCATCTTTCACATCAATTTTCTTCTTAATAACTTTGTTATCATATAAGAAATTCATGTAATTCGTCCAAACTTCTTCCTTCTGTACTCCCCACGCTTTTGCATCATCTTGATACTTCGTACTTAACCATTTTTGACTTTCTTGTACTAACTCTTTATTTACATCTGGAACGGCTTTAATTAAAATATCAGCAGCTTCTTTCGGTTCTTTAATTGCAAAATTATACCCCTCTGTCGTTGCACTCATAAACTTTTTCACAAAGTCTTTATCTTGCTTCGTATGTTTTTCACTCGTAATAATAACAGGACTATAGAAATCAAGCGCTGGGTCTAAGTCTTTCACCATAATCGTATTTAACTCTTTTCCTTGGCGCTTCGCTTCAATACCGTCCCATCCGTAATATATCCATTCAAAGTCTGCATCACGACCAATTGATTTAAAGAAATCTGTTTGTCCTAAGATGATTTTTTCCACTTTATTAAAATCGGCTTGATTTTTCTCCATAATTGTCTTTAATGTAGCTTCTTCCGCTGGTCCTCCCCAGCCACCATAACGTTTACCTTCAAAATCTTTCGGCGAATTCATGTTATCTTTCTTAAGCGATGCAAAAGCTGAAGTATTATGCTGAATAATCGCTCCTACTGATACAACAGGAATACCTTCCACACGAGCCAACGTTACATTTTCTTGCGCGCTTATTGCGAAGTCAGCTTTTCCTGAAGCTATCATTTGCTCTGCCGTCACATTATCACCAGGCTGAATAATTTCTACATCTAAGCCTTGCTTTTTATAATAATCTTTCGCTTTCGCTACATATAAGCCAGTATGATTCGTATTTGGAAACCAATCTAGCACTACTTTTACTTTTTGATCTTTACTTGCACTTTCTTCTTTCTTCGCCGGATTACATCCAGCCACACCTACCGCTAATAAGGCAGCCAACATAACTTTTAAACCTTTTTTCATTTTCTGCCGTCCTTTCTATATATCCATGGTGCTGTTATTCTTGCCATAAACTCCACGATAAAATACAGACATAATGTCACCATAACAATAATTGCTGCAACACCAAATACTCGGGCTGTTAAAAAGGATTTCGTAGCCCTTGTAAGCATAACTCCTAATCCTTCACTGGCACCGAGCCATTCTCCAATAATCGCTCCCATTAGGCTATATGTAACTGCAATTTTTAAACCGGAGAAAAAGTATGGAAGCACTGCTGGAAACTTTACTTTCTGGTAAACTTGCCATTTCGTTGCCTTCATCGTTTGCAACAACTTCAACATATTTTTATCTACCGTTTGAAAACCTTCTAAAATGCTAAGCGCAATCGGGAAGAAACAAACGAGTATGACTACCATTACTTTCGGTAGCATTCCATATCCAAACCAAATAATAAATAACGGTGCAAGTACAACGATTGGAATCGTTTGCGAAATAACAAGCAACGGATTTATTAAAATACGAAATAAAGGGATAACGTCCATAAGAATTGCAATGCTTGTCCCAATTAAAATCGCAAAGAAAAGTCCAATTATAACCTCTTGCAGCGTCTGCATCGTATTCGGTAATAGTAAATCTTTCATTCCAATTAATTCTTGAACAATGGCAGAAGGCTTCGGTAAAATCCACGGTTCAATTTTAAATAATGAAACAGATCCTTCCCATATCGCAATGAGAAGGATAAGCCAAATTGCTGTAATTATTTTAGATTGCTTCTGGTTTTGCATATTCATCACGGTACTTCCAAACTTTTTCATCTATCGTTACACCAGTGCTTGGACGATAATGGATTTTAATAGAAGTAATCACTTCTTCTGCTCCAGCATCCACACAAGCTTGTTGTGCCCGTTTAATGATATCAAGAAGTACATCTAATTCTCCTTCCAGCGTTGTTTCCATTGCCCCTACTTCATAACGAACTCCCGATTGTTGTACAACCTCAATCGCTTTATCAACAACAGAATACACGTCTTTGTTCTTTGCTTGTGGTACTACTGAAAACGAAATTGTAACTTGTTGTGACATAGTAAAATCCCCCTTATGAAATTAAATTTTAAAACAAGAAAAGGCTTTCCTACTGCGTAGGAAAGCCTTGTATGCAAGTTATTATAGAATAACATATGCTACATCACTTTAAGTAACTCCCTACGCTGGCATTATCCAGATCAGGTTGAGGGTCGATGTTTGCTCACATCCTCTCAGCCAATTGGCTCCCCGGTCCTTAATTCGTTTTCATTGTAGCATGATTTATTTTATTGAACAAACAAAAGCATGTATAATCATTTCATTTAACTTTTGAATTCCCCAATTAACTCTTGTAGCTCCTGTGAGAGCCAGCTTAAAGAACTGGCTAATTCAGCAATATCCTGTACAGACATTTCCTGTTCTTTCATACTTTCTTCAACATTACTACTACTATTCGCATACTTATTTGCAATAAGTGATAGTTCATTTACAACACGAACAATATTTTGGCTATTTTGCAATATATTATTTGAATTGCTAGAAACAACTCCAACTTGATTGGTAACAGTTTGTGCTGATTTCGAAATTTTTTCAAAGAAAGCACCACTACTTTCAACAAGTTTCATTCCAGACTCTATTTCTTTTGAGGTTTTTTGCATTGAAACAACAGCTTCTTCCGTTCCGGCTTGTGTTTCCCCTATTAATTTTGCTATATCTTTTGCTGATGCTTCCGTCTGCTCTGCTAATTTACGCACTTCATCAGCAACAACGGCAAATCCCTCTCCAGTTTCCTCAGCACGTGAAGCTTCAATAGTAGCATGTAAAGCTAGCGAATTCGCTTGATTTGAAATACTTGTAATTACAGTTACAATATCACTAATTTCTTTTGATCTTACTTCCAAAGAATAAATGATAGAAGATAAATCTTGTACTGCATTTTGTATTATGTTCATTTGATTCATCGTCTGTTCAATAATACCATTTCCTTTTTCTGAATGATGCTTCGTACCTTCAGACTCTTTCGTCATTTGTTTTGCAATATTAGTGATCTCTTCCATCCTATCTTCCATTTCATATACAATATCTAAATACTTTGGTACTGACGTTTCTTGCAATTGAACGCCAGCCCTTAACTCAACTATAGAACTTACGATTCCTTGGACTGCCATGCTATTTTCTTTCGTACTCACTGACAATTCTTGTGAAGATGCGGAAACCTGTTCTGCTGTCTGCTTTACTTTATCTATAATTCCTTTAAACTTCTCGATGGTATTATTAAAATACGCATTAATAATACCAATATCATCTGGTCTTTCCTCTAATTTAATACTTAAATCACCTTCACCAACTCTGCGTAATCCTTCACGTAAATCCCGCAATGGAGCAAGTGCGTTACGTACGATTAAGAATTGAATAACAGTTGCAATTAAAACAGAAATACAAATAAACATTAAACCTTGTATAATGAATTTTTCCTTTGTAATAGGAACAATAGAGGCATCTACATCGGCAGCAACAATTGCCACAATATTTCCGTCTCCATCTTTAATTGGCTCTAATATCGTTACCCATGTTCCTAATACGTCCTCATATACTTCTGTCATATTTGCCTTTTTCGTGCTCATTACCTTATCGTATGCTTTCATCCAAAGATCTGGTTGTTTATAATATTCTCCCGGCCTTACTTCAACAACATTTGCTAACTCTGTAGACAAATCGACGATTAGTAACTCACCTTTTTCGTTTTCTTTTGCTCCAACAATATAGATTTGTCCAACGCTATTCAATTCTTCCGTTGCTTCATCTAATTTCTCTGTTAACTTCTCTCTCTTTTCTCTTTGTGCTACTGGGTCTTTTGTAACATCTCTCACCATTTGTTCGTCTAATTTATGTAATACCGTATCTCCTGTTTCAAAGGAATGCCTTTCAAATATAGACATCATGCTATTTTGAAACATGTTAAAACTTAACGCTCCCATAGTACCAACAAGCGTCAAAATAACTAGCACAGTTAACAATACATTCTTTTGAAGAAATGATAGCTTGTGCCAATATTTTTTCATCAACATCACCTTTCTTAATTAACTTAATATAAAGGAAAACTATTAAAATAGAAACCTTATCAACAGCTGATAAGGTTTCTCATTTGTTCGCAAATAAAAAAAAGACCAATGAAAAAGCATTGGTCAAGACCAACCCTATCCGTCCGGTAACTGGCTAGCGTAGCCTTTCGGCCTTAGCTCCTGTAGTTTTGCGTCCTAATGTTTCCACCAGTTTGCCTTTCTCGCTGAACGAGTTGAACGATATGGGAGTTCTATGAGAATTACATTGTTCTCTATCAAAGATTACAACATAAAAATTAAAATGTCTACCTATTTAGAGATGCAAATGCAAAGTTTTAATGTATTATTTTTTCGAAATAATTTAACAAAGTACGTGAATGTTACATTTCTTGTGTTATATAATAAAAAATGTATATAACACAAGGATTGTTTTGAGTATTTATTTTAATTTTCATTCAAATTAAATTATTCGAATATATCTTAACTAATGAATTTCGGAGGTAGTTTATCATGTTTTGGCTACAATTTCTTACGTTACTACTCTGCATTTTTATTGGCGCACGCCTAGGCGGAGTTGGTCTAGGGGTAATGGGTGGCGTTGGTATGGCAATACTTGTTTTCGTCTTCCACTTACAACCTACAGCTCCTCCTATTGATGTAATGCTTATGATTTTAGCAGTAATTACAGCTGCTGGTGCACTCCAAGCTGCTGGTGGAATGGACTACCTTGTTCATCTGGCTGAGAAAGCATTACGAAAAAATCCAAAGCGCATTACATTCTTTGCTCCAATTGTTACTTATTTATTTACACTTTGTGCAGGAACTGGTCACGTTGCTTATTCTGTACTTCCTGTTATCGCAGAAGTCTCTCGCGAATCTGGGATTAGACCAGAACGACCAATGTCAATCGCCGTAATTGCTTCCCAACAAGCAATTACAGCTAGTCCTATATCAGCTGCAACAGTTGCACTTTTAGCAATGTTAGCTGACTATAAAATCACCTTATTAGATATTTTAAAAGTAAGTATCCCTTCTACTTTCATCGCTTGTATGGTAGCTGCATTTGTTGCTAGCAAAATGGGGAAAGAATTAAATGAAGACCCTGAATACTTAAAACGATTAAAAGAAGGAATGATTCCTAAGATTGAAGAGAAAAAAGAATTTGTTGGTGTAAAAGGCGCTAAATTATCAGTTATCCTTTTCCTAGTAGGAACTTTTCTTGTCGTACTTCTCGGTTCATTTGAAGTACTTCGTCCAGGATGGATAGTTGATGGGAAGTTAGCCCGTCTTTCCATGCCAAACACAATTGAAATGGTTATGTTAACGATTGCAGCTCTTATTATTATTTTCTGTAAACCAAATGTAGAAAGCATCGTGTCTGGTAACGTCTTTAAAGCGGGGGCAACAGCAGTTGTTGCTATTTTCGGTATCGCTTGGATGGGAGATACTTTCTTTAACGGAAACTTAAATATGATTCAAGGATCAATTCAGCATCTAGTAACAAGTGCGCCATGGCTATTTGCCATCGCATTATTCATTCTATCTATTTTACTATATAGCCAAGCCGCAACAGTACGTGCTTTAATGCCTCTTGGATTATCACTCGGTATTCCACCGGCACTACTGATCGCGATGTTCCCTGCAGTAAATGGATATTTTTTCATTCCAAACTACGGAACAATCGTTGCTGCCATTAACTTTGATCGTACTGGTACAACCAGCATTGGTAAATATGTTTTAAATCATAGCTTTATGATTCCAGGACTAATCGCAACATTCACTTCTATCGGAATTGGAATGCTCTTAATTTCAATTATGTTTTAAAGAAAAAGCACAAACCCAAAGTTTTAAAGGGTTTGTGCTTTTTTAATCAAACGTTTGTTTAAATATTTTTAACTGTCCATTCTTCCATTATGTTCTTTAATATTTGTGTGAAGTCCCCTTCTTACTCACTTCCTCTACTAGCTTCTTCGTACTTTCATACGCAGATTCAGCTAAACTAATCGCTGAAATAACTGAAACACCGTCCGCACCTGCTTCTATAACCGAAGCGGTATTTTCAATTGAAATGCCTCCAATTCCGACAATAGGTATTGTAATTCCTTGTTCTCTAAAATGAGCTAAACCTTTCGTTCCTTGCACCGCTTTCGTATCTTTTTTCGTACTCGTTGTGAAAATAGGGCCAACACCTAAATAATCCGCTCCGTTTTCAATTGCCCAGCGCGCTTCTTCAATTGTATGTGTAGATACACCGATAATTTTATCCCCCATTTTTTCACGAACAGAAGTAATTCCTTCATCCTCTTGCCCTACATGCACACCATCCGCATCTAACTCAAGTGCTAGTTCCACATCATCATTTACGATGAATGGTACACCATACTCCTTACAAATTGCTTGTAATTCTTTTGCGAAACAAATACGTTCTTCTCCTGTTAAAGCCCCTTCTCCCTTTTCACGAAATTGAAAAATTGTTATACCGCCTTCAAGTGCATCTTTCAATATTTGTAGTGGATCCTTCGTACAATTGTTACTTCCCATAATAAAATATACGGATAACAACCTAGACATTTCTGCCTTTGAAATACGCGACATTTATTTTCCCTCCTTACTATATAACCTCAATCTTCCCATACTTCTCTATATCACCCGAAGTGGTATTCGCTAACTGATTTAAAAATTCAATTTGGAAACTACCAGGTCCTTTTTCTACTGTCTTAGCAGCTGCTAGTTCCGCGGCTACACCATAAAACGTTAATGCCGCTATCGCTGCCTTTACATAATCCTTTTCTACCGCTACAAATGCTCCTATTACAGAAGTTAGCAAACAACCAGTTCCCGTAACTTTTGTTAAAATAGAGTGACCATTTTGAATAACAATCGTTCGCTCTCCATCTGTAACAACATCTTCTTCTCCAGTAATTACTGCAACTGTATTTAGTTCATCTGCTGCCTGCTTTGCAATACTTACGACATTACCATTTCCAGCACCAGCGTCTACCCCTTTAATTTCCCATCTCTCATTAATTACGTTCGCTATTTCAGCTGCATTTCCGCGAATAATCGCTAATTCAATTTCAGCCGGAATATGTCTCGCAACTTCTGTTCGATACGACGTTGCTCCTGCGCCAACTGGATCAAACAGTACTGGTACATTGTTCACATTTGCAGATTTACCAGCAAGTAACATCGCTTCTACTTCTTCAGGACGAAGTGTCCCCATATTTAATACTAGCGCTCCAGCAATGCTAGCCATTTCTGCCACTTCTTCTTTTGCATACGCCATTACAGGCGATGCCCCTAACGCTAACAAACCGTTAGCTGTAAAATTTGTTACAACAACATTTGTAATATTATGAACGAGCGGATTAGATTCTCTCACCAAATCCACTACTTTACTAATTTCTTTCATATTCATCCTTCTCATCTCCTAACTATAGTTATGGGAGATACACAAAAAGGCACTTTGCGCGTACGCAAAGTGCCTGAACATGTGCTTTTACACTCTCCCTACGCTGGCATTATCCAACAGGTTCAAATGGTCAATGACGGACTAGTCATACTCTCAGTTTGTATCCACAAACTCCCATGTGTTTAGTATTCATCTACTTCAAAGTCTACTCTTATTCTAGTAAAATAACAAGTTCTTTACTTTTCTATTTCTCACAGTCTCATCATGGTGCATATTATATTCTGTCACGATCATTCACTTTCAAACAGATGTTATCCCATTAAAAAACGTTCAAATCTGGAGCGAAACTGAATCTCAAGAAGATGTATGCTATAGTTAACGTATGGAAATTTGAAAGGATGTTTTAAATATGTCAAAAAGCGTTGTAATCGCTGAAAAGCCTTCCGTTGCACGTGATATTGCTCGCGTACTGAAGTGCGATAAAAAAGGAAATGGCTATCTTGAAGGTAGTAAATATATTGTAACTTGGGCTTTAGGTCACCTTGTTACATTAGCAGATCCAGAAAGCTATGATGTGAAATATAAAAAGTGGAATTTAGAAGATTTACCTATGCTACCTGAGCGTTTGAAATTAACGGTTATTAAACAAACTGGGAAACAATTTAATGCTGTAAAAAGTCAGCTACTTAGAAAAGATGTAAATGAAATTATTGTAGCAACAGACGCTGGGCGTGAAGGAGAATTAGTCGCTCGTTGGATTATTGATAAGGTTCGAATTAACAAACCAATTAAACGTCTATGGATTTCATCTGTTACTGATAAAGCAATTAAAGATGGTTTCGCAAATTTAAAACCAGGTAAAGCATATGACAATTTATACGCTTCAGCAGTTGCACGTTCAGAAGCTGACTGGTATATCGGTCTTAACGCGACTCGCGCTTTAACAACTCGCTTTAATGCCCAGCTAAACTGTGGCCGTGTGCAAACACCTACTGTCGCTATGATCGCTAATCGTGAAGATGAAATAAAGAACTTCAAAGCTCAAACTTACTACGGCATCGAAGCTCAAACGACAAATCAATTAAAACTAACTTGGCAAGATGCAAATGGCAATAGCCGCAGTTTTAATAAAGAAAAAATTGATGGTATTGTAAAAGGTTTAGATAAACATAATGCTACTGTTATGGAAATTGATAAAAAACAGAAGAAATCATTCTCTCCTGGTCTTTACGATTTAACTGAATTACAACGTGATGCAAATAAAAAGTTCGGTTACTCTGCGAAAGAAACATTAAACATTATGCAGAAATTGTATGAACAACATAAAGTGCTAACATACCCTCGTACAGATTCGCGTTACATTTCATCTGATATCGTTGGAACACTTCCAGAACGTCTAAAGGCGTGCGGCGTTGGGGAATATCGTCCTTTAGCACATAAAGTATTACAAAAGCCTATCAAGGCTAATAAATCATTTGTTGATGATAGTAAAGTAAGCGATCACCACGCAATTATTCCGACAGAAGGATACGTTAACTTCTCAGCCTTCACAGATAAAGAACGTAAAATTTATGATTTAGTTGTAAAACGTTTCTTAGCTGTTTTATTCCCAGCATTCGAATACGAACAACTAACGTTACGCACAAAGGTCGGCAATGAAACATTCATTGCACGCGGAAAGACAATTTTACATGCCGGTTGGAAAGAAGTATATGAAAATCGCTTTGAAGATGATGATGTAACTGATGACGTAAAAGAACAACTTTTACCTCGCATCGAAAAAGGCGATACATTAACTGTAAAATTAATTATGCAAACATCAGGTCAAACGAAAGCACCTGCACGTTTTAACGAAGCGACTTTACTTTCAGCAATGGAAAATCCTACAAAATATATGGATACGCAAAATAAACAACTTGCTGATACGCTAAAATCAACTGGTGGATTAGGTACTGTAGCAACGCGTGCTGATATTATCGACAAGCTATTCAATTCATTCTTAATTGAAAAACGCGGTAAAGATATTCATATTACTTCAAAAGGCCGTCAGTTACTTGATTTAGTACCAGAAGAGTTAAAATCACCTACATTAACTGGTGAGTGGGAACAAAAGCTAGAGGCAATTGCAAAGGGTAAACTGAAAAAAGAAGTATTCATTTCCGAAATGAAAAACTATACGAAAGAAATTGTTTCTGAAATTAAATCGAGTGATAAAAAATATAAACATGACAATATTTCAACAAAGTCTTGTCCAGATTGCGGTAAACCAATGCTAGAGGTAAACGGCAAAAAAGGAAAGATGCTCGTTTGCCAAGACCGTGAATGTGGTCATCGTAAAAATGTATCTCGTACAACAAACGCTCGTTGTCCGCAATGTAAGAAAAAATTAGAATTACGTGGTGAAGGTGCTGGACAAATCTTCGCATGTAAATGTGGCTATCGCGAGAAATTATCAACATTCCAAGAGCGACGTAAAAAAGAATCTGGAAACAAAGCTGATAAGCGCGACGTTCAAAAATATATGAAACAGCAGAAAAAAGAAGAAGAACCATTAAATAACCCATTTGCAGAAGCATTAAAAAAATTAAAATTTGATTAAATAAAAAAGGTTCCTACCTCTATCGGTAGGAACCTTTTATTATTAATGAATAATTTTACTTCCTTTTGCATTCTCAACAAATTTTTCACTTGATTTGTTAATTGGTGTTTTCAATAATAACGCAGCAACAATCATAACTACTACGAAAGCACTTAACACAAGTAAATCTCGCGTTACGATATCCCAAAGCATTCCGCCTACTGTTTCACGAATTGCACTAATTGCGTATGTGAACGGTAAGAACGGATAAATTGCTTGGAAGAACGCTGGTGTCATTTGAATTGGGAATGTTCCGCCCGATCCTGCTACTTGCAGTACAAGTAAAATGATCGCCATCGATTTCCCTACGTTTCCGAAAATAGAAACGAGTGAGTACACGATACAAACAAATACTCCACCTATAAATAAACTAAATAATACAAACCAGAATTTATCGACTACGTACGTACCGAGTAAGAATATATCTCCCATCGATACGATAAACGCTTGCGAAAGACCTATCGTTAAGAATGTTAATAAACGTCCGAAGTAAATTTCATGGCTCTTATAATTCGCGCCCTCTTCATGTACTTCTACTGTTAATAATGAAACCATTAATAGTGCGCCTACCCATAATGCAAGCACTGTATAGAATGGTGACATTGCTGAACCGTAGTTCGGCATCGCAAATAATTTATTCTCTTTTAAATTTACTGGATTCGCAAAGTAGTCACTTTGCTTTTCAACATCATTTTTCAATAAGCGTATGATGTCTTTTATATCCTCTTCAGATTCAAAATCACGAATTTTATCTGCTAATTCTTTAATCTTTTTCTCAGTTTCCGGCATGTCAGCTTTAATGTCTGTTAATTTCTTTTTACCGTCTACTAAGCCTTTTGATGAATCTTCTAGTAACTTTTTAACGTCTGGAAGCTTTTTGTCTGCTTCATTTAAAATTTGAGTTGTATTTTTCGACATCTCTTTTGTACGAGCAATTGCTGTATTGAAATTAGGTACAATTTCTGAATCATACGTCGATAATACATCTGTTAACTGAGCTGACCCGCCCTTCGCAGCGTTGTTAATACTTTCAATTACATCTTTTGTAGGTTTCTGTCCATTGTTAAGAAGTGTAATTCCCTTATTCGTTGCATCTACACCTTTTTGCAGACTACTTTTCGCTTTATTTAATTTTGCAATTCCATTATTAAGATTTTTATCACTATTTACATCCGCTAAAACCTTATTTGTGCTTTCTAGAACAGGGATCATATCATCGATTAAACCGATTCCAGATTGGAACTGACCATTTAAACTATTTAAAGCTACTTTCGTTGAGTCTAAACCGTTAATACCTCTGTTTTGTACATCTTCTTTTGCTTTTTGTAAATCTGCTTTTGCACCTTCAAGGCCATTTTTTGCTTTATCGTAATCTGCTTTTGCATTGTCATATGCTGCATTTGCATCAACTTTAGCTTGATCTACTGTGCTAACTGCTTTTTTATAATCTGCTACAAATGTTTCATTGTAATCTTTTTCTGCTTGATCAATTAATCCATTTGCTGCATCTAATTTTTGATTCGCTACATCTGTTACATCTTTCTTTACTTCTTGTCCTGTACCGATAACATTTACAATATCTTTAATACCATTGTTTGCATTTTCCATACCTTTTTTAACATTAGTTAAGTGACCCACTCGCCCTTTGAAAAAGCTTTGACCAAAATCAGTCGTCGCTGAGTTCTGAAGTTCAGTAAAGAAATTAATAAGATATGAAATACCATCTGTACCAGTCTGCAATTTATCTGATACCGAATTTAAATCTTTCTTTGCTTGTTCAGGGTCAAATTGGCCATTTTGTAAGCCATTTAAAACACTTTTCCCATAAGCTGTTCCTGCACGTGATGAACTTAAAACATTATTTACTGTTTGATTAATACTTTGCGCTATACTCTTATAACCATCACTATTCAACTTAGAAAGATCCGGTCTCGCTGGGAATTCAGGTAATCCATTCATTCCAGACAAGTCAGGAATATTTAATTCTACACCTGGATTCATTAGAAAATCAGTAAATGCAGCTGCACTATCCATAACACCTTTTGCTGCTACTAAATCATTTCTTATCGTCCCTGGAGCATTTTTCAATGTTTGATCTTGTCTTGCAAAGAATTTATCTAAATTCCCTAACGCTTCTTGACCATCATTAATAACACTTTCCACAACCGGCAATTCTTTCTGCGCTACTTTCACAACATCCTCTGCTCGAGTCGCATCATCTAACGCCTTATCCATCAATGTATTCATTTCTGGGAACTGCGCTTCTAACTTAAATACAAGATCTTTTACTTTCTCAATACTTGGTAAGTTTGTTTCTAAATCGATTCCAAGGTCATTGAAGATTTTAAAAATCTCACCGTTCGCTGTTTTAACAAAGTTTTTACTAATTTCTTCTGTAATACCTGATGCACCTTTTGCTGTAATTTTCGGTGCAATCGCATTTACCTTTTCATTTACATAGTAATCAAGTTCTGGTTTCTGTGGATTTTCATCCAGAACAGTTGCAATCTTTTCAGAGAAATCTTTTGGGATTGTAATGCTTGCATAGTAATCCCCGCGTTCAACTCCGTAAATTGCTTGTTTTTCATCTACAAATTTCCAGCCAAGATTTTTGTTTTTCTTCAGAGAATCTACAATCTCGTTCCCGATATTGATATCTTTTCCTCTTAAATTAGAGCCTGCATCTTGGTTAGAAACTGCAATGGGAACTTCTTTTGTATTTCCGTATGGATCCCAGGAAGCTTTAATGTTAAACCATGCATATAACGATGGTAAAATCATTAACCCTACAACAATAACAATTGCAGCCCAATGTTTCGCTACATTCCGTAAATCTGTCTTATAAATACGCCAAATTTGTTTCATAGAAGTTATCACCTAATTATATATTTTTCCTTCTTTAGAAAATGATACATACATTTTGCAATTATATCACTTTCTACATCGTGGATTAACCAGAAACGAACTATTTTTTCCCATTAACTTTGACTTACTACATTATATAACGAAGTCAGTCAAAGTATGAATACAAAATGACCAAATCGGTTTTACATTCAATAATAACAAATATATAGGAAATGTCATAAAAAATACAAGTATTTTCTCTTGGAAATACTTGTATTCCTAAAAAAATCCTCACAGCTTTTTATCATCTGTGAGGATTTCTTCTATTATATATCTACTT
The DNA here is from genome assembly GCF_020861345.1 of Bacillus pacificus. NCBI lineage: Bacteria > Bacillati > Bacillota > Bacilli > Caryophanales > Bacillaceae > Bacillus > Bacillus pacificus. The sequence goes on from NZ_CP086328.1 coordinate 4,649,296, forward strand.
GTACTTCTACACCGAAATGATCTGAAATTACATTTCGGTTTGTACCATTAAAAATAACTTTTGAAGAACGAACTTTTTCACTTCGGTTACACAATATTAGATCGATTCGCAAATTATGTTTATTTTCATCCCAACCAGCAATCTCACCTTGGACAGTTGTTCCCTCATCCTTCTCTATTGCTAGTTCATATGTGTCGTACAAACCTTTTTGCATCATATATTCATAGCCCTCCCCTTGCAAACGAGCGTTATTATTAAAATCACCCATTAAGAAGGAAAGTTCATTGCTATCTACACGCTCCATCAAACGATTCACTTGATCTTTAAATGATTCTTCTTCATCATTCCACCAACCGAGGTGGCAAGAGTAAAACGTGATGTTCTTACCATTATAAGCAATTGTTGCACTTACAATTTTGCGTGTTTTCCAATACGTTGTATCTTTATTTTCTGAAATAAAGAACGTATCTTCTTTTACAACATTATGCTTCGTTATAATCGCTAATCCTTCTTCATACACATCATAACCAATATGAGAGAAATCCCAAGTAATATTGTAATCTTTTACATATAACGCTTTTAACTCTTCTAATAGTAAAAGTCCAAAATTATCTTCTTTCTTGTTACCGCATACATTTTTAGCCCCTATCGACTGACTTACTTCTTGCAATGCGATGACATCGTACTCTTCTTCTTGAATGACTTTAGCAAGATATTTTATCTTTTCTATTTGATTTTCTTCTTGCCAAGAATGACAGTTTAAAGTTAGCAATTTCATATTATTACGCACCTAACATATCTTGAATGTCTGACTTTAATACGTCAGCTTTCGGACCATATACAGCTTGTACACCTTTATCTTTTACGATAAGTCCTAAAGCACCATTTTGTTTCCACTGTGCTTCTGGTGCAACAACATCTAAATCTTTTACTGTTACACGTAAACGAGTCATACAAGCATCTACGTCAGCAATATTTTCTTTTCCACCTAATAAATCAATAACTTTTGTTGCTAATGAACCATCTTGTACATTTCCTGTTCCTTCTGATGACTCATCTTCGTTATCAATGTAGTTACCTGCACGTCCTGGTGTTGGTAAGTTGAACTTTTTAATTAAGAAATTGAATAATGTAAAGTTCAGACCGAAGAATACTAATGAAACGATAACGAAATTGATTAAATCTCTAGTTAGTCCTGCATTCACCATCATCGGTGTACGAGTAATTAGCTCAATAAATCCGAATGCGTGAACACGTAAGTTAATTAAGTCTGCTAATGCGAATGCAAGTCCTGTTGTAATTGCATATACAACATATAATACTGGAGCAATAAACATGAACATGAATTCAATTGGTTCTGTTACACCTGTTAAGAATACTGCTAACGCTGCTGATAAGAACATTGGTTTATATTTTGCGCGTTTTTCTTTATCAACATTACGGAACATTGCGAATGCAATACCCATTAACGCTGCTGATGAACCGATAACTTGTCCAGCTTTGAAACGAGCTGGTACAACATTATTTAGTAGATCGTTATATGCTTTTGTATCTCCATTTGCTAATAAGTTATTTAAATCTGTAATCCATGCAAGCCATAAAGGATCTTGTCCTGCTACAACTTGTCCAATTTTTGAGCCAGTTAACATCGTATATGTTCCGCCCAGCTCTGTATAGTTCATCGGAATCGTTAACATATGGTGTAAACCGAATGGTAATAGTAAACGCTCTAACGTTCCATATACAAATGGTGCAACAACTGGTGCACTATCTTTTGAAGCTGCAATCCAGCGACCAAATTCATTTAATCCACTTTGGATGAATGGCCATAAAAGTGATAATACAATTGCAGTTACTGTAGACCAAACAATTACAACGAATGGTACGAATCGTTTTCCGTTAAAGAATGCTAATGCCTGTGGCAGTTTATTATAGTTATAATATTTGTTATATAAAGTAGCTCCTAAGAAACCTGTGATGATCCCTACGAAAACTCCCATGTTTAATGCTGGTGCACCAAGTACAGAAGTAAAATAATCTTTTACAATTAAATCTCCTGCTAATACTGAAGAAACTTTCGCTTTTGAATCCGCTAACATTTCAGCGTTTACGCCAAATATAGCTCCTGTAATTCTGTTTGTTAAGACGAATGCTAATAGCGCTGCAAATGCACCACCTGCGCGATCTTTTGCCCAAGATCCCCCGATTGCTACTGCGAATAAGATGTGTAGATTTGTAATAATTGCCCAACCGATGTCTTCCATTACGCGAGCGATCGTATGAACTGCGTTAATATCCCCAGCAGACATCCCAATTAACTTACCGATAGAAATCATTAAACCAGCTGCTGGCATTACAGCTACAACAACTAATAACGCTTTCCCGAACTTTTGCCAAAAATCAAAAGACGTAATTTTCATCTGTTCTTCCTCCCCTTTATTTATAACAACATAATGATTTAAATTATAATTTCTGTTCCCTTTATGAAAACGATTCCTCATTTTAATTTGTTCTCATCCCTTTACGCAACCGTTTTCATAAATCTATTTTAATAAAAGCGTTTTCACTTTGCAATAGAAATTTATTTTTTTTCATAAAAAAAGATGCTCTAAGAGCATCCTTTTTTATTATGAAATACGATAAACCCTTGTTTCATAAGGCTTTAACGTGATTGTAGTTACTTGTTCATGTTCCGCAACTTCGTAGTTATTTAAAAGCAAACGTTTGCGTTCTAGCGCGAATGAACCCTCATTATATACAGCTTCCTCTTTTGAGATATTACTAATTACAACGATTTTTTCATCGCTTAATGTACGAGTATATGCATAAATTTGCGGATCATCTTCTAAAAGTAAATCGTACGTACCATAATTCAGTACATCGTGCTCTTTTTTCAAGGCAATCATTTTCTTATAGAAATTGAAAATAGAGTTCTCTTCACTCTTTTGCTTTTCAACATTAATTTCTTTATAGTTTGGATTCATCCCAAACCAAGGGGCACCTGTTGTGAAGCCAGCATTCATCTCATCGTTCCACTGCATAGGTGTACGTGAATTATCGCGGCAAGAAGCCCATATAATCTCCATCATATCTTGATGAGATACACCCTCTGCAATTTTCTCACGATATAAATTTTTAATTGCTACATCATCGTAATCTTCAATATTTGGGAATTGAACATTTGTCATCCCAATTTCTTGTCCTTGATAAATAAACGGTGTACCATGCATAAAGAAATACATCGCTCCAAGAGCTGTCGCACTTTCACGCCAATATTGTTTATCATCTCCCCAAGTTGAAACGATACGTGGCTTATCGTGATTCTCAATATATAAAGCATTCCATCCTTTATTTTCTAGACCTTTTTGCCATTTCGTTAATACTTTTTTCAACCCTACAACATCAAGATCTTTCTTCTTTTCTGCATCCCATAAGCTTAAATGTTCGAATTGGAATACCATATTGAACTTACCTTGTTCTTCTCCAACCCAAAGCTCAGCATCTTCAATCTTAACACCATTCGCTTCACCGACAGTCATAATATCGTACTTAGAAAATGTATTTTCTTTTAACTCTTCTAATAAAGGTTGAATACCATCCACATTCATATGTTTATCAAAAGATGGTACATACTTTAGTTCTTTTGGATTTGGCATATCTTTAAAGCCATCTTCTTTTTTAATATGGCTGATCGCATCCACACGGAAACCATCAATTCCTTTATCAAGCCACCAATTAACTGTATCGTATAACACTTCGCGAACTTCTTTATTCTCCCAGTTTAAATCTGGTTGTTTACGTGAGAATAAGTGTAAATAATATTGTCCTGTTACTTCATCGTATTCCCATGCCGAACCATTAAAAATACTTTCCCAGTTGTTTGGTTCCGCACCATCTTTACCATCATGCCAAATATACCAATCACGCTTCGGATTGTCTTTAGATGAACGAGACTCAATAAACCATGGATGTTCATCACTTGTATGATTAATAACTAAATCAATAATAAGCTTCATATCACGCTTATGAACTTCATCTAGTAAAGCATCGAAGTCTTCCATCGTACCAAACTCATCCATAATATCTTGATAATCACTAATGTCATAACCATTATCATCATTAGGTGACTTATACATTGGACAAATCCAAATTACATCTATACCTAAATCTTTTAAATAATCCAGTTTTGCAATAATACCTTGTAAATCCCCAATACCATCACCATTTGAATCCATAAAGCTACGTGGGTAAATTTGATAAGCAACCGCTTCTTTCCACCATGTTTTATTCATAGTCATTCTCTCCTTTTGCATCCCATCGGAAATTTTATGCAAACGTTTTCGTAACACTATCATAACAAAATATGAATAGTTTGCAACTGTTTTCATTGAACTCTATGTAGATTCCTTATTCTTATGCTTTATTTATTTCTCACAAGAGCAAATCTCATTCCTCACCTGCTCTTGTCCACGCACGTTACATATACTTTTCATATATTAATAAAAACACTGCTTATTTTTAGAAAGGAGTGATAAATTGAAACAAACAAAATTAACAGGTCGTATCGTTGTTCCTTCAGATCCTGACTATGACATAGCCCGAATGAACTTAAATTTAAGTATTCCAAAACTCCCTTGCATTATTGTTTTTTGCCAAAATAAAACTGATGTATGTAACGCCTTAAAATGGGCACGCGAGCGTCATGTACCATTTCGCTTAAGAAGCGGACGTCATAGCTATGAAAATTTTTCTCTTTTAAATCGAGGACTTATTATTGATGTGAGTGAAATGCATCGCATTACTGTTCATACAGATACATTAACAGCAACAATTGAAGCTGGTGCAAATCTTGGCACTGTTTATAAAGAGCTTTGGAATTATGATGTGACAATACCGGCTGGTACAAGTGCAAGCGTTGGAATTGTTGGATTAACACTTGGCGGGGGCATCGGTATGCTTTCACGCTTATTTGGATTAACATGTGATCAATTAATAGAAGTTGAAATGGTACAAGCATGTGGTAAATTTGGAGCAAAAATCATTCGTGCAAGCGAACATGAAAACCATAACTTGTTTTGGGCATGCCGCGGTGGTGGTGGTGGAAACTTCGGAATTATTACTTCTTTAACTTTTCGCGTACACCCTATAAAAAATGTATCAATCTTCTCCATTACATGGGAATGGGAAGATTTTATTGCTGCCTTTCAAGCTTGGCAAAGCTGGGCGCCTTATGTAGACGAACGTCTCACTTCATCAATTGAATTATTCACAAAACAACAAAACAAAATTGAAGCACAAGGTGAATTTGTTGGCTCTCCCTCTGAACTCCATTCCTTATTATCTCCTCTTCTTGAAACTGGTACCCCCTCTCTCTTTATAGATGAAGTTCCTTATATAAAGGCTGTTGAATTTTTTAACAGTGGTAACATCCCTGAAAACTTCAAGCGCTCCGGTTCCTACGTATATAAACCTATTCCTCTTAAAGGAATTCAAATCATGCAGTATTTTCTTTCACATGCACCAAATAAGGATGCGAGTATTTGGCACCAATCGCTCGTAGGTGCTGTTGAAAATATTCCGCCTACTGAAACAGCTTATTTCCATCGCAAAGCAATTATTGCGCAAGAATACATTACCTCTTGGAAATGTGATGATGAAGAAAATCGAAATATACGCTGGGTTAAAGATTTACGAGAAAGCTTAGATCCTTATACACTAGGTGACTATGTCAATTGGCCCGATATCGACATTAAAAATTGGCAAACTAGTTATTATGGCCCTAACTTTCAAAGATTACGTAAAGTGAAAACCATATATGATCCTTGCAACGTTTTTCGTTTTCAACAAAGTATCCCACCCTTTCATACGTAAAAAGGAAGAACAAAATACCGTTCTTCCTTTCTACATTGAAAATCTTTCAATTGTCTGTTTCAAGTCTATTGCTTGTTTCTCTAAATCCTTTAATAATTGATCGATCGCTATCATATTTTTAGATTGTTGCAACGTTACAAGTGCTACTTCTTGTGAACCAGCTGACGTCTCTTCAGCAATTGCTGCTACAGCCTTCGTCTGTGCACCTGTTTGATGAATGTGACTCACTTGTTCATTCATATAGCTACTAATTTGCTTCGTTGCATCCGCTACTTCCATAACACTTGATGACATTTCTTTTAAAATTAATTCGGTAGCTTCCCCACGTTTCGCCTCTTCCTTAGCTATTTTCACTTGTTCTGTCATTTTCGTTGCAACTTGTTGCACTTCCTCTTGCATATTCCGTAATAACTGCGATATATTTCTTGCAGAATGGTCACTTTCATCTGCAAGTTTACGTACTTCTTCAGCTACAACGGCAAAGCCCCGTCCATGCTCTCCAGCACGAGCAGCCTCAATAGAAGCATTAAGTGCTAATAAATTCGTTTGGCTAGCAATCTCACTCACAACAGATACAATATGTTCTACTTGTTTCATTCTTTCCTCTAACTTCTGTACATTTTGCATTGAATCTTCATTTTCTTTCGCCAATGTTTGAATACCTTGAATTAAAGACGTAAAGACACGAGTACTATGCCCTAAAGCTTGAACCATTTCTGAAGACAACTCATCAGACTGTTTTGCTTTCTCTTCTACTTCACTTGCAATAGAAGTTGTTGTATCAACAGCGGAAACAATCGCTTGAATTGATGCCGCTGATTGCTCAGCGCCAGAAGAAATCTCTGCAAGAGTTTCAGAAACACCTTGTGCTTGTTTCGTTGCTTCGCCTGTTTGTTTTCTAATTTGCTGTACTTGATTGTTTGTATACGAAAATGTTGTATCAATATTTTTTACCATGCCCCTTAAGTTCCCAAGCATCATATTAAATGCAACGCTTAAAGATTTAATTTCATCATCAGTCTTCGGTAACGGAACATCTTCACGAATGTCTCCTTCAGCCGCTTTTCTCGCCGCCTCCTCTAACTTTCGAAGCGGTTTAATTAAAAATATGGCTGCTCCATATGCTAAAATTCCAGACCATACTACTCCTAATAGCATAACGATAATATTATATGCAGTTTGACTTACATAACTTTGAAAATAATCATATATCACATAAATAAAAAATATACTTGTTGAATATGTAATTAAAGCTAAAACTGTAGTGAATAGCATAAGTTGTGTACGTAAGCCAAAGGAAAATGCCTTCCTTTCTTTTTCCATCTCTTCTTTCCCCCTTTTTATAAGTAATATAAGTACTACCTATATATTATTATCCATATTTTCCTTATAGAAAGATATATTGATTTTCATTTTTTTATTTACATATTTATTACATTACTTTTTCTGTATATAAAATGAAAATAATGTATAATTTTATTTGGATGCCAATTACATATTCAACTAAATAATTTAAGGTTAGGTGATTCTATGTTAAAAATTTTATATCGATTAAACGTTATAAACAGATTAATATTGTTAGTAGCAGTCCCCATTCTTTCCATATTAATTATTAGCGTTGTAAATTATATAAATTTACAACACATGCACAAACAGCTTCAAACTGTATATGTGGATCGTCTACAACCCATAAAATGGCTAGGATCTATTGAGAGCAGCCTGTACCAAGAGTTTAGTTATGTAAAGGAACTCATTATTACGGAAGACGAGAATCGACGTACTACAATTTTAAATAAATTAAATGATACAAATAAAGAAACCGAAAAATTACAGGCTCAATACGAAAATACATATATAACAGGCGAAGAAAAAAAACTCCTTAGCCAATATAAAGAAAAACTAGAAAACTATAAAAAGCATCGTACTCAAATGCTTGATTTCATTAAAGAAAATAAACTTAATCAGGCGTATTCATTTTACCTAACTACAGTTGATCCTAATTTATCGGCTACAGTAGATGCTTTAAAAAATCTTAGTGATTATAACGAAAAGTTAGCTGAGAGTCTGTATAACGACAGCGAACACTCTTATAAACAAGTGATAAGCATAACTATTATTTTATTCATTGCCTGTTTAGTTCTTTGCATTCTTATCTCCTTATTTACTGCTAAATCAATTATAAATCCAATCAATTCATTACGGAGCATAATGAATACAGCTGGAAAAGGGGATTTAACCATTGCCGTACCAAAACAATATCATCATGAATTTGGTCATATGTTTAATAGTTTTGATCAAATGATATCAAACTTACGACAAATTATTAACAATGTGATTCAAACAAGTGCAAAAGTCAAAAGCTCTACAAATCATATTGTTGAAACAGCAACCGTTTCCTCTTCCACTATGGATAACATCGCAAATGCAATGAAACAGTTGTCTCACCATATTAATGATCAGTCTGCAAATATTAAAGATAGTTCTACAGCAATGGATGAAATAGCAAATGGAGTGCAAAGCATAGCTGAATCTTCTACAACGATTTCAAACTTAGCTATTTCTACTTCTGATAAGGCGAATGTAGGAACTGAAATCATTGAAAAATCCATTTCTCAAATGACAACTATCCATACTGTCATGGATGAAATATATAAAGTGGTAGATCAATTGGTTGTTCGTACACAAGATATCGATAAAGCATTACAAACTATTACTTACATTTCTGAACAAACAAATCTATTATCTTTAAATGCCGCAATTGAATCCGCCCGCGCCGGTGAACATGGAAAGGGATTTGCTGTTGTATCTGAAGAAGTTCGTAAACTTGCTGAACAATCAAAACAAGCAGCTACAGATATTACAAAACTTAACTTGCTTGTACAAAATGATACAAAAGATGTAGTCAACGTTATGGGGAAAGGACAACAAGAAATTCAAGAAGGCATTCATGCTGTGCAAAATGCAAAATTAGCATTCCATAATATTGTGAATCATATTAATGAAGTTACAGATCAAATACAAGATATAACAGCAAGTGCAGAAGAAATGTCAGCAAGCTCAGAAGAGATAAATAGCGCACTTATTAATATCTCTTCAATTTCACAAAATATAGTTTCGGAGACTAATTATACATCCCAATCTTCACAAGCCCAATCGGTATCAATACAGGATATTACACATATGTCTCTTCAAATGCAAAAGCTTGTTGAAGAATTAGAAACGTTTGCCACTCAATTTAAAATCAAAAACTTGTAAGTATATGAAAAACCACCTGAATTAGGTGGTTTTTCCATTTGAACTATACATTCAAATTTATTTATATAAGAACTGTCATTTGAAAAAAAATAAAGGATTCTGACAATTTGTGACTAATAACAGAAATAAGGGGCAACATTTGTAAAATATATTTTTGACTGGGGGTTTTGTATGATTCAGGTTCGAAATCTAGTAAAATCATTTGGCTCACTTGACGTTTTAAAAGGAATTGATTTAGAAGTACAAGAAAAAGAAGTTGTCGTTTTAATTGGTGCCAGTGGTTCCGGTAAAAGTACATTACTTCGCTGTCTTAACTTTTTAGAAATGTACGATGAAGGTGAAATTCACTTACAAGGTGAACGAATTGATCCAAAGCATTCAAATTTAAACAAAGTCCGCGAAAATGTCGGTATGGTTTTTCAACACTTTAACCTCTTTCCTCATATGACCTCACTAGAAAACATCATAGAAGCACCTATTCATGTAAAAAAATTAGAAGCAGCAAATGCAAAAAAAATCGGAAATCAGCTTCTGCAAAAAGTCGGCCTACAAGATAAAGCAGATGTAACGCCCCATCTCCTATCAGGTGGTCAAAAACAGCGTATTGCTATTGCACGAGCTCTTGCTATGAATCCTAAAATTATGCTATTTGATGAACCTACCTCAGCTTTAGACCCTGAACTTGTTGGAGAAGTATTGCAAGTTATGAAAGAACTTGCTGAAGAAGGAATGACCATGGTTATTGTTACTCATGAAATGAATTTCGCAAGAGATGTAGCTGATCGCGTCATTTTTATGGATGATGGAAAAATTGTAGAAGATGCTCCGCCAGCACAATTCTTTTCAGCTCCATCACATGAACGAGCGAAACAATTTTTACGCAACGTTTTATAATATAACTTCTGTTTCAAACGAAAAGAAATACATTCATACGGTGCACAACTAATCATCTAAATAAAATATTTCAATAACATACTTAAAACCATCCGTATGATCAATATATAGGAGGGGTTTTATGAAAAGAAAACTATTAACTATTGTTGCGAGTATTACATTATGCGCTTCCTTTATACTAGGAGCCTGTAGTAAGGAAAGTGCTACTACTTCTTCAAATGGTAAAAAAGAATTTCGTTATGCGATGAGTGGCTTATATAAACCTTTTAACTATAAAGAAAATGACGGAAAACTTGTCGGTTTTGATGTAGAACTAGGTGAAGCACTTGCGAAAAAAATGAATATGAAACCAACCCCTATTACAAATCCATGGGAAACGCTAATCCAAGGTCTCAAAGCGAAAAAGTATGATGTAATACTGGGCAGTATGGCAATTACAGAAGAACGCTTAAAAGCTGTTAATTTCTCAAATCCTTATTATCGTTCTGGTGCCCAAATTTTTGTAGCTAAAAAGAATACATCTATCTCTTCTCCAGAAGATTTAAAGGGTAAGAAAATTGGTGTTGTAAAAGCTAGTACCTTTAAAGACCTTGTTGCAAAACATACAGATCAAATTACAGAATACGATAGCGATATTACTGCACTTATGGACTTAGAGCCTGGACGTATCGACGCAGTAATTACAGATCAAATGGTTGGTTTACGCATGATCAAAGAAGGTAAATCAAATATAAAAGAAGCTGGAAAACCACTAAACCTTGATGAAATGGGAATTGCTATTCGTAAAGATGATAAAGAAATGGTCGAGAAAGTAAATAAAGCTTTAGATGAAATTATTAAAGATGGTACGTATGAAAAAATCAGTAAAAAATGGTTTGGGCGTAATATTCTTGGTGAAGAGGAAAAAACGAAGTAATTTAGCCCTTCAAAGTTTCCATAAATCATGCCCCACTTTGTGTGGGGCATTTCATTCTCTACTAAAATCTATACAATATGAGGTGAAACGCATGTTTGAAATTTTTATCTCTACCTATCCCACACTCTTAAAAGCTACTATTGTCACATTACAATTAACACTAACATCCCTATTACTCGGTTCACTAATTGGATTACTATTTGCTTTCTTTCGAATCTCTAACAATAAAGTTTTAAATAGTATTGCTCACGTATACATCGCCATTATTCGTGGTACACCTTTAATTGTTCAAATCGCCATTCTCTATTTCGGGATTACATCCGTTGTTGTTTTTACTCCTTTTTGGGCAGGAGCCATTGCTTTAGCAATCCATAACGGTGCATATATTACTGAAATTTTCCGAGGCTCTATCCAATCTGTCGATCGTGGGCAAATGGAAGCTGCTCGCTCTCTAGGTATGCCGTATCCTTTAGCGATGCGCCGTATTGTATTACCGCAAGCATTCCGTCAATCTATTCCTCCTTTAGGAAATCAGTTTATTATTGGATTAAAGGACTCTTCCCTCGTTGCATATGTAGGATTGTCCGAATTATGGGGATCAGGTTTATCCATTGCTGCAGGTAACTTCCAACAATTAGATACATACATAATTGTTGGTTTATATTATCTTGTTCTTGTTCTCCTATTCACGTACCTTGTTAACCTTTTAGAAAAACGACTACAACGAAAAGAAACTAGCTCTATACAAACTGTCAAAAAGAAAACAAAAGAAATTTCTCTTTGAGCAAACTAGCAGGTTGAGGTCTATTTCCTTAACCTTTTTTTGTTTCTGCTCCATACTTTTTACTTCAATAATATTTTTCCATGTATAAGAAATTTATCATATTTCCACAGTCTACCTCTTTACACAGCATAAAATTATCCATAATATAGTAAAGATGGGTGTACACGTATAGACATCTTAAATAGTATAAGGAGGTCGCTATGCTAGATTTAATTTATAAAGATTGGCTGAAACAAAGATATCAAATTTATAACCTTCAGCAACTTACAAGCTACATAAATAACCTAACCAGCCTGGCTGAAACATTAGGATTCTATCAATTACAAAAAGATTTACAACAATTATCTACAACTCTAAAAGACTCTAGTTCTGTTTACGATGTAGTCGAGCATATCACAGAAATGATGCTTTCTTTTAAACAGGATGAGCAGCTACTTAAAGTTTACATAATTGGCACTATCCCTGAGGTACTTCATAATACCTCCATTCAATTTGTCGAAAACATAAATAATGCTGATTGTGTTGTTGTATATAAAGAGACTATTCCTCTTCATTTCATACAACAGCCTATCATTTATTTTTATGAGAACGTAGATGATGAACAAATTATGCATCACGTAGTACAAGAGGTGTTACATACAAAATTACCTTTTGAAACAATCCAGAAGAGATTACAAAAATATATGTCAGTATCTCGCCAAACCCCTCCACTATTAGTAGTAACCGCTGACGACTTATTAACAAAATTTATAAAAACTGAATATACAACTTTACTAAACGTATATCATTTCACTAGCGGAAAGCACTTTTTCACAGAAAAAATCTATGAACAGTTTCCATTCTTCATACTAATTGTGGATTGGATGATGCCACAAATGGATGGTTTAGAACTTATTAATCGATTAAAGAGATTGTTGCCTAGTCGACATTTCCGAATTTTTATGACCTCTACTAAATCAACAGCCCACCACCTGGAGGAAGCATTTAAAGCCGGTGCTGATGATTTTATTGAAAAGCCGTTTTCACCTTTAGAATTTAAGGTTCGTTTGGCGCACTTATTAGAAGGAAGGAATGAAGGCTATTGATTATAGTTACAATTGTACAATCCATAGTTATCTTTTTAATAGTTGCTATTCTTATAGCGTATATATATTTAATTTCACTAAAATTACGTAGTAGAAATTTCAAAAGAAAAAATCATAAATGGAAAGAAGAAAATAGAAAATTTCTATATGAATTTATCATGCATAATAAATGCCATGATTTCAAAATTGAACATACAGCAGATATTCACGCACTAGAATCTCTCTGCATTAAAGCTACACAGCTCGTATCCGGGATTGATGAAAAACAACGCATTCATCATTTATTACAAGTCTATTTGTTTCCCCATTATAAAGAAAAATTAGTTCACGGCACTCATATAGAAAAACAAAATATATTAGATATTATTTCTTTCTTCAAAATAAAAGAGTTTGAAAATGAGGTAAAAGCTATCTGCACTCAAACATCTGGATCTATCCAGCATCAAGCATTTACTACATTAAGTACATTAAACACAAGACAAGCAATTTTACTTGCTACAAGAGTCCATGACTCTATTCCCATCACTATGATCGCTTTAAGTATTTCTCAAACTGAAAATTTTTCTGTTTGGGTTGAGTTTTTCCATACATTACCTAAACAATTTCAATATGAAATTTTAAATGCAATCGGTACACGGGAAGAGAATAGCTGCTATCTTTTCCTCATTCAAAACTTAACGAATGAAGATGAAGAAATTATTATTCGCTCGTTACATGCTATTTCAAAGTTAATGCCGAAAGCAGAAACAAAAGAGCATGTTAAACATTTATTTAAAAAGGACAGTTGGCAAATTCACCTCATGCTTATTCGTGTAATAAGCCCCTTTAAAGATGAAATGTATTTCCCTTATTTACTAGAACAAGCAGGGCATCAATCTTGGTGGGTACGTCGTGAAGTCCAATATGCAATTCAATATTATTCAAACTGGCAAGAAAAATATATTGAAATTGCCTTACATCACCCTGATCGTTTCGCACGTGAAAGTGCATTAGAGGCTCTAGCACGAAAGGATGTGACAACACATGCATTATCTTGATATATTTTTAAAAATTTCACAATGGCTCTTCTTACTCTACATGGGCGTTGCTATCTTATTCTATACCGCTATATTTCTTATTTCTGCATTCACCTTGAGAAAAAAACGGGAACGTGATGAAAATAGAGAATTACTTCATTATTTGCAGTCTAGTATTACTCGACCTGTTTCTATTATTGTTCCTGCGTATAACGAAGGAGTCACTATCGTATCAAGTGTCCAATCACTCTTAACGTTAGAATATCCTGAGTTTGAGGTAATCGTTGTAAACGATGGATCAAGTGATGATACGTTAGAACAATTAAAAGATCATTTCCAACTATATGAAATCCAGAACGTGGTTAGATTACAATTAGAAACAGAGACCATTCGAAAAACATATCGCTCATCTGTTAATAAACAAATTATTGTTGCCGATAAAGAAAACGGCGGCAAAGCGGATGCTTTAAATGCAGGTATCAACATTTCAAACTATCCGTATGTTTGTTCATTAGATGCTGATTCTCTCTTAGAACGTGATGCACTTATGAAAGCTATGAAACCAATTTATGAATCTCCAGAGAAAGTTATGGTAACTGGCGGAAGTGTTCGTATTGTGAATGGTTCTTACATACAAAATGGTCAAATGATCGAAAATCGTCTTCCAAAACAACCTCTTGCTCTCATGCAAATTATTGAGTATTTGCGTGGATTCTTATTTGGGCGCTTAGCATGGAGCAAGTATAATATTCTTCCTATCATTTCTGGTGCATTCGGTATTTTCGATAAAGGAGAAGTTATTCGTGTTGGAGGGTATCAACGAAAAACTGTCGGAGAAGATATGGAACTTGTCGTTCACCTCCATAAAAAAGCTTTACAAGATGGAGAAGAGAAGAAAATCATTTATAATCCAAACGCAATTTGTTGGACACAGGCTCCCGATGATTTAACAACCTTCCGCAAACAACGGAGTCGTTGGCACCGTGGTTTAGGTGAAACCTTATGGCGCCATAAGGATATTTTATTCCGTCCAAAATATAAAGCTTTCGGTATGATTGCAATGCCGTTTTATTTATTACTAGAATGGCTCGGTCCTATTATTGAAATACTTGGCTATTTACTACTACTATATCATTTACTATTCGATGAAATTTTCACAGAATATGTATTTTTACTGTTAGCTGCTACCGTACTATACGGATCATTCCTATCCGTAGGAGTTGTTTTATTAGAAGAATGGAGTATGAAAAAGCAAAATAGTATTAAAGATTTCACACTCTTACTTCTCTGGTCGTTAACTGAATCATTTTGGTATCGTCCGCTGACTGTTTGGTACCGATTTTTAGGACTATTTCAAAGTCTTTTCCGAATTAAAGGTTGGGGGAAAATGAAACGTAAATCTCTTGAAAACCAATCTTCAGAACGTTTTTGGTGGCTACGAAGAATTGCCTTCATCCTAATTATTTTAGCAGTTATTTTCGGGATAGATGCAACAAAACACCGATTGCAACCAACGCTCCTAAAAAGCACTGCAGATAATATTTCATATGGTTTTAAAGCAGAGCGAAATAAGCAAACCCTTCAGCATTATACAGGAGGCAAATGGGAAGATTGGACAATTAAAGGTGTGAACCTAGGTATGGCAAAACCAGGGGCATTTCCAGGTGATGCTGCAATTACAAAAGCAGAATATAAAAAATGGTTGAAACAAATTAGCGAAATGGGTGCAAATACGATTCGTATTTATACCATTCACCCTCCTGCTTTTTACGAGGCTTTATTTGAATTTAACCAACAAGCAAAACAACCTTTATATTTCTTCCATGGTGTATGGGTTGAAGAAGAACAACTGTTAGAAACAAAAGATGCTTACAAATCAAAAAATGAACTCTTTAAAAATATTGAAAGAACAGCCGATGTAATTCATGGTAATACAACAATCGCTGCTGAAAAAGGACATGCTTACGGCGAATATAATTATGATGTGTCACAATATTTAGCTGGTTGGATTCTGGGGATTGAGTGGGATCCTGACATGGTCATCGAAACAAATAAAAAACATGCTGATAAAACTTCATTTAAGGGGAAATATTTCGAAGCGAAGAACGCCAGTCCGTTTGAAATTTGGCTAGCTGAAGGAATGAATCATATCGCTCAATATTCTATTAGCAAATATGAGACCGCTCAGCCTATCGCTTTTTCCAACTGGGTTACAACAGATTTACTAGATCACCCTGCTGAACCGTTCATCGGTGAAGATGCTGTATCTATAAATCCAAATCATATCTTTGCTAATAAGAATTACCCAAGCGGGGCGTTTGCCTCTTATCACGTGTATCCTTATTACCCTGACTTCTTAAATTTCGATCCAGATAAAACAAATTTCAAAGACCATCGCGGGCAATCCAATAGTTACGCTGCTTATTTAAAAGACTTGCATGATTCACATGAAATGCCTGTTGTTATTTCAGAATTTGGTATCCCAGGATCCCGAGGTATTTCTCATAAAAATATACATGGAAAAGACCAAGGGCATATGAATGAAGATGAACAAGGGAAACGTAATGCAGAGCTCTTCGAAGATATTATTCAGGCGAAATTGGCCGGCGGTATTGTATTCATTTGGCAAGATGAATGGTTTAAATTCTCTTGGAATACAACTAAATATGATAATACGGAAGAACGACCACATTGGAACAACGTACAAGTTCCTGAACAACATTTCGGTTTGCTATCATTTGAATCCCATACTATTAATGTCGATGGTGATACGAGTGATTGGAAAACAAAAACAAAAATTGGAGATAAGAATGGTTACACGACTTTCGTAACACACGATGAGTCCTATTTATACTTATCCATTCATCGTCCAAAAGCTAGATCTCTTGAAGAGGAACCTATTACAATTGGAGTAAACATATTACCTGAACAAGGAAATAAAGAATTTAACGGCCTTTCTATGAAAGAAGGCGCTGATTTTAAAATTGATCTGCACGGCGGACAATCTAATCAAGTACTTGTTGATTCTTACTATGATGTATTCTCTTATGAATTTGGTTGCCAACGAAATCTAGTTCCTTATACAAAACCTGAAAAAAATAGCGGGCAATTCTCCCCTATTTATACAGCATTAAGTTTGCCAATTACATTACCACTTACTCAGGAGCAATTGCCATTTGAAAAATTTAATGTCGGAGCATTAACTATGGGAAATAGCAATCCGGCTAGTGCTGATTACAACTCACTTGCAGATTTTTCTACTCCTGCAAAAGAAACCATTGAGCTTCGAATTCCTTGGATGGTATTAAATGCAAAAGCACCAAACATAAAAGAATTTATTGGTGATATTTATGCAAACGAAGAAATAGATGGTTTAACTACGAAACAAATTATTAACGCAATTGGATTTACAGTTCAAATTGGAGCTGAAAACATTACAACTGCACAAGATGGCGAATATGCTATGTATAACTATTCAAAATGGGGTGATGTTGTCGAATACACATCACGACTCAAGAAGAGTTACTACTACATGCAAAAAGTATATCAAGCTACAAAATAACAAAAAGCAAGCTACCTTTTAGTAGCTTGCTTTTTGTTATTTTGTATATATATTTACTGATTTACTTTTTTAATACTCTCTTCTTCCTCTATATGTTCCTCACGATATGAAATATTATGAGGATCTAGCCCATTTCCTAAAGAACCATAGAAATGCTCTCTATGCGGATCCACTAATTCACTTCCTTGATAATACACACGTGGTGTATTCCATAGCGCTGCCAAAGCTTTTGTCATCGGCATCTCATGATAACGTTCCGGCCACATTTCTTTAATTTTCTCTTTTACTAACGGGTAGTATTTAGAGCTCATAGCAGGGAACAAATGATGTTCTGTATGATATGAGAAATTGAAGTGTAAAACGTCTATCCAACGCGGCACTGTTACTGATAAACAGTTTGCTAACGGATCATTTACTGGAACAATTGGATTTAAGCGGTGATTTGTTGCGATATATGCCATTACAATAAAGTTAGCAATTAACAATGGAATCACATATGCAAATAACCATTTTCCAGGTCCCATAATAAACAATAAACTAATCCAAACAGTCCAAGGCAAAAGAAGTTGAAGCCATACAGATTTTTGATTGGATGACTTAAACTCTTTTATAAAATGAAAGAACATTCGAGTCGAATGCAATGTAAATTGAATTGTTAGTGACAGAAAACTAAAGAATGAACGTATATGAAGAGGCATGCGATATACCCAGCTCAAAAACTTACTCTTTTTAAGCTTCTCAAGTGTAGGCCATGCATCTGGATCATTCTCTTCATGTTGTGTATGAACGTGATGCGTTGCATTATGCCACTTTCGCCAAAGTTTAGGACCTGTTGATAATGGCATAAATGCAATCGCTCCTAAGAAATCACGAAGCCATGCCTTTCTTACAACAGTTCCATGTAAAATCTCATGCCCTAAAAACCCAAGTGAAGCAAAACATAATCCAAGAACGATCGCAATTCCTAGATTAGCCCACACATTCAATTCAAATACACCAATCGATATTAACCCCGCCAATGCCACAAGCAAATAAGCCAGTCCACCAAACAGACGAGTAGGAACTGGTTTAAATGCCTTTTTCGGCAAATGTGGTGATACACGTGCTGCATACCACCCAAACGTATGAAGCTCCTTCATCCTTTTGCCCCTTTCTTATGCCGCGCCTTGCGCAACTTACATATATCAATTCTTGCTTCCAGATTGATTTTACTAGGTGATTAAAAAAGCCTCTATTATAAGGAAAATATACTCACTCTATCGTCACTTACTTTTCGCTTTTATTATCAATGAAAAACATTTCTCTTTTTACTCTCTATCAACCTTTCCACATGATAAATCATATCAATAGAATTTCCACATTGTCAATAACTTTTATGACCTAGTAATAAAAGTTGGTTATATTTTTATAATTATACTTTATTTCACTAAAGAAAAAACATAGATTTTATAAGGTTTCATCCATTATACATATACGTACTTTGCCATGCTATAGACTCTATCTTATTCAAGAACTCTCTATGTAAACAACAAATACACTCATCTAAATCTAGTTTTACACAACTTCTACCTCTTCATACCGACAACATCTGATAATTATATTAAGATAATTTCATCTTTCTTTTAAATAAAAATAGCCTCCCTCTCAAACAGCACACATGAATTTCATATCATATGGAAATATTAAAAGGAAAATTGTTCTAAATCAGGAGGTTTCCTTAATGACAAGCGATACATTTCCACAATTCCCATCATCTTATTGGATTGAATCTACTCAAATCCCGACTTTTCCCCCTTTATCTGAAAATATAAAGACAAAAGTTGCTGTTATCGGTGCTGGTATTACAGGTATTACTACTGCCTATTTACTTGCAAAAGAAGGCATCGATGTTGTATTACTTGATTCTGGTCTTATTTTAAACGGGACGACTGGGCATACAACAGCAAAGATAACAGCGCAACATGATCTTATTTATGATGAATTAATCAATCATTTCGGTATGGAAAAAGCCGGGCTTTACTATGAATCAAATAATCATGCTCTACAATTTATTAATGAAACTGTGCAAACATATAAAATCGACTGTAATTTCTCAAATGAAGATTCATATTTATATACAACTACCGATAAGGGATTAAGAAGTTTATCGAAAGAATATGAAGCATATCAAAAATTAAATATACCTTGTGACTATGTTCAATCTCTACCGATTCCAATTCCAGTACAATCTGCACTTGTCATGAAAAATCAAGCCCAGTTTCATCCCCTTCTTTATTTGAAAACACTTTTAGAAAAGTTTGTGGAGATGGGCGGAAAAGTTTACGAACAAACGACTGCTATGGATGTAGAAAAAGGAGATTCTCCACAAGTCATTACAAAGGGCGGACATCGCATTACTTGTGAATATGTTGTCTCTTGTTCACACTTTCCTTTTTATGATGCGAATAGCTTTTTCTTTACGCGAATGTACGCAGAACGCTCTTATGCTCTTGCTATTAAAACAAAAACAGATTATTCAGGTGGCATGTATTTAAGTATTGATGACCCAAAACGCTCCTTACGCTACACTACAAGCAATGGGGAAAAATTAATTTTAATTGGCGGAGAAAGTCATAAAACAGGACAAGGAATAAACACGATGCTTCATTACGAAGCACTTTATTCTTTTGCGGAAGCAACGTTTGGAATAGATGAAGTTCCTTATAGATGGTCAGCACAAGATTTAATTACGCTAGATAAGCTCCCTTATATTGGACATATTAACGAGAGCAATCCAAATATATTTGTTGCAACTGGATATCGTAAATGGGGAATGACAACTGGAACTGCTGCCGCTCATTTACTGAAGGATTCCATTCTAAAAGTAGACAGTCCATATAAAGAACTGTATGCACCATCACGCTTCCATGCAAATCCAGATATAAAAACGTTCTTCTCCCAAAATCTTGATGTTGCGAAACATTTAATTGAAGGAAAGATTGAAACTGCATTACGTAAACCAGAAGATCTCGAAGTTGGTGAAGGATCTGTCGTACATGTTAACGGGAAACGAGCAGGTGCTTATAAGGACAAAGATGGAAAATTACATATTGTCGATACAACTTGTACACATCTCGGCTGCGAAGTTGAATGGAATAATGGTGATTGTACTTGGGACTGTCCTTGCCACGGTTCACGCTTTTCAATTGAGGGAGATGTTATTGAAGGTCCGGCAGATCAACCGTTAAAACGAGTTGATAATGAGTAAACAAATAAAGAAGTTCAACAGGAATCCTGTTGAACTTCTTTATTTGTTATAAAACCTTTTCATATAAATCCCGATACAAGAAGGAAAATATTAACACCAAATAAAATAATATACTCATCTACAAATTAAAAGGGGTGATTACTATGCAACCTTCAGCTCCACCTCATCTAGAGTCTACAGAAACTATCTTTTCGAGCTCTATTACAAAACTTGTTGTTTTTATTTGTTGGCTAGCTATTCTAGCTGATGGATATGATTTAGGTATTTACGGTGCCGTTCTGCCAAAGCTCCTAGAAGACAAAAGCTGGGCACTTTCGCCGGCACATGCTGGTACAATTGCTAGCTATGCTTTATTTGGTATGTTTATTGGCGCTATTCTAGTTGGAACCATTACAGATCTAATTGGACGGAAATGGACGCTTATATGCTGCTTAGCACTTTTTTCTATCACAATGGGCCTAGCTGCACTTGCTCCTTCTCCCGAATTATTTGGTTTATCTCGGTTTATCGGAGGAATCGGATTAGGTGGTGTTATTCCAACAGCTTCAGCACTTACTGTTGAATATTCACCAAAAAAGCGACAATCTTTTATTTATGCTCTTATGTTTACTGGCTATCCTTTAGGGATCGTGTTAGGCGCTATTTTGTCGATGTTTATGTTAGAAGGTTTCGGATGGAGAACTATGTTTGGCATCGGAATGATTCCACTACTCCTTATTCCTTTCATTATTCGTTATTTACCTGAATCCATTCAATTTTTATTATCACGTAATCGCCAAAAAGAAGTTGACCAAATCCTTAATCGTTTTCAAATTGAATTCTATGTGAAAGATGAAACTCATCAACCCTCATCTAATATGCGAAAGAGAAATGGATTTCTTACTTTATTCTCAAAAGAATACAGAAAAGCAACGCTGCTCTTTTGGATCACTTATATAATGGGTATGTTTTTAATATACGGTTTAAATACTTGGTTACCTCAGATGATGCGACAGGCAGGATACCCTCTTGGATCTAGTTTATCATTCCTACTTATGCTAAATATTACTGCCGCTATCGGTGCATTATTTGCTGGAGCAATCGCCGATCGTATAGGAGCTAAAATTGTTATTAGCATCTCCTATCTTATGGCAGCTATATGTATTGGACTATTAACAATTAAACCATCTGTTACAATCATCTATCTTTTAATTGGTCTTGCTGGAATTGGATCAGTTGGCATTACTCAAATATTAAATGCATATGTAACACAATACTTCCCATCACATATCCGAGCTACTTCCTTAGGCTGGGGACTTGGACTTGGCCGAGTTGGCGCAATTACTGGTCCTATTCTTGTCGGTATTATTATGACAATGCAATATGACTTAGCATGGAATTTTTACTTATTCTCATTTGCAGGTCTTCTTGCAGCTATATCTGTTTTCTTTATTCCTACAAAATAAAAAGAGCACAAACTTACTTGTGCTCTTTTTCGTATACCGCAAACAACATATCTCGAAACAATGTATTTAAACTCTCAATATCGATCCCTAATCCCTTTTCAATTCCTTTTACGTATTGCTGATAGTAATGAATTTGTTCTTCTAAAAATTGATTCAACACCTCAATTTTCAATCCAACATCTAATTCAGTACCTGCCTTTTTCTTTATTAACAACCGTTCAATTTCATCTAATACGCTACGCTCTATTGATAATTCTGTAATTAATCGATCGAATTCTACAGGAGGCAAAGTTATTTTCTCCTCTAGCCACTTACAAGCCAAAATAGGACGCAATACATAAAAGTACTTTTTCAATTTTACATTCTCACCTTGCAAAAATTCACGATAATTTTTTGAAGCCATATGTAGGTAATGGTATATCGTTGCTTTTGGATCAAAATTCTTTTCACTCATTTGCTGAAGCTTTTCTGGAAAATTAGAGTTTTTCGAATAAAAAATGGGTGATCGAATCCATTCGAGTAAAGCTGGGTTTGACTTTGCAAATAGTTGTAACGCTTTTTTTATATCCCATCCGCTTATATCTAAATCATCACTAATCGGATACTCAATTACATCTCGTTTATCATGAATGGATAAATACCATTCTACCGGGTGCATATAAACGAATCTAACATCATAATCACTATCTTTTGATGGAAATCCCCATGCACGACTCCCTGACTCCACAGCGAATAAAATTTTCACATCATTTTCTTTCTCAATTCGTTCTAACTCCAACTTAATTTTCTCTCTCATTTCATACCCTCTCTATTTTTTGATTATTTCCTTGGAAATTCGACAAATATATTACTAAGTTTACTACATACTAAAATAGCTGTCAGAAAATTTCCGACAGCCTGTCAAAATTCGTTATTTTTTACTTGTTCTTTTCAGTTACACTAACCGCAATTCGTTCAAACTCTTTTTGAATCTCCTCTTTGTATGCATCTACTTTTGAAAAATCCATAGCAGCAATATAAATTCGTTCTAATTTATCACGAACTGATTTCGCTTTCGCTAAAAAAGACATCGCCTCATTCATTTTTGCTTTATATTGAATAGAGACGTCACGAATTTCCTCCGCATACTTCTCATCCGTCCCTGGTGTTACAATAAGGGCATACATATCTATAATTTCATCACCTTCACGGCTCGGAAAATATTCATGTGGTGCGGTGCTATCGAAAATCGCAAACCCTAATTCTCTTACGATAACCATATCAAGACTATTTGGATCAAACCCACAATGATATACTTCAACTTCAAATCCTTTTTCTTCTGCTACCTTAGCTAATTTTTTGAGCATTGTTGATTTCCCAGAACCTGGGCGTCCTTTTATAAAATAACGATGTGGTAATCCTTCTGTTAAGTTAGGAACAAAATCAACTGCTCCTTTCGGTGTAGCTGCTCCTAAAAACCGATGTTTCACAAGCGATTGTTTCCCAACTTTATCTGTAAATAATTTCTGAATGAGCTGCTCGGTTAGTTCGTTCGCTTTATTAAAATCAATATTACTAATATATATTTTCTCCCACTCATCATGTATAACTAATGCCTCGTTAAAACGAGCGTAAGCAGCTTGAAAAGCTTTGCTTGCTTCTGAAACAAATCGTTCAATTTCCACTTTCTGCTTTCTTAACTTATCTGAATCCCAAGCAATTCCTAAATTAATATACTCCTCGACAACTCCTGGCATTTTTGGCTCAATAACATGCGGTGATGTTCCATCAACAATTCCTACTTTTAACTTCGGGATAATGACACCATCAACCGATTTATTATCAGAAGAACAGTGTAAAAATTCAATATCATATCCCTTTTCAACCCATTCACGACCTATTACCTTAATTAAAGAAGATTTTCCCGTTCCAGGTCCACCCTTTAAAATAAATAATCTGTTTAGTCCTTTTAAATTCTCTTCATATAAATTATGAAATCCTCTAGCTGTATTTCCACCAGCATAATAATTCAATACCTTCCCTGTCACTGCACTCACTCCTTCGCAGCATTCTATTTACATAAGCTACAATATGCGAGCAACTTTATTTGGGTGAATACCTATTTTGTGTTGCACAGAAAAAGGAAATGAATTACAATTTTATTATCACGAAAATTCCGAACTTTAAATTGAATATACCTTTATCAAGAGAGGCAGAGGGACCGGCCCTTTGAAGCCCAGCAACCTCAGTTTATACAAACTGAATAGGTGCTAATTCCTGCAAAATGCATTGCATTTTGAAAGATAAAACGTAACTATTGTGTGCAAAACTCATCTTTCTTGATTATGAAAGGTGAGTTTTTTATATTTCAAAATATATACTTGGAGGTATTTAAAGTGAAAGTAATTGACCTATCCCAAACATTTGAAAACAATATGTCTCAATTTCCTGGAACACCAAAAATCAATTTAGAAGCCATTACAAGTGTTGAAGAGACAGGATATCAAGTTACAGATTTTCATTCTGTCGTTCATGTTGGTACACATTGTGATGCTCCTGCTCATTTCATTTCAGGCGCAACGACTATTGATCAATTGCCCCTAGATCAATTTGTAGGTGAAGCTGTTCTTATTGATGTAACTCATGTACAAGAACGAAAACTACCTAAAGAAGTATTACACAATGCTGACATAAAAGAAGGTGATATTGTCATTTTCCATTCCAACCTATCTAATAAATGGAATACAGAAGCGTATGAACAAGAAGCCTTTTATCTTTCCGAAGAATTAGCTGAAGAATTAGTTCAATTAAAAGTAAAATCTGTCGGTTTAGATTTCATTTCTCCTGACGAGGTAACGACAGAAACATCACCGATTCATCACATACTACTTGGGAATAATATTTATTTAATCGAAAACTTAACAAACTTAGATGCCATTAATGCGAAACGTTTCTTTTTCTCAGCAGCACCTTTAAAAATTAAAAATAGCGACGGTGCTTTCGCAAGAGCATTCGCTGTAATTTTTTAAACAAACTATACAAAAAAGCAAAGATCATCATTGACCTTTGCTTCTATTTCTTTTATTTAAACTAAGAAAGAATTGCTCAACGCGAGGACGTAACCAAGCTAAATAATCTTTCTCTTTCTTCTTTGTACAAGCTATTTCTTCCCCATCGACCATTCCGACAAGCTCTAGCTCTAACAGTTGCCTCGTAAATGCTAACATATTTATTTCTTCTTCCGGATACTCTTCTTTTAATTTCTCCTCAATTTCCCCTAATAAAAAACCGTCACGCATCATTGCCAATGCATCAATCCAAAGTGGCGGCATTTCATATTTTTCTCCTGTAATTGTATCTTTTACAATATAATTCTTTTGCTCTTTTCGAAATTGAATCGTGTGCAAGCATACAGTCGAATTTAATGTTAATTCCATCATACCACCTCTTTCATAATATCTGCATAGAAAAAAGGATGCGCGTGCACCCCTTCTTTTTCTAACACTACCGAACCGTTACATGAATAACAAATCTCATGTCGATATTTTCCTCCATTATAAACGAAGTATTTTATAAAAAAAACCCTTCTCGAAACATTTTATAAAATGTTTATATTTACGCAACAAGAACACTTTTCTGAAAAATATTTTCTTCTAGCGCATTATGCTATCGGTAAAAAAATCTCCACTTTCATTCCTAGCTCTCCGCTACTTTGAATCGCAATACTTCCTTGCTACTCCTCATGATCAATACAAAAACTCTACATATTATCTCATTAAATGATAAGGAAATTACTTTCAGGACAATATGTACGTTTATAACGCGAAAAGGAAGGAGATTTCCCCTTCCTTTTCATCACAATTTATATCCACCTTACTCGATCATGTAGCAATCCATCCGTAAAGTCATTTCCACCAACTACAAAATCATTCATATATAAATTCAAATATTCTCCGTACTTACTTTCTGTATTTAGTAATAATTCCTCTACATAATAGGCACCTTGTTTAAAGTTATCGAACAGTAAACTACACAAGCCAGCATAAATGCCACATCCTACTTGGAAGTATGTCGCATTCGTTTTATATTTATGAAAAACTTGACTGCTATTCATCACGTTATACATATAGGTCTCGCTATTTTCATAAACGAGTAATACACCGACTAGATCCTCGCCCGCAATCTCTTCTTCAGCTGGATTAAATACTTTACGATTCCAATTCCATAGATCTTCTACCTTATCTAAATTCTGTCTAATTATATTTGTTGTATACTCGTTAATTCGATAAAGAAACCCTACTTCCATGTTAAAGTTTTTCCCTAAAATTAAAACTTCCTCATGCGGCATCAAACAACCATAAAACTCTTTCTCTCCCAACTTTACTTTATACTCTGAAGCATATACATCTTCATAAAAGTAAAGAGGACGATGATGACTCATATACATCGGATAACTCCATATCGCTTCATCTAGAAATCGCTCTACTGCCCATGAAGCATACAGTGTATGAGGCTTTATAAGTGCTGTATCATTCAAAAATGACGTATCATGTTCTACTATATAGCATGCTCTTGGCTTTTCATTCGGGCGTTCCTTCATAAGTTCAACAACCATCCATTGAACGACACCTGGATTCATACCTGAGCCTATAATTGCTTTTGTATTTGTAAATTTATCTTTTTCCTTCTCAAATCTCGTATATCTTTCCGTAAGCTGAAAGCCGATTAAACTATCGTCCTGATCTACTGCCTCGTTTTCCAAAGCTGAATTAATATAACAAATTCCAAGTTCATTACAACAGCTTAATACTCTGATCGTATCTGCCCCCGAAACATCAATAACAACGCTCGTACTACTTTCTTTTAAATGCTTTTTAAATGTCACTACATCTTGGAGGTCTATTTCGGATAAAAACAATTGATCTTTCAAATTTGGAAACAACTCGTCATAATACGTCCTATCTTTTTGTTTTATATCAACCAAATAAAATGTAACATTCTTTATCACTTCATAAATCGGGTCTTTTTCATTTACTATCGCTTGATTTAAAATCGCTAAAACTGCTTTTGCTGCTCCACCAGCACTGCCAAGTAATGTAATCGATAACGAATTTGGAAACTGCTCCACCAACAAAACCCCTTTAATATATTAGTTAAGCAGTTCTCCCTCAAAAAAATAAATTGAATACATCAAAAGATAGCTCGTACATATTCTTTATAATTTCGCACAAAATTTCCTCTTCAACAGTCATACTAACATATTTATATTCAATTCATTTTTTCCCTCATATTCAAATCGATCTAAACAAATAGGCTCGACCTTTTCTTCTACATATAAAAGAAAAAGCCAGCCCTTTCAATTAACTTACGGACAATGGACAGATTTTACATGTTGAATATTTACATACATTTTCGCATCACGCGCCTTTAATATTTCAATATGACCTTCATCAATTTTTGCCATCTTTCCGATTTTATTAGATTCCTCACCTAAATCGAACACCATGATTTTGCCAGCCATTTTAATAAGCTGTTCTTCAAAAGTTCGAGCTAACGTAATATTTAATGGATTCACGGGGAGTTCATTTTTATTGAGGGCATAAGGCACTTGATTTTCTTTATACGGAATTAACCATTTCAAATGCTTTAAAGATATATACACTGTTTTATAAACCGGGCTATAAAAAACGATATAATCGTTCATTACACTTGTAACATATCCATGTATTGGAGCATTTCCAGCTACATAAATTTCTGTAAAAATCCCTTTAGAGGTACTTAATACTTTCCTCAAAGAAATTGAAGGAGATTCTCTCTTAATGACAGAATCAACATCTGGTTTTGCTACTTCTTCATCATGTGGTCGTAAAATTTTATAATGTTGTACATGATATAAAGATATATATACGTAGTCTTGTCCATTGTAAAGAACAACGATATCATTTCCTACGTCTATTAATACACCTTTAAATCTTTTTTCACCGATTAATTTAATATATATATTTTCTCCAATATTTTTATTCAACTCATTCATCTATATCCTCCTTCCTATAAATTTCTTCTTTCCTGTCTTCGGTAAAAAAATAATCAGGGCAAAGTTCTGTCTTAATAGTAAGTAATTCCTTTTCATACTATCGAAATAAGAAATTGTTCTTCTCTTTCCCTCATAATGCCCCTCTTATTTATTAAACATTATTCATCTTCATTCTTTTTACATTTAACTACTTGACTCACACTCTTAATATGATAATTAATGATATAAATGACCTCATCACAGTTTACTAGTGTAATACATTCCTCATGCACTTCACTTAATAAGCCTTCTACACACTCTGGGCCGCCACGATTAATCTTTACCCACTTATACTTCAAGTCACATAATACATCGACAAAAGTATCATCATCAGAGCAGAAACATGAAACATAGCAATCGTCACATTTACTTTCTTTCACTTTCTTAACTAGACTCTTCACGTGTTTCAATTGGTAATATACTAATTCACCAAGAGGGAGTTGTAATGTAAGGTAATCTCTTCCTAACGATACAAGTACCCCTACTCGACTCTCTGGGCCACGAAGATTTACTTTTACAGTCTCACCAACTAAGCACTTAATTTGCTCACAGCATAATACACTCTCCAAATTCATATCCTCCTTTCTTATTATCTTCCTCTACTTGATGGTCTTTGTGCGCGCTCTCGACCTGAACAACAGCTTTCATTATTACTTTCTTCGCTCTCTTCGCACGCTACTGTGACACTCTTAATATGAGGTACTGCAACTAATATAACTTCTTCTTTTACAATTAATGTCACAAACTCACAAGAAACATCTTGTAAGATACCTTCAACTTTCTCTGGGCCACCACGATTAATTTTCACCCAACGATATTTGAAGCTTTGAAGTAGCTTTTCAAAGTCACCTTCACACTCACATTCCAACCATCCACAATCATCTGCTTTACAATCTTTCACATTTTTTGTAACGCTTTTCAGATGACGAATCTGATAGTAATAGAGCTCTCCTTTTTCATTCTTTAATACAAAGTAATCCGAACATACTGCGACTATTGTTCCTTTTTGAGATTCTGGACCACCCCTGTTTACTCTCACAAAAGATCCAATTAAATCTTCCAAGAAATCACAATGAAATAAACTCACGAGAAAACCCCTTCCATTAATTTATAAGCTTTTGCACTGATAGTATATGTATCTGTACAGGTTACGTTCTCTATGTTTGTCCTAGCTAGAAAAAATATGCTTTTAACATGGTAGACTACTACCTATCAAAATTTGAAGAAAGGCTAACAACTCCTTATGCTTTAATATCTTTAAACAAAAAATCCCTTATGAAGATACATTTCTGCATATCTTCATAAGGGATTTCCCATAGTTTAATCTTCGTCTTTAACATCCATATCTTCTGGAATGGGTTCGTTCAATATTTCTTCCACTAATTGCTTATATTTCTCCATTTGTTCTAAATGTGTATTGAATTGTTCTTTATTTAATAAATATTGCTCTCCATCAAATAGTGCACGAATTTTCTTTTGCTGAATTAACTCTTCAATATACGACTTTGGTAAATTCAAATACTCCGCAGCTTCTTCTACTGTTATATACAACTCGTTCATTCCTTTATTATTTTTTCCTATATACTGTATCTTACTTTATTTTTGTAAACAAATAAAAAAGATTTTGTAAATGCAACCTAAAAAGCAGGTAGATGCATTCCATATATTGTATAATAGTATATAGTAAGAATTTTTTAAATATAGAATGGTATTACCCATTTACACAAAGGAGAGTTAACATATGGCTACTCGTCACATCATTACAATGTTAGAAAAAACATTACAAATTGAAACAGAAAACACAATTTCTCATTTAACTGCATCTTTATCTGATCGTATTCTTTCTCAAAGTGCAGCAATACAGGAAAACAATTGTTACCATACAATTGGAGAATGGTACAAAAATCATTTCTTATTCCAACAAGATGATTTCCTTTGGGCTAAATACGTTTTCTATGACGCATATTGTGAGGAAATAAAAAAACAAGGTCATCTTACAAAACGTGTTCGCCAAATATTAGAATCATTAGCTCGAATGCATGGAAAACAGTACATTGCTTCTATATTAAATATGCCATTTCCTAACGAACGGGCTAAAGGAACAGCATAATGTAATACTGTTCTGCGTCAGCAAAACATAGATTCATTGTTTTATAGGAGGATTTACAAATAAAACGTTCATTTCACATGAACTGATGAAACCGGTGTCATTATAATGATTGAAAATATAGTAAACAGGAAAACCCCCATTTATCTCTCTCGTCATTTGAATAGAGAAGTAAATGGGGGTATACTTGTTCCTTTACTATTTCATCATCTGTTTAATCAATTCACGATTTCTCTTCTTAAATACTTCATTATGCGAAGAAACCATTCCATACTCACTTGCATCTGGCTGAATAAATTGTTTCGCTTTATTTACAGCATTTCCAGCATCTTGGAATGCTCCCGCAATTAAGTGTAATTTTCCTTCATGCTTTAAAATATCCCCAGCGGCATATAATCCGTCTACTGAAGACTCACTATTTGCATTCCCTGCAATATAAAAATTATCTATAATCGCAACATCTAACTCACTATTTTCTAATAATGTAATGTCACGTTCATATCCATGATTAATAATAACTTCATCAATCAGTAAATGAGAAACTTCACCTGTCTCATGATTCGTTAATTCTACATATTCAATCGCTTCATGACTATCACCAGCAATTAATTTTGTAATCGATGTATGAAAGAAACACTCAGCTGAGCTGTTCAGCAGTTGCTTCACTTGTGCTTCATGACCAGATAATTCTTCTTTTCTATATGTTACGTATACTTTTTTCGCGATTGGTTCTAATTCATTTGCCCAATCAACGGCAGAATTTCCTCCGCCGGAAATAATGATCGTTTTATCTTTGAAACGCTTTAAAGATTTCACTGTATAATTTAAATTCGATACTTCAAATCGCTCAGCACCTTCAATTGATAACTTTTGTGGTTTCAATATACCACTTCCAGTTGCCACAATAACTGTTTTTGAAAAGTGTTCTTTTCCATCGTTTGCTTTTAACGTAAAAGTGCCATCTTTATTACGAATAATCGATTCTACTTTTGTATTTAATACAACTTCCGGCTGAAATGTTAACCCTTGTTGTACAAGTTGCTCAATTAATTTATCACCTGTAACTGGTAATAGTCCACCTACATCCCAAATCATCTTCTCTGGATAAACATGTATTTTTCCACCTAGCTGTGGTTGAAATTCTATTATTTTCGTTTTCATTTCTCTGAGTCCACTATAAAAAGCTGAATAAAGCCCTGCAGGTCCTCCACCTATCACAGTTACATCAAACAATTCTTCTCGATTCATTCGTGCTCACTCCTCAGCTACTAATCATTGATTATCATTCTCAATAAAATATAACCTGTTTCCGCAAAATTTACAATTAAAATTACTATTGACAATACAACTAGATAAAATTATATTATTTAATGAATCAATAGTGATAATCATTATCAATTTGTTAATAATTAGAAAATTTGAGATTACATCTTCTTTTATTAGTATGGTTAATACTATATTGTGACATCTCACATTCAAGATTTTTAATAAACATTTTGTATTACCACTACTCTTTCAAAAAGATTGCAGTTAAACAAATTATTGTATACACATATCATCTATTTAAAGGAGACAAACGATGAAAAAGTTATTTATTTCACTAACAGTTCTTTTCGTCCTTGTTATGAGCGCTTGTAGCAATGGCTCTACAGACAAAAAGAATGATGCAAAAGGTAGTAAATCAGAAACAATTACATACCAATCTGAAAATGGTAAAGTAGAAGTTCCTGCAAATCCAAAACGCGTTGTTGTTTTATCATCATTCGCTGGTAACGTAATGTCATTAGGTGTAAATCTTGTTGGGGTAGATTCATGGTCTAAACAAAACCCACGTTTTGATAGCAAACTTAAAGATGTTGCTGAAGTATCAGATGAAAATGTTGAAAAAATCGCTGAACTAAATCCAGATTTAATCATCGGTTTATCAAATATTAAAAATGTTGATAAGTTAAAGAAAATCGCTCCTACTGTAACATACACTTACGGAAAAGTTGATTACTTAACACAGCATTTAGAAATTGGTAAGTTATTAAACAAAGAAAAAGAAGCAAAAACTTGGGTTGATGACTTCAAGAAACGTGCACAAGAAGCTGGTAAAGAAATTAAAGCAAAAATCGGTGAAGATGCTACAGTGTCTGTTGTAGAAAACTTCAACAAACAGCTTTATGTATACGGCGAGAACTGGGGCCGTGGAACAGAAATTCTGTACCAAGAAATGAAATTAAAAATGCCTGAAAAGGTAAAAGAAAAAGCATTAAAAGAAGGTTACTACGCATTATCTACTGAGGTATTACCTGAGTTTGCTGGTGATTACTTAATCGTAAGTAAAAACAAAGATACTGATAACTCATTCCAAGAGACAGAATCATATAAAAACATCCCAGCAGTAAAAAATAATCGCGTATACGAAGCAAACATGATGGAATTCTATTTCAATGATCCACTTACATTAGATTTCCAACTGGACTTCTTCAAGAAGAGCTTTCTTGGTAAATAATACAAACATGAGGAATTCTTAAATTAAGAATTCCTCTTCCTTTATTCTATGAAAAGAAAAGATGTGAAACGAATGACAAAAGAACATGACAATACACGTTCTATAGCTTTTACATACAAATTAATTTTAAGCATAATTGCATTCTTTCTTATTTTTATGGTGGCAATGGTATTAGGTGCTGCAGATACTTCAATAAAAGACGTATGGTTAGCACTCACTTCCTCCGCTAAAGGGGATAAAATATCTATTATTCGCGAAATACGTTTGCCCCGTGAAGTTGCTGCTATTTTTGTAGGGGCTGGACTTGCTGTTTCTGGAGCAATTATGCAAGGATTAACACGAAATCCACTTGCAGACCCTGGATTATTAGGATTATCTGGTGGAGCAAATGCTGCACTTGCGTTAACGCTAGCCTTCAACCCTTCCATCAGCTATCTTTACTTAACATTTGCTTGCTTTATAGGTGCTGCAATTGGCGCAATTATGGTATTTGGCATTGGCATGATGAAAAAAGGTGGACTCTCCCCTCTTCGAATTGTATTAGCTGGTGCTGCCGTTTCAGCATTTTTGCTTGCAATTTCAGAAGGTGTCGGCATTTATTTTAAAATTTCACAAGAGGTATCACTTTGGACTGCTGGGGGCGTAATTGGAACAACTTGGGGACAATTAAAAATTATTATTCCAGTCATTTCAATTAGTATCTTTATCGCTATCTTACTAGCAAAAAAATTGACAGTTCTTAGTTTCAGTGAAGAAGTAGCTATTGGACTAGGTCAAAAAATTATTGTTATTAAAACCATTCTATTTATCATTATTATCTTACTTGCAGGTGCGTCTGTAGCACTTGTCGGAAATATGGCATTTATCGGTTTAATGGTACCTCACATGGTACGCCCAATTGTCGGTCCAGATTACCGATTTGTTATACCGATGTCAGCAATTGCTGGTGCTTCCTTTATGCTACTTGCAGATACAATCGGACGTACCATTAACGCTCCGTACGAAACACCAGTTGCTGCTATTGTCGCAATTGTAGGATTACCATTCTTCCTATTCATTGTACGTAAAGGAGGAAAAATGTTCTCATGATCCCATCTATTCTAAGAAAACAACGTCTTATTATACTCGCTTTACTTATCCTAACCATTACAACTATTGTAATTGGAATGGGGCTCGGTTCAGCATCTTTATCTTATGATCGACTACTCCCAACATTAATGGGACAAGGAACTTTTAAAGAGGAGTTCGTTTTATACTCATTAAGACTCCCTAGAATTGTCATTACATTATTAGCTGGTATGGCTCTCGCTTTATCAGGAGCTATTCTGCAAGGACTTACCCGAAATGATTTAGCTGAACCTGGTATTCTCGGAATCAACTCTGGGGCCGGTGTTGCTGTTGCTATTTTCTTCTTATACTTTCCAATAGATGTAGGTTCATTTCTTTACTTACTACCTGTCGTTGGATTTATTGGAGCATTTCTAACAGCTGTTCTAATCTACGTATTTTCATATAGTAAATCAACTGGACTTCAGCCGGTGCGATTAACATTAACCGGTATCGGTTTTGCATTCGCACTATCTGGAATGATGATTGTCCTTATTTCATCCGCAGATCGTATGAAAGTGGACTTTATCGCCAAATGGATTGCCGGTAACATTTGGGGAGATGACTGGATCTTTGTTTTAGCAATGCTTCCATGGTTAATCGTATTCATTCCGTTTGTTTTCTATAAGGCAAACCGATTAAACATTCTAGCATTAAACGAACCGGTCGCAATTGGCGTTGGAATTGAAATTGAAAAAGAACGCAGATACTTATTAGTGGCGGCCGTTGCGCTTGCAGCTGCAGCTGTTTCCGTAACAGGAGGAATTAGCTTTATTGGACTAATGGCTCCTCACATCGCAAAATCTTTAGTAGGTCCAAGGCATCAAATCTTCATGCCTATCGCCCTTTTAATCGGCGGATGGCTATTACTATTAGCAGACACAATTGGACGAAATATCGTTGAGCCTAACGGTATCCCGGCAGGTATTGTTGTCGCTTTAATTGGTGCTCCTTACTTTATGTATTTGTTGCTTAAGAAGGCGTAAAAAACACCCTCAAGAATGAAATCTTGAGGGTATTTTTATCTCCAGCATTTTATTCACTTTTATACATATCAACGCGTTTTACAAAACCATCAGCGACACTGAAATAGATAGCGTAGCCCTCCTTGCGGTATACAAGGGCATCACTATCTATCCCTTCTTCTATTCCATACGGCTCACCTAACCAACTCTTTAACTCATTTACAGGAATATTCATATGTAACCAAATTCTGTTAACTTTTGAAGGAAACATATCCAGGTTATAATCACCATAAGTAACAGTATTAGCTGCATCACAAGCTGTACACTTTGCTTCCTGTAAAGCATCAGGTGTACCAAATTCTTGTTTCACTGCAGATTGTTCTTGTCCAATCACATTCAATCCAAATGGTCCCAAATTCCCGTCAATTAAAGCTGTTTCTAGAACCTGTTTTAGTTCTTGCTTTGTTTTAACTTTAAAATTATAAGAAGAACCAGCGCTATCATTCACCGATATTGATGGAATTGACTTATCTGCATCCGATTCTTTTGCAAGAGTAGTATTTTCTTGAGAAGAACTCTTCTCTCCATTACTACGCCATACTATTTTCTCTCCATGCCAAGCACTGTTATTGTCCTCTTTCATCAAGTACATTCCACTTATACCAAATAGCATCAATATAACCATGCCAAGTGGAATATAGATTCTTTTATCTTTTTTTATAACCTGTAGTACACCTTTCACCTTATTGAAGGTCTTTGAAAGTCTTTCATTAGTTGTACAAGCGAGTAAATATTTATAGAAAGAATCCCAGCCCTGTGTCTTTTTATACAATCTTTTCAAACTAATCATAACAGCGAATGGTACCTCTTCATTTTGTGATATTCGGTAAAAAGAATTTACTTTCTGACGCTTCGATTTCATAAATCGAGCAAGCAAAATAGCAAGGTATTGAGAAGAGCTAAACTCTTTTAATTCTTCACCAGGATATAAATCATGCTCATCTTTTCGTTTAACCATACGCATTTCATAGTCCAAAATCAGATTTAATTTTTGATTCTCTTTCAAACCATGATGCAAAAATTTCATTGTAAACTCAGTCCTTGTCATCAAACCTAAATTCCTAAGATCATGATCATAAACTACCATCGGTAATTGTTTAAATAACTCTGCAGTAAAGGTGATAAAAGTATCCTTTTCTTTTTCGTATAGTTCTAACGATTTGCACATAAGCGCTGCAAATTTTAATAAGTTCGCATAATATTTAATACTTTTCCCATTCTTTATAATTGTTCGTTCCATAATTGGATACTTGCTAACGTGTTGATAAAACTGGTTAGATACTTGGACTGCTTTGTCAATTTCTTTTTTCTGTAATAAAGATTGTATATGAGAAATCGTTTCTATTGCCCATGTTACTACCTGTCCTTGCTCACCTTTAATTAATTGCAATTTATAAACGTTATCTTGCAAATATAACTTTTG
The DNA here is from genome assembly GCF_020861345.1 of Bacillus pacificus. Taxonomy (NCBI): domain Bacteria; kingdom Bacillati; phylum Bacillota; class Bacilli; order Caryophanales; family Bacillaceae; genus Bacillus; species Bacillus pacificus. Next base: position 4,685,582 of record NZ_CP086328.1, read on the forward strand.
AAATTCTATGCCACTCTTTTTCAGCTGCTTATTAACAGTTACAAATGCGCCACCATATAAACTCAATTGAACATACTTATAATGGGTTTTTAATTGTTCCAGATCCACCTTCAACTGTTCATTATATTTATCCCACATTTGTCGTACATTCTCTTGCGCGTTTACTATTTTTAAAGCATCTGGGTCTAATAATTTTGCAAGTCCTTTAACTAAGAAGGAGCCTCCAAACCCCATAATTAACGATGCCATTATTTGTGATACAAGCTGCACAATTTTTTTCCCTGGAAGCCTACTTTGTATATCTCTTAATAATTCTGTATATTGACCATATGCCTCATAGTAATTTTGAAAGTTTTTAATCGTGGTATCCATTGAAAGGTTCATTCTTTTCTTTAACCCCTCAAAAACATTACCTGTAAAATATAATTTTTTAAATAAATGTCCATGTTGATTTTTTGATATTTCTTCAAGAAATTCATAATACACTTTCCCTAAATATGGAAAACTTAGTATCCCCTTCAGCTCATCTCTAATTTCGCCCACCTGAGTTAATTGAAAAAAACGGGTAATATATTGTGAATACATTTCTTTATTATCTGGATTTTGTAAGGGCTTAAAGACTTCTTCTTCTAGCATTTTATTCCGTTTTTCAATACTTTCATGAATTTTTTGGAAAAGTGCCTCTCCTACTCTCTCGACAAAAGATTCAATTTCTTCTGCTACATTATGAGTAAGTTGCTCATATAATTGTTTTTTGGTTTCTAAATACAGCTCTACTGGATTATCAGCTTGCTCTTTTTCTTTTATATAACTCAAAACAGATTCCCCAACAAATCTAAAATATCTAATCCATCTACAGACGTAGACAAAATAGAACCCGCATCCGTTATATCCACAACACTATTCACTACATCTAAAGCGTCCAAATGAGTAGTATCAATCACATCTATATCTATATTCGGGGATATGAATTCTGGACTTGTATCAATTGTCATCCCTTCCCCTAGTGGATTCGAGTTCATATCATATAATTTTTCTCCTGTAGCTGTATTCATTGTTAAGCCACCCGAACTATTAGGCTGTGAGTACCCTATTATCCCTTCAACATTATCATGAAAAGTTTCCCCACCATACATATTTTGGCTAAAAGAAACGGTATGTCCACCTCCAAAATCAAAGGTCGTTCCATCATACGCATTCTCTTGAACACGAGCAATTGTTTCTCCATGACCATCCATTATAACGCCACCACCTTCAACAGGAGACGGCTGATACTCCGCGACCACTTCTCCGCTTCTGCTTTTCAAATCATATCCGCCAGTCAAATTCGGTAAAATAATCTTTTCTTCCAAACTATCATTAGTAGACTGTATTCCCTGAAATAATTGATTCATTAACATTTCACTATTCCCCAAACTCCATTCATCCTTTCATCTTAATAACAGGATTTCAATGATTTTATTATACGAAAAACAGGAATAAATATCCATTCAAAACATAATCATCGTAATGCTCTCTAAATCAATTATTCTCCTTTTCTAATCAAGATTTTAAAGATTCATCTTCTAACTAATAGTCACACCCTTAATCGTCTTAAGATAAAAAAAATACTGATAAGACTTTGATTAAACATTTTAATAATGTTATATTCTTATGTATTAAATTCATACTTAAAAGGAGTATTACTAAATGAAAGCTATCGCTATTATTCTTATCTTAATTGGCATTTTCGGTATATTAATGGGAGGCATGATGTTCGGAGATATCGGTATTGCTGCCATTATTGGTTCATTAGCAGCATTATTCTCTGGAATTGGTTTCTGGAAATTAGATTCTCAGCTAAAAAATATATCTAAATAATTTAAAATCTAAATAGCCGTGTATATAATTTCTTTCACGGCTATTTTTAATCAATAATTAACTTTACTGCTGTCCATACCCTTCAAACTTCTTCGCCAAATTCTCCATCTCATCTTCTGGCAATAACTTAGGCTCTCCGACGCTTTTCGTTTGATAATAAATTTGTGCACAAAACTCAATTTCTTCTGCAACGGTAAATGCCATTTTTATATGATTTGCACCTGCAATTAAACCGTGATTCGCAAGTAAAACAGCACGGCGATCAATCATCCCTTCAAAAGCCGCCTCTGCTAATTGCTTCGTACCAAATGTTTCATACGGTGCACAACGAACATTAGGGCCTGCGAAAGCAATTAAATACGATACTGCGGGCAGTTCCCATCCTAATGATGCAATCGTCTTCGCATAAGGAGAATGTGTATGCACAAGCGCATTTATATCTTCACGCTTTCTATAATAAATAAGGTGCATATCGAGTTCGCTCGATGGTTTTCTCTCTCCCTCTACTACATCGCCATCTAAGTTTAATATAACTACATCTTCAGGCTTCGTTTCATAATAATCTAAACCACTTGGGCTAATGGCAACAAGACCTTGCTCGCGATTGAAAATACTAATATTACCGCCTGTCCCCTTTGTTAAACCGCTAGAAATCATTTTCTTTCCATACGCTACAATTTCTTCTCTTTCTTTTTGTAATAACATATACATCCCCCTCAGTATGAAGCTTATGATGACTGACTTTTTAACTCTATCTACTTATTGAAATAGCTTTTTTAAGTTCTCTGTAAACGGTGCTTTTACAATCCCTTTTTCCGTAATAATCGCTGTTACATTTTCATATGGCGTGACATCAAATGCTGGATTATATACTTTACTTTCTTTCGGAGCAGAATATTGCCCGAAGCGATTGATCACTTCAGAAGCATCTCTTTCCACTGGATTGGTATTAATTGCTCTTCCATCATCTTCTCCCCTTACTTCGCGTAGTGCATTGACTGTTCGTTTAACGTTTCTACAAAGCTTGTACCTGTTTTATATTGATTCGCTCGTAAAATAAATTTCTTTGCAACTTGAAGACAAATACGTTCCGCTCTAGCACGTGATTCCTCATTCTCAATACAAGTAATGTCTTTTACTTTCGCTAGCCCAACAATACGACGAATTAACTCAAGACCCGTCACCGCAGCTGTATCCTCTAATACAGATTGTAAATAGATTTCGTTAAAGCCTTCTTCCTTCGCCATAATCTCTGGCACATGAATATCCCAAGCGTCTAAAAACTTCTTCTTAAATAAATCAATTACCTCCACCATTGTCGATTGTAACCAATCCATCACCTATTTCTTTACACTTTAGCCCCTTTGCATGTTCAAACTTACATAATTTCTCTTTCACATATACAATCACATCGCTAGCTTCCATTAAAAAATACTTCGTGAACTTAGACATGGTTTCCCCTCCACACTAATTGTAAGCGTTTTCTAAAAGCTATAAAAAATAATAGGATTAAATCTTTCATCCTATAATATATGTTCTTCTTTTTGAAATGTATATCTAGGTTTTATTATATCTTGTTAATATCTTGAGTCAATGTTTCTATATCATTGCAATATGCTTCCTAATTATATATTTGAGAGGACAAAAATTGTTCAAAAAGATTCTAGTTCATTTTATTTTATTTATCACACAATTCTTTGTAAAATAGAAATACGCAGTTCCTTTTCAAAAAGACAACTTCTAAGAAATATTTCCTTCCTAAGAATTTATACTTACATCATATCTCTAACATACACACTACTCTTTCAAGCACTCATTGAAAATTTATAAACTTAAAGTTACCTTTCAATTCCCTGTTATCCTTAATTGAGAATAAATATTAATTAAATTGATATAAAGTTCGTTTATTCTCTTGACAAAATAACCACTTCTATATGATAATTAATATCGAATTAGAATTATTATAGTTAATTAAAAAATATATTTTATGAGCACACTATTTTTTGATGCTCAAAACCAACATTTAGGAGGAATTTTAATATGTTATTAATCGGCACAGAAGTAAAACCGTTTAAAGCTAATGCTTACCATAATGGAGAATTTATCCAAGTTACTGACGAAAGTTTAAAAGGAAAATGGAGTGTAGTTTGTTTCTACCCAGCTGACTTCACATTCGTTTGCCCAACTGAACTTGAAGACTTACAAAACCAATATGCAACTCTTAAAGAGTTAGGCGTTGAAGTATACTCTGTATCTACAGACACTCACTTCACTCACAAAGCATGGCATGATAGCTCAGAAACTATCGGTAAAATCGAGTACATCATGATTGGTGACCCAACTCGCACAATCACTACAAACTTCAACGTTTTAATGGAAGAAGAAGGTCTTGCTGCTCGTGGTACATTCATCATCGATCCAGACGGCGTTATCCAATCTATGGAAATCAATGCTGACGGTATCGGCCGTGACGCAAGCATTCTTGTTAACAAAATTAAAGCAGCTCAATACGTACGTAACAACCCAGGTGAAGTTTGCCCAGCTAAATGGCAAGAGGGTTCTGCAACACTTAAACCAAGCCTTGACCTTGTAGGCAAAATCTAAGGAGTTCGATCAAAATGATACTAGATGCAGATATAAAAACACAACTATCCCAATATCTTCAATTAATGGAGAACGATATTTTACTTAAAGTAAGCGCAGGAGACGATGACGTATCTAAAGATATGTTAGCTCTAGTAGACGAATTAGCTACTATGTCATCTAAGATTACAGTAGAAAAAGTTGAATTAGAGAGAACACCAAGCTTTAGCGTAAACCGCCCTGGTGAAGACACTGGTGTCGTATTCGCTGGTATTCCATTAGGACACGAATTTACTTCATTAGTGTTAGCTTTACTACAAGTAAGTGGACGCGCTCCAAAAGTTGAACAAAAATTAATCGATCAAATTAAAAACATTCAAGGCGAATATCATTTTGAATCTTATATCAGCCTAAGTTGTCATAACTGTCCTGATGTTGTACAAGCTCTTAACGTAATGAGCGTTCTTAATTCTGGTATTACACATACTATGATTGATGGCGCTGCATTCAAAGAGGAAGTAGAAAGCAAAGACATCATGGCAGTACCAACAGTTTTCCTAAACGGCGAATCTTTCGGAAGCGGTCGTATGACACTTGAAGAAATTTTAGCTAAAATGGGTAACGGTCCAGATGCATCAGAGCTTTCTGATAAAGATCCATACGATGTTCTTGTTGTTGGTGGCGGCCCTGCTGGTGCAAGTGCAGCAATTTATGCAGCACGTAAAGGAATCCGCACTGGTATCGTTGCTGAACGCTTCGGTGGTCAAGTAATGGATACTATGGGTATTGAGAACTTCATCAGCGTAAAACGCACTGAAGGTCCTAAGCTAGTAGCAAGTCTTGAAGAGCACGTTAAAGAATATGACATCGATGTAATGAATCTACAACGTGCGAAACGTTTAGAGAAAAAAGAACTTATTGAAGTGGAACTTGAAAACGGCGCTATTCTGAAAAGTAAAAGCGTAATCGTTTCAACAGGTGCTCGCTGGCGTAATGTTGGCGTACCAGGTGAAGCTGAGTTCAAAAATAAAGGTGTAGCATACTGCCCACACTGTGACGGTCCATTATTCACTGGAAAAGACGTAGCAGTTATTGGCGGAGGTAACTCTGGTATTGAAGCAGCTATCGACTTAGCAGGTATTGTTAATCACGTAACTGTTCTTGAATTCATGCCAGAATTAAAAGCTGATGCTGTATTACAAGAACGTCTTAACAGCTTACCAAACGTAACTGTTCTGAAAAACGTTCAAACGAAAGAAATTACTGGTACTGATAAAGTAAACGGTATTTCTTACATCGATCGTGAAACTGAAGAAGTTCATCACGTTGAATTACAAGGTGTATTCGTACAAATCGGTCTTGTTCCAAACACAGACTGGTTAGGCGAAACAGTTGAACGCGTTCGCGGTGAAATCGTAACAGACAAGCACGGCGCTACAAACGTACCAGGAGTGTTTGCTGCAGGTGACTGTACAAATAATCCGTACAAACAAATCATCATCTCTATGGGTTCAGGTGCAAACGCAGCTTTAGGTGCATTTGATTACTTAATCCGTAACTAATATAGACGTGAGTAAAAGACGCATTACCAATTAGGTAATGCGTCCTTTTTATTACAATGTATCTACGTAGTCGTCAAAATCCTTCCAACATAGTATTGTATACGGCGACCCTATATCCAATACTACTTTTACATCCTCTGCCACTACTTTGATTCTTTTTAATGTGCTGTCTCTTTTTCCGGCCGGATAAATAGCAATTTTTACAACTTCCTGTTTTCCACCCTCATAAATCTTTATTTTCAATTCTAATTGGTCTATTTCTTCTTTTGAAGGAATCTCTTTTCCTTCCCAATCACACATTTCGAACAGAGGATATCGATCTCCATGCCATTCCTCAACAATTTCAATGACTTTAAGGATAATATAATTCCCCGATACTAATTCATAACTAACAGCATCACCTGCTTTTAAAGAAGTATTAGCTATAAATCTCTTCGGTACTTTTTTCGCTTCTGGCTGCGGAGAATTTAACTGTTCTCTTAATTTATTTAAAACTACTTCACGTTTCTTCTGTAATTTAGGTTCTTCTTCCCAGCGAGCTAAATCTGTACCACTCTCTATTATTTGCAATGCCTCCTGCTTAACATTCTCTTGAAGTCTCCCTAACCTCCATTGTATGGAAGCAAATACTAACCAAAAGGCAATAGTTTCTTCATCATCTAATTCATTCTTGTACTCCTCAATTACAATCCTACTTGCTTCCTCATTTGAATATTCATTTGCTAACAAATCCTTATATAGTAACTTAATATCTTCAGCAATATCGTCTGATAATATTGCTACTCCCCCAAGCACCCATACATTAACACTCCAATCTATACACTAAAAACCTCTCATTCCCATTCTTCTCATAAGCTCCAGGCAATCTTACTTCCCTCTTCAGCTCAAACGCAGTCTGATTTTCTAAGAAGAAAATATAGTCCTCAGAAGGATAATATAAAATAATATCCACTTCTCTCCCCGTTTCTTCTACAGAAAGTAAAATGTTATTTACTACGTTCATAAATACTTGTACAGAAAATGGGTTGAAGAAATAAAATCGGTTATCACGTGGATCAATCTCATATTCCTGCGCTAAACAGCATTCAAACCCAATTTTATCTTTACTGTTTCTTACCTTGCGTGCATAACGATCAAGATTATCCAACGCTTCTTTATAAAACTCTTCATTCATTTCAATTCCAATCGCTGAAGCACCGCACTTATGGTGCATATAAAAGTTCAATCGTCCTTTTCCACATCCAAAGTCTACAATCTGGTCGCTACTTCTTATTTCATATTGATTCAATAACTCATCTAATCCACTATACGGCGTCGGTTCATAACGATGATAATGCATAGACTTGTTAAATCCTTTTTGCTCACCGACTGTTTTTATATGTAAAACTGCATCATAATATTGTTCGTTCATTCGACTTCTCCTATTAAGAAATGGTACTTATTATTATACACCATGTACTGGATGCTCATTTTTCATCGAATTAATAGGTACGTGAAATTATATCGACGTTTCGACAAAGGATATCGACTTAACGACAAGTTCCTACAAAAAACAGGAGCTCCCTAGCCCCTGTCTTCTAACACTTTCAATACAGTTTGTTTTAATATTTCTACCCCATCCATAATACAACTATGATCAAACTTCATATACGGATGGTGTAATCCAGGTTGTAGGTCTGCTCCTAATCCAAGCATGACAGCTTTTAAATGTGGTCTCTTCACTGTGTAGTAATGGAAATCATCGCTTCCTGTCGTATAAAGTGGCCCCGTACATTTATCTTCCCCATACACTTCAAGAATACCTTTACGCATAAATCGCTCAGCTTCTTCTGAAACTTCAGCTCCTGGCGCGAGATCAATCCACTCATATGAAGTTTTCGATCCCATCGATGCAGCTGATTCTATGACATGCTCTATTTTTTTCTTCAATTCTTCTAATAATGTATTACTCTCCGCTCTGACATCTAAGCTAAAATGCCCGTTACCCGGAATAATATTTAAATTATCACCACCAGCTTGGCACCTCGTCATCTTTACTGAATAGGAACTTTGCGGTGGTAGCCATATGTTTTTCAAACCGATATTAATCATGGAAATAACATCAATTGCATTTATCCCTTGATGTGGGCGTGCTCCATGTGCATCTTCTCCGTGAATCGTACCCTCTAAAAATCCTGCTGCTCCGTGACGAATTGATGGGGCAGCCTGTTTCAAAGATAGTTCTTCAATCGGGCGCAAATGAACACCGAATAGGAAATCCGCATCATCCACAGCACCTTTCTCTACCATTTTTAAAGCACCATTCCCTTTCTCTTCTGCTGGCTGAAAAATAAATCTAACTGTACCACTTTTCCATCTCATATTCTTTAATTGTAAAATAAGTCCCATTACAATCGTCATATGAGCATCGTGACCACACGAATGATTCGCTTTAAATTCTCCATTCACTTCTTGCCAAAGTGCATCCATATCAGCGCGAATCGCAATAACAGGATTTCCGCTTCCAATTTCAGCAATCACGCCTGGGCAATCATCAAATATTTTATATGAAATTCCTTCTTCTTTTAAAAAGTTAGTAATATACGCTGTCGTTTCATACTCTTTCCAACTCACTTCAGGGTTTTCATGTAAATGCTGAAAAATTTCAGTTAAACGCTCTTGTAGTTCTAATGTTTTCAAAGCTACATTCTCCTTCCCAAATTCCAAAACCATTTAGGTTAATTATACTTATGAAAAACAGATGTTTTTATGAACATATTGAATTTTAAGAAAAAAGTCAATTATTTATTTTTAAACACTGAAAAAGCTTACTCTACATCTATATTACAAACTAAACAAACAACTAGAATATTACTTATTTTCTGTCTTTTATATTGACGCTTACATATATTTTTAGTTATCATAACCTAATAAACGTCTATTTTACGACAATTCTAAAAATACAAACAAACATACATAACAAGGAGGACCTTTATGAAAAAAGAAATACCTTTTGGTGTAGCCATGATCCCTATTATCATTACAGTTGCAGTTATGATGGTTACAATTGTTGTATTAAAACAAAGCCCTCACGTCCCACTTATTATTGGTACAACCGTTGCTTCCATCGTCGCTTGGCGTTACGGTTACAAATGGAACGACATTGAAGAAGCAATGTATAAAGGAATTCGCCTCGCATTACCCGCTATCGTTATCATTATCCTAGTAGGTTTAACGATCGGTGCTTGGATTGGTGGTGGAATTGTCGCAACAATGATTTATTACGGTTTAAATCTATTAACTCCATCACTATTTTTAGTTTCCATTACAATTATTTGTTCTATTGTTGCATTAGCTATTGGTAGCTCTTGGTCTACAATGGGAACAATTGGTGTTGCAGGAATGGGCATTGGCCTTAGTATGGGAATCCCAGCTCCAATGGTTGCCGGTGCTATCATTTCCGGTTCTTATTTCGGCGATAAAATGTCACCGCTTTCAGACACAACAAACTTAGCCGCAGGATTAACAAATACAGATTTATTCACACATATTCGTCATATGTTATTTACTACAATTCCAGGTTTAATTATTACTCTTATCGTTTATGCGTTCTTAGGAAGAAGCTTCGGCGCTAACAATATTGATGCAAAAAGTATCGAGCAAACGTTACAAGTATTGCAGCAAAACTTTGTTATCTCGCCTTTCCTACTAATCATACCTGTAGTCGTTATGGTATTGGTCGCTAAAAAAGTTCCTGCTATACCAGCTATTCTCGTAGGTATTATTTTAGGATTTTTATCACAAGTCTTTATTCAAGGTGGTTCTGTCTCATCAGCTGTTGCTGCACTCCAAAGTGGATTTGTCATAGACACTGGCAACAAGCTAGTAGACGAGCTATTTAATCGTGGTGGTTTAAGCTCTATGATGAATACCGTCTCTATGACAATTGTCGCTATGACTTTCGGAGGAGTATTAGAACATACAGGTATTCTTCGCTCCATTGTAAATCAAATTTTAAAATTAGCGACATCAGCAAAAGGACTTATCGCTTCAACTATCGCATCTTGCTTTGCAACAAACCTTACTTGCTCTGAACAATATATCTCGATTGTTGTTCCTTCAAGAATGTACGCGAATGCATACACAGAAAAAGGACTACATTCTAAAAATTTATCCAGAGCATTAGAAGATGGCGGAACATTAACTTCTGTTTTTGTACCTTGGAATACATGCGGTGTATTTATACTCGCAACACTCGGCGTAGGTGCTTTCGAATATGCTCCTTATGCTATATTGAATTTCATCGTACCTATTATCTCGATTATTTACGGTATAACTGGTCTCACAATTACGAAACTATCTGACATTGAAAAAGCGGAACTACTAAAAAAACAAAAAGCTCAATTAGAAGCTTAAAGATAACGGTAAATTCAGTTCGTATATTGCGCGAGGACGCCCTTGTTGATAAGGCATTTCCTCGCCGCAAATATGAACATACCCATAATCAACTAGTTTCTTTAATAACCTTTCAGTTGATCGTCGAGTCACTTGTAAGTATTCAGAAAGATCTGCTGCTGTAAACTTCAATGACGGATGTGATTGACTAAATTGAATAATCTTTGATAAATTTGCTGGGCTAAGTTTCGTTTCCTTCGCTATTTTCATTAGTTCCGGGTTGTCGTTCTTCAAACTTTGTACTCTCTGTTCTTTCGGGAACGGACCAAATAGTTCTTTATCACTTGTTAGTATATAAAAACAGTGGTCTATTGGATTATTCTTCGCGAAACCTTGGGCGATTTTAGCATTTTGCTCCGCTTCTTTCACAGTTTTTCCGTAACCAAATCCAATAGCTATCGTTCCTTCTATACTCGCAAATAAATTATTTATCATATTTGTTTTTATAATGGATTCAATATCACCACGAGTTGTATACAAAATGAACGTCATTTCATCAATTGTTTTAAATGAACCACGTAGTTCTTTTGAAATGACATTTAATTGCTCAAGCAAAACATCTCGTAATTCTAAAGAAGAAATAATACAAGCACCAACAGTAGCTGAATGGCTTCTTGCTAACTCAGCTTTTATTTTTGCATCTTTTAACCCATGTATAATAGATTGCTTTGGATCTATCATACGTTCTGAAGGAATACCTATTTTTTGAAGTTCATCATAGACAGCATGAATACTAGTTAAAGCTAAATGAGCTTCTCCAGATTGATATTTAGCTACATGAAAATCAATAACTCTATTTATTTCATCTTTACTCCACAGCATATTTTCATAATCAAACACTTGTGGACTTTCTTTTATACCGATATCCTCGAGCACATTTACAATAAATGAGCGGTCTACTAAATCAATTGAGATTTGATGTGGTTGAATACCTTGGTGATACATGACAGAAAGAATGGAAGATGCGATGGTTGTCTCGTCTTGCTGTAAGTACGTACTCGGAATTCGTAATTGTTCTCTTATTTCTTTTGCCATATAATAAGGTAAAGCACCTGAGAAAAAGATGAAATCACAAGGCTTTAAACGCTTTAATAGTTCAGAAGATTCTGCCGGATGAAGGTAAATATATGGATCAATTTCTATTTCTTCTATTTTATGAGCAATAGGTAAAAGTGTCTCCATAAACTCTTTTGAACCGACAACTGCAATTTTTATCATCATTTCTCTAACTCCTTATCATTAATTAACGACTATTTAACGTCAACTATATCAAATGTACAAAACCATTGTAAACAGGAAGGGGTCTTTATTCAATGAAAATTACAGCTATTCACCTTTATGCAATTCGTTTACCGCTTCGCGATCCGTTTGTTATTAGTTATGGTTCTTATTCTGATATGCCTTCTATTATCGTCAAAATGGAAACAGATGAGGGCATTATCGGGTACGGTGAAGGCGTCGCTGATGATCACGTTACAGGCGAATCATGGGAAAGTACTTTTCATACTTTAAAGCATACACTAGCTCCTGCCCTTATCGGCCAAAATCCAATGAATATCGAAAAAATACACGATATGATGGACAATACAATTTACGGTGTTCCAACAGCGAAAGCCGCAATTGATATTGCTTGCTTTGATATAATGGGTAAAAAATTAAATCAGCCTGTATATCAACTAATTGGTGGGCGCTACCATGATGAGTTCCCTGTTACTCACGTTTTAAGCATCGCAGACCCAGAAGAAATGGCCGAAGAAGCTGCCTCTATGATTCAGAAAAGTTACCAATCTTTCAAAATGAAAGTCGGTACAAATGTAAAGGAAGATGTAAAACGTATTGAAGCTGTACGAGAGCGTGTAGGAAATGACATCGCGATTCGCGTTGATGTAAACCAAGGTTGGAAAAATAGCGCCAACACATTAATGGCACTTCGTTCATTAGGACATGTAAACATCGATTGGATTGAACAGCCTGTCATCGCAGACGATATTGACGCAATGGCTCACATTCGTTCTAAAACAGACCTTCCACTTATGATTGATGAAGGATTAAAGAGCTCTCGTGAAATGCGCCAAATTATTAAATTAGACGCTGCTGATAAAGTAAACATAAAACTAATGAAATGCGGTGGCATATATCCCGCTGTAAAACTCGCTCATCAAGCTGAAATGGCAGGCATTGAATGCCAAGTTGGATCTATGGTCGAATCATCCGTTGCCTCTTCCGCAGGATTCCATGTCGCTTTCTCGAAAAAAATCATTACGAGCGTCGAGCTAACAGGTCCATTAAAGTTCACGAAAGACATCGGAAACTTACATTACGACGTACCATTTATTCGCTTAAACGAAAAGCCAGGACTCGGCATTGAAATAAATGAGGATATCCTGCAAGAACTTACCGTCTTTCAAGACGTTGTACGCTAAAGGAGGACTAACGCATGACAGTTCTATACGAAGGCAGATTAAAACAAAATAATGAGCAATTTCACGTTACATTACTCACACTAGAGAACATCGAACAAATCTTATCACTACAAAACGTTGTAGTTGAGACGCTTGAGGATAAAAGTCGCTTACAACCACTATCGTTAGAAGAATTTCAATACATTCTAGAAGGAAATGGCATGATGATCGGTGCTTTTATCAAAAACGAACTCATCGCATTTCGCGCCCTACTCGTCCCTCCTATCGACGATGAACATTTAGGACTTGATATCGGCTTACCAGAAAGTGAACTACACCGCGTCATCTATCAAGAAATCTCAAACGTTCATCCGAACTGCCGCGGAAATGGGATGCAAAAAATATTAGCGACAGTCATCATGGACGAATTACAAAAAGAAAACGGCAAATATGATTATGTGTGCTGCACTGTTGCACCTTTTAACATTCCAAGTTTAAAAGATAAGTTCTCACAAGGGATGGAGATTGCCGCACTGAAGGAGAAGTATGGTGGTAGTATGCGGTATGTTTTTGTGAAGGAATTGCGTGAAGACAAGGAAAAAGATTGGACGGAGATTAAGAGCGTTCCGATGAGTGACACTGTTGGACAGCAGGCTTTATTTTCAGAGGGGTATCGTGGGTATGAGATGGAGCTTTCTAATGGAGTTTATATGATAAATTCCAAAAAATAATAGTTTTTAAAGCTAGTGCTCCAGTAGTGTTTGGGAGTAAAATCCTCCCAAACACTACTTTTTTATTAGGAAATTAGCAAACAACAAATTTTCTTCCTATCTACTCAAAAGTATTTATAAAATTACAACATAGCTGCTTTAAAATACCAGTCTTTTAAATAATCTTCCACCCTATTACTTTTAATGGCTTCTTTAATTTGCCATCCCTCTATTGGAACAATTACTATATCTCCCTGTGATCCTCTTAAACTCTCTAAAGTAAATGTTTTAGCAAATCCCTTCCAAGCAATAAAAAAACCCAATTTAGCTCTTTTTCTCCTATTCTCTATTTTACTTTTAAATATAATAAGTTCATTTTTACCTATCTTTTTATCCCAATTCTTACACTCACATATGAAAATTTGTGACTCTTTACGCCAAATTTCACCCTTTGATTCATTAGTAATATATATATCAATTTCTTCAGTTTGAGTTTTTTCGTTTGCAAAAACCCTAAAACCTTCTACTTGCTCAAAAAACTTCTTTATTAGACATTCTAAGGCTCTTCCTTTTTTTTGAGAATTCCCCTCATTTTCAACAATTCGAATTAAATTTTCAAAACTATTCTGATCACTTATTAACATATCGTTTTTCAGATTCACTACATTTTTATTAATCTGATTATCAAAATGTTTAATATCTAAAATTCCCTTTTCAACCTTTTTCTGATATCTTGAACTTCGTTGTTCATACTCCATTAAATCCATATCATATCTGCATTCATTTTGAGCTAACACTTGTCCAATTCGATTAGCAATTGACTTTATAATTGATACTATAGACACATTACTAACTAATTGATATATATTTTTTTTAGATATACCCTCTAGTTTCAGTTCCAATAGACCATGAAAATCAAGGTACTCTTCAATAGTTAGATTCCTAATCCCATAGTTATCTCTAACAAAATAATTCCTCCACCTATTACTGAACGTTGGACATATATCACTATGCCGAAATTTAATTTCTTTTGTTCCTGGGACCATTTGCACAGAATAAATCAAATGCTGATTCTTAATATTTTCCTTAAGAACAGGATAAAGGTGCTTCGTTTCGCTATAATAATAACAATCTTCTTTTCTATCAAAAACATTTATAATTTCATGTATCCCCTTCTTTAATGGTTGAGGTTCTGGAAAAGAAAACACTTCAAAATTTCTTTTATCTCTAAATCCAACTATATATACTCTTTCCTTATTATGAGGCTCCCCCCCATACTCTTTAGCTTTTAATGCCTTATATACCACCTGATACCCTAGTTCATTAAGAACCTTTATAAACTGATTAAATGTTTCACCTTTATTTACTCTTAAATCACACTTTATACCTTCTAATAGAATTGCCTTAGGCTGCTTTTCTGCAATAATCTCTACAACTTTCTTCATTAAATTATTATCCGCAAATGATTTAGTATGAAGGAGAAAACTTGAAGTTAAAACATCAAAATTAGGAATGTTTTTCAATTCTATTTCATTTATATCATCTTCAACAATTTCTACTGCAACATTATTATTTCGAAAAATTTCACAAGCATCATGCCTTATATCATTTGCCCAGATAACTTGAAATCCTGCTTCTATAAACGCTTTAGTCATTCCACCTATCCCAGCAAATAATTCAATCACCCTATACTTCATATTCATTTTCCTCCTACAAATATTCTGTTACCTAACCCTATATATATCCTATAAATTTGTTCATTATTTATCTCATACTAGTCGTACAATTATTAAACCGTTACTATTCAATTATTCATATAACTTCTTCTAGTAACTTTACTTATTACATTCCCAACTTAAAGGATCTTTCTATACAAACATTTCCCCCAATTATTAGCAACTGAATTAAGTACTTTGTTTAGCCAAGAGAAAAATATTTAACGTAAATAAGTATTAATATAAAAAATCTAGAGCTATGCTATCAACCCTAGATTTTTTGTTTTATTAATTTTTCATCATGACTTTCTGCCACTGTCCTTCTTTTAACCAAACTTCCTAATTATTTTACTTCTTGTTATTTAGTTAAATTCCCCTCTTTATCCCTTTTATCATAATATTTATTCGCTAATTTTGTTAATATCACAAAAGATATAGTTAACAGAAGATATACATCTTTTAAGTTCTTCGTGACAAGATTATAGCTATCGCTTATGCAATAACTTAAAACAATTAAAACAAAAATTGTTGTGCCTGCATAAGCAAAGAATTCTCCAACACTAAAGTCTCTGCCTCTTTTACCTCGAATAAACGAATCGAACAACCCGGTCAAGGTTAACCCTACCGTAACAATGTTTGTTGTTTCTTTAAAAACAGGTTTATCAGTAATAAAATTATCTATACCACCCATTGTAAGAAAGATACTTCCCATAAAAAACATAGCTAAAACAAGTGTCCAACTCCTGGTTTTCCAATCCTTTTCTGCTGTCCAATCAACTATAAATTTGTCTATAAATATCTTTGCGATGCCCTCAATTAAATTACCAATTAAAGCAATACAGATTATACCAAAAATCATACCAAAAATTATGAAAAATAACAAAGTCAAGCTTACAATTTGAATAAATGGTTCTTGCATTTCCATATCCTCCAATATTCCCTCTACATTTAGCAGAATTATATATAAATTTTACTAAACTTTTGTTGAGTTGAGAAAAAAACATTAATTTTCTAAAATATTTTTCATTCAAAAAATCTATTCTCTATTAATAGAATACGGATATAAGGTATTAAATTATTTAGAATAAACTCAAAATACATCTCACCACTAAACCGTCATCTTCCAACTAGATAACGCTAACCAATTCTCCATTTCCTTATAATCAGGCATGATCTTCCCGACAAGACGCCAAAAAGAGCGATCATGATTTAAATGAACCATATGACACATTTCATGAACGACTACATAATCAATTACCCGCTGTGGTGCCATCGCTAACTTCCAATTGAATGTTAGCTGTAAATTTGCATCGCAAGTACCCCAAGTACGACTACTATCTGTAATACGAATAGAACGTGGTTTTGTTTTGAAATTACTTTGATGCGCTTTAATACTCTTCTCTACTAAAGTTTTACACTGCTTATAATAAAATCGTTTTAAAGCTTGCTGTATTTTCTCATCTTTAAGATCTTTCACATAAATATGTAGCTTATCTCCTTCAAACACTGCATTGTCTTGCGTAATATTTGCATCTTGAGAAATTTGTATCGGATACGTATTTCCTAAATACAAAAAGCCTTCTCCTTGATCATAATCCTTTTCCTGTGGTCCACGCGCTCGCTCCGCCATTTCCTTACGTGTTGTCTGAATCCAATCCCACTTCTCTTCTAGCAACTGGACTAAATATTCAACAGGTGTCCCTTTGGGAGCTTGCACCTCAACATTCCCGTAAGAATCCACCAAAAAACGCATCGATTTTTTCTTTTTATAAGTTATATGAAAATTAATTGTTTCGCCTAAATATGTATGTACCATTTCATCACCTAGCATATTATTTTTACAAATAAAAAAGAGTAGGATACGAACACCCTACTCTATCTATTATATCATTTACCGCTTTAACGGACTCATTATCCTCTATACTTTACAGCTAATCCTTTAATGAAATTCCTTGCGTATCTATCGCCGCACTCTTTGTAATTTTTATGGCCTTTTTTTCTTAATAGAGCGCCTAGTTCTCCCTTAGTCACCGTAACGCCTACGCTATCTAATATATCAAGTACATCCTCACTCGTTAAAGATAGTGCTATTTTCATTTTCTTTAGAAGAAGGTTATTCGCACTCTCTTTGCTTTGTACAGGTGCCGGTTGCCCTGGTTTCGGATCTTGCTTACCTCGTTTTAAAGTAATAAATCCATTTAAAAATGCCTCTAACATCATCATATCGCATGTTTTTACGTACTCATCTTCTTCCACATCAGGGTTTTCAGGTTCGTGCTGAGGCGCTCTCTTTATTTTTGTAAGCATATCAACTACATCTTCTTTCGTTACTTCCATTCCGCCAAGTTTAAAAATTTCTACCATATCTATATCTTTTATATCTAAAGCATATCTTACTCTTTTTAATATATCGTTATTGCTCATTGCCATTATTTTCCCTCCTGAAATGTTGATTATTTTTAACTTTTTATTTGTAATACAGTTTACCGTAACTAATCTCAATTTAATTATTTTTTATTATTTCAATAATTAAATTTAACAAAAAAGGTAGTGCCTTCGGATCCTGTTTGAATTTCTATTTTTGCATTATGACGGGCAGCAATGGCATAACATACGCCTAATCCCAATCCAGTTCCATTATCTTTGGTTGTGTAAAATGGAGTCCCCAGTTTCTCTAATACTTCAGGCCTGATACCATTCCCTTCATCCCGCACTGCAAGCACCACACATTTTTGCCCTTCCTTATAGGTGCTAATGGTTAGAGTTTTCCCTGTACTCATCGCTTCTAAGCCATTACGGTATAGGTTCATTAATAATTGCCTTATCTCATTACGATTTAAGAGTAATTCTGGAACGTCATTTGTATCGACTTGAATATATTTATTTTGATTATGCGTATCAATCTTTATTAAAGGAATAATATCACGGATAATTGAGTTTAAATCTAACATCTGCAAATCTGATTTCTTTGTATTACCGATTGAGAGAAATTCAGTAATAATAGAATTGGCACGATCAAGTTCTTCAACCATTAAATTAAAGTAGTTATTATGTTTCTCATAGTTGTTCTCTTCTTTTAATAACTGCAAAAATCCTCGTACTGTTGTCATTGGATTTCTAATCTCGTGGCTAATACCTGCTGCCATTTGCCCTATTAACTCTATGTTGGATAACCTTTTCAATTCCTGCTCATATTGCTTTTTTTCCGTTATATTTTTACAAATACAACAAATGCCATCATCATACGGATATGCAATGACTTCATACCAATATTCATCAGAGGTAGAAAGAAATTCGAAATGAACTGTATTTCGCTCTGACATTACACGATGAAGCTCCTTATATATAACTGTATCGATGCTACTTGGGAAGACCTCCCATATATTCTTACCTAATACATCTTTTGCTGTTTTTCTTTGCGGGAAATGTTGATGCTTATTTACGTACGTAAATTCCCATTTATTATTCAAAGTCAAGAATCCATCCGTAATACTTTCAATCACACTTGTAACTTTTTCATTAGCAACAGCTAGTTCTCTCGTTCTTTCTTCCACCATACTTTCAAGTTGATCCATATATAACAAGTTTGAAAACGTAGGAGCTGTAGCATCAACGATAGATTTTGCCAGTTGAATTCGGGAAGCATCGTAATTATGAGCTTTTGCCCCTTTACCAACGACGATTACCCCTAATACTTCTCCCATCGAAACTAATGGCAGCATCAGTAGGCCCTTACTATCTATATTTTTTGTTTGAATAACCTTTCGAAGCTTGGCTTCATAGGTTTTCTCCATCCAGTCAGTTTCTGCCCAATCACAGTCCGCGCTTAATTTCGTTGTTTTAATCGTTGTTTTATCTAGCCGGTCTAAAAGGTGGGCAGCCATGTTTTTACTCTCTAAAATCTGTCCTAAGTAAAAAAAACATTTATCAAAAATCTCCTGTACCGAGGAACACACTGATAAATCACGGGTAACATTTAGTAACAGCTGCTTCTCGGCAATAAGATTTTCTTTTTGGGTTAAATTTTTTGCGTTTTGAATGGCGACCGCCGCCATATTTACATAAGCTTCAACACTTTGAATTTCTGAATCTGTTAAGTTCATTGGAACTCCATAATCAAATAAAAAAACAAGACCAAATAACTCTTGCCCAAATGAGATAGGCAGAGCTAATAAAGACTTAATTTTGAACGCATCGACTGGTCTCGGATCCGGTCGATGATCCTTTGAGGTATCAGGAATATAGATCGTTTTTTTAGTTTCAATAACTTCTTTTGCCAGTAAGTCTATTTCAGGATCAATTACCTGCGTATCGAGCGTTACGCCATTTATGGTCTCTGGTTTTCCCGCAAACCCTCTAAATGTTCCATCTTCTTCAGGTAAATAAATTCCAACAGCGTCACACCTAACAATCTCCTCTGATATCGCCATTGTTACACGCTGCAATACTTCACGTAGTTCTAATTTTGTATTTATTATTTTTGTTATATTTGCGAGCCTAGAATATCTCGTCTGATCACTTAACATTTACATAGCCTCCAATTATAGGCGTAATAAAGTGAAACTTTATTTAATAAGTGGGGGTTTTGTTCATCCCCCACTTATTATTAGTTGAACCAATCAGGCTTTTATGGGCAGTCCGACCCCCACCTAACTTCTTTGCTTCCGCTGAATTTTGAGGTGGGGGTCTTACTGCTCGTTAATGCGGGATAAAATTGCTACACTCCATCCCTTCTAACTTTCAAAAGTTACACAGTTTCACTCCCCTGTGTCTCACTAACACTCGCCTCAAACTGATTAAGCAATGTACGCACTTCATCCGTCGACTTCGTACTCATCAACTGATTTCTCAATTCAGCAGCTCCAGGGAAGCCTTTTACATAAATTTTGAAGAAGCGATGTAGTCCTGTGATAGAGCGTGGTAATACTTCTGCATATTGATCTTGAAGATCGAGCTGTAGTCTTAAAAGATCTAGATGTTCTTTACTACTATGCTCTCTTGGTTCTTTTTCAAAGGCAAATGGATTTTTAAAGATGCCTCGTCCAATCATAACACCATCAATACCGTATTTTTCAGCAAGTTCCAGCCCAGTTTTACGGTCAGGAATGTCTCCGTTTATCGTTAGGAGCGTATTTGGTGCAATACGATCACGTAATTTTTTAATCTCCGGAATTAGCTCCCAGTGTGCATCTACTTGGCTCATCTCTTCTCTTGTACGTAAGTGAATAGAAAGGTTTGCAATATCTTGTTTGAAAATATGCGTTAACCAATCTTCCCACTCACTTAACTCTTTAAAGCCAAGTCTTGTTTTTACGCTGACAGGTAGTCCGCCTGCTTTTGCAGCTTGAATAAGTTCTGCCGCAACGTCTGGACGTAGAATAAGACCACTACCTTTCCCTCTTGATGCTACGTTCGGTACAGGGCAGCCCATATTAATATCAATGCCTTTAAATCCTAACTCTGCCATACCAATACTCATTTGACGGAAATATTCAGGATTATCTCCCCAAATATGTGCCACCATTGGCTGTTCATCTTCTGTAAAAATTAAACGACCACGTACGCTTTTCATACCTTCTGGATGACAATAGCTATCTGAGTTTGTGAACTCTGTGAAGAATACATCTGGACGACCAGCTTCACTTACTACGTGACGGAAAACAACGTCTGTCACATCTTCCATTGGTGCAAGTACGAAAAATGGTCGTGGTAAATTACGCCAAAAATTATCTATCATTTCAAATTCAAATCCTCTCACTATGAATACAATTTCAAACTCTCAATAAACCAAAAAGCAGATGGTATAGTTTTTCCTATATCAACTGCTTTCCTATTATACCAACTTCAGCCAAGCTACACACTCCACATGAGTCGTATGCGGGAACATATCAACAGGTTGTACTTCCTGCGTCTTATATCCACCTTCTTCTAGTACTTTTAAGTCACGTGCTAATGTTGCTGGGTTACATGATACGTATACGACGCGTTTTGGTTTCATGTCGATGATTGTGTTAAGTAGTGCCTCATCACAACCTTTACGCGGTGGATCTACGACCATTGTGTCAGCGATTACGCCTTCTTTGTACCATTTTGGAATAACTACTTCTGCTTCTCCTACGCCAAATTCAGCGTTTGTCATGTTGTTTAGTGCTGCGTTACGCTTTGCGTCTTCGATCGCTTCTGGGACAATTTCAACGCCGTACACTTTTTTCGCTTTTTGTGCTAGGAATAAGGAGATTGATCCAATTCCACAATAGGCATCAATTACTGTTTCATTGCCATCTAATTTTGCGTATTCTAACGTTTTATCGTATAACACTTTTGTTTGTTCTGGGTTTACTTGGTAGAATGAACGTGCTGAAATCGCAAATTTAATATCGCCGATAAAGTCATAAATATATTCTGATCCGTACAGTACTGTCGTTTTGTCTCCGAAGATTACATTTGTACGTTTCGGGTTTACGTTTTGAACAATTGATTTTACTTCTGGGAATTTCGTAGCAATTTCTTCAATGATTGCTTTTTTGTTTGGCAGTTCTGCTGTACGAGTAATGAAGACAAGCATAATCTCCCCTGTTACTTGTCCGTAACGAGCCATTACGTGACGAAGTGTTCCTTTGTTACGCTCTTCGTTGTACGCCGAAATACAGTGTTTTTCACAAATACGTTTTACTTCTTGAATCAATGTATCGTTTTCTTCTGCTTGAATTAAACATGATTCCATATTAATAATGTCATGCGTTCCTTGACGATAGAAACCAGCTACAAGTCCGCCTTCACGTTCTCCAATTGGTACTTGTGCTTTATTACGGTATACCCACGGATTCTTCATGCCGAGTACAGGGTGAACAGGAACATCGCTTAGTCCTCCGATGCGCTGCATAACGTCGCGTACTTGTTTTTCTTTCGCTTGTAATTGTCCTTCATATGTTAAATGCTGAAGCTGACAACCGCCGCACTGATTGTACACTGGGCATTCGGCATCTTTACGATATGGGCTCTCTGTATGAAGCTTCATTAAACGACCGAATGCGAAGTTTTTCTTCACTTTAATAATTTTAATTTGCGCTTCTTCATCTGGTAATCCGTTCTTAACGAAAATAGGATAGCCTTTTACTTTCGCAACACCGGCACCATCATGTGTTAAATCTTCAAATACTACATCTATAAACTCGTTTTTTTCAACTGGTGGCGTCATTTTTGTACTCATTTTCCGACCTCTCTTTTTCATAACACTGCGTTACATTTTATCATACTTATATGGTCTATTTCTATTGGAAGAAAAAAAGCTATTGACGATAGTTCTCTGTTAATGTTACGCTACTACTAATTTAATACGGACGATGTTACCTCATATATACTCGATAATATGGATCGAGAGTTTCTACCCGGCAACCTTAAATTGCTGGACTATGGGGAAAACTAATGAATATTAGACCATGTGCAAAAAGGACTCATATTGATTAGCTTTCTCTCATAGATGAAAGTGAATCCATATGGGTCTTTTTTTATTTCCATTTTTCTAAAAGGTCAGACATCTTACGTATGACATAAAACCTCTTTGTTTTATTTTTAGTAATACAACGAGCGTTTTATGTACAAACTTTATACGAACTTCTGAAAGGGGCAACTACATGCAATATGTAATGAGCATTATCGGTATTCTTGTCGTTTTAGGTTTATGTTTTGCTTTGTCAAACAACAAAAGTAAAATCAACTTCCGTGCAATTGCTATTATGATTGGTTTTCAAATTTTAATCGGTTGGTTTATGTTTGGCACAAAGATTGGTCAACAAATCATTATTTTCATTGGTAAAGTTTTCAACAAACTAATTAAACTTGGTACGACAGGTGTTGATTTTCTCTTTAATGGAATTCAAAGAGACTTTGTCTTTTTCTTAAACGTACTATTAATTATCGTATTCTTCTCAGCACTACTTTCTATCTTTAGTTATTTAGGTGTGTTACCATTCATCGTTCGCGTTGTCGGCGGTGCGATTTCAAAAATTACTGGTTTACCACGCGTTGAATCGTTCCATGCGGTAAACTCTGTATTCTTCGGTTCAAGTGAAGCGTTAATCGTTATTAAAAATGATTTACAACATTTCAATAAAAACCGTATGTTTATCATTTGTTGTTCTGCAATGAGCTCAGTTTCTGCTTCTGTTACAGCATCATACGTAATGATGTTAGATGCAAAATACGTACTAGCAGCTCTTCCGCTAAACTTATTCTCAAGCTTAATCGTTTGTTCGTTATTAACACCAGTTGATACGAAAAAAGAAGACGAAGTGATTCAAAAATTTGATAGAACGCTATTCGGAGACAGCTTTATCGGTGCGATGATTAACGGCGCGCTTGATGGTTTAAAAGTAGCTGGTATCGTTGCAGCATTAATGATCGCCTTCATCGGTGTGATGGAAGTTGTAAACTACGTAATTAGTGCAGCTTCAGGGGCAATGGGACATGCTGTTACGTTACAACAAATCTTCGGTTACGTACTTGCTCCATTCGCATTCTTAATGGGGATTCCAGCTCAAGATATTATCCCAGCTGGCGGAATTATGGGTACGAAGATTGTATTAAACGAGTTTGTAGCAATCCTTGATTTAAAAGGTGTTGCAGCAACATTATCTCCACGTACAGTTGGAATCGTTACAGTATTCTTAATTAGCTTCGCAAGTATTAGCCAAATTGGTGCGATTGTTGGTACAATTCGTGCTCTTTCTGAGAAACAAGGAAGCGTCGTATCGAAATTTGGTTGGAAAATGCTATTTGCATCAACACTTGCTTCTATTTTATCTGCGACAATCGCTGGATTGTTTATTTAATAAAAAATCACCTTACTCGTTGAAGTAAGGTGTTTTTTTTATCTATTGTTACTTTTCTCATTCCATACATCTTCTTCAAATGCTATGATGAACAAGGGTATGTCCCCACCTCTCTTACAGCGGTGGGGATTTTAAATATAAATATGTAACATAATACACAATAGAAGGTGATTTTATGAGAAAATATGTTGCAATCGCTTTATGCACCTCTGCCATTCTAGCAGGTTGTAATACTAGCAATGTAAACCAGGAACCTAAAAAAGAGAAAAAGGTTCAAGAAACTAAGAAACAAGCAGATACTGTGCAAGAACAAGGTAAAATTTCTTATCAGCCCATTACACACGAAGCTACAAATACTACCATTCATATGACAGATATAAAAGATGCTTTAACTGAAGTACAATATAAAATTTGGCGTACTGCTGATGGAAGGGAACACACTAAATCTTTTTCTTCTAAAGAAAAGGAGAAACAGTTTACACTTCCTTTTGATATAAAAGAATTTGAAGGAAAACGCGGTGAGTTTCAAATTGAAGCAATAGGTATAAAAGAAGATGGGAAAACCATTCCACTCACAAAATCTGCTATTACTTTCGAGCAAAAAGTTCCCGTTCTTATGTACCATGCAATCGATGATTATCACGGACAAGGCATTAAAGACTTATTCGTATCACCTGCTAACTTTGAAGCCCAAATGAAATATTTAAAAGACAACGGCTATACATTACTAACTTTTGAACGTTGGGGTGATATTAATAAAGTAAATAAACCTATCTTTGTTACATTTGATGACGGTATGAAAAATAATATGAATGC
Source organism: Bacillus pacificus (assembly GCF_020861345.1). Lineage (NCBI taxonomy): Bacteria > Bacillati > Bacillota > Bacilli > Caryophanales > Bacillaceae > Bacillus > Bacillus pacificus. Next base: position 4,710,495 of record NZ_CP086328.1, read on the forward strand.
ATTCCATGTTTTACAAAAGCTAAAAGACGATACGTTTAAACCAACAGCAACAGAATATATGATTGTTGATAACGTTGATGTAGAAGGATCACTGTCTACTTCTGAAATAAAAGAAATGGTCGATTCCGGCATTTTCTCAGTGCAATCTCATACAGCGACGCATGCAGACTTACCGAAAATTACAAACTATGAAGAGGAATTAAAAGGATCAAAAGAAAAGTTAGAAAAAATAACAGGTAAGCCCGTTATCGCAGTTGCTTATCCATTCGGTCATGTAGATGATAAAGTCGTTGCAGAAACGAAGAAATATTATCAATTTGCGACGACAACAAAACCCGGAAAATTCATTACAAAAGGTGAACCCGATGAATTGTTAAAAATGAAGCGTGTTCGCATACACCATACGACGACCGTAGAACAGTTTGCTTCTTCGATTCAATAACGATGAGGGCTCAATATATTTTGAGCTCTCTTTTTACGCTATATTTATATATATTTTTTGAATTTTCTTGTATTATATATAGTAAGAAATCTTTCAAATTAAAGGAGATTATACATATGTCATTTGAACAAACGTTAGAGAAATATGCTGCCCTTGCAGTCAATGTTGGTGTTAATATTCAACCAGGACAAACATTATCAATTAGCGCACCTCTTGAAGCTGTACAATTTGTACGCCTCGTTACAGAAAAAGCATATAAATCTGGTGCAAAACACGTATATGTGGATTGGAATGATGAGACGTTAACACGCTTAAAGTTTGATCTAGCTCCTGAAGAAGCATTCGCTGAGTTCCCATCTTGGAAAGCACACGCTCGTGAAGAATTAGCAAAAGAAGGCGCTGCATTTATGTCTATTTATGCAGAAAACCCTGATTTATTAAAAGGTGTAGAACCAACGCGTATCGCAACAGCTCATAAAGTAGCTGGTGAAGCAATGAAAGTATACCGTGATTACGTACAAGCTGATAAAGTAAGCTGGTGTGTCATTTCTGTTCCTACGAAAGAATGGGCTGCGAAAGTATTCCCTGACGTTGCACCAGAAGAACAAGAAGCAAAACTATGGGATGCTATTTTCAAAGCGACTCGTGCTGATTTAGAAAATCCTGTGGAAGCATGGAAAGAACACGATAAAACATTACATACAAAAGTTGATTACTTAAACGAAAAGCATTATAAAGCTCTTCACTATACAGGTCCTGGAACAGATTTAACGATCGAACTTCCAGAAAAACATGTATGGGCTGGTGCTGGTAGCTTAAATGAAAAGAACGTACCATTTATGGCGAACATTCCAACTGAAGAAGTGTTTACAATGCCACTTAAAACAGGTGTAAACGGCCAAGTATCTAGTACAAAACCGTTAGCATTTGCAGGTAACATTATCGATAACTTCACGTTAACATTTGAAAACGGACGTATCGTAGATTATAAAGCTGAAGTTGGAGAAGAAGCTTTAAAACATTTAGTAGAAACAGATGAAGGTTCTCACTTCTTAGGAGAAGTAGCTTTAGTACCTCATGATTCACCAATTTCAAACACAAATATTTTATTCTACAACACGCTATTTGATGAAAACGCATCTTGCCACCTTGCAATCGGAAATGCTTATGCATTTAACTTAGTTGGCGGAAAAACGATGTCTAAAGAAGAACTTGCTGAAAATGGCGCAAACGCTAGTATTACACACGAAGATTTCATGATTGGATCAGCTGAGCTTGATATCGACGGCATTACTGCTGATGGCAGACATGAGCCAATCTTCCGTAAAGGTAATTGGGCGTTTTAACAAAAGCAAAAGGCTATCTTCCGCACTGGAAGATAGCCTTTTATGATGCAGATGAAACCTTAAGCCCAATGACACCCAAAACAATAAAAAGAATACAAAATGCTTGAAATAAACTAATATGCTCTTTAAAAAAGTACACACTAATGATTGTAATAAGCAATGTTCCAACGCCAGACCAAATAGCATAAGCAATACTTAAATGGATCTTTTTCACAACGATGGCGAACACGCTGAAACAAATTCCATAAAACACGAAAATCAGTACACTCGGAACAAGCTTTGTTAAACCGTTTGATAATTTCATCGCAATTGTTCCAGCTACTTCAAAAATAATTGTTACAAGTAATAATAGCCAATATACCATACTAGAATCTCCTTCTCTGTTACCTTATAGAGATTCTAGTATACTACTTATAGTCCTAATGAAATATATTTAATTTCTAAATATTCCTCGATACCGAAATGACCTCCTTCACGGCCAATACCACTTTCTTTAAAGCCACCGAACGGTGCTTGTGCAACTGATGGAAGTCCATCATTTAATCCGATAATACCGTACTCTAACGCTTCGCTAATTTGGAATGCTTGACTAATATCTTTCGTGAAAATGTACGCTGCTAAACCGTATGGTGTATTGTTTGCACGTTCAATTACTTCTTCAACCGTTTTAAATTTCGCAACAGGTGCAACTGGTCCAAATGTCTCTTCATTCATACAAAGCATCGTATCATTCGCCAATCCAATTACAGTTGGTTGCATAAAGTATCCGTCTAGCTCTGCAACCTTTTGACCACCATATAAAACTGTTCCACCCTTTTGAATAGCATCTTCAATATGTTCCTGTACTTTCGAAACTGCATTCTCGTCAATAAGTGGTCCTACAGTCGTTCCGTCACCGAAACCGTCTCCTACTTTCAACTGCCCTACTGCCTTTTGAAACTTCTCTGCGAATACTTCGTAAACTTCTTCCTGAACAAATACTCGGTTTGTACATATACACGTTTGTCCTGCGTTACGGAATTTCGAACCGATTACTGCCTCTACTGCTTTATCTAAGTCTGCATCATTCATAACAATAAACGGTGCGTGACCGCCTAACTCAAGTGAAACCTTTTTCATCGTTTGTGCCGCACTAGCCATTAACTCTTTCCCAATTTCCGTTGATCCTGTAAAGGACACTTTTCGAACACGCCCATCTTCCATCCACGTATCAGCAATTGCTTTCGCACTACCTGTTACAATATTTATTACGCCTTTTGGAATGTCTGCTTCATGAGCTAATTCAGCTAATTTTAACGCAGTTAACGGCGTTTGACTTGCAGGTTTTACAACCGCTGTACATCCTGCTGCAAGCGCCGGAGCTACCTTTCTCGTAATCATAGCGGCCGGGAAGTTCCAAGGCGTAATAGCTGCCATAACGCCAACTGGTTGCCTCATAACTAAAATACGTTTATTCGGATGAGAAGCAGGAATCATTTCACCATATACGCGTTTTCCTTCTTCTGCATACCATTCGACAAAACTATTTGCATAATTCACTTCACCAAGCGCTTCTGCAAACGGCTTTCCTTGTTCTCTCGTCATAATCGCTGCAATCTCTTCTTTATTTTCATCGATAAGTGTAAACCATTTTTTTAATTTCACTGCACGGTCTGCCGCTGTTAACTTAGACCATGATTTAAAAGCTTCATGTGCAGCATCAACGGCTTGCTTTGCCTCAGTTACCCCACCCTTTGGTACAGTCGCAAATATTTCCTTCGTTGCTGGATTATTTACTTCGATTTGTTCTTGCAATGTAATCCACTCACCATTTATATACATCGCCTTTTTCTCTACATTTACAAACGTCGCTTTTTTATCCAATGTTCTCTTCCTCCTCTATAAGTTTCTTTATTTTCCTCGTGGCAGCAGATTGACTTATTTTTAAAAACTCCGCTACTTTATAACTCGATCCATATGTTTTATATGCTTTCAAAATAATATTTCGTTCTACTTCTTCTAACATTTTATAGAGACTTTGACCAGACTGTTCAACTGTTGATTCTTGCATCGCTATTGGCAAATCTTCTATCGTAACGATATCATCAGCAGTTATAACAATTCGCTCAATCACATTTTCAATTTCTCTATTATTTCCTTCCCACGGGTAACCAACAAACATTTGCAATGTGCTAGGCGCTAATTTTACATTCCGACCATATTTCTCGTTAAAGTGTTGTAAATAATGATAAATAAGTGGCAAAATGTCTTCTGTTCTTTCCCGTAGTGGCGGGATTACAATGGGAATAACATTCAGACGATAATATAAATCTTTCCGAAATGTTCCTTGTTTCACCATCATACTTAAATCTCTATTTGTTGCCGCTACAATTCTAACGTCCACCTTTTTTAATTCTCTTCCGCCTATAGGGCGAAACGTTTTTTCTTGCAACACTTGCAAAAGCTTCGCTTGAATTTCAAGCGGCATTTCACCAATTTCATCTAAGAAAAGAGTTCCTTTATGCGCTGATTCTAATAGCCCCTTTTTCCCTTCACGATTCGCACCTGTAAAAGATCCGCCTGAGTATCCAAAAAGCTCTGATTCAATTAAATTCGTTGGCAATGCCGCACAGTTAATTTCATAGAAACTTTCATTCTTCCGGTTACTCACTTCATGTAAATGACGCACCAATCGACTCTTTCCTACTCCTGTCTCACCTAAAACGAGAACAGTACTATCTACCACGGATACTTTCTTAATTGTCTCGACTATTTTTTGCATAGCGATACTTTTAAAAATAAGTCCTTCATGTTCATATGTTTCTCTTAATTCTTTTTTATATGTTTTTAACTGATTATCCATTTCTTCTACCTTTTGACGTAATTGATAGAGTTCTGTAAGATCACGAGAGTAACTGATCACCCTTCTTAAATTGCCCTCTTCATCAAAAACAGGCCTTGTACGAACGTGTAAATACTCTCCTGATTTTGTCGTTTGAACGAGTTCAATCGGTCTCTTTTTTTCAATTACTTCTAACGTTGCCGATGGATAAAAGATACCATCCTTCTGCAATTCTTTTACATGTTTACCTACTAACTCTTTAGCAGCCAATTGATAGTGCCTTTCACATGTACTATTTACACGTACAACGATTCCCTTTTCGTCAGTCACAAAAATTTCGTCAAACGCATATTCAAATACATCTTGTAAATCCATTAACACTCGTTCCTTTTCTGCAACCATCCTAGCCACCCCTAACTTCCAATCCGTCGATTCACTTCACTACCTTTATTATAAAGTGAATTTTCTGGATTTTATATAGAGTCAGCTAGAATGTTTGCTGTTTTATTATTTAACTTTTAAACACGAGCAATATTTGCTTTCTCATAACAGACTTGCAATGATTCTTCAATGATTGTTAATCCTTCTTCAAGTTGCTCATCTGTAATCACTAGTGGCATTAGCACACGAATAACATTACCGTATGTTCCTGCTGATAGTAGAAGTAAGCCGCGTTTATTTGCTTCTGCGCATAAATTAGCTGTTAACGTTTTATCAGGTGCTTTCGTCTTACGATCTTGAACGAGCTCAAATGCACACATTGCTCCTAAACCGCGCACATCACCGATGCAATTATATTTATTTTTCATCTCTTCGAATCGGTTTATTACGACCTTTCCTAATTCTATCGCTCTATCATTTAAATTCTCTTTTTCTATTACATCAAGTACTGCTAATGCTGCCGCACATCCTAGCGGGCTTCCTGCATACGTTCCACCAAGTTCTCCTGGTGCAGACTCATTCATAATTTCTTTGCGCCCAATAACACCACTAATCGGTACACCAGCACCTAATGATTTAGATACCGTAATTAAATCCGGAACGACATCATAATGATCAATGGCGAAATATTTTCCTGTACGGCTAAATCCAGTTTGAATTTCATCCGCTACAAATAAGATGCCGTGTTCTGAACAAATATTGCGTACTTCTTGCACAAACTTCTTACTTGGGACGATAAATCCACCTTCCCCTTGAACAGGTTCCATTACAACAGCTGCAATCGTTTCTGGTGCTACTTCTGATATGAAGAAATTCTTAAACTCTTCAATCATAAAGTTATCGTACTGCTCTTCCGTTAATCCTTCTGGGCGACGGTATTCATACGGAAATGGCGCTTTATAGACTTCAGGCGCAAATGGACCAAATCCAAATTTATATGGTTTTACTTTACTTGTCATTGTCATTGTCATTAATGTACGCCCGTGGAATCCTTTAGAAAATGCGATAATACCAGGTCTTTTTGTATATTTACGAGCGATTTTCACAGCGTTCTCGACTGCTTCTGCACCACTATTTAAAAATAGTACTTGCTTATCAAAACTTCCCGGCGCTAATGCCGCAAGTTTTTCTGCTAATTCAATATATGGCTCATACATCATGACATTAAAGCCAGTATGAATGTATTGATCTACTTGTTTATGGAGCGATTCTTTAACAGCTGGGTGACAATGTCCTACGTTAATTGTTCCTATCGCTCCAGCGAAATCAATGTACTGATTACCATCAACATCAGTAACAAGAGCACCATTTGCAGATTGTACAAACGTTGGGATGCCGTTACTTACTCCTTTTGGTACTATATTTTGGCGGCGTTCTAGTAAAGACGCTGCTTTCGGTCCAGGAATTTGTTCATTTACTTTAGCAAATTTTTTTGTATTCATTACGTACCCCATCCTTTTCTTTACATTGTTTTCTCTTTTCATTGCAAAATGTATGCCAATATTCTTTTTCAGTATTCATCCTACACACCTTCTATTTCGCCATAAAAAATAAGTCTATAAAGACTCATTCAGAGTCTTTATAGACTTATTTTTCTTACACATTAGACTTTCCTTTTTCCCAAACAAACTCACCTGAATGAGAAATAAAGTCCCCAACAGATTGTACTACTAAATCAGCAAGTGGTTCTAATGTTTGACGATTCCCTGTACCAGATAGTACTCCAATTGCATAGCAATCACCATTTTTCGCTAAATATAAATCAGTCGGTGTATCCCCAACGACCGCTACTTCACATGCCTTTAAATGAAACCTCTCACAGAAGGATTCTATAATTCTTTTATCTGGTTTTTGTGCCGCAAATGTATCTGAAGCTACAACATAATCAAAAAAGGTCTCTAATTGATACTGTTTTAAAAATAATTCTGTCGGTGCGAAATCATCAGCTGTAACAACACCTAAAATAAATCCTCTATCCTTTAAGCTTTGTAAAATTCTCGGTAAATCTGCCGTCATTTTCATGTAAGAACGATGCTCGTACATAAGGGCAAACAGTTTTTCACTTACCCATTCATGCAATTCCTCTTCCTTAGATGACGTAATATACTTACAAAGCCCCTTTGCCACATCAAGGCTTGTTCCTGCCGCTATTGCGCTACGTGGGTGAACAAATACCCCATCCACACCGATCTCTTTTAATAAAGTCGGCTGCATTGACTGTGGCAGTTGGTATAATTTTATACATTCAGCCACAAGTTCTTCAGCCACTTTTATCCAAATTGAATGAAAATCCATTAATGTCCCATCTTTATCAAATAGTATTGCTTTTACTTTCTCCATAACACCCCACCTCTCATCTCTTATCTCCTCCAGTGTATCAATAAAGTATGGATATAAAATAAACGAATTGTAAAAATACCATAAAAATCAAACTAACTTCAAATTTACAATTCTTCTATATAATAAAAAAGGATGCCTTTACAGGGCATCCTCTTGATGTTCAGGAACAAATAGTTCCAGACAATGATACATATTTTCGAATTCCATCGGTGCATCTCCACCATATTCACCATCTAAATTAATCATTAGTTTATCTGGTGAATGCACTTTAATTCGGTTCGCTTGTGTGTATAGTACTTTTGGATTGTTAATATGTTCACCACGCTGCGCTTGTGTTGCAGCTTTAATTAAGTCGGCAATGGAACCTTTTTTCAGCACTAATAAATCAAATAAGCCATCGTTAATCGATGCATATGGTGCTACCTTTTCAAAGCCGCCCACTGAACGAGTATTCGTAATTAAAAACATCGTAATTTCTTCTTGTAGTAATTTTCCATCATACTCAATTTCAACATATGTTGGATGTAGTGATGGTAGCATTTCGATACCTTTTAAATAATAAGCAAGTTGTCCTAATACAGTCTTTAGCTTACTTGGTACTTCATATGTTAATTCTGTAATACGACCGCCACCAGCGATGTTAATAAAATATGTATCGTTTGCTCTACCAAGGTCTAATGGCACAGTTTTTCCTTCACAAATAATATCCGCCGCCTCTTCAATAGAACGAGGTACACCGATTGCACGTGCAAAGTCATTTGTTGTTCCAACTGGAATAATTCCAAATTTCGGACGGAATTCATGACCAACTAGACCGTTTACGACTTCATTTAACGTGCCGTCACCACCAGCCGCAATAACAACATCAAATTTACGCTCTACAGCTTGCCTCGCCGCCACAGTTGCGTCTCCAGGACCCGTTGTCGCATGACAAGATGCTTCATATCCAGCTTGTTCTAATTTTTGTAATACTTCCGGTAAGCTCTTCTTAAATAGCTCACGCCCAGAAGTAGGATTATAAATAATTCTTGCTCGCTTCATCATTTATTAGCACAGGAAATTTCTTTATGTATCGACAAAGAACATACCGAACTTCTATTCAGTATTCCCGTGCCTACCTCCTCTCATCTTCCTATCCTTCTTTTATCTCGCTCAAACAGGCAGTAAGAACCCGATTCGTGTAGCCCATCAAAAGTAAATATTCATTTCAATGGTTTTGTTTTATTTGACAAAAAATTTATGTCCATCTATTTCTTCACAACAATTTACATATAACGAATAATAATTATCTATTATTTCATGAGATGAAAAAACCTCTATGTCTAGATTTATCATTATTCCCACCTTTTTGCAACTATCATACCATAGTTGCCATACAAACATTTTTCCACTTTTGACAGTTAATCAAACGTTTGTTTAAATAATTTTCTCTCATTTAAACAAACGTTTGATTAACCTAGAAAAACACCCATGTACGGGTGTTTTTCTGCTTAATCTTTAAAAGTTACTACTATTATCGCTTATTAATCTCTTCAAGTAAGATTTTGTTAACAAGCGGTGGATTTGCTTGTCCTTTTGTAGCTTTCATAATTTGACCAACTAAGAAGCCAATTGCACGGTCTTTACCGTTTTTAAAGTCTTCGATAGATTGCTCATTATTATCAAGAATTTCTGTTACAACTTTACGAAGTGTACCCTCGTCAGAAATTTGAACAAGGCCTTTCGCTTTAACGATTTCTTCTGGGTCTCCACCTTTTTCAATTAATTCGTTAAATACTTTCTTCGCAATTTTAGAAGAAATTGTACCTTTTTCAATTAATTGAACCATTTTAGATAAACCAGCAGGCGTTAATGCAACGTCTTTTAATTCTTTTTGTTGTTTGTTTAAGTACGCAAGCACTTCACCCATTAACCAGTTCGATGTTAATTTCGCATCAGCACCATCTGCAACAGTTGCTTCAAAGAAATCAGACATTTCTTTCGTTAATGTTAATACGTGTGCATCATAAGCCGGTAAGCCTAATTCTGCAACGTAGCGAGCTTTACGTGCATCTGGAAGTTCTGGAATAGAAGCACGAACTGCTTCTTTCCACTCATCGTCGATGTAAAGTTCAACTAAGTCCGGCTCTGGGAAGTAACGGTAATCATCAGATCCTTCTTTCACACGCATTAAGATTGTTTTCTTCGTTGCTTCATCATAACGACGTGTTTCTTGTTGGATGATACCACCAGATAATAATTCTTTTTCTTGGCGAGCTTGCTCAAACTCAAGACCTTTTTGTACGTAAGTGAAAGAGTTTAAGTTTTTCAGTTCCGCTTTTGTACCGAACTTCTCTTGTCCAACTGGACGAAGGGAAATGTTCGCATCACAACGCAAGGAACCTTCTTCCATCTTACAATCAGATACGCCGGTGTATTGAATGATTGATTTTAACTTCTCTAAGTATGCATATGCTTCTTCTGGCGTACGCATATCTGGCTCAGATACGATCTCAATCAAAGGCATACCTTGACGGTTGTAGTCTACTAATGAGCCGTCAGCTGTATGCGTTGATTTACCAGCATCTTCTTCTAAATGAAGACGTGTAATACCGATACGTTTCTTTTTACCGTCTACTTCAATTTCAATCCAACCATTTTCACCAATTGGCTTATCAAACTGAGAGATTTGGTAAGCTTTCGGATTATCTGGATAGAAATAGTTTTTACGGTCAAACTTCGTTTCTGTTGCGATTTCACAGTTTAATGCCATTGCAGCTTTCATTGCAAAGTTAACTGCTTCTTTATTTAAAGTAGGAAGTACTCCTGGGTATCCTAAGTCAATTACACTTGTTTGTGTATTTGGTTCCGCTCCGAATTCTGTTGGACTCGCAGAGAAAATTTTCGAATTTGTTTTTAACTCAACGTGAACCTCTAAACCAATAATTGTTTCTAAATTCATCTATGCTCGCCTCCTTACAGACTTGCTTTTTTTGTATGATGGTCTGTTGCTTGCTCAAACGCATGTGCAACGCGGTAAATTGTCGCTTCATCGAAGTGTTTACCAATGATTTGTAAACCAAGTGGCATGTTGTTAGCACCGAATCCACATGGAACAGAAATCGCTGGAACACCTGCTAAGTTTACTGGGATTGTTAAAATGTCATTTGCATACATTGTCATTGGATCATCAACTTTTTCGCCCACTTTAAATGCCGGAGTTGGCGTTGTTGGTCCAATAATAACATCGTAGTTAGCAAATACATTTTCAAAGTCGTTTTTAATTAATGTACGTACTTGTTGTGCTTTTTTGTAATATGCATCATAGTAACCAGAGCTAAGAGCAAATGTACCAAGCATAATACGACGTTTTACTTCATCACCGAAGCCTTCGCTACGTGTGTTTTTGTAAAGATCCATTAAGTTATTCACATTATCAGAACGAACACCATAACGTACGCCATCAAAGCGTGAAAGGTTAGCTGATGCTTCAGAAGAAGATAATAAGTAATACGTTGCTAGAGCGTATTTAGAGTGTGGAAGAGATACTTCCTCCCAAGTTGCGCCCATACCTTCTAATACTTTTAAAGCAGCTAGTACTGACTCACGAGCTTCTTCGCCAACACCTTCTCCTAAGTATTCTTTCGGTACAGCAATGCGTAAACCTTTAACGTCGCCTGTTAAACCAGCTAAGTAGTTTCCTACTTCAACGTTAGCAGAAGTTGCATCCATACGGTCAAGACCTGAAATAGCTTGTAATAAGTATGCATTGTCTTCTACTGTACGTGTAATCGGTCCGATTTGATCAAGTGAAGATGCAAATGCTACTAATCCGTAACGAGATACACGTCCGTAAGTTGGTTTTAAACCTACAACGCCGCAATATGCAGCTGGTTGACGGATAGAACCACCCGTATCAGAACCTAGAGAGAATAATACTTCTCCTGCTGCTACAGCTGCTGCAGAACCACCACTAGATCCGCCTGGAACGTAATCTAAGTTCCACGGATTTTTCGTAGCGTAGAAACCTGAGTTTTCATTTGAAGAGCCCATTGCGAACTCGTCCATATTTAATTTACCGATTGTAATTGTGTCAGCAGCTTTTAGCTTTTGCACAACTGTCGCATCATAAATTGGATCGAAGTTTGCTAACATTTTGCTTGCACAAGTCGTACGAAGACCGTTAGTTACAATGTTATCTTTAACACCGATTGGCATACCGAATAATAAACCATTATCTTCAGCACCAATTTTCGCATCTAATTCTTTCGCTTTCGCGCGTGCGTTTTCTTCATCTAATGTAAGAAAAGCTTTTACGTTATCTTCAACATCCGCAATACGTTTGTAAGATTCTTCTACTAAATCCGTAACGGAAATTTCTTTGTTGTTTAATTTCTTATGTAACTCTGATACTGAATGATCAAATAATGACATCGAAATTCCCCTCCTCTATTCTAATACTGCTGGAACACGGATTTGATTATCTTTGTGATCCGGTGCATTTTTTAATACTTCTTCAACTGGTAAACCTTTTTCTGGTACATCTTCACGCATAACATTTTTCATAGTTAATACATGAGTTGTTGGTTTTACATCTGTTGTATCTAATTCATTTAACTGTTCTGCAAATGTAACAATTGCATCTAGTTGTTTTTGAAATTTTTCTGCTTCTTGATCAGTAATTGCAAGACGTGCTAAATGTGCTACGTGCTTTACATTCTCAACGGAAATTCTTGACACGGCTAGGCCACCTCCATAATATATCGTTCAATCTACAATACTATTGATGATACCAAATTTTCAGTACTTCAAGCAAGTCAACACACGGCACTTACAGCATTTTTACATAAAAAAAGAAAGGCAAACGCCTTTCTTTACGATTTACTCTTTATCTAACGGTTTATTTTTCGGAAATCTCTCGTTATCTTCTTCATTATCACGAATTGTTTTTTGTAATACAAAACAAGACATCGTTAAAAATAATGTTCCAAGTAAATAATATCCTTTTACACTAAGCGTTTCATCTAGCGTATAAATTCCAATTAGCATACCTGAAAGCGCGCAAACAAATGAAGTCCATGCTAAAAACGTGAACGCTTGCGTATTACGTCTTCTCATCGTTCTCCCCCTCGTTAGCTGTACATCCATTATAGATAAGTATATTTACCATGATGGATTTTTATGTAAATTCTAGTTTACTATTTATAAATCTATCACAAAAAAATATTATTTTAAAGATAGTTTTCTTTCTAATCTGAAAAAACAGTTAAAAACATTGACATTTATTTCAATTCTACATAAAATAAAAATAAATATTACGAACCTCGAAATATACGGGAGTGGAATTAATTGTTGCAATACGAACATTTTTTAGACTTACTGCTAGATAACGCCAAGAAACTTTTCTATCCTGAAGAATGGGTAAGCTTAGATTTAACACTTTCTAAAACTGAAGTATTTTGTTTACTTTGGATGGAGCGAAATACGGATATTACAATGACAAAAATCGCTGATCTTCTTGATATACCGATGAGTACAACGACAGGTGTTGTAAATCGCCTTGTAAAAAAAGGATATATTGAAAGATACCGTGATGAAAACGACCGACGCATTGTATTAATTCGTTTAACAGAAAACGGTGTAATGCTCGTTCAAGAAGTAAAACAAAATGCAGCCCATTATTTTAACCTAGTGACCGAAGCATTATCGGAAGAAGAAAAAGCATTTTTACTACAAATCTTCCAAAAGATTATGAATCACATTGCTACATCACAGCAAAAAACAGAAGAAAAGGTTTCTGCACCTAAAATGAAAAACATTCCGATTGAATAAAAACCTTAATAGGGTTTTTATTCAAAAAAATATTTCGTTACTCGTAATATTCGATGCTCGAAACAAAGGGGATATGAATGATGAGAATTATTTTGTATACAGGTAAAGGCGGCGTAGGAAAAACTAGCATTTCAGCGGCAACTGCACTTCAAAGCGCAAAACAAGGATTAAAAACTTTAGTAATGAGCACAGACCCAGCTCATAGTTTAGGAGATTCATTTGGTATAAAACTATCTTCTGAACCATTAGAAATTCGTGAAAACCTATGGGCACAAGAAATTAATACAATTTATGAAATGGAAAAGGACTGGGGAAAGTTACAGAAATATATTACACTACTTTTCACTTCCAAAGCAGCTGATGATATTACAACCGAAGAGTTAACGATGTTTCCCGGTATGGAAGATTTAATTAGTTTACTTCGCGTACTCGATTATTATAAACAAAACACATATGACGTTATTATCATTGATTGTGCTCCAACAGGAGAAACATTAGCAATGCTCAGTTTTCCAGACATGCTCGGCTGGTGGATGGAAAAACTCTTCCCTATTAAAAGAAAAGTTTTAAAAGTTGTTCGCCCTGTAGCTCAACCACTTCTTGGTGTCCCCCTTCCAACCGATGATATTATGGACGAATTAACAAATACACTTGAACAACTTGGAGAAATGAGAGATATTTTATCAAACCGAGACGTAACAAGTATCCGCATCGTTGTAAATCCCGAAAAAATGGTCATTAAAGAGGCTCAGCGTAGCTTTACGTATTTAAATTTATACGATTATAACGTAGATGCGATTATGATTAACCGCGTCATCCCTAACACTGTCATCGATCCTTATTTTCAAGCTTGGAAAGATACTCAAAAGAAATATAAAACATTAATTCAAAATAGTTTTGATCCACTTCCTATTTACGAAGCTCCAATGTTTGAACAAGAAGTTGTTGGCTTACCTATGTTAGAACGCGTTGGAGATGCTTTATTTAAAGAAGATTATTGTCCTACTGAAGTAAAATTTAACGGTCGCACTCAATATGTAAAAAAAGATGGCGATGAGTATATTTTCGTTCTGTCCATTCCCTTCTCTAACAAAAGTGAACTTGCATTAAATCAAAAAGGTGACGAGCTTATCATTCGTGCTGGTTCTGTTAAACGAAACATCACATTACCCAAAACGTTAACACACCTTTCTATTCAAGGAGCAAAATTTGAAGATGATGTACTAAACATTCGTTTTGGAGGTGTCGTGCATGCATGAGGAATTAATAAGGAAGGTAATTCGTACAAAAATAAAAATGGGTATGCATATATTAGAAGAGTTACCTGCACCCATCCAGCAATCAGCTAAGCAAATACTAAATATTTTACAAGAGGAGCTAGCTGCTTATCCGAAAGAACAAGGGCATCATAAAAATAATTTAAAAAATATTATAATCGAATGAATATCTCTGGATAGAGGGCCTTTTTAGGCTTTCTATCTCTATATTGGAGCGATGTAAGTTGTTTAAAAAACATTCCACTATTATGCTTTGGATGATTCCCTTGTTATTTCTCATTCATAACCTTGAAGAATCTTTCCAAATGCCACAATATCTTGCTAATCAATTTTCAATTACTTTTATAACTAGCCAACAATTTTTCATTGCGATTTCTGTATTAACTCTCTTTGTCTTACTTATCGTCTTTCTATATCAACTAAACTTCTTGTCTTCTATATACTGGATTATTTTTATACAAGGAGCTATCTTCTTCAACTCTGTTCAACATATTATTTTGTTTTTCATTTATCATTTCTATAACCCTGGCGTAATATCCGCAACTTTCATTGTCATCTTTTCTATTTTCTTTTTTTTATCTCAAAAGCACTTAATTCAGAAAAAGCAATTCGTAATTACACTCTTTTTCAGCTTATTTTCTTACCCCATTATAATTTGGATTACCTTACTATTCGCTAACTACTTTCATTCATAAAAAAGACCAGGAAAATTCCTGGTCCATTACTCTACTTAACAAACATTGGATTCTATGTTATACAGAATTGGAAGGTACAGAATTAGGGTTTGTTTTGTTTGTTAAGTAGATTATATGTTGAACGAACTAACAGCGGAGGGGTTCCTTCTGTTAGTCCATTAAACCCAATCATTATTTCACAATTTTTTCAAGTTCATCAAGTGAAAGATCTACTGAAATGGAACCATCATTTGTTTCTTTCTTAATTGCCTCTGTTACTTCTTTTGAATGATATAGTTCAATTACTTTTTTCAGTGTTGGATCATCTTTATCTTTCGTACGAGCTGCGAAAATATTAATATATGGCTTCGCATTTTCATTCTTTGGATCTTCTAAGAAAATTGGATCCTTCGCTGGATCTAATCCAGCTTGACCAGCAACACCGTTATTAATAACTGAAGCTGCAACATCTTTTAATACACGAGGTGTTTGCTGTGCGATAACCGGTGTAATTTTTAATTTCTTCGGATTTTCAGCAATGCCGCTTGGATCTCCAAATAAGCCAAAGTCTTTCTTAAGCTTTAATAACCCAGCTGCATCAAGAAGTTTTAATGCACGTGCTTGGTTCGTTGGATCATTTGGAATCGCAATTTCAGAACCATCTGGAATTTCATTTGCTTTCTTATGTTTTTCAGAGTATAAACCCATTGGTGCAATTTGCGTTGTACCAACAGCTGTAATATCTAATTTATGCTCCTTTTTAAATTGCTCTAAGAAAGCAATATGCTGGAATGAGTTTAGCTCAATATCTCCATCAGCTAACGCTTTATTTGGCGTCGTGTAATCAGAGAACTCAACCAGTTTAACTTTAATTCCTTCTTTTTCAGCTTTCCTCTTCAAAATTTCCCAAGCGTCTCCATCCGTTCCAGTTACACCGACACGAACTACTTTTTCTTTCGCCCCTGCCCCCGTGTCTCCACTTGAGCAACCGCTTAACGCTGAAACCCCTACAATCGCTGATAATGCAAATGCTAAAATTTTCTTCATTTTCTTTCCCCTCTTTCTTTTTATGATCTGCGTAAAAAGACTTTCGCAAAGTAGTTTCCTAAATTTTGAGCTAACTGTACGAGAATAATAAGTAAAACGACCGTTACGAACATAACTGATGTATCAAAACGTTGATAACCATATGTCATTGCTAAGTCACCAAGACCGCCACCACCGACAAGCCCAGCAACTGCAGAAAATTCAATTAAACCAACTGTCATAAATGTAACACCTAAAATTAATGGTGCTAACGCTTCTGGTACAAGGATTTCAAAAACAATTCTAATTGGTGAAGCACCCATCGCTTGAGCTGCTTCGATTACCCCTTTCGGAACAGAAACAAGATTTGTTTCAACCATTCTAGCAATACCGATTGATGCAACTAACGTCATTGGGAAAATTGCTGCCGCCGTTCCAATTGTCGTTCCGATAACACTTCTTGTTAGCGGGCTTAAAGCTACTAAGAATATGATGAATGGAATTGGACGAATTGTATTAATGATAATATTAAGAATAGAAAAGACCCATTTATTTTCTAAAAAGTTTCCTTTTCTCGTCACATATATAAGTAAACCTAGAGGTATACCAAGAATTGTAGCAAATATAAGGGTTACAATTACCATTAAGAGAGTATCCCCCGTTGCATCTAGTATGCGCGGCCAAAATATACTCCAATCAACTCGCATGAGCTTCTACCTCCTTCAGCTGCACTTGCAGTCTTAGATGTTGTAATGCTTTTTGAATTTCCCTCTGTTCACCTTGCAATTCTACAAGAAGATTTCCAAATAGCACATTTTGAAGTTCAATAATATTTCCGTACAGTACATTTACATCGACATTATAGTTTTTTGCGATATATGATAGTACTGGCTGTCCTGTCTCCTCGCCAGTAAATGTTAGACGATAAATCTGACCACCATTTTGAATTTTTGCTAAAACACTTTCCGGTAAATGATCATTAATAACAGAACGTACAAAGTTTTGAGTCGTCTTTGTTTTTGGTTGTGTGAAAACATCAAACAGTTTTCCTTCTTCAATAACTTTTCCTTTCTCCATTACAGCTACACGGTGACAAATTTCTTTCACAACATGCATTTCATGTGTAATAAGAAGAATTGTTAAGTTGTATTCTCGATTTACTTTCTTTAATAAGTTCAAAATTTCTGTCGTTGTTTCTGGATCTAAAGCTGATGTTGCTTCGTCACATATAAGAATATCTGGTGATGTTGCGAGCGCTCTAGCAATACCAACACGCTGCTTTTGTCCACCTGATAGCTGCTCTGGGTAATTGTTTGCTTTATCTTCTAACCCTACAAACTTCAGCAATTCATTTACTCTTTCTTTTATCTCATTCTTTGGTACTTTCGCTAACTTTAATGGATAAGCAATATTCCCAAATACTGTTCTTGAATTAAATAAATTAAAACTTTGAAAAATCATCCCGATTCTTTGTCTTAGCTTCCGTAATTCTTTCGTCGATAATGATGTAATCTCTTTATCATCTATTGAAATCGTTCCTGCCGTTGGTCTCTCTAACATGTTTACTAGGCGTAATAACGTACTCTTTCCAGCGCCACTAAAACCGATAATGCCAAAAATTTCGCCTTTCTCAACTGATAATGTTACATCCTCCACCGCATGAACAGATTGCCCACCTGTTTCATATACTTTACTTACATTGTTAAAAGAAATCATTTTTTCCCCTCCTATATGCTGTGAAAACTTGAAGCAGAGCTCTCGAGGTAAAATAAAAAGTGCTCTCCTTCTTATCAACCATAAAGATAAGAAGGAGAGCACTTATATGTACTCGTTCACATCTTCTCATCTTCCAAGCCTTTCATAGGCTTGCTGGAGTTAGCACGGTATTAAAAAAACCCGTTGCTGAGGTATCGTAGGGCCAGTCCCTCCACCTCTCTGGATAAGAATGTATCGATTTAATTGTCGTTTAATTAATTCTCATTATAGAACTCAGAATAATAAGAGTCAATATATTTTTTAGAAAAATATTAATTATTTCTTTATTAAAATTTTCAGATGAAAAATTCAAGAAAAAATAGTAATCTTTAAAGTTATGTAAAATTCTCCTCTTGCATATTTTTTAAAAGGATAATCTTCTCTACTAATTGAATACCATTATTTGAATATGAAATCGGAGGAAGATAAATATATGAAAACAGCTCTTTTACTCATTGATATTCAAAATGATTATTTTCCACACGGCAAAATGGAATTACGTAATCCAGTCGAAGCAAGCGCATATGCCCGTCGGCTACTACAGCTCTTTAGAAAGAAAAACGAACCTATTTTTCATATCCAACATGTAGCAATAAAAGAGGACGCTACTTTTTTCCTCCCCAATACAGAAGGTGTACATATTCATGAAAGTGTACGCCCACTTAGAGAAGAAACGGTTATACTCAAGCATTATCCAAATAGTTTTCGCAAAACTGATCTTCTAAAGCAATTACAACGTTTAGCTATTGAACACGTTGTCATATGCGGGATGATGACTCATATGTGTATTGATGCTACCGTAAGGGCTGCCTTTGATTTCGGCTTGCAATGTACTGTTATACATGATGCTTGTGCTACAAAAGACCTTTCTTTTAAGAATGCTACTATACCAGCCGTTTATATTCATAACACAATTTTAGCTAGTTTAAATGGTGTCTATGCAAATGTAATGAGTACAGAGGAGTTTTTAGCTACAAAAAAACACTCTCTTCAGTGAGCAAAACCGAAAAGAGTGTTTCTTGTCAAACCATAGATTTTCTTTCAAATTGTATTATACAGGAAATCCTTAAAATGAATACAAAAAAATGTGACTAATAAGTCAACTTTTCTCATTGTTTTGTTTCTATTTACATGTTTATCTTGATATGAATAGGGTTTAGCTAGTTCCACTTACCAAATAGTAATATATGGTAAGTGTTTTTTATTCAAATTAACTAGTTTCTTCTACTATTTATCTGTTTGTTTTTGTTTCTTTTTCAAATACTCCGCACGCAATTTTTCAATTTGCTGCTTTTTATCAAACTTGACAGGCGTCTGTTTTTCATGAAACTTTGCGACAGCTACCTGACCTTTATAATCCAATTGATATTTTCCCATTTTGTTCACCTACTTTTCTTATCTTGAAAGAGAATTTATTCAACCAATATAATATACCTTATTTTACTGAAGTAAACCTTATATTATTTTTTCTGCTTATATGTATCTTAATCCACATATAAGCAGAAAAAAGAGATCTTCGCAGACTGCGAAGATCTCTTCTACTATTTCTTATAAAGTTTCAGAAGTAGTTTTTGCTTGCATGTGAAGTGCTAAGTAGTCAGGGCCACCAGCTTTAGAGTCTGTACCAGACATGTTAAAGCCACCAAATGGTTGGTATCCTACGATTGCACCAGTACATCCACGGTTGAAGTATAAGTTACCTACGTGGAAGTCTTCACGTGCTTTTTCAATATGGTCACGGTTGTTAGAGATAACTGCTCCTGTTAAACCGTATTCTGTATTGTTTGCAATCGCAAGTGCATGGTCAAAGTCTTTTGCTTTACAGAATGCTACTACTGGTCCGAAGATTTCTTCTTTCATTAGGCGAGCATCTTCTGCAACGTCAGCAACGATTGTTGGTTGGATGAACCAGCCTTTAGAATCGTCTCCTTCGCCACCTGCTAAGATTCTACCTTCTTCTTTACCAATTGCAACATAGCTCATTACTTTATCGAATGCAGCTTGGTCATTAACAGGACCCATGTTTGTACCTAATACAGCTGGGTTAGCAACTGTTAATTCTTTCGTTAATTCAACAGCACGATTTAATACGTGATCGTATACATCTTCGTGGATTACTGCACGAGAACATGCAGAACATTTTTGTCCTGAGAATCCGAATGCTGATGCAACGATAGATTTAGCTGCTAATTCAAGATCTGCTTCTTTATCAACAACGATTGTATCTTTACCACCCATTTCAGCGATAACGCGTTTTAACCAAATTTGGCCTGGGTTTACTTTCGCTGCACGCTCATAAATACGGATACCTACATCACGAGATCCAGTGAAGCTAATGAAACGTGTACGAGGGTGATCTACTAAGTAATCACCAACTTCAGAACCACTACCTGGTACGAAGTTTACTACGCCAGCTGGTAAGCCAGCTTCTTCTAATACTTCCATGAATTTCGCTGCTACTACAGGAGTTGTACTAGCTGGTTTTAGTAATACTGTATTACCAGAAACTAAAGCAGCTGTTGTCATACCTGCCATAATTGCGAATGGGAAGTTCCAAGGAGAAATGATAACACCTACTCCTAATGGAATGTAAGAGAAACGATTATATTCAATTGGACGGCTTTCTACTGGAATTCCGTCTTTTAATTTCAACATTTGACGACCATAATATTCCATAAAATCGATTGCTTCTGCTGTATCAGCATCTGCCTCATTCCATGGTTTACCTGCTTCTTTTACAAGAATAGCAGAGAATTCATGTTTTCTACGACGAACGATCGCTGCAGCACGGAATAAAATGTCTGCACGCATTTCTGGTTTTGACTTTCTCCAAGTTTGGAATGTTTCATCCGCTACTTGCATTGCTTTTTCAGCTAACTCACGGCTTGCTTTTGAAACGCGACCAACAAGTTCCTCTTTATTTGCAGGGTTTACAGAAACAATTTTGTCTTCTGTAGTGATTTTTTCTCCCCCAATAATTAATGGATAGTCTTGTCCAAGATAAGATTCTACTTTCTTTAAACCTTCTTCAAACGCTAATTTGTTAGCCTCTACTGAAAAATCTGTAAATGGCTCATGTTTGTATGCTACTACCATTATTTTTAGCCTCCCCTTAGAAAAACGTTTACATTTTACAACATTATTCTACACGATAATTTAGATTTATTCAAATATTCCTAGACTTATATTTTAAAAATTAATTAATTTTTAAAATATAATAAAAAAATAGAGTTATACAAATGTATAACTCTACAAAATATGAGTATATTCCAAAACGTTTTTGCTAATCAATAAAATAGTTACTAACAAGAATAAAGTTCTTACATATCCAACACCTTTTTGAACTGCAAATTTCGATCCAAAATAAGCGCCCAAAATCATCGATAATCCCATAATAATACCGTATTCAAAATGAATTACGTCTAAAAATAAAAAAGTGATTAACGATACGATATTACTAACAAAGTTCAAAAGTTTTCCAGATGCTGCTGCTTGAATAAAATCCAAACCAATTAATAAAAATGCGAAAATTAAGAAGGATCCTGTCCCTGGTCCAAAAAACCCATCGTAAAACCCTATCATTAAAATAACAAAGAAAAATATTAATGTTTTTCTTTTCGTCATCTTCTTATAGGTAGATACACTTCCCCAATCCTTTTTCGCAATAATATAAATAGCAATAAACACCAACATCACAAGCACTAACGGACGTAAAATATCCGGCGGAATAAACTTTACTACTAAAGCACCTGCGACTGCCCCTATAATAGTTAACGGGATTAACTTTCCTACAATTTTAAAATCAACCTTTCCCGATCGAATAAAGTAAATCGCACTCGTAAACGTCCCCATCGTTGCAGCTAATTTATTCGTTGCAATTGCCGAAGCTGGTGGTAAACCAACAAACATAAGTGCCGGAAGCGAAATTAATCCTCCACCACCAACAACTGAATCAATAAAAGCTGCTAAAAAACCGAATGCAATTAATAAAATAATGACTTGAAAACTTAATTCGTCCATGCGCTTTACCCCTTACCCCATTATTTACAACATTTTAAATTATAACAAAATTACCCAAGAAAAAAAGCCGTTCCATAAAGGAACAGCCCTTGTATTTAATCTAAAATTTTCACATACGGTTCATCTTGCTTCGCTTCACGTATAATAATCGCTTCTGGACGCTCTACAGATTTAATCGTTACTTGTACTTTCATATAATTCGGGAAGTATTCCATAACAAGCCCGGCTACATATTGTGTAAAGCCAATTATTTCTGCTTTCCCATTAAACTGGACAGGAATATCGAGCTTTATTTCTCTTAATTCATCGTCTCTATACATACCAGTACCGATAACAGCTGTATAGTCGCCTTGGAAATAATCACTTAATTTTGCCTTGAAGTTTGATACTCTCGCCAGATCTTCACGTTTATTATCTGTTTTCGCTTGTTCAGATGGGAACAAATAATATTTCTCATTAATTTGTTTCCAATCCTCAACCGTTTCACTGCCTTTTTCAACATTCGCATAAGAAACAAAGTTACCTGGTACGAGCGAAGACTTTGGAGCCTGACGATAAATCGCAAATGTTATCGGAAGGTTTTTTGTCTCAGGATCTTGTTGATGCATAACTTTCAAGATTTCTGGCACCATTTTTTTCCCTTCCGCTAACATCTTTTCATTCGAAATTGCAGCCTCACGCGGATAACCATGCTCTTCCTCATAATAATGAACCGAATTCATCGCTAATCCAACTACAATGCCGCTACGCTCATTTTTTTCGCCTTTATTCACATAATAATCATGCTCTAAAATATTTGAAATATATATTGGATTTTTTTTATTTTTCACTTCTAGTGATTCGGATCCTGTACCTAATGCAGGATTTAACCCTATGTTCGGGAATTTAACCGCATCTTTTTTTAGTGTACCTTCTAGTTCCTTTTGTTCTGCATCTGTACGTTTTCTTTTAACAAGCATCTGTATATACTGAGTATTTAGGGATTTCCCGCCTTTTAAAACATTATCTTTCGTACTAAATGATTCTTTCGCAATACGCATTAATCCTGTTTCAAATTCATCTATATCAAGACGATTACTTACTCCTTGCACAACTAAGCCACGTGCGTTTCCTCCCTCAAATGGAATAGTCGTCTTATAATATTCATCCGAAATAGAGTAATTCGGGACGATTGCTTGCTCTTTTGCTTTCCCCGATTTCTCAACCACTTTTTCATCTTTGTCGGCACCTGCACTACACCCACTTACAAGTAGGCCAAGGCTTAATACCGCTAATGCTATTTTTTTCATGGTAAGTTTGCACCTCTTACTTATTTAGCTCTTGTAAGAACCTCTCTTCATTCCAAACCTCAACATTATGTTTCTCCGCTTGTGCTAATTTCGAACCTGCCGCTTCACCTGCAACAACTAAATCCGTACTTTTACTAACACTTCCTGTTACTTTTCCACCTAATGCCTCAATCTTCTTCTTCGCTTCACTACGTCCCATAACTTCTAATTTCCCTGTTAAAACGACAGTTTTTCCTGCGAAGTACGACTCAACGTTTTGTAAATCAGCAATTTTCATGCCTTTATATGTCATGTTCACGCCGTATTCTTTAAATTGTTGTAATAACTCTAATACGTCTTCATTATCGAAATACGTTACTACGGATTGAGCCATTTTTTCACCAATTTCATTAATTGCTTTTAATTCTTCTTCCGTTGCCTTCACAAGCGCATCCATCGTTTCGAAATGCTCTGCAAATGTACGTGCTGCTTTCGCTCCAACATGGCGAATACCAAGACCGAATAATAATCGCTCTAATGAGTTTTCTTTAGAATTCTCAATTGCTTGTACTAAATTCGTTGCTGATTTTTCTCCAAATCGTTCTAGCTGTAATAATTGCTCTTTCGTCAACGAATATAAATCAGCAAATGTACGAATATAATCTGCCTCAAAGAGTTGTGTAATGACACGTTCTCCAAGTCCATCAATATTCATTGCATTTCTTGAAACGAAATGGATTAACCCTTCTCGAATTTGAGCAGGACAAGTTGGATTTATACAACGAAGTGCTACCTCTTCTTCTAAACGAACTAGTTCACTCTCACATGCTGGGCAATGCGTTGGCATATGATATTCTTCTTCCTCACCAGTACGCTTATCGAAAATAACATTTACAACTTCAGGAATAATATCTCCAGCCTTCTTCACAACAACGTAGTCACCAATTCGAATATCTTTTTCACGAATTAAATCTTCGTTATGTAAAGAAGCACGACGAACGATTGTACCAGCCACTCGCACTGGCTCTAGCTCTGCAGTCGGTGTTACAACCCCTGTACGACCAACACTTAATTCAATGCCTGTTAATCTTGTTACAACTTCTTCAGCTGGGAATTTATAAGCAATTGCCCATCTTGGACTCTTTGCTGTAGTGCCTAGACTTTCTTGAAGAGCAACATCATCTACTTTTATAACGATCCCATCAATCTCATAATCAAGATGCGGACGTTTTTCTTGCCATTCTTCTACATAAGCTATAACTTCTTCAATTGTTTCACATGTGCGTCGATTTGGATTTGTTTTGAATCCAAGTTCACCTAAGAAATCAAGCGATTCACTATGTGATAGGATTGTTTTTTCTTCTACATTCGCAAGACCGTATACAAACATAGATAAGTTACGCTTCGCTGCAATTTTCGGATCAAGTTGGCGGATTGAACCTGCTGCCGCATTACGCGGATTTGCAAATACATCTTCACCATTTTGCTCTTTTTCTTCATTTAACTTAACGAATGAACGCTTCGGCATATAAGCTTCGCCTCGTGCTTCTAACGTTACTTCTTCATTTAAACGAAGCGGGATTGCTTTAATCGTTTTTAAATTTTGAGTAATATCTTCACCTGTTACACCATCACCACGTGTTGCCCCTTGAATGAAGCGTCCTTTTTCATAATGAAGTGAAACAGCAAGTCCGTCAATTTTTAATTCGCATATATATCTTACATTCGCATCATCAATTCCTTGACGTACTCGTCGGTCAAAATCACGTAAATCTCCTTCGTTAAATGCATTTCCTAAACTTAACATCGGTGACTTGTGTGTTACTTTTTCAAATATATCAAGAACCGTTCCCCCAACGCGAACAGAGGGAGAATCTTCACTCATAAACTCTGGGTTCTCTGCTTCTAATTTTATAAGCTCCTGCATATTACGGTCATACTCCGCATCAGAAACAGAAGGATTGTCTAACACGTGATATTGATAGTTAAATGTATTTAACAAATCACGTAGTTCTTCTATACGTTTTTTTGCTATCTCTTTTGACATATCCTCATTCCTTTCCTATTGTTTCGTCACAGGTGCAAATTTTGCTAACAAACGTTTAACACCAATTGGGCTTGGGAACGCAATATCTAATTCTTTTGCATCACCTTCACCTTTTACACTTACGACTGTACCGATTCCCCATTTTTGGTGGGAAGCTTTATCGCCTACCGCCCAGCCGATTTGTTCGCCGCCTGTCGTCTTAGCTGCAGGACGCGCGAAAGCTGAGCGAGAACGTGTTGTAGTTGTCGTTTTACTGCTACTTGCCGTTCTTCCTTTTGCACCAAACGAAGTTTCACGCTTCGGCGCTGTTTCATTTAATGATTCTACTAGTTCTGTCGGGATTTCTGTAATGAATCGGGATGCGGCATTCATACTTGTTCTACCAAATAAAGTACGCATTTGTGCATTTGATAAATACAACTCTTCTTCTGCACGAGTAATACCTACATAAGCAAGACGACGCTCTTCTTGCATTTCATCTTCTTCCATTAGAGAACGAGTATGCGGGAATATTCCCTCCTCTAAACCAACAATAAAGACAACTGGGAATTCTAACCCTTTCGCTGAGTGCATCGTCATTAAAATAACTTCCTCACCAGCAGTTGGGTCTTCATCTACACGATCAATATCTGCAACAAGTGCTAAGTCTGTTAAGAATGCAACAAGGCTCTTATCTTCGCTTTGAGATTCAAATGTTTGCGTAACAGATAAAAACTCATCTAAGTTCTCTAGACGACCTTCCGCTTCTAACGTACGCTCGTTTTTCAACATGTCGCGATAGCCAGTTTTTTCAATAACTTCTTCTACCAATTCTGTAACAGATAAATACTCTTGCATATTTACCCAGTTGTGTAATAAACCTGCGAATTCTTTTACTGCCTTTGTAACCTTTGCACTTACTCCAACATGCTCAATCTCATCGAATACAGCTGTTAATGAAATTCCATTTTGTACACCGTAATTAATAATTTTATCGATAGAAGTCGCACCAATTCCGCGCTTTGGCACGTTAATAATACGTGCGAAACTAATCTCATCATCTGGATTCCCAATTAAGCGTAAATACGCCAAAATGTCTTTAATCTCTTTACGGTCGTAGAACTTCGTACCGCCGACAATTTTGTAAGGAATATTAGATTTCAGGAAAATCTCCTCGACCATACGAGACTGCGCATTTGTACGATATAACACCGCAAAATCAGTATATTTTCGTTTTCCCATTTGAATATCGTCGCGAATTTTTTTCGCAACAAAGTATGCTTCGTCCTTTTCCGTTGCAGCACGATAGTAAGAGATTTTGCTTCCAACTTCATTATCTGTCCATAATTTCTTCGGTTTACGATTCGTATTTCTTTCAATGACAGCATTCGCTGCATTTAAAATATTTTGTGACGAACGATAATTTTGTTCTAACAGAATAACTTGCGCATTCTCATAGTCTTTTTCGAATGACAAAATGTTAGAAATGTCCGCACCACGCCAGCGATAAATTGACTGATCTGAGTCACCTACAACACATAAATTTTTAAAACGTGCTGCCAAATGTTTAACAAGAAGGTACTGCGCTTTGTTCGTATCTTGATACTCATCCACGTGAATATACTGGAATTTACGCTGATAAAACTCTAGTACTTCTGGAACACGTTCAAATAGTTGAATCGTCGTCATAATTAAATCATCAAAGTCTAGTGAGTTATTTTTCAAAAGACGTTTTTGATATTCTGTATATACATCGCTCGTTAATTTTTCATATGGATCAGCAATTGTAATTTTCTTCGCATATTTATCCGCAGATAACAATTCATTTTTCGCATTACTAATACCAGCTAAAATAGAGCGCGGCTCAAATTTCTTCGGATCAATATTACGCTCTTTCATAATTTTTTTAACTACAGTTAACTGATCACCTGAATCTAAAATTGTAAAGTTACGATTAATACCAATGCGATCGATATCACGTCGTAAAATACGTACACACATAGAGTGGAACGTAGAAATCCAAATATCTTCAGCTTCTGGTCCGACAAGTGTATCAATACGCTCGCGCATTTCACGAGCCGCTTTATTTGTAAAGGTAATAGCTAGTACATTCCATGGCGCTACTCCTTTTTCACCAAGTAAATACGCAATACGATGTGTTAACACACGTGTTTTACCACTACCTGCGCCTGCCATTAATAGAAGTGGTCCGTTCGTTGTTTGTACTGCTTTTTGTTGCTGCGGATTTAAACCATTTAATAATCTATCTGTCATACTCATATACGCCTGCACCTACTCTCCTTTTACTGCTTTAACCGTTTTTAACGCTGCTTTTATATCATCATAAATAATATTTCCAACAACTACTGTATCAGCATGCTGCGCCATTTCCTTCGCCTGTTCAGCATTAGAAATACCACCGCCATAATATAACTTAGCTTGTTTCAATTGTGCTTTTACATTTTTAACAAGTTCAACATCTCCATACGTACCGCTATACTCTAAATAAAATATCGGTAAACGTAATAGCTTGTCTGCTAAACGCGCGTATGCAATCACATCATCTTCTGTTACATCACACTTTGCATCTGTAAGCTGGGCTACTTTCGCTTCAGGATTTAAAACACAATATCCTTCCATAAAAATTTCGTCCCAATCCATAATATCCCCAAATTCTTTCAAAGCCTCATGATGAACGCCTGTTACCCATTCCACCTTTCGGCTATTTAAAACGCTTGGGATATAATAAAAATCGAATCCTGGTGTAATTGCTTCCACATCAGAAACCTCTAACACACAAGGAACTGCATATCTACGAATGCTAACTAGCATGTGTAGTACATTATCAATTGTCACCCCATCACTTCCGCCTACAATAACAGCATCTGTTCCAGACTCACAAATCATTTCTAAATGTTCGTCACTTAATTCCTTATTCGGATCAAGCTTAAATACATGTTTCCATCCGGAAATATCGTACATGAAAACACCCTTTCTTTTCTCAAGTTGTATATATTTCTGTTTAAAATAACAGTTTATTTTCATTAGGATTTTTTAAGTTCACCTTAAATATTTGTTTAAAGCGGAGAATTAAGTTTGGAATCCCCTCTTCCACATTTTTTAAACGAGAGGATTTAATTTTGAACTTCCTTTTATGCATTCTTTCATTATAACAAAAAAAGCTACTTACACACACGCACAATCCAACATCTTTTTCCACGTCAAATGTTGGATTACATATCCGAAAAATCAAAAGGGATACTAATAAAAGAAATAGTATTATCTATTTCAACTTTCATAAAAGGAGTGTTTTTCTAATGAAGCAAAATATCGGTACAATAAATGCCCTAATTCGAATTACACTCGGACTTGTCCTCTTCGGTTGTAGTGCAACGAAACTCGTGCGCAAACCTTGGTGCACTTGGTCTAACATTTTGCTATGGATTGGTGCAATGAAAGTTGCAGAGGGAATTGTTCGTTTCTGCCCTATTGTTGAAATGTGGAAATTCGGAAAATACATGAACATGGGGGCATTTAAAATGCCTAGCATGAATTTCACTGAAAAGGGACATACTAAAGAAGAAGTGAACCAAACTTCCAATCATGACAAACCACAGTCAAATGGAAGTTATGACGCTTCTGACAAAGAGATTGAGTCAGCGATTGAAGATATAATCCTGGCAAAACCGCTTTGAATCATTTGTCACGATGCAAGATGCTCTCAAAGGGACTTAGCTGCTGCAGTGGGCGGTTAAGTCTTCTTTATTTTATCACAAAAACAGAACGTATATTCCCATTTAGAACATTAAAATATACATAATCAATAAAATTCAGAAAATTAGGTGTACACCTCTTGCTTAAAATGATATAAAAGTGATATCATTTTTATATCAGGAGGCGATCATATGAAAGAAAAACAAGTATTTTATGTTAATGGTTTTCTTGGGATTATTGGAATTTTGATTTTAGCCGCTATCGGTGTATTTTTCCTCGTGCAAGAAATTTTCATAGGAGCAGCATTAACTATTATTTTAGCTGCAGTTCTTGCTACAGGTATTGGTATTGTTCAACCAAATCAAGCAAAAGTCATTACGTTTTTCGGTAATTATTTAGGAACAATTCGTCAAAACGGTTTATTTTTAACGATTCCGTTCGCGTTCCGTCAAACTGTATCATTACGTGTTGAGAACTTTAATAGTAAGAAATTAAAAGTAAATGATGTTGACGGAAATCCAATTGAAATTGCAGCTGTTATCGTCTATAAAGTTGTTGATTCTGCAAAAGCGATGTTCGGCGTTGAACATTATGATCGATTTGTAGAAATTCAAAGCGAAACGGCAATCCGCCACGTTGCAACGAAATATCCTTATGATAATTTCCAAGATGAAACTTGCATTACGTTACGTGGAAATACTGAAGAAATCTCTGAAGAATTAAAACGTGAATTAGAAGCACGCCTTGAAATTGCTGGCGTAGAAGTGTTAGAAACTCGTTTAACACATTTAGCTTATGCAACAGAAATTGCCCATGCAATGCTACAACGCCAACAAGCAAAAGCAGTATTAGCTGCTAGAAAAGAGATTGTTGAAGGTGCTGTGAAGATGGCAAAAGATTCAATCCATATGTTAGATGAAGAAGGCGTACTTGAATTAGATGACGAGCGTAAAGCGAATATGGTGAACAACCTATTAGTTGCCATCGTTTCAGATAAAGGTGCGCAACCAGTTATTAATACAGGAAGCCTATACTAAAAGGTTGTAAATCACTATGGCTAAAAAGAAAAGCTTTCCATTACGTATTGATCCTGAATTACACGCAGTCATCGAAAAATGGGCGAATGATGAGTTTCGTAGCGTCAATGCACACATCGAGTATTTACTTCGAGAAATGGCAAAGCAAAAAGGGAAATTGAAAAAAGATAAAGATGTATAAAAAATCTCGCTGATTTCTCAGCGAGATTTTTTACATATTAGCTTCTCATCATCTCATGCCCAATTGCACGATATCCTATATCACTTCGGTAAAATAGACCATCACTCTCAATTTTACCGATTTCTTTATACACCTTATCTTTCGCTTCTTGTAAACTATTCGCCTTACAAGCAACAAATAATACACGACCACCGTTCGTTACAAAGTCACCATGTTTCATTGCTGTACCTGCATGGAAAACAATCACATCTTGCAATGCATCTAGCCCTTTAATAATTTCACCTTTTTTATATGCTTCCGGATATCCTTTCGAAGCAAGTACAACGCCAATAACTGCTTCTTCTGACCATTGTAACGTTAGTTCACTCTCATCTAATACAGCGTTACATACATCAACTAAATCATTTTCTAGGCGTGGTAATACAACTTCTGTTTCAGGATCACCAAAGCGAGCATTAAACTCAATTACCTTTGGACCATCATTTGTTAAAATAAGTCCCGCATATAAAATGCCTGTAAACGATCGATTTTCTGCAATCATCGCTTTAGCAGTTGGATGCAATACGTTTTTTATCGCCTCTTGAACTGCTGATTCCGGAATTTGTGGTACTGGAGAATATGCACCCATTCCACCTGTATTTGGACCTTTATCTCCATCAAAAGCTCGTTTATGATCTTGCGCGATTACCATCGGATGCACATTTGTTCCATTCACAAATGCCATTAATGAAAATTCTTGTCCATCTAAAAACTCTTCAATAACGACCTTCTTACTCGCTTCGCCGAACTTTACATCTTGTAGCATTTCTTTCACAGCCTGTAATGCTTCTTCAAGCGTCATCGCTACTGTTACACCTTTACCAGCAGCTAATCCATCTGCCTTAATAACAATTGGTGCACCAACTTTTTGAATGTACTGTACTGCTTCTTCATAATCTGTAAAAGTTTCATATGCCGCAGTTGGAATATCATATTTTTTCATCAATTCTTTCGTAAAAGCTTTACTACCTTCAATAACAGCAGCCGCTTTATTCGGACCAAATACGCGAAGTCCCTCTTCTGTAAAACGATCAACAATTCCATTCATAAGCGGAATTTCTGGTCCAACGAAAGTTAATTCAACCTTATTCTCTTTAGCAAATAAAACTAACGCATCAAAATCATTTTCATCAATATCAACTGGTGTTGCAATATCGCGCATACCTTCATTGCCCGGTGCTACATACACCTTTTTCACTTTTGTAGATTGTGCAAACTTCCAAGCTAAAGCATGCTCACGCCCACCGCGTCCAATTACTAAAACATTCATATTTCATCCCCCAATACTTAAATAAGTACAAACTAGAAGCTATGCTCCTAGTTTGTTTTCATATCACTGTAAGTTTAAAAAGGAGGATCAAGAGAACCGAGCAGGTCGAGGCGCATTTGCCAGGAGGACACGGAGTGTAGTTTTCCTACATGAGTACCGCACTGGCAATGCAACGACGACATGCGAAGGTTATCTTAACCGGACTTTTTAAACATCCTCTATTAGTGTTTGAAATGACGTACGCCAGTGAACACCATCGCAATCCCATACGTATCCGCCACTTTAATAGAATCTTCATCACGGATCGATCCGCCTGGTTGAATGATTGCTGTAATTCCTGCTTTTGCTGCTTCTTCTAATGTATCTGGCATTGGGAAGAAAGCATCAGATGCAAGCGCGCTACCTTGTGCTTTTTCACCAGCTTGTGTAATTGCAATTTTTGCAGAACCTACACGGTTCATCTGTCCCGCACCGACACCAATTGTCATATCATCTTTCGCTAAAACAATTGCATTTGACTTCACATGTTTTACAACTTTCCAAGCTAGTTTTAAATCTTTCCATTCTTGCTCTGAAGGTTCACGTTTTGTTGGAATTGAAATTGTACTTTCATCTAATGATAACGTATCTTCCTCTTGAACAAGAAGTCCGCCTTGTACAGAAGTTAGTTTTTTGCTCGCACTTGTCGATTTTTCAATATTTACAGTTAGTAAACGTAAGTTTTTCTTACTTTGCAACACTTCTAAAGCTTCTTTTGAGAAAGAAGGTGCAATAATAATTTCTAAGAAAATTTCATGTAACTTTTCAGCTGTAGATTTGTCAATCTCACGATTCGCTGCAATAATCCCTCCAAAGATTGATACTGGATCCGCTTCATAAGCACGTGTGTATGCTTCATGAATATCAGTTCCTACTCCAACACCACATGGATTCATATGTTTTACTGCTACTACTGCTGGTTCTGTAAATTCTTTTACAATGCTAAGTGCTGCATCTGCATCATTAATATTGTTATATGATAATTCTTTACCATGTAATTGTTCTGCGTATGCAACAGAAGAAGTTGCTGCAAATGGCGCTTTATAGAAAGTTGCCTTTTGATGTGGGTTCTCGCCATAACGTAAGTCTTGCTTTTTCTCAAATGTCACAGTTAATGTTTCTGGGCTTTCTTCACCCATTTGCTCTGTTAAGTAGTTAGAGATTAACGCATCATATGCTGCTGTATGGCGGAATACTTTCGCTGCTAATTTACGTTTCGTTTCTTCTTTTACTTCACCGTTCTCTTCCAGTTCTGCTAATACAACATCGTAATCTACTGGATCTACAATTACCGATACAAATTTGTGATTTTTCGCAGCAGAGCGAATCATTGTTGGGCCACCAATATCAATATTTTCAATTGCATCAGCAAATGTTACATCAGGCTTAGCGATTGTTTCTTTGAATGGGTATAAGTTAACGACAACAAAATCAATTGGCTCTATACCTAACTCATTCATTTGTGCTACATGCGTTTCATTATCGCGAACTGCTAATAGACCACCATGAATATTTGGATGTAATGTTTTCACACGACCATCCATAATTTCTGGGAAACCAGTTACTTCAGAAATACCGATTACTTGTAAGCCGTTTTCTTCTAGTAATTTTTTTGTACCGCCTGTTGATATAACTTCGATTCCTTGTTCTAGTAAACCTTTAACAAATTCTACTACTCCTGTTTTATCTGAAACACTTACTAATGCACGCTTTTTCATTTACCCTTCACCCCTGGTTGTATGTTAGTTAACAGTTGGTTCTTTCGTAGATTGAACAATTTGATTCACTGTATTTACGTATAATTTATGTTCAACTTGTTGAATTTTCTTTTGTAAGCTTTCTCTCGTATCCCCTTCAGAAACAACTACTGCTTCTTGTGCAATAATTGGCCCTGTATCCATACCTGCGTCTACATAATGAATCGTTACTCCAGTTACTTTCACACCTGCTTCTAACGCTTGACCAACAGCATCTTTCCCTGGAAAACTCGGTAATAGTGATGGATGAATATTAATAATCCTTCCGCCGTAAGCTTCTAGTAAAGTTGGTCCAATTAAACGCATATATCCAGCTAAAATAACATAATCAATTTCATACTCTTCTAGCTTCTTTAATATCTCTTTTTCAAACGCTTCTTTTGACTCATATGCTTTCGCTGAAAAAGCGAAACACGGGATATGATGATAATGTGCTCGCCCAACAGCGCGTGCTTCTGGTTTATCACATACTAATAAACTAATTTCTGCATCCAATCTTTTTTCTTCTACTGCATTAACGAGAGATTGAAAGTTAGATCCGCTTCCAGAAGCAAAAACTGCTAATCTACTCATAGCGCTGTGCCTCCATTAAAAGTAACGCCAGCTCCTTGTACAGTGCGTCCAATAATACGAGCAGTTTCTCCTTGCTCTTCAAGAAGACGAACAACATCTTTTGCATCTTCTTCCTTCACCGCTACTACCATACCAATACCCATGTTAAAAATATTGAACATTTCTTTCTCTTCCAGCTTGCCAACTTCTTGAAGTAAACTAAAAATCGGCTGAATTTCCCAAGATCCTAATTCAATTTCTGCACCGATTTCTTCTGGTAACATACGTGGAATATTTTCAATGAATCCGCCACCTGTAATATGTGCCATACCGTATACTTCATATTTCTTCAATAGTTCTAAAATAGGTTTGACATAAATTTTCGTTGGTTTTAATAATTCTTCACCAAGAGGTAGCTCTAAGCGTCCGTAAATGCGATCTAAAGATAGTTCTCCATCTTCTAGTAATACTTTTCGTACTAAAGAATAACCGTTACTATGAATACCGCTAGATGCTAAGCCAATTAATACGTGACCAGCTTCAATATTTTCACCCGTTACAATTTTCTTTTTATCAACGATCCCAACTGTAAAACCAGCTAAATCGTATTCTTCTGTAGAATACATTCCTGGCATTTCAGCTGTTTCTCCACCAATTAAAGCACAACCTGCTTGGCGACAGCCCTCTGATATACCTTTGACGATGTTTTCAATTTTACTAGGTTCAGCTTTACCACAAGCAATATAATCAAGGAAGAAAAGCGGCTCTGCTCCTTGGACAACAATATCATTTACACACATTGCTACCGCATCAATACCAATTGTGTCATGTTTATCTGCCATAAAAGCGAGCATCAATTTCGTTCCCACGCCATCTGTTCCAGATACTAATACAGGTTCTTCTAATGCAAATTTTGATAGGTCAAACATACCTCCAAAACCGCCTAAACCGCCTAGTACTTCTTTTCTCATTGTTGTTTGTACGTGTTTTTTCATGCGAGATACCGCTTCATATCCAGCTTCAATATCTACTCCTGCTTGCTTATATGCATTCGCCATCGTTATCTACACCTCGTCTTTTAATTTCTCCCTATCCTGTGCGGGCCGTTTTAAGAAAGAAGCTAGCTTCTACATCAAAAAGAAGTAGAAGCTTTTTTCTTCTTATTTCATACTTTCTAAAAGCTCTTGCTCATAATCATAAAGAGCTGTTGGATAATCTCCATTGAAGTACGCCATACATAGGCCACCGTATTTCCCTTCATATGGACGTCCAATTGCATCTACTAATCCATCTTCACTTAAAAATGTTAATGAGTCTGCACCGATCATTTCACGAATTTCTTCTACCGTATGATTTGCTGCAATTAATTCTTTTCTCGTTTGAATATCAATGCCATAGAAACATGGATATTTCAAAGGTGGTGAAGCTATTCTTACGTGAACTTCTGTCGCTCCAGCCTCGCGAAGCATACGAACAATTCGTTTACTCGTTGTTCCTCGTACGATAGAATCATCAATCATAACAACTCGTTTTCCTTCAACTACACCTCTTACTGCTGAAAGCTTCATCTTAACCCCTTGCTCTCGCAGTTCCTGAGAAGGTTGAATAAACGTACGTCCAACGTAACGATTTTTAATTAATCCTAACTCATATGGAATACCTGTCGCCTCCGCATAACCAATTGCTGCTGAAATGCTAGAGTCTGGTACACCAGTAACAACATCAGCTTCAATAGGAGCTTCTGCCGCCAAACGTTTCCCCATGTTTTTACGTGCTGCATGGACGTTAACACCAGCGATATTTGAATCTGGGCGTGCGAAGTAAATGTATTCCATACTGCAAATTGCATGTTCTACATCATTTGTAAAACGATCTACGTGAATTCCCTCATCATTAATGATAAGTAATTCACCCGGTTCTACATCACGAATGTATGTTGCACCTACTACATCAAAAGCACATGTTTCTGATGCTACAACGTAAGCATCTCCCATCTTTCCAATTGAAAGGGGACGGAATCCATTTGGATCTAGCGCAACGATCATTTCATTTCCAGTTAGTAAAAGATATGCAAACGCACCTTTCACTTTATTTAGAGCTTCTTTTACACTTTCAATTAACGAATCTTTCGTACTACGTTTAATAAGGTGTAAAAGTACTTCTGTATCTGAACTTGTTTGAAAAATACTTCCCTCTGCCTCTAATTCGCGGCGAAGCATTTTTGCATTAATTAAATTCCCGTTATGAGCTAATGCCATACTATGATCAGAAAAACGGAATAGTAATGGTTGAACGTTAGCCACTTCACTTCCACCAGCCGTCGCGTATCGTACGTGTCCGATTGCTGATTTCCCGTTCAATCCTTCTAGCTCTCCTCTTGAAAACACTTCCGATATTAAACCTAACCCCTTGTGACCGACGATTTTTTCTCCATTATTTACGACAATGCCTGCGCCTTCTTGCCCACGGTGCTGTAAACTGTGCAATCCGTAGTATGAAACTTGTGCCGCATTTTCATGCCCCCAAATTCCGAAAACGCCACATTCTTCGTTTAACCCCTTTATTTCAGCAAGCATGGGATTGCCCCTTTCCAAGCCTTTCTCATTTCATCTACATTTGCTGTAAGTAATACTTCATTTTCTTCATTATGAATTGTCACTTCATTTGTATTTGTTACTTCTCCAACTTGAATTGCTTCTACCGCTTTCTCAAACGCTTCTTTATTTTCACGTTTTACAGTTATCACAAAGCGAGATTGCGATTCCGCAAATAATGCCGCTGTTGCTTCCCCGTCTAATTTCACAGTAGCACCTAAGCCGTTAGCACCAATTGCACTTTCTGAAATTGCAACTGCTAAACCACCTTCAGCAACGTCATGTGCAGATTGAATAAGGCCCGCTTGAATTGCTGCTAATACTTGTTTTTGACGTTTTAATTCTACGTCTAGATCGATACTTGGTGATTGGCCGAAAATTTTGCCGTGAAGCATTTTCTGTAATTCACTTCCACCAAACTCAGCTTTCGTCTCTCCGATAATATAAACTAAATCGCCAGCTTGCTTAAATTCTTGTGTTGTTACATGTTTTAAGTCATGTACTAGTCCGACCATCCCAACTGTCGGTGTTGGATATACCGCTTCACCACTACGTTCGTTATACATTGATACGTTTCCGCCTATAACTGGTGTTTGTAATGTGCGACAAGCTTCACTCATACCATCTACTGATTTCTCAATTTGCCAGAAGATTTCTGGTTTCTCTGGATTACCGAAGTTTAAGCAATCTGTAATTGCAAGTGGCTCTCCTCCAGAACATACGATATTACGTGCTGCCTCTGCTACTGCAATTTTACCGCCCATTTCTGGATCTAAATAAATGTAGCGAGAGTTACAATCTGTCGTCATTGCTAATCCTTTTTCTGTACCGCGTACACGTACAACTGCTGCATCTGAACCCGGTGTAACAACTGTGCTTGTGCGAACTTGATAATCATATTGATCATAAACCCACTCTTTACTTGCAATCGTCGGTTGTTGTAATAGAGCGAATAACGTTTCTTTATAATTTTCTACTTTTGGTGTTTCCATTTTCATCTGCTGGAATTCAGCAAAGTATGCTGCTTCTTGTGATGGTTTATGATAAATTGGCGCTTCTTCTGCAAGAGCATCCGCTGGTACTTCAGCTACCATTTCACCTTTATGGAATAAACGAAGCATTTTGTCTTCCGTTACTTTCCCCATCGTAACGGCTGCAAGACCATACTTCTCAAATAAATCTACTATCTCTTGCTCTCTACCTTTTTTCACAACAATTAACATACGCTCTTGTGATTCAGATAGCATCATTTCATATGGTGTCATTCCTGTTTCTCGTTGTGGTACATCATCTAAGTACATTTCAATACCCATTCCTGCTTTACTTGCCATTTCTGCAGAAGATGATGTTAAACCAGCTGCACCCATATCTTGAATTCCAACAAGTGCATCCGATTGAATAAGTTCTAAACAAGCTTCAATAAGAAGTTTCTCCATAAATGGATCTCCTACTTGAACTGCTGGACGCTTCGCTTCTGAGCTTTCAGATAACTCTTCAGATGCGAATGTAGCACCGTGGATACCATCACGACCAGTTGATGCTCCTACGTACATTACTGTGTTTCCAGCACCGTGCGCTTGCCCTTTTTTAATGTCTTCGTGGTTAATTAAGCCTACGCACATTGCATTTACAAGTGGATTTCCTTCATAACATGGATCAAACTGTACTTCGCCGCCAACAGTCGGAATACCGATACAGTTACCGTATCCCGCAATTCCTGCTACTACTTCTTCGAATAAGTATTTCACACGTGGTGATTGTAATTCTCCAAATCGAAGTGAGTTTAATAGAGCTACTGGACGTGCTCCCATAGAGAATACGTCACGAATAATACCGCCAACACCTGTTGCTGCTCCTTGATAGGGCTCAATAGCAGAAGGGTGGTTATGACTTTCCATTTTAAATACAACCGCTTGATTATCACCGATGTCTACAATTCCAGCACCTTCCCCAGGCCCTTGCAAGACTCGCTCACCTGTTGTTGGGAATTTTCGAAGTACTGGTTTTGAATTTTTATAACTACAATGTTCAGACCACATAACAGAGAATAATCCTGTTTCTGTATAATTTGGCAGACGGCCTAAAATCTTTTCAACCATGGCGAACTCTTCGTCTGTTAGCCCCATTTCCGCATATATGCGCTCTTCTTTAATTTGTGTTGGATTTGGTTCAAGCATTAACGACATATGTTTCCCTCCACTGTTTTAAGATAGATTGAAAGACTTTTAACCCTTCAGCACCGCCAAGTAATTCATCTACAGCACGCTCTGGGTGTGGCATCATACCCAGTACATTTCCTTTTTCGTTTACAATACCAGCAATATCTGAAACGCTTCCGTTCGGGTTTTCTACGTAACGGAATGCGATTTGATTATTCTCTTCTAATTGTTTAAGAGTCTCTTCATCACAATAGTAATTCCCCTCACCATGTGCAATTGGAATATTGATTACTTCATCTTTTTCATATTGTGATGTAAACATTGTTTCATTATTTTCAACACGTAACTGAACTGTTCGACACATAAATTTTAAGTTTTCATTTCTCATTAATGCTCCTGGTAATAATCCTGATTCAACAAGAATCTGGAATCCATTACATACACCTAAAATTGGCTTTCCTTGCTCAGCAGCTTTCTGTACTGCTTTCATTGCATTCGCAAAGCGAGAAATAGCACCGCAGCGTAAGTAGTCACCATAAGAGAAACCACCTGGTAGTAGAATTGCATCATATTCATCTAAATTCTCTGTATCGTGCCAAACGTAATCTACTTCTTCGCCAAGCTCATCTTTAATTGCATGGAACATATCGACATCACAGTTTGAACCTGGAAATACTATTACGGCAAATTTCACTGTGCGACAACCTCCTCAACTTCATAACGGAAGTCTTCCATTACAACGTTTGCTAATAGTTTTTCACACATTTCCTTTACCTTGCTATCTAAGTCGGTTACCGATTTATCAATTGTTAGTTCCATGTACTTTCCAATTCGAACATCCTGTACTTCTGTGAATGAAAGGCTATGAAGTGCTCCTTTTACTGCTGTTCCTTGTGGATCTAATACGCTTTCTCTTAATGTTACATATACCTTAACTTTATACATGTGAAATTCCCCCTAAACGTTTTAAAATCTCTTCATAAGCATCTGTTAAATTTCCAAGATCACGACGGAATACGTCTTTATCAAACTTCTCATTGCTCGTTTCATCCCATAAACGGCAAGTATCTGGTGAAATTTCATCTGCTAAAATGATTTCTCCTTCATCCGTTTCACCAAACTCTAATTTGAAATCTACTAATCTTACACGACAGCTTGCGAAATGATCAATCAACACTTGATTGATTTGTAGAGCCATATCTCGTAATACGCTTACTTGCTCTGGCGATGCAACGTTTAATACACGAATATGATCTTCCGTTACAAGCGGATCTCCTAAATCATCATCTTTGAAGTAAAATTCTACGATTGGTTCTGCAAGTACAGTTCCCTCTTCCATTCCTAATCGTTTTGAAAGACTTCCTGCAATTACATTTCTTGTGACAACTTCTAAAGGAATAATACTCACTTTTTTAACAAGTTGTTCTGTTTCAGATAGCTTCTCAACAAAGTGTGTTTTAATTCCTACTTCTTGTAACTTTCTGAACAATAAAGTTGTAATCTCATTGTTCAAACGACCTTTTCCTGTAATCGTCTCTTTTTTCTCCCCATTGAAAGCAGTCGCACTATCTTTGTACTCTACCCAAACCATATCTGCTGATTCTGTACGATAAATTCTTTTTGCCTTACCTTCATACAGCAATTCTAGCTTTTGCATTTCGCAAGCCCCCTGTAGTTTGAAAAATGTGAATAATGTTTTTATAAAGAATGGCACAGAATGACTCTATTCTGTGCCATATGAAATTTTACGCTTCGTTTAATCCAAGGCGTTCAAAGATTGTATCAACGTGTTGCATATGATGCTCATAGTTGAAGCATTCATTAATTTCTTCTTGTGTTAACTTGCTCGTAATACGCTCATCAGCTTCTACAAGCTCTTTAAATTGTACTTGTGTTTCCCAAGCTTCCATCGCTTTAGGTTGTACGATATCGTAAGCTTCTTCACGCACCATACCTTTGTCAATTAACGTAAGCATTACGCGCTGAGAATAAATTAAGCCGTATGTTCTTGTCATATTACGTTTCATATTCTCTGGGTATACAGTTAAGTTTTTAACAATATTACCAAAGCGGTTTAGCATGTAATTTAACGCGATTGTAGCATCTGGTAAAATTACGCGTTCTGCTGAAGAGTGAGAAATATCACGCTCATGCCATAATGGAACATTCTCATAAGCTGTCATCATATAACCGCGGATAACACGAGCTAAACCAGTCATATTTTCAGATCCAATTGGGTTACGCTTATGCGGCATTGCAGAAGAACCTTTTTGACCTTTTGCGAAAGCTTCTTCAACTTCACGTGTTTCACTCTTTTGTAAACCACGAATCTCAACTGCCATCTTTTCGATAGACGTTGCGATTAATGCAAGTGTTGACATGTAATGTGCATGGCGATCACGTTGCAATGTTTGTGTTGAAATTGGTGCTGCTTCTAATCCTAAGTTTTCACAAACATACTTTTCTACGAATGGATCGATATTTGCATATGTACCAACCGCACCAGATAATTTACCAACACGAACTGTATTAGCAGCTTGTTTGAAACGCTCTACGTTACGTTTCATTTCTTCATACCAAAGACCAAGTTTTAAACCGAATGTTGTTGGTTCTGCATGAACACCGTGTGTTCTTCCCATCATGATCGTGTATTTATGCTCTTTCGCTTTGTTAGCTAAAATACTTACAAAGTTTTCTAAGTCTTTTAATATGATTTCATTCGCTTGTTTTAAAATGTAAGATAACGCTGTATCTACTACGTCTGTAGATGTTAAACCGTAATGAATCCATTTACGTTCCTCGCCTAATGCTGGTGTTTCTGATACAGCACGAGTGAATGCAACTACGTCATGACGTGTCTCTTTTTCAATTTCATAAATACGATCAATATCAAATGATGCATGCTCACGAATTTTTTTAACATCTTCTTTCGGAATATCGCCAAGCTCAGCCCATGCTTCACAAGCTAAAATCTCAACTTCTAACCACGCTTTAAATTTGTTCTCTTCCGTCCAAATTGCACCCATTTCTGGG
The DNA here is from genome assembly GCF_020861345.1 of Bacillus pacificus. Classification (NCBI taxonomy): domain Bacteria; kingdom Bacillati; phylum Bacillota; class Bacilli; order Caryophanales; family Bacillaceae; genus Bacillus; species Bacillus pacificus. Next base: position 4,752,117 of record NZ_CP086328.1, read on the forward strand.
CGTGTATAACGACTAATCATCTTTTTCCCTCCAACAGTTGTTCTTGATGGTCCCAAATATGCAAACTCTTCGCTTTTTCTAGAGCGACTTCAATATTATCATTTAAAATATTAACATGCCCCATTTTTCGCTGCGCTTTTGCTTCTTCTTTTCCATACAAGTGTAAATAGCACCCGGTTAATCTATTCACTTGTCTTAGGACCCCTTCTATATGTTCGCCTAAAATGTTTACCATGACAACTGGTTTTAACAAATTTGTTTCTCCAAGAGGTAAATTACAGATTGCTCGAATATGTTGGCCGAATTGACTCGTTTCACATGCATCCTGTGTATAGTGTCCTGAATTGTGAGGTCTTGGTGCTAATTCATTAATGTAAATCTCACCATCAGCTGTAGCAAACATCTCTACCGCTAGTGTTCCCACAAGTTCTAGTTCATCCGCAAGCACTTTTGCATAAGCAATAGCTTTTTGAGAAAGTTCTTCTGTAATGCGAGCTGGAACGATGGATTCATGCAAAATGTTATTTACATGAATATTTTCCGCTACCGGAAATACTTTCGTTTCACCACTTACACTACGAATGACAATAACTGATACTTCTTTTTCAAAAGGCACCCATTTCTCTAAAATACACTCTGCCGCATTCGCAAGCTCTCGCGCTGTATCAACGTCAGCCTCACTTCTTAAAACAACTTGCCCTTTCCCATCATATCCGCCTGTCGTCGTTTTTAAGACGGAAGGATATGATAACTCAGCGATTGCTTCAGTAAGCTGACCTTGATTTTGAACTACTCTATACGTTGCTACTGGTAATCCTGCTTTCTCAATCGCATTCTTTTCTGTAAAACGATTTTGCGTTTTACTTAACAACTGACTGCCTTGCGGTAAGTAAGCATGTTTTTCAAGCCATTGTAAACATCTATAATCAATATTCTCAAATTCATATGTGACAACATCACTGATCTCTGCTAAATGCTGAATTGCTTTTAAATCGTCATATGATGCAACAATTTCAATATCAGCAACTTGTGCACATGGTGAGTTTTTTGTAGGATCTAAAACAGCAATTTTATATCCCATCTCCTTAGCCGCCAATGCCATCATTCTTCCTAGCTGGCCGCCTCCAATAATACCGATTGTTTTTCCAGGTAAAATGATTCTCGTCATACTAGCTCACTACCTTCGCGCACATCTTTTTCAATTGCTTCTCTTCTCAATTCTAATGCATCATATATGTCATCATGGAATGATCCAAGTATTTGTGCAGCAAGTAAACCAGCATTTGTTGAACCAGCCTTACCAATTGCAACAGTTGCAACTGGAACCCCTCCTGGCATTTGGACGATGGATAATAATGAATCTAAGCCGTTTAACGCTTTTGATTGGACTGGAACTCCGATTACAGGAAGATTCGTCTTCGCTGCAACCATTCCTGGTAAATGTGCTGCTCCACCAGCTCCAGCAATAATAACTTTCAATCCACGTTCACGAGCCGTCTCTGCATATTCAAACATATAATCCGGAGTCCGATGAGCGGATACAACTTTTTTCTCATACGGTATATTTAATTCATCTAAAATGTCACAAGCATATTTCATTGTTTCCCAGTCTGACGTGCTTCCCATTATGACTCCAACTAGTGATTTCATATTAGAATCCCCCCGATTCAAATAAAAAAAGCCTGAAATAGAACAGTTTCTCTTTTACTATGAGAGAAAGCGCTCTACTCAGGCATACGTATCCCTTGTGAATAGAAAAATACCGAGTGACTTTCCCTCATAGTCTAACGAATAACGGTCGTTAGGTAGAGACTTGCAGGCCATATCCCCGCGATTATATGAGGTCTTATATATTATTCTTTCTATGGCTATATTAACAATATTTCATAAACAATGTCAACAAATAATCGAATGTTTTTTTATTACTCATCAATAACGTTCGTGTTTTAGTTATATTCAAAAGAATAATTGTAACTATATGCAAGAAGGATAAGCAATTAGAATATATATTTCTAGAGATCTACCATACACAAAACGGTTTGTATATTAATTCCGTATACTTTTATATAAAGTGAAACTTTAATTAACCCTCACCAATCGGGCTTTTACGGGCAGTTGATCCCCCACCTAGCTTCTTTGCTTCCGCTGAAATTTGAGGTGGGGGTCTTACTGCCCGTTAATGCGGAATAAAGCATATCGTTTCTATTCCATTGTATCGCATTCATTACTGTAAGGATTGAATACTTATTTTCATTCTTATATCATCCCGCTTTTCTTACTCTCATTATGTAAAATATATACTTGTAGTAAAAGAAATAACAGTTCCTATCATAAGGGTTGTTTTGGAGCACTTAGAAAGCCTGAAAAGCAAAAAATCATTACTATTACCCTCAATAGCCTCATTTTCATTCTTTTCTCTCATTAAGATTACTAAATTTACGAATTACGACATTTGATATATAAAAATAAACACAAAAAAACCTAAGTCGAAACGACTTAGGTTTTTGCTTGGCGACGTCCTACTCTCACAGGGACAAGGTCCCAACTACCATCGGCGCTAGAGAGCTTAACTTCCGTGTTCGGTATGGGAACGGGTGTGACCTCTCTGCCATCATCACCAAACTATGAAGGCATATTCCTTCAAAACTAGATAACATTGCTTCATATTATATGGTTAAGTCCTCGATCTATTAGTATTCGTCAGCTCCACATGTCACCATGCTTCCACCTCGAACCTATCAACCTGATCATCTTTCAGGGATCTTACTAGCTTACGCTATGGGAAATCTCATCTTGAGGGGGGCTTCATGCTTAGATGCTTTCAGCACTTATCCCTTCCGCACATAGCTACCCAGCTATGCCCTTGGCAGAACAACTGGTACAC
>NZ_CP086328.1:4760000-4765000 GCF_020861345.1 Bacillus pacificus
ACCCTTATAAGAGAGCAGTCAGTTCTTTCGTATCCTTAATTGCACCTCCTTATATAGAAAATCCCGAATGGAAGCCTATCCGAAAGTTTCTATATCAAGACGAAAATTCGTCCAAAGGGCTCTCATTTAAACAATTTCTATACTATCTACTTATTAATGGGGCACAAGCAAATAGTATTAACCCTCATTTCACAAAACAATATATAGCTGATGAAGAAAAATATGTAACCAATTATATATACTTAGAAAACTTCAATCAGGATATGAAAGCATTAGAAAAGCGTTTCGAATTAAAAAACGCGCCAATAAATGAGTTTTCAACATCCTGGCATCATCAAACTCCCTCGATGATTTATAAAGGGAATTTTAGCGAATCCGATATTACTGACCCTTTATTCCCCCGTCTTCCAACTTTCGAAAGTTTTTATGATACTGAATGTATACAACTCGTTCAAACAATATTTCAAAATGATTTCAATACGTATAAATATAGCAAAGAATATCCATACTGATTTCAATCTATTATCTTTCCAAATAAAAAACACCTATATATAAGGTGTTTTTTATTTAAACTATATACAACATACTGCTTAGCATTCCTTACTATTCAAGTTATTCCTCTTTAATAACTTACTTATTTTTTGTTTATCTGCCCATCCTACCCCTATTAAAACTAAACTTCCTCCTATTACTATCTTCCAAGTTACAGACTCATCTAATAAAACAATTGAAGCAACAATACTTATTAATGGTAACGCATTTAAATATAACCCACTTACTGATGCCGAGACTGTCTCTAATGCTCTATTCCAAAGCCAATACGCTAAAATTGTTGCCCCTATAACAAGATACATTACACTAAATCCAGTCTTCCATGTTTCGATTTCTGGGAAACCATAGTAAAAAGTTTCTACCATTGCAAATGGTAATAAAATAACAGCTCCAATAATTAAAGTTAATGTTGTAAAAACCTTGTTTGATAAATACTGTTCTTGTTTTGGTCTTTTCAGCAATACTGTATAGAGGGCAAATAAGAAAGTGCTTAATAAAATAAGGGTATCTCCTATTAAAGATACTTCTTGATCCCCGTTACTAGATGGGATTGTAATAAGAAGTACTCCAATAGCCCCGAGTACAATACCAACCCAATAATTAAGCTTAATTTTTTCTTTCAAAAAGAACGCTGAAAAAAGAATTGTAACTAACGGTAAAGCAGCATCAATAATACTAACATGCAATCCACTTGTTAAAGAAATACCGTAGGATGTGAACATAAAGTAACCAGCTACACCAGTAAAAGATAGTAAACTCATTCTTTTCCACGGCACTTGTTTATGTACAACCGATCTTTTTAATTGTTTAAATGAAAATAGCAAACAAATTCCACCCGCGAAGAAAAGGCGAATAAATAACAAAGTAAATGGCTGAATAGATTCTAACGCCCACTTTGTTGGTGCAATGGCTGTTCCCCATAATATAACAGCTACTAATAACATGCATATTTCTTTCATAATCTCCCACACCCATCAAAAATATATGTTAATTACCTTAATTATAGATTTTTTGATGAATGAAATCCTTTAAAAACGAAAAAACATTGTATAAATTGAAACTTTAATCAGTGGGGGTTTACTTCAGCGCATGTCACATAGCTCAAAAGCATTGCGAAATGTTGGCTTGTACACGATGAAATAAAGTTACTTAAACAATAATAGGATGGTTACTGTAAAAGAAGTAGATACTGCCATGCAAGCCGATACGAACTACCCAGGAGTTCAATCAAACTCTGTTCAAGCGATTCGCAGAGCCTTATATGCAGAAGTGAAGAGCTTTTTTAAAGCGTTGGAACAATGGAAGAAAAATCCTGAGAAGTTCACAGGGCATCTGAAGTTCCCAAATTATTCTCGTTCCACTGACAAGCGAATCATTGAAATCTATCAAGTCCCTAAAGTGGATAATAACGGGCATTGGATAGTTCCGATGAATGTGGCATTCAGAAAAAATTCGGTTCCATTAAAATACGTATGCCGAAAAATTTAAGACAAAAAAATCTCCTACATTTAGATTGTACCGAAGCAAAAAGGTCGGTTCTTTGAGGTGCATTATACATATGAAATGCACGTTTCTCAAATGAAGAAACCATCCACGACTACGAGTAACGCTTTGAGTTACGATTTAGGTGTAGATAGATTAGTAAGTTACGTGACAAATCGTAGGGTAGCATGAATGCTAGAGCGTCAAACTGTCTAGCAATAGACGAAAAGACCTAGCGCTCGAACTCAAGCCCCCACTGAAAAGCCTTGTCTCACTGGGGTAGTTGACTTTAAAACGTCTCTATTTCATCCTTTTCCCTCTTTACGATTACTAAATATATGAATTATGACATTTGATATATAAAAATAAACACAAAAAAACCTAAGTCGAAACGACTTAGGTTTTTGCTTGGCGACGTCCTACTCTCACAGGGACAAGGTCCCAACTACCATCGGCGCTAGAGAGCTTAACTTCCGTGTTCGGTATGGGAACGGGTGTGACCTCTCTGCCATCATCACCAAACTATGAAGGCATATTCCTTCAAAACTAGATAACATTGCTTCATATTATATGGTTAAGTCCTCGATCTATTAGTATTCGTCAGCTCCACATGTCACCATGCTTCCACCTCGAACCTATCAACCTGATCATCTTTCAGGGATCTTACTAGCTTACGCTATGGGAAATCTCATCTTGAGGGGGGCTTCATGCTTAGATGCTTTCAGCACTTATCCCTTCCGCACATAGCTACCCAGCTATGCCCTTGGCAGAACAACTGGTACACCAGCGGTGCGTCCATCCCGGTCCTCTCGTACTAAGGACAGCTCCTCTCAAATTTCCTACGCCCACGACGGATAGGGACCGAACTGTCTCACGACGTTCTGAACCCAGCTCGCGTACCGCTTTAATGGGCGAACAGCCCAACCCTTGGGACCGACTACAGCCCCAGGATGCGATGAGCCGACATCGAGGTGCCAAACCTCCCCGTCGATGTGGACTCTTTGGGGAGATAAGCCTGTTATCCCCGGGGTAGCTTTTATCCGTTGAGCGATGGCCCTTCCATGCGGAACCACCGGATCACTAAGCCCGACTTTCGTCCCTGCTCGACTTGTAGGTCTCGCAGTCAAGCTCCCTTATGCCTTTGCACTCTACGAATGATTTCCAACCATTCTGAGGGAACCTTTGGGCGCCTCCGTTACACTTTAGGAGGCGACCGCCCCAGTCAAACTGCCCACCTGACACTGTCTCCCGGGTCGATAAGACCCGTAGGTTAGAATTTCAATACAGTCAGGGCGGTATCCCACCAGCGCCTCCACCGAAGCTAGCGCTCCGGTTTCAAAGGCTCCCGCCTATCCTGTACAAACTGTACCAAAATTCAATATCAGGCTACAGTAAAGCTCCACGGGGTCTTTCCGTCCTGTCGCGGGTAACCTGCATCTTCACAGGTACTATAATTTCACCGAGTCTCTGGTTGAGACAGTGCCCAAATCGTTACACCTTTCGTGCGGGTCGGAACTTACCCGACAAGGAATTTCGCTACCTTAGGACCGTTATAGTTACGGCCGCCGTTTACTGGGGCTTCAGTTCAGAGCTTCGCTTACGCTAACCCCTCTCCTTAACCTTCCAGCACCGGGCAGGTGTCACCACCTATACTTCGCCTTACGGCTTCGCAGAGAGCTGTGTTTTTGCTAAACAGTCGCTTGGGCCTATTCACTGCGGCTTTCCGTTAAGAAAGCACCCCTTCTCCCGAAGTTACGGGGTCATTTTGCCGAGTTCCTTAACCAGAGTTCTCTCGCACACCTTAGGATTCTCTCCTCGCCTACCTGTGTCGGTTTGCGGTACAGGCACCTTTATCTCGCTAGAAGCTTTTCTTGGCAGCGGGGAATCAAAGACTTCGCTCCATAAGGAGCTTCCCCATCACAGCTCAGCCTTCACGATAAGCGGATTTGCCTACTTATCAGCCTAACTGCTTGGACGTGCACAACCAATCGCACGCTTCTTCTATCCTTCTGCGTCCCTCCATTGCTCAAACGATAAAGAGGTGGTACAGGAATATCAACCTGTTGTCCATCGCCTACGCCTGTCGGCCTCGGCTTAGGTCCTGACTAACCCTGAGCGGACGAGCCTTCCTCAGGAAACCTTAGGCATTCGGTGGACGGGATTCTCACCCGTCTTTCGCTACTCATACCGGCATTCTCACTTCTAAGCACTCCACCAGTCCTTCCGGTCTGACTTCACTGTCCTTAGAACGCTCCCCTACCACTGATACCATTGGTATCAATCCGCAGCTTCGGTGGTGTATTTAGCCCCGGTACATTTTCGGCGCAGAGTCACTCGACTAGTGAGCTATTACGCACTCTTTAAATGGTGGCTGCTTCTAAGCCAACATCCTAGTTGTCTAAGCAACTCCACATCCTTTTCCACTTAATACACACTTTGGGACCTTAGCTGGCGGTCTGGGCTGTTTCCCTTTTGACTACGGATCTTATCACTCGCAGTCTGACTCCTAAGGATAAGTCATTGGCATTCGGAGTTTGACTGAATTCGGTAATCCGATGAGGACCCCTAGTCCAATCAGTGCTCTACCTCCAAGACTCTTACACTTAAGGCTAGCCCTAAAGCTATTTCGGGGAGAACCAGCTATCTCCAGGTTCGATTGGAATTTCTCCGCTACCCACACCTCATCCCCGCACTTTTCAACGTGCGTGGGTTCGGGCCTCCATTCAGTGTTACCTGAACTTCACCCTGGACATGGGTAGATCACCTGGTTTCGGGTCTACGACCACGTACTAAACGCCCTATTCAGACTCGCTTTCGCTGCGGCTCCGCCTCTTCAGCTTAACCTCGCACGGGATCGTAACTCGCCGGTTCATTCTACAAAAGGCACGCCATCACCCGTTAACGGGCTCTGACTATTTGTAGGCACACGGTTTCAGGATCTCTTTCACTCCCCTTCCGGGGTGCTT
>NZ_CP086328.1:4767500-4772500 GCF_020861345.1 Bacillus pacificus
AAAGATTACATTACCAGAAAACTCCCTTCTACTCCTTCTTAGTTTCTACTTCCAAAATATATTTAAGTTAGATTAACCCTAGATTTAATTTATACGGACGTTTTCCCCAGCGAAACTAACAACTTTATTTTAATAACTACTAGTATGTAATTAAAAAGTTACTACACTCCTTAGTACCTCTTTGTTTATCACGCACTCTATTAGAAGCAATTGAAGATATACATATTCTTATAACAGACAACGATACAAAAATCCATAATAAACTCATGTACTACTCTAGTTATAGATTTCTCCCCATATGAAGTAATAGTTGTTTATCTGTTTACTCGTAAATATATAGAAACACACTAATACATCTACTAAATATGCCTGTATCACGCATTGGCTTTATTATAAGTAATTATTATTCAGGCCACCTAGAAGGTTCACTGCTCTTAACACTGATTTACTACTACATGATGTTACTAAAACATACTTATTTCAGACATATACTATCATGATTAAACTTGTAGCTGGAACAATTCTTATAATATTTGCAGAAGTAAAAAGGATAGAAACAATCCTCGTCTAGCATTAACAATTGGATTATTTCAATGCTTAGCAATATATCCTGACTCCTCTAGAGCTAATTCTACTGTTCTTGTGTCCTTATTAATGAAAGTAAATTATAAAACTGCGTCTGATTTCTCTTTTTTCATTATTCTTCCTGTAATAGCTTGAACTGGATTTATAGCCTTAAGCTTATGAAAAAGTTAAAGATATTTAAGCATCGATGATATTTCTATGTTTACGATAAAATTCATCCTCTCTTTTATAGTAGCAATGCTAGCAGCAGGAATCTCTCTATAGATTCCTATAAACCACATACTATTAAACCGATATTCAAATCGAAATATAGACCTTATATCTCTTTCATCTTTAGTATCATCCATTCGGTATTACTGAGTGGTAATAAACCTCTGATAATAGCCACTATATCCTCTCAACAAACACTTAAGATGTACAAATAAGTTATACTCCGAAATCTAAACCGAGTAATAGTATTTCTTTTTTAAACACATGTACCGGATTAAAAATACGTACCTCAATCGATTGAGTGTACTCAACGTACCCACAAAGAACATTCGTTCCCTCCTCGCGTTGTATCACTTCTCATAGCATTTAAGAATGTTTATCCTATATCTATATTCACATTTTATCGCTAGAAGAGCGGATTAAGTTACTAACAAACATTGTTTCTAGTACTACTACATATTTTAATTAATTTATATATCTTCCGTTTGGACATATATACAAAATCATAAATTAATTTTTTCTATCTAAGAACCTAAGAATACATAATAATAAGAAACCAATACACATAAAACATCCTATACCTATCAACTCCATAACAAAAACAAACTGATTGATATACCAATCAGTTTGTTTTATTTACACATCTTCTCTTTTAAAAAGTCAATAAAAACAGATTTTGGTCTGCCTTTTAAATAGATAAAATCAATACTAATATTAATTTTCACCGGAGGCGTCATTTCCACTCGGATCAATTCTCCATTTTCTAATTCTTGTTTGACACAATGTTCAGGTAAAAAGCTAATGCCCATCCCTTGTATCACTAAATTTTTCGCTGTTTCCATATTATCTACTTCTAAAAATATATTCGGGCTTACGTCATTACTTGAAAATAGCCGATGAATCATGAGCCAATCCATTGATCCATAATCAAAGAAGATAAGAGGTTGTTTACTTACATGTTCTATTGTTACTTTTTCTTCTTTTAAAAATATATGATTTCGAGGTACAAAAAGGCCGATAGGGTCATTATAAAGACGAATTGATTCTACTTGAGGATGTGTTTCTGTTCGTACGATGCCAAAGTCAACTTCTTTATTAATAACCTTCTGTAGGATGTCTTGTGAATGACCAGTTACAATTTTTATTCTAACATCCTTAAATTCAGATTTAAAACCAGGTAAAATTTCAGGGAGGATATTATTAGATATTGATAAAGCACTCCCAATTACCAAGTCATACGGAATTGTTACTTGTTGCAAACCATACTTAGCTTCCTGGTAAGATTGCAAAATTTTTTGTGCATGTGGGAAAAAATACTCTCCTTTTTCGGTTAAAGAGATTTTATTACCATTTCGATGAAAAAGCTTTATATTAATTTCACGTTCAAGTGATTGGATACGTGCTGTTACAGAAGGTTGGGTTAAATAAAGAGCTTCGGCAGCTTTATTGAAACTACCAAGTTGACAAACATATATAAAAGCTTCAATATTTTCGATATTCATGTCTAAACACTCCTTACTTTAGCTCCCTATTATAATTAACTATAACATGTACACGTAAAAGCATATGCATCAAACATCCATAAAATAAGAATGCAACACTTCTGCCACATTCTTAACTTCTAAATCACACTTTTATTAGTTCTGTCTCTGTTTTATTAGCTATTTTAATAACCACTTTTGCCACAATTTCTGTTGGATCAATGACACAAATATTTTCGGATGATTTCAATACAAGAGGAACCTCTGTACAACCTGCTATAATAGCCTCAGCCCCGCTCTCTTTCAATTTATCAGCAACCATCGAAAGATGTAAACACCCTGTTTTTAAATCCCCACTTTTAATAGCATATATTCCTTCCATCACTTTTTTTTGCATTTCTTTATCAGGATCAATGACATCAATCCTGTAATCTTGACAACTGTTTTGGTATAGTTCTGCCTTAACCGTCCCATCCGTAGCCAACAAACCTACCTTTCTAAAATTATTTTCTTGCACAAAACGAGCCGTTTCTAAAGGCATATGCAAGATTGGAATATTAACAGACCTTTTAACTGCTTTATAGAAAAAATGAGCGGTATTACACGCAATAACAAGAAAATCTGCACCAGCGTTTTGCAGTCGCTGGGCTGATTGTACAATGTAAGGGGTCGGATCTATTCCCTTTCCCAAAATAGCCGTTGTCCGATCAGGTATTTGAGAATAGTTGTCCGCAATGATATGGATATGGTCTTGGTCTTTCATTGCAGGTGTGTAAGAAATAATTTTATTCATTAAATCAACAGTCGCCAAAGGTCCCATGCCCCCAATAATCCCAACAACTCTTTGCATTTTATTCACCACTTTTAAACATATTTTGAATGATTGACTTCATTATAAGTTCTTTTTTAAGAGATGAATTATAGAAGGAATCTATACAACAATAGAAAATATGTATTGATAACTAATATATAAAAGAATTTTAATATCTAACAAGTAATGGGCCAGTATATATGCTGGTTAATAACTGGTATACGAGTAGAAAGCTTATCGATACGTACAGCCAAAAAGAATTTCATCTAATTCTGATTGGTGGGTTACAGGCAAATCCCCCTTCGGCCTGGTCCAGTATTAAAATTATTAAATTCGATTCTAACTAATATACAAAAAACTGCAATCGACTCATTTACCGCGTCTGTTCATGACTATAAAGTACATCTTGGTAATACGAAAAATGCCAAGGTCCTGTTGTCTTAGGAACACGAATTCGATTCAAGGAATCCTTTCACATGCCTATCAGGTTAATTTGAATACACATCTCCTATATAACGAAAAAAACGCTATCCTTTTAGTAAAATCATTGATAAGGAGGCGTTTTGGGGGATGTTTTATTATACGAGCAATTGCAACTCTTTGCTCAAGGATTGTACCGTAATTTATCTCTTAAAATCCCTCATAAGTTCGGAAAAGATATTTCATTGTCTCACTATCTGCCTGGCTTATTCGAGACATCGCATCTTGCCACTCTCACTCAACTATGCAGTACATTAGATGTAGCGATATTCTCACTGAATTGCTCTAAAAGAAGATTACAGTACACCTCGTGTTCATATAGAGCATCGCAGACAAATATGCGATTACTAGGAGAAAGTGCCCATAAAGCTGTTTCCTGCTAGATGAATGTACTCATAGAGTACTATATTAATCACGAACTTATTTTATAAAACACAAAAAAGACGAGTCATTCTGACTCGTCTTAAGCTTGCTTGGCGACGTCCTACTCTCACAGGGACAAGGTCCCAACTACCATCGGCGCTAGAGAGCTTAACTTCCGTGTTCGGTATGGGAACGGGTGTGACCTCTCTGCCATCATCACCAAACTATGAAGGCATATTCCTTCAAAACTAGATAACATTGCTTCATATTATATGGTTAAGTCCTCGATCTATTAGTATTCGTCAGCTCCACATGTCACCATGCTTCCACCTCGAACCTATCAACCTGATCATCTTTCAGGGATCTTACTAGCTTACGCTATGGGAAATCTCATCTTGAGGGGGGCTTCATGCTTAGATGCTTTCAGCACTTATCCCTTCCGCACATAGCTACCCAGCTATGCCCTTGGCAGAACAACTGGTACACCAGCGGTGCGTCCATCCCGGTCCTCTCGTACTAAGGACAGCTCCTCTCAAATTTCCTACGCCCACGACGGATAGGGACCGAACTGTCTCACGACGTTCTGAACCCAGCTCGCGTACCGCTTTAATGGGCGAACAGCCCAACCCTTGGGACCGACTACAGCCCCAGGATGCGATGAGCCGACATCGAGGTGCCAAACCTCCCCGTCGATGTGGACTCTTGGGGGAGATAAGCCTGTTATCCCCGGGGTAGCTTTTATCCGTTGAGCGATGGCCCTTCCATGCGGAACCACCGGATCACTAAGCCCGACTTTCGTCCCTGCTCGACTTGTAGGTCTCGCAGTCAAGCTCCCTTATGCCTTTGCACTCTACGAATGATTTCCAACCATTCTGAGGGAACCTTTGGGCGCCTCCGTTACACTTTAGGAGGCGACCGCCCCAGTCAAACTGCCCACCTGACACTGTCTCCCGGGTCGATAAGACCCGTAGGTTAGAATTTCAATACAGTCAGGGCGGTATCCCACCAGCGCCTCCACCGAAGCTAGCGCTCCGGTTTCAAAGGCTCCCGCCTATCCTGTACAAACTGTA
>NZ_CP086328.1:4777500-4785000 GCF_020861345.1 Bacillus pacificus
CATTTTTTTAATACAATCTCCCCAAGATATACAGCACATTTCACATTAATGGACCCAACTCCAGATATCGGTTTATATAACGCCGGTGCTGATTTATATTTATTAACTTCAAGAGAAGATCCTTTCCCAAACGTAGTTTTAGAAGCATTAGATACAAAAGTCCCTGTTATAGGGTTCAAAAACGCTGGAGGTTTTGAAGATGTTGTTACGGAACAAACCGGCGCATTAGTAGACTATTTAAACTTACCTATGATGCTGGAAAGAATATACGAACTTATCGGGAATGAAGATTTACGATTACAAAAAGGGACCTTTGGCCAAGAACTTATTGAAAGAGATTTCAACTTTCTTGATTACGTTTATCAATTATTAAACTTGCTTGAGCATAATTATAAAAAAATAAGCGTCATTGTACCGAACTATAATTACGAAAAATACTTACCGGAACGAGTTAAATCAATATTAAATCAAACCTATCCCATTTACGAACTAATTTTCCTAGACGATGCCTCTACTGACAATAGCGTATCTATATTTGAAAAGCTGCTCTCAAATGAAAATAAACACCACCTGAAAGTTCAGCAGATTATTAATGATAAAAATTCTGGTTCTGTATTTAAACAATGGATAAAAGGTGTCTCTGCAGCAACCGGTGATTATATTTGGATTGCTGAGGCCGATGACTTATGTGATCAGACATTTTTAGAAGAAGTAATACAAGGGTTTCATATAGATAGTGATGTTGCCTTAAGCTACACACAATCAAAACAAATAGATGAACAAGGAAATATCTTGGCCAATCATTATTTGGATTACACAAATGATATTGATAAGGAAAAATGGCAGAGTTCTTATGTCCGAAAAGGGATAGATGAAATACAAGATACGTTACTTATCAAAAACACCATACCTAATGTCTCAAGTGTAGTTTTTAAAAACATAGATATAAAAACAATAGCAAAACAATTGGAAAAGTTTAAAATAGCTGGCGATTGGTTTTTCTATGTTTCTCTCCTTAAAGAGGGGAACATTTATTTTAATCCAAAACCTCTAAACTATCATAGACGACATACAAATAGCGTAACAAGAACAGAAGATTCATATTCCCACTACAGTGAAGTTGTACAAATGCAGAATTTCATTAAAGACACCTTTACTATCGACGACATTTCAAAAAAGAAAATGTATGCATATAGAAAGTACCTTGAAGCATATTTGAAGGTTTAATTATATATTTTCTTTATCATCAGTATCTCTTGTAAGACATTACTATTATTTAAGGGGTGTTACTCTTTGAAAGAATTTATAGAGGCAAATAAACATTTGATTTCTCAAATTGCACAAAAATACAATGTAAGTGCAAATATCCACCCAGAAGATCATATCTTTCAATTCCTTATCACAAATCCAGTCTTTCCATCTAAAAAAGAAGCAATAGATTATTATTTTAAAGATGGAAGAAAATCAGCAGAAACACTCTTAGATTTAATTACTTCCTTTTATCCTCCTGTAGACACTCCAATTCAATTATTAGAATTCGCATCCGGATATGGCTGCGTAACACGTCATTTATTAAATCAGCAAACGAACTTAAGTATAACTACTTGCGATATACACGAAGAGGCTATTACTTTTATTGAAAACACATTACATACTTCATCTCTATTATCTCACCCTGAACCAGAACAAGTAAAATTAGCCTCGTCTACGTATGATATCGTTTTTTGTCTATCCTTTTTTTCTCATATGCCTGATACAACTTGGTTTCGTTGGCTTCAAACATTGTATAACGCTGTTTCCCCTGACGGATTATTCATTTTCACAACTCATGGATATCAAAGTAAAAAGCACTTCGGTTTTCCCGCTTTAAATGAACAGGGGTATTGGTTTCTTCCCTCTAGCGAACAACTCGATTTAGATGTTCATCAATACGGGCAAACGATTGTTAGCCCCTCTTACGTATGTGACAAAATTAAATTATTACCTTATAATCCTATTATCAAAAAATACACTGAAGGTTTTTGGTGGGAACATCAAGATCTTTGGGTAATAAAAAAAGAAATAAAATAATAAACCACGCTCTACTTATACAGAAGTAGGGCATGGCTTATTATTTTTTACTATATAAGAACTCTTCAATCCATAGCTTATTTAATCTAATTCCACTTTTGAAATCCACTTTCGGTTCCCAATTACATTCTCGTCTTACTCTATCTATATTTAAAATGATTTTTTGAACGTTTTCTTGCTTTTGTTTATAGCAGATAAATTCCACTTTTCTTTCCGTTAATTTCTCCAATTCTACTATAATTCGTTTTAAAGAGAGACCCTTTCCGCTACCTATATTATACACACAAAATTTCAAGTGATTTAATTGCGATAGTTGTATAGTAACTTCCACTAAATCATCGATATAAATATAATCTCGAATAATCTCTTGTGGATTCCCATATATATTAATCTTTTCATTACTGAGATGCTGATACAAAAAACAATTTATTGCTCCAACTTTCTTTAACGGGTTTTGATATTTTCCATACGGATTAGAATATCTACATACAACATAGTCCATTCCATATTTTTTCTTATAAAAGTACAAATAATTTTCAAGCGACACCTTTGTTATTCCATAAGGAGAAAGTGGTTTTAATGGATGTTCCTCATCAATAGGCAGATATTCCGGTTCACCATAAACTGTGCCTCCAGAAGACGCTAATACGATTTTTTTAATAGGGAAATTTTTAGCACTTTCCATGAAATTAAGAAAAAAAAGGCTACTATTTATATCTCCGAAAACATCTTCAATTGAAGTTGTTACATTAGACGTTGCAGCTAAATAAATAATTATATCCACATTCACTAAAGCTTTATATATATCTTCAACATTTGCTAAATCACCTTTAATAAATTCAACCTCACTTATAATATTTTGAGGAAAATTATTTATATGTCTGGAAAATACTTTTACATTTTGGCCTTTTTTCAATAAACCTAATGCGAGGTTAATACCAATGAAACTATTTCCACCTACTATTAAATAATTATTCTTCCGCATAATATCCTCTCTAGTAATAAGATTTTTGCTTATCACACCTAGAAATACAAATAAATGAACTTAGTCAATTCTATTATTGAGTCTCTTATAATTGTATGCCCCTTATAAATTTTCATTATCTTTATTTTATATTTTCCCTTTAGAATCACTACCTTATTTAAGCTGCCCCCCAAAAAACACTCATAATATTTACTCATTCCTATGAATATATTGGATTAGTAAAAGCTTCCCCCTCTCCATAAATAAAACTTTCAAAAAGGAGCACTACATGTATGAAGAATGTAAATCAAGAGCTTTTAAATCATGTAATTCTACATAAAGATCGAATCCCACATTTCCATAAAGACTTTCCCCTTATACTATTCTGGAGCCACAGAAGCGGATGCACTACTTTAGCTAATTGGTTCTTTTTTCAAATTGGATTGTTTAATGAAGCAAAGAAATACCATGACTTTATTCATTACTATGAATTCTGGGTGTATAAAAACAACACCCACTACATACCAGAGTTACAAAATGGTCTTCTAACAGCAGAAAAAGATGTTTGTAAACTCGTACGAAATCCCTATACAAGGGCCGTCAGCTCATTTTTATTACTTGCTGACAATCCATATGCAATTCCTCAATGGGAAAGTATCCGCCAGTATTTATATAATGACAAATATAGTAACCGAGGAATATCATTTAAACAATTTTTATATTACGTTCGAGCATTAGGCCCCAATTCCATAGCAATGGATATACATTTTAGTCAGCAATACGTTCCGGGTGAAGAAAATTTCATCCAACACTATATTCCTTTAGAAGATTTTAATACACAAATCACCAAAATAGAACATACGTACGATTTGGTTAAATCTAATTTAGCGCTACTTACAAATTCAGATCATCATCGCGCTCATAAAATGATGTATACAGGAAGCTATGCAGAGCTCAGCATTACAGATGTCGCCTTCCCTCGTTTTCCGACATATGAAAGTTTTTATGATGAAGAAACAATGGCGTTAGTTACAGAAATATATGCACAAGACTTTGAAATGTATCCGTACACGAAAGGGATATTTTAAATCGATACATTCTTCAATGAATAAAAGCGAATGTATCGCATAGCATAAAGTGAAACTTTAATTAGAGTGGGGTTCTCCCCCGCTAATTATTCCCTTCTACCAATTTTACTGTTATAGATTCCCTAAATTTCACCTACCCTCTTTGAATTCACTGATTATTGACGCATGTGCCATATGCATTTTTACACAGGAGTGATGTCATGTGGAAGGTAATTTGAAACATAATAACGGATACTGCGTTATTTGTGAGAAGGAAGCTACATTTATAGAGCATAACGATTGGCTTAGAGATCACTACTTATGTTCTACATGCCACTCTATACCAAGGCAAAGAGCTTTAATTCATGTTTTAAATACATTTTTTCCAAAATGGGGTTCCTATCATATTCACGAATCCTCACCTGGAGGGATTACAACTCAACTACTAATAAAAAACTGCAAAAACTATACATACTCTCAATACTTTAAAAACTATCCTCTCGGCCAATACTTTCAAGGGATTAGATGCGAGAACTTAGAAAACATGACTTTCCAAGATGAATCTTTTGATTTGTTCATTACTCAAGATGTCTTTGAACATGTAATGGAACCAAACAAAGCCTTTAAAGAAATAGAGCGTGTATTAAAGCCTGGCGGTGCTCATGTGTTTACTGTCCCTTGGTACCACACTCTTCCAAAAACTTTGCAAAGGGCAAGAATCAATGAGGATGGAATTGAGTATATTGAAGAGCCAATTTATCACGGAAATCCTATTGATGAGAATGGGTCTTTAGTAACATTTGATTGGGGCCAAGATATGATTGAATATATTTATACACATGCAAATATGTATACCCTAGTTTATTTACAAAAGGATAAATCACTGGGCTTAGATGCTGAATTTTTACACGTTTTTATTAGTAGAAAACAAGAAAATAATTTTTAGGCACTATATAATTTGGAGGTTAACAAATGGATGACTTTAAGTTAGGAAGTGATTTTGATAACCTTGTTAGCCCGCTTTCTGATGTTGATCTTCTTCATCTATTTGTACAAAGTTGCTCACAAACAAAGATAAATGGTGTCCCAGTACCTATGTTCCCCCCTGAAGAAATTCAACAACAGTTTGTAGGTGCTTCCTATGAACATGCTCTTTATGAAGCATATTTGTTTTATAGACTTGTAAAAACATACGCCCATAATTTAGGCGTTCCCTTGAATAAAGAACGGAAAATTTTAGACTTTGGTTGTGGCTGGGGAAGAATCATACGCTTCTTTTTTAAAGATGTTCGCCATAAAAATTTGCTTGGTATTGATGTAGACCCTGTAATGATTAACCTTTGTAACGAAACTTTAGGAAGAGGCAGATATAAAATAGCTCCCCCACAACCTCCTGCAGAATTTATTAATGACAATTCATTAGACATCATATTCGCTTATTCTGTATTCTCACATTTATCCGAAGAAACTGCAGAAAATTGGATAAAGGAATTTTCTGCAGTTTCTTCGTCCAGGTGGCATCTTCATCGCCACAACACAAGCGCGCTATTTTCTCGATTTTTGTCAACAATTTAAGGAACACCCTGAATTAATTCAGACAGGATGGCATAAAACTTTATCTCAAGCTTTTCCAGATATAAATCGTGCCATCTCGGATTATGAAAGCGGCAATTTTGTCCACAGCCCTACGGGAGCTGGAGACGTTAGAAATAGTAGCTTCTACGGAGAAACTGTTATACCTAGAACTTATATTAAAAATCACTATGAGAAGTATTTAAAGCTGCGGGACTTTTTTGATGATGCAAACCGATTACCCCAAGCTCTATTTGTTCTCCAAAAAGATTAACTCTTTCGCTCATTGTATAATGAAGATTATTTTATTTCTCAGCCGTATATATTAAAACATTAAAGATTTCCATATCAAGCAAACTATACAAAAAAATTCATTATGAGGCATAAACAGAGTAAGTAAATAACGGTTCTCATGCTTTAACTAGATTCGAAAAATCAAAAATAACTTCCCACCACTTGAACTACGAAGCACATAAGGGGGATATATCTTGAAAATAATTGCTTTTTACTTACCACAGTTTCATCAAATAAAAGAAAATGACCGATGGTGGGGAAAAGGTTTTACTGAATGGACAAATACTAAAAGTGCACGACCTTTATTTTCGGGACATTATCAACCTAGAGAACCTTATCAAGATTTTTATTACGACTTAACCACCCCATCCGTAAGAAAGTGGCAAGCAGAAATTGCTAAAGCACACGGCATATATGGTTTTTGTTATTACCATTACTGGTTTAAAGGGAAGAGGCTATTGGAGAGACCATTTAATGAGGTACTTCAGATGGGCGAACCAGATTTTCCATTTTGCCTATCTTGGGCAAATGAACCATGGACAAAAACTTGGGATGGTCTTGATAGTCACATATTAATGCCTCAAAATTACGGAGAATTATCAGATTGGAAAGAACACTTTGATTATTTATTACAAGCTTTCCAAGATGAGAGGTATATCCGTATAGATGATAAACCACTATTCATTATTTATCGTCCTGGGCATATACCTAATTGTGAGCAGATGCTTAACTACTGGAATACACTCGCACAAGAAAATGGTTTGAAAGGTATATACTTCACAGAAACATTAAACAGCTTTCCACTTCCTAATATAAATGGATTTGATGCTAGCATTCAATTCGAGCCTTTTTATACAATTGCTCATGATAGTTCTTCCGACATAAATAAGATAATATATGAATCTGGTAAACAAATAAACGCTTGGGATTATGATAAAGTGTGGATGTATATATTAAAACGATCTCCTTCAGAGAAAAAAACATTTCCCGGTGCCTTTGTTGACTGGGATAACACAGCACGCCGCAAAGATTTAAATAGCAGCATTTTCGTAGGCTCTACTCCTGAGAAGTTCACGATATATTTAAGTAAGCAAATCCAGCGCACCTATTCTCTTTACAACAGCGAGTTTTTATTTATTAATGCGTGGAATGAATGGGCAGAAGGTACTTACTTAGAACCCGATAAAAGGCATGGCTTTGCCTATTTAGAAGGAGTTAAACAAGCAATTAACAGAGGCATGAAAGCATACAAAAAAGACGAGTCATTCTGACTCGTCTTACAGTTGCTTGGCGACGTCCTACTCTCACAGGGACAAGGTCCCAACTACCATCGGCGCTAGAGAGCTTAACTTCCGTGTTCGGTATGGGAACGGGTGTGACCTCTCTGCCATCATCACCAAACTATGAAGGCATATTCCTTCAAAACTAGATAACATTTGCTTCATATTATATGGTTAAGTCCTCGATCTATTAGTATTCGTCAGCTCCACATGTCACCATGCTTCCACCTCGAACCTATCAACCTGATCATCT
>NZ_CP086328.1:4790000-4792500 GCF_020861345.1 Bacillus pacificus
CAAGTGGTTGCGCACCTGAAATAGCATACTTTTGATTAATAATAAAATAAGGTACTCCTGAAATTTGATATTGTTGAGCAATCGCTTCATCAACTCTAACATCATTTGCATATGCACTTTTATCATTAATAACCTTTAAAGCTTCTTGTTTATCTAAACCTGAAGCTTCAGCGATAGTAGCAAGCGTATCCACATCACTTAAATTTTTCGATTCAGTGAAATATGCAAAAAGTAGATTCTCCGTAATCTCTTTTTCTTTCCCTTGATCTTTTGCAAATTTCGCAAGGCGATGCGCATCAAAAGTGTTCGTCGGCTTCATCTCATCAAAATTAAAACTTAAACCCATACTAGCTGCATGATTACCTAGTTGCACGTTATTACGTTTCGCTTCTTCAATACTAATCCCATACTTTGATGCAAGTACTTCATTAATACTTGTTCCAGAATAGATTGGAGCATTTTGGTCTAATTCAAAATTTTTAAACTCAACTTCAACATTCTTCTTATGTGGAAATTGCTCTAAAGCCATCTCTAATCTACGTTTCCCAATGTAGCAAAATGGACACACAAAATCTGACCATACTTCAATTTTCATAGAAACACCTCATTAACATGTAGTTGTCAATCATTGTAGCACCGACACTAAGGAATTCAAAAATTTATGCTTCAAGCCTTATATACTACAACCTAAAATAAATTTATAAATAGAAAAACGATAATCAAAAGTATTACCTTCTGATTATCGTATATGTAAATCTAATTATACTTAAATATATCTTCCCACGAACTTCCATACGGTATTCCAATATGCATTTGAATCTATCTTCTCAGCTTCTCCATGTCCAGCACCTGGAACAATTAATTTCTCTTTTTCTACTTTTGCAGCATTATATACTTCATCTAACATTTCAAAAGGAACAAATGTATCCGCATCCCCGTGAATGAATAGCATCGGTGTTTTACTTTTCTCAACTTGTTTTACAGCTGAAGCTTCTTCTAAATCATATCCAGCTCTTAATTTTGTAACCGTATTAGCCGCATTCATAACAGGAAACTTCGGTAAATGGAATAAATCTTTTAGTTGATAAGTAAATTCACCAACAACAGTTGAGTATCCACAATCTTCAATAATAACTTTCACGTTAGAAGGTAAATCTTCACCTGAAGTCATCATTACAGTTGCCCCTCCCATTGAAACACCAAATAGTGCTATTTCAGCATTGGGGTCTTTCTTTACAATTTGTTGGATCCAAATCAAAATATCTTTACGATCGTGCCAGCCCATCCCTATATAATCACCTTCACTATTTCCATGCCCACGAAGATCTGGCGCTATAACGTTATATCCTTGTTCATAAAAATTCCGGATATATTTCGTCATTTTTGATGCCCTACTATCATATCCATGAACTACAATTGCCCATTTATGGCTAGATTGTTTATTCATATATTCATAACCTGTTAATTTCAACTTATCGAAAGAATTTATGTGTAGTGTATTAGGTTTATGATTTGATACAAAGTTCGCATCCTTTTCTTCACTTGTAGCCAACACATCTCCTGATGCATTCACAGTTTCTACCAAGTGAGGGTTATCCTCTAAAAACTCTTTCTCTTGTTTCGCATTCAACGCATAATTATAAAAATAATTCCCGACTAACATATACACAATCGCTAGAAGGACTAAGGCTACTATAGTAATTATACCTATCTTTTTCATGTTATCTCCTTTTAAAAATTAAATCTTCCTATATTAAAGTACTTCAAAAAATAACTGTACTATTTTAACATACCGATAGGTTGCTTCCACAAAAAATAAAATAGAAAATCTTAAACTACATATCGAAATTGATGAAAGAAATTGAATATAAAAGAATAACTTGAGACTGATAAGAAGTTAGAAGCACAAAAAAGACGAGTCATTCTGACTCGTCTTAAGCTTGCTTGGCGACGTCCTACTCTCACAGGGACAAGGTCCCAACTACCATCGGCGCTAGAGAGCTTAACTTCCGTGTTCGGTATGGGAACGGGTGTGACCTCTCTGCCATCATCACCAAACTATGAAGGCATATTCCTTCAAAACTAGATAACATTGCTACATATTATATGGTTAAGTCCTCGATCTATTAGTATTCGTCAGCTCCACATGTCACCATGCTTCCACCTCGAACCTATCAACCTGATCATCTTTCAGGGATCTTACTAGCTTACGCTATGGGAAATCTCATCTTGAGGGGGGCTTCATGCTTAGATGCTTTCAGCACTTATCCCTTCCGCACATAGCTACCCAGCTATGCCCTTGGCAGAACAACTGGTACACCAGCGGTGCGTCCATCCCGGTCCTCTCGTACTAAGGACAGCTCCTCTCAAATTTCCTACGCCCACGACGGATAGGGACCGAACTGTCTCACGACGTTCTGAACCCAGCTCGCGTACCGCTTTAATGGGCGAACAGCCCAACCCTTGGGACCGACTACAGCCCCAGGATGCGATGAGCCGA
>NZ_CP086328.1:4797500-4815000 GCF_020861345.1 Bacillus pacificus
ATTTGTTAACTTCGTATACTCAAATAAATCTTCTATTAAATTCTTTAACTGCTCCGACTTCGCAAAAGCAATTCTCGTATACTCATCATGTTGTTCTTTATTTTCATATTTAGAATCTCGAAGTAATCGTAAGTAACCCATAATAGAAGTAAGTGGTGTACGTAAATCGTGAGATACATTCGTAATAAGTTCGTTCTTTTGCTTCTCTAATTTACGTTCCTTTTCTATATTATTCATAAGCTCTTCTGCCATATTATTAATATTCTCAGTTAAAGACGCAATCTCGTCTTCACCTTTCTTCTCAATACGGTACGCTAAATTACCTTTCTCTATTTCCTTTACACCTTCTGCCATCGCTTCAATTTGCTTCATCTTTCTCTTTGTTATATAGAAGAAAGAGAAAATGAATACGAGTACACCAATTAAAAATGGGAATGGTCCTTCTTGCGTATCATATATTACTTCACCTTCTGGAATCCCACTAACAAACATGTATAAATTCTTATCTTCTATTGTAATAGGCGCAAAGGCTATAAATTCTTTTCTCGTACTTTCAAATTCTTTTCTACCATTCATATAATTAATTGCAAACGATGATGCATTACGAATTGTATTATGCAAATCAATTTGTTCTTCTTGTGCCTGCTTCGTTTTATATAAAACTTTACCACTCTCGTCAGTAACCAATACTTTTAAAGCTCTAGAGTCTCGTTCTAAATTTTGATTCTCTATTTCAATCATACTTGATATAGCTTCTAATTTATTTTCATGAACTGAACTATTTGCCACACTTTGTGCTTGTTGGTTAATTTGTTCCATACCAGTCCGATAATCGATCGTCGCCTCTCGATTCGCATTCTCAAAAAATGGCGCTGCTGCCTTCGCTGACAAAATCCCTAATAACGCACAAGCAGTGAACGCAGTAATAAGTTGAATCCGCACACTCCGTTTCACACTCTTCACTAGCTTTCCGATTAACTCCCGAAATTTCCTAACATAAGTAAATGGATTAAATATCTTTTTCAATCTTATACCCCACTCCCCATACTGTTTTTATATATCTAGGCTTCCTTGGATTCTCTTCAATCTTTTCACGTACTTTCCGAATATGCACCATTACAGTATTATCAGACTGGAAAGATCGTTCATTCCAAACCTTTTCATAAATTTGCTCTGCACTAAAGACCATTCCCGGATTACGGGCTAGTAATTCTAGAATTGAAAATTCCCTCGGGGTCAACTTCACTTCTTCTCCCTCTACAATAACTTTATGGGTCGAGATGTTGATTTTCATCTCTCCAATTTCTAACTCGTCCTCATTTTGAATAGAAAAACCATTCATTTTCATATAACGACGTAACTGAGATTTTATCCTTGCGATTAACTCTAACGGATTAAATGGTTTCGTTACGTAATCATCTGCACCCGTTGTTAACCCTAAAATCTTATCCATATCTTGCGTTTTCGCGGAAAGCATAATAATTGGCATTTCTTTTTCTTCCCTTACTTTCATACACATATGAATGCCGTCTACTTTCGGCATCATAATATCTAATACGACTAGATGTACTTCGTTTTCTTCTAGTAAACGTAATCCTTCTTCGCCGTCCCCTGCTTGCAATACTTTATATCCTTCATTCTTTAAATAGATTGTAATAAGATTCCTAATTTCTTTTTCATCATCTACGACAAGTATTGTTTCATTTGCCACAATATCTCCCCCATCACTTTTTTAATCCCTAACTTCTATTATAGGAAAACTTCTGAAGAAAAACGCTCGGAAATCCTTAAGATTTTCTGAAGACGCAAAAAAGGTCTAGACCCCCCTTAAGTCTAGACCTTTCAAAAACCCCTTTTATTTACGAACGTAGATGAAATATAGTACGAATAAAACACCCATAACATACATAATCGGATGAACCTCTTTACGTCGACCACTTACTACCATTGTAATTGGATAGAAGATAAACCCGATCGCAATTCCTGTTGCGATACTATACGTAAGTGGCATTGAAATGATAGTAAAGAATGCTGGTACTGCAATCTCAAATTTCTTCCAATCAATTTCCCCTAAGGAAGAAACCATCAAGATTCCTACAATAATTAATGCTGGTGCCGTTACAGCTGGTGTTACAACACTTAGTAATGGCGAGAAGAATAGTGCCAGTAAAAAGAATCCTGCTGTTACAACTGCTGTAAATCCAGAACGTCCACCTGCCGCTACCCCTGCAGAAGATTCAATGTAAGACGTTGTTGTTGATGTACCTAAGATCGCACCAATTACAGTTGCAATCGCATCTGCAAATAACGCTTTTCCTGCACGTGGTAATTTATTGTTCTTCATTAATCCTGCTTGATTCGCAACCGCTACAAGCGTACCTGCTGTATCAAAGAAATCGATAAAGAAGAACGTTATAATAACAATCCCCATTTGAACAGTGAAAATATCTCCAAAGTGCGTTAACGCCGCACCGAACGTTGGTTCTAAACTCGGTATTGCTCCCACTACCGCTTTCGGAGTATCAATTAATCCGGTTGCTACTCCTAAGATTGCCGTAAGAATCATACCGTAAAATACTGCACCATTAACTTTCTTAATCATGAAGATAATGGTCGTAACAACTCCGAAAATTGCTAGTAACGTTGTGCCCTTTGTTAAGTCCCCCAACCCAACAAGAACAGCATCATTTTTCACGATAATTCCGGCATTTTGGAATCCAAGGAAAGCAATGAATAATCCAATACCTGCCGCTACTGCAAACTTTAACTCCGATGGAATTGCATTAATGATTTTTTCACGAATACCTGAAGCAGTAAGAATAATAAAGATAATACCTGACATTAACGTTCCAGCAATTGCCGTTTGCCATGGAATACCCATCGTTAACACTGCTGTATAAGCAAAGAACGCGTTAATTCCCATACCTGGCGCTAAAGCAATTGGATACTTCGCGAAAATACCCATAATTAACGAACCAATCGCTGCTGCTAATGCTGTAGCAACGAATACTGCACCTGGATCCATTCCTGTACCTGCTGGTAATCCTTTAACATTTCCAAGTGACAGCGTAGCAGGATTGACAAATAGTACGTAAGCCATAGATAAAAATGTCGTTAAACCTGCTATGAACTCTGTTTTGTAATTCGTGCCGAGTTCATCAAACTGAAAATAGCGTTTCATCTTACGTTTCCCCCGTTATATGATTACTCGCCGTAATCCCCTAGCCCTCTTTTATCTATTAAAAATAAAAAAGGCTTCCATTGCATATACATGGAAGCGTTCTATGAATAAAGATAAGATTCCCCTCACCTTTATAAAAACGCCTCGTAGTCAAGCCATTTACGGTAGCTAGGTAGAAACTTTCGGGCCATATCCCCGATATTATACGACGGCATAATATTCACTTTTCGTTTGAATTACATACTCATATTAACTCGACGAAGTAGTTTTGTCAATTTAAAAACGAACATTTTTATAAACATTTATAGTTTCGTTCGTATTAACCCTAAAATAAAAAGATCCATCTATACATAAGTAATAGATGGACCTTTTTATAAATACTATTCCCACTCAATCGTTGCTGGTGGCTTACTCGTTACGTCATACACGATACGGTTAACGTGTTTTACTTCGTTTACGATACGTACAGAGATTTTCTCTAATACGTCCCAAGGGATACGTGCCCAGTCAGCCGTCATGCCGTCGATAGATGTTACCGCGCGGATACCTACTGTGTAATCGTACGTACGCTCGTCACCCATAACACCTACGCTACGCATACCAGGAAGCGCAGTGAAGTATTGCCAGATTTCGCGATCTAAGCCAGCTTTAATAATTTCTTCACGTAAAATCGCATCAGATTCACGAACGATTTCTAATTTCTCTTCTGTGATTTCACCTAGTACACGAATACCAAGACCAGGACCTGGGAATGGTTGACGCCATACGATTTCATCAGGAATTCCTAGTTCAGATCCTAATACACGTACTTCATCTTTAAATAACGTGTTTAAAGGCTCAATTAATTTGAACTGCATGTCTTCTGGAAGTCCACCAACGTTATGGTGAGATTTAATTGTTTGCGCAGTTGCTGTACCACTTTCAACGATATCTGTGTACAGTGTACCTTGTGCTAGGAAGTCCATTCCTTGTAATTTAGACGCTTCATCATCAAATACGTAAATGAATTCGTTACCGATGATCTTACGTTTTTGTTCTGGATCTTCTACACCTTTTAACTTGTTCATGAAGCGTTCTTTTGCATCCACTTTAATAACGTTCATATGGAAGCCTTCGCTAAATGTTTTCATAACGCCTTCTGCTTCGCCTTTACGAAGTAAACCGTGGTCAACGAAAATACATGTTAATTGATCACCGATTGCTTTATGAATTAATACTGCTACAACAGAAGAGTCTACACCACCGCTAAGTGCGCATAGAACTTTTTTGTCTCCAACAGTTTCACGAATCTTTTCTAATTCTACTTCAATAAAGTTCTCCATGTTCCATCCTTCAGAACAACCACATACGCCGAATACGAAGTTTTTAATTAAATCGTTACCGTGCTCAGAGTGACGTACTTCTGGGTGGAATTGTACACCGTATAAGTTTTTCGCTTCATTGCTCATACCAGCAATTGGGCAAGACTCACTTGTTGCATCTACTACGAATCCTTCAGGTAAACCAGTTACTAAGTCACCATGGCTCATCCATACAACTTGCTCTTCTGGAAGGTTCGCATATAATTTTGATTCGTTCTCTACTTTAAGAACCGCTTTTCCGTACTCACGGTGGTTTGCACGTTCTACTTTACCACCGAATTTTTGTGTCATAAGCTGCATACCGTAACAAATACCGAAGATCGGTAATCCTAGGTCAAAGATTTTTTCATCACAATGTAATGCACCTTCACCATATACACTATTCGGTCCACCAGAGAAAATAATCCCTTTTGGATTTATTTCTTTAATTTCTTCTGCAGTAATTGTATGCGGATGAAGTTCACTGTATACACCGAACTCACGAATTCGACGTGCTATTAACTGATTGTATTGACTTCCAAAATCTAAAACGATAATTGTATCGTGTTGCTTCTTCAAAATAATCACCCCAACGTTAGTTCTCGTATATAAATATTTTCACCAATTAGGCGAAAAGCATTACCAATATAATAAAAAAAGCCAGTCCTCCGCCTCTAGTCTCATAACAAAGAAAAGGCAGGGGTCTGGCTTTATAAAGAAAGATAGTCTCCGCTCTTTATAAATATAAGACACACTGCCTTCATAGTCAGGTTGTTTACGGTAACCCGGTAGAGACTCTCAAACCATATCTTTGAGGATATATGAAGGATCGTTTTATATTATCTTCCTAGATTCTAACAATGAAGTATCAATATGGTCAAGAGAGAAAGCGACAAAATTCTACAGAAATTCATTTCCTTTTCTAAAAAACATAAAAAAACATCCATTTCTATATAGAAATGGATGTTTTTTAGGGCAAACGGAATTACATCATTCCGCCCATACCGCCCATGCCCATGCCGCCCATGTCAGGCATTGCTGGTGCATTTGGTTCTGGTTTGTCAGCTACTACAGCTTCAGTTGTTAAGAACATAGCTGCAACAGATGCTGCGTTTTGAAGTGCAGAGCGAGTTACTTTAGCTGGATCTACGATACCAGTTTCAAGCATGTTAACCCACTCGCCAGTAGCTGCGTTGAAACCAACGCCTACTTTTTCGCCTTTTAGACGCTCTACAACTACAGATCCTTCTAGACCAGCGTTGATTGCGATTTGGCGAACTGGCTCTTCTAGTGCACGAAGTACGATGTTAATACCTGTTGCTTCGTCGCCTTCAGCTACGATAGAAGCTACTTTCGTGTATACGTTCATAAGTGAAGTACCACCACCTGCAACGATACCTTCTTCTACTGCTGCACGAGTTGAGTTAAGTGCATCTTCAATGCGAAGTTTACGCTCTTTTAACTCAGTTTCAGTTGCTGCACCTACTTTAATTACTGCTACGCCACCTGCAAGTTTTGCAAGACGCTCTTGTAATTTTTCACGATCGAATTCAGAAGTTGTTTCTTCTAATTGCGCACGGATTTGACCGATGCGAGCTTCGATTTGTTCTGTGCTTCCTACACCTTCAACTACAGTTGTGTTTTCTTTCGTTACAACAACTTTACCAGCGCGTCCTAAAGATTCAACTGTAGCAGATTTTAAGTCACGGCCTAATTCTTCAGTGATTACTTCGCCACCAGTTAAGATTGCGATATCTTCTAGCATTGCTTTACGACGGTCACCAAATCCAGGAGCTTTAACAGCTACTACATTGAATGTACCACGAAGTTTGTTCACTACTAATGTAGCTAATGCTTCGCCTTCTACATCTTCAGCAATGATAAGAAGTGGTTTACCTTGTTGTACAACTTGCTCTAATACTGGTAAGATTTCTTGAATGTTAGAAATCTTTTTGTCAGTGATTAAGATGTATGGGTTATCAAGAACTGCTTCCATTTTGTCAGAATCAGTAATCATGTAAGGAGATGCATATCCACGATCAAATTGCATACCTTCTACTACGTCTAATTCTGTTGTGAAACCTTTAGATTCTTCTAAAGTAATAACGCCGTCGTTACCAACGCGCTCCATTGCTTCAGCGATTAATTGACCTACTTCTTCGTCAGCAGCAGAAATAGCAGCTACTTGTGCGATAGAAGATTTACCTTCGATTGGTTTAGAAATCGTTTTTAATTCTTCTACTGCAGCAACTACAGCTTTTTCGATACCTTTACGAAGACCCATTGGGTTCGCACCAGCTGTTACGTTTTTAAGACCTTCACGAATCATAGCTTGCGCTAATACAGTTGCAGTTGTTGTTCCGTCACCAGCTACATCATTTGTTTTGCTAGCAACTTCTGCTACTAATTTCGCACCCATGTTTTCGAATGCATCTTCTAATTCAATTTCTTTTGCGATTGTTACACCGTCATTTGTAATAAGTGGTGAACCGAATTTTTTCTCAAGAACAACGTTACGACCTTTTGGTCCAAGCGTTACTTTTACTGCGTTTGCAAGAGTGTCGACACCGCGAAGCATCGAACGACGTGCTTCTTCACTAAATTTAATATCTTTTGCCATAATAATTGACCCCCTTGGATTTTTTAAGATTTATATAATTAACCGATAACTGCTAAAATGTCACTTTCACGTAAAATCAAGTAGTCTGTACCTTCATATTTCACTTCAGTACCTGCATATTTTGAGAAGATGATAAGATCACCTGCTGCTACCTCTAAAGCAACACGCTCACCATTTTCAAGCACTCGACCAGTACCTACTGCAATAACTTTACCCTCTTGTGGTTTTTCTTTTGCTGTGTCTGGTAATACAATACCACTTGCTGTTTTTTCTTCCGCTTGAACAAGCTCAATTACAACGCGATCACCTAATGGCTTTAGCATGAACAATAACCTCCTCATTTTGTTATGTAAATTTTATTTATTAGCACTCAGGTCACCCGAGTGCTAACACACTTATAATAATAAATAATCTCAATTTCTTTTGCAAGTAAAAAAATCATAATTTTTTCGCAAATTACGCTATAAACTTTTCTATATAGAGTTCCTCTTCTTCTACCTTTACCATATGAATCGTTGTTTCCGCTACTCGTATGTTACAATATGAAGGGACACCCTAAGTTGTTTTCGCTACACATACAACTTTCTCCTGTCTTCTATTATAATTTCAAATAAGGATTTACGAAAAAAACATAATTCAAGAGGTTTATATCGTAGGTAGCATATGTACATGTTATCCTACCTTATCTCATACACTAGAGTTAGAAAGGATGGTTAAACCATTTGAAAAAACAATATTGGTGGGTTATCGTTACATACATCTTAATGCAGTTATCATCAATTGCTGGATTACCACTTCTCCTGAAAACTGGACTTTATGATAACAGGGGATTTACTAGGGAAGAGAAATTTCAACTTATAACTGGTCACTGGGCAATCATTAGCTTCTTTATTGCATTATGTATCGTACTTTGGTTACTTAGAACAGATATTCGTGATAGACATTTAGATAAAACGCGTTCTACTGTTCCAGCTACAATTGGTTGGATTTTTATCGGTTTCTTCTTAGCATTTTTCTCGCAAAGTATTGCTGGTATGATTGAAATGTATGTATTAGGTATTAAACCTGGATCTGAAAATACAGCAAGGCTTATGGATATCGCAAGAACTACTCCTTGGTTCCTTATCGTCATCTCTATAATAGGACCTATTTTGGAAGAAATCGTATTTAGAAAGATTTTATTTGGTACACTTTATAAGAAGTTTAACTTCTTTATTGCCGCTATCATTAGTTCCCTTGTATTTGCGGCGATTCATTTTGATTTTACTCACTTATTGGTATACACTGCTATGGGTCTCGTATTCGCCTTCTTATATGTAAAAACGAAGCGTATTATCGTTCCCATTGCAGCTCATGTTGCAATGAATACATTAGTTGCAATTGCCCAAGTTTTAGTGAGTAACGAACAAATTCAGGAAATGATTAAAGAAGCTGAAAAAATGCAAGGCTTTATCGGAGGATTTTTAGTATGAGAAACTCACCATTGTTCATGGCTGCATTGTACTTCCTTCTAGGATGTATCTTTACACGCTTCGCCATTACGAACGTAACAGATACAATTTGGAATATGTGGACAATACTATTTGCAGTTATGGCAACGATTGATTTTAATTTGGCACTTCGCCTCATCTTAGTTAAATTTACAAAGAAAAAACAATAATAAAACGCAGAGGTCGCTTCCTCTGCGTTTTATTGTGGATAATTCTTCAAAAAGTAAACGAGTGTTTGTAACTCTACTGCTAAATCAATATGATGAATTCTTATATTTTCTGACACATTTAAGCGCGCTGGTGTAAAATTCAAAATACCATGCACGTTTGTTTCTGCCAATCTATCGGCTACAGATTGCGCTACTGTAGCGGGTACTGTTAATATTGCCACTTGTATATCAGTTGATAAACGTTCTTCTAATTCATCTAAGTGATATACAGGAATGCCTCCGATTTCTGTTCCAACTTTCTCTTCACTAACATCAAACGCCATTTCAATTTTTGTATTATTGTTTTTCGTGAAATTATAATGTAAGAAAGCGGTCCCTAAATTACCTACTCCAATAAGCGCTACACGTGTTATATCATCTTGGTCGAGTGTTTCACGGAAAAATGATAATAAATAATTTACGTTATATCCATATCCTTTTTTTCCTAATGCTCCAAAGTATGAGAAATCTCTTCGAATCGTTGCGGAATCAACCTTGACCGCTTCACTTAATTCGGCTGATGAAACACGTTGCTTACCAGACAAAGATAAGTTTTGGATAAATCGATAGTATAGAGGCAATCTCTTAGCAGTGGCTTGTGGAATTTTCTGCTGCTCCATATAACCTCTCCTCTCTTCCTATCTTTATTCATATGCTTTAATCAAATACAGAAGTTTAGCACTTATTAAATTCCTTGTATAATAGAAAGAAGAAGTATTCTCTCTGTATTTTAAACTATACACTATTTTTAGTATGATTGAGAAATATAAACATGGCAAAGTTAAGAAATTATTTGAGGTGAAAACATTGATTTTATTACAAGTAAACGCGCTTTCGAAATTATACGGTGCAGAAACGATTCTTGCAAACATAAAATTGGAAGTTCAAACGAAAGATCGTATCGCATTAGTCGGGCGAAATGGAGCCGGAAAATCTACATTATTAAAAATAATAGCGGGTGAGCTATCTCATGATGGTGGAGAAATTATAAAACCGAAAGATGTCTCAATTGGATATCTAGCTCAAAATACCGGTTTAGAAACGTCTTTAACAATTTGGGATGAAATGTTAACCGTCTTTACACACTTGCAGCAAATGGAGACAAAACTTCGAAGGCTAGAGCAAGAGATGGGAAAAGAAGAAAACTTTTCAAACGAGGCTACATATGAAAGATTATTAGCTGATTATGACCAATTACAATTAGATTATAAAGATCAAGGTGGCTATCAGTACGAAGCAGATATCCGTTCGATTTTAAGTGGTCTTGGCTTCCCAGTTGAAACGCACCAAACGACGATTTCCACATTAAGCGGTGGACAAAAAACACGATTAGCTCTCGGTAAATTATTATTAACGAAACCAGACCTCCTTATTTTGGACGAGCCTACAAACCATTTAGACATCGAAACATTAACATGGCTTGAACAATATTTACAAGGTTATCCTGGCGCAATATTAATCGTTTCCCACGACCGTTATTTCTTAGATAAACTTGTTACACAAGTATATGAAATTTCGAATAAAGAAAGTAGACGATTTGTTGGTAACTACAGTAAATATTTAGACTTAAAATCAGCACTATACGAGCAAGAAATGAAACGTTATGAAAAACAACAAGATGAAATCGCTAAGCTAGAGGACTTCGTTCAAAAAAATATAGCTCGTGCATCTACGACAAAACGTGCACAAAGCCGTCGTAAACAATTAGACCGTATGGAACTATTAACAAGACCATTAGGTGACTCTAAGTCAGCTTCCTTCCACTTCGATATCGAAAAACAAAGCGGAAATGATGTGTTACAAGTAAAGGATGCAACTATCGGCTATGATAAGGATCCAATTATTGAGCATGTAACAATGCGCTTAACTCGCGGAGATAGCGTTGCTTTAGTTGGTCCAAATGGAATTGGGAAATCCACATTATTAAAATCAATTGTGAATAAGTTACCACTACTACATGGTGATGTTTCTTTCGGATCCAATGTATCTGTTGGTTACTATGATCAAGAACAAGCCAATTTAACATCTTCTAAGCGTGTTTTAAATGAGTTATGGGATGAATATCCACTGCAACCCGAAAAAGAAATCCGCACGATACTAGGTAACTTCTTATTCACAGGAGATGATGTACTAAAACCAGTATCATCTCTTAGTGGTGGACAAAAAGCTCGATTAGCTCTCGCAAAACTTATGATGCAAAAATCGAATTTATTAATTCTCGATGAGCCTACAAACCATCTTGATTTAAATAGTAAAGAGATTTTGGAGAATGCTTTAATTGATTATCCTGGTACCCTTCTCTTTGTATCTCATGACCGCTACTTTATTAATCGTGTAACGACGACCGTTGTTGAGTTATCAACAGAAGGTGCACAGGAATATTTAGGGGACTACGATTACTACGTTGAAAAGAAAAATGAGATGATTGAACGTGCTGAATTTGAACAACAAGAACAGCAAGAAAATCAGACACCTGTTCAAAAAACTGTAGCTCCAGAAAAATTAAATTATCTCGAAGAAAAAGAGCGCAAAAAGTTGGAGCGTCAACGTACTCGAAAAATTGAGGAACTAGAACAAAATATTGTACAATTTGAAGAAGAAATTGCTACGTTAGAAGATCAACTTTGCTTACCAGAAATATATGCAGATTATGAAAAGGCTAGTGAAATTACAACGAAAAAGCAAACACTACAAGAACAACTTGATGCTTGTATGGCAGAATGGGAAGAATTGCATTTATAAGAGTATAAATAAGAAGGATGTCTCATCAGTCGGGATTTTTGACGATGAGACATCCTTCTTATCTTCTAGCCATGGTCAACCTCTATTGCATAAACAATTCGACACGAGGTATCGATTTGCCGACAAAGTTTGACAATATTAGCCCCCCTTATAATAAGGGCATATTTCAAAATGTTTTTTAGAGATACCTTCTTCGTTTTTATTTCCCGAAAAAGGATAGATTCAAAGGTCAGACTTCATCTGTTTTATCCACAAGTTTATACACATATCCACCTTTATAAAATAAACATCTAAATAACTTTTCCACATTATCCACAATCAACAAAAAAGTTATCAACATTTTATATACACAATAAAACCCACATTATCAACAGATAATATGGGTTTTATCCACAAGCTGTGGTTAATTTTGTGTATAACTATGCTTCAATATCTAATCCTGGATTTGCATTTAAAGCTAATGTAGCACGTTTTCCTTGTTCATACGCAATTGTACCTGCCGCCGCAATCATAGCTGCATTATCTGTACATAAAGATAGAGGAGGAATAATTAGTTCTACATTTTCTTTTTGTGCAAACTCTGCTTCTAAACGTGCACGAAGTCCTTTATTCGCAGCAACTCCACCAGCAAGAAGCACTTGCTTTACGTTATAAGCATCCGCTGCACGAGATGCTTTCGTTACTAATACGTCAATTACACTCTCTTGGAAACTTGCTGCTAAATCTTCCGGTGCAATTTCTATCCCGCGTTGTTTTGCGTTATGCACAGTGTTGATAACTGCTGATTTCAATCCACTAAAACTGAAATCATACGAATCAGGTTCTAGCCATGCACGAGGTAAATCAATTGTTGGTTCCCCTTCATGTGCAAGACGATCAATATGAGGGCCACCTGGATATGGCATAGATAACGTACGAGCTACTTTATCATATGCCTCCCCTGCTGCATCATCTCGCGTTTCACCAATTACTTCAAATGAACCATGTTCTTTCATATAAACAAGCTCTGTATGTCCACCAGATACAACAAGTGATAGTAATGGGAATTGAACTTCTTTTACTAAGCGGTTCGCATAAATGTGGCCAGCGATATGATGAACACCAACTAGGGGGATATCATGTGCAAATGCCACTGCTTTCGCTGCGTTCACCCCTATTAGAAGCGCTCCTACTAAACCAGGTCCTTCTGTGACAGCAATTGCATCAATATCATCAAATGTGATATTCGCTTCTTTTAACGCTTCTTCTAATA
Source organism: Bacillus pacificus (assembly GCF_020861345.1). NCBI lineage: Bacteria > Bacillati > Bacillota > Bacilli > Caryophanales > Bacillaceae > Bacillus > Bacillus pacificus. Next base: position 4,810,335 of record NZ_CP086328.1, read on the forward strand.
CAACTGTAATTTCTTCTACATGATGACGGGACGCAATCTCTGGTACAACTCCGCCAAAACGTTTATGACTTTCAATTTGTGATGCAACAACATTCGCAATAATTTCCGTTCCATTTTTAACAACCGCTACTGCTGTTTCATCACAACTTGTTTCAATACCAAGTATAATCGTATTTTTTTCCATTATATATTCACCCACATTACGAGACCATCTTCCTGATTGTCTACATAGTATCGTTTACGAATTCCACCATTTTGAAATCCGTATTTTCTGTATAACTGTTTTGCTACTTCATTTGATACACGTACTTCAAGTGTCATCGTTTTTACACCTAGAGTTTTCGCCTCGGAAATAACTTCTTTTAATAAAGCATCTCCTAGCTTTTGACCTCTGTATTCTGGCAAAATAGCTATATTTGTTATATGTGATTCATCAATAATTATCCACAATCCACAATACCCAATTACACGACCATCTTTTTCTAGCACAACATAATGTGCATGTTTATTCATCGTTAACTCACGGTGAAAGGCATCTGCAGTCCAAGGAGTTGAAAAAGATGCTTCTTCAATGGCTACAATTTGAGCAATATCATCAAGTTCCATCTTTCTAAATATCATATCCATCCTCTGCAAGCTCCTACTTGTTTTGACTTTCTAACCACTTTGTTTCAGCTTCAGCTAAACGAAGGTAACTAGGAACAAATGAATGTACATCCTGTTCTTCTTTTTGTAATCCTAAGAACGCTAGCTCACTTGGTCTTGGGTTATTTTTAGTGAAAGGAGCAAAGAGAGCTTGATTGCCTAAATGTTCGATAATTGTTTCTTTGTGTAGTTTCACATCGTTACCAATAAATAAAACAGGCTTTCCTTTATCTTTTAACATTTGCAACCAGTCTACAATAAGGATGATTCGGTCTTCCTCTATAGAAGTTAAACCCTCTCCTTCATATGTATATAAGCCAGTATAAATTTGTCCACGTCTTCCATCGAATAAAGGACAGATTAATCCATCAAAATTAGCTCCGTTTGCAGCCACTACTTCTAAACTTGATACACCCACAATTGGTATTTGAAGTGACCAAGCTAATGTTTTGGCAGCTGTCACACCTATACGAACACCTGTATATGATCCTGGTCCAGCAGCTACAACTATTTTAGTTAATTCTTTTGGTTTTACACCACATTCTTTTAACAGTTGTTCTACAGCTGGCATAAGACGCACAGAATGATTTTTTGTTAAATTTGTAATGATTTCCCCAATTACGTTTCCTTCTTCAATAAGGGATACACCCATTACATAATTTGAAGTATCAATTGCTAGTACTTTCATCTTGTAATAGCTCCTCACATAATCTAATATAGCGATCTCCAATCGGCTCGAGTACAATGTTTCTTGTGTCATCTCCAGCATGGAATAAACTAATTTGTAGCTTCTCATTTGGTAAATATGCTTCTATTAAATGAGCCCATTCTACTACCGTAATTCCTTCACCGTAGAAATACTCATCAAAACCTAAGTCTTCTTCACTTTCTGCTAAGCGATACACGTCCATATGATATAGCGGTAATCTCCCTTTATATTCTTTAATAATATTAAAGGTAGGGCTATTTACAACTCTTTTCACTCCAAGACCTTTTGCTAGTCCCTTTGTAAAAGTCGTCTTACCAGCCCCTAGATCTCCTTCTAAAATAATTACATCTTGTGCCTGAGCAAGTTCACCAAGTTTTTCTGATAATCTTTGTGTTTCCTCAGATGATTTTGTTGTTATTTCATATTTACTCACAGACTTCACCTACTTTACTCACAATGTTCTCTGCTCTTTATTATACAGGTTTTGAATATATAAAAAAGTCCTTAGGAGTTTTCCTAAGGATAGTTTGACTGTCTTTATTAGTTTTTTGTTAAAACAAATAAAAAAATACGAAACAACATGTTTCGTTCTTTTCTTTATATAAAATGGCGGTCCCGACCGGGGTCGAACCGGCGATCTCCTGCGTGACAGGCAGGCATGTTAACCACTACACCACGGGACCATTTGGTTGCGGGGACAGGATTTGAACCTGCGACCTTCGGGTTATGAGCCCGACGAGCTACCGTGCTGCTCCACCCCGCGATGATATAAATAGCTTGGCGACGTCCTACTCTCACAGGGACAAGGTCCCAACTACCATCGGCGCTAGAGAGCTTAACTTCCGTGTTCGGTATGGGAACGGGTGTGACCTCTCTGCCATCATCACCAAACTATGAAGGCATATTCCTTCAAAACTAGATAACATTTGCTTCATATTATATGGTTAAGTCCTCGATCTATTAGTATTCGTCAGCTCCACATGTCACCATGCTTCCACCTCGAACCTATCAACCTGATCATCTTTCAGGGATCTTACTAGCTTACGCTATGGGAAATCTCATCTTGAGGGGGGCTTCATGCTTAGATGCTTTCAGCACTTATCCCTTCCGCACATAGCTACCCAGCTATGCCCTTGGCAGAACAACTGGTACACCAGCGGTGCGTCCATCCCGGTCCTCTCGTACTAAGGACAGCTCCTCTCAAATTTCCTACGCCCACGACGGATAGGGACCGAACTGTCTCACGACGTTCTGAACCCAGCTCGCGTACCGCTTTAATGGGCGAACAGCCCAACCCTTGGGACCGACTACAGCCCCAGGATGCGATGAGCCGACATCGAGGTGCCAAACCTCCCCGTCGATGTGGACTCTTGGGGGAGATAAGCCTGTTATCCCCGGGGTAGCTTTTATCCGTTGAGCGATGGCCCTTCCATGCGGAACCACCGGATCACTAAGCCCGACTTTCGTCCCTGCTCGACTTGTAGGTCTCGCAGTCAAGCTCCCTTATGCCTTTGCACTCTACGAATGATTTCCAACCATTCTGAGGGAACCTTTGGGCGCCTCCGTTACACTTTAGGAGGCGACCGCCCCAGTCAAACTGCCCACCTGACACTGTCTCCCGGGTCGATAAGACCCGTAGGTTAGAATTTCAATACAGTCAGGGCGGTATCCCACCAGCGCCTCCACCGAAGCTAGCGCTCCGGTTTCAAAGGCTCCCGCCTATCCTGTACAAACTGTACCAAAATTCAATATCAGGCTACAGTAAAGCTCCACGGGGTCTTTCCGTCCTGTCGCGGGTAACCTGCATCTTCACAGGTACTATAATTTCACCGAGTCTCTGGTTGAGACAGTGCCCAAATCGTTACACCTTTCGTGCGGGTCGGAACTTACCCGACAAGGAATTTCGCTACCTTAGGACCGTTATAGTTACGGCCGCCGTTTACTGGGGCTTCAGTTCAGAGCTTCGCTTACGCTAACCCCTCTCCTTAACCTTCCAGCACCGGGCAGGTGTCACCCCCTATACTTCGCCTTACGGCTTCGCAGAGAGCTGTGTTTTTGCTAAACAGTCGCTTGGGCCTATTCACTGCGGCTTTCCGTTAAGAAAGCACCCCTTCTCCCGAAGTTACGGGGTCATTTTGCCGAGTTCCTTAACCAGAGTTCTCTCGCACACCTTAGGATTCTCTCCTCGCCTACCTGTGTCGGTTTGCGGTACAGGCACCTTTATCTCGCTAGAAGCTTTTCTTGGCAGCGGGGAATCAAAGACTTCGCTCCATAAGGAGCTTCCCCATCACAGCTCAGCCTTCACGATAAGCGGATTTGCCTACTTATCAGCCTAACTGCTTGGACGTGCACAACCAATCGCACGCTTCTTCTATCCTTCTGCGTCCCTCCATTGCTCAAACGATAAAGAGGTGGTACAGGAATATCAACCTGTTGTCCATCGCCTACGCCTGTCGGCCTCGGCTTAGGTCCTGACTAACCCTGAGCGGACGAGCCTTCCTCAGGAAACCTTAGGCATTCGGTGGACGGGATTCTCACCCGTCTTTCGCTACTCATACCGGCATTCTCACTTCTAAGCACTCCACCAGTCCTTCCGGTCTGACTTCACTGTCCTTAGAACGCTCCCCTACCACTGATACCATTGGTATCAATCCGCAGCTTCGGTGGTGTATTTAGCCCCGGTACATTTTCGGCGCAGAGTCACTCGACTAGTGAGCTATTACGCACTCTTTAAATGGTGGCTGCTTCTAAGCCAACATCCTAGTTGTCTAAGCAACTCCACATCCTTTTCCACTTAATACACACTTTGGGACCTTAGCTGGCGGTCTGGGCTGTTTCCCTTTTGACTACGGATCTTATCACTCGCAGTCTGACTCCTAAGGATAAGTCATTGGCATTCGGAGTTTGACTGAATTCGGTAATCCGATGAGGACCCCTAGTCCAATCAGTGCTCTACCTCCAAGACTCTTACACTTAAGGCTAGCCCTAAAGCTATTTCGGGGAGAACCAGCTATCTCCAGGTTCGATTGGAATTTCTCCGCTACCCACACCTCATCCCCGCACTTTTCAACGTGCGTGGGTTCGGGCCTCCATTCAGTGTTACCTGAACTTCACCCTGGACATGGGTAGATCACCTGGTTTCGGGTCTACGACCACGTACTAAACGCCCTATTCAGACTCGCTTTCGCTGCGGCTCCGCCTCTTCAGCTTAACCTCGCACGGGATCGTAACTCGCCGGTTCATTCTACAAAAGGCACGCCATCACCCGTTAACGGGCTCTGACTATTTGTAGGCACACGGTTTCAGGATCTC
>NZ_CP086328.1:4817500-4942500 GCF_020861345.1 Bacillus pacificus
CTAACCTCTTGATCCGTAGTCAAACGCTCTATCCAATTGAGCTACGGGCGCTTATTCATGATGTTTTTTCGTCGTTGTATTTTGGCGACTCAATTATCTTATCATACTACATTTTCAAATGCAAGTACTTTTTTAAAAAGATTTTTGATGCGGCCGAGAGGACTTGAACCTCCACGGGGTTTCCCCCACTAGGCCCTCAACCTAGCGCGTCTGCCGTTCCGCCACGACCGCGCGGAAAAAACAAAAGTGAGCCATGAAGGACTCGAACCTTCGACCCTCTGATTAAAAGTCAGATGCTCTACCAACTGAGCTAATGGCTCGTAAATGGCTGGGCTAGCTGGATTCGAACCAGCGCATGACGGAGTCAAAGTCCGTTGCCTTACCGCTTGGCTATAGCCCATCGAAATACTTATCTTATTTTCAAAGACAAATGTTATTGTACCATAATGACCAATAAAAAACAACTGCCAATTAGCAGAAGTTAAAATGGCGGTCCCGACCGGGGTCGAACCGGCGATCTCCTGCGTGACAGGCAGGCATGTTAACCACTACACCACGGGACCATTTAATCTTTACATTAATGTCATTTTACTTTTCATTATAATATTATGGTGGAGGATGACGGGATCGAACCGCCGACCCCCTGCTTGTAAGGCAGGTGCTCTCCCAGCTGAGCTAATCCTCCGAAGTGGTGACCCGTACGGGATTCGAACCCGTGTTACCGCCGTGAAAGGGCGGTGTCTTAACCACTTGACCAACGGGCCAATATGAATGGCAGAGAAGAAGGGATTCGAACCCTCGCACCGCGTTCGCGATCTACTCCCTTAGCAGGGGAGCCCCTTGAGCCACTTGGGTACTTCTCTGTATGGCTCCGCAGGTAGGACTCGAACCTACGACCGATCGGTTAACAGCCGATAGCTCTACCACTGAGCTACTGCGGAATAATAAAGACAATTTGTATCTTATAAAAATTCTCATCGTAAGTCAAGAAGTTTTTTCACAACATCTTGTACAAACGTGACATGTTTATAATATACTGGATTGCGTTTTCACTGTCAAGATGTTTTCTTTATCAAGATTAGTTTCCCTTTACACTTTCCGCAGACATATCTTTTTGTATTAATTTGACGTCTTCTTACATATTGAAGTGAGCATCCCATACATTCATACATATAAACCTTTTTTTCCTTCTCTTCATTCATCATTCGTTTACAAAACCGCGGCGCATCAACTGCCTTTAACAGTTCGCGAAAATCCTTATCCCGGTGCTTATACCCTCTTCCTGTAATATGTAAGTGATAATGACAAAGTTCATGTTTAACAATTCCAACTAATTCTTCTTTCCCATACATTTCGTAATATCGATAATTCAGTTCAATATTGTGTGTATTCAATAGATAACGTCCACCAGTTGTACGCAACCTACTATTAAACAGTGCCTTATGTAAAAACGGCATTCCGAAATATTGTAGCGATACTTCTTCCACTAGCCGCTGTATTTCTTGCTCATCCATTTTCATTCCTCCTAAACAAAAAAATATTTTTACACTTTTCTCCTCTCTTATACATATATTAAATAGTACATATACCCATCCTCATTCAAGAAGCGTGGTTTCTAAAAACATAGCAAAAATAGAAATCCACTCACCAACCTCTCATCAATAGTACTTTACATTTATGAGAGTAGGATTAAACAAGGAGGGATTCCTATGCCTACATGGCTCAAAAAACAAATGCAACGCGCATATTTTGAAAAAAACCGGTATCAAATTAAATTACTAAATGAATGCTGGTTTTATTATAGCAAAATCCATCAAAGTTCCTAATCCATTACACGTTTTATCCTATAAAAAAAGAGCAGTTTCATCTGCTCTCTTCTCTTACTATTCAATCGGCAACATAGATAATGCAACGCGACCTTTTTTCGTATCAATATCATCTACCCATACTTTGACGATTTGTCCGACAGATACAACATCTAACGGATGCTTCACGTATTGTTTGCTTAGTTTAGAAATATGTACTAAACCATCTTGTTTCACACCTACATCAACAAAAGCACCGAAATCAACAACGTTACGAACTGTTCCTTCCAGTTCCATACCACGTTTTAAATCTTCTAATTTCAAAATCCCTTTTTTCAGAAGCGGTTTAGGCAACTCATCCCTCATGTCTCGCTCTGGACTAATGAGTGCATCTATAATATCAACTAATGTTGGTTCTCCAACTCCCGTTTCTTGCGACAACTTAGAAATCTCTACTTCTTCTAAACTCTTTTGTAATTGCGGTTGCCCTACGTCATCTTTTGATAATCCTAGACTCTTCAATAACAATTCAACATTTTTATATTGTTCTGGATGAATACCTGTACGATCTAACGGATTTGCCCCTTCTAATATACGTAAGAAACCTATACATTGTTCATATGTCTTCGCGCCTAGACGTGGTATTTTCTTTAAGTCTGTTCGTTTTGTAAATTTCCCTTCTTCTTCACGCTTTGCTACAATATTTTTCGCAACAGTTTTTGATAAACCCGAAACATATTGCAACAACGCAACTGAAGCTGTATTTACATTCACACCGACTTGGTTAACTGCCGTCTCTACTACAAACGTTAATGATTCATTTAATCTTTTTTGAGATACATCATGTTGGTATTGTCCAACCCCAACTGATTTCGGATCAATCTTTACAAGTTCAGCAAGTGGATCTTGCAGACGTCTACCGATAGAAACCGCACTTCTTTCTTCAACCTGTAAATCTGGGAATTCCTCACGTGCTAAATCAGAAGCCGAATACACACTCGCACCAGCTTCGTTTACAATAATATAGAAGACTTCTCGTTTCACATTTTGTAATACATCAACTATAAATTCTTCCGATTCTCTAGAAGCTGTACCATTCCCAATTGCAATCATTTCAACTCGATATTTATCTATAATAGAAAGAACTTTCGCTTTTGCATCTTCATATTTACGCACTGGTGGATGCGGATAAATAACATCAATATATAGAACTTTCCCCGTATCGTCTACGATAGCTAATTTACAACCCGTTCTATATGCAGGGTCTACAGCTAACACAACCTTTCCTTTCATTGGAGGCTGTAATAATAAATTACGTAAGTTCTCAGAGAAAATATGTATCGCTTGTTCCTCAGCTGTTTCTGTTAATTCTTTTCGAATCTCCCTTTCAATAGAGGGTTGAATTAATCGTTTATAACCATCCTCTATTGCTAATTTTACATACTGTGCACTTTTTGAATCGTTATCACGAATTACTTTCTTATATAAGAAAGTTACTATCTCATCTACTGGTGGAACAACAGAAACTCTCAATATATCTTCTTTCTCACCTCGATTCATCGCTAATACGCGATGCGGCACGACTTTCTGCAACGGTTCTTCATAGCTGTAATACATTTCATATATATTTTTTTCATCTTTCTCTTCATCTTTTACAGCCGAAGACATAACACCTTTTCTAAAAGTCACGTTCCGAATCCAACTACGATATACCGCTTCATCTGAAACGATTTCTGCAATAATGTCTTGAGCACCTTGCAATGCTTCTTCTGCAGATTGCACTTCTTTCTCGGCATTTATAAACTCTATTGCCTTCTGATTCGGATCTTCTTTCGTATATAACAATAACCATTCAGCTAATGGCTCTAATCCTTTTTCTTTTGCAATCGTTGCTTTCGTTCTTCTCTTCTCTTTATACGGACGATATAAATCTTCTACTTCTTGCAACTTTGTAGCTTTCACAATTTGCTGACGTAATTCTCCTGTCAGTTTCCCCTTCTCATCAATAAGACGAAGAACCTCTTCTTTCCTATCTTCAAGCTGCATCATATATTGCCATCTCTCTAAAATCGTACGAATTTGCACCTCATCTAAAGAGCCTGTCCATTCTTTTCGGTAACGAGCAATAAATGGAACTGTGTTACCTTCTTCTGTTAATTGAATAACATGACGAACTTGCTTTTCGGTAAAGCCTAATTCCTTCACTAACATTTTCATTAACGCTTGTCGATTATCTACCATTTCCATATACAACCGCAACCTCCTCTATAATAAAAAAAGTTGCCCTTCAAAGAGAGCAACTTAAACTGCCGATTTAAAAATCTATTAGTCCTAAACTAATTTGTAGCGCTTCATCTACACGAATCATCATCACTTCATCTAAGTGAGTGATTTTGTCCGTTAAGCGCTGCTTATCGATTGTTCGAATCTGCTCAAGTAAAATAACAGAATCTCTCTCAAAACCGTACTTTTTCGCATCAATTTCCACATGAGTGGGTAATTTCGCTTTTTGAATCTGTGCAGTAATAGCCGCTACAATCACCGTTGGACTAAAACGATTTCCGATGTCATTTTGAATGACAAGAACCGGACGAACGCCTCCTTGCTCAGAACCAACAACTGGGGAAAGGTCTGCAAAATACACGTCGCCGCGTTTTACAATCAAAATATTACCCCCCGCTAACTAAGCGTTCTACTGTATGAGCTGCTTCATACTCTGCTAAGAAAGCTTCAGATGCAATACCAAGATTAATTTTTCCCATTTCAATGTACCCACGTCGCATTGATTCATGTTGGTAGCGTTTCTTCGTCTTATGTTGACGCAATAACAGTTGTGTTGCCTGGCAAATTAGTTCATGGCGATTCTTATTCTCTTGTTTTCCAATTCCGTCCAATTCCGTTACCATTTGCTTTGGCAACCGAACCACGATTTCAGTAGTTACACTTGATTCGGACACAAAAATACACCTCCACCGTCAACTACACACCCAAATATATATATGACACCTATTGTAATAATACCATTGTATGGAGCCTGTTGCAAAGACTTCCTTATTCCTTGCTTATGTTTTCCAATTCACAAACAAAACATTCATATTCTTTTATTTTTTATCTCATTACAACAAGAAACGGAAGAGTTTCCACGTTAAATTATGTTAAAAGTAATGATAAGTAAAAAGCTTCTCGTCAAAAAACGAACTTATTCTTAGCCACCGAAAAGTCCTCTCACATGACAAGAAGCAAATCATACTACATTCTATATATCATTCAAATAATTGATTACTTCCACAACTTTACCGTTCCGTATAAATATTCTCGGCACACGGAAACTAATCGTTGTAATAATTTCATAATTAATAGTCCCTGAATATTCCGCAACCTCTGTAGCGCTAATATATTCATCTCCTTGCCTTCCAATGAGTGTAACTTTCGTGCCAAGTGGCACTTCACAAGGAAGGTGAATCATGAATTGATCCATTGTTACTCGCCCTACAATCGGTACCCTTTTACCATTTACAAGCACTTCAAATCCTTGTAATCTTCTAAGCCAGCCATCTGCATAACCAATTGCAACAGTCGCAATCCATTCTTCAGTTTTCGTTCGATAAGTGACGTTATAACTAATTCCATCCCCTTTAATCACCTGTTTAATATGAGCAACTTTCGTATGCAATGATAGCGCTGGTTCTAATTTAAACGGTAAAAAAGGGCGTATTTCTACAGATGGAGATAACCCATACATCGCAATGCCAATTCGTACTGCATTAAATGTAATCCCTTGAAAACGTAGCGTTGCAGCACTATTAGCTGTATGAACAAACTTAGGATCCACTCCGAATTCTTTCAACCAACTTAACTGCTCCAAAAATGTGTTATATTGCTTATCAAAGTAAGAAGTCTCCACCTCATCTGCCGTTGCAAAATGCGTATAAACTCCTTCCAATTCTAAGAATGGTGCACCTTCTAAGCTTTTTAAAAATCCTTTTAATTCTTTACGTTCACGTATTCCAATTCTCCCCATACCACTATCGAAATTAATATGGTATTTCATCGTAGACGAACCATCCCAAAGTTTGATTGCTTCATCTACCCATTCCTTTTGAAAAACAGTTAATGCTACATCATTTTCAGCAGCTACATTTATATCACGAGGAGGAGAAGGACCTAACACTAAAATCGGCGCAGTAATACCAGCTCTTCGAAGCACTAAAGCTTCATCTAAGAACGCAACTGCTAACCTTGTCGCCCCCGCTTCTAATGCTGTTTTAGCCACCGGTACATAATCGTGCCCATATGCATTCCCTTTAACTACGGCAAAAATTTCTACACCACTTGGGATAAATTCTTTAATATGTGTAACATTGTTATAAATCGCATCTAAATCCACTTCCACCCAAGTGTCACGGTAAAATGGCGCTTCTTCCATAAACACACTTCCTTATACACGATATGCGAAGCTTATTCTTTTATATGCTTCTTTTATGAAATCCACCCTTCAAACTAAGAAAAGACGTGGTGCACATATATCACCACGTCTAAGAAGTTTACTTCACTTGCTTCTCTGTAACTGAACGAGCAACCATTAACAGCTCCTTCGGCTCTAAACCTTTAGACACGAGCATATATTCTACTCCGTTATGCGACCACGTTAAAGAGTCTTTCGTCAATGCTCCAATTGTAAAGCCAAGATCAACCAATTCTCCGCTCACACTTATCGCTGACGAAGCCTCTGCAACTTTTGCCTTTTCTTGTATTAAAGTAAAGGATTTCTTACTTCCAGTGTATGTGAGTATCGCACGCTTGCCACTGTCTGTCTTCAACTCTTTTTCATCTTTCAAAGTCATACCTTGCGGCGTATCACGCGGATACAAAATAGCAAATGGTTTGTCTTCTTTCGCTGTCGTTTGAACATCTACTTGCGCTCTAGACATATTTTGTTTCGTATCAAATGCACCTTTATCAAATTTCGCATCAAATTTCACTTTAGAGAAATCTACTTTCACAAGAACATTTTGATCATTATCCATTAACTTCACCGAAACTGGTGTTAAATCACTTTTCTTCAATGTAATCTCTTGTTTCGGCAACATGTTTTGGTGTTGATAATTTGTTTTTGTTTTAAAGATATAATACTTATCTGTTTTTTCAAAAGTAAGGTTTTTCTTATCCTGCAAAATATCCCTCACAAGGGATTCGTATAAATAAGCCTGGCTACTATTTTGCGGCCAATCACTTTGGAAACGGAAACTCTTATTAAGCGCTGGTGTTAATACAAATACACCTTCTTCATTCCTTAAAATAATTTGACTTTGATCTTTTTTCGCATTCTGCAAATTCACACGATAAAAAGAAGGTTCCTTATGCCATATTTCTACCTTATACTCCTGAGGCTCATTCCCTGTTTTAATAGATAATTTCGCTTCAGCTTGATAGCTTTTCAACCCTTTTACTTTCGCCTCTAAATCTCTCACAACATCATCTTGTTTCTTTTCCATACAACCGGCCAACACAAAAACGGTTAATAAACCGACAAGAACTAAAAACAGACGCCTTTTCATCACTTCAGCCCCTTTGCCCCTATAAATGAATGGAAGATGTACCTTCCTTATCGCTACCACAAATATATGAGACAAAGATATAAAATATGCAGACTAGCGTGACGAGCTTTCTAAAACAACTTGAGCAACAGCAAATTCCTTACTATGACTAATTGATAAATGAACAATATGCTCTGTACTTGTAATAAGAATCGGCTTACCTCTATCATCATTTCTTACTTCAATATCTAAAAAACTCACTTCTTTCCCGATACCAGTCCCTACCGCTTTGGAATACGCCTCTTTCGCTGCAAATCTTCCAGCTACAAACTCTGTAAGGCGACTTCCCTTCAGCCCCTTAGCAACATTACGTTCACTTTCAGTTAAAATACGTTCCATAAATTTAAGCTTTCCATCTATCATTTTTTCAATTCGATTCAATTCAATAATATCGATTCCAATCCCTACAATCATTTCAAAATCCCCTTCTTCTATTTAGCTTTCTTTTTTCATATTGTAAGAATAACAGAGAATCTTTCTGATGCAAAAGGAGTGATACTCACAACATGCTAATACCATCCGCCCGCATTTCCTTACAACCAATCACCATCGCTTTACTTCTCATACAATTAATCATGATTATATTAGGTGATTTTCCCCTCTTTCCTATGGCAGCTTCTAATGAATATATCGCTAAAGGAGAATGGTGGCGTCTCCTAACTTCCCTGCTCGTACATGTAGACTTACAACATTTTCTTTTTAATAGTATTTGTTTATTCGTGCTTGGCTCTTCTATTGAAAAACAACTAGGGCACTTGTCTTTCATCATTATTTTTTTCCTTTCTGGCATTCTCGGAAATATGTCCTCTTATCTTATTATGCCTCATGAATATATTCATGCCGGGGCATCTGGTGGCATTTTCGGATTGCTAGGCGCACAGTTATTTCTATTGTATAGCCGATATCGTTCTTCCAATCCAAGAGACATCGCTATTTTTTCAATTATGATATGTATATTGCTACTATTCACTTTCTTCAATCCCTCTGCCAACCCTATCAGCCATTTAACAGGATTGATCATTGGTGGTATTTGCACTCCTCTATTAATAAAAAAACTCGATGGTGCAGAGCTCATTTAATATAAAAGCTCGCACCATCGACAATTTCCACATCTGTTTGTTCACTTAAATCTCTCATGAGTTGAAATAAAGACTCATCCTTCTTCTTCGCTTCAATCATACAATCAATTTGCGGAACACTTCCTTTTATCTTTTTTAAAAAAGATAAAAAAGTATCTACATTAATAAAGTCCGCATGTGCCCTTGGGTCTTTTCCCTCTTTAGGACTAGAAATGTGCATTTTCACCGGTAACAAAGACGATTCCCACGTATGTACAACACGCGCCCAATCTTCATGCCAATCTTCTCGATCATGATTCATCATATGATGATGTAAATCAAATACAACGGGAATGTCCAACTTTTCTCCTAAATATAATGTGTCCTCGAGCGTAAAAGTTGTATCATCATTTTCTAACATAATCATTTCCTGAATACCTCTTGGGACGTTAGACCAATTCTCTATAAAACGCTCTAATGCGAGCTCTTTATCTTTATATCCGCCACCAACATGCATTACACATCGTTGCTTATGCTCAATTCCCATACCTTTTAATAATTTTCTATGCATTTGTAATGTCTTGACAGATTGTTTAAAAATATTCTCCTCGGGTGAATTAAGTACAACAAAATGATCTGGATGAAAATCAATACGCATATTCATTCGAATAGCGTAATCACCTAGCACTTTTAAATTTTCTTTTAAGGGACGAATGTAGTTCCACTCTAACAACTCCTCATGATTCGCTAAAGGAATCAACTTAGAACTAAGTCGAAAAAAGGATATATCATGGCCTTTGTTATGTTTTAATAACCGTAAGCAATTTTCCAAATTCGAATTAGCAATTCTTTCAAGTTTACGAATCGCCGCTTCCCGATCATCTATTTTTTGAAACTGCGCGTACGTCATCGTTTGAGATGGGGATGCGTTTTTCAAATGTACACTCATCGCAACATACCCAAGTCTTACAAGCATGTAGCACCTCATTTCTACACAAGTTATTATGTAGTATGTACAATTACAGAAATAAAAAAAGAGAATGCCGGAAAAGGGCATTCTCTTTTTTACTATTAAGCTTGTGGCTTACGGCTATGATGTTTTCTTTCGCCGCGTCCGTTTGAAGATCCTGGGCGACCTTGACCTTCTCCACGACGACCACGGTTGCCGCCATCACGATTGCGATCACGGTTACCGTCACGATTACGACCATCACGATTGCGGTCACGGTTACGACCATCGCCACCGCGTCCATCACGACTACGATTACGGTTACCATCACGGTATCCGCCTCCGTTACCGCCGCGTTTTTTAGAACCGCCACCTCTTGCAACAACTGGTGGTTCTGATGTTAAAGCGATTGGAGTTGTATCTGGCTCTTTTGTCATCATTTTTAAAGCAGCAGCTACTACTGTTACAGAGTCGTTCTCTTCTAACATTTCTTCCGCAATACGCTTGTAGTATGCTAAGTTTTCATTTTCAATTGTGTTTTGAAGTTTTTCAGCGATTAAACGTTGTTGACCTTCTAGTGCCTCGTCAAGTGTTGGTGCATCCATGCGGTCCATTTTACGTTTTGTTGTACGCTCGATATTTTTTAATTGTCCAGATTCACGTGGTGTTACAAATAGCATTGCAATACCTTTTTTACCTGCACGACCAGTACGGCCAATACGGTGAACGTATGATTCTGGATCTTGTGGAATATCGAAGTTGTATACGTGTGTTACACCTGAAATATCAAGACCACGCGCAGCAACGTCTGTTGCAACAAGAACTTCAATAGAACCTTCTTTGAACTTACGTAATACAGACATACGTTTCGCCTGAGTTAAATCACCGTGGATACCTTCCGCAGCATAACCACGTAAATTTAATGCTTCTGATAATTCATCAACACGACGCTTTGTACGACCGAATACAATCGCAAGCTCTGGAGATTGAATGTCTAATAAGCGTGTCAATACATCAAACTTTTTCTTTTCTTGCACTTCTAAATAGAACTGCTGAATGTTTGGCATTGTTACTTCTTTTGCTTTTACTTTAATGTGTTGAGGCTCAGTCATGAAACGCTCAGCAATACGACGGATTGGATCCGGCATTGTCGCTGAGAATAGTAATGTTTGGTGTGTTTCTGGCACATCTGTTAAAATTGCTTCAATATCTTCAATGAAGCCCATGTTTAACATTTCATCCGCTTCGTCAAGAACCACTGTCTCTACGTTTTGTAAGCGAAGTGTTTTACGGTTAATATGATCTAAAATACGACCCGGCGTACCAACAATAATGTGTGGATGTTTTTTTAGAGCACGAATTTGGCGGTTAATATCTTGACCACCGTAAATTGGTAAGATACGAACGCGTTTATGTTTACCAATTTTGTATAGCTCTTCTCCAACTTGAATTGCTAATTCACGCGTTGGCGCGATAACAATACCTTGAACCGATTCTTTATGTGTATCCACTTTATCTAATAGTGGTAATCCGAATGCTGCTGTTTTCCCTGTACCTGTTTGTGCTTGCCCAATAATATCCTTACCTTGCAATGCATGTGGAATTGTTTCAGCTTGAATTGGCGTAGCCTCTTCAAAGCCCATACTTTCAACAGATTGCAGTAAAGAATCACTTAATCCTAATTCTCGAAATGTTGTCAATGTTACTTCTCCTTTTCTATCCTATACTTATCATTTAAAAAAAGGCGTTTTCCGAATTTGCGGAAAAGCCCTTTTCCTGAATGCTCACGTATATAAACGGGCGTATATTCTTCACGAAAATACTTCTAAACGTTATTACACTTTATCAATTATAAGTTTTGTATGTGTAAAAAGCAAACCCAACTGTTACCTTATTTTCATATTCAGAGGTTTTTTCTTCACTTTTATTTTTTTATATTTACTGTAAGCGCTTATTATAAGTTTCTTCTTTTTTCGTTGCTATCATCCCTATTTATATACACCAATTATTTCAACATCGTAATTACTTCTTCCAATTTCATACCGCGAGATGCTTTTATTAATACAACATCTTTTGCATCGACTACTGCTTGCAACTCTTTTACTAACTCTTCTTTATTATCATAAGCCTTTACACGTTCGTTAGGGAAATTAATTTTCGCTCCTTCAGCAATTTGAGCCCCTAATTTACCATATGTGAACACATAGGAGATTTTTGCTGGATCGATTAATTTACCTACCTCATAATGAAACTGTACTTCTTGATCTCCAAGCTCTAACATATCGCCGAGAACAACAATTTTTTTAGAGAATCCATCTAAACCATTCATTAGGTGGAATGCTGCTTCCATAGCTGTTGGACTTGCATTATAAGCATCGTTGATAATTGTTAATCCACTATTTGTTTTTACAATTTCCATACGCATGCCTGTCATTTGAAGTGTTACTAAACCTTCTTTCATCTCTTCCCACGTTACACCAAAATGTTTCGCAATTGCCATAGAAGCAAGCGTATTATACACATTGTGTTTCCCTAATACCGGTAGATAGAATGAAATGTTTTCTTCTCTATTCATTTTAAAGTGTGTCCCAGTTGCTTGTAACGTTACAGTCGTTGGATAGTAATCATTTGCTCTAGCATCACCAAACGTAACTGTTTCAGCTATTAAATTCATTTCAGGAACACGATTCGTTAATAACGGCTCATCTCCGTTATATACGAACACTCCACCTTCTTGTAATCCTGTCACAATTTCTAATTTCGCTTCAGCAATTGCCTCACGAGAGCCTAAGTCCATTAAATGCGCTTCACCAATGTTCGTAATGATAGCTGCATTTGGACGAGCTAACTTAGATAAGAATTCAATTTCCCCGCGGCTTGACATTCCCATTTCTAATACAGCTACTTCTGTATTTTCTTCTAAGTTTAAAATAGTAAGAGGTAGCCCGATATGATTATTGAAGTTTCCTTCTGTTTTTTGAACTTTGAATTTAGTCGCAAGAAGACTTGTTACAATATCTTTTGTAGATGTTTTACCGTTACTACCTGTCACACCAATCACTTTAACGTCCAATTGGTCGCGATAGTTTTTTGCTAACATTTGTAATGCTGATAGCGTGTCTTCCACAAAAATAACCGGAAGATTCTCAGGTGGATTTGCTACATCTTTCATCCATAATGTCGCCACAGCTCCATTTTCAACAGCTTTATCTACAAAAGCATGTCCATCGAAACGTTCACCTTGAATCGGAACATATAAGTTTCCTTTTTCGATTTTTCTCGTATCAATAGACACTCCTTGTATAGTAATTCCCTCATACTGCTCTGCTAATCCCGTACCATTTGTCATTTGTTCTACTTGTTTTAACGTTCGATTTATCATAAAAACACTCCTTACATAGAGGAAGCACTATTCCTTCGAATAGTGCCTCCTCCTTTTTTTGTTAGATTGTATATTTAATTTTTTGTTTTTCTTCGTGACGCTCCATTGCTAAACGAATTAGCTCTTCAATTAATTCCGGATACGGTAATCCAGTATGTTGCCATAGTAGAGGGAACATACTAAACGGCGTAAATCCTGGCATCGTATTCACTTCGTTAATATATACTTCTCCATCTTTCGTTAAGAAGAAATCAGCTCGCGTTAAGCCAGCACCATCTAACGATTGGAATGCAACAATCGCATCTCGTTTAATAACATTAGACTCTTCTTCTGTCATTTCAGCTGGAATAATTAACGCTGTATCACCATCGATGTATTTCGACTTATAATCATAGAAGTCTTTTTTAGGTACGATTTCACCTACAACTGAACATTTCGGTTCATCATTACCTAGTACACCAACTTCTACTTCACGTCCAACGATATTTTCTTCCACAATAATTTTACGGTCAAATTGGAATGCTTCTTCAAATGCATTCTCAAGTTCTTCACGATTTTTACACTTATTAATCCCAACACTTGAACCAAGGTTTGCTGGTTTTACGAAGCAAGGGTATCCTAATACTTCTTCTACTTTTTCATATGCTGTTTCACGATCTTTTTCCCATGCACTACGAATAAATGATGCATATTTCGCTTGTTTCAATCCAGCTTCTGCAAAGATGTTTTTCATAACAACTTTATCCATACCAGCAGCAGATGCTAGAACACCATTTCCTACATACGGAATATTCATTAATTCTAATAATCCTTGCACCGTTCCATCTTCACCATTTGGTCCATGTAGTAATGGGAAAATAACATCGATAGCATTTTCCTCAGCATTTGTAGATGGAATGATTTCTGTGCTTAATGATAACGGAGAAATCGCATTTTCTGCACCGCTCATTTTTAGAACTTCAACATCTGTTACTTCACCTTCAATACGCTCACCGCGTACCCATTGACCTTGTTCTGTAATATAAATTGGATGAATCTCGAATTTATCTTGATTTAATGCTTTAATAGCAGCAAGAGCCGTTTGTAGCGAAACTTGATGCTCAGCTGATTTTCCACCATATAATAAACCTAATTTAATTTTTGTCACTGAAATCACCCTAACCAATTGTTTTCATTTTTCTATTTTAGCACTTTTTATAAAAATAGGTAGTTCCTATTTGAAATAAAATGCAACTTCCACAAATAATTAAATGACACCACTTATTGGTTTTCTATACTTTTTCCACTTATAATTTCTTCATAGATATATAAAATTGCAACTCAATCTAGTTATGTACCTAAAATATGTAGAAATCCCCTTTTTGTGTATGTCATCTAATTATTAAGAAGATTGTTTGGTTAGTGTGCTTTTTTGCCTTTGTTCAACAAGGCGGTCTAAAGAAATATATACAATACCTGCAACTACACAACCTACAGCTAAAATTGTAAATAGAAAGTGGCCAAGTAATCGGTCTAATAAAAAACCTCCAAGAAGTGGGCCGAATGCACTTCCTGTAATCCACTGCAAACTTGCAGCTCCCATATAAGTCCCCCTCAAATGCTCAGGGGCCAAATTCGCTACAAACGTCATCTGTACAGGCGACATAATCATCTCACCTAACGTATATATGGCATATACAAACAGTAAAGTTATTAAAATAATCGTAGCATTTGTATCAAGTCCTCCAAACCACTTCGGTAACCACCCTATGAAAAATAACCCAATCCCAAACAAACATGCACCATATAACATCGTCTTTCCAACAGGTTTATCTGTGACCCATTTTGAAATTTGAAATTGGAACAACACAACTAATAGTCCATTTAAAGCCATTAAATATGGATATGGATTGTTAGTTCCAAAAATATCTTTCATTTCATTGTCAAAGTGCAGTGGCAACATGCCTTCTGTTTGAGAAAATCCCATCGAAATAATGATACCTGCTAATAAATAAATCATGAGTGCCTTATCTCGCAATACAATTTTCCACACTGCTCCTGATTCTTTTTCTGTATCACCTTCTTTATTCGTACTCTTTGGCATTGTCTCTTGAATAAGGACGAATACAAGTAATGCATAAAATAACATCGTAGATACGGCAATAATAAACACAAGGTTCTTCGATAACATAACTACTGAAGCCCCCATTATCGGACCAATTGCAGCACCTATATTGTGTCCCATTCGCAATAAACCATATGCTTCTGTTCTTTTTTCTGGCGCCGTTACATCCGCAACCATCGCTGATGCAGCTGGATGAAATAACGAATTACTTAATCCTAAAAAAATAGATAAAATCGCATATGGAATAAATCCTTCTATAAATAAAAAACCGAGCATGAATACCGCATTGCTCGCCATCGAAAATATCATAATCGGTTTTCTTCCATATATATCAGCAATTCTTCCCCCTATAATTGATCCAAAGCTTGCAGCAATTGGAGACAGTGCCATAATCACTCCGACCTGTAATAATGAATCTACCTTATCTTTTAAATATAATGCAAAAAAAGGCATCAACATCATCATTGCAATTCCATTTAACGTCTCACCAATAAACCGAATCCATACGTTACGATCCATCTCCCTTAACTCACGCCACGTATTTTTCATTATTTCACCCCTTTTGTTCACCAATAATTATCTTATAACAAGTTTAGAATAATGTAAATTTTCAAAATTAAAAATCCATTCTAACAGAATTAGAATGGATTTTTCTACTTATAAATTGGCTGCATCGTCTTCTTCTTTACTATTATTTAAAGCACTATGTTTTCGGCTATATAAGAAGTAAACCGCAATACCGATAATCATCCATACACCAAAACTAATCCAAGCCGTCCCGGATAATTGAAGCATTAAGTATAGACAAAAAATTACCGTTAACGCTGGTAAAAACGGTACAAGCGGCGCCTTAAATGCTCTTGGTAAATCAGGATGCGTTCTTCTCATTACAATAACAGCAACAGCTACAAGTGCAAAGGCTGATAAAGTCCCCATATTTACAAGATGCGCTAACACATTTAAATCTATTAATCCTGAAATAAGTGCTGCAATAATTCCCGTTGTCCACGTATTTAAAAACGGTGTTTTAAATTTCGGGTGAACTTTAGCAAGACGTTTCGGCAACAATCCGTCTCTACTCATTGCATATGAAACTCGTACTTGTCCATACATCATAACTAACATTACTGTTGTGATTCCTGTAATTGCGCCTACTGAAATTACTCCCGCTAAACTATCTTGTCCAATAAATTGAAGTGCAAAAGCGACTGGATCTGATATATTCAACTGTCCGTATGGAACAATTCCTGTCAAAATAAGCGAAACAATAATATAAAGAGCCGTACAAATTAATAAAGATGCAATAATACCAATTGGTAAATCACGTTGTGGACGTTTCACTTCTTCTGCTGCCGTTGAAACTGCATCAAACCCTATGAATGCAAAGAACACTGTAGCAGCTCCAGCCATTACACCATCTAAGCCAAATGGCATAAAAGGCGTCCAGTTTTCGGGTTTCACATAATTAAAACCAGCAAAGATAAAAATAAGAACAACCGCTAGTTTAATAAATACCATAATATTATTTACACGTGCACTTTCACGAACACCTCTAGATAAAAGAACTGTCATCACTAAAATAATGAGAACTGCTGGCAAATCAATTATTCCACCCTTTCCTGTACCAGGGGCTGAGGAAAGAATGGTAGGAATATGAATTCCAAATCCCTTTAATAAAGATTGGAAGTACGCGGACCAACCATTTGCCACAGCAGATGTAGCAAGTAAATACTCAAGCATTAAGTCCCATCCAATTAAAAATGCGAATACTTCTCCCATCGTTGCATATGTGTACGTGTACACACTGCCTGAGACAGGAACTGAAGAAGCAAATTCAGCATAACAAAATGCAGCAAAGGCACATGCTAACGCGGCTATCGCAAATGATAATATAATAGCTGGTCCAGAATGTTTCGCTGCTACCACGCCCGTTAGAACAAAAATACCCGTTCCAACAATTGCCCCGATTCCAAGCATCGTTAAATCTAGTGCGCCCAATGTTCTTGCTAACGTCTTTTGTTTACTCTCTTGCATTAACTTTGCAATAGGCTTCTTTTGAAAAATTTGCTTCATAGCATGCTCCTCCAAGTTTTAAATTTTCTGAAAATTTTTGATTCGCTTTTTTATTTTACTCATAGCACTTTTCCCAGTCAATACTTTTGTCGAAATAAGTAGAAACTCTTATGAATATGCACGATTTTTATCATTCTTTCTATATATCTTTCTATAATTTTTTTTGGTATTATTATACATGTCGATTCCATGAAAAAGGCATGCTCTGTTATTGAGCATGCCTTTTTCTTACTTATTTCACAGTATATGATCCCTCTTCAATCCAGCTATACATATATTTTTCATCTTCTGTTTCATGTGCTTGTTTTACAATACGAAGCGGACGGAATGTATCTATCATAACAGCTAATTCAAGCGTTTCTTTTTTCCCTATACTCGCCTCTGTTTTCCCAGGATGTGGCCCGTGAGGAATGCCGCTCGGATGAAGTGTAATAGACCCTTCCTCCACACCTTTTCGGCTCATAAAGTTACCTTCTACATAGTACAGTACTTCATCACTATTCACGTTACTATGATAATACGGTGCCGGAATAGATTCTGGATGATAGTCATATAAACGTGGTACGAAAGAACAAATAACGAAATTGTGACCTTCGAACGTTTGATGTACTGGAGGTGGCTGATGAATACGACCTGTAATTGGTTCAAAATCCTCTACATTAAAGACCCACGGATATAAATAGCCATCCCAACCAACAACATCTAACGGATGATGTCCTAAAACATGTTTATGCATATATCCCCTCGACTTTGTCATTACGACAAACTCACCTTTTTCATCATACGTCTCTAATTTTTCAGGACCACGAATATCTCTCTCACAAAACGGGCTATGCTCTAACAATTGTCCATATTCATTACGATAGCGACGCGGTGTTGTAATTTGACTATTTGCCTCTACAACAAGAAACTTAGTCTCTCCTTCATCTGGAATAACACGATAAATCGTTCCAATTGGAATTGTTACATAATCGCCTTTTCTATAATGAACCGTTCCAAACATCGTTTCAATTTTTCCTGTTCCGTAATGGACAAACAACATTTCATCGCCATCACCATTACGGTAGAAATAGTCCATTTTTTCTGTTGGGCTCACTACTCCGATTAATAAATCCTCATTTCCAAGTATAAAGTTTCTTCCGCTTACTGCATCACCACTTTTTTTATTTTCTTTCGTGCGAAAGTGACGATGAGAAAGAGCAACATCTTCTTCATACTGCAACTGACAAGAATGAGATAATGCCGCATGCCCTACTTCCGTTGGCATATAATGATGGTACAAAATAGATTGCGTACCAGAAAAACCTTTTGTTCCCATTACCTGCTCACGATAAAGCGACCCGTCTTTTTTACGGAATTGTACATGTCGTTTATGAGGTAGCTCCCCCATGTGACGATAAAACATGCCCATCACCTGCTTCCCTTTCTATTTTGACCGTATTACGTAATGTACCTAAACCAGTAATCGTAAGTTCTACCACATCACCATCTTGTAGCCACTCTTCTGTGCCTAGTTCTAAAATGCAACCTGTTCCTACTGTTCCAGAACCAATCACATCGCCTGGATATAACGTAACGTCTTCCGAAGCACGTTCAATCATTTCAGCAAATGTATAGTAAATATCTCGGAAGTTCCCTTTTGATAATAGCTTTCCATTTACATGAGCAGTCATCTCTAACTCATAACGGTCACCATTACGATAAATATCTAGTTCCTCTTTCGTAACAAGGTACGCTCCTAATGAAGTTGCAAAATCTTTTCCTTTCGCTGGACCAAGTCCTACCTTCATTTCTGTTGCTTGTAAGTCCCTTGCACTCCAATCATTCATAATACAATAACCAAAAATATATTCCTCTGCTTGCTCACGAGAAATATTTCTTCCTTCTTTCCCAATTACGCAAGCAATCTCTAACTCATAATCAAGTTTTTTAGATTTCTTCGGACTAATTACAACATCATCTGGACCAATTACAGCACGATGGTTCGTAAAATAAAAAACCGGGATATCGTACCATTCAGGTACAACATCTAACCCTCTTCGGCCACGTGCCGTTTTTACGTGCTGTTCAAATGCATAAAAATCCCTAATACTACTCGGATTAGGAATCGCTGCTACTAATTGCACTTCCTCTAAAGAATATATGCCCTTTTCCGGCTTGTTAATATTACGCAACACTTCTACATACTCATCCACTTTCTCTAAAAAGGCGAACATAGAAGAAGGTAATTTTCCACCACTAGCAAGATTCATATCGATTACTTTGTCACCTTCAAGCCATCCAGCTCGCATTTCTTTTGAAGGAAGACGAAATGTAACAAATTTCATCATGATTCCTCCTTATGAAAATGAAATTTCCACCAGCAAAAGAATCCCTGCTGGTGGATATAAATTTTATAAATTTCCGCGACGCTCTTGTTCTCTTTCAATTGATTCAAATAACGCTTTAAAGTTTCCTTCTCCAAATCCACGAGACCCTTTACGCTGAATGATTTCAATAAATAAAGTTGGACGATCTACAATTGGTTTCGTAAAAATTTGTAGTAAATAGCCTTCATCATCGCGATCTACTAAGATCTTTAATTCTTTTAACTTATCAATTTCTTCATCAATTTTTCCAACTCGTGCAGTTAATTCATCATAATAAGTATCTGGTGTATCTAAAAACTCCACACCATTTGCACGAAGCGCTTCTACTGTTTTAACAATGTCATTTGTTAGTAAAGCAAGATGCTGTACACCTGCTCCATTGTAGAATTCTAGATATTCTTGAATTTGTGATTTTCGCTTTCCATCTGCTGGTTCGTTAATAGGGAACTTAATACGACTTCCATTTGTCATAACCTTCGACATTAATGCTGAATACTCTGTACTAATATCATCATCATCAAAATGGATCATTTGTTTAAAGCCCATAACGTTCTCGTAATAACTAACCCACTCTTCCATCTTTTCAACATTACCAACTACATGGTCTACAGCAATTAAACCTGACTCTTCAAATGGAATATCAAACTCAGCCTTTTGGAATCCTGGCATAAATGTTCCTTTATAATTTTTACGCTCTACAAGCGTATGAATTGTATCACCATACGTACCAATAACTGCTTTTTTCAATGTACCGTTCTCGTCTGTTAACTCTACAGGTGGAGCAATTGCGACGGCACCACGTTTCACCGCTTCCGAGTATGCTTTATCAACATCGTCAACAAGTAACGCCACATCTTTCACGCCATCACCATGAGTCTTTACAAATTCTGCAATACGATTGTCGCTACTTAAAGCCCCAGACACAACGAAACGCATATTTTTTTGCACAAGAACATAAGATACTTTTTCACGATTACCAGTTTCTAATCCAGAGTAAGCCACAATTTTGAATCCGAATGCTCTCGCAAGGTAATAGCTTGATTGCTTTGCATTTCCTACGTAAAATTCCAAATGATCTACATCACGTACTGGAAAAAAGTCCTCCATTTGTGCAGCTAGCGTATCCATAGATTTTTGTTTCATAAAATCCTCATCCCCCTGTAAATAGATTAAATGGTCCATACTTAAAACCAACCGAAAACGCTTCCAACATCAATTAATAGAAATTAGTTAGCAAGCTAACTAATTCTGACCTTTAAAATTTTCTATCTTTTCTGTCAAATTCCTCTTTTTTTCTTACATATAAAATTCGACTTTTTTCTCTTTAAAATAAAGGGGACTATTCATACTTGAAGGGATATATAGAAGAAAAATAAAAAAGACCCCAACATATTAATTACTTACTAATATGCTAGAGTCTTTATTTTTTTTGAATAATTGTATTTATATGTCTCATACTAATACATTTGCAAGGAATAGAATAAATGATGTTAATACTACCGCTCCACCTAATGATCCTAATAAATCTGTTTTTGTTACTTGTAACACTTGTTCACTGTTCATATTCCTCATTCTCCTTTCATTTTGTATAATGTAAAACTTCTATTACACTAATACACTTGATAGAAATACGATTAATGCTGTTAATACTACCGCTCCACTTGCTGATCCTACAAAGTCACCTTTTGTTACTTGTAATACTTGCTCTTTCATTTTGCATTCTCCTCTCATTTTTCTTTTGTTACAAAGTTTTTATTATACTAACACGCTTGATAGAAATACGATTAATGCTGTTAACACTACTGCTCCACTTGCTGATCCTACGAAGTCACCTTTTGTTACTTGTAATACTTGCTCTTTCATTTCTTTCATTCTCCCTTCATTTGTTTTTTGTTACAAAATTTTTATTATACTAACACGCTTGATAGAAATACGATTAACGCTGTTAATACTACTGCTCCACTTGCTGATCCTACGAAATCACCTTTTGTTACTTGTAATACTTGCTCTTTCATTTTGCATTCTCCTCTCGTTTTCTTTTGTTACAAAACTTCTATTATACTAATACGCTTGATAGAAATACGATTAATGCTGTTAATACTACTGCTCCACTTGCTGATCCTACGAAGTCACCTTTTGTTACTTGTAATACTTGCTCTTTCATATTATGTATCCTCCTCTTAATAAGTTATCTATATGTAATTTCTAAGAAATGTTTATTTCATAGTTTTTATGTTGACGTTACATTAAATTTAATAACGTAACGTTTGTAACATTAATGTAACATAACTATTGTTACGTTGCAATATAATTACGTAAATTTTATTACACTTTTTTTACGTTTTTTTATAAACATCCTAAAAAACCTTGATTTAATGCATTTTCTACTAACTTCATGTTTGTAACATTCATGTAATATTACAGTCATATAACGAAACATCCCCATATCCACCTCTACTTTTGTTACAAATTAACATAAATCTTTCATTAATAAAGTGGAATCTATCAAATTCTTACTGATAGTTCATGAGAGGTAAAATACAATCTTTCCAAGATAAGTTTATATGTTTCCTCCATATAACTATGTATAATAAAAACAAAGAGGTGGTCATTTTGAAATTAATCGCATTAGATATGGATGGAACACTACTATCATCTAGTCTTGAAATCTCCAAAGAGAACTTACAAGCTATCCAAACTGCAAAAGAGGCTGGTCATATAGTCATGATTTGTTCTGGTCGTGCAAAAGAGGACGCTTTGAAATTATTGGAAGAATATAAACTATCTCTTCCGGTTGGAGCGAGCAATGGGGCAATTGTTTATGTGGATGGAAAAGTAATTAACTCGCGTTGTTTACAAAACGATAAAGTATACAAGCTTGCAAAATTACTAGAATCTGAAGGTTTTCCTTATAAGCTATATACGAATAAAGGAGTTTATTCTCCATATACATGGCAAGATCAAGTCATGCAAGCGTTCGAAGAGAACAAGCATGCACTAGATGTTACACTTGAGGAACTTGAAAGAATTACAGAAAAACAAAAGAAATCAAACTTAATTACTGATTTCCAAAAAATCGAAGATGTTGTAAATAATCCAGAATTAGAAATATCTAAATTCTTCATTTTGACGTTTAACGCAGAGCATCGTACACAGCTATTAAGCGTGTTACAAGAAGACACCGATATTTCAGTTACAGCATCCGCTCCTACTAATGTAGAAATTATGGATAAGCATGGTCATAAAGGGAACGGTCTACAAGAAATGGCCGCTTATTTCAATATACCAATTGAAGATACTATTGCAATCGGGGACAACTTTAATGATGTGCCAATGTTACAAGTAGCTGGCTTATCAGTGGCAATGGGAAATGCTGAAGAAGATGTAAAAAAACTATGTGATGTTGTCACATTAACAAATAATGAACATGGTGTTGCTCATGCAATCGAGCAATTTGTATTAAAACAAACTTCATCTAGTAAATAAAAAAAGGACTCTTTCAGTTTCTGAAAGGGTCCTTCTCTTTTATACATGATGACAAGCAACAAAGTGCTCTTCACCAACATTACGGAATTCTGGTACCGTTTGTTTACAAATATCTGTTGCAAATGGGCAACGTGTATGAAAGCGACAACCTGAAGGTGGATTCGCTGGACTTGGAATATCACCCTCTAGTATAATTCGCTCTCGCTTCACTGTTGGATCTGGTATTGGCACAGCGGATAACAATGCTTTTGTATACGGATGAAGTGGATTTATAAATAACTCATCACGTGGCGCTGTTTCCACAATCGTTCCTAAATACATAATTCCAATCTTCGTACATAAATGCTCTACTACGCTTAAATCATGTGAAATGAATAAATAAGATAGTCCTTTTTTCTCCTGTAACTCACTAAATAAATTAATGATTTGTGCTTGAATAGATACATCTAGTGCTGCCACAGGTTCGTCAGCTACAATAAATTCTGGATTTAATACCATAGCTCTTGCGATAACGATACGTTGACGTTGTCCACCAGAAAACTCATGAGGGTACCGGTCAATATGATATGGAGCTAAGCCACATAACTCTAATACTTCTGTCACCTTCTCACGAACATTTTCTTTCGTCGCTAATCCGTGAGCTAACATCGGCTCACCAAGCGCTTCCCCAATTCTCATTCTCGGATTTAATGAGCTAAATGGATCTTGGAAAACAAGTTGCATATTAGGACGATGTTTTCTCAATTCGTCCTTAGATAAAGAGTGAACATCTTGCCCTTTAAACTTCACTTCCCCTTCCGTTTTTTGAACGAGACGTAAAATTGTTTTTCCTATCGTCGTTTTTCCGCTTCCCGATTCACCAACGAGGCCGAACACTTCACCTTTATTAATAGTAAAACTTACCCCATCAACTGCTTTTACATGTCCAACCGTTCTACTAAATATGCCGCCTTTAATTGGAAAATATGTTTTTAAGTTTTTTACTTCTAGTAATGGTTCACTCATTGTTCCGCACGCTCCTCATATAACCAGCAAGCAACTTTATGATTCTCATCATGTACATTCAAACTTGGCACTTCTTCTCTACATATTTCCATACAATGCTCACAACGGCCGCTAAAGTAGCAAAACTCATCTAAACCAACTAAATTAGGAACTTGCCCTGGAATAGAATATAGTTTATCTATTCGTTTACCCATCACTGGTTTTGATTTCAACAAACCTTTCGTATACGGGTGTTTCGGATTTTTGAATATCTCTAGTACTGGGGCTTCTTCAATAACTTTCCCGCCATACATAACGACAACATAATCAGCCATTTCCGCTACGACACCTAAGTCATGTGTAATTAATAAAATCGACGTTTTAAATTCTTCTTTCACTTGTCTTAGTAGATCCAATATTTGAGCCTGAATCGTAACATCAAGAGCCGTTGTCGGTTCATCCGCAATTAATAACTTAGGATTACAACTAAGTGCAACAGCAATCATAATACGTTGTAACATACCACCACTTAGTTCGTGTGGATAAGAATGGACGATTTCATCCGCACGAGCTATGCCGACTTTACAAATTAACTCAATCGCCTTCTTATATGCTTCATTTTTACTAAGCAGTTCATGCTCCCTTAACGTCTCTACAATTTGTTCCCCTACAGTAAATACTGGATTTAGCGATGTCATCGGTTCTTGGAAAATCATCGCAATATCATTCCCTCGTAAACTACGAAGCTCTTTCTCTTTCATTCCTAAAAGACTTTTTCCTTCATATAAAATATCTCCACCTACTACACTGCCTGATTCAGCAATAAGTCCCATAATAGATAAAGCCGTTACACTTTTCCCGCAACCAGATTCACCTACAACACAAACAGTTTCACCTTCTCGAACTGTAAAACTAACATGATTCACAGCTTTTACTGTTCCTTCTTCTGTCTGAAAGTGTGTTTGTAAGTCTTTCAACTCTACTACCGCTTTACTCATATTCCCTCACCTACCGTCTCATCTTTGGATCTAACGCATCACGAAGTGCATCACCAAGTAAATTAATGGATACAACTGTTATAAAAATTGCAAAACCAGGCGGAATCCATAACCACGGACGCTTTTGGAAATCAATTAATGAGTTCGCTGCACTAATCATATTCCCCCATGACGGTGTAGGCGGGACGACCCCGAGACCTAAGTAGCTTAGTGCGGACTCCCCTAAAATAGAACCTGCAACACCTAATGTGGATACAACAATTAATATTGGTAAAACATTAGGAATTAAGTGATATATAATTTTCCGGTAATCTTTTATCCCTAGCACATCAGCAGCTTGCATAAATGCTTGCTCTCTAAGTGATAAAATTTGACCTCTTACAAGGCGTGCAAGCCCCGGCCAACCTACTAAACTTAAAATAATCATAATGACATATAGACGATAATCAGACGGTACTTTCCACTCCGATAAAATCGCACCCATTATAATAAGTAATGGTAATCCTGGCATCGACATTAAAATATCGGCAAGACGCATAATAATATTATCAACGATGCCACGATAAAATCCTGCAATAGCCCCTAATACAGCTCCTAATATTACTGATAAAACCATAGAAGCTAGGCCAATCGTTAATGAAATTCGCCCTGCTTGCATAAGCCTCGTTAAAATATCTCTCCCTAATTGATCTGTACCGAGCCAATGAGAAAAACTAGGTGGCTTGTTAATTAACGCAACTTGTATTTTCCCTGATGCATATGGTGAAAAGAACGGACCGATAAAACAAAATAAAAACATAAAAATTAATGCATACAATCCTACGAGCGCCATCTTATTTTTCTTTATCTTTTTAAGAGCTTGTCGCCACGGTGATGATTCATTTTTCCTTCTCTTTTTTTCTTTCTTCTCTGCAATCGCTGTAACAGTTTCCATCTCGTTTCCCCCCTTTACTTCAACCGAATACGTGGATCAACAACTGCATATACAATGTCTGCGAAAAAGTTTGAAACAATCGTTAAACAAGAAAGAAACATCGTAAATGCCATCAATACTGTATAATCACGGAAATTAAGCGCCTCTAATTGAATATTACCGATACCTGGCCAGTTAAAAATTTGTTCTATAATAATGGCTCCAGAAAACAATCCAGGTAACTCGAACGCAAGCAATGTAATCGCCGGTAAAATTGCATTTTTTAATGCATGCTTATAAATAACAGTCTTCTCCTTTAAACCTTTCGCACGTGCTGTTCGTATGTAATCTTGTCTAACAACCTCTAACATACTTGTTCTAAAATAACGAGTTAATGAACCTACTCCAAGAAGTGTCAAAATAAATACCGGTAAAATCATATGTTTTGCAACTTCTATCACATAAGCAAACCCAGTAGAATTACTGCCAACATCAATCATCCCACCTATCGGTAATAATTTAAAATCAACTGCGAACACTTTAATTAAAAACAAACCGATAAAGAAGGAAGGAAATGACATCGCTGCAAAAACACCAATTGTTACAAGTTTATCGAATAAAGAATGTTGCTTCGTTGCTGAGAATACACCGATAATAAGTGCAATTAGCCAAATAAAAAATAATGCAATAACTGCTACACTAAACGAGTTCCAAATAAACTTATTTAATAGTGATGTTACAGGTTCTTGATATTGAAGCGAAAAACCAAAGTCTCCTTGCAATGCATTACCTAACCAATGAAAATAGCGCTCGACAATTGGTTTGTTCAATCCATACAATTCCCTAAGCTCAGCTGCTCGTTCCGGTGTAATCTTTGGATTTGAATCAATATAATCACCCGGAAGAAGTGCGAACAGGAAGAAGATAATAATTGATGTTCCAAACAGTGTAGGAATCATTTGTAGCAACCTACGAACGATATATGTTTTCACCCTTTTTCTCTCCAATCTAATGCTTAAAATAGAAGAACATTTTTTCAAATCGGCACATTACTAACCGAATGAAAAAATGTCTTCTACTTATACATTCTTCTCGTTATTTTTCAAATGATAATACTGGTAAGTTTGCACTAATACTATTGTATTTTTCAGGATCAATTCCTTTTATATTCCCGTTATAACCAGTAATTGTTCTGCGATAGTTTAAGAGAATTACTGGTGGATCATCACTTAATTCTTTATAAAGTTCTTTATAGATTGGTTTACGTTTTTCAATATCTACCGTTTCTATACCTTTTTGAATTAACTCATCTACTTTTGCATTTTTATAACCAAGACTCTTCTCATTCGCACTAGATAAATATTCACCAGCTGTTTCACTTGGGTCACTTGTAATCGGTGTTGAAACAGAAGCTAAGTCATAATCACCTTTATTAACTTTTGAAAGCATTGTATTAAAGTCCATGAATTCAGGGTTAAATTCTACACCTATCTCTTTATAATTCTCTTTAGCAATTGGAATTAATAAATCACTATCTTTAGCCGAACTTGGACCGAAATACGAAAGTTTTAATTTTTGACCATCTTTTTCCCGAATTCCATCCGAACCAACTTTCCACCCTGCTTCATCTAGTAACTTTTTCGCTTTTTCTTTGTCATACTCATATTTATTAACGCCTTCTTCTGTGTAAGCCCAAGAAGTCGGATGAATTGGTACATTCGCTACCGTACCGTATCCTTTGTATGCTGTATCAACATATTTTTTACGATCTAATCCGTAGATAAGCGCTTGGCGAACCTTTTTATCCTTTAAATACGGCTTATTATGATTCATATAAACATAACTAAATGATGGTGCTGTTTCGATTTGGATATTTGCGAATTGTAAAGCTTTAGCCTGTTCAAGAACTTCGTCACCAGTACCTAAGCCTGTGTGGTCAACCTCACCTGTTTGAAATAACTGCAACTTCGTATCGCCAGAAGTAATTTTATAAATGAAGTTTTGAATTTTTGGTTTACCCGCATAGTAATTTTCATTTGCTGTAAAACGAACTTCTTGACCTGGAATATACTTTTCAAATTTATATGGACCCGCAGCTAGTGGTTTACCATATAGATCTTTTAAGTAATCTAAACTTGTATTTTGTTTGTAATCTTTTCCGTAATAAGCTTTTGATAGTACCGCGTTACCAAAAACAAATATAGCTTGTGAATTAACCTTTTCAGTCGTAATTTTTATTGTTTGTGGATCGACAACTTGAATACCTTCAATTGAAGTTGCTTTTCCTTCTTTATATTCTTTACCACCTTTAACTGCATATTGAGAGATGTCCACTTCGCCTTCATATGCCTTATCGTGTAAAAGCGTCAATGTAAACGCTACATCATCCGCTGTTAATGGCGAGCCATCGCTAAATTTCAAATCTTTACGTAAATGGAATGTATATGTTAACTGATCAGAAGAAACGTCCCACTTCTCAGCTAATTCTGGAATTGGTTTCCCTTGTTTATCGGTTGATATGAGAGATGCAAAAATAACTGAAGTTACGTTTCCGTCCCAACCATTTTGTTGGAAATATGGTAAAAATACGCCTCCTGGTTTGTTAATCCCAACTACTAACGTATCTTTTCTATTCTTCGCTTTATCTGGCACTTTCGTTTTATCTGTCGCAGCGATCTTTTCAATTTTTATATTTTTTAAATCCTGCTGTTTAACTGGCTCTGTAGAAGCCGTCTCTTCCTGTCCCCCACAAGCAGATAACACAAGCGAACTACTCAGTAATACCGAAAATACACCAGCCCATTTTTTTGTCTTTTTCTTCATTGTCCCCACCCTAACTTTTTAATAGTGATACCCTTTGAACTTATTAGCTTATGTATGCCTCCCACAGCATATTTATAGCCAATCGGAAAAGTCGGTTTTAATCGTAAAAAAATAGATGTTTTTGAGGGGTAACAATCATATTCCGACCTTTCCGGTAGACTTTATGGTTATTAGCTTATATCGTCCGTTATATTTTGTCAATTCTTTCTAAATAAATATTTTGAGAATTTTTTCAAAATTATTGTTCTATCTTTAATTTAGGTAAACTTAACAAGATACCGTTATAGTTATCTTCTTGTAATCCTTGAATGCGTGCATGATGTGCAGACACAACTTTACTATTATTTAAGAAGATTACAGGCGGATCTTCACTCAACTCCTGGTACAACTTTTTATAAATTTCTTTTCGTTTTTCAATATCTAATGTTTCTAGTGCCTGCTTCGCTAATTCATCTACTTTCGGATTATGGTATCCATCATAGTTTCGTTTACTTGTTGAAACAAACTCTTCAATCGTTCCACTCGGATCATCAATCATTGGCGTAGATACCATTGCTAAATCATAATCACCTTTTATCACTTTTGAAATCATCGTATTAAAGTCCATATATTCTGGGTTAAACTCTACACCAAGCTTTTTATAATCCTCTTTCATCACCGGGATCATTACATCATTTATTTTACTTGCAGAAGAAGCAAAATAACTTACCTTCAATTTTTGACCATCTTTTTCGCGGATTCCATCTGAACCAGCTTTCCATCCAGCCTCATCCAATAATTTCTTTGCTTTCTCTAAGTTATACTCATATTTATTAATACCTTCTTCTGTATACGCCCAAGAAACTGGCGTAATCGGTACATTAACGAGTGAAGCATAACCTTGGAAATACGTATCAACAACTTTTTGACGCTCTAATCCGTAAATAAATGCTTGGCGGACACGCTTATCTTTAAAGTATGGTTTCTTATAATTCATTTTAATGTAGCCGTAAGAGCTTCCTGTATATACATTAATATTGGCAAAACCTAAATCCTTTAACTGTTCAATCGTCTCCGTATTTGTCGTAAAACCATCATAATCTACTTCCCCGGCTTGAAATTGTTGTAGCTTTGTATCACCTTTTGAAATTTTATAAATAAAGTGCTCAATCTTCGGTTTTCCTTCAAAATAATTTTCATTAGCTACAAATCGAACCTCTTGACCAGGAATATATTTATCTAACTTATAAGCTCCTGCTCCCACCGGCTTCCCATACAACTCTTTTAAGTACTCCAAGTGTCCTTGCTTATACTCTTTCCCGTAATAAGCTTTAGATATAACTTCTCCACCGATTAATGATAGTGTTTGGGCATTTACCTTTTCAGTCGTAATCGTAATTGTTTTCGGATCAATGACTTGAATTCCCTCAATAAAGGTTGCCTTTCCTTCTTTATACGCTTGCCCACCCTTTATTGCTGTTTGACTTATATCAGTCGCTCCACTATAAGTTGGATCGTGTAATAGCGTTAATGTAAATGCTACATCATCTGCAGTTAGTGGTGATCCATCACTAAACTTTAAACCATCTTTCAAATAGAACGTGTATGTAAGCTGATCCTCCGAAATATCCCACTTCTTCGCTAAAATTGGAATTGGTTTTCCTTCCTTATCGAGTCCAACAAGAGGTGCAAAGATAGCTTGCGTTATATTACCATCCCATCCATTCTCCATAAAGTGCGGAAGGAATATCCCTCCAGGACTCGGCATTCCAACTACAAAAGTATCTTTTCTTTCTTTTGCTTTTACGGGACTTTTTGCTTTGTCGCTCGCCTGAATAAATTCATCTTTTACTTTCGGTACGTTCCCAGCTTCGTTTGTACTCGCTTCTTCTTGACCACATCCGGCTAGTAATACTGATACACTCAAAAATGTAGCAATTGCTCCTTTAAAAACATTTTTCATTGCACTATCACCTTTACCTTCTTAATTTTTAACGATGTAGGAACATAGGACTCCTTTCTACAACTATATTCATTATTCCTATAAAAATAGTATGAATTAATTTCAAGATTATTCCTTTCCTTTAAATATGTCAACCGTTCTCTTTTATTTCTTATTAAAAAATTAAAAATTCACTTCTATTCGTTCCGTATGAAACATAGAATACTAATAACCAATAACCAAAAAGGGGGCGAAAACATGGACAACCTATTCCAATACGTCCTGCACTACGTATTATTAACAATTATGATAGTCGGGGCGCTATTACTATTCCCATTCTTCCCAAAGTTCGTCCTCTTTTTAGCTTTTTTTATTATGCTCGGGATCGCTATTATCATTTCGACAAGAGAAGATACGACACAACAAGAAAACAGAGTTCAGCGTGTAAAGCTGTAACTCTGTTTTTTTTGTTTTCAATCATGCTTTGCTGTTACACATACTTATGTCTCGGGAAATAATTAACCGATCTAAAAAGCTCCTAATACTATTTATGTTTCACAACCTATGCAAGTTACGAAACAAAGATTTATCAAATTTACTGTTTCACGTGAAACACAACTTTTATTTATCTCTTAAAGCAAAACAGCAGTATAAAAAGCGAACCCCTTCAGTAAAACTGAAAGGATTCGCTTTTTATTTTTCACTCCACAATATTCTCTAACTCATTATATAACTCCGCTCGTAACAACTCTTTCTTCGTTTTTTCTTCATACAATTGTTCAAGCATTTCAACATCAACTACTTGTTCCATCTTACACTCAAGCGTATATATATCTTCTTCAACATGCATTAACTCGGTTTCAATCTCCTCAATATTCCTAACTTCTTTCTTTTTTACAGGGACTGTTTCCATACTTTTTCTTCCTTGGCGTCGCTGCTTTATCACTTGCGTCTCGAGCTTTTCCTCCCACTTTTGACGCGCCCATGCATAGTTCCCTGCAAACTCAAATAATTTACACTCATCAATCCAATACGTCTTTTCAAATAACTTATTTAAAAAATAACGATCATGTGAAACAGCTAAAATCGTTCCATTATATTGTTCAAGAGCTTCCTCTAAAACTTCTCTTGATTCAATGTCGAGATGATTTGTTGGCTCATCTAAAATTAAAAAATTGATATCTTGATACATAAGTTGCGCAAGTCTTAACCTCATTTTTTCTCCACCGCTCAGTTGCGTTACTTTCTTAAACACCGCTGGACCATAAAATAAAAACTTAGCTAATATATGTCTCGCTTCTCCCTCTGTTACAGCTACACATTCCCTGAAAGCCTCCAATACATTACTCTTCATATTTCCGTACGCATGCTGGGATAAATAACCGATTTTCACACTACTTCCAATTCGAATTTCTCCAGCGTCTGGTTCTATTTCTTCTAATAATAACTTTAATAGCGTTGTCTTTCCTGTACCATTACGACCAACGATAGCTGCACGCTCTTGAAAACGAACATGTAAATTTGCTTCGTTAAATAAAAGATGTTCCGCAAATCTTTTACTCACTTCTTTCATTACAACAACATCTTTTCCACTTCTCTCTTGCCCTTCAAACTGAAGTCCCATTTGTTTTCGTTCTAAAATAGGTTTCTTTAGTTTTTCCATACGTTCCAGTGCACGTTCCATACTTCTTGCTCTCTTATGCAATCCTTCATTTGGAGGATTCGCCTGATTTGCCCATTCACGTAGTCGCTTAATTGCTTCTTTCATTTTCTTTATTTTCTTTTGCTGTTCTTGATAAGCCTGAAACTCCTGAAGCAACCTTTCTTCCTTTTCCTCAACAAACTGAGAATAGTTTGTATGATACACGTGAATCTCTCCATCTTCTAAATCAAAAATCTTCTTTACAACTTCATCAAGAAAATAGCGATCATGTGAAATAACCATAACTGTTCCGTTGTATTCTTTTAAAAATTGCTCTAACCATTCGACTGCAAATAAATCTAAATGATTGGTTGGTTCATCTAATAAAAGTAAATCTGGTTTCTGCAACAGCATGTATGCAAGGCTTACTTTTGTTTGCTCCCCACCACTTAGCTCCAGAAATGATCGATGGAATAGTTCTGTCACCTGTAAACCATTTGCTACCTTCATAATGTTCGCTTCGATTTCATAACCACCAAGAAACGCAAACTTTTCTTGGATGATTCCGTATCTCTCCATTAATTTTTGTAAAACAGAAGATTCCTGTTCTTCCGCCATATGTTTTTCTAAAGTACGCATTTCTCTTTCTAATTCCTTTTCTATTTTAAAAGCGGAACTCAATACTTCATATACAGTCATACTTTCATCAAATTTCGGAATTTGTGCTACATGCCCAATACGTGTACCTTTCTTTATATGAATGGCACCTGCATCCAAACTTTCCATTCCAGTTAAAAGCTGAAAGATTGTTGTCTTTCCACTACCGTTACGACCAACTAATCCAACACGTTCACCATTCTTTATTTCAAGCGATATATTTTCAAATATGATGTTTCCACCAAAAGATTTCGTTACATTATTTACACTACAAATTGTCATTTTCCGTACTCCTTTCAATATAAAAAACCATGGGGAAGAAACACTCCCCATGGTTTTCGGCATAGAAAAAGGAAGCTAAATAGCTCCCTTTTCACACGTTTATTAAAAATGGGTGAAGAGATTTCTATCGTTCTATAGCTACTATGCAATTGTTAAAAAAGGGCAGACGTATCCCGTTAACAACTACATCATGAAAAATCGCACGACAAAAATAGATAAAATCTAAAAATTTGGCACGTGCAGCTAAAGAACGTTTCATCTCATTCACCTCTTTCGTACGGAATTTAATACTTACTTCTTTATTATACTTTCCCATTCCATGTTTGAATAGTCATTTTTCTGAAAATAATGAAGATAGACTAAACATTTCGATAAGTGACATCAAATCTTACAAAACTGTTATGTTCACGTAATGGAAAGCGATAGTACGAAAAGATGCCTCCCTATACAATAAAGATGTAAACAAAAGAGACACCAAAAGGAGGAAACAATCATGATGAAGGAAATCGTAAAAGCAATCTTTGAGGTATTAGTGAACGGACAAGCAGTTGTAAAAGAACTAAACGAACTATAAAAAGGAGTGAAAGAATATGATGAACATGGTAAAAATGATTTTACACGCTTTAGTTGATGCAAAAGCAGTTAGCCAAGAATTAAACCAACAATAAAAAGGGGTAAATGAATATGAAGAAAGCCATTATTGTAATCGCAAGTACAGCAATTGCCTTTTACACAATAAAAAATAGAAAAAAGAAGCACAATAAAAACGATCTATATTATCCATACACATTATTAAAGAAAAAATAAAAGACAAGGTACCCTATCTTAATGAGGATATCTTGTCTTTTATTTTTCCTATTCCCTTTAAAGGATTTTCCTCTTCTTTTCCCGAATGTATTAAGCGGGATTTTTACACATATTTTAAAGGGGCATATATACAAATGGATACACAACAACTATACTTTTTAAACGATATCGGCAAACAAAAACCAGAAAGCATCCGGAATAGAAGCGCTGCATGTCCTTTTTGTGACAGAGAAAATTTAACGGATATTTTAGCAACTGAAGGCTCAATTATTTGGCTAAAAAACAAATTTCCTACATTAAAAGATACATTTCAAACGGTGCTAATCGAAACAGATAATTGTGAAGATCATATTGCGACATATACAGAAGAACATATGCGATCGTTAATCCGTTTCTCCATTAAACATTGGTTAAACTTACAGAAGAATGAAGAATTCACATCTGTAATTTTATACAAAAATCATGGTCCATTCTCAGGTGGAAGTTTGCATCATGCACACATGCAGATTATTGGAATGAAATATGTAAACTACCTCGATAACGTAGAACAGGACAATTTCCAAGGAGTAATTGTACAAAAGAACGAACACATTGAACTCAACATTTCAGATCGTCCCATTATCGGTTTTACTGAATTTAATATCATTATTGAAGATATTGGATGCATAGATGAACTAGCAAATTATATTCAGCAAACTGTACGTTACATACTGACAGATTTCCATAAAGGATGTAGTAGTTATAACTTATTCTTCTATTACTTAAACGAAAAAATCATTTGTAAAGTTGTTCCTAGATTTGTCGTTTCACCGTTATATGTAGGATATAAAATACCGCAAGTTTCCACAAAACTAGAAGACGTAAAAATACAACTAGCAGCGTATTTCACAAAACAAAACGACGCGATTATCCATAAAAAAATAGAGTAGGTATCAAAAACCTACTCTTTAATTACACCTTTATTTCGATAGTACACATCTTCTAATCCGATGTTATACTTCATGTTATTATCCGTCCACTCTGGCCCTAAATTCCCTGGCCATCCAGATGTATTTGCTATATATTTT
Organism: Bacillus pacificus; assembly: GCF_020861345.1. Taxonomy (NCBI): domain Bacteria; kingdom Bacillati; phylum Bacillota; class Bacilli; order Caryophanales; family Bacillaceae; genus Bacillus; species Bacillus pacificus. The sequence continues at coordinate 4,852,418 of NZ_CP086328.1, forward strand.
AATAACGCAAAATCCGTCAAACCTTTTTGCACCCCGCGCTTATATCCTTTCATTAAATGCGGCATTGCAATTTGCGCATTTGTACGTGGATCTTTCAGCTCGTCATCAGTTAAATGATCCGGTGCAAGTCCACCACCGCGATGCAATTGAAACAATCCGAATGAAGTTCCGTTATCTCCAACACTTCTTGGATTTAATCGACTTTCATGTTCGGCAATTGTAAGAGGTATCCATTCTGGAAGATTGACTTTCTTTGCTTCCTCTATAATAATTTGTTTCATCTGTTTTGCTTCTTCTGAGTCAACATAGCTTGTCTCATTTACTAATTTGCCCATTCCTTCAGACTTTCCTTGGAAATATAAGTACACTCCAAGAACAACTAAAAATCCTACAAAGAATTTCTTCACTACCTCTACCTCTTTCTCCGCTGAAATTTGTCCCCTTTCAGCCTTCTTCCCTTTACAATTACCCACATTCTATCATTCTCTTACTCTTTTATCATAGCAAATAACTATACATATTATCATCATGCTTTAGACCGATTTTGTGAAAAAACAGCTGGTAAATACGTGCAAAAATGTAACTTCCATAGACTACAACGTATTTCTTGTATATAATTGTAAATTGAACTCTACATATAGAATAGGAGCAGACCGAATGAAAAAGTGCATAATACTCTTGTTCAGTATTTTACTTCTTATCCCTATCCACACCTTTGCACAAACGTCATCAAAACCAAAAGTACTTGTTTTATATAGTACAAAAGAAGATAAAATTACAAATAATATTCAAATTCTTAACACTCAATTAGGACATTTTACAAACGATATAACTACGAAAAGTTTAAACAAGGCTCATGAAATTACTAATTCATCTTCTTATACACATATCGTCTATATCGGTGAACAAAAAGAAGAGTTTCCTACTGAAGCAAAACAACTTATAGAAAATTTCTCAGGTCCAGTATTAGTTTTAGGGCAAAATGTTGAACAATTATCTAATCGCTTTTCATTCATTACCCTAAAGGATAATGATATACGAACTAATAAAATCGAATATCCAAGTAATAAATTAAAAAACACTCTAGAAGAAGAACGTTTGATTCAATCTTTTGATACAAACGGAACTATTCTTGCTAACGCTTTAAGCTCAAATAACAAGAACCCACTAATCGTTCAACATGAAACATCTTACTACGTTGCAACACCAAATCTCTTTGACTGGATTTCTCATTACGTCGGTGAAATGCTATTTTCTTACTTTGGACAAAAACCAACGACAAATAAAGTAGAAGCTTATTTACGTCTTGAAGACGTTCATCCAGCCGCAGATATAAATCAATTAAAAGAAATTGCTGAATTACTAAAAGAGAAAAAGATCCCCTACATGATGACAGTCATACCAGTATATAAAGATCCTGATACAGGAAAGACAGTACATTTAAAAGATAAACCCGAACTAGTCGATCTTTTACGCTCTATGCAAGACGATGGTGCAGCAATTATTATGCATGGTTATACTCACCAATTTTATGATAGTGAAACCGGTGAAGGTTTTGAATTTTGGGACGTAAAAACAGACCAGCCAATTCGTCAACCAAATCATGAACAACCAAAATCAAAAAATGACTTTCCTACTATAGATGCCTATAATGCATACGTAAAAAAAGGGGAAGAATTTGAAGAAAAATATACAACTGATCATATTGAAAAAGGCATTCAAGAACTTGTAGATGCCAAATTATATCCTGTCGCATTTGAAGCACCACATTACACGATGTCTCAAAAAGGATATGAAATACTATCAAGATACTTTTCAACTTATGTAGGACAACTACAGTTAAGTGATACAACTTGGAAATCCATGCACTCACCATTTTATACAAGTACCCCATCCTTTTTACATGGCATGAAATTAATGCCTGAAACAGTTGGATTTATTGAAGAAGATAAGCCACATGCTATCGCTAAAATGAAAGAACGTGCTGTATCTGTTGCAAAACTATCTGACGGCATTATCGGTGCATTCTATCATCCTTACTTAGGTGTGAAACCATTAAAAGAAGTACTAAAGGATCTAGAAAGTATTCCAAATATAGAATGGATTGATTTACAAAAAGAAACAAATGAAGTGAAAATGAAGGATATTCATATTACTACTAATAAAGATGGCATTCACGTTGAAAAACCAACGAGCGCAAGCGACGTAATGGATTATGTAAAACAATATGGATTCTTCCTTATACTTGGTTTCTTCATCATTGTCTTTCTATTGTTATTAAGACGTGCAAAAAAATTAGAATCCTAAAATAAAACCACCAAGCAAAATGCTTGGTGGTTTTTTAACTTAAACCAAAACGCGGCATATTATTAATAACCCATTGATTATTTTCATAAATAAATTCAACTTCCACTTTTTCCGTTACATTATCATAGTCATTATACGTTTCTACCTGCGCTTTTATTTTTCCATCCTTTAACTCGGCAGAAATAATTTTTGTAAATTTAGTTGCTGCTTTTGATCCTGGATCTCCAATAGCATAGTACATTTTTCCATTTAACTCTTTCATATACTTACTCTTCATATACTCTGCTATAAATGATTTTGAGAAATACGTAGATAGCGTAGTCTCTAAATTATCCTTCGTATTATAAATAGGGGTCACTAATTCCCCGTATGAAAAATCCCCTACTCGTTTTGGATTTCCTGTTAGTGCAGCCATTTGAACATTAGTAAGTTCCTTCTGTGCATTCCATACTTTCTGTAACATAACATCATCTGCTAATTTCTTATCTTTTACTTCATTTGATTTCTTTGTATCTAGATTCATGATAGTGCCATTATCCGTATAGAGGTACATATCTCCTGCTACAAAATATAAATAAGATTTAGTTGGTTCAACCGCTTTATTATAAATTACTTTTTCATTTCCTCCATTCATTCTCTTCTTATATACTCCATCCTTTTTTATATAATAAAAAGTGTCCCCTTTCACATTCATCTGCAAGGCATCCTTTACCAATAACTTTTCATTATTTTGTTGAACGTCTATTTCATATATGCCATGCTCAGCTTCATTTGTTTCAAAAGGTAACGAAAAGTCGACAACAGCATATAATTTTTCATTATCATATGTAGCACTAGATATTGTTGCATAATTTTCTTTTGACCAAGTTTTATTATCTTTTGTAACTTGTGTTCCACGATTTTTATTCCAATGTAGAATACTATCATCTATCGTTTGAGACCAACCAGAATTTTTAAATGCCGCTTCTTCTTCCTGTCCCGTTTTCAAATCCATTTTTACAATCCCTACAATATCAAAACCACCATGCTCAGAATATTTTTTCGGATAAAATAAAGTTTGGTCTTTTATATAAACATAATTTGTATCCGCTTTTAACGTGTCTAGCTTTTTGTTAGATATATCATACTTCATTAAAGAAGATAATCCCGCATTCTTATCTTCATCCGTATGAATAAAATATAAAACCTTGTTTTTTATATTTATGTAAGAAGCATTTACACCTTCCACTACACGTTCCGAAGTCTGAAATTGATCTTTCGTACGATAAATGCCTCCTGTATTTTCATTACCATTTACTGCATAGTAAACCCATCCATCACTCTCTGCCATCTTCCCTTTATTAGAACTGTTTCCAACCGTATTGCCATTTTTCTCATTTTCTTTCATCTGTTTTTCAACTACTGGATCAATTTGTTCTTCTTTATTTTCTTGTGTTACGTTTGAATTGATAGCCTTTTTTTCTACTTCACATCCAAACGCTGCAAGTGAAAGTGTACCGATCATCATTGTAATAGCTATTTTTTTATATGCTCTCCCCATTTTCTTCCCTACTTCCTTCATCAAATTAAACACATCATAAATTATAGAAAATATTAGAAAAAATATCCATAATAAAAAGGATAAGAATAACTCTCCTATCCTTTTAAATAAAGTAAAACTTTAATTAGTGGGGTTTTGTCCATCCCCCACTGGTTATTAGTTGAACCAATCAGGCTTTTACGGGCAGTTGATCTCCCACCTAACTCCTCCGCATTAGTCGAATTTTGAGGTGGGAGTCTTATTGCCCGTTAATGTGGGGTAAAATTGAATCGTATTTTCATATATCGTTTTCATAACCTTATCAACAGACATGTTTTTTATAACACTAATTTCCTTTAGTACCTCTCTAATCATTCCCGGATGCGTCATAACATCGTCTTGAAACTCCCACGGTCCATCTGTTTCTACCATCATATATTCAAGAGGATAATACGAAACAATTTTTCTAATCTTATCCTTATGTAAAACATCTGGTGTAATAGAAATATAATAACCGTTCCTCATCATACGTTTCATTGTTGTTTCACTTCCTTTAAACCAGTGAAAGTGTGCACGCGAAACTTTATATTTCTCCAATAAATCACATACAATATCAGCATCTTCATACACTGCATGCAATATAATTGGTAAATCATATTTACTAGCTAGTTCAACAAACCGTTGTAACACTGATATATACGAATTGACAGCAATGCGCTCATCTTCTTTTCTTAAATAATACGGTAAGCCAACTTCACCAATCGCAACTATATCCTCTACATGCTCTTCAATTAATTTATAAATTTTCTCACATTCTTCTTTATGAATCGGTTGCTCCGGATGAAAACCTATTGCTGGATGTACAAAAGGATATCGCTTTGCTAAGGATAAAGTTTCTTTACTTGATTGATAATTCATAGATACTGCAATAAGCCCCTTTATCTCTTTACTATGCTCCACATCTTTAAGTAATTTACTTTTCTCTTCATCCTTATATTGGTCAACATGTATATGACTATCAATCCACTTCACCTTTATTCCCCCATAAAAAAAACAAGAAAGGATCTCCCTTCTTGTTTTGTCATCTATATTATTTAACAATTAAGTTTGTTATGATATCAAATAATCCAATACATACTACGGCAACAGTAAAGTAGCTACAGAAATCTTTAATTGGAAACTTCACTACTTCTTCTTTACGCATCCCACTCTTCTCCCTTCTTACTATATCCCTAATTATTTTTATCTATTTGTATCTATTATGCAAAAAATATGACAAATTTACTATCGAATTAACTTACGTAAACCTTACAATGTTGTAAGGTTTATAAAAAGGGCCTCATCTCCATACAGATGAGGCTATTAAAAAGTAGTTGGTTTTTCATTCTTCATTCATATTACAAACAGAAAGTAATACAGTGAGACTTTCTAATTACACTATATAAAATTCACTATCTTTTAACCATCGAATTACATTACAGAATACTTACATGTTTGTAAGCTATGTGTAATGTAATTCGATAGTTTCTCTTACTGACATCTCGTACAATAAAGTTAGCAAGTAAGCCAAATAAGAAGAACACTCACATAACCAAATTACATTGCTAGTAGCTACTCTTCTTATACCTTTCACTCATGCTACTACAATGTACCCCCTTCCCCTTTATATATTAAAAAAAGCCTTAGTCCATATGGACCAAGGCTTTTTTGTACACATCAAAATACCCCTACCCAGTATTTTTATTTTCGACAAAAAATAGGTGGGGGTATAATTCGCTATCTCATCGCTAAAAGTTTACTCTTTGCATTAATGGGAATATTTACAGCTTCAATTTCTTCAATTGACTCGCCGTAGCGTCCTTTTGCGTACACTTTTAATGTTTCATCTCTCTTTAACATATGCTTAACAGTCTTCTTTATTTTTTGTTCTCTTCCACGTTCGTCAAATGCAATAAATTCATATTCATACCACTCATCGCCAATATGCTGACCAATTGTATTCACAACCGTATAGTATTCTTTCGTCTTATAAAATGGATTATATTTATCGATAACCGGTCCAAGTTTCGTAGGTAGTAACATTATTACTATGACTATCATCGCTATTATAGTAGTGATCATTTTTTTCTTCATAATAAACATTCCTCCTCTGCAGGATATATATACATCCATTTTAAAAAGAAGGAATACAATCTACTATTGAATCTCATTACATTACACTTACATTTTTGTAAGAATTAAAAAAAGGTGAACGAATTTACTCGTTCACCTTTTAGCTCGCTTTAAAGCCTCCGCCAAGTACATCACGTACATCATGGATAACGACGAAAGCATCGTCATCTACTCGACTAATAACTTGCTTTAACTTAACAAGCTCTTGTTTATTAATAACAACATATAAAACTTCTTTATTTTTACCAGTATATCCGCCGCGCCCTTCTAATACAGTAACGCCGCGTGTCATGTTTTTCGTAATAGCCTCACGTATTAACTCTGGTTGATTTGAAATAATTGTAACAGCCGTTTTTGTGTCCATTCCTTCTACAATAAAATCAATTACTTTCGCTCCGATGAATACTGCAACAAGTGTGTACATCGCTTTTTCTTGCCCTATTATAAATACAGAACCAGCAATTACAACGATATCAATAATAAGTACACCTTTTCCGACACTCCAACCTAAATATTGATTTGCTAACCGTGCTAAAATTGCCGATCCCCCTGATGTACCTCCAGCTTTGAACATACAGCCTAATCCGATACCGACAAATACACCAGCAAATAGTGCCGCTAATAACGTATCACTATTTACATGGTACTCAATATGTTCCGTAACATATAAAAACAAAGATGTTTCTACAATCCCTAAAATTGTATAAACCATCGTTTTCTTATCAAAAAATTTATAACCAACAGCTAGTAAAATTGCATTTATAGCAAAATTCACAATCCCCGGCGACCAATCAAATAAATAGTACGTAACAACCGTTAAACCAATAATTCCACCCTCTGATAGACGGTTTGGAATTGCAAAGTAATTAATACCAATTGCGAATAATAATGAACCAATTGTAATTAGTGTTATTTCCTTTATACGTTGATTAACCATAGTTCATACCCTCCCCCCATTTGACATTGTATCACTATCTCCTAGAGGTTTAGAAGTTGTTTTTATTCAGCATTTTTCCTCATAAAGACCAGGATATTATGTTTAAACAGAGGGGTGATTAATTATTCACATTTGCTCTAACTATACGGACAAATTGCTCCACATTCCCCTTCTGAATATACTTAGCTCGGATGGTTTCATGATTACAAGTAAATTCAAAATACGGACGGAAATCTATGCTTTCTATATGCAAATATGAGTATTCTTTAAATGTTGAAGGATAGTAAGGAAATTTCCCGTAAAACAGGAGACGTCTAGTAGTCGCAACAAAAATCCCATGTTGATAACATAACGTGAAATGTTCCTTCTCAAAAACCCCCACCACAAAGGCTAAAACATTTTCGTCATTCCCTAAAAACTTTTTTATACTTAATAAAAGTTCATTCATGCATTCCCCTCCAAATACTATTCTTGAAAAGAATACATGGATTGTTACAAACCGGTTTAACCCCTTTATAAAGTATGAAACGCGTTTCCTGTCAAAGGTATTTCAAAAAAATAATCCGTTATGCACTTATACACATAACGGATTAAAACTACACTGTAGATCGCTCCACAAGTTCATATGGAATTTCCACCTTTTCTTGTTTAGAACTCTCGTCACTTATTTGCCGATAAAACATTTCAAAAGCCGCTTTTCCTATTCCCTTCAAATTTTGATCAATGGTTGTAAGTTGTAACACTTGCGAAATAGGTTGGTTATCCAAACCAATAATCGCTAAATTCTCAGGAACTTGAATACCCAATTTCCCAACTTCCGTCATAACCCCAATCGCAACTTCATCTCCTGCTACTATTAATGCTTCAGGAAGATGCTGCATCTTCTTTAATTTATGAGCCACTCTCACACCATCTTCTAACGTAAAACATTCTGTGAAAATCCATTCTTCATTCACTTCTTCATCTATAGATTGCAATTGACGCTTATACACATCAAAACGCTTTTGACTACTCGGTCCTAGCTTTCTCCCCGTGCAATAACCAATTTTTTTATAACCTTTTTCAATAAGGTGATTCATTCCTAGCTGGAAAGCTGCCGAATGATTTGTATATACACTTGAGATATTTGAAATATCATTGTCTTCACAAGCAATGATTGTGCCGTACGAAGCATACGGTTCTATCATTTCCCAATCATTTGCACGCGAACAAATAATAAGGCCATCCAATTGTTTCGTTTTTAACATATGTAAACTTTTCATTTCTTCTTTTTTATTATAGTTTGTTTGGCAAAGTAGCACCCTGTAGTTATGAGTTAACGCTCCCTCCATCATTCCCCCTACCATTGCATCGAAGCTCGGGTGATTAATGTAAGGGAGAATTACACCAACAATATTCGTCTTTCCTTTTGATAAATGAACAGCATTTGCGTTTTGTGAGTAATTCAATTTCTCAACTATTTCTAAAACAACTCTCCTTTTTTCTTCACTTACGTATGGATGATCATTTAGCACCCTCGAAACAGTTGTAACTGAAACCCCAGCCATCTTGGCGATATCTTTAATATTAGCCATACACTCACCTCTACTTTTAAATTAATAAATTCCATGAACATATGTCAAACCTTCTCATCATTACACCTTCATTCGTTTTTCTTACAAAAGTGTAATTTTCCTGTAAGCTAATTCGATAGTTACTTCTTGCGATATTTCATACAATTAAGTCAGAAACAGGGCAACCATTATTCGAAAAGGAGCGGATCAATATGATGAACAAGATGAAAACGAACAATCTTTTAAATACAATGGGCATGGTATTTTCCGCTCTTATCGATGCAAAAGCTGTTGCTTCTACATTAAACAAGTAAGGAGAATATACGATGAACAACATTACTTTTAACAAATTAGATTTTTTAGGATTAGCTAGCGGCTCGATTCTTCTTACTACTTTGATTTACGCTGCTACGCTTGTATAACTTTGTGTCCCCTTTCCCCTTTATATAGAAGAAGACGACCGTCTATGCCCGGTCGTCTTTTCTTACTTTTGATTTGATTGCAAAGCTTCCTTTAGCTCCTCAAACCTCTCATTTAATTGATCTGTCATCATTTTCATAGCTGTTTTTCGATCTATTTGTTCTTCAGCATCAATTTGAATTGGGTCTCCAAAAATTAATTGTGCTCTTTTTCCTTTTATTAATTCTTTTACACTTGATGGACCAATATAAGCTGCCGGTATTAATGGAACGTTAGAACGCATCGCAATTGTCACAGCACCAGCTTTTAACGAAACGTCTTCTGTCGATCTTGTTCCACTCGGGAAAATCCCTACCACTTTTCCTTCTTTTAATAAGCGTGATGGAATTTTAAGTGTACTCGGTCCTGGATTTGCACGATCTACAGGGAATGCATTTACATTTTTAAAGAACCAATTTTTGAATTTCCCTTCAAATAATTCTTTTTTGGCCATGTAATGAATCTCTGTTGGGTACATCCCTGTAGCTAACATTAATACATCCATAAAACTTGTATGTGTACACGCAACAACATACGGGCCACCTTCTGGTAGCTTTTCTCTGCCTTGCACTTCTACTTTCCCAGCTGTTTTAAATATATATTTCAACAAAAATGTAATTGGTTTATACATTTGTTTCGTTCCTTTCTGAACATCCGAAGTATAATCATTTCCTTACCATAATTATAACACTAAGTTTTAGGAGTTGGTAATAATTTTAAGGTTTAAATATTAAATTTCAATTCTTACAAAAGTGTAATTATCTTGTAAGCTAATTCGATAGTTACTCTCCACCATTTTTCATACAATTAAATCAGAAAGAAACAACAACCATTCGAAAAGGAGCGGATCAATATGATGAACAAAATGAAAACGAACAATCTTTTACATACAATGGGCATGGTATTTTCCGCTCTTATCAATGCAAAAGCTGTTGCTTCTACATTAAACAAGTAAGGAGAATACATGATGAACAACATCACATTTAACAAGTTAGATTTTTTAGGATTAGCTAGCGGCTCGATTCTTCTTACTACTTTGATTTACGCTGCTACGCTTGTATAACTTTGTGTCCCCTTTCCCCTTTATATAGAAGAAGACGACCGTCTATGCCCGGTCGTCTTTTTAAATGTTTTTTTCTTTTAACTCTTTTAAAAGCTGTATCATTTCAGCTTGTTGTTTTATCTTCTTACGACCATTTCGATTAATTGCTGCAAGCTCACAAGCAACTCCAACGGCGAAGAAAAACAATAAACTTTCTAACATATGAAATCCTCCAATTGCCTATTAAACAGCTTGACGTAATTGCTCTTCTTGTAACATCTTCTTATTTATATTTTCTTCTTTTCTCTGACAAACATTATTGCGAATAAGCGCTGCAATAACAAATAAAGTCCCTACAATATCAAACATCGTGATTTGATATCCTTGCATCATCATAATAACTAAAGTCGTAATAGGTACAAAGTTAATAAATAAAATACCATTAATAGATGATAAAATTTTCACACCGTAATTCCAAGCAAGTAATGCTACAATGCCTGGTAATGTCATCATAAACAATAAATCATATTTCACGATAGAAATCGTTCCCATACTAGGGACTGAAACATATCCAAGTGCTGTAATAATTATCGTTATAATTCCTGTAACGGTCGTACCGAATACACACGTCAACGTAGAATAACGTAATGTCGACCAATCGCTACACGTTTGACCACCCATCGTATAAATAACCCAGCCCACAACTCCAACAAATATACATGCTAGTGAAAACATGTTATCTTTCAATGTTAAAAAGAAACTCATGTCGCCCTTTGTAATAACAAATACAGCCCCTACAAAAGCGATAATCATGCTCGTTATCATATATTTTTTCGGTTTTACATGCTTATATCCCCATAAAATACAAATAGAAATCATCGGCATAAGTGCTTCCATAATGGAGGCTACCATGACGCCTGATTTCCCCATTAACATTTGACCTAAAAATATAAGTACATTATATACAGTAAACGCCATCGTTCCGAAAAAGACGAGTAGCCTTCCTCTTCCTTCTAAACGAAATGCCTGTTTCCCTTCTTTCATTAACAACAATACAATCAGCATTATCGCCACCGCTCCATAGCGAATAAGAGAAAAATAAAACGGATCTATGTATTCTAACGCATGATCAGCAACTGGAAACATTGCTCCCCATGACATACTTGCAATTAAACACGTAAAAGCGCCTATTATCATTTGACCTTTTCTCACCACAATCCCCCGCTTCTTTCTATTTGCACAAAGAGAATTGTAAAAGAAAAAATATATCACGTAAAATGATTCAAAATGATGTTAACTATCATTTATAATGATAGTTAACATCAAGGAGGACAGTATCATGGAATTAAGAGACTTGCAAATCTTCCAGAGCGTTGCCGACCAAGGTAGTGTAAGTAGCGCAGCAAAGGAATTAAATTACGTACAATCAAATGTAACTGCACGTATTAAACAATTAGAAAATGAGCTGAAAACACCGCTCTTCTATCGTCATAAACGAGGTATGACTTTAACAGCTGAAGGAAGAAAAATGCTCGTTTATGTTAACAAAATTTTGCAAGATGTTGATGAGCTAAAACAAGTATTTTTAGATAGCGAGACACCCTCTGGCATATTAAAAATCGGTACAGTCGAAACAGTAAGTACATTACCTACCATTTTATCTTCTTACTATAAAAGCTATCCGAACGTCGATTTGTCATTACAAGCAGGTTTAACAGAAGAATTAATTAGAGAAGTACTCGATCATCAATTAGATGGCGCTTTTATATCAGGACCAATAAAACACCCACTTATTGAACAATACGATGTTAGTACAGAGAAATTAATGCTCGTAACTCAAAATAAAGCTTTTCATATAGAAGAATTTACAACAACGCCTCTACTCGTTTTTAACCAAGGTTGTGGATACCGTTCCAAACTAGAACGATGGCTGAAAGACGAAGGTTTGCTTCCAAAAAGAATTATGGAATTCAATATATTAGAGACAATATTAAACAGTGTTGCACTCGGCCTTGGAATTACACTCGTACCACAGTCTGCTGTCCACCATCTTTCTAAAGCAGGGAAAGTGCATTGCCATGCAATTCCTGAAAAATATGGTAGTATTTCAACAGTTTTCATACGCCGTAAAGATAGCTATATGACGAATTCAATGCGTAGCTTTTTAAAAACAATCGAAGAGCACCACCACATTAATATGCTTTAAAAGACATTCTTACACGAATGTCTTTTTTTCTTACAAAAGTGTAAGTCTTCCGTAAGCTAATTCGATAGTTGCAGGCGATCATATTTCCTATAATTAAGACATACAGCAGGGCAACAACAACTCGAAAAGGAGCGGATACGCATGATGGACAAAATGAAATCAAACAAATTTTTAAATACAATGGGCATGGTGCTATCCGCACTTGTCGATGCAAAAGCCGTTGCAACTACATTAAACAAATAAGGAGAGATTATAATGAACAACATTACATTTAACAAATCAGACTTTTTCGGACTTGCAAGTGGAGCGACTCTTCTTACAGCTTTCATTTACACACTTGCTCAAAGTCTTGTTTAACACTTTGTTTCCCCAAACCCCTTTATATAGAGAAAAAGCTGCTCGTCTTATAGACAAGCAGCTTTTTAGTTTGTCCCGCTTTAATGGGCAGTAAGACCCCCACCTCAAAATGCAGCGAAAGCAAAGAAGTTAGGTGGGGGTCGGGCTGCCCATTAAAGTCCGATTGGTTCAACTAATAATCAGTGGGGGATGAAGCCCCCTCACTGATTAAAGTTTCACTTTATTTCATATATAATTTGACCTGTTTTCGTCATATCATATCCGCCAATCGCCTTTAATTCATTATGAAATTCTTCCGATTGCAGAATGTCTTTCACAACTTCGATCAGCTCTTCATTTTCTTTATTCTTCAAAATCACTAAATCATACTGTTCTTTCATGATTGGAATAAAGTCTACATTTACAATTTGCGAAAACTTTTCTGACCCTACTCCGACGTCAGCTTTTCCATTCGCGACTTGCGTGGCAACACCAAGATGGTTCGATTCTTCCCACTCATATCCGCTAATACGTTCTTTATTTAACTTTTGAATGCGCAATTGTTCATCAACTAACACCCTAATACCAGAACCTTTTTCTCGATTTACAAATCGTATAGATGATTGAGATAAATCAGCCCATGTTTTTATATTTTTTGGATTTCCCTTTTGCACATAAAACCCAACGTTCCTTACTAATAAATTAATCATCGTACATGGTTGTCCTACTAAAATACGTTTTACGTAAGGAACATTATATGTACCCGTTTCGCCATCAAACAAATGCAAGCTAACGATACTTCCTTCTCCTTGATACATTTTTACTAGACTCGTTAAACTACCTTGATATGCCCTTAATATATTTGAACTTGGCAGGCGATTTTCTATACGTTTTGCCAACATGTCTAACGTTAGTTCTTGTCCGCTAATAATACATGTATTCGAGATACTATTACTGTCATTCTTTACAGGAGTAACTTGTACGTTACCTGTTTTCATTTGCTTAATATATTGTTCTAAATCTGCTGAATCAATGCGCATCTGTCTACCAATTCTATAAGAAGGCAGTTCTCCTTTTTTAATTAGATCGTATACAGTTAATTTTGATACTTTTAATCGCTTCGCTACTTCTTCCGTTGTGTAGGAATGATGATCCATAGACGATTCCTCACTTTCTTCCTTCATTGTAACAAAGAAAAGAATATTTCTCCTATATTTTAAGAGCAACCACATCTTTCAAATTATATTCAATTATAACTAGTTATATTTAGTTATAATTAGTTATAATTAAATATGTCAAAACGAAAGGGGATTTTCTTATGAACAAGTTTACATTACGATCCATAGGGGCGCTTATATTTTCTTTTCTTCTTATATTTAGCGTTGCATGTACAAACGGAGATAAGAAAGAGAAATCAACCGCTAAAGAAGAAAAAACAGTTGAACTTACTATATCCGCAGCTGCAAGCTTACAAGATGCATTAAAAGAAATTGAAACAAAATATAAAGAAAAAGAACCTAATATTAAACTTTCTTTTAATTTCGGTGCTTCTGGTGCACTTCAACAACAAATCGAACAGGGCGCACCCGCTGATTTATTCTTCTCAGCAGCAGAAGATAAATTCCAAACTCTTGTTAAAAAAGGATTCATTAATGAAAAGGAAGGGAAAAATCTTCTTGGAAATGAACTAGTTCTAGTCATCCCTAAAGATAGTTCTCTTACAAAATTTCAAGATTTAAAAGATGAGAAAATCAAAAAAATTGCACTTGGTACACCTGAATCTGTACCTGCTGGCAAATATGCAAAAGCTTCTCTAACACACGAAAACCTTTGGAATGATGTTCAAAATAAAGTCGTATTTACAAAAGATGTTCGCCAAGTGTTAACATATGTAGAAACAGGGAATGTCGATGCTGGTATTGTATACAAAACAGATGCTCTTATTTCAGACAAAGTGAAGATTGGTGAGACAGCAGCTGCTACTTCTCATGAGCCAATTCACTATCCTTTAGGTGTTATAAAAGAATCTAAGCATAAGAAAGAGGCGACTTCATTTTATGAGTATTTGCAGTCAAAAGATGCACAATCTATCTTTAAGAAATATGGATTTACCGTCCTATCATAATTGCCATGAGCTTTGATACTATTTTATCACCAATCTTTCTATCTTTACGAGTAGCCGCATGTGCCACCATTATCGTTACCATTTTAGGAACGATAATCGGAAGAGCGCTAGCACGTTCCTCATGGAGATATAAAGTAATACTAGAAACGATTTTCTTATTACCAATGGTACTTCCGCCAACTGTAATCGGCTTTTTTCTCATTATTATTTTTGGAAATAACAGTCCCATTGGAATGTGGATAGAATCAATATTTCAGCAATCTATTATGTTCACATCTACTGCTGCAATCATTGCTTCTACAGTTGTTGCTTTTCCGCTTATGTATCAATCAGCAAAAACAGGATTTTCTATCGCGAATGTACAAATTGAAGAAAGTGCTCGTGACCTTGGTGCAAGTGAATATCAAGTTTTTCTACACGTCACACTTCCGCTTGCATTTCCTGCTTTACTAAGCGGAATGATTTTGAGCTTCGTTCGTGCGCTTGGTGAGTTTGGTGCTACACTCATGTTTGCCGGAAATATTCCTGGTAAAACACAGACTATCCCAACTGCAATTTACATGGCGATTGATGCAAGTAATATGCAACTCGCCTGGACACTTGTCGTTATCACTATTAGTATGTCCCTCCTATTTTTGCTATGTATTCAGCTTATTAATAAAAGAATTACTAACTCTTAAGGCAGCTCTTTTTGAAGCTGCTTTTTTATTTCTTAGGAAATAAAAATATACCATCGGGAAATAACTGAATTTTAACTTTTATTTAAATATACATTCTATTTGAATTTACTTTCTAAAATAGGCAATTTCCTGTTATTATATGGAGGTGTTTGAAAAAATGAAGAAATGAAAACGCATTTATATCGTGAATTCTTCATCCTGTTTTAGCGATCGGTAATCTTCTACTCTAGTAGTGGGGCATTACCGATCGTTAGAACGATATGTAATTATATTGGTATAGCAAAACGAAGGGAGTCTTGTAATGGACATTTTATTAGCGCTTCTTCCTGCAATTGCATGGGGAAACATCTTATTAGTAAGCGTAAAAATGGGCGGTGGTGCATATAGCCAAACGGTAGGTATGACAATCGGTGCTCTATTCTTCGCAACAATTATGTATGTATTTACTCAACCAGCTTTAACAATGACAATCTTGATTGTTGGTTTTATTTCAGGTTTATTCTGGGCTTTAGGACAAGTAAACCAATTAAAAACAGTTGAAAAACTAGGTGTTTCAACTACTGTAACAATTTCTACTGGTATGCAACTTGTTGCAACTTCTATCTTTGGGGTTATCGCTTTCCGCGAGTGGACTACTACTACAACGATCATTCTGGGAACGATTGCAATCCTATTAATCGTAGTTGGTGTTGTATTCACATCATTAGATGATAAAGAAAATGCTCAGCCACCAGGACAATTGAAAAAAGGACTTCTTACTTTAATTGTTTCTACTTTTGGCTATCTTGTATATGTAATTATTATTCGTTGGTATAACATCGATGGTTGGTCTGCTATTTTACCACAAGCAGTTGGTATGTTTGTTGGTGCGGTTGTACTGACATCTAAACATAAACCTTTTAACAAATATGCAATCCGTAATGCTTTATCTGGTTTACTATGGGGAACTGGAAACTTATTCTTACTTCTTTCACTACCACGTGTCGGAGTAGCAACAAGCTTCCCATTATCTCAAACTGGAATCGTTATCTCAACATTCGGTGCGATTGTCTTCTTAGGTGAAAAGAAAACAAAACGTCAATTGATCTTTATTGCACTAGGTAGTGTTTTAATTATTGGTGGCGCTGTATTGTTAGGTATGACAAAAGCATAAACTTATATTCTATTAATAAACCCCTGAAGCGTATGTGCTTCAGGGGTTTTCCAACTCTAATTATTTTCTAGATATAATTATTTGTATGTTTTTGTCCCTTATAATTGTTCTTCCACTCTAGTAAACCAGCTATACATATAAAGAGATTAATAACAGCTAATATTAGCATAACGTATAACCCGGAGGAAATATAAATTGAAATACTAACTACATTATATAAAATCCATAAATGCCAGTTTTCTAAGATTTTTCGACTTAGCATAAATTGAGCTACTAAGCCTAATACAGCATTTAAAGCATCTAAATATGGACTTGTTGATTCTAAATAATGAACTTGATAATAACCCCAACCAATCCATGCAGCTAAAATAAAGACTATATAGAAAATCCAACCTTTCAAATCTAAACGAACTGTTGCTTTTACCTCTTCTTCACCACTGCGTGCAATCCAATAATACCAACCATATACATTAAAGATAAATTGAAAGGCTGCCAATACTGCCATTGCATATAAACCTTGTGTAATAAAAATATATAGAAATACCGCAACAGTAATCATACCGAATAAAAAGTTGGATACTTTTTCTCTTGCTAATAGCCAAACATTGATAATTCCCATGACCGATGCAAAGATTTCAATATAGCTCGATTGAATATACAATCCAACCAATACACAAATAATACTAGTAATGAGTAAAAAGAGCGGACTTCTAATCATAATCATCTCTCCCCAGATGTGTAATAAATTCCCTATCACCAGTATAAGGAATCACTCTCCCTTTCACCATTAATTTCCTACTTTTCATTATCTATTCCATCTACAATAAGCCTTTTCTTTTTACAAAATTCTCTTAAAAATGGTATCGTTTTTTATAACATATCTCCACTAGAAAGGAATAGAGGATATGCTAACTAAACATCGAATTCTATTTATTGGTGCTGGTCGTATGGCAGAAGCTATATTTTCCGGATTACTGAAAACAAGCAAAGAATACATCGAAGAAATTATCGTTTCTAACCGAAGCAACGTAGAAAAGCTAGAACAATTACAAACGCGATATAATGTGTCTACTACAACAGATTGGAAGCAGCATGTTACATCTGTTGATACGATTGTTTTAGCAATGCCGCCTTCTGCACATGAAGGTTTATTAGCGGAATTATCTCCGTTACTATCGAGTCAACTTGTCGTAACGGTAGCTGCTGGCATTGGCCCATCTTATTTAGAAGAAAGACTTCCTAAAGGAACACCTGTTGCTTGGATTATGCCAAATACAGCTGCTGAAATCGGAAAGTCTATCTCCTTATATACAATGGGACAATCGGTAACCGAGATGCATCAGGAAACCTTGCAACTGCTTTTAAGAGGTATTGGTACTTCGCAACTTTGCACTGAGGAAGAAGTTCATCAGCTTACTGCAGTTACGGGAAGTGCACCGGCCTTCCTTTATTACTTTGCTGAAAGCTTAATTGAAGCAACAAAAAGTTATGGAGTTGATGAAGCGACTGCCAAACACCTTGTCATTCAAATGATTTCTGGCTCTGCCTCTATGCTCGAACGAACGCAAGATCCAGCTAACCTCCGCGAACAAGTAACAACACCAGGTGGTTCCACAGCTGAAGGTCTCAAAGCTTTATATGAATATAATTTTTCAGGGGCAATTCAAAAAGCAGTAGAAGCAACAAACAAAAAAGCTAGGGGGAAATAATATGAGTTTAACAAGTTTAAAAGACTATACAACATTACATAACGGTGTAAAAATGCCTTGGTTCGGCTTAGGTGTTTTTAAAGTAGAAGATGGTTCAGAAGTAATTGAGTCTGTGAAAGCAGCAATTAAAAATGGCTACCGCAGTATAGATACTGCAGCAATTTATCAAAATGAAGAAGGCGTTGGCCAAGCAATTCGTGAATCAGGTGTTTCACGTGAAGAATTATTTATTACATCAAAAGTATGGAATAGCGATCAAGGATATGAAACAACACTTCAAGCATTTGAAACTACATTAGAAAAATTAGGACTAGAGTATTTAGATTTATATTTAGTACATTGGCCTGTAAAAGGGAAATATACTGAATCATGGAAAGCGTTAGAAAAACTTTATAAAGACGGCCGTGTTCGTGCAATTGGCGTGAGTAATTTCCATATTCACCACTTACAAGACGTATTTGAAATTGCTGAAATTAAGCCAATGGTCAATCAAGTGGAATACCACCCACGTTTAGCACAAGAAGAGTTACACGCTTTCTGTAAAGAACATAATATCCAGCTTGAAGCTTGGTCACCATTAATGCAAGGACAACTATTAGATAATCCAACGTTGCAAGAAATTGCGACAAAATATAATAAATCAACTGCGCAAATTATTTTACGCTGGGATCTACAAAACGAAGTTGTAACAATCCCTAAATCTATTAAAGAACATCGCATTATTGAAAATGCAAACATCTTCGACTTTGAATTAAGTGCTGATGATATGAAAGCAATTCAAGCTTTAAATGAAGACCGTCGCGTTGGTCCAGATCCAGATAACTTTAACTTCTAGTAGAAAAACCACTGCCATATGCAGTGGTTTTTCGTTAAAGAAAACTGAAAATTTAAACTATATTTCATTCAGTTGACACTTCATCATCCAAGGTGTAAGATTTTGAATTATCAAAGAAACACAAAAATTAATAAAGTTTATTCGTTTACTCATTGTATCAAGAGAGGTGGAGGGACTGGCCCTTTGAAACCTCGGCAGCAGGTTCATTTTTTGAATACTGTGCCACTTCCTGCAAGCTTTATAGCTTGAAAGATAGAATGAGGGACTTCGTTTATATACGGGTGCATAACTTGTACGTAAAAATCCCTCTTTCTCAATATGAAAAGAGGGATTTTTTATTTTTCATTTCCCTCATCATCATCCAAACTTAATTATTTAGGAGGAAAATCAAATGAAAAAAAAGTTTGTACCCGGTATTGCGTCAGTTGTAGGAGTAAGTATTTTATTAACTGGTTGCGGTAGTTATAAAAACGAAGCAAGCGGAGCAAATGCAAAAGACGAGGCACCTAGTAAACAGGTTTTAAACTTATCTTCACCTACTGAAATACGAACAATGGATACAGCTCGTGCTACAGATACTGATTCTGGTCAAGTAATGAGAAACGTATTTGAAGGTTTGTATAATCTTGGTGAAGGTAATAAACCTGTCCCTGGTGTTGCAAAATCTCATGAAGTAAGTGGCGATAAAACGAAATACACATTCCACCTGCGAGATTCAAAATGGTCAAACGGCACTCCTGTTACAGCGAAAGATTTTGTCTTCGCTTGGCAAAGAGCTGTCGATCCAGCAACAGCCTCTGAATATGCATTTCTATTCTTTGATATTAAAAATGCAACAAAAATTAACAACAAAGAACTTCCAGCCGACCAACTTGGTGTAAAAGCAGTTGATGACCATACGTTTGAGGTAGAATTAGAACGCCCTGTTCCATATTTTATTAGCTTAACAGCGTTCCCAACATTTCTACCAATTAACGAGGAATTCTTTAAAAAACAAGGTGATAAGTACGCTTTAGAAGACAATACAATCTTGTACAACGGCGCTTTTACACTAAGCGATTGGAAGCATGAACAAAGCTTTAAATTCAAGAAAAACCCTACCTATTGGGATAAAGATACTGTCAAACTAGAGGAAATCAATTTTAACGTCGTAAAAGAAAAATCAACAGAAGTAAACCTATTCGAATCAAAACAATTAGACCGTATAAAATTAACATCCGACTTCGTTGATAAATATAAAAAAGATGCGAACTTTAAAGAACGCCCGAACGTAGGCGTACAATTTTTACGTATGAACCAACAAAACAAAGTACTACAAAACGTGTCTGCACGCCAAGCAATCGATCAAACAATTGATCGAAAATCCTTTGTAAATACGTTATTAAATGATGGATCTACACCAACCTTTGGTCTCGTTCCAAAAAACTTTGCAAAAGGGCCTGATGGAAAAGACTTCCGTACTTTAAACGGAGATTTAACCAAAGTTGATACAAAATCTGCACAAGAGTTATGGAAAAAGGCGAAACAAGAGCTTGGTTCTGAAAAAATAACATTAGAATTATTAACAAGTGATGCTGACCTTGATAAGAAAACTGGTGAGTTCTTAAAAGGACAACTAGAAAAGAATTTAGATGGATTAACAGTAAATGTGAAACCACAACCACGTAAACAACAAGTTTCACTTTTATTAAAAGGTGACTATGAAATTGGTATTGACGGCTGGAGCCCTGACTTTGCTGATCCAATTACATTCCTTGAATTGTTTACAACGAATAACCCTTACAACTTGGATCATTACTCTAATAAGGAGTTCGATGAAACAATTGAAAAAGTGAAAACGACTTTAGCTGGTGATGAAAAAGCTCGCTGGGAAGCATTACTAGCATCTGAGAAAATATTATTTAAAGACTCAGTTATCGCTCCCCTTTACCAAAAAGGCGAATCTTATTTAGAACGTTCTTATGTGAAAGGAATTGTGCAAGTAGACTTTGCAGGCCAATTAAACTTCAAATGGGCACAAATTGAAAAATAAAAGGCAAGCTGAATTGAAGTTTTTCTATCTACAACAATTATTTTATTGAAAAAATGTATTAAAAGCGGATTCTCAATAAGAGAAAATCCGCTTTTTTAATATATTATTTTAAAAAATTAATACTCCACTTTTTATTATTGACATATAGTTCTTCTCAGTGTTAATATTCTAAATAATCAAAGAAACGAAATATTTCACCATCAAAATATAACGTCTCCTATGTTGAAACATATAACGATACATTATATTTCAACATGTATATACATATAGAACACCTGATTACCTACATATACATATTTATAATAGGTTTTCTCTTCTTCTATAAATACACTTCAAGACATGGACATTATGACGTTACGAACAACACATTTAGGGAGGAACGAACAATGAAGAAAAAAGTTGTACCTGTTGTTGCATCTGTTTTAGGGGCAAGTCTATTACTAACTGCTTGCGGGGGAAATAAAGATCATGCAAGCGGAGCGAAAGCAAAAGATAAAGCACCTGATAAGCCGGCAATTAACTTATCATTCGCTTCAGAAATTCCAACAATGGATGTTGCAAAAGCAACGGATGGGGAATCCATGAGCGTAATGCGAAATGTTTTTGAAGGTTTATACGCAATGGGAGAAGATAATAAACCAATTCCTGGTGTTGCTGAGTCGGTTGACGTTAGTCCCGATAAAACAAAATATACATTCCATCTGCGTGATTCAAAATGGTCAAACGGTACTCCTGTTACAGCAAAGGACTTCGTCTTCGCTTGGCAACGTGCCGTAAACCCTGACACAGCAGCTGAATATGCATTCTTATTCTTCGATATACAGAATGCGAAACAAATAAACCAAAAACAATTACCAGTTGATCAATTAGGTATTAAAGCTGTTGATGACAAAACGTTAGAAGTACAACTAGACCGTCCTGTTCCTTACTTCTTAAGCTTAACGACATTCTCAACATTCTTACCAATTAATGAAGAGTACTTAAAGTCTCAAGGCGATAAATACGGTTTAGAAACAAATCATTTAATTTACAACGGTGCTTTCACATTAGATAACTGGAAACACGAACAAGGCTTCCAATTGAAGAAAAACCCTAACTATTGGGATGCTAAAACGGTAAAATTAGAAGAAATCAACTTCAATATCGTTAAAGATAAGTCTACAGAAGTGAACTTATATGATTCAGGACAAATTGATCGCGTTGCTTTAACTGCGGAGTTTGTTGATAAATATAAGGGCGATCCAAACTTCAAAGAACGTGCTGAAGTTGGCATTCAATTTTTACGACTCAATCAAAAAAATGAAACATTAAAAAATCAACACGCACGCCTTGCTATTAACGGCGCAATGAATAAAAAAGCATACGTAGAAACAATTTTAAATAACGGCGCTGTTCCAGCTGAAGGAATGATTCCTGCGAAATTTGCAAAAAGCCCTGAAGGCAACGACTTCCGTAAAGAAAACGGAAATCTAGTGAAAGATGATGTGAAAACAGCGAAAGAAAACTGGAAAAAAGCGAAGCAAGAACTTGGTACTGACAAAGTAACAATTGAACTCTTAACAAGTGATAACGCTTTAGCTAAAAAGACTGGTGAATATTTAAAAGGTGAACTAGAAAAGAACTTAGATGGATTAACAGTGAATTTAAAACCACAACCACGTAAACAACAGTTAAAACTACTATTAAGTGGTGACTATGAAATCGGTATTGATGGCTGGGGCCCTGACTTCGCTGACCCAATTACATTCTTAGATTTATTTACAACAGATAGTGCGTATAACTTCGATAAATACTCTAACAAAGAGTACGATGAGCTCATTCATAAAGTAAAAACAGATTTAGCTGGTGATGAAAAAGCTCGCTGGGAAGCAATGAAGCAAGCTGAAAAAATTCTATTACAAGACGGTGCTGTCGCTCCTTTATACCAACAAGGTCGTTCTTACTTACAACGCGGATTTATTAAAGGACTTGTAACAACTGACTTCGGTGGTGAGTTTAACTACAAGTGGACAGAAGTTACAAAATAATGAGTGCTAATAAAAAGGTATCCAATTGAGGATACCTTTTTATTTTATGCTTCTTTAACTACAGAGCTTTTTCCCTTTACCATTCCTTTTATAGCTAAAGTCATCACTGCTACTGATTGTGTAACCAATACAATAACTAATAATGAAATAATATTTCTCTCTAAACTAACTCCTCCAAATATTATTGTATAATAGCCATTCGCTGCATATGTTGCGGGAAATAGTTCACCGATTGTTTGATATGTTTTAGAAAGCATCTCATGTGGGACAATTACACCGGAACTTACAAGTTGTAACGATAGTGAGATAATATTAAAAATCATACCTGCGTTTCCAAACACAGTTAGAAACATTTGTGTTAATGAAAGAAATGCGAAGAAGACTATTGCTTGAAACACCCATATACTCCCTACTGTTTCGTGCATCTCAATTTGGAAGCCTTTCATCAAACCAATTGTAATACATGCAAGTAAAATCGATGCTGTACCGTTTATAATTTGTCTTGATAAGAAATTACTCCAACCGCCCTTTACTTCTTTTGCAACTTTTGATAGTTCCATACTCATTATCATTGCTCCTACAAATGAAGCTAATACGATCATTAGCGGTACCATATTCACTGAAAATCCTTTTGCATCATTTACTTTATGAACTGTAAAACCAATTGAATCTTCCGTTAACCCTTTTATCACTTCTACATTCTCATGTCCTACAGCTTGTAGCTTTCCGACAATCGCTTGTTTCTTATAACTTGCTACCTCTTTATTTACATTATCTCGAATTTGTTTTGCAGCTCCTTCCATCATTTGCTTTGCCATCATGGCATTCGCTTGATTAATGTGGAAGTTTAAATTTGATTTTCCTGTTTCATTTATATCTTTTGAAAAAGAAGCAGGAATTTCAATAATCATATCGTACACATGGTCATTCATTTCTTTGTTTGCTTTTTCTACAGACCGTTCTGCTTTCACTTGAAATGGTAAATTTCTCTGTAAGCCTTCTGCTATTTTATTACCTATATTGACATCTTCATTCACAATAGCGATACGCATTTGATCTGCTCTTTCATTCACTCCATCATATGCTGTTAACCACACGCAAAAGAAAATAAGTTGGAACGATAGCGCTACTACCATTCCTACATACGTACCTGGTCTTTTTAAAAACTGTTTTAATGTATCCATCTTCCCACTCTCCTTTTAGCAAGCAAGTACATACTTGCATTTTATTTTAAATAAATACTAGGGTCTTAATGCCCTAGCATATAAAACAATATTATTTTCAATAAATTTCTCATCATCAACTTCTGTCAGGCGATCAGCAAAACGTAATTTAGATAAGAAATATCCAAAATTGATCCAGATAAAGTTCATTACTTGCGCTTCAATATTCGTATCAATAATGTTTCCTTTTTCCTGCATTTTTGCAAAATAGATACTTAATTCTTCTTTTAGTCCTTGTGGTATTTTAGCAATTTCCCCGTCTAATTCAGGAAATTCTCCAGCCTCACGTATACCGATAGCAATAATATCTTTTACCCCATCTAAAAAATTATGATAATGCCTTGCTAAGTTTTTTAAATCTGTTTCTAATTCCCATACAATCTCTGTTTGCAAAAACTTTTTTAAATGCGGTACATATGAAAATTCAGCAACCGCTGCTTCAATAACACCCTTCTTACTTTTAAAATTGCGAAATATCGTTACTTCATTAACACCAGCACGCATTGCAATTTCTTTCGTTGTCGCTGCTTTATATCCTTTTTCTTTCACTAATTCAATCGCTGCTTGAATAATTTTTTCTGCCGTCTTTGAGCGCGCCATAAAATCCTCTCTTCCTCATGCAAGTGATCACTTACATTTAGATTATATAACTTTTCAAATAATTGTCAACAATCCTCTTTTCCTTCTTTTTGCATTGAAACATTCTTTTAAAAGCTCTCGTAAATGCCTCTTGTGAGGAAAAACCATATTGCATTGCAATATCAATAACTGCTCTTTCAGTCGATACTAAAGCTTGTGCAGCATGAGTTAATCTTCTCTTTCGAATGTAATCCGTTACACTCATACCAATATAACTTTGAAAAATACGATGAAAATGGTACATCGACACCGCACTGTAAGATGCTACTCTTTCTGTTGTAAGCTCCTCATGCAAGTGATTTTCTATATATTCAATTGATTTTTTTATTATCTCTTTATATTCTTCATGCATTTTAGTCCCTCCCTCACAACTTCAATTTACCATATACATACAAATCTTTTTTGATTTAAATTGCGGATTAGCCCTTGCAACTACAGAATAATAATTTATTTTCAACACATACATAATTACATGATTTTGGGAAAAACTTGTATAGAACGAATTTACATAAGGAGGAATTTATAATGAGAACTCTACTATCAGTTTTATTAGCTCTTATGCTAGTACCTGCATTAACAGGATGTAAAGCTCCTGCAAAAGAAGACACAACTTCTAATAAAAAGACAACTGAAGAAGCAAAAAACGAGGCTCCTGCAGATTTAAAACTAAACTTCAATGAATTCGATTTAAAAGCAGACTACCAAGATACAAAGAAAGACTACGAAGCAGACTATAAAAATGTAGCAGCTGATAAGAAAATGGAAGCAAAAATTGAAGATCATAAAGCAGATGTAAAATTAACAGGAGACGAGGCTATCACAAAATTAAGCCCACTTCTACAAGAATTAAAATTTGATAAAGATACTGCTGACCAAGAAGTAATCGATCAAGTAGTGAACGTGTTCAAACTTGATAAAGACTATCAAAAATTTGATTTAGAAGTTGTCTTCTCTGATGGAACGAAAAAAGAATATAAAAGAGAAATAAAATAAAGAAGTAGGCGGTTGCCTACTTCTTTATTTTTGCATATCTTAAATCTGGTTTAGATCCAACATAATATTGAAGTCCAGATACCGTTTGTTTTTGTAAATAGGAATCCGATGGGAATATAATTGGAATTAATGGTGAATCTGTAAACATAATATCTTCCGCTTTATGCAATAAGTCAAAACGCTTATCTTCATTTTGTTCAACTTCTGCTTCCTTCACTAAAGCATCAAATTCTTTATTATGCCATTTTGCATAATTGTTTGGACCATCACCTGCATATAAATCTAATTTAGTAATTGGGTCTAATAGAGAGCCGCCCCATCCCATATAAGCTAATTGGAAATCACTTTGCTTATATGTGTCGATGTAACTCTTCCACTCTTTATTTTCTAATTTAATATCTACGCCAAGATTTTTC
Source organism: Bacillus pacificus (assembly GCF_020861345.1). Taxonomy (NCBI): domain Bacteria; kingdom Bacillati; phylum Bacillota; class Bacilli; order Caryophanales; family Bacillaceae; genus Bacillus; species Bacillus pacificus. Next base: position 4,878,781 of record NZ_CP086328.1, read on the forward strand.
TTAAACATTTCTTGCATTGCTTCTGCTACTTTTTTATGTTGTGTATCTGTAGTAAATTTTAATGTTACTTCAGGTAATGTAGACCAGCCTTGTTCTTTCATGCCTTCTTCTAATAATTTTTTCGCTTCTGCTGGATCAAATTTAACGTAACCACCTTTTTCTTTACGGAAATCACGCCCACTTTGTGTTTTTGCTCCTTCTGGAACGAATGCATTTGCTTCTTGTGCATTGTTTTTATACAGTTTTTCAACAATAAACTTACGATCAACTGCTAATGAGAATGCTTTACGTACTTTCGCATTTGTGAACGGCTCTTTTTCTACATTAAACGAATAAATATAAGATGAAAATCCTGCAACACGCTTGTATTCTTTATTTCCTTTTTCTTTCTCAATCATCTCTTGTGGTAAACCACTTAGTAAATCTAATTCTTTTGATTTGTATAATTGGTACGCTGTTTTAGAATCTGGAATAATACGAAACTCAATTTCTTTTAATGCTACCTTTTTATCATAGTATTCTTTATTTTTTTGTACTGTAATAGCCTGATTGTGCTTCCATTCTTTTAATGTGAATGGTCCGTTCGTAATTAACTCTTTTGGATCTGTTTTTAATTTATTATTATCATCAATTGATTTTTTAGATAATGGAATGAATAATGAGCTTGCCAATTTTTGTTTAATAGAAGACACTGGGTGCTCAAGTGTTACCTTTAATGTTTGAGGATCAATGACTTGAATGCCAACTTGTCCTTCTTCACCTTTTCCAGTATTGTATGCTTCTGCCCCTTTAATAAAATACATTTCTGTTGCATTCATAGAACCCGTTTTCGGATTTAATAATCGCTTCCATGCAAATTCAAAATCATTTGCTGTAATAGGAGAACCATCTGACCATTTAATATCTTTCTTTAAATGAATTGTATACTCAGTTCCATCAGCATTTACTTCTTCTTTCTCTGCTAATTCATTTTGATATTTCCCATCACTATCTTGCGTATATAAGCTTGAGAATAAATGTCCAATTACATAACCTGAAGTACTATCTGTCGCAATAGCGGAATCAAGTGTATATGGATCGCTACCAATATTCGTTACTAATCGATCTCCTTCCCCCTTACCAGCACTCGCCTTTTGCGTCTCTTTCTTACCGCAAGCGACAGAAGTAATTGCTAAAACAGTCATAATGACAAACAGTAAAAACTTCTTCATCCTACATTCTCCTTTAACCTGAAATTTTTGGTGTTGATGCTAATAATGTTTTTGTATAAGAATGTTGTGGATTACGGAATACTTCATCCGTATTTCCAAATTCAACAAGTTCTCCTTTATATAGGACAGCCACTTTTTCACATAAATAGTGAACCATCGGTAAATCGTGCGCGATAAATAAATATGTATAGCCTTGTTCTTTTTGAATCTTTTGCAGTAAATGTACAATTTGAATTTGCAATGAAACATCTAATGCTGAAATTGGTTCATCAAGAATCAATACTTCTGGCTCACACAATAACGCTCTTGCAATAGCGATACGTTGGCGTTGTCCTCCGCTAAATTCATGCGGATAGCGATCAATATATCGTCTATCTAACCCAACACGCTCTAGCGCATCACCTGCCACTTTATCTTTCAATCCTTTATCACCTAAACCAAATGAAATATAGCCTTCCGTTACGCTATCGCGTACTTTCCAGCGCGGATTTAATGCTGCTGTGGAATCTTGAAAAATAAACTGTACTTTCTGTAAGAAATCACGTTTATGAGCTGCCTTCAGTTTGTGAACGACTTGACCGTTATAATCAATTTCACCAGACGTTGGGCTCTCAATCCCAGCTATGAGCTTTCCAAGTGTTGTTTTTCCTGAACCACTTTCGCCAATAATGCCAAGCGTTGTTCCTTTCGGGATAGAAAGTGATATATCTTTTAACGCTGCGATTTCTTTATTTTTACTTCCATATGTTTTCGTTACTTGCTTTACAGTAATTAAATCTGTCGTCATGAGGCATTCACCTTCTCTTTTGATTTCGCCTTATTATGCTCCAGAACATGTTGCCAGCAATGTGAACTATGCTCCTTGGAATATGTTGTTCTCTCTGGGAAACGATGAATACATTCTTTTATCGCTACTGGACAACGATTTACAAAAGGACAACCAAAGCTATTTAACGTCTCAATGGAAGGTGTCGTTCCTTCTATTGCACGTAATACTTTTTCGGAATCGTCCATATTGGGAATTGCTTGTAATAAGCTTTTTGTGTATGGATGTTTAGGGGAACCTATCACTTCCTCTATCGTTCCTTTTTCAACAACACGTCCCCCATACATCACAACTACTCGATCCGCTACTTCACGTACAAGTGCTAAATCGTGCGTAATTAGTAAAATACTCGTATTTTGCTTTTCCTTTCTTTCCTTTAATAACTCCATAATTTGCTTTTGAATTGTTACATCTAATGCTGTCGTAGGTTCATCCGCAATAACGAGTTTTGGGTGGCAAGCAAATGCGATTGCTAAACAAATACGTTGCCTCATGCCTCCGCTTAATTGATGTGGGTACTGTTCAAAGCGTTTCTCTGCTTCATGTATCCCTAAATCATTTAATAAGTTAATCGCAATTTCTTTTGCTTCTTTTTTCGATTTCTTTTCGTGTTGCAAAATCACCTCTGTAATTTGCCTTCCCACCTTCATCGTCGGATTTAAAGATGAAAGTGGATCTTGAAAGATAAAAGCAATATCTTTCCCACGAATTTGATTCCATTCTGATTCTTGTAGATTCGTTAATTCCTCTGATTCAAAAGATATATTTCCATCATCAATATGAATTGATTCTTGATTTAAGCCGATAATAGATTGTGCTGTAACACTTTTCCCTGAGCCACTTTCTCCTACAAGCGCAACTATTTCACCTTCGCTAATAGAAAAGGAAACATGCTTCACAATTGCTTGTTTACTATTCTCTTTTTCAACGGCTAACGTTACGTTTTCTAAAGATAAGAGCTGTCCCATGTTTTTTCTCCTTTCGATTCTGTTTTACGATTTTTGGATCAATTGCATCTTGTAAACCATCACCAATCGCATTAAATGCGAACATAATGAGGGCAATCATGATTGCTGGGAAGAATAGCTGCCACCATTCCCCGCTTAGTAATGTCCCAAGTGCATCATTCGTCATCGTCCCCCAGCTTGCTGCCGGTGATTGCACTCCTAGTCCGATAAAGCTTAAAAATGATTCTGAGAAAATAGCTGCTGGAATTGTAAATGATAAATTTACGATAATAATGCCTGTTAAGTTCGGAATTAAATGCCCATATATAATTTTCATATGTGATGTACCTAATCGCTCCGCTGCAATAACAAACTCTCTTTGTTTTAAAGATAAAACTTGCGCCCTAACGAGACGTGCCATACCAATCCATCCTGTTAATGCAAGGGCGATGATAATGGTAAAAAGACCTGGTTTCATAACAATTAATAGTAAAATAACAATTAATAAATATGGGATACCGTATAACACTTCGATTCCTCGTATAATCCACTCATCAATTAATGTCCCAAGGCGATTGCGCCCTCTCACATATCCACTAAATCCTCCGATTAGCACACCAAGTCCTATATCAAGAGCAGCTGCCACTAATCCAACTGTTAATGAAATTTTCCCGCCAGCCCAAGTACGTGCCCATATATCTCTTCCCAAATCATCTGTTCCGAACCAATGCTCACTACTAGGTGGTAAGTTTGTTGCCTCTTTTACTTGTTCACTCGCAGTAAATGGCGTTAAACTTTCACCAACAAGTGAGAAAACAATAATGAGTAATAACGTCACTGATCCTAAAACTGCGATTGGATTCGATACAAACTTACGAAACACTTCTTTCTTTCGGCTAATCTTTTGCTGATCTTTATTTATTGTTAATTCTGTTTTCTCTTCATTTGTTAATAACTGGTCATTAATTTCATAAGCCCCCATCTAAACATCTCCTCCTTACGTAATAGAACGAATACGTGGATCAACAATACGATGAATAATATCTGTAATAAAAATACATACAATTAAAAGTGCACTATAAAAAATGGTTGTTCCCATAATCACTGGATAATCTCGATTAAAAATACTATCTACAAAATATTTTCCGAGACCAGGAATTGAAAAAATCTTTTCAATAACGAAAGTACCTGTTAAAAGTCCCGCCATTAATGGTCCAACAAATGTAAGTACCGGAACAATTGCATTTCGAAGAGCATGTCTTATAATAATCTTCTTAATCGGTATACCTTTCGCTCTCGCTAACTTAATATAATCACTCTGCAGTACTTCGATCATATTAGAGCGAACAAATCTTGTAATCACTGCGATTGGTCCTAACGCTAATGCAAAGGATGGCAATACCGTATGTTCAAATGTACCCCAAGAGGCTACTGGTAAGAGCTCGAATTGAATAGCGAATACTTGTATAAATAGTGGTGCTAAAATAAAACTCGGAATAGAAATACCGAGGATGGCAAGTAAACTTACACCGTAATCAATTACCTTCCCATGATAGAGAGCAGCAAATGTACCTGCAGCAATTCCGACTAGCAATGAAATAATAAGTGCTTGTAAACCAATAATTGCTGATGGACCAAAACCAGTTGTTATAATTTCTGATACACCTTGCCCGGTTGATTGAACAGATTCACCAAAATCAAAATGAACTACGCCGTCTAAATAAGCAACATATTGATTCCATAACGGTTCATCAAGGTGATACTTCGCTCTCATGTTTTGGATCACTTCTTCAGGAAAGATTTTTGCATCTGATGAAAATGGATCCCCCGGAATAATATGCATAATTAGAAATGTCACCGTCGTAATAACCCATAGCGTGAACACCATAACTGATAATTTTTTAATTACATACACTCTAATAACCCCCTAAACACATATATTTACTTAGTTTTATGAACGTACTTTTTCCATTACTCCCTTTTCTCTTTTTAGAATACAAAAAGCCTTGATCTTAAAAAATAAGATCAAGGCTTAATAAACAAAGGCCCATCACTTATCTTTCAAGACTTGCTTGCTGGAATTAGCACGGTGTTCCTATTACAGAACCCGCTGCTGAGGTGTCATAGGGCCAGTCCCTCTACCTCTCTGGATAAGTAAATTGCTATATTATTATTTGGTTCAAATTGTATATTTCGAATTATAATTCTGAAAAAATGAAAAGTCAATCAAATTGGATATATTTAGAAAAATCAGTTTTTAATACTTTTATTTATCTATATCGTATTTCGCTTATAATAAAAAAAGATATGAAAGGAGTTATAAGATGGACCCCTTACTTCTAGCTACTATAGGATTACCCTTAACAATCGTTATACTTGTCATCATCGGCTTCTACAAACTCTTCATCAAAAAGAAAAGTATCACTTCTTTTTATACCCCTTTCGATAATATTACCGGGCAAACTATTTCCGAATTTCACGAAGAACAGAAGATATTAGTATCCGAGGATGAAGATGGAGATGGCAAGAAGAAAAAATAACCTTGCATAGGCAAGGTTATTTTTTCGTTTCTGCTTGAAAACGTTTATAGTATGTCGATGCTGTTGCAAAATTAATTTCTATATCACGAATCAACGATGAATCTTCTTCTTTAGCTAACTTCTGTAATTTTTTCATTGCTTGTTCCGATTCATTCAAGAAACCGACATATACCTCATGTTCTTGCTCTTTCGACTTCGGAACACGAATTTCTTTTCGTATATGATCAATATCTTCTAACATGCTCGTTGTTACCTTTTGCACATCTTCTTTATATGTAGCAGTCGTTATTTCCTTACCGCCCTTTTCTTTTGCTACTTCAAATAACTGTAGTGCTTTATTAATCTCTTTATTCATTTTCAAATCATATTTTTCATGTACTGCACGGTATTCTTTCATCTCTTCTGTTTGCTCAGTAGATTGTTCTACCTTTTCTTTCGGTTCTTTCGTATCTTTATTTCCATTACACCCTGCTAGAAGGAGCATACTTCCCATTACAGCAATACCCAAAACCTTCTTCATCTCTTCTTCTCCTTTTATCTACAGCTATTACTCATTATAGTTTCTTTTATCTCCACTTGTTATTATACCGAGAACATCCTACTTTTTACACTTAAGACGACATCGTAACATATATACCAACATGTTTGTCACAGTATCGTCACTTTATACAAATAACTTTTGCACTGCTTTACTACATCACCTTACAAAACTATATGAGGTATTTCAAAGAAATGAAAAAAAGAACTGATTCAAATATTACCTTTGAATCAGTTCTTTTTTGTTAAGCCTCTAAATTTTGTCTTTGTTGCAGTTCAAACTGCTTCTCACTTCTTCTGGCCATAAACAAATAACATAACACAGCACCAACTTCACAAAGAGCTATTACAACACCCATCGGTAATGCGGTGTTACTTCCCCCAATACCTACTAACGGTGCAACAAGTGCTCCTGAAATGAACTGTAATAAGCCTAATAAAGCTGATGCTGTTCCTGCAGCTTGCTTCTGATTTCTCATCGCTAACGAGAACCCAGTTGTTGAGACAACCCCAACACTTGATACGACAAGAAATAACGAGCATAAAACGCCAATTAACCCTATTCCTAGTAAGATTGTCAGTAGTAAAGATAAACCACCAACAGCTGCAATAATGATACCAGAGACAAATAATGTCTTCTCATTCACTTTCCCCGCTAAACGACCTGTTACCTGACTAGCAATAATAATACCAATACCATTGATTGCAAAGAATAAACTAAATTGCTGTGGTGATGCTCCGTATATGTTCTGCAACACAAATGGTGAGCCCGAAATGTATGCAAACATTGCCGCTGTTACTAATCCTTGTGACAATGCATATCCCATAAACAAACGATCCTTTAATAGTTTTCCGTACGTCGCTAACGTCCCTGACAAACCACCTGTTTCTCTTTCTTCAGGAGGTAATGTTTCACGCAATACGAAAGTAGCTGATATTAACATGAATACACTTATTGCTCCAAGAACGATGAAAACACCGCGCCACGTTGTAAATTGTAATAATTGTCCCCCAATAATCGGTGCCAAAATAGGCGCTGCTCCGTTTACTAACATAAGTAGTGAGAAGAACTTCGTCATTTCAGAACCTGAATACATGTCACGTACCATTGCACGTGATATAACAATCCCGGCTGATCCCGAAGCTCCTTGTAGGAAGCGTAATAACACTAACGTCCAAATAGATGGCGCAACAGCACAAAGTAAAGAAGAAGCAACATAAATAATGAGAGCAATAATAAGAGGTTTGCGTCTTCCGTAAATATCACTAATTGAGCCAACAAATAATTGTCCTACTGAAAGCCCAAGCAAACAAGCTGTTAATGTAAGCTGGGCTAGGGATGCACCTGTTTGCAAGTCATCCGTTAATTTCGGTAACGAAGGCAAATACATATCAATAGATAATGGCCCAATCGCCGTAAGTGTTCCTAATACAAGAATCATCCATAACCTGTTCATCTTTACAGGCTTATATATTTCCTGATTAACTTCATTCACTTTTTTCATTCACCCTTTCCTATACATACTAAATCGTAACAATTATAGTTACAACATAAACATACGTCAAGTATAGCGCATTTTCCTGTTTAATTTTGTAAAAAAAAGCGATAGAATTTCTATCGCTTTACTTGTTCAAATTACTATTTGTAAATTTAGATACGGAAGACATCGCCTCTCCTGTATCTAAATATGTGATTTGAATTGGATCTCCCACCTCTGTAAACATAGCATATGGGAATTTCTTCACAGGTATCATAAATACTTTTTGTTCATTCTCTAACAGTACGTACACGATTGTATTTTCACCTGATTTTTCTTTATATACACGTTGTACAGTGCCTTCTTTTTGCGCCTCTTTTCCATTTGAAGTCGGTCTAAATGAATCTCCGCTTCCACTCAGCGCATTTTTATAATTCTCAAGCGCTTCTTTTTGCGTCGAACCTGTTGCAAATATTTTCGCATTAGAAGCATAGATAACAGTATGGGCACGTACTAATCCTCCGTCATCAATAACAGGTACAATCCAAGAAGGTTTACCGTACACGTTATAAATAACCGGCATCGTTCCATGCCACTTTTCTCTCTTAAAAGAATTATCCACGACTTCCGAAGCAGCCGAACCATCCATAATTCCCTTTACTTCTTTTCCGTTATAGTAATACAACTTACCTGTACGCGCATCGATAAGTGAATAACCTAGTGCAGAATCTACTCCCTCTTTCGGAGAAGTGAAATCAGTAAAGTAATATAATGTTCCATCCTTACCGAAAATCGGTGTAACTCCTTCTTTCGTTCCCCACTCAGTCGGGATCTTCATATCAGTTTGCGAGAATTTTGTATTCCAAAATCCGTGAATATATTTACCGAAGTACGTATTTAACGTAGATGCAGTCTCGTGATTTAATACGCCATCAACAAATTTAGGTGCCTTTCCTTTATCGTATCTTTTCACTTCGCCTGTTTGTGCATCTACTACTACAACGCCCTCTACCTCAAATCCAGATCTTCCTGAAATAAATTCACCGTACGTCATTGTATAATACGGTTTCCCTTTATCATCCACTTCAAATTTAGGTTTTCCTTTAAAGATTAAATTTGGTTCTGCTTGCCTTACCACACGCTCTAAATTATTTCCGAAAAACATGCTTGGCACGTATTTCATTTTATAACCAAGGTGCAGTTTCGCTTCTGCATCAGGATTCGTACCTGACATCGTGACGTATCCTGGAATTGTCTCAGCTTTACGTGCTTTAAAAAACCCTGAAACTTCAATCGGTGCTACATATAAAGCCTCGCCATTTACCATTTGTGGCGTTAATTCTCCTAGCTCAAAATAAGCTACTTTCGGAATATCCCCAAATACTTTTTTCATCTTATTCTCCGCTGTCTTTGGCGGCACTGTAAATGGCTGATCATTTTCAGTAAATGGCTCTGAAATCTCTTTCTCTACCTTTACAACAGAATCATATTTCTTTTGCGAGATTACTATATCGTGCAAATAACCAAAGTAGCCATAACTTGCAAGTAAAACAAGCATTAGAAGTCCTTTTAACGTACCTTCTAATTTACCTATTTGATCTTGGGAAAATAAAACAAGCCCAATTAAAATCGCTACTGCAACAGAATAATGAGTAAGAATTGAATCTGCTCGATCATCAATTAGCCAAAAATATTCATAGATTGCAATACCTATCCAAAATAAAACTGGAATAACTAAAATAGATGATTTCTTACCCTTTACAACCTTCTCATCCCCTTTCTTATCCACTGCTCGAAGTTTACTACCGCTTCTTCTTGTCCATGGAATCAAAAACAAAGTGAGAATAGCTAAAATTAAAAATTTCATCAAAGGCAATGTCCCCTTTTCTTTTGTCTTCCTCTTTAGTATAACAAATAAAGGTTATTCAGGTAAAAATGGGAATCGTTATATTTTTTTACTACTTAATACAACTCCGCTCACTACATATAAGATAGATGCAATATAAAAAATCGTGCCGATCGTAAAGAAATCTACTAAATATCCTGTTGCAATAATTGCTACTGCCCCTCCAATCGATGTCCACACATGATATTTTCCAATCTCATAACCAGCATTTTCTTGTACAACTTTTCGTGCTAACGAAGTCTTCTCCGTATTACGCTGCACAGCCCCTAAAATACCCATTAAAATTTGAAGAATGTATACATGCCATACTTCTGTTGCAATAGGAAAACAAAGCATTAATATCGCCATGGACCAGGCGTATATAATTAATAACTTTCTATCACCTACTCTATCAGAGATTCTTCCAACTAACGGATATACTAGAGCTGAAGTTAAGGCAAATAAGCCATATGCCCAGCCAAACTGTGAGAAGCTATTTCCAACATTCCGAAGCAATAGAATGTAAAAAGGAAATACCATACTTCCAGCCATCATAATAATGCTTTGTGAAGCTACAAATCTTCTATATGTCATTTCGTATACTCCCTATAAAATAAATTCACAAATCTCTCTTTTGGATCCGCTTCTTTTTTCTTCTGAAGAAATTCTTCTATACGAGGATATGCTCTCCTTAACTGTTCTTTCGTTGGATAAGAATAATACGGTAAATAATAACTACCGTTATGCTTTAACGTAACATCAATCATCTTCTGAATAACATTCTCTGTTTTCTTTATCTCGTGTTCAGAACGCCCTTGATTAATTAAAAGAACCAGTGCAAACATATCATCTTTCGCATAGGATAAAACTGCATTTTCATTCTTTTCCACGTAACGAACCGTAATATTGAGCAAATTAAATTCTTCCTCATTTAATACGTTACGTAAATCATCTATGTATTCCGTGAAAGAATCTATAGGCACAAAATATTCTTGTAACACCTCTGTCCTATTTGGATTTTCATATTCCATAAAGGCACTATCTGACCTCATAACATTATTTCGCGTCTCATACTTTCCATCTGTACGTTCAAAATAACTTCTTTGTATATCCCAAAACGTATCTTTTCCCCAATCACTATAGCGTGATAATCCAAGTAAAAATTTAGGCGCTGCTATAATAGTTTCTTCTTTTAATTTACTATACTCCTCCCTCATATTTTGGTTTTGTGCCAATGTATAATCTGTCACATACATTTCTCTTAAAAATGAATTTGGAGCAACAGAAATACGAGCTAAGTGCATACGAACATTTTCATCTTTTTTCACTTTCTCTTTGAAATAAGACGTGTATTCTTTATAATCTAGCATTTTCGTGTGCGTTTCATATAATTCATCATTTGTTAACTTTAAGGTCACATCTAAAATGACACCAAATAGCCCGTAACCGCCAATGACATAAGGAAATAAATCCGCATTCTCTTCTCTACTTACATTACGCACCGTACCATCTGCCATTAACAATCTAAACGACTCTACTGTATCAATCAATGCTTCATGACGAATATCACGACCATGTACATTTACACTTAATGAACCACCAACCGTAAAAATATTTTGCGACTGCATCACCTGAACAGCAAGACCATATGGATTTACTTTCTTCTGAATGTCATTCCACGTGGCACCACTTTGAACTGTAATGCGCTTCTTCTCTGGATCAAATTCTAATATTTTATTATACCCTTTCATATCAAGCATCGTCCCATGCGGATAATATGTCTGCCCGCCCTGACTATGTTGCATACCAGCAATAGAAATCTTCTCCCCAGAAACATTCGCATCTTGCACTAATTTTATTAACGAGTGCTCATCCGTAGCACTTTCAACACGTTTTATTTTTGTCGGGAGTAACTTTCCTACATCACTCATAATCGGATGATTTAATTGCTCCTTATATGTATTTACAGATGTCACAAGCAACACTGTATAAGCCATCATAACCACCGCTATCTTTCTTTTTTTCAAATGACACTCTCCTCTTCTACATCTTTTCCTCTTCATATTGTACCTATTTTCCTATGAATAAAGAATATAAAAAAGAGGGACCTTATTTTAGGTCCCTCCTCATCAAAACTGTTACTTTGCTGCTGGCAATTGTATTGGATCAAACTTTTCATACGACGTATATTTTGCGTTCGTAATAATGTGTGCTTTATCCTTGCCATTACTACTCATAATCATGTCTATCTTTGCTGATTCATATTTAAAATCTTTTGTAATGATATATTCTGCATCCACTTCTTCTATCTTCGCATTTTGTGCTTGTAACATTTTCTTCTGCGTTTCATCCATGCTAGTTAACATACTTTCTGTTTCTTGCCCTTTTAATGTAAATTTCAGTTTATATTTATCTCCGCTTTTCTCCATCTTCATTTTATCTAAAACTACTTCCGGTACTTCTAACTTATCTATAATATCTTGAGTTGCTTTCATTCCACCAGCGTTTAATTGCTCCTCTGGTACGGTTATAACTTCTCCCGTATTAGGGTTTTTTACCTCACCAGCAACTTTACCATCCACAGTATACACTACAACATCTGTACCGGAAATATTCATTTCAGAACGAGAATTCTTTGTCTTTGGCTCTAATTGCATCTTAGCCTTTAATATATCCATCTCTGTTCCCTCAGCTTTTACCCCTACACCATATGTCATCGTTACATGTTCTTCATTTTTAAAAGCTTCGTTCGTTTTCTTGAAAACATCCTTCGCCTTTAATTCCTTTTCTTTTTGAACTGATTCTTTTTTCGGCTCATCCGTCTTTGCTGTTTTCTCATTACTACACCCTACCCCTAGACTGATTGCAAGCACTAAACTTGAAATAAAAATAATTTTTTTCACACTGTCGCCCCCTTTCCCAAAATAATATCACCTCTCTTCCTATGAAATCTATATAAATTTTAATCTATATTCGCTATATAGCGACATGTTTAATGAAGACTTTAAATATGATATAAATAACAACAACTCATTTCAGGAGGTCATTATGAAAGCAATCATTTGCACACAGTATGGACCACCTAACGTTCTTCAGCTTCAAAATATAGAGAAACCTACCCCTAAAAAGAACGAAGTATTAGTTAAAATTCATGCAACAAGTGTATCGACTGGAGATTGTAGAATACGCGGATTTAATAGCCCTCTATTATTTTGGATTCCTATGCGGATCATATTAGGTTTTAGAAAACCGAGAAAGCCTATACTCGGTGTAGAGTTATCCGGCGAAATCGAAGAAATAGGAACAGATGTAACTCAATTTAAAAAAGGAGATCAAATTTTTGCATTAACAGAGCTTAATGTCGGTGGTTATGCAGAATATACATGTGTACATGAAAGTGGATTAGTAGCATTAAAACCTACCAATGTAACGTATGAGGAAGCAGCAGTTATTCCCTTTGGCGCAACTTCGGCACTACACTTCCTAAGAAAGGCTCGTATAAAAAGGGGGCAACAAGTACTAATATATGGCGCATCTGGATCAGTAGGAACAGCTGCCGTACAACTTGCTAAATATTTTGGCGCAACCGTTACAGCTGTTTGTAGTCATTCAAATTTTGAACTCGTGCAATCTTTAGGAGCTGACAAAGTAATCGATTATACGAAAGAAGATTTTACTAAGCGAGGGGAATACTATGATGTTATATTTGATGCAGTTGGAAAATATAAAAAATCCTTTTGTAAACAAGTATTAACACCTAATGGAATATATGTATCTGTTAATGGAATGATGGCAAAGGTAAGTAAAGAGGATATGATTCTACTAAAAAAACTAACTGAAACAGAACATTTAAAACCTGTTATTGATAGAACTTACCGATTAGAAGAAATTGCTGAAGCTCATATGTATGTGGAAAAGGGACATAAGAAAGGTAACGTTTCGATTACCTTAAAATAAAATATATTCAGAAAATAATGTTGACAATTCTTTTTGTAAGATTTACTATTAGTACCATATCAAAAAACTACATACACATACTCTTATCAAGAGTGGCGGAGGGACTGGCCCGATGATGCCCGGCAACCGAGCTTATAACGTATAAGCTAAGGTGCTAATTCCTGCAAAACGAGTTTTCGTTTTGGAAGATAAGAGAGGAATCTATTTTGTCTATTCGGCACCTCTCTTATTTTTGAGAGGTGCTTTTTATTTTGGAACGTATATTTAAGGGGGAATTATAGATGAAGAAAGTATTATTAAGCATTGTAAGTGGGGCTGTATTATTATTAAGCGCATGTAGCGGGAGTTCAGATAAAGAAGTAAAAGCGTTAGATGAGAAAAAGATTACTGTCGGTGTAACAGGAGGGCCGCATGAACAAATTTTTGAAAAGGTAAAAGAAGTAGCAGCGAAAGACGGTCTCGAAATTGATATAAAAGTATTTAATGATTATGTAGCACCGAACGTATCCCTCGATGAAAAAAGCCTTGATGTAAATAGCTATCAAACAAAATCATATTTAGACGTATTTAAAGCGGAACGTAATATGAAATTAACCGAAGTATTTTCAACAGTAACATTCCCTATGGGCGTATATTCTAAAGACATAAAAGATGTAAAAGAATTAAAAGAGGGCGATGCAATTGCTGTACCGAATGACCCAACGAATGAACTTCGAGCTTTAAAACTATTTGAAAAAGCAGGTATTTTAAAAGTTGACCCAAAGGCTACAGAAAAAGCGACTGCAAAAGATGTAATTGAAAATCCAAAAAATTTAAAGATTGTTGAATTAGAGGCATCTCAATTACCAACACAACTAAGTGAAGTAAAAGCAGCTGCAATTAATACAAACTTTGCATTAGGTGCAAAATTAAGCCCTGCAAAAGACTCTATCTTCCGCGAGGGGAAAGATTCACCATATGTGAACTGGATCGTTGTTCGTACTGAAAATAAAGATGATGCTGTTATAAATAAACTAAAGAAAGCTTATCAATCTAAAGAAGTAAAAGAATTTATCGAGAAAAAATTTGATGGTTCTGTTTTACCGTCTTGGTAGGAGCTGACGATAATGATTGAATTGAAAAATGTATCCAAAGTATTTACAACAAAAAAAGGGAATGTGGAAGCTCTTAAGTCTACTTCCCTTCAAGTAAAAAAGGGTGAAGTATTTGGAATCATTGGATATAGTGGCGCTGGCAAAAGTACGTTAATTCGATGTGTAAATTTATTAGAAAAACCAACGACAGGAAATATCATTGTAAACAGCCAAGACTTAACAACTTTATCAGCAAAGGAACTAGCAAAAGCGAGACAAAAAATCGGGATGATTTTTCAAGGATTCAATTTACTTAAAACTGTTACCGTTTATGAAAATATCGCATTACCGTTACGTCTTGCTGGCATTCCAAAAGTAGAAATTGAAAAAAGAGTAGAAAAGTATTTACGCATTGTCGATCTTTTTACTCGAAAGGATGCCTATCCAAGTGAACTTTCTGGTGGCCAGAAACAACGTGTTGCCATTGCACGTGCACTATCACATGAACCTGAAGTGTTATTAAGCGACGAAGCAACGAGTGCTTTAGATCCAGAAACAACTGATTCTATTCTTGACCTCTTATTAAAGATTAATGAAGAAATCGGGATCACAATTTTATTAATTACACATGAAATGAACGTTATCCAGCGTATATGTGACCGGGTTGCTGTTATGGAACATGGATCAGTAGTCGAAAGTGGGACTGTGAAGGATATATTCACAAGCCCACAACATATAACGACGAAAAAATTTGTAAATAGTGCATTTGCAGCAAAAATTCCAGAAGACGTACAAAAAGAACTTCAAACTACTGGTGAAATTGTAACTCTTTCTTTTATAGGAAATTCTTCAGGAGAACCAGCATTAGCTATCGCTACAAAACGTTTCCAAGTATATCCGAATATTTTATCCGGTAATATTACTCAATTAAAACATGAAGCATACGGGAAACTTGTCATTCATATGCAAGGGGAACAAAATGAAATCAACCGTGCTTTATCATTTTTACAAGAACAAGGAATCATCGTAGAAGGAGGTAGAACAGACCATGGAAAACAAGTCCTTTTTGGATGAATGGGGTAAAGTTATATGGGAGGCGACCATACAAACCTTTCAAATGACATCTATTTCATTACTCATCTCGATCCTTATTGCACTGCCACTTGGTGTCACACTTGTTTTAACGAGACCTGGTGGACAGCGAGAAAACAAAATCATTTATCCAATTCTTAATACAATTATTAATATCATTCGCTCTCTTCCATTTATCATTCTATTATTCTTCATTCTACCTTTTACAAAATTTCTAATGGGAACATCCATTGGTGTGCAAGGTGTTATCGTACCGCTTGTCGTCTTCACTGCTCCCTATATCGCAAGATTGATGGAGACCGCATTATTAGAAGTCGATCGTGGTGTGATTGAAGCTTACCAAGCGATGGGCGTTTCTACTATAAAAATTATTTGGCACGTCATGGTGAAAGAAGCTCGTCCCTCCCTTGTACTTGGATTAACAATTGCAACGATTGGCTTAATCGGCGCAACAGCAATGGCTGGTCTTGTCGGTGCTGGTGGACTAGGGGACTTAGCATATCGCTTCGGGCATTTACGCTATGAACCTGAAGTAATGTATGCAACTGTCTTTATTTTAATTATCCTCGTACAAGGATTGCAGTCTTTAGGGAATGGTGTTGCACGAAGATTGAAGAAAGATTAAAAAAGAAGGTATCTCACCAGTGTGAGATACCTTCTTTTTATCTTTTAAATCCACCTTCTGAATGAATAACTTGTCCCGTAATCCACTCTGCTTCTTCGCTTACTAAAAACTTAATGAGTCTTGCTGCATCCCTTGGTTCACCAATTCTGCCAAAAGGAAACATCGGCTTTAATCCTTGCTTTATCTCTTCAGTCATCCAGCCAGTATCGGTTGGACCTGGGTTAATTGCATTCACTGTTATTCCTAAATGAGCTACCTCGGCTGACAACGAATTAGTAAGAGCATCAATAGCTCCCTTCGTTGTTGCATACGCCAGTTCTCCAACCATAGGTCCTTGAAATTGCCCCGAAGTCATATTCACAATTCTACCACCAGATTTCTTATCAAATCCTCGGGCAAATTGACTACTTAACAATGTAGTCGCACGAACATTGACCATGTAGTGCTTATCTAATTCTTCAGCAGTCAAATTAGAGAAGTCATTATTCATAGAATACGCTGCATTATTAATTAATATATGAGGGTAACCTAGTTGTTCAGTAACTTTATTTATAAGCTCTTTCGGCGCATCATTCTGAGTTAAATCTAACTCCATGCTCGATACTTTCACACCGTTTTTTAGTAACTCTTCTTTTAATTGTATTTGTTCACTTTGATCAACGCCCCAAGGCATCTCTTTATCGTACGCTGTCCAATACGTAAAAAATATATCGTATCCTGCTCCAGCTAATTCTTTACAAATCGCTGCGCCTATACCATCTAGACGACTTACACCTGTAACGACTGCTATTTTATTTTTTAATTGATTCATCATATACTCCTCCAATTTAAAGGACGCATACTTTATATAAGAGATATGAATTTCCCTACACATTATCCTTACAAAAGGGATGTACAAGCCAAATATGCGGTCCTTGCATGATTTACAGATAGCTAAATAAACCCTCACTTACGAGAGAAAAATTTATCTATCTAGTTTCTAATCATTACAAGCTCATCCACATATTGAGTCCTTGTCTCCTTTCCGTATATCTCCAAATTTCATTTTAACATTAAAGATTTAATATTTCAAAAAATGAAATGATTACTCCTATTCATGAAGTATCATGTACTATAAAACGTAGTTAATAACGAATTTGCATTTAAGTGTATACATTTACTATTACCTATCCGTTGTATAAGTGTAGGGAGGAAAAATGATGAGAAAAGAAAATATATTGACCTCCTATCTTATCAATTTAGGGGAGGAAGTGTTCAAACTATTACTAGCGAAAGGGGCTATAAAAGAAGGCGCAGAAGACATCATCCAAAATACTTTCTATAAAGTATACACATTGCTAGATAGCTTAACCGAGGATAACATACGTCCATGGTTTTTCAGAGTCGCATTAAATGAATACATTGACTTAAAGAGAAAAAAGAGCAACAGAACATCTATTTAACTGAAGAGATTTATTCAAAATTACAATATACAGACCGAGAACTGGATGCTGTTTTAAATAAAGATGAGATTTTCTATCTATATATAAAACCAGAGAAATAATAAGAAAAGAGCCTAAGTATAGGCTCTTTTCTTACTTACTCCAAATTTAAACTCTTAACGAACCACGAAATCCTCTAGCAGCATAGTATGAATCTGCTCCATTGTGGTACACAAAAACGTGTCCAAAGCGATAATCGCAAAATAGAGCTCCACCAAGCTCTCTAATATCTGAAGGCGTTTGTACCCAGCTTGATGATTTCATATCGAACTCCCCAAGTTGTTGCAACTGTCGATATTGTTCTTCTGTTAATAGTTCAATACCCATAGCAGTTGCCACATCAATAACGTTATTTTCCGGTTTATGCTTCTTTCTTGCTTCTAACGCTTCAAGATCATAACAAAGGCTTCTACGACCTTTAGGACTCTCCTTTGAGCAATCGCAGAAAATATACTCGTCCTTCTCTTCATCATAACCAACAACATCCGGCTCACCGCCTGTTACTTCCATTTCATTAAGTGACCATAATTTTTCAGCATTAGCTTCTATCTTCGCTTCAACTTTAGCCCATTCAAGACCTTCATGGCGGTTCATGTTTTTCTCAAAACGAGCTTGTAATGCTTTTAATAGTTCTTCACGTTGTTCTACAGATAACTCATTTTTATTCGCTGTCATATTCGTCCTCCGAATTACGTTTCCTTATAATCATAATGGTTTGCATACAGTTTACAACAATCTGACCCGATTACACAACGAAAAATCCCTGTACGAATATCCATTATATAGTACGAAATCCCTCCATACTTTCCCCAAGAATATAATGTGAAAACCACATCAAGTTCTGTTTCATAATAGCTACATTCATTCCTGGCTGATCAGAACTATATGCCATTCCTTTAAATATCATTAATTCTGTATCAACTTCCATTTCTCTTAATCCTTCATATAGCTCATATGCATTTGTAATGGGAATTCTTACATCCTTTTCTCCGTGTTGAATTAACGTAGGCGTACAGGCTGATTTAATATATGTCATTGGTGATGTCTTCTTATATATCTCTGGGTCATTCCATGGATTATTTCCTAAATACATGCTAATAAAGTAAGGGATATCGGTATTTACATAATGGGTACTCCAGTTCGTAATTCCGCCTCCAACTGAAATAGCTTTAAATCTACTGCTAAATGTCGAACAGAAAGCTGATATATATCCTCCGTTACTCCATCCCATAGCTCCTACTCTATCTTTATCTACAATCCCTTGTTCAACTAGTGCATCCACTCCAGATATAACATCATCATAATCAGCAATTCCTTGTTTTCTATAGTTTGCTTTTAAAAACTCATTACCGTAACCAGAACTTCCTCTATAGTTTGGTTCTAAAACGATAAAGCCTTTTTCAACAAACTGTTCAATCGGATATTTCTCATTGAAGCAGTCTGAAAATATCGGAAAGGATGCCCAAGCCGGACCTCCATGAATTACTACTAATAAAGGATATTTTTTATTTGCGTCAAACTCTACTGGGATTGATAAAATACCCTCTATTTCAAGACCATCACTATTTTTCCACGAGATGATTTCCCTGTTACTTTTAAGCTTCCCGTCGAAAAAGCTATTTTCATTCGTTATTTTTTTATCATCCAAATAGATTTCAAAGGTTTCATTTGTTATAGCCTTACTATAGGTTATATGATTTCCATCCTTTGTTATAGAGGCATCCATTATAAAACCATCTACGTTGTCACTTAATACTTCCATAGTGCTATCTTCAGCTAGTAATCCAATACGATAATTCGTTTTATCCTGCCATCTAATTAAAATTCCTTTAGCTGTCCACTGTAATGGCATAACCGTACTATCAAAGTTTGTTAAGGGCTGAATTACCTCTCCAGTATGCATATCATATATCTCTAATGTACTCTCTTGTATATGGTTTCTATAATACTCCTTCTCTCTTATGCTTGCTGCGTAGCACATTTTACTGCCCTCAGGAGAAAAGCAAACGCTCCCGCCCAACAACCTATCTACATTCATCTTTTGTAGTTCCTCAGCTTCAACATCTAATATATATAGATCACCATTCATATGATCGTTTAGGCTTGGTGTAGCCATACATACAACCTTTTTCCCATCATTTGAAATATCAAAGTCATGGATATAAAAATCCTTACCATCCGTTAATTGATAAACACCGTTACTCTCTCGTTCCTCTTTATCATTTTGTATCACTTTTTCTATTTCAATGTAGCATAAACAATTATTCTGATGTTCCTTACCTACATGTTGAAAATCTCCATATAGCTCCTTACGTTTCTTTATTTCCTCACATTCTTTTGACTGTGTAATATAATAAAAACCTTTACCGGTAGGATCCCATTTGAATGTACTGATCCCTTCTTCCTCATTAGTAATTTGTACCCCACCGTAACCATCTAATGACTTAACGAAGATTTGACTTTTCCCATTACCAACAGGGCTAAGGTATGCAATATCCCTAGAATTTGGAGACCATAATGGGCATGTACTATCTATATCCCCATTTGTTAATGGATAACTTTGCCCTTTACCTTTTTCATATATCCATACATGATTTCTATATGTATTGTCTTTCCAGTTAGCTGTCCTCTTAACAAATGCTACATTTTTGCCATCATCGCTTATATTGGTACTTGATAAGGTTGGTAATGAAATAATCTCTTCTATACTTAAATATGTTTTTTCACTCACTTTCATCAATATGCCCCCTTGTAATGTCCATAAATCTCTCGTCTCTTTTTGTCATAATAAAGGAAGTTGTTTACGGATACTTAAAATATTAACGAAAAATTCAGATAAATAAAACCAAATCTGATAAAGTGAAAATTTAATCTATAGGGTTCTATCCACTTACCAATTTTCGATGTTCTTTTTCGGCATAAAAATACCCCTTTAGATAACATATCTAAAGGGGTACAGATTCGTATATATATTTTAAAGCTATATATATTTAAAATAGATTTGTACTGTTTTGAAGAAGCTACATTTAATATTAAACAACAACAAAGAAAGGATTGATTCCTTAATTTACAGGAAATCTTCTTTTTCTTTGTTGTATTTTTCTTAGGCATACAAAATTCTCCTTTTATTGGTACTAGCCCTCAGACCCTAGCCAGCACTTTCACCTAAAAACGAAGTAATTACTCCGGTTAAATAAATTGAATATTCCGTTTATTTTTTATCAACTTTTTATCATTGCGTTTACATTAAATGTAATTTAACATTTAATTTGAAAAGGAAAATAATTCAAAAAAAGGGATTGAATGGAATGACAAACTTTAAAAAAATATTATCTGGGGTTACAGCAACCGCTTGTGCATTTTCTGTAGTATCTTTTTTTCCTTCAATATCACAAGCAAGTGAAGTTGAAAAAAATGTAAAAGAAACAGTAAATGCAGATGTTACTAATTTTTCTACACCACTTTACGAAAGCGCTTTAAATAAAGGTAATGATGGTGACATTCAATATGTCAATCCTAACCCTGGTGGTGGAGATGGCTATAATCAATACGTAAGTAATAGAACTGTTAGAAATTCAGCAAATGAGAGAAGTTTACTTATAGGTTTATACTCATTAGCTGGCGGATTTTGGTTAGGTTTAGGGGCGTCTATTATAGGTTATTTAAATGGTAATCAAACCTGGGATTATGCTGTAAAAACTCTATATAGACATAATAATGGTAGCTATAAAGTTTCAACATTATTATATAAAAATGGTCAAGTTGTAGCATCTGGTAAATCTAAGATATTAAGTTATAAAGAATTAGGCAAATGGTATTATTAATTAAAAAAGAAGGCTGAATTCAGCCTTCTTTTTTTTGGATTTTTGCTATTAACATAAGTGTACCACCGAATAAAATTAATGGTACTGCAATTTTCCAATCAAGTTGTTGTTTTATAAAAAACATTGAAATTAATAATGGTGAAAAAGCTATTAATAATCCAACATAGTGTAGTAGTTTGAAATTTCTCTTCAAGTATTATACCTCCTTTCGAATTATACAATTGATATCTCACCTCTTTAAATAATCAGAAATTTATAGTAGGTTTTTCAGAAAACCCTAACTCGGCAATTTGCATAACTGATGTATATAAAACTTGGCTAATGTAAGACTCAGGTAAATCTTTAATTCTAGAATAATATGAAAGCTTCCACCCTTGAGCTATTGCTCTTTGTCCATGGCCCTCACATGAAGTTATCACAGAATTTTGAGCATGTATCCTAGTAACTTCACCTGCTTGATACCTTTGTGTACTATTAGCAACTGCTCTATAAATAATTCCATATATTTGTGACACAGAAAAATGTTCTAGTAGATGTTCAAACACCCTAATTGTTTTTTCCCCTGGATTAAATGAGTAACCAACCTTTTCCATTTGATATAGCAGATATTGTAGGCATTCATTTAAAGCAATTTTCTTCCACATGTTGAAACAAAATTCTTTTTAATTTTCAGCTGAATCTAGACTTGGATACATTAGTCTTTTTATCATTTCATCGTAATCCAAATCATATGGTTCGATATTAATTCTATAGTTAACGTTATAAATTCCGTAAGCAATTTCAAAAGTATCATCTTCTTTATAAGTCACATCAAAAGCATTTATATCAGATATCACGTGTGGAACTAAGATTTTTCTACCTGTTAACGTTTTAATGATTTCTATTTCAAATTCTTCAATTGGAGCTAATTTACTTATCACTTCATTTAAAGGTTCTATATATCTAGTATCTTCCGACAATGAACTCCTTAAAATTACAGCTAAATATAGTCTGTCTTCTAAGCTTAATTCAATCTCTGCTTTTAAAGCCCATTTTTTCTCATCATAAACACTAGATATTGTTGCTTTTTTTCTTTCTATAATTTCTTTTTTTCTTTCAATTTCTTCTAACCGAGCCTTTTCCCTAATTTCTTTACAATAGGTACAATAACAGTATTGAGAATCTTCATGTCCACACTTTATACAATACTTCTTATGTGAGTTTATGTATGTAGACCATGACTTAGATTCCCATGGTTGCACCATTACTGATCCACAATAGACACACTTTTCCTCTGTAGCTACAGGAGGAAATATTGAATATAGTTGAGATGCACTAATCTTAATCTCATACTCTTCTAAAATATTTGCAACTTTCTCTCCATCATAATATTTTTTCATAAGATCAATAATTTGTTCTTGAGATAAGTGTTCCAAGCGCTTATCAATACTAGAAAGTTCTAGTTTTTCTACTGTGATTTCCACTGCTCTCACTCCTTAAAAACAAAAAACATCCGTTCACTTATTTTAATTATAAGCGAACGGATGTTGAACTTCCATATTTAAACAACTTTATTATTCATTAACACTATTGTGTTGTTACAACATAGTTGTACATTAAGAGGCGTTCTACGCTTTATTTTCTATGTCTCAATTTCAATATAATGACAACATAGTTATTCACAATGTATATTAATTCGATATCAAAAAACAAATTTGGTGACAACATAGTTGTACATCATGAAAAGGTGGATAAAAAATAGAAGCCTTTTTGAGGCTTCTATTCGCATAATTTATATCATTTGAACATTAAATTTGTTTTCATAAGAAATCATATCTCTAATTGATAATCCACTACTTTTCCCTCATGATGCTGCATACTTTCAATCAATGCATAATCTCTATCTTTATTACCACTTAAATTAGTTAGTAATTTCTTATCCATTTCAAAATAAAAATTAAATTCAGATTCTATTCGTTTCTTGAGTATATATTTAGCCACTACATCTTTTTCTTCATTATATATTTTTAATATTCCATAGCAATCTTTTTCATTCAGCGTGTTGTATATTTCTTCTTTTAGTTTATTAGTGACTATACATGTGTAGGTCTCCCCTACTTCTGCTTTATTTATTTGATTCACTAAATTTCCAAAACAAGTTAGAATTCCTTTTCTATCTTCGCTTTGATATAACTTTATTACAAATTGAAAGTTAGAAACTTTAATCGGTAAATTAAATGTAACCTCATGCTCAAAAGTTTTAGAAGCAGGATTTTTATAAAATTCTAAGGTTGGAAAATTCAAAGAAAAAAACTCCATAATATCAGCTTTATTATCAATTAAATAACCTACATTACAAACCTCATCTATCTGAGGTAAATATCCGTTTCCTAAAGGATCTTTATTCATCCTAATTAGCTTTAGTGCAATAGATATCAACATCAACGCTAAACATACTATAGCAAAAAAAGCTACACTACCAACTTTTAAAAAGGTACCTATAGATAAACTAAATCCCTCCGCATAATCAAATCCTCTATAAAATTTAAGTGTCGTTCCCCAAACCAATATAGAAAAAAAGGTAATAATTAAATACACATAATACAGTACACTTAAAAATTTATCTTCTGACAAATTATTCTCGTAGTTAATCAATGTATTTCTTAAATCTTCCCGATTTAAGGAATATGGCTTTAAAATTCTTTTTAAACTTTTAGAAGCTGTCACTAATTTATTTTCAAATGTGAATGCAATAAATAAAGCTGAGAAAGATACTAGTGACATTATCCCAGTAAATAACCAACTCAATAAATTGGTAAGGTCTTTATAATCATTATAAACTTTAATATTATAAGCATTACCTAAATCTAAGAAAAATAACAATGCAAATGGTATTAAGAAAAAAATCCATAACTTCCACTCTTTAAACAATATCACTAAGGCTTTCAATAACATGATAAACAACCTCTTCTTTTACTACATCAGGAAATGATACTACAGATTCGCTATCCAAATAAAAATATGTTTTCCGTTCATTAAAATAATAAGTAAAACTAGTTACTTCCCCATTTATAAGATGCTTTCTTAATTCTGCAGAACCTATATCATTGATTTTTACTTTCTTCACTCGCGTGCTTTCATAATCATCGAAAGAATTTGGTTTCTTTTGTAATAAATATATGCTGACTAAATCAGATTCCCAATTATCTTCATTAATGTATTTCTTTTTACATATATCAAACAAATTTATCTTTTCTAGATGCGTTGCTAATTTTTTTTCTAACTTACTTATGACAAATCCTATATAACTTTCTGAACTTCCAAAACAACAAATAATTTTTCGTTGCACGAAATATATCAGAACTACACTTTTAGGTTCCCTTGATATTATTTTCTCTTGAACCTTAATAGGATCCAACCATTTATACGAAATTCTTATAATTTGATTATTGATATAAGAAATATCATATTTATCATAAGTAATTCTTTTTGGAGTGATAGAATGTAATTTATCTATTTGAAAATCGTTAGTTACCCTATACAATATACAATCCTTTTCCATTAAAAACATTCTATCACTCCCCAATTTTTATTATTTTACTATTGCTGTTTCTTCATCTTCAGAAAGTTCTTGTTCCTTCTCTTCTTCATCATAACCAATATATTCTTTAATTTTTAAAATATCTTCATTAGTATCATCATATCCTACCGAATCTAAAATAACTTTACTCTCTTCATAAAAACTATAAAGCATCTCTAAATTATTTTCATCATCTAAATCCCATTTCTCTAGATTTCTGGAGATGGATTTAATGATTTGTAAGGAACTGTTTTGAATTACTTCATTAACTAGTTTATCCCCATTTATAAATTTTTCATAAATTTGTTTCAATAAATTTGAAGTTTCTTGAACGTTTTTGAGACCAGCACTACATAATTCTATATACTCAGATTGAATAATGTCTATAACTTGTTGTTTAAATATATCATCATCGCTATCGATTACAACGATTTTTAATATATCTTCTTCCTTTCCTTTTAAAGAAAATAAAGTTGTAAAATCCACATCATTATACGTCATATCAACTTTAAATGATAAAATATCACTACCTAAAGTGATATACTCACATGCTAATTGAGAAGATAATAAATTGCGACCATTTATGGTGATATTACGTATACCGTCTGTTGTATGTTTTTTATTTTTCGTATTAAATTTTATCTCTTTGAAACGTGAAAAAATTCCTTGCTCATGTAAACGAGTAAAAATGAAATCTAATAGAACTGCTGTTTTAAAGCTTGCACTCCCAATTTGATTTATTTGATTTATATTTTCTCTAATTCTATAACTCTGGATAGGCCATTTTAGCACTAATCCAAAATAATCTTTAATTACACTTTGTACCTCATTATTTCCAGAGAAAATTGTTAGCACTCTTGCATTCTTATCCAAACTAATTTTTATTCTATAAACCGCAGAAAGGGTATCTAAACAACGTTCCCCTCTCCTCCAATAATCTGAATATTCCTTCAATCTAACAGTCAACTTTAGCATTGAATCTCCTTGTTCAATGTCTTCAATTGATATTAGATATTTATCTTGGAAAGGCATGTTATTTACATTTTCAATTGAAACAGCGGATTCAGCTTCCGTTAAAAAATTCAAGTGATTAACTTTATACGTATAGGCTGGTAATCCAATTGATTTAGTCATTACTGCCATCTCAACAAAATCTTCTACTTCATCAGCCTCAATTAGTTCTGTTAAAGCTAGAAATTCTTCCTTAATTTCATTTTTCTTGTAATTCTTTTTTTCTGGTTCCCAACCTGGACGCTTAAAAGCTATTATGTTAGCAACATGCTCTTTTGGTATCTTATTAAACACTCTTTCTAAAATCCCACTAACATTCATGGCAATTTCCACTCCCTGTACATTACAATTTAAGAATTCATGAGCATTGCAATGTTTTCATATTTTTTATAAGCCTCGCTACTCATTATACCAAAAAAAACAATTAATTCCTTTATTGAACCTTCCCAAATTTATAATCAATGCCTATATCTATCAATACTACAAATCTTTTTTGAAGTAATAAATGTTATACTTTTAACGATGGACTCAACTAATACGATGAACATAAAATTGTTATTATAATGAAGTGACTATCAACATACATAATATTTACATTTTATGAATTATAACCTTCTTGTACAATGGTTCACTATCAAGATGCCTATAATACTCTATAAGCTATATTTCTCTTTTAACTCATTCAATTCTTCCTGTAAATCTTTATTAACAAAATATAGCTTTGGTACATTTGCACGCTCTTTAATTTTAGTTTTACTTAAAACCTCTCCTCCCTCAAGCAATTTCTTTATTACAAATTTAATTCTTCTTAACCGAAAGGATTCAATACCTTCAGCCCGCTCATTTAAATAACTTAAGGTTATTGGAGTCTTTTCCTCATAACCTGAAAAACTCTTAATACCCAACTCTTTTGCAACACGATTTTTTGTAACTCTTATGGGTGGTTCAAGACCATAGAGATCATCTACAATTTTTTTAACCCTATACAAATATTCTTGATCCTTCTCTGGCCAATTCACTTCCCTATAATCATTATTGTGCCTGCGTTTAACATTTGGCTTATTCTTCATTAGCCAATCTCTATCATGTTTATATAACCAATTAATTAAATTTTGATTAGCTTTTTTAAAATGGGAAATTAAGAAATCTGGGTGTTTTTCCTTTAACTTTAAATATTTTTTTCTATTTATCTGCTTTAATTCTTCTTGCTTTTCCTCATAATGCACATCAAGTTTTAAACAATAGTATATTTTACCTACACTTACATCCAAACGTCTTGATATCTCAGGTACTGACAATTTCTTTACATACTTATATTCATACACCTTATTTATCCAAACACTTCCATATCGTTCAATTTTCCAATAATCTTTTTCATCTCCTATATGATCCGGCACTAATTTAGAATAGCTAAAGCCACATTCACATTCAAAGATACCTTTTATTTGACCTTTAAATTTTTTTATTTTCATACTTCTTATTACTGATTCACCATAATGTTCGGCTGCTTTATTTAAACAAATATATGGTCCTTCTCCAAAAGGAGTTATTAATTTCTTATTATGCTTAGGTAACTGCTTTACAGATTTCCCTAAAAAAATAATTAATAATAAATGCCGAATAGGGTGAAAAGAATTATAATAAGTTCTAATCATCTTAATGAGCCAACATCTATCGCTATCTTCTATTGTCGAATTCATAAGAACTAATAACTCTTCACCATAAAATTCAAGAAAGTCCCTATATAAAATGTATCTATTAATTAAACCATTATTATTTATATATCCCTTTTGCATTAACAAAGAACGATATATTTGATATAAATCTTCGAACTCATATCCTTCATTAGCAAGGAAAAAACTTTCTTGAGCTATCCGTTTAAGATGATTTTTAGTTTTATCAGAAAAATTCACACACTCTTTTGTTATTGGGCAATTTTCTATACTAGCCGCTTCTAAATATTGTGAATTTGTATACTTGCATACCACAGAACTATTTAACAAATAAGTTCCATGTTGCTCGCAAATGAAGACACCGGGTATTTGATGATTTAACCTCCAGTATGTTTCCCCATATCTTTCATAATCATTAACTATACAACTTGGACAGTATCTAAAGTATTGGTTTTCTAGTGTAGAATATACCCTTGATCCCATCAAACTTTTTACATTTACGTTCCCCCCGTTTAACATAATATCCCATACCTTTTCCTTTATTACTTTGCTAAAAAAATTAGTATAGTAGTAATACATCGTATTTCTTTTTATCCAATCACCTACAGAGGGATATAAAAATATATGTAGCTGCTTCGCTAGGCTGTTTAAAGAGGTCGGTAAATGAGGGCTAATTGTCCAGCTCTTTCCTGGAATCAACTCTTTTCTTCTTATATTCAACTTCTTACTTGGATTCCCTGTATGATTATAGTAACGCGCAAACACACTATAAATAAGCTCATTCTCATATAAATAAGGAAAATAAGCTAACAAATAATCTCCTCCTTATGACTAATACATTTTAGCCATTTTTTCTATGGATACGTGCCAATATTTCATCTTGTAAACTCTTATCAATATCAGCTCTTAATCCTACCATTCTTAAAACTTTCCAATAAGCTAAATCATCTTCTTTTTTTATAAGTTGTTCAAAGACCCATTCAATTCTGCGCTTTTGAAACTCAATAACTGATTCAGTAATTGAGTGTAATAACTTTCTTGTTAAAGGCAATTTATTGAGCTTTTTTTCTAATAGGGATGACTTCTTTATTTCCCTTCCTATCCTCCCGATCGTTAAGCGGATTGGTTTTTCTGCATTCATAAGAGATTTGATTGCTATATTTACTTCTTCTACAACATCCATATCTCTCTGTCCCCAATCTATTCTATTCTGCACCTTCACTCTTTTCTTTAGCTTAGGAGAATATTCCCTCAACCAATCTTTATCATTGCGATATAAACGCATATACAAGTTAGGATAAAGATTTCTCAATTCAGTTTTCGTCATATCAGGATTTTTATTCATTAAACTTTTCCATTCATCCTTCCATTTATCTAACAAGTTGTTCTCTTGCATTTTCTTGCTATTAGATAACATATCCTTAGAGTACTTAATGACAGTCTTTACATCTACCTTTAGTCTTCTAGCACACTCACGATAACTTAAGTTTTGAATAAAAATATACTCATGCAATCTTTCTTTCCAATAATATCCGAATGATTTAATACGACTAATTTTCATTTTATCTTCTTCAAATTTATCGGGCCCTTTACGAGAATATATAAAACCACAAGTACAACTAAAAGTTCCTATGGGTCGTTTTGTTCTACTACATCTTGAAATTTTCACTTCCTTAATTACTGGTTGAAGATAATGTTGAGTAGCAGGATTTAAACATGGATATGGCCCTTTTCCAAAAGGTTTATAAGATTCTTGACTATAGTTACTAATACTGTCAACTGACTCTTCTAAAAAATAAATCAATAATATATGTCTAATTGGATGAAAAGACTTTCTGTGTTTCCTAGTAATAGCTTTTAACCAACAACTCTCATCAGATTTCAACATTGACTGCATACAATGCAGTATTTTCTCCCCAAAATATGATATGAAATCCCGCGCTAATTTACCTTGTTTTACGTTGCCCTTAACTGAAACATACCCCCTTTTTTGTAACAAATATCGATAGCCTTTCTGTAATTTATTCAAATCGTATAGATAGTCTGTGTTTACTAATTTTCGGCTTTGTTTAGCGATATAAATTAAATGTTCCATTTCTTGTTTAGACCAAGCATGATCGTTATTGTTTATCCTTCTCTTCATATGGACTGTATCTAATGGTGCAACAAGGGTTGAACACCCTGTCCGAAATTGTTCAGAGCTCTCTTGAAGTAAACATCTATGCTTTAAGCAAACAAAAACACTTGGCAATTGTTGATAAACACGCCAATAAGTTTCTCCATATCCCTGTAAATCTTCTTGTAAACATTGTGCACAAAACCGAAAATATGGAGCTTCCTTTACTGTACTTGTTATATAACCAATTTGATAATGCACATTTACTCCCTGCTCATTACTTAATATTGCTTTTTTTACCTTATTACGAACCTCCGCATTCAAAAAATTTGTATAATAATGAAAGAATGTATGCTGTTCCCAACAATCATTAATATTAAATTGATTAAAATATTTAAGCCTATTTTGTAAAACTTTTAAATCTGGTATGAAATCTGGCATAATATATGTTCGCGTATCACCATATAAATCCCTTAACGTATCTTTAAATTCCTTATTACACGAACGGTTATGATATCTAGTCAATGCGCCATACAATAATTCTTCTTCATATAAACTTGGAAAAAATGTCAACATAATCTCTCTTCCTCATAAAAAGATTCTTCTAATGGTTTTTTAATATAACCGTTATCATATAATGCTTCATAAGCCGATTGTTTGGTCTTCTTTCCTTTATTAATGAGAAGCTGTAACATATTCATATTCAATGCCTTATTATTTTTCTTTCTCTTGTCAGTTTCACATTCATTAATACACTTCAAAGCTTCTTTCATTAGTTCTGCAATCGTTAAATTTGGAAGTTTATTCAGTACTCTTTTAGCTATCTTTTCTGCATGCTTTTCATTTATATCTAAATTAATAAGGGATAAAATTAACTTTTCTAACTTACTTGATTCATTTGCTTCACTATCTTTTTTAATTTTTTCCTTTTGAGCTTGAATCCTGGCTCTCATATCAATTACTGGTATTTTATTTAACATGTATTCTTTTATATCTAAGGCAATAATATCTTCATACTTTGCAATTTCTGACTCTACTCCAGATTTAAGTGCTTTCAACATTGGCTGAACAAGTTTCAAATCTTCTTTTACTACTTTTTTTATTAATTCTATTGAAATTTTCTCTGCGCTTGTTTCAATTGCTCTCCCCTGTGCCAATATAAAAATCTTTATAGCTATATCAATAATTCCCTGACTCTCCTCATAAATGAGCTTAATCAATTCTTGATTAAGTTCGACATATTCTTTTGTCCACTGATAATCCCAAATACTTGTAAGTAACACTTCCCAATCTTCCGAGTTATCCATTTGTTGCCAAATCATATCTCCTTGTCCACTTCCACGACGTGCCTGCCTAAAATCCTTCTGTAAAATTGCTCTTGCTCTCATTGTCCCAATCATCATAACAGGTATACCAATTTCATTAATAAGTGTCACAAAGAAATTCATCATCTTTTCAGAGGCATCTCCCTTTGTTGATAAAAGGTGCTGTATCTCATCAATAATTACGGCTCCGACACAATGCAACCGTGCAATCTGCCCCATCCTTGTTACCATTGAGCTGACTGAAATATGTGACTTACCGTATTTATGTAAATAATTTGTTCCAATTAATGTATCTATCTTTTCAAAAAAATTTTGACATAAAGATTTTAATGATCCATCATGTGGACAGTTTAATTTTAGCCAGACAATTTGAATTGTATTAATGGGATATTGATGAACAATTAGCTGTGGATATAATGAAAGAACCCTCTCTATAGCTGTAGACTTTCCAACACCAGAAAATCCCATCAAAGTAAAACTAGAAGCTGTTGCTCTTATATCTGGTGATAAACCCAACTCTTCTTTTTTCACCAACTTTTGATGTAACTCATTTAAAGCTTGAATATGCTGCTTTTGTAATGGATTCCGATTAACATATCCATAACGTAAAAAACGAGAAAACCTTCTCTCTAAATCTAACGTTTGTCCAATTGGCTGAAAAAAACGGGTTAATCGTAACAGGGCGTGGTAACGATGATGCTCAGATAAGTTTTTTTCTTTTTCATGATACTCAGGTAAAAAACTAAGTTGATCAAATGCTTCTTCATAGGAGAGTATAGGGGGTAGTGCTTCAATTAAAGGATTTCCTTGATATTCAACTAACTGTTGTTCTTTATAACTAGCAAGTAAGGCGTATGTCCCATTTTCTAATTGAACCATGTCGGGGTTCTGACTCATTTTTTCCCTCCTCTACGCTTATTAAACAAATCTTTAACTGAATGACGATCATATATATTTTTTTGATTTTCATTTACCGAAATTACATTTTGTGGAACACCATTTTTCATACCGTCTAATTTAAACGCTTCTTCCTTTCTTCTCATTTCTTTTTCAAATTTGGTATGTTCTTTTATTCTCTCTATGTTTTTTGATTCGCTAAAATTTACCGTTTGTTTCTCATCTGCTTCTTTGATTGCTTCATTGACAATAGACTCTATACTATCAAAAAGATTAATGTCATTTTGTAACAAAACATGCTCTTCTTCCTTGAATTTTTCACTTTCTACTTTATGCAGCTGTTCAACTTCCTCAATTGATTTATCTTTATATCTTTCTTGATGTTCTAGTAAATTGCATGTTTCAAATATTTTTTCATCCTTTGTATGAATATAAATCTGATTCATATCACGAGGATCAAAAGAAATATCTACCTTCCAACTTTTCTTTGTTCTAGCAATAGCAAACCATGAATTTTGCAATGCTGTTTCACAACTATATAGCATTTTTTGAAATCGAATTCCCTTTGCCGTTACCGTAGCACTCCCTCTAGGCATTAAATAAAACTTCATGATATCAGGTTGCACAATTCGTAACTTTCCAGCACGATTTTTAATACCCCATTTCCATAATTCGATAGGAGTTGGTTTCACATCATCCATTATCATATCCGAATCTCGTATATAGTCTTTCATATAGAAATTCTTGTTGTAATGTAAAATAAAACGAATGATAATTTTTGTATATTGCTCTATATTTAATTTCGCTTGTAAGCGTGGATCTTTAGCTCCTCTCTTCCCCCAATCTTTTACTACATAACCAGGTAAAAAAGGACGTATTTTTTCTTGTGATATATCAAACAATTTCTCCACAATCCCTTTCCAATCTGGACGATAGGCTGGGTTGTTCTCAACTGTAACATTAAGACCTTGTATTAAGTGATTAACATTAAATCCTTCTAATTCTCCTCGATCTCCTAAAATAACTTCAGGTAAATGAGCTGCTGGCCAACAATCTTCTGTAATATGAATACCGTATTTCTCACAAAACACTTTCTTATTTGTGGTTGCATTAAGAAGAGCCATCATCATACCCAACCAAGATGGACTTTCTAATCCTACATAAAATCCTGCTATTAAATGAGTATATACATCTGTAACATAATAAACCGTCGGCCTCTCTAAAACCCAATCTGAATTATACCTAGATACTATATATACATTAGCCTTTGTAGCATCAATTTGATATCTAGAACCTGGACCAAATACTTCAAAGGATGAAGAACCTAAAATTGCCCTATGATCTCGCTCGAATTTTTTCCTTCCATACTTTGATGAAATAATTTCTTCTGTCCCATATCTCTTATTAAACCAATAACGAAATTGCCGAAGTGTAGGAATATTATTTTCATCCTCGATAATAGTGTAATTTATCCCATCCTCATAGTAAGTATCCACTTGAAAGGATTTCCTAATCATCATCTTATAAGTATGTGTTAACGTATTATCCGGATTTACAAAATAATAATTTTGAACAGCCTTTTCAAACAGTTGTTGAATTTCTGGCGTCACATTTATACCCGCACTATTTCTCATTCGTGGTCTACCAGTCTTATTCTCCCCCCAATTTTTTTCAACTCCCTTATTGCCACAATTTTTATAATCAGGGATTAATGCATCCTTCACTTTTCCACGTTGCCAATATCTCTTTAAATACTTATAAATTGTCTTATTAGAGACATCTTGTTGGTCTATTATTCCCTTAATTAATTTCCCCCTTTCTTTCCTCTTATAAATTTCCGGTTCTCTCTTAACTAATTCCTTAATCTTATTCCATGCTTTATCTCTAATCAAAATCTCCTTTTCACTCAACTCTTCACAGGCTATAACTGAAATAAGGTTAGGTGCTACTACTTTTGAAAATCTACCACTCACGAAACCATCAAAAAGATTTTTCATACTCTCTCCAAAAGGTAGAGCATTGTCATGATATATATCAATTAAATATGTGATTACATTTCCATCATCAATCCAAAGTACCCTATATACCTTTGAGCTATCTACATCCTGAAATACTTCATTTACTGATAGCATAATCACAGACCTCATACTCCCCTTTTGAAAAAAACAAATTCTCAATATTCAGATTTCTTATATTAACCCTTTTTGTTAATATATCTATAAATATATATTTTCTAGCTACTAAATGCTTAAAATAAACCATAGCTTGTCCCTGATCCAAATTATACTGATTATCAAATTGATTAAGGGTATCAATTAGGGTGGTATTAGACGAAGTGTTCATAAGAGATTTAAAAAGAAGCTTAATAAAGCCCACATCCCTTATATCCTCTACATAATAAGACTTATGAAGCCAAAAAATATTATCTGCCATTTCCGCAGGAATATCCTTTTCCGTTACAATACCCCAATCAATATTTTTCCTTTTCCAATATTCCCTTTCAATCTCAAACTTTTCAATTACCCTCTTATCTTCTAATTCCTTACTTGATTTTACGGTTCTAGCTATATATTTAATTTCTTTCTCCTTATGAATCGTCAATAAAAAATCTGTAGTCATTACAATTAGTGTTTTATTCTTTGGATCAATAGGATGTGATATACCTTTTTCTACAGCAATTTGATATGTAAGCTCCCGATCTAAAGGGAATTGTTCTCTAATATCAATAATATTATCTGCCCATTCCAAGATGAAAAAATAATCCCTTTCTAAATTAGAAAGAAATTCATGTTGTCTGTTTGTTTTCCAACCTTTAGGACGAGTTTCATTACCATTAGAAGATAGATTTTGTATCGTTAACCAAGGTTTATAATCCCCTACTTCCCCATGTCCCCTACCTTCTTTTATGTATTTTTCTATTCTTTTTTCTGTCCATTCATTTTTTCGTTTGGCCATCTCTACCCTCCTTAAAAATTTCATCATTTCTAGTATGGAATATTTTTATGTGCATAATACATAGAATCCTTCTAAAATACTATTTATCTCATTTGGTATTTCTGCTTCAAACTATTCAATGCTTTTTTAGAACCAATAACGAAACAAAAAAGCTGTATTATTCTCCATATTTTTCTACTGTGTCAACAACGATTCAAATTTCCCCAATTTCAACGAAATGAAATTCCCCATTATGAACGGCTAAATCGTTGTTTGGGCAGGATAAATTCCTGCTTTTTTCTTTTCTCGCAAACGGTAGGAGTCACCCTTGATGTTAAATGTAATCGCATGATGTAAGAGGCGATCCAAGATAGCCGTTGCCAATACATCGTCACCAAAAACTTTTCCCCATTCAAGGTACGATTTATTAGATGTTAAAATCATTGCTCCTTGTTCGTATCGCTTTGAAACAACCTGGAAGAAAACATTGGCGGTTAGTTCATCAAAAGGAAAATAACCTACTTCATCTACAATTAACACGTCTGGACGACTCCAACGATTTACGAGTCGCTGGAGTGTCCCTTTATCATTGGCCTTGCGGCACTGAGCCACTAAGTCGTCGGCCGACAAAAATAGGGCTGTATATCCTTGGGTAATCGCTTCAATCGCAAAGGAGACGGCTAAATGAGTTTTTCCTACACCCGGAGGACCCAGTAATATGCGATTTTCCCCATTGGCAATAAAGCGACATGTTAAGGTTTCCTTGACCCTTTTCTCGCTCAGACTTGGTTGAAATGTAAAGTCAAAATCATGAATCGTTTTGGTGTAAGGCAGCTTTGCCCGTTTCATTCGCTTTTCTAGTTGATCAGAATCTTGTTGCTCCGTTTCATGCAAAACGATAGTGTGAAGAAACTCAGAATATGATACATTATCCTTAGAAGCGTCTTCTAGTAAACTATCAAGTTGGTTGGCTGTATGATGCCAGCCGAGCTTCTTTAAACGCTCCAATAAGAGTTCGTTCATCATACAGACTCACCTTCTTCCAGTGCTGCGTAAGCAGCGAGAGGGCGTTTTTCCACATTTGGAGATGGGGTATGAGAGTGAAGACCGTCGGTCGCCAAATCTTCAACGTTCTTCGCTTTCTGCCCTTTTTCTTTTGTATGTAGCCCATCATAGTGTTCCATTCGGATATGAGTAGTTGCTTTTCCTGTAAGAACCGGATGTTTTGCGATACATTCACGTTCATCGTAAATCTCTAAATGATGATCGAGTGTTTCTTTAATCTTAACCATTTGTCCAGCGTAACGGTAAGGAACTGAATACCTTTTTCCGCGGTACGACACCACACAGTCCCGACTGACTTCTCTGGTTTCCCAATGTGAAGTGGGAAACAGAGGCTTCACTCCCCATATCTGCAGGAACTTCTGTTCCTGCTCAAATCGTTGAAATGGTGACTCATTAGTAGTCTGATTGGTTTTCTTGTTAGCTATCTGATCCAACCATGTACGTACGGCTTCATTTAATGCATGTAAAGTTGGTTCGTGTTTTCGCTGAAAGAAGTTATCTTTCAAATACTTAATGGTTCTTTCTACTTTCCCCTTTGTTTGCGGACGTTTAGGACGACAGGCTTTTGGCACAATCCCATAGTAGGCTAAGAAATCCTCAAACTTGCGATTGAAACGAATCTCTACAGGACTATGCTTGATTACAACGGTTTTCATATTATCATAGAGAATTTGTTCTGGTACCCCATTAAAGTAAGAAAAAGCATTCATATGACACTTCATGAGGGTTTCGAGATTCATGTTGGTTGTAAACTCTACGTACTTCATTCGGGAATAACCTAATATCATCACAAATGCATAAATGTCTTGCAGATTGCCATTCACTAAGTATTTTCCCACGTACGCCCAATCCATTTGGGCTTGTTTCCCTGGTGGTGTTTCAAACCGTAAGGTTGCCTGTTTCTTTGGCTGTTGACGAAGAGGACGAACAAAGTCTCTTAAAATTGTCATCTTCCCCTCGTAACCCATCGTTTGAATTTCCTCTAACAGTACGACACAGTTGGTTGTTCCTTCTTTGACTCGTTGAAGGATGTAGGACTTATAGGGTTCGAGCTTACTCTCTTTCTGCTGCTCGCTTGCCTTACGTTCCGGCAACTGATTGCTTTTTAGATATTTGCTGATCGTTTTACGATCGAAGCCTGTTGCTTCTGCAATGGCTGTTTTCGTCCACCCTTTCTGAAATAACTCTCTAATCATAAAAAACTCCCCAATCTTCAGCACCGTTTCTTCACTCCATCTTTGATGTTTGTTTCGAAACGATTATCTGTTATTTTTGGGGAATTTAAAACCGTTGTTATTGGGTATTTTACAATCGTTGATTACACTACTGTACCTATAACCAAACATTTATTGTACTTTCATTCTTCTTTATAAAACTCTAAAAACCTTATAATTTTATACAGTATATAACTTTATATCTAATATCTCCTTAAATTCTATATATTCCTCCATCATGTCACTTAAATACTCAATACCTTTACACTTTAAGAAACCACTATTATATTCTAACTTTACTACTTGTTTTCTTTGATCCCAATCAGTTATTTTAATCAATTGACTATCCATTAAATTATAAAGATACACATTTCCTCCATCACTGAAAGTGCCAAAACCAATAATAAGTGCAAGATATGAGTTATCTATCCATATTGCTCCTTTCGGCATATATGCTCCATCTATATCACCTATTAATTGAATATTATCACCATTCCTTAAATCAAAGAGATACAATTTGGTGATACTTTCCCATTCGCAAGGTGATAAATATATGGCTTTTAATCCCCCTGGTGAAATAGTTGGTTTTGAGGAAATGCTATCATTTAGTAACTTTTTTTCACAATACTCTGTAATTAATTCTATACGGTTATCTGAACGCCTATATTTTAATTGATACATACCTTCCTCCCGCTCTCCCTCAAAACTAAATCTAACATCTTAATTTTACAAAATAAGTTTTGGAAATCTGCCACTATCTTTTTATTTTATTCATCTATATTTAATCAATAACCACCTCCTTTATATTAGATAACTTTTGTATTTTTATGGTAATTCACGATATATTTGTAAGTATTATCTACAAATCCATTGTATCATGATACAATACCGTAGACTATAGTCTACAAAGAAAGGATGTTATTATGTATTTTAGTAAATTACCTATAGGATTCTTCGATTTAAATACAGATACAGAAACACTTCACTCCCTTTTATATGAACATTTTAATAAAACAATAAAAAAAGGTACCGAAATACAATTTCAAGATTATGAAAACCAAAGTTATTTTTTTGTACCTTCACCTGTCTTCACAGAAGAACTGATGGGTAATATAAGTGGCATTGATTTAATTATCTATGCGTATTTATGCAAAGATGCATACCTCAATAAAACAGGAAAAGTTAAAGTAGATATCCCTACTATCTCAAAAGAAACGGCTATTAAGAAAACTGTAATTCGAAACTCTATTAATAGCTTGAATCGAGTGGATTTAATTGTTAAAGACTCTAAAG
Source organism: Bacillus pacificus (assembly GCF_020861345.1). Classification (NCBI taxonomy): domain Bacteria; kingdom Bacillati; phylum Bacillota; class Bacilli; order Caryophanales; family Bacillaceae; genus Bacillus; species Bacillus pacificus. The sequence continues at coordinate 4,917,344 of NZ_CP086328.1, forward strand.
ATACATACTATGTTATAGAAGAATTATTTTATTACTTCACAGATAATGAATTTAAAGAATTTGTTGAAGTAGTTAACAACTCAATACCTTACTAAAAAACGGCTATAATTTAGTAATAGGAGTCACCATATCAAAAAAAGAAAAGTGTACATTTAGACTATATTTCTTATTAGATGTATTTTTTACAAAGAAAAGGCACCCTTTCGGGTGCCTTCCACTATGAGTCATGTTATTTTTAATAATATAGGTTCGAATTTATTGAGTTAATATTTTTATACATTTTGATAGTAGTTACAATAAAATGTATTTAGTTTTAAAACAGCTTGTAATACTTCTTCCGGATCATTTTTTTCAAGCATCTGTGTAATTGATAAATAATACAACTTGTCATTTAATTGGTTTGATTCTATGGTCATTCTTAATCCTTTAAAATTAGAGATAAAATCTAATTTTCTTAATATAAATTTCCATATCGGTTCTTCTCCTGTTACTATCGAAACCCTGCCTACCATTCCTGTATGCAACTCATATAATTCCTGCTTATCAATTGTTGCCTCCAATTCATAAACATAAGCTTTAGAATCTTTATCAAAAATAGGATGTGCCGATATATACGTTACTTTTCCCATTTGTTTATCCGTTTTATTTAACTTAAACGAATACTGTACCTTATCCCCTTTTTTAATCCCTCTTATCTCTTCAGCAGATAACAAAATTTTTACTTTTTTTTCATCTTCTTCTGGAATAATTGAAACGACCTCTTGACCTGGATCAATTAAATCACCAGGTTGCAAAATAGAAGGGAATTGTACAACTCCATCTTGTTGTGCCTTTATAATCATCGTTTCATTTTGATTATGTAATCCAGAAAAGTCTTGTTTTTTCATAAATATCTCTTGCTCTAAAGATTGAATACGCTGATTCACAGAAACAATAGTACTTTCTTTATATTGATTCAAGGCATGTTCCTTTTGTTTTTGTTTCCCTTCCTTCGTTGTATCAACTTTCTTCCTTTCACTATCTAACGTTTCTTTTCTTTGACCTATTCTTTTTTCTATATTATTTTGTTGAGACTCTAAAGATTGAATTCTATCATCCAATACTTGTTTTTGTTCATCTAATATATTTTCTTTATCTTTCTGTTTATTTATAGATTTAATTTCTCTTTGTATATTTTCCTTTTCTGCAATCAACCCTTGTAAAATCTCGTCTTGTTCATTTGATAGTTTACTATTAACTATCAAATTTATCTCATTTTCTTTTTCATTTTGCAAAGATTGATACCCTTGCTCATATGCTTTATATTCTTCCCTTATTTTTTTATCCACTTTATCAGAAAAAGATGATTTATGGGATTGAATACTCTTTTTTAACTGTTCTAACATCTCTTTTTGTCCTTCTAAATGCTTAACAATTTGATCCATTTGATTTTGTTTATCCATTAATTCTTGGTTTTTTAATTGAAGTAAAGTATCTCCCTTTTTCACCACATTTCCTGATTGAACAGAAATAGTATCTACAACACCTGGAATTTGAGTTCGAGATACACTTACATCTGACTTACCTTGTATCATTGCTGTTCCTTTACTCACAATATCTAGTTTTCCAACATATGCCCAAATTATAAATCCTATTAAACTAAAAAAAAGAAAACATAGTAATCCAGCGATAAAACGAGGAGGTTTTCGTTCCAATAACTCTACACTATCTGTTAACTGATCAAAAGAATAAATCTTACTCATATTGACCACCCCTCATTTTATTAAATTGTGACTCTATATGATCTACGTGAACTGTTTGATTCTTCCAAAGACGATAATATTCTCCTTGATGGAATAATAATTCTTCATGAGAACCTCGCTCTATAATATTTCCTTTTTCCATTACAAAAATTTGACTTGCATGTTGAATTGTACTTAATCGATGAGCAATCATAATAACAGTTACTCCTTGTAAACCTAATCCTTTTAACATATCCGTAATATTTTTTTCAGTTGTAGAATCCAAATTGCTTGTTGCTTCATCTAAAATTAAAATATCTGGTTTTTTCAATAACGCTCTCGCAATTGCTAAACGTTGTCTTTGTCCACCTGATAAATTCGAAGCATTTTCTTCTAAATGAGTTTCATAACGTAACGGTAATTCACCAACAAACTCATGTACACAAACCTGTTTACATACTTGTATAACTTCTTCTAACGTAACTGATCGTTCTAATCCAAAACATAAATTCTCATAAATAGACGCACTAAAGAAAAATGATTCCTGAGAAACATATGCAATCTGATTTCGTAATGCAGTACGATTTATTTCTTTAATATGATAATCATCATAATATATATCACCTTGTTGTGATTCGTAATAATGCATTAGCAATTTTGAAATTGTCGTTTTTCCAGAACCACTTTCTCCTACAAATGCAACTTGACTACCAGACTCAATAGAAAAACTTATATTATTTAAAACATTCTTACGTGTTCCATAACGAAATGTAACATTAGAACATTCAATCCTCCCAGATAACTGTTTAGGAGAGACTTTATTATCTTCTTTTTCACTTTTTTCAGCATCTAAATCAAAGATTTCATTTAATCGTTCTCCAGCAACTAATGCAGATTGCATCATAGGTTGAATTCCAATTAAATTTTCAATTGGATTTAAAAAATAAGCTAAAAGTGCATTATATGTAATTAATTCACCTATCGTCATATTACCTTTTAATACCTGTATAGCTCCAACCCAAAGAATAACCGTCCCTCCAATTAACTCAAGTCCCATTTTAATAGATCCTTGTAAATTAGATAACATTCCTCTTTTAAATACATTCTTTAATAAATTAACAAAATGACTTTCAGTTTGAAAAAACACTTCTTTTTCAGCGTTATAAGACTTTACTGTTGCAATTCCATTTAAAGATTCTACTAAATAAGAATTTAATCTAGCATTACTTTCCATCTCTTCTCTATTAATTAATTGATACGGTTTATGAAAAACAAAAATAATCCCAATATAAAAAGGTATTAATAATAGAGTCACACCAAATAAAATAGGACTATGTATATATAATAAAATTGCTCCTAATGTAACCATTAATGTATCAATCATTAATGTAACTGTAATTGTTGATAACGCATCCCTTATTTTACTTGCATCCATAAATCGAGAAATAATTTCTCCCACTTTTCTTGTCTCAAAAAAATTCATAGGTAACCCTACAACATGACGATAATATCCAAGCATTAATTGAATATCTATTCTTCTACTCAAATATAAAATCAAATGAGTTCTAAAATAGGAAAGAAGAACTTTAAAAATGTACAATATAATAATCCCAATAGATACAATATGAAGTGTCTGCAACAACTGATTCGTAACAATATCATCAATTAAAAACTTAAAATAAAATGCTCCTAACAATCCAAATAAATTAAAAAAAATAGAAGCAAAAAATAAAGGTACTAATATTTTTTTTTGCTGCTTTAATAACAATAAAAAACGAGAAAATGTTCCTTGAGATTCTTTCCCTTTTTGAAACTTTTGTCCAGGAGACATTAATACAAGAATACCTGTCCACATTTGACAGAATTCCTCTAATAAATAGGTTATCAAGCCTTTTTCTGGATCCGCAATATAAATTTTATTATCCTTAATTTTATGAATAACTACATAATGTAACAAACCACCATTCACTACTACATGAGCAATAGCAGGTAATGGTATTTCTTTCAAATTTTCAATTTTGGTTGCCTTTACAGCTTTAACTTCAAATCCTAATTTTTCTCCCGCTTCCAGTAATCCCCTTATATTTGTTCCTGATAAATCTGTGCCAGCTATATTCCTAATCTTTGAAATAGACATTGTAAACCCATAATAGGAAGAAATCATTGCAAGACATGCAGGACCACAATCCTTTAAATCTTGTTATAAAAGGAGAATCATATTATGAACTTAGAGACACTTACAGAAAAAGAACTTTTAGAAATTTCAGCTGGTGGAGCTGGTAAATGTGTAGCAGGCATCGCTTCTGGCGCAGTTAGTGGATTCCTAACAGGAGCTGGATACACTTGGGAACTCGGTCCTGCTGTAATTTATGGCAGCGGAGTAGGCGCTTTAGCTGGCGGCATTGCTGGCGGCATTGGCGGTTGCTAATAAATTTTATATCTAATAATGATTAGAATGAAAAAAGCGATTAAATTGGGTTTTTAATTTAATCGCTTTTAATTTATAGAAAGAAAGGTTTAATTCTATAGACCGTATTTCATTTATATTCTAATTTCAACTAATATAACTTTTTTAAATTAAATAATGAAATTACATACATGCTAGAACCAAAGAATAAGCCTGCACAAACCCATATAATAATATCAGAGAAAGAAACTGATATTTTTCCTGAGCTTAAATAAGGAAAAACATAACACATTAATATAAACATTTCAAAAGTCCAAAGTAAACCCGCTCTAATACTAGATTTTTTAATCTGTTTTTTCTTTTTAAAAAATTCTTCTTTTGTAGAGCACTCTATATCATTCAATTTTTTCTTTTTTAATTTCCACATTAGATAGTTAGCGTAAAGCATATTGACCACAAAGGTAATTATAGTTCCTATGGATAAGGTGTGATTAATAGTATCCACTACTAGCATAATAAACATAGCCAATATATTTGCATACCATAACATTAACCCTGCAATAGCAAACTCTTTGTTTATTTCTTGTATTTGATATTCATCTCTTTCGCTTACCTTGTTTATAAATCTCAAGTACATTTTTTCTAAGATATTTTTCATTATTACAACTCCTCCCAAAATAAATCATTTAAAGTAACTCCAAGGGTTTGACAAATCTTAATACAAAGATTTAAAGATGGATTATATGCGCCTTGTTCAATTAAACCTATTGTTTGCCTGCTAACATTTGTCAATTTTGCTAATTCTCCTTGTGTCATACCTTTTTCAAGTCGAATCCGCTTAACTTTGGTAAGCATCTAAAAACCCTCCAATACTATAGTTTACTTTTGTTATTTATATATTACATTTGTTTTTTATATACGTCAAGTGTCATATATATTTATGAGATTCCAGTATGAATTTCGACATGAAATAAGCCGAATCACGAATACATAAATCTCCTGGTCGTAAAGTATTTAAGCACTTCGTGCCAAATATTTTGTCGTTATTTTTTTCTGGTCCAACTTGAAAGTTAAGAAATTTTCTACTGTGCAGATCATATCCTAATTGAATTTTGATTTCGGCTGTTTTAGCACAGCCTCCAGAGCCTGGATATACATCTTCTAAGGCATTCGGCACCTGAAATACAGTAGCATCTAAGATACGTATTCGTTGAAAATAAGAGAAGAGATGGTTAGAAGTTTGTGTTTGTTCACATACTTTTTGTTGTAACAGTAAAGAGAAAATATGTTGTGAAAACAAAACTGCTTTAGCATTTAAACGTTTATTTAAGCCCTCAGGGCTGAGTAAAGTGCAAGTGGCTGCATGAAGCTTACTACATAATCATACTAAGGGATCACCTGCTACTCGTTACTGATCCAAATACAAATCGGGGCTAAGTCTGAGCAAGAAAACTTACGTTTTCGCTTTATAAATCCTATTTCTCTTGCAAGTTCTTCTAAAAATACAGGTGTCACATATCGTTGTAATTCCTTTGCAAATGGTTGTAGTTCATCTTGAATCAAGGGGTTCATCAAAAAACGTCATTCTTTCTAATCTAGCTTGTTTAGAAAGAATGACGTTTTTGAGTAATTAGGGGGTATTAAAATCTCTTAAATTGATGGGCATGTATGGTGAGGCCTAATAACTACATTATGGCCGTTTTCTTTATACTTCTTCCTAAACATCGGCTGTATATTACAAGTAAATGCAGACTATAGTCTGTAGTTAAAAGAAGATTACTCTCTCAAAATTATCTTATAAATATAAGGAGAGTGATTTCTTGAAAATCGAAGAAGCCTTTGGAATTACCCTACAAAAATACCGGCATATCACTAATATAAGTCAAGAACAGCTCGCACTTAACTCTAGTTTAGATAGAACATATATTAGTCTTCTTGAACGTGGTAAAAGAAAACCCACAATCAATACTATATTTGCATTAGCTGAAACTCTTGATGTCAAACCCTCCCTGTTAATTCAAGAAGTAGAATTTTTAGTCTCAAAATCCAAAGAGTAATACCACCTTATTAAAATTAATATTAATATTAAATAACTATAGAAAATACAAACTTTAAGTAATTATTTTAGATTGAGTAACAAGCAAAAGAAATAGTATCATTATATTTCTTCTTTTGCTTGTTATAAAAACTATACAGTATAAAAAAGCATAATAAACTAATTTTTTATTCTGCTATTGTTCCCCATAGCAAAACTATTAATAGTATAAAGAATAGCTTCCTCACATCTTTTTAGAATGTTTTTAAACATTTTGTAATAGTTCACTTGGTCGAAATTCATCTTGATCTAATATTTCTATAGGTTCAATTAGAACCCGTTGTTTCCCTGTTCTCCCCATATATTCAATCTTTGTAGCCCCATAGGTATCAATAAGATAAGCTATTATTTGCTTATGTTCCTGTTCACTACATTCACCACTGCACCCTAATTGCGTACATAAAGGATATGCCCTTTTCCTCGTTCCCCCATGGTAAGTAAATAACTCCCTTTTTTCTTCTTCATCTTGATATGGAAAACACTCCCTTAAATAAGACACATCCTTCCAGCTACTGTATAGTTCATCATATACTACCTTATAAGCATCGTTTACTTCTCTCTTTATAGAACCTGTTATTCCTTCCTGTTCCATGAGATTCTTTAAAAATTCTCTTTGGTCTTTATTTACTCTGTTTTTTGTTGTCTTCACTTCATTTTCCCTATAGATTTCTTCTACCGTCTTATTAGCTACTTTAAAATCTAAATATTGACTAAGCTTTTCTTTCTCTTCAATATCTCTATATGGAAAATCCTTCATTGTTTGAGGAATAGGAAGTTTATCCATAGCTAAACTAATACAGACTTCTTTAAATACAAGCTCTGTAGTTCCATTTAGAATAATTTTAAAGTTAGCATCTTTACATACCTTTTCTAAGAATAACTTTTGATCTTTTTTTATCTTCTTAGGTTCATACATTTTCACTTTTATATGTTTTCTCTTCTGTGTTTTAGCTAGTAATTTACGGTTAGGACGGCTTAACAAATTTCCAATATCTAATGCTTCTTTGTTATATGGTCTATATTCAGCTTCTGCTCCTTTTTCTAACTTTTTAATATAAAAAGATTCTACCTCTTCCCATGATCTCGTCAGTACATACCCTTGTTCTTTTAATAACTCTCGCACATCCTTACCATACCCTTGAGATGTATAAATGCGCTCATCAAGTATTGTGACAATTCCATAATCCTCAATACTTCTAATTAAGCGCCCTACCGCTTGATCTAACTTATTTATCATCATTGGATAACTAACTTTTTTAAACCTATCTTCCTTTTTAATTCCCATACTCATTAACTCTATAATAGGATCATTAAAAGCTGGAAATGGTAACTTATTTATAATAACTGATGTTAAAGAAGTTCCTGCTATTGAAAACCCAGAGAAAAAACTACCGGATCCAACTAACACACTCTCTTCTAATTCTTTAAAACGTTTAGTTAAATTTTCAACTCCACTTTCTCCTTGTTTGTATAATGGAACGTTAGAAGTCGCTAATTCTACTTTGATTCCATTATAAAATTCATCCATATGGTCCTTAGAGGTATTTAAAAGAAGCGTACGTCCCCCTGTCAATCTCAGTAATTTACGAATCTCTTTTAATGCATTTTCTATAAACTCATCTTTATTAGGATTACCTAATTTCTTAGGTATGTAAATAAGTGCTTGATTCTTGTAATCGAATGGACTATTTAAAACTTTTGTTACCGCTTCTCCACTTTTAATATTCCATTGATTTTTAATATAAGAAAAATCTTTATTCACCGTAAGGGTACCCGACATAAATATAATTTTATTGGAATTCTTGATATAATCTAACATCTGTCGGAATACCTCTTTATAATTATTTTCTATGACATGAAATTCATTATCTTCTAAGCTTATCCAAGACGTATACTTCTCCTTCTGTAAAAATCTATGGAGAATACCAGACAATTCGTCCAATATTTCAGCCCTTCGGTACTTTGCCTGAAATAGATTTTCATTTAAGATTTTTTGTAGCGTCTTTAAAATAGAAAATACAAAGTCTGTTAACAAGTAGCGCCCCGCATCTGACTTCTTATTATATTCTTTGTTCCTTTTTACCCATGCTCTTAATCTATCTACGGCTTTTTTCCACTTATAATTGTCCCGTTCTATATATTTTTCAAGATTCCTCAAGTAAGACAGAGTAAACGTTTTTTCTAAACGACCAATAAATGTTTCCAAAAAATCGTGAGCTTCATCAATTATCACTAGCCCCATATCAGTTTTTAGTACTGGCTCATAAATACTATCCATATCCATTGCATTTAAAAACGAATTAATTAGTTGATCATGATTGGTTATAACTACATCATTTTCAATTGCTTTAAATCTTCTCCGATGTATAATCGTCGGACATACCATTGAAAATTGACAAGCCCTACAATTAGACTTATTAGATAACTCAACTCTTTTCCATTTTTTATCCTCTATATTAAAGCCATGTTCCTCTTCTAATTCGCTCCTTTGCCCCGTCTTACTTAATCGAAAAAACTTTTCCAAAACATGTTGATCTGCACGCGAAAATAATTCGTTTTCTATTTTTTGACTTGAATTCTTCATCCTAAAGTGACAATAATAATGTGATTTTCCCTTTGCAACAATTGGGTTATTTACTAACCCCAGTTTACGTAATAGTGGAATTTCACTCCTCATTAACTGTCCTTGCAAATTAATAGTAGCAGTAGCATACATAACATTCCTTTTATCGAATGTATTATATTTCCGATCTACTAAGACTGGAACTAATGCTCCTAATGACTTTCCTGTTCCTACTGGTGCCTCAATAATCATTACTCTCTTACTAGACTCCAAAAACTCTCCAATATCTAATGCCATTTGTAACTGAGATGCCCTAATAATACTAGTACCATAGTGTTTGAGTAGCTTTTCTTCAAATATGTCTAAAATTACATCTGCTTTAGAATTCATCTACTGCCCCCTCTACTTTTCTAACTTGCAATCTCTCTTTTATATAACTCTCTCTTGTTTAGAGTAGTTTTACTTTCACTATAACCCTTTAATATTTTATACAATATCTTCCTTACACAAAAACTTATTATATCACTGAACAAACAACACATCAATATATAGACTTTAAAAACAATTGTAAAACTACATATTGATCCCTTACCTTTTATCCCTATAAAAACCTAGATAAAATAAAAAGCACGATAAATTTATATCGTGCTTTTTATCATATACTTCATAATAATAAGGTAAATTCATATATTGTATATACTATGTTTCCCCTCCACTCTAAAGCTGAAATTAACACACCCAATAGCATTCCAGTCCCCAATAGTGACTAGAAGCGCCAAAATTTAATCTTCTTTTTTACTGCTTTCCCATTTAAATTCAAGTGCATTAAGTACCGGAAATTCTTGATACATGCTTTTCTTTATGTTTTCTTTTCCCATTTCCACTATTGATTTAACTTTTTCGCTTAAAAAAATTATTACAATACCGGTCTCTTTTAACATTTGTATCTCAATAGTATTTTCAGCGATTAATTCACCAACTATAGCAGACCACTTGTCTTGAATATCATTAATATTAGGTAACTCATTGTAGATATCAAACTTTTTTAAATCAAAAGATTTAAGTATACGCTTACTCTCACTATTATTACCTTGTTGAATTTCTAAAAAGAACTCCTTTGTTGTCTGTTTTATTTCTTCTTTCAAGCGCTCATAATCCATTGAAGGGCTATAGCGAAGGCGAATTAAAGGTAGACCACTTGTTTGGAAAATTATATTTTTCTTTATGGCATTGCTTTTTTGAGGCTCGTGGTCTTGATAAGTACTGTCACGTTCATATGTCATAATAGGAAAATAATTTGTTGTATCAACAATTGCAAAGTCTACATGCGCCTTAAAGAAGTAGTCTAATATATCATTATCAAGGTAATCACGGATTTTTTCAGCATCAATTATAGTTTTTAAATCCATATTCGGAAATACTAAGTGCATCGGAAACAATTCCTTTAAAACCCTATATAAATTGATCTCTGCTTCATGATAGAAAATAGGACGATAAAAACAATTATTATCCCATTTAATAATTTGTCGCTCCAACTTAGGATTTATATAGCTCTCTACATTTTCTTTAATTGCCTGATCAATGTACCATCCTCTTCCAGCATCAAAATAAATCAGTTCTAATGATTGCAAGTGCCTTATAAGTTTTTCAAAATAACGTCCTTTAAAATTAGTAGCATTCATAAGTAATTCATTAGATACATATTCCTGACCTTGAAAACGATAAATTGTAAAAATGATTTTTTTATGTTGACTATCCGTCTTTTTAAAATAGCGCTCAACTATTTTTTGTGGATGAGATTTTTGCTCATCAATCATTTTTTTTGTAGTATTTATATTTTGTATTATTATTTGATCATTGGGTAATATCTTATTCGCTTTGTTAAATAAATCTAAAGCTTTCATGTAATTTTTATCTATATCTCGGTAAATGACTCCCAAGTTATTAAAAACTCCTGATCCTTCTTTTCCCTTTTTAATCATAGCCTCATATATTTCCTTAGCCTGTTCTTTTTCACCACTTTCAGATAAACAATATGCTAATTCAAAAGAAAGTCCATTCTTAACTTGTTCTTTTAATTTTTCATTTTCACATTTATTGTATAATAAAGCAAACTGACGATACATTTTCTCTTCATAAAACTTCATAAAAGAATATGATGTTATATTTGACAAAATATATTCTTCCGCGAATTTTTTCTTATATTTTGTATGCTTTGATTCATCTAACAAATCAAAAAAACATGTAATATCTTGTTGCGAACAAATAAAATTTTGACCATAATCATCTATCTCACATATTTTTTTAGTTAGAGTCCCTAAAACATCCCTATATTTCATTACAAAATCTACTTTCCATTTTTTAAAAAAAGTTTTAAACTTCGGTAGAACACCTTCAATTGGTTCACGAAATTCAAAATAAATGTATCCCTTAAAAACTGGTTTTATAAAGTACAAAAAACGAATTACTAAATCATTTGATATTAGTTCTTCTACTCCACTATAAAATTCATCCCACTCTTCAAGGAAATTTTGAGTACTACTTTTCCAGCCATTAATGGAATCAAAGAAATAAAATTTCTTATTAAGTAATAAATGAGAAAAATTCATTACTACATGTTCAAACTTTTGTTTCCCAACTTTACTATACAAATGTTGGTAATTCATAAAAAATAACCTTGCAATGTAATAAGTATCAACTCTATAGTAATTAATATTTTGAAGTTCTATCCGGTTATCTATGCATAGTTCAAATAAATGTATAGTTATCTCCTTATCTTCTTCTAAAAATTCTTCATTTTCCTTCTTAGTAATTAAATATAAGAAGACAAAGTAATAATAATTTACTAATTCTTGTTCTCTTGCCTCCTCATCTATTTTTAATAAAGCTTTTGAACAATTCCCTACCCCTGCAACTTTTAATAATTCTAAAGCTCCTTTAAAGTCACCTAAAGTATGATATAAATACATAATTCTTGATATAACCATCAAAAAATACGTTGCTTCAACGTTTGCTTTACTTAACTTCCCACACTTACCACATACATACTTTAATAATAAACTTAAATTATCTTTCTCATAAAATAATTTTTCTACCGCAAAACGGTGCTTAATTTCTTCCTCAGAAATACCTTCTTCATGAATTTCCTTTGGATACAATAAAGGCATTAGTTTATCATATGTATCTGGCTCAAATTTTTCATTTACGGAGTATTCCCAATGAATATCTTCAATAGATAATTCATCATTATCTTTTTCTAATACCTGAGTCGATGCTGCAATCTTCATATCTCTTTTTTTAAAATTCCGTTTTTTCTTCATTTCATATCACCTTATCTTTTTTATTTACTATTTTATCATTGTATGTTACAACTACTGTTTTTTTATAAACCGTTCTTTTTATTCCATAAACAATCACAATCCCCCTTAGTAAGTTACTCTTTTAATTAGTTTCTTTTTTCACTAAACTATTTGGTTAGAATTATAAAAAGACTACTGTATTTAACATATGTTTTATCAAATTTAACAATAAATCTACACATATTATGTATAATGAACGAAGTTCATTATCTTCATTACCAATTAACCATTCTTAACACAAAAAGCATGACATTTTTATGTCATGCTTTTTCTCCTATAATCTAACAAGTCACTTCATTTCTAAATGTACAACTTTCTTGTAATATGAATAACTTTGTTGTAAATGTTACAACTTTCTTGTCACTTCACAACTATATTTACTAACCTACTAATCTCCTACTCAACCGTAACAGACTTAGCTAAGTTACGTGGCTTATCAACGTCACACTCGCGGTGAAGTGCTGCGTAGTATGAGATAAGTTGTAATGGAATAACTGCTACTAGCGGTGCTAGCGCTTCGTGTACAGCTGGTAATACGAAGCTGTCACCTTCCATTTCTAAGCCTTTCATTGAGATGATACATGGGTTAGCTCCTCGTGCTACTACTTCTTTCACGTTACCACGAATTCCAAGGTTTACGTGCTCTTGTGTAGCAAGTGCGATAACTGGTGTACCATTTTCGATTAAAGCGATTGTACCGTGTTTTAATTCTCCTCCAGCAAATCCTTCTGCTTGGATGTAAGAGATTTCTTTTAGCTTTAACGCACCTTCTAATCCTACGTAGAAGTCTACGCTACGTCCGATGAAGAAGCAGTTACGCGTTGTTGCTAAAAATTGTTTTGCTAATGCGTCCATTTCTTCTTTTTGATCACAAAGTTGTACCATTGCATTTGCTACAAGTCCTAGTTCGTGTGTTAAGTCAAAACCAAGAACTTCACCTTTTGCTTTAGCAATATCTGCAGCTAAAATTGAAAGTACTGCAAGCTGTGCTGTGTAAGCTTTCGTTGATGCAACTGCGATTTCTGGTCCCGCGTATAACGGAAGTGTATAATCCGCTTCACGAGAAAGTGTAGAACCAGGTACGTTTGTAATCGTTAATGCTTTATGACCCATTTCATTTGTTTGTACAAGTACTGCACGGCTATCAGCTGTTTCACCACTTTGTGAAATGTAAATGAAGAATGGTCTTTCTGTTAATAATGGCATGTTATAAGAGAATTCACTTGCTACATGCACTTCAACTGGCATTTTTGCAAACTTCTCGATAAATTGTTTTCCAACAAGACCTGCATGATAACTTGTTCCACATGCAATGATATAAATACGATCGCTATCTAAAATCGCATTGCGGATGTCTTGATCTAATTCAATCTCGCCATTTTCATCTTGATACTTTTGAATTATATTACGGATAACAAGTGGTTGCTCATCGATTTCTTTAAGCATGAAATGAGGGTATGTTCCTTTTTCAATATCACTTGCGTCTAATTCCGCTGTAAACGGTGCACGTTCAATCGTTTCACCTTGTAAGTTTTTAATTGTAATACTTTCTTTCGTTACAATTACAATTTCTTTATCCATTAATTCAATAAATTGATCTGTAACTTGTAACATCGCCATAGCGTCGCTCGCCACAACATTAAAGTTGTCACCAACACCTACTAATAGCGGGCTTTTGTTTTTAGCAACATAAATCATGTTTGGATTTTCAGCATCAAGTAATCCGATTGCATAAGAGCCATGTAAAAGAGATAGCGTATTACGGAACGCTTCTTCTACACTTAGTCCTGTGCTCACTTGTTGTTCCATAAGCTGTACGATAACCTCTGTATCCGTTTCACTTACGAACGTTACATCTTGTAAATATTCCTTCTTCACTAACTCATAGTTTTCAATTACACCGTTATGAACTAGTGTAAAACGCTTTGATGTACTTTGATGCGGATGCGCGTTTACTTTGCTCGGAACACCATGTGTAGCCCAGCGTGTGTGACCGATTCCCACGCTTGTTGCTACGTTCTCATCTACGATTTCGCGAAGTTTTGCAATACGGCCTTTTTCTTTGTATACAACAACACCGTTCTCTGCTTGTACTGCAATACCTGCTGAATCATATCCACGATATTCTAGCTTTTCTAAACCTTTTAATAAAATTTCCTTTGCATCTTGCTCTCCAATAAATCCTACGATTCCACACATGTTTAGTCGCCGTTACAAATGCTTACACTGCTCTGCGAACATGTAACGACATAGTCCGATACCATTTTTATTTATACTAAAAAACGGATTACATATTGCTAGCCCTGTAAGCTTGTAACGGCTTTCACCTTCCTCTCGATTGGGTTTAAGTCCGTATATACTTATACAGCTAGTTTGTATCCGTTCCTTTTCTCTCATCACACTTTCACCTTTGTCCACTAAGTCACCTTAATGATTTAAGTAAAAGCTTGCGGTTGTGATGAACAACCGGGAGCCATCCGCCGAAATCTCGATAAACCCCACCTCGTCAACTACACTACTTGTAGTTCTGGCGCTTCTATAATTTACAATATTTCCTTTGAGAAAAAGAACAAGACCATCTTATAACAAACATGGATAAACCGTCAATGAAAATTTTTTCACCATCTATAAAACATATGAAAAAGGAGCACTTATTGTGCTCCTTTTCAATAAATTTATTAAATTATTCAGCGCCAACTTCCGCTTTCACAACTTCTACAATGCGATGTACATATGCATTACAAACTTCTTGTGTTGGTGCTTCTGCCATTACACGAATAAGTGGTTCTGTTCCAGATGGACGAACAAGAATGCGGCCATCACCGTTCATTTCTTCCTCTACAACACGAATAATTTCTTTAATTTTTTCGTTTTCTAGTGCTAGTTTTTTATCTGTTACACGAACGTTTACTAGTAATTGCGGGAATTTTGTCATTTCTCCTGCAAGCTCAGATAATGGTTTTTTCGTCATTTTCATAATGTTTACAAGTTGAAGTGCACTTAACATTCCATCACCAGTTGTAATGTAATCAAGTAAGATAATATGTCCTGATTGTTCTCCACCTAAGTTGTAACCTCCGCGCTTCATTTCTTCCATTACGTAGCGATCACCAACTGCTGTTTTATCACTTGTAATACCGTTAGCTTCAAGTGCTTTGTAGAAACCTAAGTTACTCATAACTGTTGAAACAACTGTATTGTGCTTTAGTTGACCAGTTTCTTTCATGTACTTTGCACAAATAAACATAATTTGATCGCCATCAACGATGTTTCCTTTTTCATCTACAGCGATTAAACGGTCACCATCACCATCGAAAGCAAGACCAATATCAGCACCTTTTTCTTTTACTAATTCAGCTAATACTTCTGGATGCGTAGAACCTACTCCATCGTTAATGTTCATACCATTTGGTGAAGTTCCCATTGTTGAAATATCAGCTTCTAAATCAGCAAATAAGTACGGAGCTAAAGAAGATGTAGCACCATGCGCACAATCTAAAGCGATATGCAAACCTGAGAAATCTTCCTCTACAGTTTGTTTAATGTATTGTAAATACTTTTGTCCACCTTCAAAATAATCACTCACTTGCCCAAGGTTCGTACCTGTTGGACGTGGTAATTCATCCACTTCTTTGTCTAATAAAGCTTCGATTTCTGCTTCTTGCTCATCTGTTAATTTAAAACCGTCTGAACCGAAGAATTTAATTCCGTTATCTTGTACTGGATTATGAGATGCAGAAATCATAACACCAGCTTGTGCATCTAACGCTTTCGTTAAATAAGCAACACCTGGTGTAGAAATAACACCAAGACGCATTACTTCTGCTCCAGTTGATAATAGACCTGCTACTAAAGCTCCTTCTAACATATGTCCTGATATACGTGTATCACGGCCGATAATTACTTTTGGACGGTCTGTATCTTTTGTTAATACATAACCACCAAAACGTCCAATTTTGAACGCTAATTCAGGTGTTAACTCCTGATTCGCAACCCCGCGTACTCCATCTGTACCAAAATATTTACCCATTATGATTCGCTCCTTTTTCTGGCTCTTTTTGATTATCTACTGTTGGCTCTTGGCTAGTTTCTTTATCTTTATTTTGTTCCGGTTCCTTCTCCTTTTCCTTTTCTGGATCAGGCTTAGGTTCAGGTTCAGGATTTTTTGGTTTTTCAGTTTGATTATCTTTATTATTATTTGAATTTGGTTGCTCACCGTTACCCTGTACTTCTTTATCAGGATTTTCTTTCTTCACAATTGTGACTTTAGCACTTTTTTGTTTTGGCTCTATTGAAATATTACCAGGGCCACTCACTTGAATAGCAACATCCTTCGTCCCAGGAGACACATTTTGTAGATTAATCACTGCTGTTATTTGAGCAGCTGTTATTTTATCTACTATACTTGTTTCTCCTGAAATATCAACGCTTATCTTCCCATCTTGCGGCGAAAGTAACTGGGCCGTAACGTCTTTAGAAAGTCCATTTTTTTGAATTGATATACCATCAATCGTTCTTGTTTTCGTTTGTTTTGTTTTTTGTACGCCTACTGAAACCTTTACTTGATTTGGCTTCGCACTTGTTACACCCTTTGGTAATAAAACAGAGGTATCGAATGTTGTAGACTCTGTCAATTGACTAAGATCTACTTCGACCCCCTCTATCGATTGTATATTATCCAATATATCTTTTGGACCTGCTATCGTTACTTCTCTCGGCTCAACGCTAACATTTGTAACGGCCAATCCTTCCGGTAAACTCCCCTTTTTCGCATATGTTATAGGAACAGTTTTTTCAGTATTATTGGCCGTAGCTTGCGTCGCCACATTCAACGTTACACTAATTTTAGATGGACTTGTTCTTACATTTAAACGTTTGCCTTCTTTATTGTATAATGTCACTTCGGGTGTTTTTGTAACAGTTTTATTAACACCTTTTAAATCAACATACGCCTTAGCAGATGAAATACTTTCAATTTCTTCTTTCGTCCCAACTACCTCAACCGTATCAGGTTTAATGTTTGATTTTTCGAGCGTAGCACCAGCTGACATCTGATCCTCATTTGATAATTTCAAGTCTACATGAACATATTTTCTCGCTTTTTCATGAAGAGTAATTTTAATTGTTGATGGCTGAACTGTTCCTTTCACATCATCTGGAAGTCCATTCGTTTTCAAAGAAACTTCATACGTTCCTTTTTCGCTACCTCTCAAATCAACTGGTATATCAAATTGTTTTTTCGCTTTTGCCGTAGCAACTGCTGCCTTTGGACCCTCTAACTTCACCTTAACGCCCTCTGCCGGAATACCACTTACAATATATTTCTCTTCATCATACTTAACGTTAATAGCATAATTAGTTAATGTTTCTTTCGCATCATTTGCAAAAGGTAGTATCCCCGATGTCGTATTTTTTTCAGTTAAAGTCGCTGACATAAAAAGCATACACGCCAATAGTAATGAGATCCCCTTTAAAAACCAATGATTCTCCATTAACTTATCCATGACGCTTTCTCCTCCAATTCCATAAAGACGAAGAAGTCGTTTTTTCGTTCGCACTAAATTCAGCTAACAACATATCTTTCAGTTGTTCTGTCTTCAAATCACGATGCAACTTACCATTTTTCGTTAAAGAAATTTGGCCTGTTTCTTCCGACACAACTACTGTAATGCTATCAGTAACTTCACTAACTCCCATTGCAGCGCGATGCCTAGTTCCTAACTCCTTAGAGATAAATGGACTTTCTGATAACGGAAGATAGCAAGCTGCTGCTTTAATGGTACTTCCTTGCATAATTACTGCTCCATCGTGAAGAGGTGTGTTTGGAATGAAAATATTAATGAGTAATTCCGATGATACGTTTGCATTTAGCGGAATACCCGTTTCTACATAATCACCCATACCGGTCTCTTTTGACAAGGTAATTAATGCACCAATTCTACGTTTTCCCATATATTCCGTTGCTTTCGCTATCGCTGTTGCAACCATTTCAGGCTCATCATCCTCATGAGTTCCAGTACGCGAAAATAAACTCCCGCGTCCTAGCTGCTCAAGCGCTCTTCGCAATTCTGGCTGGAAAATAATAATAACGGCTAAAAATCCCCACGTTAATACTTGTTCAGTTAGCCAATATAGCGTTCGCAATCCAAGGAAAATACTGATCATCCGAACGACAATAATAACTGTAATCCCTTTTAAAAGTTGAACAGCTTTCGTCCCTCGGATTATGAGAATTAGCTTATATATAATAAACCATACAACGGCAATATCTAATGCCGTACTAAGATATTTCAAAATGGTCGTATCTTCAAAAGGCATGCTAACCCTTCCTCCTACTTACGAGCAATTCTATCCATATATTGAAATATTGTTTTATGCTCTATCTGTATGTATTTCCAACAACTAGTTAATTATACCATACATGAAACAAACGACAATTACAAACAACCCCCTTTAGTCTAAATTGGTAAGATGTCAAACATTCTTATCGTACAGTATAATATAAATCATTATTATACGCCTATTTTCAAATAAAAAAAGCAACTTCTCAGTTGCTTTTCTTACATTTATTTTAGTTTTTCACCGAATAAAGAACCCATTAAAGCAACCGCTGTTGTTGCCGTTCTATTTCGCTCATCTAAAATCGTATTTACCTCAACAAACTCGGCAGATGTAACAATATCAGCTTCCGCTAACATCTCCATTGCTAAATGACTTTCACGATAAGATAAGCCACCAATTACAGGTGTTCCAACTCCTGGTGCATCATGAGGATCAAGACCATCTAAATCTAATGATAAATGCACACCATCAGTATGAGATAAATACGCGATTGTTTCTTCCATAACAGCCGTCATACCCATACGATCAATCTCGTGCATTGAAAATACTTTAATACCTTCATTTCGAATAAAGTCTTTTTCTCCTTCATCTAATGCACGTGCACCGATAATTACAACATTCTCTTTTTTCACCTTTGGATATGCCCCGTATAAATCTACAAGCGCCGGATGTCCATACCCTAAACTTGCTGCAAGTGACATACCGTGAATATTTCCAGATGGTGAAGTTTCTTCTGTATTTAAATCGCCATGTGCATCATACCAAATAACACCTAGGTTTTTATAATGTTTCGCAACACCAGCTAATGTACCAATAGCGATACTATGATCGCCACCTAATACAAGTGGAAAACGCCCTTCTTCTATAATATGATCCACCTTACTTGCTAATTCGTTACATACAGTTGCAACTTGTGTAAGGTTTCTTAAGCTTGTATTTACATCTACTTCTTTTTCTCTCTCTATACATATATCTCCCATATCTTTAACGTCATATCCAATTTCTTCAATTCTTTCAATTACACCTGCATAACGGATTGCGCTCGGCCCCATATCAACTCCACGACGCATCTGGCCTAAATCCATTGGAACTCCAATAACTGAAATTTCTTTTTTCATAGATAGTATCCCCCTTTTGTGCCTTCACTAAATATTTTAAATCTTTTATATAGTCTGACTCAACTCGACATTTTTCTGTATGGATATACAAATTATTCACTTATATCCGCTTCAAAATCCAAATGTTAAGACTATTCTATGTATAAAGTTAACTTAATGAAACAACTACTATCATTATTATTAGATAATAATAAAAAACACTCCCGCATTTAGAAGTGTTTTTCTGATGCTATTTTCCACACTGCTGCAATATTCTTTGCTGTCATTTCAATATTCTCTTCTGCTACTTTATATGCCTCCTCTAATGTCATCGGACTTGTTGTAATACTAAATACTGCATCAATTCCTTTTTCATGAACAGCCGAGTAATTCGGAGATACTGATCCCCCAATCGCAATGACAGGAATATGAAAAAGCTTTGCACGCTCCGCAACACCTACTGGGGCCTTTCCATATGCTGTTTGTTCATCTATTCTCCCTTCGCCAGTTATAATTAAATCTGCACCTTCTATATGCTTATCAAAATTTGTATAATCTAATACAATTTCAATTCCCCTCCGCAAGCTTCCTTTCAGCACTGCAATAACAGCTGCTCCCATACCTCCTGCAGCTCCTGCACCAGGTATTTTAGATACGTCGCAAAATAGGTATTGTTTAAGGATATGCGCATAATGCTTTAAATTCTCATCCAGCTCTTTCATCATCTCTTCATCCGCACCCTTTTGTCGCCCAAATACGAAAGATGCTCCTCTTATTCCAACTAACGGATTATCTACATCACATGCTGCTTCTATCTTTATATGCTTTAAGCGTGAATCCATTTGTGAAAAATCAATAGAGACAATCGAATGTAACGTTCCACCAGACGGCTCTATTACTTCTCCTTTTCCATTTATAAACCTGACTCCTAAAGCTGACAACATACCCGCTCCTCCATCATTTGTAGCACTTCCTCCCAGTCCTAAAATGATATGCTCAGCTCCTTCGTCTAGCGCATGTAGTATAAGTTCTCCTGTTCCTTTCGTCGTCGTAATAAGTGGGTTTCGCTTTTTAGCTGGAACGTGTTGTAAGCCTGATGCTGCTGCCATTTCAATAAACGCTGTCTTTTTATCTTTAGACATACCGTAAAAGGCTTGTACGCTCTCTCTAAGCGGTCCTGTCACATGAAATGATATAATCCTCCCGCTTGTAGCATCAACAAGGGAATCAACCGTTCCTTCCCCTCCGTCTCCAATTGGTATTTTTACATACTCTGCTTTAGGAAAAATTGCTCCAAAACCTCTTTCAATAGCTTCACATACTTCTATAGCTTTTAAGCTTTCTTTATATGAATCAGATGCAATAACAACTTTCATAATTATCCCCATCCTTTATTTTCACGTTTTCTCCATTTTAAATGACAAGTATGAAAGTTGTCTTTTTAAACACAAAAAAAGCTTACATCATATGATGTAAGCTTTCTCTATTAGATGGAGCCTAGCGGGATCGAACCGCTGACCTCCTGCGTGCAAGGCAGGCGCTCTCCCAGCTGAGCTAAGGCCCCTTAGTAATTAAGCGGAAGACGGGATTCGAACCCGCGACCCCAACCTTGGCAAGGTTGTATTCTACCACTGAACTACTTCCGCGAAAATGGTGAGCCATGAAGGACTCGAACCTTCGACCCTCTGATTAAAAGTCAGATGCTCTACCAACTGAGCTAATGGCTCGTAAATGGCTGGGCTAGCTGGATTCGAACCAGCGCATGACGGAGTCAAAGTCCGTTGCCTTACCGCTTGGCTATAGCCCATTAATATTTACTAGTATGGTTATCTTTTCAAAAAAATAAACCCTCTCAGGTTATTTTAAAGAAAATGGTGGAGGGGGGCAGATTCGAACTGCCGAACCCGAAGGAGCGGATTTACAGTCCGCCGCGTTTAGCCACTTCGCTACCCCTCCGACATTTAAAATATATATGGTGGAGGATGACGGGATCGAACCGCCGACCCCCTGCTTGTAAGGCAGGTGCTCTCCCAGCTGAGCTAATCCTCCAAAAGTGGTGACCCGTACGGGATTCGAACCCGTGTTACCGCCGTGAAAGGGCGGTGTCTTAACCACTTGACCAACGGGCCAAAAAAGTTTTAAACCTATTCCCAAGCTTCCAACCGGGCTTGAACCGGTGACCTCTTCCTTACCATGGAAGTGCTCTACCAGCTGAGCTATGGAAGCATAATGGCTCCGCAGGTAGGACTCGAACCTACGACCGATCGGTTAACAGCCGATAGCTCTACCACTGAGCTACTGCGGAATAATATTAGCCTGGCAACGTCCTACTCTCACAGGGACAAGGTCCCAACTACCATCGGCGCTAGAGAGCTTAACTTCCGTGTTCGGTATGGGAACGGGTGTGACCTCTCTGCCATCATTACCAGACTTTTATCATTATAAACATTTCTTTCGAAATGTCAAGAGGAAAATTATATATTCCTTCAAAACTAGATAACATTGCTACATATTATATGGTTAAGTCCTCGATCTATTAGTATTCGTCAGCTCCACATGTCACCATGCTTCCACCTCGAACCTATCAACCTGATCATCTTTCAGGGATCTTACTAGCTTACGCTATGGGAAATCTCATCTTGAGGGGGGCTTCATGCTTAGATGCTTTCAGCACTTATCCCTTCCGCACATAGCTACCCAGCTATGCCCTTGGCAGAACAACTGGTACACCAGCGGTGCGTCCATCCCGGTCCTCTCGTACTAAGGACAGCTCCTCTCAAATTTCCTACGCCCACGACGGATAGGGACCGAACTGTCTCACGACGTTCTGAACCCAGCTCGCGTACCGCTTTAATGGGCGAACAGCCCAACCCTTGGGACCGACTACAGCCCCAGGATGCGATGAGCCGACATCGAGGTGCCAAACCTCCCCGTCGATGTGGACTCTTGGGGGAGATAAGCCTGTTATCCCCGGGGTAGCTTTTATCCGTTGAGCGATGGCCCTTCCATGCGGAACCACCGGATCACTAAGCCCGACTTTCGTCCCTGCTCGACTTGTAGGTCTCGCAGTCAAGCTCCCTTATGCCTTTGCACTCTACGAATGATTTCCAACCATTCTGAGGGAACCTTTGGGCGCCTCCGTTACACTTTAGGAGGCGACCGCCCCAGTCAAACTGCCCACCTGACACTGTCTCCCGGGTCGATAAGACCCGTAGGTTAGAATTTCAATACAGTCAGGGCGGTATCCCACCAGCGCCTCCACCGAAGCTAGCGCTCCGGTTTCAAAGGCTCCCGCCTATCCTGTACAAACTGTACCAAAATTCAATATCAGGCTACAGTAAAGCTCCACGGGGTCTTTCCGTCCTGTCGCGGGTAACCTGCATCTTCACAGGTACTATAATTTCACCGAGTCTCTGGTTGAGACAGTGCCCAAATCGTTACACCTTTCGTGCGGGTCGGAACTTACCCGACAAGGAATTTCGCTACCTTAGGACCGTTATAGTTACGGCCGCCGTTTACTGGGGCTTCAGTTCAGAGCTTCGCTTACGCTAACCCCTCTCCTTAACCTTCCAGCACCGGGCAGGTGTCACCCCCTATACTTCGCCTTACGGCTTCGCAGAGAGCTGTGTTTTTGCTAAACAGTCGCTTGGGCCTATTCACTGCGGCTTTCCGTTAAGAAAGCACCCCTTCTCCCGAAGTTACGGGGTCATTTTGCCGAGTTCCTTAACCAGAGTTCTCTCGCACACCTTAGGATTCTCTCCTCGCCTACCTGTGTCGGTTTGCGGTACAGGCACCTTTTATCTCGCTAGAAGCTTTTCTTGGCAGCGGGGAATCAAAGACTTCGCTCCATAAGGAGCTTCCCCATCACAGCTCAGCCTTCACGATAAGCGGATTTGCCTACTTATCAGCCTAACTGCTTGGACGTGCACAACCAATCGCACGCTTCTTCTATCCTTCTGCGTCCCTCCATTGCTCAAACGATAAAGAGGTGGTACAGGAATATCAACCTGTTGTCCATCGCCTACGCCTGTCGGCCTCGGCTTAGGTCCTGACTAACCCTGAGCGGACGAGCCTTCCTCAGGAAACCTTAGGCATTCGGTGGACGGGATTCTCACCCGTCTTTCGCTACTCATACCGGCATTCTCACTTCTAAGCACTCCACCAGTCCTTCCGGTCTGACTTCACTGTCCTTAGAACGCTCCCCTACCACTGATACCATTCGGTATCAATCCGCAGCTTCGGTGGTGTATTTAGCCCCGGTACATTTTCGGCGCAGAGTCACTCGACTAGTGAGCTATTACGCACTCTTTAAATGGTGGCTGCTTCTAAGCCAACATCCTAGTTGTCTAAGCAACTCCACATCCTTTTCCACTTAATACACACTTTGGGACCTTAGCTGGCGGTCTGGGCTGTTTCCCTTTTGACTACGGATCTTATCACTCGCAGTCTGACTCCTAAGGATAAGTCATTGGCATTCGGAGTTTGACTGAATTCGGTAATCCGATGAGGACCCCTAGTCCAATCAGTGCTCTACCTCCAAGACTCTTACACTTAAGGCTAGCCCTAAAGCTATTTCGGGGAGAACCAGCTATCTCCAGGTTCGATTGGAATTTCTCCGCTACCCACACCTCATCCCCGCACTTTTCAACGTGCGTGGGTTCGGGCCTCCATTCAGTGTTACCTGAACTTCACCCTGGACATGGGTAGATCACCTGGTTTCGGGTCTACGACCACGTACTAAACGCCCTATTCAGACTCGCTTTCGCTGCGGCTCCGCCTCTTCAGCTTAACCTCGCACGGGATCGTAACTCGCCGGTTCATTCTACAAAAGGCACGCCATCACCCGTTAACGGGCTCTGACTATTTGTAGGCACACGGTTTCAGGATCTCTTTCACTCCCCTTCCGGGGTGCTTTTCACCTTTCCCTCACGGTACTGGTTCACTATCGATCACTAGGGAGTATTTAGCCTTGGGAGATGGTCCTCCCAGATTCCGACGGAATTTCACGTGTTCCGCCGTACTCAGGATACATTCAAGAGAGAACGAAGTTTCGACTACGGGGTTGTTACCCTCTACGACGGACCTTTCCAGGTCGCTTCGTCTACCTCGTTCCTTTGTAACTCCGTATAGAATGTCCTACAACCCCAAGAGGCAAGCCTCTTGGTTTGGGCTATGTTCCGTTTCGCTCGCCGCTACTCAGGAAATCGCATTTGCTTTCTCTTCCTCCAGGTACTTAGATGTTTCAGTTACCTGGGTCTGTCTTCCTTACCCTATGTATTCAGATAAGGATACCATACCATTACGTATGGTGGGTTTCCCCATTCGGAAATCTTCGGATCAAAGCTTACTTACAGCTCCCCGAAGCATATCGGCGTTAGTCCCGTCCTTCATCGACTCCTAGTGTCAAGGCATCCACCGTGCGCCCTTTCTAACTTAACCAAACTAAAAATTAAAAAATATGAGCTACACTGTTATCTAGTTTTCAAAGAACATACATTTATATATGAGAGATAGTTCTCTCAAAACTGAACAAAACGAAACACGGAAACTTATATTGATGAACAGCGTTCATC
>NZ_CP086328.1:4945000-5005000 GCF_020861345.1 Bacillus pacificus
AGATGGACATGAAATCGGTAGTATGGGTTATAATTACACGTCCTACACTTCTCTAGAGGCAAATGAAATACGAAGAGATCTTCTGCGAGCACAAGATGTTTTTACAAAACTCGGCGTGAAACAAATTAAACTATTGCGTCCACCTAGTGGAGACTTTAACAAGGCAACACTTAAAATAGCAGAATCACTCGGATACACTGTCGTTCATTGGAGTAATAACTCAAACGATTGGAAAAACCCTGGCGTAAACAATATCGTTTCCACCGTCTCTAATAATCTAAAAGGTGGAGATATCGTCTTATTACATGCATCCGATTCTGCTCTTCAAACAAATAAAGCTTTACCACTGCTTCTACAGAAATTAAAGAGTGACGGCTATGAACAAATATCCGTATCACAACTTATTTCCAACACAAGTACGAAAAGTAAAGATGTCCAATAATTTTTCACACATAAAAAGCTCTACTACCTTTCGTTCAGGTAATAGAGCTTTTTTTATCCCGATATTTCCATTCGTACAACTACCCTGCGTAAAAACTCTCTTAATTAGGCCGACTTACTCGCCTTTCCAATTAAACGATGTAATATAAGTAACTGATATGCATTACATAATAAAAGTGGTATCACCATTAAATATAACCAATCTGTATCATTAATTCGAAGTGCTGGTACCCACTCAAGAATTGTTACAACGACCATAAAGAACAAAGCTGGCACAAATGCCTTTTTATTCGTTTCCTTACTTTTTATATAAGCAACGATGGCACCAAACATAAATAACACACCAGCAACAAGTATGTTATTCCCTAATGAAACTTCCCCATTTGCAATCAATACCGATCTTAAATACACAAAATCAAATAAAACGAATGCAATAAAGAAGAGCTGGACTATATTCCATAAAGAAGACGATCGAAACATTCCCAGTCCAAAACGGTGGATTGTTAAATAAGCAAAGAACCCCATTTGACTTATCACACTAAAAATAAATCCTACACCCATCAACCAGAAGGAGACTGCCAAAATTTCCTTTCCGTCGAAATTTTGAAAAAATTTAGCGTACTTGTCCCACTCTAAAACAAATCCAATAATGACTGTACTAACCCCACCAAGAAACAACGTCGTAAAAAATAGTCGTACCCACTTGCGGCTATTCACAACACATCCCCCATTATCCTTATATTTCTAATTAAATTGTATCAATGACAATTTCAAAAAGCTAGCCATGTTCATGTATAAATTCCTTAAAGATATTTATATTAAAAAGAGAGAACTGTGCTGAAAGGAGTTCCAACTTATGAAACGGATGCTGCTCGTTTTGACTTCTTCTTTTCTATTTCTTGTACTTGTAGCATGTGCACAAGAAAAAGAAGCAAAGTCCGAACTTGATTATGATCAAACGAAGAAAATGATTGTTGATATTTTAAAAACCGATCAAGGTAAGAAAGCCATTCAAGATGTGTTAACTGATGAAAAAATGAAACAAGCACTCATACTAGATGAAACAGTAGTAAAGAAAACGATTGAAGATGCAATGGTATCCGATAAAGGGCAACAATTCTGGGAAAAGCTCTTTAAAGACCCTGAGTTCTCATCGAAATTCGCTAAAAGTATGGGAAAAGAACAAACAGCCTTAATGAAAACATTACTAAAAGACCCTGAATACCAAGCAGGCGTCATGGAAATTATGAAAAACCCTGAAGTAGAAAAAATGATGTTACAAACGATGAAGAGCAAAGAATACCGTCAATATTTACAACAAGTACTAACAGAAACTGCTGAAAGCCCACTCTTCCAAGCTAAGATGATTGATATTATTAGTAAAGGTGTCCAAAAAGCCGAAAAAAGTGGTTCTGATAAAAAGGAAGCCGGCGGTGAAGGTGGTTCCCAAGAAGGTAAAAAGGAACAGCAGTAAAAATAATAACGATAATAATGAGTGGACAATATATGTATCATCCACTCATTATTATTTTATTTTTGCGCAACAGTTGTTTTATCAATTACCGTTTCAGCTATTGTGCGATAAATAAGACCTGTCGTATGCGTATCTTCATATACTGACGGCGCAAAATCTTCTTTATTCCAATCAGGTTGTTGAAGCGGGATTCGGCCAAGTACTTCTGTTTGAAGTTCTGTAGCTAGTTTATCTCCTCCACCTCTTCCAAACACATATTCTTTTTCGCCAGTTGTTTTACTTTTAAAATAAGCCATATTCTCAACAACACCAAGAATACTATGTTCTGTACGTAAAGCCATTGCTCCAGCACGTGCTGCTACAAATGCCGCTGTTGGATGCGGTGTTGTGACAATAATCTCTTTACAAGCTGGTAGCATCGAATGTAAGTCTAGCGCAACATCACCTGTACCTGGTGGTAAATCTAAAACTAAATAATCTAAATCGCCCCATTCTACTTCTGTAAAGAAATGATTTAACATTTTCCCAAGCATAGGTCCTCTCCAAATAACCGGTGCATTATCTTCTACAAAGAACCCCATTGAGATTACCTTTACACCTAGACGCTCCACTGGAATGATTTTATCTCCTCTTACTACAGGGCGTTTTTCTATCCCCATCATATCAGGTACGCTAAAACCATAAATATCGGCATCAATGATACCAACTTTTTTCCCTAGACGAGCTAGAGCAATAGCAAGATTAACAGAAACTGTTGATTTCCCTACTCCACCTTTTCCACTCGCCACTGCTAAAAATGTCGTTTTCGAATTTGGTGACAATAAAGATTCAGTTTGCTCTTCTTCTTGTTCTGGTGCAAACTGAGCTAATTCCTCTTCTGTAAATTCTGCAAAGCGAAGCCCTACTGTTGCTGCTCCTAGTTCTTTCACTAACTTTACAATTCCAGATTGCAATTGCATTTGTTCCGCTGTACCGGTTTTTACGATTGCAATTTTAACACTTACATGTTCCTTCTCAGGCTTGACTGTCACCTCTTTAATTGCCCCTGTTTCTTTTAACGTTTTATGTAAAAACGGATCTACAATCCCTTCTAACGCTTCCACTACTTGCTCTTTCGTTACCATAATTAGCCCAGCCCCCTGTATGAAAAATAACATAATGTTAATTAAATATATCTCTCTTTACTTTTGAAATAAATGCGTTTACATTTCCAGTATAACATATTTTCGGAAAACTTCGTTAACGAGAGAAACGCAAAAAAATCCTCCTTATTCTGGAGGATTTCCTTTTTCCGTGAAATAACGTAATATACCACGATATACTGCAGCTGCTACCTTTTGCTGATATTTCTCCGAATTTAACATATACCTTTCATTTACATTCGATAAAAAGCCAGCTTCAATTAAAGCGCCTGGTGTTTTCGCATACTTTAATAAATACACATGAGAAATTGTTTTAGCAGAACGATTTGTATTCTCTAAACTCGTTCTCAACTCAGCTTGTATAAATTTCGCAGCACGTTCATTTTCAATTGAAGAACGGTAATAGAACG
This sequence comes from Bacillus pacificus, assembly GCF_020861345.1. Lineage (NCBI taxonomy): Bacteria > Bacillati > Bacillota > Bacilli > Caryophanales > Bacillaceae > Bacillus > Bacillus pacificus. The sequence goes on from NZ_CP086328.1 coordinate 4,948,468, forward strand.
TTTGTGCGCCCTTCGATCCACTACTAGTTAAAGCATTTAAATGGATACTTGCAAAAAAGTCTACATCGGGTTTATTAATAATCTCTACACGTTTTTTTAAATCTTCTGCTTTACGTCTACTATATGACTTTGTATCTTTCTGGGCTAAATCATAATCTCCCTCACGCGTTAAAATAACTAGTGCACCTTGCTCTTGTAAATAATCTTGCACCTTCTTTGTGATCTCAAGCGTAATATCTTTTTCTACAATATCCTTGCCACCAACAGCCCCTCCGTCTGGTCCACCATGCCCAGCATCTAATACGATTACTTTCCCTGATAAGGGTAAATTCCAAGCTCGCCACGATTTTGTAATTTGAAATTCTTGTTTGACTAAAAAAAACAAAATAACCGCAGCGAGTGCAAAAGAGATAATTCGAATTCTCTTCATACCTTTCCTCCTCCAGCTAGTCCCTCTAATTACTTATATGGGACAAGAGGAAAGTTTATGCTTGTCTTAATGAAGCTTTAATCGATATCTTCTTTCACCTTTTTCATATCCTTCCTGCCACCATAAGCCGATAAACTGCTGGCAAGATTCAAAAAGTAATTCCTCATCTTGTAATTTAATTTCCCGCATAGTCATGCTCGTTAAAAATTGAAATAGTGTTTCCGTTAATTGTTGCTCTTCTTCTAAGGCCCTATATTTCACATCAAAGAACGATTCGCCATAATAGCCAAATTTACTATATCTCGCTCCTAATAAATACGATTCTATCCCTAATTCAATGCAGTAATCTTCATACTGACGATGAAGTTCCTGCATCTGAAAGGCATCTCTAATATTTGAACGTAATGTTTTTAATGATAATTCCCGCAGCATCTTCCGCTCATATTTCAACTGCTTTTCTTTTTGTTTTTCTTGTAAGCTGACAATGACATTCATAGTACTTATAAACCTCCCTAATACGTATTAGTCTAAACTTCTAAAGAAGAAGCATACGCGAGAGGATAGCACTAAAATATTCCAAACTACAAAAATTACAAAAGAGGAATGAAACATAAAAAAACCCCAACCAAAATGGTTGGGGTTTGTAGTTCGCAAAAATTAACGTTTTGAGAACTGAGGTGCACGACGTGCGCCTTTAAGACCGTATTTTTTACGCTCTTTCATACGTGCGTCACGAGTTAATAGACCTGCACGTTTTAGTGTTAGACGGTATTCTGGATCAGCTTTTAATAAAGCGCGAGAAATACCGTGACGAATAGCACCAGCTTGACCAGTGTATCCACCACCATTTACGTTTACAAGTACATCGTAGTTACCTAAAGTTTCTGTTGCAACTAGAGGTTGTTTCACTACTTCACGTAATGCAGCAAATGGGATATAGTTTTCAAAATCACGACCGTTAATGATAACGCGTCCTTCGCCTGGAACTAGGCGTACGCGCGCTACTGAACTCTTACGACGTCCAGTGCCATAGTATTGAACCTGTGCCAAAGTAAGCCCTCCTTTAATTGATTATCCGCGAAGTTCGTAAACTTCTGGTTTTTGTGCTTGGTGTGGATGCTCTGCTCCAGCATACACGTTTAGTTTCTTAGAAACTTGACGGCCTAAGCGTCCTTTTGGAAGCATGCCTTTAATTGCAAGCTCTAACATTTGTACAGGGTAGTTTGTACGCATTTCAAGAGCTGTTCTTTGTTTAAGTCCACCTGGGTGGTTAGTGTGACGGTAGTAAATTTTATCGTTTAATTTATTACCTGTTAAATGAATTTTCTCAGCGTTAATAATAATTACATGATCACCCGTGTCAACGTGTGGTGTAAATGTAGGTTTGTTTTTACCACGTAAAATGGATGCTACTTCACTAGCAAGGCGACCTAAAGTTTGACCTTCAGCATCAACCACATACCATTTACGCTCAACTTCGTTAGCTTTTGCCATAAAAGTCGTACGCATGTGTTTCCCTCCTCGTTATCTTTTCCATAGAAAAAATCTATTGTTTATCTTAAACACGATTTCCTTCCGGGGCTAATCGTGGTTTTAGAAACAATACCATATGTTATGATATACTTTTGAGTTTCTAATGTCAAGCAAATGTTACACCAGGATTAGTTGTTATAGTTTACCTGCCATAAATAAAGCCCATGACCAGGAGCCATCTTTCCAGCAAACTGACGATTTTGTTTCGCTAAAATCTCTGGAATGCTATCCGGATCAAGCTTTCCTTGCCCTACGCTCAGTAACGTACCAACAATAATCCTGACCATATTATATAAAAATCCATTACCTACAAAACGAAAAATTAATTCGTCGTCCTGCTCAATTAGCTCGATTTCATAAATTGTTCTCACTTTATCTTTTTTGTCAGTTTTTGCCGAACAAAAAGAAGTGAAATCATGCGTTCCAATAAAATAAGGGATCGCTTTTCTTATAGCGTTTATTTCGAGCGGATATGGATATTGATATACGTAATTTCTACGGAATACATCCGCAGTCTTTGATAATAATACACGATAACGATATTCTTTTCTCTCGACACCGTAACGTGCGTGAAATTCTTCTGTTTTTTTCTCTACCTGTGTGATAACAATATCATCTGGTAACATTGTGTTTAATGCATTGTTCCATTGCCACTCTTCAAGAGACAACGGTGTATCAAAGTGTATCACTTGTCCTTTAGCATGAACAGTAGAATCTGTTCTGCCCGATGCCTGAACACGGACAAGTTCCCCTTTATGCAATTTCTGTAAAGCTTTCTCTATTTCTTGTTGAACAGTACGATGCTGCGGTTGAATTTGATAACCACAAAAGTGCATGCCATCATATGCAACCGTACATTTTATTCTATCCATTTCTTTATTCTCCATTACGATCGCACCCATGCCAAAATACAAGCTAAACAAAGTAAGCTTATAATTGTTACTGTATCGCTTGTTTTCCAGCGTAGTTGCCTGAATTTAGTACGTCCTTCGCCACTTTGATATCCACGGGCTTCCATAGCAATTGCTAAGTCCTCTGCACGCTTAAAAGCACTGATGAATAGAGGAACGAGTAGTGAAATGATAGCTTTCATCCTATCTTTTATCGGTCCCCCTGCAAAATCAATACCACGTGACGATTGTGCCTTCATTATTTTACTCGTTTCATCCATTAATGTCGGGATAAAACGAAGAGAAATTGACATCATTAATGCGATTTCATGAACAGGAACTTTTATACGCTTCAACGGCTTTAATAACGTCTCCAAACCATCTGTAATCTCAATAGGTGTCGTCGTTAACGTTAATAATGTCGTCATTAAAATAATAACGAAGAATCGTATAGAAATGTATATTCCTTGCTCTAATCCTTTTTCATGTATCGAAAACCAACCAAGCTGGAATAGTACTTCCCCTTCTTTATTTGTTAAAATATGCAGGAAAAATGTAAACAGAAAAATCCATAGAATTGGTTTTAAGCCCGAAAGTACATAACGAATCGGCACTTTTGCAAAAAATAAAGCAATGAGTGCATATAAAAATAAAAATCCATATGAAATCGCATTATTTGCTAAGAAAACAACAAATACATATAAAAAGACAATCAGCAGCTTCGTACGTGGATCAAGTTGATGAATAAGAGAATTCCCTGGAATATATCTTCCAATAATCAACTGCTGCATGATTCATGACCACCTTTTCGTAACACCTGCACAACTTCATGAGTAAGATCCTCTAAAGATAAGGTAGCCTTTGGGATTGAAATGCCAAACTTCTCTTCAATTGCACGTTTATACTTTAAAGACATAGGAAGGTCCACGCCAATTTTCTCTAGTTCATCAGCATGTGAAAATACTTCCTCTGCACTTCCTTGCAAAAAGACCGTTCCTTTATGCATGACTACAATCTGCTCGGCATATTTAGCAGCATCCTCCATATTATGCGTTACAAGGATAACTGTAAGGCCTTTCTCCTTATGTAGCTTATAAAACATCTCCATAAGTTCATTTTGCCCTTTTGGATCTAGTCCTGCTGTAGGTTCATCTAATACAAGCACTTCGGGTTCCATCGCTAATACGCCTGCTATCGCAACACGCCTCATTTGCCCACCACTTAACTCAAATGGTGAACGTAATAACAGTTCTGGTTCTAACCCTACAAGTTCAATTGCCTCTCTTGCCTTTTGCTTCGCTTCTTCTACAGATACACCAAAATTAGTAGGTCCGAAGCAAATATCTTTCTCTACAGTCTCTTCAAACAACTGATGTTCTGGGAATTGAAAGACAACCCCTACCTTTTTACGTAGTGGCTTTAGCTTTTTTTCTTTCTTTCCTGCCGAAATGAAATGTTCACCAATTTGAACTGTGCCATTTGTCGGCTGCAATAAACCATTTAAATGTTGAATCATCGTCGACTTACCTGAACCAGTATGACCGATAATGGCATAATAGCCCCCACTTGGAAACGACACGTCTACATCATAAAGTGCGCGTCTTTCAAATGGAGTTTTATGTTGATAACGATGTTCTACTTTTTGGAATGTAATCTCCAAAGTTCGTTCACCAAGCTTTCCATTGTAAGATGCGTATTTTGCAAGAGAATTTCATTTCTTTTTAATAATTCTGCTATTTTCACTGAAAATGGTACATCTAATCCAATTTCTTGGAGCATATGAGAGGACTTGAAAATTTGTTCTGGAGTCCCTTCCTCTAATATCTCTCCCTTATTTAAAATAATGACACGGTCTGACTGTGCCGCTTCTTCTAAATCATGCGTAATTGATAACACGGTAATACCTTTTCCATTAACAAGTTGTCTAACCGTTTCTACCACTTCACGTCTCCCTTGAGGGTCTAGCATTGACGTTGCTTCATCTAATATCAAAATAGATGGCTGAAGTGCTAAAACGCCTGCTATTGCTACTCGCTGCTTTTGCCCACCAGATAACGAATGTGGCTCATCATTAAGAAAATCTTCCATACGGACTAGTCGTAAGGCCTGATCTAATCTTTCTACCATTTGCTCTCTTGGCATTCCGATATTCTCTAAACCAAAGACAACGTCATCTTGCACTGTTGTTCCAACAAATTGATTATCTGGATTTTGAAATACCATCCCAATTTGTTTTCGAACATCCCATACCGTTTCCTCTGACAAAACCATTGTATCATTTACTGTAATTGTCCCTGCTTCCGGCAAAAACAAACCATTCAATAATTTTGCAAGTGTAGACTTCCCAGAACCGTTTTGTCCAATAACAGATACCCATTCACCTTCATATAAGGAGAATGAAACATCTTTTAATGCATAAGTGGCTGCACCAGGATATTGAAATGATATATTTTCTGTCCGAAGTTTCTCTTTTTTCAATACAAGGCACCCTTTCCTTCGCCAAGTAAGCCTATTTTTATATTTAAAAAAAAGGGCCATGACCAGTTTCTTGAAAAGAACTGTCCTGCCCTTTTAATTATCATTATACTAACTCGATAATTACCATTGGTGCTGCGTCTCCGCGACGTGGACCAATTTTTGCAATACGAGTGTATCCGCCTTGGCGCTCAGCATAGCGTGGAGCTACATCAGCGAATAGTTTTTGAAGTGCATCTTGACCAGTCTCAGCGTTAGCTACTTCATTGCGAATGAAAGCTGCTGCTTGACGACGAGCATGAAGATCTCCGCGTTTACCTAAAGTGATCATTTTTTCCACTACAGAACGAAGTTCTTTTGCACGAGTTTCTGTCGTTTGGATGCGCTCGTTGATAATTAAATCAGTAGCTAAGTCACGTAACATAGCTTTACGTTGCGCACTTGTACGGCCTAATTTTCTGTATGCCATTCGTAGTTCCCTCCTTTGTTGATGGGTTTAAATCCTCAGTCATCTTTACGTAAACCTAAACCTAATTCCTCAAGTTTATGTTTAACTTCTTCTAAGGATTTACGTCCTAAGTTACGAACTTTCATCATATCTTCTTCTGTTTTGTTCGCAAGCTCTTGTACAGTATTAATTCCTGCACGTTTTAGGCAATTATAAGAACGAACAGAAAGGTCTAGTTCTTCGATAGTCATCTCAAGAACTTTCTCTTTTTGATCTTCTTCCTTCTCGACCATAATCTCAGCATTTTGTGCTTCATCAGTTAAACCAACAAAGATATTTAAATGCTCAGTTAAGATTTTGGCACCTAAAGAGATAGCTTCTTTTGGCCCGATGCTTCCATCCGTCCATACATCAAGCGTAAGCTTATCATAATTAGCCACTTGTCCGACACGTGTCTTTTCCACTTGGTAAGTCACACGTGATACTGGAGTATAAATAGAATCAATAGGAATTACTCCTATTGGTTGATCTTCGCTTTTATTTGCATCAGCTGGCGTATACCCACGGCCACGCTTTGCAGTTAAACGCACGCGGAAATGCGCATCTTTTGCTAACGTTGCAATGTGTAAATCTGGATTTAAGATTTCTACATCACTATCGTGAGTAATATCAGCAGCTGTGACAATACCTTCGCCCTGCACATCAATTTCCAACGTCTTCTCTTCTTCAGAGTAGATTTTAAGAGCTAACTTTTTCAAGTTTAAGATGATCGTTGTAACGTCTTCTACTACGCCCTCAACTGTTGAAAATTCATGTAATACGCCATCGATTTGGATAGCAGTAACAGCGGCACCAGGGAGTGAAGATAAAAGAATACGACGTAAGGAGTTACCCAACGTAGTACCATATCCACGCTCAAGCGGTTCAATTACGAATTTACCATATTTAGCATCTTCGTTAAGTTCAACCGTTTCGATTTTCGGCTTTTCGATTTCAATCATTAACTAAACCCTCCTTCAAAACGTCGAAACCCCGGTTAAACAAAGGTATAACCCCTGTCTAACCGAAAGTCCCCCTTAGGCAGTTCCCGATTGTGCACAACAAGCGATGTTTCTGTACGAAATTTCTCGATAATGCATCATATCCATTATAGACAAAAGGGAAAATTCTATACAGAAAAATTACACACGACGACGTTTTGGTGGACGACATCCATTATGAGGAACTGGAGTAACATCTCTAATTGCTGTTACTTCTAGACCTGCAGCTTGAAGAGCACGAATTGCAGCTTCACGACCAGCACCAGGACCTTTAACAGTAACCTCTAAAGTTTTTAAACCGTGCTCCATTGCAGCTTTAGCAGCAGTTTCAGCAGCCATTTGCGCAGCGAATGGAGTAGATTTACGAGATCCACGGAAACCAAGTGCACCAGCACTAGACCAAGAAAGCGCGTTACCGTGAGTATCTGTAAGTGTTACGATTGTGTTGTTGAAAGTAGAACGAATATGAGCTACACCAGCTTCAATATTCTTTTTCACACGTTTTTTACGAGTGTTTGTTTTACGTGCCATTGTTAGTTCAACCTCCTTTACTTATTATTTCTTTTTATTTGCTACTGTACGACGTGGACCTTTACGTGTACGAGCATTGTTTTTAGAGTTTTGACCACGAACTGGTAAACCACGACGGTGACGAAGACCACGGTAAGAACCGATCTCCATTAGACGTTTGATGTTAAGAGATACTTCACGACGAAGGTCTCCCTCAACTTTAATACGATCGATGATATCACGGATACGTCCTAATTCGTCTTCCGTTAAATCACGAACTCGTGTTTCTTCAGAAACACCAGCTTCAGCAAGAATTTTTTCAGCAGTTGTGCGACCAATGCCGAATACGTAAGTTAAAGAAATAACAACGCGTTTGTCACGAGGAATATCTACACCTGCGATACGTGCCATTCCGAATGCACCTCCTTCTGATTAACCTTGTTTTTGTTTATGTTTAGGGTTTTCACAAATAACCATTACTTTTCCACGTCTACGAATAACTTTACATTTTTCGCAGATTGGTTTAACTGACGGTCTTACTTTCATGTCTCGAACCTCCTTAAAGATTACGGAGTGCTATATTATTTAAAACGGTACGTAATACGACCACGATTTAAATCGTACGGAGATAATTCTACCGTAACTTTGTCTCCTGGTAAAATACGAATGAAGTTCATACGGATTTTACCAGAAACGTGAGCCAATACGACATGCCCATTCTCTAATTCTACTTTGAACATAGCATTTGGCAACGTTTCAAGAACGGTACCTTCGACTTCAATTACATCATCTTTAGCCATTCAATAGTTCTCCCTTCTTCAAATCAGTAACATTTTACACTGCTCTGAAATCCCGGAGAGCCAGCTACTTATAAAGTGGTAAGGATTTCGTATCCTGCTTCTGTAAGAGCAATCGTGTGCTCAAAATGGGCACACCATTTACCATCTACCGTTACCACTGTCCAGTCATCAGATAGTGTTTTTACATATCGTCTTCCTTGATTCACCATCGGCTCAACACAGATGACCATTCCCGGCTTTAATCTAGGGCCTCTATTTGGTGGACCATAGTGCGGGATTTGAGGGTCCTCATGTAAGTCTTGCCCGATTCCGTGACCAACATACTCCCTAACGATCGAGAATCCATTCTCTTCAGCATGGGTTTGAACCGCATGTGAGATATTTGATAATCTCTCGCCTGGTTTTACTTGTTCTAGACCAAGATACAACGATTTTTCTGTGACATCAAGTAGCTTTTGAACAGATTCAGAAATGTTTCCAACTGGATACGTCCATGCAGAATCTCCATGGTACCCATTGTATTTCGCACCAATATCGATACTGATGATATCGCCCTCTTTGAGCTTGCGCTTCCCTGGAATTCCGTGTACAAGCTCTTCATTTACAGAAGCACATATGCTCCCCGGAAATCCGTTGTATCCTTTAAAAGATGGCGTAGCACCATATTTTTGAATCGTCTTTTCCGCTATTTGATCGAGCTCTTTCGTTGTAATTCCTGGAGTAATGTGCTGTTTTAACTCTTGATGAGTTAAAGCAACGATCCTGCCAGCTTCTCGCATGATTTCTATCTCGCGAGGAGTTTTGCAGATTATCATTACGCTAAGCCTCCGATGAGAACATCGATATCAGCAAATACTTTATTGATATCTTGCTCACCATTAATGCTTTGTAAGTAACCAAGCTCCTCGTAGAAATCAAGCAAAGGTTTAGTTTGCTTAATATTTACATCTAAGCGATTTGCTACAGTTTCTTCATTGTCATCAGAGCGTTGATATAATTCGCCACCACATTTATCGCACACGTCAGCTTTTGCTGGCGGATTGAATTCTAAGTGGTAAGTCGCACCGCACTCTTTACAAATGCGACGGCCTGTAAGGCGCTTTAATAACAACCCTGAATCCACATTAATGTTTAAAACATAGTCGATTTTTTTGCCAAGATCTTTCATAATCTCTTCAAGAGCTGATGCTTGTGCAACAGTTCGTGGGAAACCATCTAATAAGAAGCCTCTTACGCAGTCTTCTTGGCTTAAACGTTCACGAACGATTCCGATTGTAACTTCATCTGGAACAAGTGCACCTTTATCAATAAAAGATTTTGCTTGTAAACCCATTTCAGTTTCAGCCTTCATAGCTGCACGGAACATATCTCCTGTTGAGATGTGAGGGATGTTATACTTGGCAACAATCTGTTCGGCTTGTGTACCTTTACCAGCACCAGGAAGCCCCATTAAAATTAAGTTCATCCTTGTTCCCCCTCAGAGTACATGAGCATGTAGGGAAGACAATACTTCCCACTTACTCACTGCTTGATAAACCCTTTGTAATGGCGTTTTACCAGTTGGCTTTCTAGTTGCTTCATTGTTTCTAAAGCAACGCCGACAACGATTAACATACTCGTTCCACCGATCTGTGCAGATGGAGGAAGATTTCCCAGCTTCGTAAAGATAACTGGTAAGATTGCAATCGCTGCTAGGAAAATTGATCCTACAAAGGTCAAACGATACAAGATTTTTGTTAGATATTGTTCTGTATTCTTACCCGGACGAATACCTGGAACATATCCACCTTGTTTGTTTAGATTCTCTGACATTTGCTCTGGATTAACCTGAACAAACGCATAGAAATATGTGAAGGCTACAATGAGCGCAACATATATGATCATTCCCACTGGGTGAGAATAGTTAAAGTTTGCAATAATCCACTGCGATACATCATGTTTCGGGAAGAACTGTGCAATAGTCGGAGGCGTAATTAAGAATGAAACAGCAAAAATTACTGGAATAACACCAGCACTATTTACCTTAAGCGGTAAATGTGTGTTTTGTGCTCCAGCATAACCACCATTTCCTCCTGTTACACGCTTCGCATATTGAATTGGGATCTTTCTAACAGCCTGTTGAATGAAAATAACACCCACAATAACTGCTAACACAGCTAGTAAGATCAATGCAACTTTAACGATACTCATGAACAATTGATCTCCGATATTTTGAAACTGTTGCTGATACACTTGAGATATAACACTTGGGATCGCTGCGGCAATACCACCAAAGATTAGGATGGAAATACCATTACCTACACCTTTAGCTGTAATCTGTTCACCTAACCACATTAAAAATGCAGTACCAGCAGTCAGTACCGTAGCAATGTATAAATAAGTGCTCCAACCAGGATTCAAAATTAATTGTCCACCTACCATACCGTTAAAACCGATTGACATACCAAACCCCTGAATAAACGCAAGAACAATTGTAAAATAACGCGTGAATTGCGTTAATTTACGACGGCCCATTTCACCTTGCTTCGCCCATTCCGAAAATTTAGGAACAACATCCATCTGCAATAATTGCACGATGATGGATGCTGTAATATACGGCATGATTCCCATCGCAAAGATGGAGAAGTTTTTCAAGGCTCCACCGCCAAATGTATTTAGAATACCTAAAGCATTTAATTGATCTTGTGCCTTCAGTACGTCTCCATTTGTAAATGGCACGGGGATAAACGTGCCAATCCTGAATACGATTAACATCGCTAAAGTGAATAATATTTTACGTCTTATCTCAGCAACGCGCATAAAGTTGGAGATTGTACGAAACATTAGATCACCTCAACTGATCCGCCAGCTGCTTCAATTGCTTCTTTAGCACTTGAAGAGAACTTGTGCGCTTTAACAGTTAGTTTTTTCTCTACTGCGCCGCTTGCAAGAATTTTAACACCGTCGTTTAATTTGCTGATAACGCCAGTTTCCAGCAATAATTCAGGTGTTACTTCTGTACCATCTTCAAAACGATTTAACGTTGATAAGTTTACAATAGCAAACTCTTTACGGTTAATGTTTGTGAAGCCGCGTTTTGGTAAACGACGGAATAATGGAGTTTGACCACCTTCGAAGCCAAGACGAACACCGCCGCCAGAACGTGCGTTTTGTCCTTTATGACCTTTACCAGCAGTTTTACCGTTACCAGAACCGATACCACGACCGACACGGTTACGTACTTTACGAGAACCTTCTGCAGGTTTTAATTCATGAAGTTTCATTCCCAGGCACCTCCTTATATTAATGAGTTATCCTTAAGCTTCTTTTACAGTTACAAGGTGAGAAACTTTGTTGATCATACCAAGAATAGCAGGAGTTTCTTCCTTAACTACAGTTGAATTCAACTTTTTAAGACCTAAAGCTTCTACCGTCGCACGTTGATCTTGTGGACGACCAATTACACTACGAGTGAGGGTAATTTCTAACTTTTTCGCCATTTGTTTTCCCTCCTTAACCTAGTAGCTCTTCTACAGATTTACCGCGTAATTTTGCAACATCTTCAGCGCGCTTAAGTTCGCTTAATCCGTTCACAGTAGCGCGAATCATGTTGATTGGTGTGTTAGAACCAAGAGATTTCGAAAGAATATCTTGTACACCTGCTAATTCAAGGACCGCACGAACAGGTCCACCAGCAATAACACCAGTACCCTCAGCAGCAGGCTTTAAGAATACTTCACCAGCTCCAAAATGACCGTTGATTGTGTGTGGAATTGTTGTACCAACTAATGGTACAGCGATTAAGTTTTTCTTAGCGTCTTCGATAGCTTTGCGGATTGCGTCTGGTACCTCTTGTGCTTTACCAGTACCGAATCCAACATGACCGTTTTTATCGCCAACTACAACTAGTGCAGCAAAGCGGAAACGACGACCACCCTTAACAACTTTCGCGACACGATTTATCGTAACTACACGTTCTTCAAGTTCTAATTTACTTGGGTCAATGCGATGCATCAATTTTCCCTCCTTTGACCATTAAAATTGTAATCCAGCCTCACGAGCAGCTTCAGCTAGAGCTTTAACACGGCCATGGTATAAGTAACCACCGCGATCAAATACTACTTCTTTAACGCCTTTCTCTACAGCACGCTTAGCAACTGATTCTCCAACTTTCGTAGCAGCTTCAATATTGCTAGTACCGTTAAGAGCAAGGTCTTTATCAAGAGTAGATGCACTTACTAACGTTACACCATTTACATCATCAATAACTTGAGCGTAAATATGTTGGTTAGAACGGAACACGTTTAAACGTGGACGTTCTGCAGTACCAGTAAGTTTAGCACGTACACGCGCATGTCTTTTCTTACGAGTCGCATTTTTATCAGCTTTAGTGATCATTCTTGTCACTCCTTTCTCTCACCTAACGGGTTTACTTAGCAGTTTTACCTTCTTTACGACGAACAACTTCGCCTTCGTAACGAATACCTTTACCTTTGTAAGGCTCAGGAGCACGTACAGCACGGATGTTAGCAGCGAATTCGCCAACACGTTGCTTGTCGATACCTTTGATTACGATCTTAGTTGGTGCAGGTACTTCAACTTCAAGACCTGCTTCCGGAGTCATTTCTACTGGATGAGAATAACCTACGCTTAATACAAGTTTATCACCTTGTTTTTGAGCACGGTAACCAACACCGACTAATTCAAGTCCGCGTGCGAAACCTTCAGTTACACCTTCAACCATGTTTCCAATTAAAGCACGAGTTGTACCGTGTAATGCACGGTGTTCCTTCTGTTCAGATGGACGCTCAACTGTTAATGTATTCTCTTCAATTTTGATAAGCATATCAGCATTGAAAGTACGAGTTAATTCACCTTTAGGGCCTTTTACTGTTACAGTATTGTCTTCTGCAACTGTAATAGTAACACCTGCAGGGATTTCAAGAATCTTTTTACCAATACGAGACATGTGGTCACACCTCCGTTCGTTTTAAATATATATTACCAAACGTATGCTACTACTTCTCCACCAGTTTGTAATTGACGAGCGTCTTTGTCTGTCATTACTCCCTTAGATGTAGAAACAAGAGCGATACCTAATCCGTTAAGTACACGTGGTACTTCGTCAGCTTTAGCGTAAACGCGTAAGCCAGGTTTACTGATACGTTTTAATCCAGTGATTACACGTTCGTTGTTTGCACCATATTTCAGGAAAATACGAAGGATACCTTGTTTGTTATCCTCGATGTATTCTACATCACGAATGAAACCTTCACGTTTTAAAAGTTCAGCGATCTCTTTTTTGATTTTAGAAGCAGGAACCTCTAATTTCTCATGACGTACCATGTTCGCATTACGGATGCGAGTAAGCATGTCTGCAATTGGATCTGTCATCACCATGTGTTTTACCTCCTTCCCATTTGTGGGTTTTACCAACTAGCTTTTTTAACACCAGGAATTTGACCTTTATATGCAAGTTCACGGAAACAAATACGGCAAAGTTTAAATTTGCGGTATACAGAATGCGGACGACCGCAGCGTTCGCAACGTGTATACTCTTGTACTTTAAACTTAGGAGTACGCTTTTGTTTCGCAATCATAGATTTTTTAGCCACGTTTTCGCCTCCTCTACTTAGCGTTGGCTTCCATTATTTTTGGAATGGCATACCGAATTGTGTTAAAAGTTCACGAGCTTCTTCATCAGTGTTCGCTGTAGTAACGATTACGATGTCCATACCGCGGACTTTGCTTACTTTATCATAATCAATCTCAGGGAAAATAAGTTGCTCTTTAACACCTAATGTATAGTTTCCACGACCATCGAATGATTTCTTAGAAACACCACGGAAATCACGTACACGTGGTAAAGAAACTGATACTAATTTATCGAAGAACTCATACATTTGCTCGCCGCGTAAAGTTACTTTCGCACCGATTGGCATACCTTCACGAAGACGGAAACCAGCGATTGATTTTTTAGCACGAGTTACAACAGGTTTTTGACCTGCGATTTGTGTTAATTCTTCTACTGCGTTGTCTAAAGCTTTTGAGTTAGATACCGCGTCACCAACACCAGTGTTGATTACGATCTTTTCGATTTTTGGTACCTGCATTACAGATTTATAGTTAAACTTGCTCATTAGAGCAGGAGTAATTTCCTTTTGGAACTTCTCTTTAAGGCGATTCAATGAAGTGACCTCCTTTCTTAAGAAAATTATTTATCTAATAATTCACCAGATTTTTTTGCAATACGAACTTTTTTACCATCTTCTACCTTGAAGCCTACGCGAGTAGGTTCACCTGTTTTCGGATCTAAAATCATAACGTTAGAAACGTGAATAGGTGCCTCTTTAGTAATAATTCCACCTTGTGGATTTAATTGAGATGGCTTAGAGTGCTTCTTAACGATGTTAACACCCTCAACGATAACACGGTTTTGCTTTGGGAAAGCCACAAGGATAACGCCTTGTTTTCCTTTGTCTTTACCAGTGATTACCTGTACTTTATCACCTTTTTTTACATGCATCTTAATTCTGCACCTCCTTAGCAAGGCAATACCTTAAATTATAGAACTTCTGGAGCTAAAGAAACGATCTTCATGAAGTTGCTATCACGTAATTCACGAGCTACTGGTCCGAAGATACGAGTACCACGTGGGCTCTTATCGTCTTTAATGATAACCGCTGCGTTTTCATCAAATTTGATGTAAGAACCATCCGGACGACGAGCACCGCTCTTCGTACGTACTACTACTGCTTTAACAACGTCACCTTTTTTAACAACGCCACCTGGTGTTGCTTGTTTTACCGTAGCAACGATAATGTCACCAATGTTAGCATATTTACGACCAGAGCCGCCTAATACTTTAATTGTTAAAAGTTCACGTGCACCAGAGTTGTCAGCAACTTTCAAACGAGATTCTTGTTGGATCATGTTATGAAACCTCCCTTCGGACTAAAAATTCCGATTCGTCTATTTAGATAATAACCGCTTCTTCAACGATTTCAACTAAACGGAAACGCTTAGTAGCAGAAAGCGGGCGAGTTTCCATGATTTTTACGATATCGCCAAGTTTCGCTTGGTTTTGCTCATCATGGGCTTTGTACTTCTTAGAATACTTAACACGTTTTCCGTACAAGGAATGAGTTTTGTAAGTTTCAACTAAAACTGTAATCGTTTTGTCCATTTTGTCAGACACTACACGACCAGTATAAACTTTGCGTTGGTTACGTTCGCTCACTATGCAAACCTCCCCTCAATTTATCGATTAATTCCGATCTCTCTTTCACGAACTACAGTTTTCATACGAGCAATTGCCTTACGCACTTCACGAATGCGAGTTGGATTCTCTAATTGTCCTGTAGCAAGTTGGAAGCGAAGATTAAACAACTCTTCCTTTAAAGCTTTAACTTTTGTTTCGATTTCGGCAGTGGTTAATTCACGAATATCATTAGTTTTCATTAGATTCACCACCATTTTCTTCACGTTTTACGAATTTACATTTCACAGGTAACTTGTGAGCTGCAAGACGTAATGCTTCGCGTGCTACCTCTTCAGATACACCCGCGATTTCGAACATAATTTTCCCAGGTTTTACTACTGCTACCCAGCCTTCTGGTGCCCCTTTACCGGAACCCATACGTACTTCTAGAGGTTTTGCAGTGTAAGGTTTAGAAGGGAAAATTTTAATCCATACTTTACCGCCACGTTTCATGTAACGAGTCATTGCACGACGAGCAGCTTCGATTTGACGGTTTGTAATCCATGAAGCAGCTTGTGCTTGTAAACCGAATTCACCGAAAGCTACTTCAGTTCCACCTTTAGCACGACCACGCATTTTACCACGATGCTCTCTACGATATTTTACGCGTTTTGGCATTAACATATTATTTTCCTCCTTCCTCAGAAGCTTTCTTTTTTGTAGGAAGGACTTCTCCACGGTAGATCCATACTTTTACGCCTAATTTACCGTATGTTGTATCAGCTTCAACTGCTGCATAGTCAATATCAGCGCGAAGTGTATGAAGTGGAACAGTTCCTTCACTGTAAGATTCTGCACGAGCGATATCAGCTCCGCCAAGACGACCAGAAACCTGTGTTTTAATACCTTTAGCACCTGCACGCATAGCACGTTGAATAACTTGCTTTTGTGCACGACGGAATGATACACGGTTTTCTAATTGACGAGCGATGTTTTCGCCTACTAATTTAGCGTTAAGATCAGCTCTCTTAACTTCTAAAATGTTGATGTGTACACGCTTGCCTGTTAATTGGTTAAGAGCTTTACGAAGTGCTTCAACTTCAGTACCACCTTTACCAATTACCATACCAGGTTTTGCAGTGTGAATTGTAACATTTACACGATTTGCTGCACGTTCGATTTCTACTTTAGCAACAGCAGAATCTTTTAAGCGTACATTAATGTACTCACGGATTTTGATGTCTTCATGTAATAATGTAGCGTAATCTTTCTCAGCGAACCAACGAGATTCCCAGTCACGGATAACGCCGACACGAAGACCAATTGGATTAACCTTTTGACCCATCGATTATCCCTCCTTCTTTTCTGATACCACAACTGTGATGTGGCTTGTGCGTTTGTTAATTTGGCTTGCACGACCCATTGCACGTGGACGGAAACGTTTTAACGTTGGACCTTCGTCAACGAAAACTTTCTCAACAACTAAGTTGTTAATGTCCATTTCATAATTGTGCTCTGCATTTGCGATTGCAGATTTTAAAACTTTTTCTACAACTGGAGAAGCAGTTTTTGGTGTGTGGTTAAGGATAGCAATCGCTTCACCCACTTGCTTACCTCGGATTAAGTCTACAACTAAACGAACTTTACGAGGAGCAATACGAACTGTTCTCGCTACTGCTTTAGCTTGCATTGAAGTGCCTCCTCTCATTATCTTCTAGTTTTCTTATCGTCAGCATCATGACCTTTATACGTACGAGTTGGTGCGAATTCACCTAACTTGTGGCCTACCATGTCTTCAGTAACATATACAGGTACATGTTTACGACCGTCATATACAGCGATTGTGTGACCGATGAACTGAGGGAAGATCGTTGAACGACGAGACCAAGTTTTAACAACTTGCTTTTGCTCAGTTTCATTTAGCTTTGCAATTTTACTCATTAAATGATCATCGACAAATGGTCCTTTTTTCAAGCTACGAGCCATTTTGGTGCCTCCCTTCGTGATTGCCGTACGGTTCTTAAAGTGAACCGTACTACAATCCCATTATTTTTTACGACGACGAACGATGAATTTGTCAGACGCTTTGTTTTTCTTACGAGTTTTGAATCCAAGAGTTGGTTTACCCCATGGAGACATTGGAGACTTACGTCCGATTGGTGAACGTCCTTCACCACCACCGTGTGGGTGATCAACTGGGTTCATTACAGAACCACGAACAGTTGGGCGCTTACCTAACCAGCGAGAGCGACCAGCTTTACCGATCTTGATAAGTTCGTGTGACTCGTTACCAACTTGACCTACAGTTGCACGACAAGCAGATAATACAAGACGCACTTCACCAGAAGTTAAACGTACAAGAACGTATTTACCTTCTTTACCAAGTACTTGTGCAGATGTACCAGCAGAACGAACTAATTGTCCACCACGACCTGGTTTAAGCTCGATGTTATGAACAACAGTACCTACTGGAATGTTGATTAATGGTAATGCGTTACCGATTTTAATGTCAGCTTCAGCGCCAGACATAATTTCCATACCTACTTCTAAGTTCTTAGGAGCAAGAATGTAACGTTTTTCACCGTCAACGTAGTTAATTAATGCGATATTCGCAGAGCGGTTTGGATCGTATTCGATCGTAGCAACGCGTCCTGGAATTCCATCTTTGTTACGTTTGAAGTCGATGATACGGTATTGACGCTTATGTCCGCCACCTTGATGACGTACAGTGATTTTACCTTGGTTATTACGACCAGCCTTTTTGCTTAAAGGAGCAAGTAAAGACTTTTCGGGTCTGTCAGTCGTGATTTCAGCGAAATCATTCGTAGTCATGTTACGACGACCGTTAGTAGTTGGATTATACTTTTTAATTCCCATCTCAATTTCCCTCCTTCTTTAGTAAGAATTAAACGCCTTGGAAGATTTCGATTTCTTTGCTGTCAGCAGTTAGCTTAACGATTGCTTTACGACGACGGCTAGTAAAACCAGCGTGACGACCAACGCGTTTTGCTTTCGGCTTGTAGTTCATGATGTTCACTTTTTCTACTTTAACACCAAAGATCGCTTCTAGAGCATCTTTAACTTCTGTTTTATTAGATTTAACGTCCACATCGAACGTGTATTTTTTTTCAGCCATCATTTCCATAGAACGTTCAGTGATAACTGGGCGCTTAATGATATCACGAGGATCTCTCATTATGCAAGCACCTCCTCTACTTTTTCCACTGCCGCTTTTGTCATGATTAGCTTATCATGATGAAGCACGTCTAAAACGTTTACGCCATCAGCAGTGATTACTGTTACTCCAGGGATATTGCGAGCAGATAACTCTACAGATTCGTTTGCATCAGCAGTTACGATAAGAGCTTTCTTCTCAACAGTTAATCCTTTAAGTACTGCTAGCATATCTTTTGTTTTTGGTGCATTTAACACTAGGTCTTCAAGAACTACAATGTTGTTCTCAACTACTTTAGTAGCTAATGCAGATTTGATTGCTAAACGACGAACTTTCTTAGGAAGTTTGTACGCATAGCTTCTTGGTGTAGGTCCGAATACCGTACCACCACCACGCCATTGAGGAGAGCGGATAGACCCTTGACGAGCACGTCCAGTTCCTTTTTGACGCCATGGTTTACGACCACCACCGCGAACTTCAGAGCGAGTTTTTACTTTGTGTGTACCTTGACGTAAAGATGCACGTTGCATCATTACAGCTTCGAAAAGTACAGCTTCATTTGGTTCGATACCGAAAATAGCTTCAGCTAATTCGATTTCACCAACCTGTGAACCAGTTTGGTTATATACAGTAACTTTTGGCATTGGAATTCCTCCTTCCTATTGTGAATTATTTGCTAACCTTCACAGCGCCTTGAACAACTACAAGAGATTTCTTAGCACCTGGAACGTTACCTTTTACTAGTAATAAGTTGCGCTCAGTGTCAACTTGAACGATTTCTAAGTTTTGGATAGTAACTTGGTCTCCACCCATACGTCCAGCAAGTTTTTTGCCTTTGAATACACGGTTCGGAGCAACTGGGCCCATTGAACCTGGACGACGGTGATAGCGAGAACCATGAGACATAGGTCCGCGAGATTGTCCGTGGCGTTTGATAACACCTTGGAAACCTTTACCTTTAGAAATTCCTGTTACATCAACGATTTCACCTGCAGCGAATACGTCAACTTTTACCTCTTGACCAACCTCTAATCCGTCCACGTCTGCATCGCGGATTTCGCGAATGAAGCGCTTAGGAGTTGTAGATGCTTTAGCAGTGTGGCCTTGTTCAGGTTTGTTAGTTAACTTTTCACGCTTATCTTCAAATCCTAACTGAATTGCGTTGTAGCCATCAGTTTCAGTTGTTTTCTTTTGAAGAACAACGTTTGGATTAGCAGCGATAACTGTTACTGGGATTAACTCACCGTTCTCAGCAAATACTTGAGTCATACCGATCTTTCTTCCTAAGATTCCTTTGGTCATGAGTTACACCTCCTACATTTTTAAGTTATATAAATTATAGTTTGATTTCGATATCTACACCAGATGGTAAGTCTAAACGCATTAATGAATCTACTGTTTGTGGAGTAGGACTCACGATGTCGATTAGACGTTTGTGCGTGCGCATTTCGAATTGCTCACGAGAATCTTTGTACTTATGAACAGCACGAAGAATTGTGTAAACAGTTTTTTCAGTTGGTAATGGGATCGGACCAGAAACTGTTGCCCCAGAACGCTTAGCTGTTTCTACAATTTTCTCAGCTGACTGATCAAGAATACGGTGATCGTAAGCTTTTAAACGGATACGAATTTTTTCTTTTGCCATTATTTTCCCTCCTTCGTTCGCCTATTTCTAAAATAGACCTTCTCCATGGAAATTTCCTCACACCATGCCATGGCAAAGCGGCCGGGTGTGTCAGCAACCTTCCACTTCATCGCAGTCAAAGACCAACATTGTCTATTATACAATGTTATTCGTCTAGATGCAAGCATCTTTTTGTTTGCATCTGCTTTTCTCTACTTTTGCTATTATACATGGCACTTTAAAGAATTTCAAGTTTTCATCTAGCAGAATTCATTTTACAGTTTCTGGATTTCGGTTTTGATGATTTTACATTACTATAGAAGAAACTCGTCAAAATATGAAACAATCATTTTGTTCATTATATAAATGCAAACAAAAACCCCAAGGGAAAATCCCTCGGGGTTTTTTATATCAGTTAAGATTACTCAACGATAGTAGCAACTACGCCGTAACCTACTGTACGTCCACCTTCACGAATAGAGAATTTAGTTCCCTCTTCGATAGCGATTGGAGCGATAAGTTCGATAGTCATTTCTACGTTGTCACCAGGCATTACCATTTCAGTACCTTCTGGTAATTGGATGATACCAGTTACGTCAGTTGTACGGAAGTAGAACTGTGGACGGTAGTTAGCGAAGAATGGAGTGTGACGTCCACCTTCTTCTTTAGATAATACGAAAACTTCAGCTTTGAATTTAGCGTGAGCTTTTACAGAACCGCTTTTTGCAAGTACTTGTCCACGTTGGATGTCTTCACGAGCAACCCCACGAAGTAAAGCACCGATGTTGTCACCAGCTTGAGCTTGGTCAAGAAGTTTACGGAACATTTCTACACCAGTTACAGTTGTAGAAGCATTTTCTTCAGCAAGACCGATGATTTCTACAACGTCACCAACTTTAACGATACCGCGCTCAACACGACCAGTAGCAACTGTACCACGACCTGTGATAGAGAATACATCCTCTACAGGCATTAAGAATGGTTTGTCAGTTTCACGTTCTGGAGTTGGGATGTAAGCATCAACTTCAGCCATTAATTCAATGATTTTTGCTTCCCAATCAGCTTCTCCTTGAAGAGCTTTAAGAGCAGAACCTTTGATTACAGGAATGTCGTCGCCTGGGAATCCGTATTCAGATAATAGGTCGCGAACTTCCATTTCTACTAATTCTAATAATTCTTCGTCGTCTACCATGTCGCATTTGTTTAAGAATACAACGATGTAAGGTACACCTACTTGACGAGAAAGAAGGATGTGCTCACGAGTTTGAGGCATTGGGCCATCAGCAGCAGATACTACTAAGATACCGCCGTCCATTTGAGCAGCACCAGTGATCATGTTTTTAACATAGTCAGCGTGACCTGGGCAGTCAACGTGTGCATAGTGACGAGTTTCAGTTTCGTACTCAACGTGTGCAGTTGAGATTGTGATACCGCGCTCTCTTTCTTCTGGAGCAGCATCGATTTGATCGTATCCGCGTGCTTCAGCACCACCAGCTTTTGCAAGAACTGTAGTGATCGCAGCAGTTAATGTAGTTTTACCATGGTCAACGTGGCCGATTGTACCGATGTTAACATGGGGTTTAGAACGTTCGAATTTAGCTTTAGCCATTCTAAATTCCTCCTTAGTTTATATAGGTTATTTTATATTTAGTCTAGAAAGCGAAACTTGCGTCCCACTTTCTAAGCTTACATAAGTAGTTATACTTGAACAATCGATAAAAATCAATTATTCACCTTTATTTTTTTTGATAATTTCTTCAGAAACAGACTTTGGTACTTCTTCATAGTGGTCAAACACCATAGAGAATGTTCCGCGTCCTTGAGTGTTAGAACGTAATGACGTTGCATAACCGAACATTTCAGAAAGTGGAACCATAGCGCGAACAACTTGAGCGTTACCGCGAGCTTCCATACCTTCTACACGTCCACGACGAGATGTTACGTCACCCATAATGTCACCCATGTACTCTTCAGGAATTACAACTTCAACTTTCATCATTGGCTCAAGGATTACTGGGTTACATTTAGAAACCGCAGCTTTAAGTGCCATAGATGCAGCGATTTTGAACGCCATCTCAGATGAATCGACATCATGGTAAGATCCGTCAACTAATGCAGCTTTAATGTCTACTACTGGATATCCAGCAAGTACACCATTTTTAAGTGCATCTTCAAGACCTGCGCCTACAGCTGGGATGTATTCACGTGGAACAACACCACCGACGATCTTGTTTTCGAATTCGAATCCTTTACCTTCTTCGTTAGGTTCAAACTCAATCCAAACGTGTCCGAATTGTCCACGTCCACCAGATTGACGAGCGAACTTACCTTCAACTTTCGCAGCAGAGCGGAAAGTCTCACGGTATGCTACCTGAGGAGCACCAACGTTTGCTTCAACTTTGAACTCACGGCGCATACGGTCAACGATGATATCAAGGTGAAGTTCACCCATACCAGCGATGATTGTTTGGCCAGTTTCTTGGTCAGTGTGAGCACGGAATGTTGGATCTTCTTCAGAAAGCTTAGCTAATGCTGTACCCATTTTATCTTGGTCAGCTTTAGATTTTGGTTCGATAGCTACAGAGATAACTGGCTCTGGGAATTCCATAGACTCAAGGATAACAAGGCTCTTCTCGTCACAAAGAGTATCACCAGTAGTAGTATCTTTTAAACCTACAGCAGCAGCGATGTCACCAGCGTAAACTGTTGAGATCTCTTCACGGCTGTTAGCGTGCATTTGTAGGATACGACCTACACGCTCACGCTTACCTTTAGTTGAGTTTTTCACGTATGATCCAGAGTTTAACACACCAGAGTACACACGGAAGAACGTTAACTTACCAACAT
This sequence comes from Bacillus pacificus, assembly GCF_020861345.1. Lineage (NCBI taxonomy): Bacteria > Bacillati > Bacillota > Bacilli > Caryophanales > Bacillaceae > Bacillus > Bacillus pacificus. Next base: position 4,971,420 of record NZ_CP086328.1, read on the forward strand.
AAGGGTCAGTCATGATTTTGAATGCTAATGCTGAGAAAGGCTCTTCATCGCTAGACTTACGTTCTACTTCTTCATCTGTATCAGGAACGATACCTTTAATAGCAGGTACGTCTAATGGAGATGGTAGGTAGTCGATAACTGCGTCTAACAGAATTTGAACACCTTTGTTTTTGAATGCAGAACCACAGATTACTGGGAAGAATTCTACAGAAGTTGTAGCCTTACGGATACCAGCTTTAAGCTCTTCTACAGTGATTTCTTCACCTTCTAGGTACTTCATCATCATTTCTTCATCTAGCTCAGCTACCGCTTCGATAAGTTTTCCACGGTATTCTTCAGCTAGTTCTTTGTGCTCTTCAGGAATCTCAACACGTTGAATGTCTGTTCCTAAATCGTTACCGTACATGTAAGCACATTCTTCAACAAGGTCAATGATACCATTGAACTCATCTTCAGCACCGATTGGTAACTGAATTGGATGTGCGTTTGCTTGTAAACGATCGTGGATTGTTCCTACAGAGTATAAGAAGTCCGCACCAATCTTATCCATTTTGTTAACGAATACGATACGAGGTACGCCATAAGTAGTAGCCTGACGCCAAACAGTTTCTGTTTGTGGTTCAACACCAGATTGTGCATCAAGTACTGCTACCGCGCCATCAAGTACGCGTAAAGAACGTTCTACTTCTACTGTGAAGTCTACGTGACCTGGAGTGTCAATGATGTTTACACGGTGACCTTTCCATTGTGCTGTAGTTGCAGCAGAAGTAATTGTGATACCACGCTCTTGCTCTTGCTCCATCCAGTCCATCTGAGATGCACCTTCGTGAGTTTCACCGATTTTATGAATACGTCCTGTGTAGTACAGAATACGCTCAGTAGCTGTTGTTTTACCAGCATCGATGTGAGCCATGATACCAATATTACGAGTGTTTTCTAAAGAGAACTCTCTTCCCATTTGGTGTCTTGCTCCTTCCATATATGGATTGGATTTTTTATTTTAAGTAGCAAAAAAGCCACTTTATATTGTTACATATGTCAGTATGTCCAGTACTCTCATTATGTAAAACGAGCGCCATTGAAAGGGAGAGGCATTCTCCCTCTCCACACTTCCATAAGCGACAAATAAAGCGGTCTATGCTTACATTTATTTTACGTTGTATCCTACCAACGGTAATGAGCAAATGCTTTGTTAGCTTCTGCCATTTTATGAGTGTCTTCACGTTTCTTAACAGATGCACCAGCGTTGTTAGCTGCATCTAAGATTTCGTTAGCAAGACGCTCTTCCATAGTTTTTTCACCACGAAGACGAGCGTAGTTTACTAACCAACGAAGACCTAAAGTTGTACGGCGTTCTGGACGAACCTCAACTGGAACTTGGTAGTTAGCACCACCAACACGACGAGCGCGTACTTCAAGAACAGGCATAATGTTCTTAAGAGCTTGCTCGAATACTTCCATTGGCTCTTTACCAGTACGTTCGCTTACGATATCGAACGCATTATAAAGAATTGTTTGAGATTTACCTTTTTTACCGTCAACCATCATTTTGTTGATAAGGCGTGTTACTAGCTTTGAATTGTACATTGGATCTGGTAACACGTCACGTTTTGCAACAGGTCCTTTACGAGGCATATTGAGTTCCTCCTTTCATTAAAAAGTTATTATTTCTTAGCCGCTTTTGGCTTTTTAGTACCGTATTTAGAACGGCCTTGCATACGCTTGTCAACACCAGCTGTATCAAGCGCACCACGAACGATGTGGTAACGTACCCCTGGTAAGTCTTTTACACGACCACCGCGAATTAATACTACGCTGTGCTCTTGTAAGTTGTGACCGATACCTGGGATGTATGCTGTTACCTCAATACCATTTGTTAAACGAACACGAGCATATTTACGTAACGCTGAGTTTGGTTTCTTTGGAGTCATTGTACCAACACGAGTACATACACCACGTTTTTGAGGTGCAGAGATATCAGTTGATTTTTTCTTTAAAGAGTTAAAACCTTTGTTTAACGCAGGTGATTTAGATTTCCATACTTTATCAGTACGACCATTTCTCACTAATTGGTTAATAGTAGGCATTTGATTATCCTCCCTTCGCATGTTTGTATGACCACATATCCAGGTGGTTCATTATTAGTTGAAAACAAAGTTTTTGCAAGGGAGAGCAAATGCTCTCTCCTCACAAAAACAGTTTTAACTTATTATTCCTATTGCTGAAGCTCCCACTTGAATCCCCGCAACTTTTCCAAGTTTACGAACTGATTCAACTTTTGTTATGGGTATGTTATGTTGCAATGCAGTACGAATGATAACATGGGTTAACCGCATATCAGCATCTTCTGCAATGACAACTTCTTTAACTATACCATTTTTGATTGCTTCCAATGTACGTTTATGACCAACGACCACATTTTCAGCATTTGACACTTTTTGATAAGACATATAAATATCCTCCAAAGCATCGTTCAGGAGCAACCTTGCTTATAGTAACATTTTGACTCATACAATGTCAACTAGGATTAACTGTTTTTATACAAAATTTACGACGGAAAATTTTACTGTTCCACATAAACTTCATCGTTTTCTACATTCATGTCATCTTGTGTTGTTTTAACAAGATCCACTTTGCGATAACGATTCATACCTGTTCCAGCAGGAACAAGTTTACCGATAATAACATTTTCTTTCAATCCTAGAAGCTCATCACGTTTACCCTTAATTGCTGCATCAGTTAAGACACGAGTTGTTTCTTGGAACGATGCTGCAGATAAGAATGAATCTGTTTCAAGTGAAGCTTTTGTAATACCAAGTAGAACAGGTCTAGCTGTTGCTGGTTGTTTACCTTGTAGTAACACCTTCGCATTTGCATCAGTAAACTGATGGATATCTAGTAATGTTCCTGGTAATACATCTGTTTCACCTGCATCACTTACACGAACTTTGCGTAACATTTGGCGTACCATTACTTCTACGTGTTTGTCACCAATTTCTACCCCTTGCATACGGTATACTTTTTGAACTTCACGTAATAAGTATTCTTGAACTGCCGTAATGTCCGTTACTTTTAGTAATTCTTTCGGATCAATAGAACCTTCTGTTAACTCTTTACCGTGGCTAATTTGCTGTCCTGGAATTACTTTCAGACGAGCACCGTAAGGAATAGCATACGTACGAGTTTCAACTTCACCCTGTACAACTACTTCTTGGCGATCTTTAACATCGTTGATCGCTGCGATAACACCGTCGATTTCACTGATAACTGCCTGACCTTTCGGATTACGAGCTTCGAAGATCTCTTGGATACGAGGTAAACCTTGAGTGATATCATCTCCGGCAACCCCACCTGTATGGAACGTACGCATCGTTAACTGTGTACCTGGCTCACCGATAGATTGAGCTGCGATAATACCTACCGCTTCCCCTACCTCTACGTCTGTTCCAGTTGCTAAGTTACGACCGTAACACTTCTTACATACACCGTGGCGAGTGTTACACGTGAACGCTGAACGAATGTTTACAGTTTCAACACCCGAATTTTCAACGATATGAGCGATATCTTCAGTAATTAATTGATTTTCAGCAACTAATACTTCACCTGTTTCAGGATGTTTTACAGTTTTTCTTGCAAAACGTCCAACAAGACGATCATATAATGACTCGATAACTTCATTACCCTCTTTAATCGCACCAATTAATAAACCACGATCTGTTCCACAATCATCTTCACGAACGATTACATCTTGTGCAACGTCAACAAGACGACGTGTTAAGTAGCCAGAATCGGCAGTTTTCAGTGCTGTATCGGCAAGACCTTTACGCGCACCATGCGTAGAGATGAAGTACTCAAGTACTGTTAAACCTTCACGGAAACTTGATTTGATTGGAAGTTCGATGATACGACCAGATGGATTGGCCATCAGACCACGCATACCAGCAAGCTGAGTAAAGTTCGATGCGTTACCACGGGCACCGGAATCACTCATCATGAAGATTGGGTTGCGTTTATTCAAGGATTTCATCAGTTTTCCTTGGATAACATCTTTTGCATTACTCCAAATAGAGATAACGCGATCGTAACGTTCTTCTTCCGTGATTAAACCGCGACGGAATTGTTTAATTACATTATCTACTTTTGCTTGTGCTTCGTGGAGAATTTCATCTTTTTCACCTAATACAAGAATGTCAGATACCCCAACTGTAATACCAGCTTTTGTAGAGTACTTGAATCCTAAGTTTTTCATACGGTCAAGCATGCGAGACGTTTCTGTAATTTTGAAACGTTTAAACACTTCCGCAATGATGTTACCAAGGATTTTCTTGCTGAATGGCGCCACTTCTTCGCGACTAGCAATAATCTCTTTAATGTTCGCACCTTTTTCAACGAAATATTTCGCTGGTGTTTCTTTTTCAAGGTTTGAATTTGTTGGTTCATTAATATAAGGGAACGACTCTGGTAAGATTTCGTTAAATATTAATTTACCAACTGTTGTTAATAGAAGCATACTCTTTTGCTCTTCAGTAAATGTTGCGTTGTTTACTGCGCTTGCAGCTACTGCAACACGTGTATGAAGATGTACATATCCATTTTGGTATGCAAGTAATGCCTCGTTCGCATCTTTGAAGACCATACCTTCACCGATTGCACCTTCACGCTCAAGTGTTAAGTAGTAGTTACCTAATACCATATCCTGAGATGGAGTAACAACTGGTTTACCGTCTTTCGGGTTCAAGATGTTTTGTGCCGCTAACATAAGAAGACGAGCTTCTGCTTGTGCTTCTGATGATAAAGGTACGTGAACGGCCATTTGGTCACCGTCAAAGTCCGCGTTGTATGCAGTACATACAAGTGGGTGAAGACGGATTGCGCGACCTTCTACTAATGTAGGTTCAAACGCCTGAATACCAAGACGGTGAAGTGTTGGTGCGCGGTTTAGAAGTACTGGATGTTCTTTAATCACAGATTCTAAAACGTCCCAAACTTCAGGTTGTACACGCTCGATTTTACGTTTCGCACTCTTAATGTTGTGTGCTAATCCTTTTTCAACTAACTCTTTCATTACGAAAGGTTTGAACAGTTCAAGCGCCATCTCTTTTGGTAATCCACATTGGTACATCTTTAAGTTCGGTCCTACAACGATTACAGAACGACCAGAGTAGTCAACACGTTTACCTAATAAGTTTTGACGGAAGCGTCCTTGTTTACCTTTAAGCATGTGAGATAGTGATTTTAATGGACGGTTACCTGGTCCAGTAACTGGACGGCCACGACGACCATTATCGATTAATGCGTCTACAGCTTCTTGTAACATACGTTTTTCGTTCTGAACGATAATGCTTGGTGCACCTAAGTCCAATAGACGTTTTAAACGGTTGTTACGGTTAATTACACGACGGTATAAGTCGTTTAAGTCAGAAGTAGCAAAACGTCCACCATCTAACTGTACCATTGGGCGTAGTTCTGGTGGGATTACTGGTAGAACATCTAAGATCATCCAAGATGGCTCATTTCCAGAGTTACGGAATGCTTCTAATACTTCTAGACGTTTAATAGCACGAGTACGGCGTTGTCCTTGTGCTGTTTTTAATTCTTCTTTTAAGAAGTCTACTTCTTTATCTAAATCGATGTCTTGTAATAGCTTTTTAATCGCTTCTGCACCCATAGCAGCTTGGAATGTGCTACCATATCGATCACGATATGCACGGTATTCTTTTTCAGAAAGTAATTGCTTCTTATCAAGTGGTGTATCTCCACTTTCTGTTACAACATAAGAAGCGAAATAAATTACTTCTTCAAGCGCGCGAGGGGACATGTCTAAGACAAGTCCCATGCGGCTCGGGATACCTTTGAAATACCAAATATGAGATACAGGAGCAGCTAATTCGATATGACCCATACGTTCACGACGCACTTTCGCACGCGTTACTTCAACGCCACATCGATCACAAACTACACCTTTATAACGTACACGTTTGTATTTTCCGCAATGACATTCCCAGTCCTTTTGTGGTCCGAAAATACGCTCACAGAACAAGCCATCTTTTTCAGGCTTTAACGTACGATAGTTAATTGTTTCTGGTTTCTTAACTTCACCGTATGACCAAGAACGAATCTTGTCAGGTGAAGCAAGTCCAATCTTCATATATTCAAAGTTATTTACATCTATCAAGGGGCCTACCTCCCTTTTAGTCTACAGGTTATCCCAATTATTCCTTAGTTGTCTCAACTTCGACATTCAATTTGTCTGCTGATTGATGATCATCGTCATCTTCCGTATCACGCATTTCAATTTCTGTATCGTCGCTAGACATCATTTTAACGTCCATACCTAAACTTTGCAGCTCTTTAATCAATACTTTGAATGATTCAGGAACGCCTGGTTCTGGAACATTTTCGCCTTTAACAATTGCTTCATACGTCTTAACACGTCCAACAACATCATCAGACTTCACTGTTAAGATTTCTTGAAGAGTATAAGCAGCACCATAAGCTTCAAGTGCCCAAACCTCCATCTCACCGAAACGCTGTCCACCGAACTGAGCTTTACCTCCAAGAGGCTGCTGCGTTACAAGTGAGTATGGTCCAGTAGAACGAGCATGAAGTTTATCGTCAACCATGTGCGCAAGTTTGATCATATACATGACACCAACAGATACACGGTTATCGAATGGTTCACCAGTACGTCCGTCATACAGGATTGTTTTCGCGTCATTTGCCATACCAGCTTCTTCAATTGTGCCCCAAACATCTTCCTCACGAGCACCATCGAATACTGGTGTTGCAATGTGAATGCCAAGGTATCTTGCTGCCATACCAAGATGAAGCTCTAATACCTGACCGATATTCATACGAGATGGTACCCCTAATGGGTTTAACATGATATCGATTGGCGTACCGTCTGGTAAGTAAGGCATATCTTCTTCTGGTAAAATACGAGAGATAACACCTTTGTTACCGTGACGTCCGGCCATCTTGTCACCTTCAGAAATTTTACGTTTTTGAACGATATATGCACGCACAAGTTGATTCACGCCTGGTGGCAATTCGTCGCCATCTTCACGGTTGAATACTTTTACGTCTAAGATAATACCGCCACCACCGTGTGGTACACGTAGTGATGTATCACGTACTTCACGCGCTTTTTCTCCAAAGATAGCATGTAATAGACGTTCTTCAGCTGTTAATTCTGTTACACCTTTAGGTGTTACTTTACCAACAAGTAAATCTCCATCTTTTACTTCCGCACCAACGCGAATGATACCGCGCTCGTCAAGGTTGCGTAATGCATCTTCCCCAACGTTTGGAATGTCACGTGTAATTTCTTCTGGTCCAAGCTTCGTATCACGAGCTTCTGACTCATATTCTTCAATATGAATAGAAGTGTACACATCATCTTTTACAAGGCGCTCACTCATAATGATCGCATCCTCGTAGTTATAACCGTCCCAAGTCATGAAACCAACAAGCACGTTACGTCCAAGTGCTAGTTCACCTAATTCCATAGAAGGACCATCCGCAAGGATTTCACCTTTTACAACTTCATTTCCAACACTTACGATTGGACGTTGGTTGTAGCAAGTTCCTTGGTTAGAACGAATGAATTTTTGCATTTTGTAGCGATCTAAGTCGCCTTTTACTGTTTGACCGTCAACTTCTACATATCGACGTACCCAAACTTCACGTGCTTCTACTCGTTCAACAATACCAGGGTGTTTACAGATTACTGCAGCACCTGAGTCTTTTGCTGATACGTACTCCATACCTGTACCTACAATCGGAGATTCCGGATTCATTAACGGAACCGCCTGACGTTGCATGTTCGCTCCCATAAGTGCGCGGTTAGAGTCATCGTTTTCTAAGAACGGAATACAAGCTGTCGCTGCCGACACTACTTGTTTTGGTGATACATCCATGTAGTCGATGCGTTCTTTATTTGTGACAATGTTTTCACCACGGAAACGAGCTACGATATCTTCATCAAGGAATTCTCCTTCTTCAGATAATTTCATATTCGCTTGGGCTACAACATAATTATCTTCTTCATCTGCTGTTAAATAATCAACATGCCCTGTTACAAGACCAGTTTCTGGGTCAACACGACGGTATGGTGTTTCAATGAAACCAAACTCATTTACTTTCGCGAACGAAGATAATGAGTTAATCAAACCGATGTTTGGTCCCTCTGGTGTTTCAATCGGACACATACGACCATAGTGAGAGTAGTGAACGTCACGTACTTCAAAGCCTGCGCGCTCACGCGTTAAACCACCAGGTCCTAATGCAGATAATCTTCGTTTGTGAGTTAACTCTGCTAACGGATTTGTTTGGTCCATGAACTGAGATAACTGAGAACTTCCGAAGAACTCTTTAATAGATGCAATAACAGGACGAATATTAATTAATGCCTGTGGTGTAATTGCATTTGTATCTTGGATCGACATTCTCTCACGAACAACACGTTCCATACGAGAAAGACCGATACGGAATTGATTTTGTAATAGTTCTCCAACAGAACGCAGACGACGGTTTCCTAAGTGGTCGATATCATCTGTATCCCCTACTTTATATAGTAGGTTGAAGAAGTAACTGATAGAAGCAAGGATATCACCTGGTGTGATGTGTTTTACATCGCGAGTAATATTTGCATTACCAATTACGTTAATTACGCGCTCGCCTTCTGACTCAGGAGCATAAATCTTAATAGATTGCAGCTCAACATCGCCTTCTACCACTCCACCCATTGGTTTCGCTGTTTTGAATCCAATGTTTTTCTCTAAGTAAGGTAAAATGCGATCAAGTGTACGACGATCTAAGATTGTTCCTTCTGCCGCTAAAATTTCACCAGTTTCTGGATCCACTAATGTTTCAGCTAAACGTTGATTAAACAATCTGTTTTTAATGTGTAACTTTTTGTTGATCTTGTAGCGACCTACATTTGCTAAATCGTAGCGCTTTGGATCAAAGAAACGAGACACAAGTAAGCTCTTAGCATTTTCTACTGTTGGTGGTTCACCAGGACGTAGGCGCTCATAAATTTCAAGCAATGCTTTTTCTGTGCTATCTGTGTTGTCTTTTTCTAATGTGTTGCTTAAGTATTCGTTATCACCTAAAAGCTCGGTGATTTCTTGATCAGAGCCAAACCCTAATGCGCGTAACAAAACAGTTACAGGAAGTTTACGCGTACGGTCAATACGCACATATACAACATCCTTAGCATCTGTCTCATACTCTAACCAAGCTCCGCGGTTTGGAATTACAGTAGCAGTAAAACCACGTTTTCCGTTTTTATCCACTTTGCCACTATAGTATACGCTTGGAGAGCGAACTAACTGGGAAACGATAACACGTTCTGCACCGTTAATTACGAATGTTCCAGTCTCTGTCATGAGTGGGAAATCTCCCATGAACACATCTTGTTCTTTTACTTCACCAGTTTCCTTGTTGATTAGACGCACTTTTACACGAAGTGGTGCTGCATACGTCACATCACGCTCTTTGCATTCGTCTACAGAGTATTTAGGTTCACCTAAGCTGTAGTCGATAAATTCAAGCGATAGATTTCCCGTAAAGTCTTCAATCGGAGAAATGTCTTGGAACATTTCTCGCAAACCCTCATCAAGAAACCACTGATAAGAAGAGGTTTGAATTTCGATAAGATTTGGTAACTCTAATACTTCACTAATACGGGCATAACTTCTTCGTTGGCGGTGGCGTCCGTATTGAACTAGTTGACCTGTCAACTGCTTCACCCCTCAAATCATGAGTATTATAAATGCACAAAAAAATTTGTGCAAAATCACAAATAAATACAACTACTGCTATTTAGCGTAGTCTTTTTTCTCTTAAAGATAAATACGTTGAGTCTTTCTACCTGTTCAAAAAAGAAAAATGGCTTCTATAAGAAAACCATCATTCTGTTTCATAATCTGCTGATTTTACTATCTTTTCCAAGAGAAACAAAAATATACATCTTTCTCAACGCAGAAAATCATATATTGGCATTGTATAATGTTAACATAGCCAAAAATAACCGTCAACGTTTTTTTGATTTTATGATATAATATCCTTTTTTCTTTTCTACAACTTCGACTTCAGAAAACACTTCTTCTAGTTTCTTCAGCGCAGATGGTGCACCTTGTTTCTTTTGAATAACAATCCACAACTCTCCACCTGAAACTAAATGTTCTACAGCTTTTTCTAAAATCTCATGCACGATATCTTTACCTGCACGAATTGGAGGATTAGATAGAATAGCAGCATACATACCATCTACATTTTCATAGACGCTACTTTGAAAAATGTGCACATTTCCAATTCTATTGTTAGCGGCATTTTCTTTTGCAAGCTCAAGTGCCCTTTCATTCACATCCACCATGTGAACTTTACGGTCTTGAAACTCTTTCGCCAACGATAAACCAATTGGTCCATATCCACAACCTACGTCTAATATGTCACCTTTAATATCTGGCACTTGAAACGCTTCAATTAAAAGACGAGAACCAAAGTCCACTTCGTTTTTCGAGAACACCCCACGGTCAGATAAGAAAGTAAATTGAGATCCACGAAGCGTAAATTCCCATCGCTTACGATCACTTTTACTAGAAGGGTCGTTAGAAAAATAATGGTCTGCCATATGGCCACCTCTTTTCTTTACAGTTAAAAAAAAAGCTCGCATGAGAGCGAGCTTTTTTTAAAGCATCAAAAGTTAATTACTTAACTTCTACAGCAGCGCCAACTTCTTCAAGTTTAGCTTTGATTTCTTCAGCTTCTTCTTTAGCAGCAGCTTCTTTGATTACTTTTGGAGTGTTGTCAACTAATTCTTTAGCTTCTTTTAAGCCAAGACCAGTGATTTCACGAACAACTTTGATAACTTTGATTTTTTGTGCACCAGCGCTAGTTAGTTCCACATCAAATTCAGTTTTCTCAGCAGCAGCTTCTCCAGCGCCACCAGCAACAGCTACAGGAGCAGCAGCAGTTACGCCGAATTCTTCCTCGATAGCTTTTACTAAGTCGTTAAGTTCTAATACAGTCATAGATTTAACTGCTTCAATGATTTGTTCTTTAGTCATTGTAAATATCCTCCCTTAAATAGGTTTGTATTGTTTTATCGATAATACGTAATTATCTTTTAAAAAATTAAGCGCCTTGCTCTTCCTTTTGGTCTGCAACTGCTTTAGTAGCAAGTGCAAGGTTACGGATTGGAGCTTGAAGAACGCTAAGAAGCATAGAAAGTAAGCCTTCACGTGATGGAAGAGTAGCGATAGCTTTAACCTCATCAAGTGTTACAAGTTTACCTTCGATTACGCCCGCTTTAATTTCTAAAGCTTCATGATCTTTAGCGAAGTCGTTTAATACTTTCGCAGGAGCAACTACATCCTCGTTACTGAACGCGATTGCGTTTGGTCCTGTTAAGAATTCATTTAACTCAGCCATTTCAGCAGATTCTGCAGCACGACGAGTTAGAGAGTTTTTGTAAACTTTGAACTCAACGCCAGCTTCACGTAATTGCTTACGTAATTCTGTTGCTTCAGAAACTGTTAAACCACGGTAGTCAACAACGATTGTAGATTTACTAGCGCGAAGTTTGTCCGCGATTTCAGTTACAACTTGTTGTTTAGTTTCGATTACTTTGCTCATGTTATTACACCTCCTGTAGATTATATAGAAGATGTACCGAAAGTGCACTAAAAACCTCCATGCCCAACTTGTAGACATGGAGGCATATAGTCACAGAAAAAAATTCCGCTTCGTATATTAACACCTAGGTAGGAAATTAAGTCTATTGACACCTACTGTCTACGGTACACTAATTAAATTCACAACATAAATGATTATATTAAAACTTCTTTATGAAGTCAACTTCCAAAATTTACGCTAATGTAGAAACGTCTACACGTACGCCAGGTCCCATTGTAGAAGCAACTGTTACGTTCTTCATGTAAGTACCTTTTGCAGCAGCTGGCTTAACTTTTTGTAAAGTGTCAGCGATTGTTCTGAAGTTTTCTACTAATTTAGCATCTTCGAAAGATACTTTACCGATTGGAACGTGGATGTTACCAGCTTTATCAACGCGGTATTCAACTTTACCAGCTTTGATTTCGTTAACAGCTTTAGTTACATCGAAAGTAACTGTTCCAGTTTTAGGGTTTGGCATTAAACCTTTAGGTCCTAATACGCGACCAAGTTTACCAACTTCACCCATCATGTCAGGAGTTGCTACTACTACATCGAAATCGAACCAACCTTGTTGGATTTTACCGATGTAATCAGCATCGCCTACGAAGTCAGCTCCAGCAGCTTCAGCTTCTTTAGCTTTTTCACCTTTAGCGAATACTAATACACGTTGTACTTTACCAGTACCGTGTGGAAGAACAACTGCACCACGGATTTGTTGGTCAGCTTTCTTAGGGTCAACACCTAAACGGAATGCAGCTTCTACAGTTGCATCAAATTTAGCTGTGTTTGTTTTCTTTACTAATTCTACTGCTTCTGTTGCAGAGTAAGCAGCTGCACGATCAACAAGCTTTGCAGCTTCTACGTACTTTTTACCTCTTTTAGCCATTTTTATTTCCTCCTCGAATGTGGTTTTAGCGGAATAACCTCCCACGTTTACGCTTATTTTCAGGTATAACCTGAGGATGCGCGCCACCCATTTATTTAAAAACGATAATCATTTACGATAATAAAGGTTGCGAATTGGAATTCCAGACCCGCAACCTTTTTTAAAAAACAAATCGAATTAGTCTTCGATAACGATGCCCATACTGCGTGCAGTACCTTCAACCATACGCATTGCAGCTTCTACGCTAGCAGCGTTTAGGTCAGGCATTTTAGTTTCAGCGATTTCGCGTACTTTATCACGCTTAACAGTTGCCACTTTATTACGGTTTGGTTCACCAGAACCAGACTCAATACCAGCTACTTTCTTAAGAAGAACAGCAGCAGGAGGAGTTTTAGTAATGAAAGTGAATGAACGGTCCTCAAATACCGTAATTTCAACAGGGATGATAAGACCAGCTTGATCTGCTGTACGAGCGTTAAACTCTTTACAGAAGCCCATGATGTTAACACCTGCTTGTCCTAATGCTGGACCAACTGGTGGAGCTGGGTTAGCTTTACCTGCAGGAATTTGAAGCTTTACCATTTTAATTACCTTTTTAGCCACGAGACACACCTCCTTAAGTCCGTGATGTGGTCAATTGGACAGTGATTTGCCCTCCCACGTCATATTTTATCTCTAAGGATAAAATCTTTCAAAAAACGTCTCCGATAACGAAGACGTACTGACTTAAAAGATATTATCACTTTTTACAATTCATTTCAAGTTTCATTTTATAATTTTTCAATTTGATGGAAGTCAAGTTCAACTGGAGTCTCGCGACCAAACATGTCCACAAGCACGCTAACCTTCTTCTTCTCCACATCAATTTCTTCGATAGCACCTGTATAATCTGCGAATGGCCCCTCATTTACACGTACTGTCTCATGAAGTTCAAAGTCGAAATCAACCACCTCGTTGTCCATTCCCATATGTTTCATAATGGTAACAACTTCCTCTTCTAATAGAGGTGATGGTTTAGATCCAGAACCAGAAGAACCAACGAATCCAGTTACACCTGGTGTGTTACGTACAACATACCAAGAGTCATCAGTCATGATTAATTCTACTAATACATAACCTGGGAACACTTTTCTTTTCATTAATTTTTCTTTACCATTTTTCATTTCTACTTCTACTTCTTCCGGGACAACAACACGGAAAATTTTATCTTGCATACCCATTGATTCTACACGTTTCTCTAGGTTTGCTTTTACTTTATTTTCATATCCAGAATAAGTATGGACAACATACCAACTTTTTTCCATTCATTTAGGACGAGCGTCCTTCCCTCCCTGACGTACATTTTTTTGCGCAAATGAAAAAACCCGTTCACCGGGCTTTTACACAGTTCTTATAAATAACATTATATCATGGATAAGTGCTTCTTATTCAAGAATTAACCAAGAATTAACCGAATTAAAGAAGAAATGCCCATATCAACAACTGCGAAGAAAATCGCAAAGAAGACAACTGTAGCGATAACAGTCGCTGTTGAACGGAGTAATTCATCTTTTTTAGGCCAACTTACTTTTTTCATTTCGCGACCTACATCGCCGAAAAAGTTCGTTAAACGCATCTACGGGACCTCCAGTGTATTATTTCAATTATTTATTTTGTTTCCTTGTGAACTGTATGCTGATTGCATGTTTTACAAAATTTCTTTATTTCAAGTCGCTCTACTGAGCTCGTATCTTTCATCGTAGAGTAGTTTCGATTTTTACACTCTTCACATGAGAGTACAACTTTTTTCCTCATTAGTTACACCAACCTTGTAACATTATGTCCCTAAAAATGTATCATACAATAAAAGACAATGTCAATGTCATGCCTTTTGCACTCCCTACAAAAAGAAAACAGGTGATTTTTACACCTGTAGTACTTGTTATGAATTTAAAGTGGTACTCTCTCGCATTTCCATATATCGTTCCAATTTCCGCTTCACCCTCTGTAAAGCGTTATCAATAGATTTCACATGTCTATTTAACTGTTCCGAAATCTCTTGATAAGAACGGCCGTCTAGATATAAAGAAAGCACTTTTCTTTCTAAATCGCTTAATAATTCAGATATTTTAGATTCTATGTCTGTATATTCTTCCTGACTTATAATCATTTCTTCAGGATCAGTTACCTTCGCTTCCGAAATAACATCTAATAATGTCCGATCAGATTCCTCGTCATAAATCGGTTTATCTAAAGACACATATGAATTTAACGGAATATGCTTTTGCCTGGTTGCTGTTTTAATAGCGGTAATAATTTGTCGAGTGATACACAGTTCAGCAAATGCTTTGAATGAAGACAGCTTGTCCTCCTTATAATCACGAATCGCTTTAAACAATCCAATCATACCTTCTTGAACAATATCTTCTCGATCGGCACCCACTAAGAAATAAGATCTCGATTTCGCGCGAACAAAGTTCTTATATTTGTGAATCAAATATTCTAGAGCGTCAGTATTACCTTTTCGAACTAACTCAACGATTGCCTCATCTTCTAAATCACGAAATGTAACGTCGCCTACACTTACGAAGCCTGCTTCCACCTTGATCCCTCCGACCGCTATTTATTTAGCAATATTATACAGTAAAAAGACAAAGAGCGTCAATGCTTCAACGCTCTCCTCTTCTTAATTTTTCTAACTTTTCTGTAATATCTTTACTAAATATCTTTCGCATGGCGGGTTGCTTTTCTTTTGTGTCTTGTGTACGCCTTCTTACTTGTTGCTCCATCGCTTGTACTTCCAACTCTAATTCCCGCGCAGATTTCCGGAGCGCACCTTGAGCAAATATAACCCATTGTTCCGTATAATCAGAAGTCGCAACATATATTTGCGTATTTATATTTCTAAGTTCAATCGCAAGTTGCTCTATCTTTTCATCTGCCGTTTGATTCTTCCTCGTGAATATAACTTCCACACGCGATTGTTTCATCTTTTTTTCAATACCGTGGACTGTATACGCATCAAAAACTATCATTACCTTTGTCCCTGTGTAACCTTGGTAATCCGCCATCTTATCAATCAGTGCATCTCTTGATGACTGCAAATCTACATCCCGTAGTTTCTTCAAGTCTCCCCAAGCTCCAATAATGTTGTAACCGTCAACGATTAAAATATCGTTCATTTTTTATTTACCAATTTCGTTACGTTTACGATATACCTCATACATTAACAAACTTGCGGCCACTGAAGCATTTAAGGATGTAACTTTACCAACCATCGGTAAAGTAATTAAGAAATCACATTTTTCACCAATAATACGACTCATACCTTTTCCTTCACTTCCAATTACTAATCCAATTGGCATTTTACCATCTAAATTACGATAATCCGTTTTCCCTTTTGCATCTGTACCAGCAATCCAAAGTCCACGTTCTTTTAATTCATCGATTGTACGAGATAAATTCGTTACGCGTGCAACAGGAATATATTCAATTGCCCCAGTAGATGCTTTCGCAACTGATGCAGTAAGTCCCACAGCTCTTCTTTTCGGAATTATAATTCCATGAGCCCCTGTTGCGTCCGCAGTACGCATAATAGAACCTAGGTTATGCGGGTCTTCAATTTCATCTAGAATTAAGAAGAACGGATCTTCGTTACGCTTCTCTGCTACTTTAAATAGATCTTCTAGCTCCGCATATTGATATGCGGCCACTTGAGCAATTACACCTTGATGGTTCCCCTCAACTAATTGATCTAACTTCTTTTTTGGTGCATGTTGCAAAATAATTTTATTTTCTTTCGCTAGTGCTAGTACAATTTGTACTTGTCCTTTGGCAGCACCTTCTGCGATCCAAATTTTATTAATATCTCTCCCTGATCGTAACGCTTCAATTACAGGGTTACGTCCGATAATATATTCACTACTCATGATGATGTGCCCCCTTCCTTTTCTTCTAGAACAGCAATTGCCTTATATACAATTTCGTCTAATCTTTCACGATTATTTAATAAGTGATGATAGCCAATTAACGCTTCAAAGGCTGTACTATGTCGATATGTTTGTACATCTGTATTTTTCGGAACAGTACCTGAATTTGCATTACGCCCTCTTCTTAGTACTGCCTCTTCTTCCTCAGTTAAAAATGCTGTCTCTAATAAATGATAAACAACTTTCGCCTGTGCTTTTGCCGAAACAAAGCTTGTCCCTAATCGATGCAACTGATTAGGACGAACCTTCCCTTTTTGAAGTAGGTGATAGCGGATATATTGTTCATATACCGCATCACCCATATATGCTAACGCTAAGCTGTTTAATTGCTTTGCATCAATCATTCTTATCCTCTTTTCCATCTTGTACCTTGAGCGGTATCTTCTAAAATAATATTACGATCTTTTAAATCATCGCGAATCTGATCTGATAATGCAAAATCACGATTTTTACGAGCTTCAATACGTTTTTGAATAAGCGCCTCAATTTCTTCATCTAGTAACTCTTCTTGTGCTAATTCTAACCCTAAAATATCAAATAATGTTTCAAGTTGTTTTACGTATGCTTGAATTACCACTGTAGACGTATGTTCTTCCAGTAAATATTGATTTGCATGATTTGCTACATTATATAACTCAGTGATTGCATTAGCAGTATTGAAATCATCATTCATCGCTTCTTCAAATGCAGTTTGGAATTTTTCCAGATCAGCTAACCATTTCTCATTATGATCTGTTAAATCCGTACTACTTTCCATACGGTGTTTCAAATTACCGTAAGCTGTTTTAATTCTTTCCAGTCCGTTATTTGTGCTTTGTAATAACTCTTCACTGAAATTAATTGGGTGACGATAATGTACTGATAGCATAAAGAATCTAATTAACTGCGGATCATATTGCTTAATGATATCGTGAACTAAAATGAAGTTCCCAAGTGACTTAGACATTTTCTCATTATTAATATTAATATATCCATTGTGCATCCAATAACGTGCAAATGTTTTTCCTGTTAGCGCCTCAGACTGCGCAATTTCATTCTCATGATGAGGAAATGCCAAGTCTTGACCACCGGCGTGAATATCAATTGTGTCCCCTAAGTATTTACGCGCCATTGCCGAGCATTCGATATGCCAGCCTGGACGACCTTGACCCCAAGGGCTTTCCCAGAAGATTTCTCCTTCTTTCGCAGCTTTCCATAGTGCAAAATCAAGAGGGTCTTGTTTCTTTTCTCCTACTTCAATACGCGCACCGTGACGTAAGTCCGCGATCGGTTGATGTGATAACTTACCGTACCCTTCGAATTCCTTCGTTCTAAAGTACACATCCCCTTCTGATTCATATGCATATCCTTTATTCACAAGTTCTTGAATAAATTCAATAATAATATCCATATTTTCTGTTACACGCGGATGAACTGTTGCATGTTTGCAACCTAATGCTGTTACATCTTCAAAGTACGCTTCCACGAAACGGTCCGCAATTGTCGGCACATCTTCGCCTAACTCATTTGCTGCTTTAATTAATTTATCATCTACGTCAGTAAAGTTAGATACATACTGCACATCGTACCCTTTATATTCTAAATAACGGCGCACTGTATCAAATACCATAGGTGGTCTTGCGTTCCCGATGTGAATATAGTTATAAACTGTAGGTCCGCATACATACATCTTCACCTTATTTTCTTCTAATGGAATAAACTCTTCCTTTTGACGTGTTAACGTATTATAAATGTGAATAGTCATTTTTATCCTTCCTTTCTACCTTTACTTCAAGTTGTTTTTTCAATTTATCAAGTTCTACTTCCATGACCTTTAATTTATCAAAAATTGGGTCTGGAAGGTCGGAATGATTTAATTCTTGACCGATCTTTACTCCATTTTGAATAACGACTCGGCCAGGTATACCTACAACTGTAGAATGTGCAGGGACTTCTTTTAATACGACAGAACCTGCTCCAATTTTAGAATTCTCTCCAACTGTAATAGAACCTAGTACTTTAGCACCCGTTGCAATTAATACATTATCCTGGATTGTAGGGTGCCTCTTTCCCTTTTCTTTACCCGTACCACCTAATGTAACTCCTTGATAGATCGTTACATTGTCACCAATTTCGCACGTTTCTCCAATTACAACCCCCATTCCATGGTCAATGAAAAAACGACGACCAATTGTTGCTCCTGGATGAATCTCAATGCCAGTAAAGAAACGACTAACTTGTGAGATCCAACGTGCAATAAAGAAGAAATTCTTTTTATAAAAAGCATGTGCAATTCGATGGGCCCAAACTGCATGTAATCCAGAGTAAGTCAAAATGACTTCGAAATAACTTCTTGCCGCTGGATCCTGTTCAAAAACGACTTCAATATCTTCCCGAAGCCTCTTAAACATCGACGTTCCCTCCCCTTTATGGGCTGCTTTTTCGAGTGAACTAACTCCCTACTTATCCCCCTAAATCTTTATACACGTGGATAAAGCTTATACTCACACCCAGTTTTACGGTATAAAAAAAGACGCCTCTGTCATATTGACAGAGACGCCTTATAAGCGCGGTTCCACTCTGTTTAGGCTAAAAAAGCCTCAAACTCATCTCTGATAACGGTGTACACCGCTTCTGCTTACTTTACGTCCTAAGACGTTTCGCAAAACCATTTGCTGTTCAGCAGAAGACTCGAAGGGGCATTTCAAAAACCCGCTTATAAACCACTTCCAGCCTAAGGTGGTTCTCTCTGTAAAAAGCCTGATTTTCTACTTCTCCTTCTCGTCGCTTTTCCTTATTAGGTTTTAAGTATACTTATTATATTTCTAAACCTAGAAAATGTTAACCAATTACTTTTTGAAGACGATTTAAAACTTTTTCTTTTCCAAGAAGTGCAATAGCATTAGGAAGCTCTGGGCCGTGTGTTTGACCAGTAGTTGCAACACGGATTGGCATAAATAAGTTTTTACCTTTATGACCTGTTTCCTTTTGAACTGCTTTAATAGCAGCCTTAATTGCTGCCGGTTCCATAGCTTCTAGTGCTTCTACTTGACCAGCAAATGCACGAAGTACTTCTGGTACTTGTTCACCTTTTAATACTTCTTGTCCTTCTTCTTCATAATCAACATGATCTTTGAAGAACATTTCAGAAAGCTCTACAATTTCAGCTCCAAAGCTCATTTGTTCATGATATAACGCAATTACATCACGAATCCAAGCTTGTTCTTGTTCACTTAAAGTTTCACCTATACGTCCAGCCTTCACTAAATGCGGTAAGCTTAATTCTACCACCGTATCTAAATCTTGCTTTTTCATATATTGGTTGTTCATCCATTTTAGTTTTTGAGAATCAAATAATGCAGGTGATTTTGATAAACGAGCTGCATCGAACATTTTGATAAACTCTTCTTGAGAGAAGATTTCTTCTTCTCCTACTGGCGACCAACCTAGTAATGCAATAAAGTTAAAGATTGCTTCTGGAAGATATCCAAGCTCTTTATATTGCTCAATAAATTGAATAATAGATTCATCACGCTTACTTAATTTTTTACGGCTTTCATTTACAATTAAAGTCATATGACCGAATTGTGGAATATCCCAACCGAAAGCTTCATAAATCATCATTTGTTTTGGCGTGTTTGAAATATGGTCATCACCACGAAGCACGTGTGTAATTTCCATTAAGTGATCATCTACTGCTACTGCAAAGTTATAAGTTGGAATCCCATCTTTTTTCACGATAACGAAATCACCGAAATCATTTGAATGGAATGCAACTTCATCTTTTACAATATCTTTAAATGTGTAATCACGGTCAGCTGGTACACGGAAACGAATACTTGGAATACGTCCCTCAGCTTCAAATTCTTTCACTTGCGCTTCAGTTAAATCACGGTGGTTACCTGCGTAACGAGGTGTTTCACCACGAGCAATTTGCCCTTCGCGTTCTGCTTCTAGTTCTTCTTCTGTCATATAACATTTGTAAGCTAAACCACGCTCTAATAAATCTTCATATAACTTTTTATAAATATCTAAACGCTCTGTTTGACGATATGGTCCAAATTCACCACCAACATCAACACCTTCATCCCAGTCCATACCGAGCCATTTCAAGTATTTTAATTGGCTTTCTTCTCCACCAGCAACATTACGTTTTACATCAGTATCTTCAATACGAATAATAAACTTACCATCTTGATGACGAGCAAATAAATAATTAAATAATGCCGTACGCGCATTTCCGATATGTAAGTGTCCTGTTGGACTTGGCGCATAGCGCACTCTCACTTGCTTTTCCATAATTGGTACACCTTCCATTCTTAATGTCAACACATTCTATAATTGTACACCAAAAAAATGTGATTATCCATCTTACGAATTAAAAACCATTATTTTTTCTGTAATAAAACAACTGCTTGAGAAGCAATTCCTTCTTCTCTACCTGTAAATCCTAATTTTTCTGTTGTTGTTGCCTTTACATTGATATTATCAATAGACGTTTCTAATAGTTCACTAATGCGTTTACGCATACTTTCAATATGTGGTGCCATTTTTGGCTTTTGAGCAATAATTGTACAATCTAAATTTCCTAATTCATAACCTTGTTCACGCACAAATTCCCAAACCTTTTGCAACAATACAGCTGAATCAGCATCTTTAAAGGCAGGGTCTGTATCAGGGAAATGTTTTCCGATATCTCCTGCTGCAATTGCACCTAAACAAGCGTCCGCGATTGTATGTAACAATACATCTGCATCGGAGTGACCGATTAATCCTTTCTCATGAGGAATTGTAACCCCACCAATAATTAACGGTCTACCCTCTGCGAATTCATGCACATCAAAACCTTGTCCAATTCGAAACATTTTTTACATCCTCCTCGAGCTAAACTACTGAGCTTTATGATTCTATATTATATCGCTATCTTTATAAAGAAAAGCCCGGCTGTTGCCGAGCTTTTCTTCGCTATAATCATTGCTATCATTTCTTTTGAACGTGAAGAAAACTTTCAGCAATTAGTAAATCCTCTGGAGTCGTCACCTTAATATTATAGTAACTCCCCTCTACTACACCTACTTGCTTCCCGATACGTTCTACCAGACTTGCATCATCTGTACCAAGAAAACAACTCTGTTTCGCACTTCTATGAGCTTCTAACAAAAGAGAAACAGAGAACCCTTGCGGTGTTTGTACAGCTTTCAGCTGAGATCTTTCTACTGTTTCTACAACAACACCCTGCTCTACTTTCTTAACAGTATCTTTCACTGGCACCGCACAAATGGAAGCTCCATATTTTTCTGCTGCAGTTAATACATCTTGAATCACTTTATTCGTTACAAACGGGCGCGCACCGTCATGTACAAGAACATACTCAACATCACTCGTATGCTGAATCGCGTTATATACACTATCTTGTCTTTCAGCTCCACCTTGAATAAATTGCACTGGCTTTTTAACCGGATACTTCTGCATTAACTCTTCAAAATACGGGCGCTCTTCTTCATTAATTGCCATAATAATATTTTTACATGCTTTATCCTTTTCAAAAGCACGTAACGTATGCACAATAATCGGTACTTCATTAATAAGTAAGAACAACTTATTTTTGCCAGCACCCATCCGCTTTCCTTGACCCGCTGCTGGAATAATTAATGTATACATATTAATAATCCTCTACTTATAATGCTTTTTCTAATAATTTACGTTTGGCAAAAATCATACGCCCCGCCGATGTTTGTAACACACTCGTAACGAGTACATCGAGTTGTGAGCCCACATATTCTCTACCATCTTCTACTACAATCATTGTGCCATCATCTAAATATGCCACACCTTGATTTTGTTCTTTTCCATCTTTTACAACATAAACACTTAGTTCTTCACCTGGGAGTACAACAGGTTTAATTGCATTAGCTAAATCGTTAATGTTTAACACCGTTACCCCTTGTAATTCAGAGACCTTGTTTAAGTTGAAGTCATTCGTTACTACCGTTCCACCAGTGATTTTCGCTAACTTTACAAGTTTGCTATCCACTTCTTGAATATCGTCGAAATCGCCTTCATAAATTTCTACCGGAATCGGCATCTCTTTTTGAATACGATTTAAAATATCTAATCCTCTGCGACCACGATTACGTTTTAAAGCATCAGAAGAATCGGCAATGTGCTGAAGTTCTTCTAACACGAATTGTGGAATGACAATTGTTCCTTCTAAAAACTTTGTTTGGCAAATATCAGCAATACGTCCATCGATAATTACACTTGTATCAAGAATTTTCCAATGCGCTAAAGATTCTTCTACCTCATTTTCTGGTTCTTCATTCTCACTATTATTATTTTTCTTCTTCCCACGTTGTGGTAATGTAAATAATCCTAGCAATTCATTCCTCTTTTTAAACCCTACTTGGAATCCTAAATATCCTAGTAAAAGAGTAAAGAACACTTGCAACACTGTACTAATAACTGGAATTGTAAATTCACGAATTGGTATTAAAATTAAATACGCAACAATAAGCCCAGAGATTAACCCTAATGTACCAAATAAAACATCTGCTACAGGCGCCTTTACAAGAGCCTCTTCAATATGCTTAATAAGTTGAACAATATAATCTACAAGCCAAAATGTTGTTAAAAATAAAATAATTGCACCAATAATTGCACGAACATACGATCCTTCCAATAAAGGAACGGCACCGATGTCTAATACATTAATAACTTTTGGGATTAAGTAAATCCCTAACGCTCCCCCGATTACTAAAAAGAAGAGCTGTACAATCCGTTTTAACATCCAACCACCTCCTACTCATTATTAACCATTGTTTCGCTAATCAAAACGCCGAATGCAAAAGCGGACGTGTTTTTTTATAAATAGTTTTATTTACCAATATATCATATCATATACCAAAAATGTTCTAGTGTCGTTATATTATGGAATCAATGTAATATTCTTAATTGTGTCTACTCATATAGAGATGCTCTTGAATTCTTTTTAGGCCTTCTCGTATTTTCTTCGCCCTGACTTCTCCAATTCCTTCCACATCATCTAATTCATTAATAGTTGCACGACAAACACCCTGCAAGGTTTTAAATCGATTAATTAAATTTTCAATGATAAGTGGTGGAACACGCGAAATTTTGCTTGTGATTCGGTATCCTCTCGGCGTCACACTTTCTTCTAAGCTCGTTTGTCCCGGATATCCGAGCAATTTAACTAAATCACTATCCTCTAGAAGTTGTGTATTCGCAAGCTCTTGTAACTTTTTCAAAATTTGATGATGGTCTTGTGTTTTTTCTTGATAGTAATCTTTAATTAATAGCGCTGCCTCTGCTTCTAAGTCGGCTAGTAGTTCCGTAAGTTGTAAACGAATTAACCTACCTTCTGTTCCCAATTCATGAATATAGCTCAATATTTCATTTTTAATACGTAGTACCATTTCAACACTATGTAAAACATGAACCACCTCGGACATTGTAACAACCTCTTCAAATTCTAGAATGCCCAAATTCGTAATCCCATCATTCCATACAGCCTTATATTTTTCTAACGTCTGAATAGCCTGGTTTGCCTTTGTTAAAATAACACCTATATCTTTTAGTGTATAACGTAAATTCCCTTGGTATAGTGTAATTACGTTACGTCTTTGTGAAATAGCCACAACAAGGCTACCAGTCTGCTTTGCTACACGCTCCGCTGTTCGGTGGCGCATACCTGTCTCAATAGAGTCGATAGATGACTCTGGAACTAACTGTGCGTTCGCAATCAAAATTTTACTTCCAGTTTCATTTAAAATAAGTGCCCCATCCATTTTTGCTAATTCGTATAAACTAGCCGGAGAAAATGCACAATTAATATGAAAACCTCCATCAACAATACTTTTAATCTGCTCATTATATCCAAGAACAATTAATCCCCCTGTTTGTGCGCGAAGTACATTATCTATCCCTTCGCGCAGTGGTGTTCCCGGGGCCACAAGTTGTAAAATATTAATCATACTTTTGACACGTTGCTTGTTTTCTTCCATAGCCTAGCCTCCTAATGTCAAACGAAGCGCTTCTCCTAAATTAGATACACCAACTACCTCAATCCCATCTGGAATTGTCCATCCTCCCAAATTTTTTCTAGGAATAATAGCGCGTTGAAATCCTAATTTAGCTGCTTCTTGTACACGTTGTTCAATTCTTGATACTCTTCTTATTTCTCCAGTTAATCCTACTTCTCCTATTACTGCATCGGTTGGTGCCGTAGATTTATCTCTAAAACTTGAAGCTATACTTAAAGCGACAGCTAAATCAATTGCTGGTTCATCTAACTTCAAACCACCTGCTACTTTTAAATATGCATCCTGATTTTGCAATAATAAGCCTGTTCTTTTTTCTAGCACTGCCATAATAAGCGATACACGGTTATGATCAATTCCCGTTGCCATTCTTCGAGGGTTTCCAAAACTAGTAGGGGAGATTAATGCTTGTATTTCTACTAAAACTGGTCTTGTTCCTTCCATTGAGGCAACCACTGTTGATCCTGCAACCCCAACTGGTCTTTCCTCAAGAAAAATTTCAGAAGGGTTTAATACTTCTGCAAGGCCAAGCTCTTTCATTTCAAAAATACCCATTTCATTCGTAGAACCAAAACGATTCTTTACTGCTCGCAAAATGCGGTATGTATGATGACGGTCTCCTTCAAAGTAAAGAACTGCATCGACCATATGTTCTAACATACGAGGTCCTGCAATCGCTCCCTCTTTTGTCACATGTCCAACGATAAAAATAGGGATCCCTTTCGTTTTTGCAAGTTTCATTAATTCCGCTGTACATTCACGAACTTGTGCCACACTTCCCGGCGCTGATGTTACTTCAGGTAGATGTATTGTTTGAATAGAATCAATAACAACAAAGGCTGGGTTCACCTCTTCAATATGTGTTGCAATTCGCTGTAAATCCGTCTCTGATACAACAAATAGATTACTACCATTTACATGTAAACGATCCGCACGCAGTTTAATCTGTTTTGCTGATTCTTCACCCGATATATATAGGACATCATATGAAGAATCTGCTAATTGCGATGATATTTGTAACAGTAACGTTGATTTTCCAATCCCGGGGTCTCCACCAATCAGTACTAAGGATCCATCTACAATCCCGCCACCAAGTACACGGTTAAATTCTTGAAATTTTGTTTCAATACGCGCCTCAGACTTTGTTTCCACTTCTGTTAGACGTCTTGGTTTTGTTACTTCTGTTTGAATTGCATTGGCATAATTAAGGCGCCTTGATGATACAACTGGTTCCATCTCTTCAACAAGCGTATTCCATTGACCACATCCAGGGCATTTCCCCATATATTTTGGTGACTGATACCCACACTCTTGACATGTGAATTTTGTTTTCTTTTTAGCCATATTGTTTTATATCTCACTTCACTTTCATCTATAACAATTTATCCTTGTCGTACAAGAAAGAGGGCTATCTCGTAGCCCTCTTAGTTTGTCTATACTTATTTTACCTTTTCAGCACTATGAATGACAAATGATTCTCCTTCAACATCAAAGATAACTTTTTGTCCTTTCTCAATAGCACCTTTTAAAAGTTCTTCCGATAGTCTATCTTCTACATGTTTCTGAATTGCTCTACGAAGCGGACGAGCACCGTACTCTCGGTCAAACCCTTTATCAGCAATAGCCGAAATCGCTCCTTCTGTTAAATGCAATTCAATTTCTTGCTCTTTTAAGCGATTTACTAACTGATTTACCATAAGTGTTACAATCTCTTGAATATGTTTTTTCTCAAGCATATGGAACACGATAATTTCATCAATACGGTTTAAGAATTCTGGACGGAATGCCTTTTTCAGTTCATCCATTACTTTACCTTTCATATCTGAATAATCGCGGCTCTCATCTTGTACGTTAAATCCAAGATGCTTATTACGTTTTAATGCTTCTGCACCAACGTTAGATGTCATAATAACAATTGTATTACGGAAATCAACTGTACGCCCTTTAGAATCTGTTAAGCGACCATCTTCTAATACTTGTAGTAAAATGTTAAACACATCAGGATGAGCTTTCTCTACTTCATCTAATAAGACAACTGAATATGGCTTACGGCGAACCTTTTCTGTTAATTGTCCACCTTCTTCATATCCAACATATCCTGGAGGAGATCCAACTAAACGAGAAGTAGAATGCTTCTCCATGTACTCAGACATATCGATGCGAATCATTGCATCCTCATCACCGAACATAGATTCTGCCAACGCTCTTGCTAGCTCCGTTTTACCTACACCTGTTGGTCCTAAGAAAATAAATGAACCAATCGGACGTTTCGGATCTTTCAAGCCTGCTCTAGCACGACGAACAGCTTTCGCTACAGCTACTACCGCTTCATCTTGACCAATAACACGATCGTGAAGAATCGATTCTAAGTTTAATAATTTATCAGTCTCTGTTTGTGCAAGTTTAGAAACCGGGATACGAGTCCACGTAGAAACGACATTTGCAATATCTTCTACTGTCACTTCTGAGTTTTCTTTTCCTTGTTGCTCTTTCCATTGACGCTTCGTATCTTCTAACTTCTCACGTAAGCGTTGTTCCATATCACGTAGCGAAGCAGCTTTTTCAAATTCTTGACTTTGTACAGCTGCATCTTTCTCTTTTCTAATTTCCTCAAGCTTCACTTCAAGCTCTTTTAGATTTGGTGGTGTTGTATAAGAGCGTAAGCGAACCTTTGAAGCAGCTTCATCAATTAAATCAATTGCTTTATCTGGTAAGAAACGATCTGTAATATAACGATCTGAAAGCTTTACAGCTGCATCAATTGCATCATCCGTAATAGATACGCGGTGATGTGCCTCATAACGATCGCGTAAACCTTTCAAAATTTGAGTTGATTCATCTAAACTTGGCTCATCAACGTGAATTGGTTGGAAACGTCTCTCTAAAGCTGCGTCTTTTTCAATATATTTGCGGTATTCATCTAACGTTGTCGCCCCAATACATTGTAATTCACCACGAGCTAAAGATGGTTTTAAAATATTCGATGCGTCAATAGCACCTTCTGCGCCACCTGCACCAATTAATGTATGAAGTTCATCAATAAATAGAATGATATTTCCTGCTTGGCGGATTTCATCCATTACTTTCTTCAAACGGTCTTCAAATTCACCACGGTATTTCGTTCCGGCTACCACCGTACCCATATCTAGTGTCATAACACGCTTATCTCTTAAAGTTTCAGGAACTTCATTATTTACAATTTGTTGTGCTAATCCTTCTGCAATTGCCGTTTTACCTACACCAGGCTCCCCAATTAATACAGGGTTGTTTTTTGTTCTACGACTTAAAACTTCAATTACACGTTGAATTTCTTTACCACGTCCAATAACAGGATCTAAACGATTTTCACGTGCAACAACTGTTAAATCACGTGCTAAGCTATCAAGTGTTGGTGTATTTGCATTTGTTGAAGAACCACCTTGATGACCTGAACTTGCTTCATTACTTCCA
The DNA here is from genome assembly GCF_020861345.1 of Bacillus pacificus. NCBI lineage: Bacteria > Bacillati > Bacillota > Bacilli > Caryophanales > Bacillaceae > Bacillus > Bacillus pacificus. The sequence continues at coordinate 4,999,442 of NZ_CP086328.1, forward strand.
AGAAGTTGCAATACTTGTTGTCTTGCCTTATTTAAGCTAACACCTAAATTATTTAAAACACGTGCTGCTACCCCTTCACCTTCGCGGATTAAACCAAGTAAGATATGTTCTGTTCCAACATAAGAATGGCCTAATTTGCGAGCTTCATCCATAGACAACTCAATAACCTTTTTAGCACGCGGTGTATAATGTACAGTTTGAGAAGCTTCTGTTCCGCGCCCAATTAACGCTTCTACCTCTTTTTGAACTTTCTCCGGGCTTAATCCAAGAGCAATCAACGCTTTTGCTGCAATTCCTTCACCTTCGCGTACAAGCCCAAGTAAAATATGTTCTGTTCCAATATTGTTATGCCCAATACGAATCGCTTCCTCTTGAGATAAAGCTAATACTTTCTGTGCTCTTTCTGTAAATCTTCCAAACATCATAGAAATCGCCTCCTACTTGCGCTTAGTTTTTTTCAATACGTAATCGCTCACGGATTAAGGTTGCTCTTCGATAATCTCTTTCTTCTGGTCCTAAAGGTCCTCCTGCATATTGTTGTAAAATGCCTGGTTGTGTAAGGACCATTAGCTCAGTCAAAATATTTCTCGATATACCTTTTATATATCCTAAATCAATACCAAGTCGTAAATCTGATAAGCAATTGGCTGCTTCCGCAGATTGAATTAAACGACTGTTGGCTAGTATGCCATAAGAGCGATAAACTTTATCTTCAAGCTCAATACTTGAATTTTGTACAATTAATTCTCTAGCCATCTTTTCTTGCTGTATGATTTGTTGAATGACACTCTTTAAATCTGCAATAATATCTTCTTCAGATTTTCCTAGCGTCATTTGGTTTGACACTTGAAATATATTACCTAACGCTTCGCTACCTTCACCGTATATTCCTCTTACTACTAACCCTAATTTTTGAATTACTTGTATAATACGGCTAATTCTTTTCGTTAAAACGAGTCCCGGTAAATGAATCATTACGGAAGCCCTCAATCCTGTACCAACATTAGTAGGGCAGCTTGTAATATATCCAAGTGATTCATCAAAAGCATATTCAACCTCTTTCTCAATCCAATTATCTATTTGATTGGCACTTTGAAGAGCCTCTGATAACTGCAATCCTGAAAATAAGCACTGAATCCGAATATGGTCTTCTTCATTCAGCATAACACTAATATGTTCGCTTTCTGACAATAGACATGCTCCATATTCTGTTCCTGCAAGGTTGGGACTAATTAAATGCTTTTCAACTAATACTCTCCTTTGAAGAGGCGTCAATTCATTCATTTGTAATAGCTCAAACTCTCCAAAAGGTTCTACCGTTTTATTTATAAATTCCTTTTTAAATAATTCTTGAATCAGTTTAGCTTCTTCTTCATTTTGCATAGTAGAGAATTGATATTTTTTAAAATTACGAGCCAAACGAATTCGACTACTTAAAACAATATCAGAATCAGGGCCATCCCCCTTCATCCATGGACTAATCGCTTCATTCATAATTTTGTCCAGTGACATAGAACTATTCCCCCTCTCTATGCTCACTAAGCTGATTTTCAAGGTTTCTAATTTTATCCCTTACTTCAGCAGCTTTCTCAAATTCCTCTTTCTGTACGTATTGTTTCAGAATGAGTTTTAGTTCATCTAATTCTTTCTTTAAGTGAATATTTCCTTCTATACGCTCCGGAATTTTTCCGCAATGATCTGTATGCCCGCCGTGAAGACGTTTTAATAACGGCTTTAAATGTTCCTTAAATGTATCGTAACAAGAAGCACATCCAAAGCGTCCTACCTTTGTAAGTTGCTCATATGTCATTTTACAATCTGGACATCTTAATATATTTGTGTTCGAAAATCCGCTTTTTCCTTCTTCAAACATTGTTGATTCACCGTGTAATAACCCAGCAAATAAATCATGGAATGAAAAGTTAGACTGCGATGATTGAAAGAAAGACGTATAGCCACTTTGTTCTGCACATTGCTCACAAAGATGAACTTCCGCCTTCTTTTCGTTAATTACTTTTGTATAATGTAAAGTTGCTGGTCTTATATTACAGTTTTGACAAGTCATCACTATCCCCACCTTTACAACAGGAACGATCTATCTCATAGTACTTTTCATACATTACTAGACTGTTCACTTTCCTTTATTCGTTTACATAAAAGTGCGTGTTGTTTTTTTCAAAACTTCTACAATATTTAACTGCTTTATCTCTTAGTTATTATTCTTTTACAAAAGCTGTATTTATTTATATTTCAGTGTTCTTAACATTGCGCATAATATTCGAGCCCTAAGTTCATCTCGAGAAGGAACATCCATTGATAATACAGAACGATCTAGTACGCTTAACATAAGTTTAGCTTCACGATTCGTTATGATTCCCTCTTCTATTAAACGTATAATCATACTCTCTGCATTTCCTTGCGCAACGCTATGATCAATCATATGAAGCATTTGATCAATAATGTCTATATCATCATGCAGTTTGACTTTTATAATGCGAATGTAACCTCCTCCACCACGTTTACTTTCTACTACAAATCCTCTTTCTAACGTAAAACGGGTATTGATTACATAATTGATTTGAGATGGTACGCACTCGAATCGATCCGCAATCTCATTTCTTTTGATTTCAATCACATTATTATTACTTAAGTCAATAACTTGCTTTAGATATTGCTCAATGATATCAGATATATTTCTCATTTATCCGCCACCTTTATTGACTTTGACTATCTTTGACTTTAATTATATACGTATTAATAAAATTTGCAACTCTTTTGCTTATTTACTATCCTAGCCACATTTTCCTGAATTTAATCAAAATAATAATTATTTAAATACATTTTTAATTACTATGGATTATAAAAGAAAACACGAAAAAACACGAGTCATTTGACTCGTGTTTAGTTGCTTGGCGACGTCCTACTCTCACAGGGACAAGGTCCCAACTACCATCGGCGCTAGAGAGCTTAACTTCCGTGTTCGGTATGGGAACGGGTGTGACCTCTCTGCCATCATCACCAAACTATGAAGGCATATTCCTTCAAAACTAGATAACATTTGCTACATATTATATGGTTAAGTCCTCGATCTATTAGTATTCGTCAGCTCCACATGTCACCATGCTTCCACCTCGAACCTATCAACCTGATCATCTTTCAGGGATCTTACTAGCTTACGCTATGGGAAATCTCATCTTGAGGGGGGCTTCATGCTTAGATGCTTTCAGCACTTATCCCTTCCGCACATAGCTACCCAGCTATGCCCTTGGCAGAACAACTGGTACACCAGCGGTGCGTCCATCCCGGTCCTCTCGTACTAAGGACAGCTCCTCTCAAATTTCCTACGCCCACGACGGATAGGGACCGAACTGTCTCACGACGTTCTGAACCCAGCTCGCGTACCGCTTTAATGGGCGAACAGCCCAACCCTTGGGACCGACTACAGCCCCAGGATGCGATGAGCCGACATCGAGGTGCCAAACCTCCCCGTCGATGTGGACTCTTGGGGGAGATAAGCCTGTTATCCCCGGGGTAGCTTTTATCCGTTGAGCGATGGCCCTTCCATGCGGAACCACCGGATCACTAAGCCCGACTTTCGTCCCTGCTCGACTTGTAGGTCTCGCAGTCAAGCTCCCTTATGCCTTTGCACTCTACGAATGATTTCCAACCATTCTGAGGGAACCTTTGGGCGCCTCCGTTACACTTTAGGAGGCGACCGCCCCAGTCAAACTGCCCACCTGACACTGTCTCCCGGGTCGATAAGACCCGTAGGTTAGAATTTCAATACAGTCAGGGCGGTATCCCACCAGCGCCTCCACCGAAGCTAGCGCTCCGGTTTCAAAGGCTCCCGCCTATCCTGTACAAACTGTACCAAAATTCAATATCAGGCTACAGTAAAGCTCCACGGGGTCTTTCCGTCCTGTCGCGGGTAACCTGCATCTTCACAGGTACTATAATTTCACCGAGTCTCTGGTTGAGACAGTGCCCAAATCGTTACACCTTTCGTGCGGGTCGGAACTTACCCGACAAGGAATTTCGCTACCTTAGGACCGTTATAGTTACGGCCGCCGTTTACTGGGGCTTCAGTTCAGAGCTTCGCTTACGCTAACCCCTCTCCTTAACCTTCCAGCACCGGGCAGGTGTCACCCCCTATACTTCGCCTTACGGCTTCGCAGAGAGCTGTGTTTTTGCTAAACAGTCGCTTGGGCCTATTCACTGCGGCTTTCCGTTAAGAAAGCACCCCTTCTCCCGAAGTTACGGGGTCATTTTGCCGAGTTCCTTAACCAGAGTTCTCTCGCACACCTTAGGATTCTCTCCTCGCCTACCTGTGTCGGTTTGCGGTACAGGCACCTTTATCTCGCTAGAAGCTTTTCTTGGCAGCGGGGAATCAAAGACTTCGCTCCATAAGGAGCTTCCCCATCACAGCTCAGCCTTTACGATAAGCGGATTTGCCTACTTATCAGCCTAACTGCTTGGACGTGCACAACCAATCGCACGCTTCTTCTATCCTTCTGCGTCCCTCCATTGCTCAAACGATAAAGAGGTGGTACAGGAATATCAACCTGTTGTCCATCGCCTACGCCTGTCGGCCTCGGCTTAGGTCCTGACTAACCCTGAGCGGACGAGCCTTCCTCAGGAAACCTTAGGCATTCGGTGGACGGGATTCTCACCCGTCTTTCGCTACTCATACCGGCATTCTCACTTCTAAGCACTCCACCAGTCCTTCCGGTCTGACTTCACTGTCCTTAGAACGCTCCCCTACCACTGATACCATTGGTATCAATCCGCAGCTTCGGTGGTGTATTTAGCCCCGGTACATTTTCGGCGCAGAGTCACTCGACTAGTGAGCTATTACGCACTCTTTAAATGGTGGCTGCTTCTAAGCCAACATCCTAGTTGTCTAAGCAACTCCACATCCTTTTCCACTTAATACACACTTTGGTACCTTAGCTGGCGGTCTGGGCTGTTTCCCTTTTGACTACGGATCTTATCACTCGCAGTCTGACTCCTAAGGATAAGTCATTGGCATTCGGAGTTTGACTGAATTCGGTAATCCGATGATGACCCCTAGTCCAATCAGTGCTCTACCTCCAAGACTCTTACACTTAAGGCTAGCCCTAAAGCTATTTCGGGGAGAACCAGCTATCTCCAGGTTCGATTGGAATTTCTCCGCTACCCACACCTCATCCCCGCACTTTTCAACGTGCGTGGGTTCGGGCCTCCATTCAGTGTTACCTGAACTTCACCCTGGACATGGGTAGATCACCTGGTTTCGGGTCTACGACCACGTACTAAACGCCCTATTCAGACTCGCTTTCGCTGCGGCTCCGCCTCTTCAGCTTAACCTCGCACGGGATCGTAACTCGCCGGTTCATTCTACAAAAGGCACGCCATCACCCGTTAACGGGCTCTGACTATTTGTAGGCACACGGTTTCAGGATCTCTTTCACTCCCCTTCCGGGGTGCTTTTCACCTTTCCCTCACGGTACTGGTTCACTATCGATCACTAGGGAGTATTTAGCCTTGGGAGATGGTCCTCCCAGATTCCGACGGAATTTC
>NZ_CP086328.1:5007500-5010000 GCF_020861345.1 Bacillus pacificus
GATTTTAAGTCCTGTGCGTCTGCCTGTTCCGCCACCCCGGCATGTCATATTGAAAATTGGAGCGGAAGACGGGATTCGAACCCGCGACCCCAACCTTGGCAAGGTTGTATTCTACCACTGAACTACTTCCGCAAGACATGTTTGAGTTATTTCATTAAAAGTGCGGGTGAAGGGAGTCGAACCCCCACGCCAAAGGCGCTAGATCCTAAGTCTAGTGCGTCTGCCAATTCCGCCACACCCGCATATTCATTAAAAATGGTGAGCCATGAAGGACTCGAACCTTCGACCCTCTGATTAAAAGTCAGATGCTCTACCAACTGAGCTAATGGCTCTTACAATAAAAACTGGTGCCGACTAGAGGACTTGAACCCCCAACCTACTGATTACAAGTCAGTTGCTCTACCAATTGAGCTAAGTCGGCTAAATGGTGGAGGATGACGGGATCGAACCGCCGACCCCCTGCTTGTAAGGCAGGTGCTCTCCCAGCTGAGCTAATCCTCCGAATTGCCTGGCAACGTCCTACTCTCACAGGGACAAGGTCCCAACTACCATCGGCGCTAGAGAGCTTAACTTCCGTGTTCGGTATGGGAACGGGTGTGACCTCTCTGCCATCATTACCAGACTGTATTCATTTAAGACAAGAATTATTGTAACTCATTTAACTTTGAAAGTCAACAAGTTTTTTATATTCTTTCAAAACTAGATAACATTGCTACATATTATATGGTTAAGTCCTCGATCTATTAGTATTCGTCAGCTCCACATGTCACCATGCTTCCACCTCGAACCTATCAACCTGATCATCTTTCAGGGATCTTACTAGCTTACGCTATGGGAAATCTCATCTTGAGGGGGGCTTCATGCTTAGATGCTTTCAGCACTTATCCCTTCCGCACATAGCTACCCAGCTATGCCCTTGGCAGAACAACTGGTACACCAGCGGTGCGTCCATCCCGGTCCTCTCGTACTAAGGACAGCTCCTCTCAAATTTCCTACGCCCACGACGGATAGGGACCGAACTGTCTCACGACGTTCTGAACCCAGCTCGCGTACCGCTTTAATGGGCGAACAGCCCAACCCTTGGGACCGACTACAGCCCCAGGATGCGATGAGCCGACATCGAGGTGCCAAACCTCCCCGTCGATGTGGACTCTTGGGGGAGATAAGCCTGTTATCCCCGGGGTAGCTTTTATCCGTTGAGCGATGGCCCTTCCATGCGGAACCACCGGATCACTAAGCCCGACTTTCGTCCCTGCTCGACTTGTAGGTCTCGCAGTCAAGCTCCCTTATGCCTTTGCACTCTACGAATGATTTCCAACCATTCTGAGGGAACCTTTGGGCGCCTCCGTTACACTTTAGGAGGCGACCGCCCCAGTCAAACTGCCCACCTGACACTGTCTCCCGGGTCGATAAGACCCGTAGGTTAGAATTTCAATACAGTCAGGGCGGTATCCCACCAGCGCCTCCACCGAAGCTAGCGCTCCGGTTTCAAAGGCTCCCGCCTATCCTGTACAAACTGTACCAAAATTCAATATCAGGCTACAGTAAAGCTCCACGGGGTCTTTCCGTCCTGTCGCGGGTAACCTGCATCTTCACAGGTACTATAATTTCACCGAGTCTCTGGTTGAGACAGTGCCCAAATCGTTACACCTTTCGTGCGGGTCGGAACTTACCCGACAAGGAATTTCGCTACCTTAGGACCGTTATAGTTACGGCCGCCGTTTACTGGGGCTTCAGTTCAGAGCTTCGCTTACGCTAACCCCTCTCCTTAACCTTCCAGCACCGGGCAGGTGTCACCCCCTATACTTCGCCTTACGGCTTCGCAGAGAGCTGTGTTTTTGCTAAACAGTCGCTTGGGCCTATTCACTGCGGCTTTCCGTTAAGAAAGCACCCCTTCTCCCGAAGTTACGGGGTCATTTTGCCGAGTTCCTTAACCAGAGTTCTCTCGCACACCTTAGGATTCTCTCCTCGCCTACCTGTGTCGGTTTGCGGTACAGGCACCTTTATCTCGCTAGAAGCTTTTCTTGGCAGCGGGGAATCAAAGACTTCGCTCCATAAGGAGCTTCCCCATCACAGCTCAGCCTTCACGATAAGCGGATTTGCCTACTTATCAGCCTAACTGCTTGGACGTGCACAACCAATCGCACGCTTCTTCTATCCTTCTGCGTCCCTCCATTGCTCAAACGATAAAGAGGTGGTACAGGAATATCAACCTGTTGTCCATCGCCTACGCCTGTCGGCCTCGGCTTAGGTCCTGACTAACCCTGAGCGGACGAGCCTTCCTCAGGAAACCTTAGGCATTCGGTGGACGGGATTCTCACCCGTCTTTCGCTACTCATACCGGCATTCTCACTTCTAAGCACTCCACCAGTCCTTCCGGTCTGACTTCACTGTCCTTAGAACGCTCCCCTACCACTGATACCATTGGTATCAATCCGCAGCTTCGGTGGTGTATTTAGCCCCGGTACATTTTCGGCGCAGAGTCACTCGACTAGTGAGC
>NZ_CP086328.1:5012500-5062500 GCF_020861345.1 Bacillus pacificus
GCCGTGTCTCAGTCCCAGTGTGGCCGATCACCCTCTCAGGTCGGCTACGCATCGTTGCCTTGGTGAGCCGTTACCTCACCAACTAGCTAATGCGACGCGGGTCCATCCATAAGTGACAGCCGAAGCCGCCTTTCAATTTCGAACCATGCGGTTCAAAATGTTATCCGGTATTAGCCCCGGTTTCCCGGAGTTATCCCAGTCTTATGGGCAGGTTACCCACGTGTTACTCACCCGTCCGCCGCTAACTTCATAAGAGCAAGCTCTTAATCCATTCGCTCGACTTGCATGTATTAGGCACGCCGCCAGCGTTCATCCTGAGCCAGGATCAAACTCTCCAATAAAGTTAGTTTGTCTAGCATCTAAAATAAAAATTGACGTTTCACGTTGTTTGTTTCGTTCAGTTTTCAAAGAACTGCTTCGTCGCTCAGAAGCGACTTTATTAATATAACATTTCGTTATATTTTCGTCAACAACTTTTTTCAATAAGTTGTTTTTCGTTTGTTTTGCTTGTTACCTTTCGTGGCAACGAATATAAATATACCAGTTTGATTATTAAAATGCAATAGTTTTTCTAATAAAATTTTTAACTTAGTAAAAAAGTATAAAAACAGCACTTTTCTTCTATATAAATATAATTTCTCCCAACATCGGCATCTAATGCCCCACGTTCATACTCAAATAAAAAAAGCTTTGGAAAAATCTCCAAAGCTTAGTCTTGTTTATGACGCATAGCAGGGAATAATAGTACGTCACGAATAGATGGTGCATTCGTTAATAACATAACAAGACGATCAATACCAATTCCTAGTCCACCTGTAGGAGGCATACCATACTCAAGAGCTTCAATATAATCATCATCCATCATGTGAGCTTCATCATTACCTTGTTCGCGTTCTTTTAATTGTGCTTCAAAACGTTCTTTCTGATCGATTGGATCATTTAATTCAGTGAATGCATTTGCATGTTCACGTGCAACAATAAATAATTCGAAACGATCTGTGAATCGTGGATCTTCGTCATTCTTTTTCGCAAGTGGCGAAATTTCTACCGGATGACCGTAAATAAATGTTGGTTGGATTAATTTATCTTCTACTTTTTGCTCGAAGAATTCATTAATAATATGACCAACTTCCATTGTATCCTTAATTTCTACATTATGTTCTTTTGCAAGTTCACGCGCTTCTTCTACACTCATCGGATTCCAGAAATCTGCTCCAGAATGTTCTTTAATTGCATCTACCATATGAAGACGTGTCCATTCTGGTTCTAGATTAATTTCATAATCACCATACTGGATTGTTGTTGTACCTAGTACTTGCTTCGCGATATGAGCAACCATATTTTCTGTTAGTTTCATAATATCTTTATAATCAGCATACGCTTCATATAATTCAATCATCGTAAACTCGGGATTATGACGAGTTGATACACCCTCGTTACGGAATACACGGCCGATTTCATAAACTTTTTCTAATCCACCCACAATAAGGCGTTTTAAATGAAGTTCAATTGCGATACGCATATATAATTCCATATCTAACGCATTATGGTGCGTGATGAAAGGACGCGCAGAAGCTCCACCTGCAATTGCGTGCATCATAGGTGTTTCCACTTCAAGATAACCATTGTCATCTAAGTATCTTCTCATTTCACGAATGATTTTACTGCGAGTAACAAATGTTTCACGGCTTTCCATACTTGTAATTAAGTCTAAGTAACGTTGACGGTAGCGTTGTTCAACATCTTTTAATCCATGATATTTATCCGGTAATGGACGAAGAGATTTCGTTAATAGCGTAAAGCTCGTTGCTTTCACCGAAAGTTCTCCAACGTTCGTTTTGAAAATTTTACCTTCAATACCTACTAAGTCACCTAAATCTGCTGTTTTAAATAATTCGTACTCTTCATCTCCAACAGCATCTTTACGAACGTAAATTTGAACTTGTCCATGTAAATCTTGAATATGTGCAAATCCAGCTTTTCCTTTACCGCGTTTTGTCATAATACGACCAGCGATAGAAACAGAGATTTCTTTCTCCTCTAATTCTTCTTTAGAGAACTCTCCATATAGGCTTAATAATTCATTTGTTGCATTTGTACGTTCAAAACGTTTACCGAACGGATCGATCCCTTGCTCACGTAAGTTATGTAGCTTTTCACGACGAACAAGCAATTGGTCGTTTAATTCTTCGTGGTTCATGTTATCCATGGTATTGATATCACTCCAGCTCTATTAATTTTTACAATATATACAGTATAGCATTTTCTACTCAACTAGAAAAACTGCCAGCAACTAACTGGCAGTTCTTCTTTCTTTCACGTAATTATAGGAAGTGTATAGAAGAATGTCAATCTTCCCTCCCTATTATTAACCAACGTGAATTGTTTGTTGTTTCGCTTCTACTTCTTCTACAAATGTACCTAATACATTCGCTAAGTCTTCACGCGTATTACAAGCATTGATACCATTACGTACAGTTGCATTACCACGAATGCCCTTTAAATACCAAGCTGCGTGCTTTCTCATCTCTCTTACAGCGACATTTTCATTCTTTAAATCGATCAGACGATCTAGATGCAACATACATACGTCAATTTTCTCACGTACTGTCGGTTCTGGCATTAATTCACCCGTCTCTAAATACTTTACCGTACGATAAATCATCCATGGATCTCCAAGGGCAGCGCGGCCAATCATAACACCATCTACACCGATTTCATCAAGCATACGCTTTGCATCTTGTGGCGTTGCGACATCACCATTTCCGATAACCGGGATATTTACAGCTTGCTTTACTTGTTTAATAATATCCCAATCCGCTTTTCCTTCATACATTTGTACTCGTGTGCGCCCATGAACCGCTACCGCTTGTCCACCAGCACGCTCAACAGCCTTCGCATTCTCGATTGCGAAAATATGATCCTCATCCCAACCAATACGCATTTTAACTGTAACTGGTTTTTCTACAGCATCTACAACTGCCGCTACCATTTCATATATTTTATTTGGGTCTAAAAGCCACTTTGCTCCTGCATCACACTTAACGATTTTTGGTACTGGGCACCCCATATTAATATCAATGATGTCTGCTGTCGTATATTGATCTACGTATTTCGCAGCATCTACAAGAGTTTCTTTCTCGCCACCAAAAATTTGTAAACTTAATGGCTTTTCTCTCTCATCAATATATAGCATATCTAATGTTCTTTTATTGTTCAGTAGTATCGCCTTATCACTTACCATTTCAGCACAAACTAGGCCTGCACCGAATTCTTTTACTGTCAAACGGAATGCAGAGTTACACACTCCCGCCATCGGTGCTAATACAACCGGATTTTTCATCTCAATATTTGCGATTTTTAACACTCGATTTACTCCTTCCTTCATGGTCACTTTGGCATTAGCTCATCTATCGAGACCTTCAATGCTTTAGCAACTTCCACTACAAAGTCTTGGGAAGGCGATCGATTCCCTCGCTCAACTTCACCTAAAACAGATACAGATACCCCTAATTCTTTTGCAAAACCTTCTTGCGTATAACCTTTTAGTTTTCGAAAAGCACGAATGCGTCTTCCCCATTTTTCTGCTTCCATACCGTTACTCCCTCTCGCCTTTTCATTTCTTCTACTTGTGAACGTGAAATGTTTTGTTTTATATCTTGATTAATCTCTAACAACGGAACGATAACAAAAGCTCTTTCGAACATCCGCGGATGCGGAACAATAAGATTCTCTGCTTCAATATTTTCTTGATTATATAGTAAAATGTCAAGGTCGATAGTCCTAGGTCCCCACCTAATTTCCCTTTTTCTTCCTAGATCATTTTCTACTTTTTGCGTTACTTTCAATAATTCTTGCGGTGATAAATTGGTAGAAATTTTTATAACTAAATTTAAAAAGCAACTCTGGTCAGTATAGCCAACCGGTTCCGTCTCATATACAGACGAAACATCCTCAACTTTGATATAAGGATTTTTATTCAGAAACTGAATCGCTTCAGTTAAATACGTATAACGTTCTCCAATATTTGAACCTAATGCAATGTAAGCTATATTATTCATGGACGTTCTCTCGTAATTTCTACCGCTACAGCACGATAATGTCCCGGTATCGGCGGATCTGGTTTAATTACCTTTATCGTACATCTTGAAATACTCTCATATTGTTTCAATATATCTGTAGCAATATTTTCAGCAATACTCTCTACAAGCTTATATGTTCTATCTTCTACAACTTTCCTACATAATTCGAAAAGCTCTCCATAATTAACAGAATGCTCTAAGTCATCACTTTCTCCTGCTTGTTTCAAATCCAATTCCACCGTTAAGTCCACTTTAAATCTCTGGCCCAATTTATTTTCCTCTGGGAATACACCATGATAACCGTAAAACTCCATATCATGAATATAAATTTTATCCAATTACTTTACCCCCTTACCAATCATCGCATCCATCATCTTAGCCATACGCGCCATTTCCTTCACATCATGAACACGAACAAACTCACAACCCTTTTCAATACCAAGACAAACGGTAGCTCCCGTCCCCTCAAGACGTTCTTCTACCGGTAAATCTAGCACATGCCCAATAAAGGACTTTCTCGAAGTACCTAAGAGAACTGGATAACCTAGTACGTTTAACTGTTCTAAATTACGCATCGCTTCTAAATTTTGTTCAGGCGTTTTAGCAAAACCGATACCTGGGTCTAAAATGATATTCTCATCTCGCACGCCAGCATCTTTAGCAATTTTAATACTGTCATATAAGTCAGCAATCATATCAGCCATTAAATTACGATAATTCATATTATCGCGATTATGCATTAAGATAATAGGTACATCGTAATGAGCTGCAACTTCAGCGATTTTTGGTTCCGCCTTCGCTCCCCAAATATCATTAATAATATGAGCACCAGCTTCAATTGCTTGTTTTGCAACTTCCGCTTTATACGTGTCGATAGAAATAGGCAATTTCACCTCTTTTGAAACAGCCTGAATCATTGGAACAACTCGTTTTATTTCTTCTTCCACCGATACTTTAGCAAAGCCCGGACGAGTAGATTCGCCACCAATATCAATAATATGAGCACCTTCTTCTCGCATTTCTTTCGCATGGCGCACTGCAGCATCTACCTCGTTGTAACTCCCACCATCAGAAAACGAATCTGGTGTTACATTTAAAATCCCCATAATTAACGTTTTTTCATTTAAGTTCAATGTATATTCGCCGCAGCGCAAATCATAATCCCACTTCAAACTACACATCTCCTCTTCGTAATTCATTTCTGCTCCACAATTTCTCTCTCTGCATTTCATAAAGATCCATAAACCTTTTTGTAACCACACCTACTTTACCCGGGAAATCTCGCCCCTCTATACGATTAAGCGGAACAATTTCTTGAATCGAGTTTGTTACGAAGACTTCATCAGCTGAAAGTAATTCATCTTTTGTAAAGAGACCTTCCTTTACTTCTATACCCATCTTTTCAGCAACCTTTATAATAAACGCACGAGTGATACCATTTAAAATCCCCGTTTTTAAAGAAGGTGTATATAAAATATCACCTTTTACAAAAAAGAGATTCGAAACAATGCCCTCTGCAACATAACCTGTTTCAGTAAGGAAAATACCTTCCTTATTCACAACATTGCCTATTTCGCGTTTCCCCAAAATGTTATTTAAATAATGGTGAGACTTCAAGCGAGATGCACCCTCTGGTGTATTTCTCACTTGATTTAAGACAACCCCTTCTTTTTCCACTACATCTCCCGGGGCCGCTAAAGGTTTTATAAAAACAATAATAGACGGCTCTTCATACATTTCTGTTTGCAATCCAATTTCATCTATACCCGCCGATACATTAAAACGGACATACGCATGCTCTAATTTATTCTTAACGAGTAAATTCTTCAAAATAAGTATTACTTCATCTTTCGTCATCGACCATTTAATTTGCAACGTATCCAGCGCATCTATTAAACGGTCATAATGATCATCCAATAAGAAAGGATGACCATTATAAATACGAAACGTCTCGAAAACTCCAAGTCCATATAAATAACCGTGGTCATACGGCGAAATTCTCGCTTCACTCGCTTCTACATACTGACCATTTACGTAAATTAACATGATGTCACACTTGGACTATATTTACGAATGAAATTCTGCAACAACTCTTTTCCGTGAGAAGTCATAATAGATTCCGGATGGAACTGTACACCTTCAATCGGTAATGTTGTATGACGGAGCGCCATAATTTCCCCTTCTTCCGTCCAAGATGTTACCTCTAAGCACTCCGGTAATGTCTCTTTCTTAACAATAAGGGAATGATAGCGCGTCGCAGTAAATGGATTAGGGATATCCGAAAAAATCGTCTTCTCATCATGATGCATAAGCGATGTTTTCCCATGCATTAATCGCTCTGCACGGACAACCTCTCCACCAAACACTTGCGCAATAGATTGATGCCCTAGACAAACCCCAAAAATCGGAATCTTTCCAGCAAAATATCGAATAACCTCCATACTAATCCCTGCCTCATTCGGACTACATGGACCTGGCGAAATCATTAAAAAGTCTGGTTTCATATTCTCAATATCTGAAATAGTCACTTCATCGTTACGTTTAACAACAAGCTCTTGTCCAAGTTCTCCAAGAAACTGCACTAAATTAAATGTAAAAGAATCATAATTATCAATCATTAATATCATTTCTCTCACCTAACCGTTTCTTCGCTACGTTCTTTTGCACGCCATAAAGCAATCGCCTTTTTTAACGACTCTTTATATTCATTTTCCGGATTTGAATCAATTACAATTCCCGCTCCCGCTTGTACATGCGCTTTTCCATCTTTAGCAAGAAGTGTCCTAATCACAATATTCAATTCTGTATCTCCAGAATAACCAATCCAACCAATTGAACCTGTATAAATCCCTCGGCGAACAGGTTCTAGTTCTTCAATAATTTCCATCGTACGTATTTTCGGGGCACCAGTAATTGTCCCCCCAGGGAATACAGCCTTCACTAAATCAAAAGCATCTTTATCTTCTTCCACCTCACCACGCACATTAGAAACAATATGCATAACGTGTGAGTATTTCTCAATTACCATAAATTCATCTACTTCTACAGTGCCATATTTACAAACACGCCCTAAATCATTTCGCTCTAAATCTACAAGCATGACATGCTCTGCTCGTTCCTTTTCATTCTCAATTAATTCTCTTGCCAACTCTTCATCCTCTTGCTCATTCGCCCCTCTAGATCTCGTTCCAGCAATTGGTCTTGTACTTACTTCAGTTCCTTGTTTCTTAATTAGCAACTCCGGCGATCCACTAACAATTTGAAAATCCCCAAGCTCCAAGTAACCCATATATGGAGATGGATTAATTTCGCGAAGACTTGTATAAATTTCTAATGGGTGTGTTTGTAACGTTCTTTCTTGTCTTGTTGACAAGTTCACTTGGAACACATCACCAGCACCAATATATTCTTGAATACATTCAACTGCCTTCATAAAACCTTCTTCAGTAAAAGCAACTGCTTCACTTTTCTTTTCAGGGCACGCAAACGGCATAGTCACTTCTGGCGCTTCTGTCGTCCAAAGAACCTTCCATTCATTTAATCGTTCTTTTGCCTCTTCATGCTTATCTGCATAATGTGTAATAATCCATAATACTTTTTCTTCTTGATCATACACAAACACATCATCAAATAATAAAAAGAATATGTCAGGTATATTAATATCATCCTCGGCAAGAGAAGGAAGTTTTTCAATATAACGGATGCAATCATAACTAAAGTAGCCAATTGCACCACCTTGAAAAGGCGGGTATTCCGGATTATAATCCGTTTTCCATCGCTCCATATATTCCTGCATTAAATCTAATGGGTTTCCTTGCTTTATTGTTTCCTTACCACTTTCACTTATATGTAACGTTTCACCCTTCCCTCGGATTACCGCTACCGGGTTTAACCCCACAATGTTATAACGACCGCCACGCCCACTCTCTAACAAAATATGTTGCGGTTTATCCTTAGAAAGAAATTTATATTGCTTAAAGAAATCTAACTGATATGGAATAGAAAGCGCTAAAGATTTTCTTCGTTGCATATCAACACCCCGTCTTCTTTTATCCCACCCTCTTAGATTAATCATTTCAAACTACATGTGTTATGTATATGGAGAATGATTATACTCGAGGGCTAGTGAAAATAAATTAATTATACTACCTCTTATTTTACATGAAGTTTTCTAGTCATTCACTCTTTTCCTATTTCCAATCCAAAAAGAAAAAGCATCCTTTTTCAAGGATGCTTTTTCAATCACATATAATTAAGACTCAAATTGATAAAGTGGTGTACTTAAATAACGTTCACCGTTACTTGGGATAATAACAAGTACCTTTTTCCCTTTGCCTAACTTTTTCGCAATTTCTGTTGCTGCATAAATAACTGCTCCAGAAGAGATACCAACTAGAATACCTTCCTCTTTCGCCACTCTTCTTGCATATTCAAACGCTTGCTCCGTTTTCACTTGAACAATTTCATCATATACTTCTACATCCAATGTCTCTGGGATAAATCCAGCCCCAATTCCTTGGATTTTATGTGGACCTGGTTTCCCACCGGATAATACTGGTGAATCCGCAGGTTCTACTGCATAAATTTTAATATCTTTATACGCTTCCTTCAGCACTTCACCAGCACCAGTAATCGTTCCACCCGTACCAATACCTGCAATAAACGCATCTAATTGGTCGCCCATTTGTTCAACAATTTCTGGACCTGTTGTTAAACGGTGAATTTCTGGATTCGATTGGTTTTTGAACTGTTGTGGTATAAAGTAACCATTCTCTTTTGCTAATTCAGTCGCTTTACGAATTGCTCCACCCATTCCTTCAGGCCCTGGAGTCAATACTAATTCCGCACCGTAAGCACGTAATAAATTACGACGTTCAATACTCATTGTTTCTGGCATTACTAAAATTGCCTTATATCCTTTAGCAGCCGCTACCATCGCTAAACCAATTCCCGTGTTACCACTTGTCGGTTCAATGATTGTATCGCCTTCTTTTAATAATCCTTTTTTCTCAGCATCTTCAATCATAGCTAATGCGATACGATCTTTAACGCTGCTCCCTGGATTCATAAATTCTAATTTTAAGTATATATCTGCGCTGTCTGATTCTACGATGCGGTTCAACTTAACGATCGGCGTTTTCCCGATTAATTCTGAAACTGATTGTGCCACTCGCATTCCTGTCACTCCTAACACCGAGTATTTTTATTGGTTTTATCTATATTTAGATTTTGTCAGAAAATTCCCTGTTTGTCAATGTATTTAGAGGGCGAATTCCCTTATTACAAATTCTCAATTAAATTTGTAATATCTTCTTTAGAGAACTTGTATCGCTCATTACAGAAATGACAATGAACTTCTGTTTCTTCTTCTTCTTCACGAACTTGCTCTAACTCCGTTTTACCTAAACTAATTAACACACTCTCGATACGTTCGCGAGAGCATGTGCAATTAAATTGAACATCCATCGTTTCTAATACTTTTACCTTATCTTCTCCAAGGACTGCATACAGTAACTCTTCTGGAGAAAGCCCTTGTTCGATCAATGTTGATACAGGAGGAATCTTCTGTAAACGCTCTTCAATGAATGAAATTGTTTCTTCCTGTGCACCTGGCATAATTTGAAGAATAAATCCACCCGCTGCTAATATGCTATCATCTCCATTTACAAGGACACCAACACCTACAGAAGAAGGCGTCTGCTCAGAAACTGCAAAATAATACGTGAAGTCTTCTCCTAATTCTCCTGAAACAATTGGAGATTGACCAATAAACGGCTCACGCATACCAATATCTTTAATTACCGTTACAAATCCTTCAGTACCTACCGCCTGATATACACGTAATTTCCCTTGTTCTGTTCCTTCAAAGTCAACATGTGGATTCGTTACATAACCACGCACATCCCCATTTGCATGAGCATCTACTAAGATCGGACCAATCGGGCCATTACCTTCTACCTTAATCGTTAGCTTTTGGTCACCTTTTAACATTGCACCCATCATTGTACCTGCAGTTAAAGAACGACCAAGTGCTGCTGAAGCTGTTCTCCATGTATCATGACGTCTTTGCGCCTCACTTACCGTATTTGTAGTACGTACACTATACGCACGCACTTCACCATCAAACGCTAACGCTTTTACTAAATAATCTTTCATATTTATTTATTCACCTTTCTCATGCTGTAAATTTGCATTACGCTCATATAACATATACAAACCTTTTAATGTTAAGAATGGATCTACAACATCAATTACATTCGATTCTTCTGAAATTAATTTCGCTAATCCACCTGTTGCAATAACTTTTGGTTCTTGTTTAGCTTCCTCTTTCATGCGCTTAACAATACCTTCCACTTGTCCAACATAACCATAAAGAATACCAGATTGCATCGCACTTACCGTATTCTTCCCAACAACACTGCTTGGTTTTGTAATTTCAATACGAGGAAGTTTTGCCGCTCTACTATATAAAGCCTCTGCTGAAATCATAATTCCCGGTGTAATAACGCCACCCATATAATGCTTTTCTTCGTTAATATAACAATATGTAGTAGCCGTACCAAAATCGACAATAATAAGCGGACTTCCATATAAGTGAATTCCTGCTACTGCATTTACGATTCGATCCGCACCTACTTCACGTGGATTTTCATATTTAATATTTAGCCCCGTTTTTATTCCAGGGCCTACTACAAGCGGCTTAATTTTAAAATACTTTTCACACATGCGCTCTAAAGCAAACATAATTGGTGGTACGACTGAAGACACGATAATACCTTTCACATCTTCAAACGAAAGACCCTCATGCTCAAGCAACTGTTTTACAAGCATTCCATATTCATCTTCTGTCTTATGACGATCTGTTTCCATGCGCCAATGTTGACGAAGTTCCCCCTCTTCAAACACGCCCAGTACAGCATTTGTGTTCCCTACATCCAATACAAAAATCATATTCTCACCACTTATCTTATTTAATCTATATTTGTGCAGTATGTATAAAACTTATAAAAACATCATATCACACATACTTATATAATCAGCTTTTCTGTCCTCATCATTTTACAAAAAGATTACTCCCTATTTCAATTTTTAATACCAGATTTATTTAAATTCTTTTTCTACTTCATTTCGTTACACAAATAAAAAAAAGGAGTGACCACCGTCACTCCTTCATTTCTTACTTATCTTCTGATTCTTCATCATCCTTCTTCATGTTGATGTTTACTTTCACATCAGCTGAAGATGTTGGACGTTCTGGCAATCTGCCATAATCACATAAATGATTGATTTGCTCAGCATCTAACGTTTCTACTTCAAGTAACGTTTTTGCAATAAGATCTAACTTATCACGATTTTCAGTAAGAATGTCTTTTGCACGAGCATAACATTCTTTCATAATCGTTTGCATTTCCACATCGATGTCGTGTGCAATTGCATCACTGTAGTTTTGTTCTGAATGGAAGTCTCTTCCTAAGAACACTTGACCACCTTGTGAGCTACCAAATTGCATTGGTCCAAGCTTATCACTCATACCAAATTCCGTTACCATACGTCTTGCAATGCCAGTCGCACGTTGGAAGTCGTTGTGAGCACCTGTACTCACTTCACCAAATACAATCTCCTCGGCTACTCGACCACCAAGTAAACCAGTAATTTTATCAAGTAACTCTGGCTTTGTCATGAAGTAACGATCTTCTTTCGGAAGCATTACTGCATATCCACCAGCTTGACCACGAGGGACAATTGTTACTTTATGAACGACATCTGCTTCATCAAGAACAACACCAATTACAGTATGGCCTGCTTCATGGAAAGCAACGATATTACGTTCTTTTTCAGAGATAACACGACTTTTCTTAGCCGGACCTGCAATAACACGATCCGTTGCTTCATCAATGTCACTCATATCAATTTTCTTCTTATCTTGACGCGCAGCTACTAACGCAGCTTCGTTTAATAAGTTTTCAAGATCGGCACCAGAGAATCCCGGTGTACGAGTTGCAATTGCTCTTAAGTTGATATTCTCATCAAGCGGTTTATTACGAGCATGTACTTTCAGTACAGCTTCACGGCCATTTACATCTGGACGATCTACTGTAATTTGACGGTCAAAACGACCTGGACGTAATAATGCTGGGTCAAGAATATCAGGACGGTTTGTCGCAGCGATGATAATAATACCTTCGTTTGCACCGAAGCCATCCATTTCAACAAGTAATTGGTTCAACGTTTGCTCGCGCTCATCATGGCCACCACCAAGACCCGCACCACGTTGACGTCCTACTGCATCAATTTCATCAATGAAAATGATACAAGGAGCATTTTTCTTTGCATTTTCGAATAAATCACGTACACGTGATGCACCGACACCGACGAACATCTCTACGAAGTCAGAACCACTGATAGAGAAGAACGGAACGCCTGCCTCACCTGCAACAGCACGTGCTAATAAAGTTTTACCTGTACCTGGAGGTCCAACTAATAGAACACCCTTCGGAATACGGGCACCAACTTCAGCGAACTTACGAGGATCTTTCAAGAATTCAACTACCTCAACAAGCTCTTGTTTCTCTTCATCCGCCCCAGCAACATCTCTGAAACGAACCTTTTTCTTTTCGTCATTATATAACTTCGCCTTACTTTTCCCGAAGTTCATAACACGGCTACCGCCGCCCTGAGCTTGGTTTAACAAGAAGAAGAATAAAATGAAGATAATAACAAACGGAATGATAGAAGTAAAGAATGTTACCCAAGCACTTGTTTCTTCTGCTGGTTGATACTTAACTTCAGCACCTTGCGCTTTGTCATTAATTTTCTTTTGTAATTCCTCAGTATTTGGTGCGTAAGTAACAAATTGTTCTCCTTGGCTAGAGTTGTTAAATTGTCCTTTTACCTCAAACACACCATTTTTCGGTTGAAGTTGCACATTACGAACTTCACCTTTTTCTAGTTTAGTAATGAATTTATCGTAGCTAACTGATGTCGTTTTTTGTGTCGAACCATTAAAATAGCTCACGATTCCAATTACTACTAGGAATATCAGTAAATAAAAGATGGTATTACGGAAGATACGATTCATTCCTAACCTCCTCTCACGGCATAAACACTATAGTAAATCGTAACATAGAAAAACTTTCCTATACAATTGTGACGCCTGTATTTAATTAATTTGAGTAAACGCTTGGTTTTAGTACTCCTACATAAGGAAGATTACGGTACTGCTCTTTATAATCTAATCCATACCCTACAACAAATTCATGCGGTACAGTAAATCCAACATAATCCGCTTTCAAATCTACCTTACGGCCTGTTGGTTTATCTAATAACGTAACAATTTTTACAGACTTCGCTTTACGATATTTAAATAGGTCTACTAAGTAGCTTAGCGTAAGACCACTATCAATAATATCTTCAACGATTAAAATATCGCGACCTTCTACAGAAGTATCAAGGTCTTTTAAAATTTTCACTTCGCCTGTTGAAACAGTTGAGTGACCGTAACTAGATACAGCCATAAAATCCATTTCAAGATATGTATCTGTTCTCTTTAATAAATCTGCCATGAATGGCATTGCACCCTTTAGTACACCAATCGCAAGAGGTACTGTGTTTTTATAATCCTCTGCAATAATCGCGCCTAATTCGAGCACCTTTTCTTGTATTTGCTCTTCAGAAATTAATACTTTTTCGATATCTTGATTCATCATTTCATTATCCTCCCGGAAGACTCCTTGCTTTTGTAGTGAATAATCATATATTTATCCTTCTTTGCTGTCTCTTTCGAGATAGCAAATGCAGATCGCTTCAACAAGGGTAACCAAATAACATTCCCTCTTGCATCACAAACGACCGGCCATTCTTCTCTTTTTTCTCTTGGTACTTTCGCTTCGATAAAAATAGCTTTTATCTTTTTGGTGCCATTCATACCTTGTATTGACATGCGATCTCCATTTTCTCTAGAACGAACACGAAGTGGATATGATATATCATTATACTTAGCAACAAAAACTGTTTCATTCATGTTACTTGGTATATCTTCGCTCACCTCTGTTACAAGCTTATCCCCGTTCGATAGCGTAATTGTCCCGGGCACTGATAAATCTTGTAAAAAAGGGGAAACAATTTCTTGTTTAAATCCAAAGCTGCACTCCTCGTATGCGCGAACAATTTTTAAATCACCTGGGAAATCAAGTGAACCCGAAGGTTGTGTCCGCTTAAAAAACTCAATCACTTTGTCAATATGTATAGAGGAAAGAGAAGATGGAATCTTATATTCATAAAGATAGTTTAATATTAGTTGAATCCCTCTTCTTTGTAAAGGCATAGACATGGATTCAAAGGCAGGAATTGATAAGCTAATTTGTTTATCACTTTTTTTTGTAATTACTTTATTCATTTTCTCAAAAGCTAATTCCTGCAAATACGCCTCATCCTCTTGCATCTGCATGCTAAATTTTTGGAATTTCTCATGCACTTGTGGATTTTCTTCTTTCAAATGAGGAAGAACATATTTACGTAATCGATTCCTTGTATATACTTCCTTTTTATTACTTGGATCTATACGAGGAATTATTTTTAACTTATGACAGTAATCAACAATCTCTTCCTTCGTTACTCCAAGTAACGGCCTAATTAAATACCCATTATGAAAAGGACGCTTCACTGCAATGCCTGCATATCCTTTCGGAGTACTCCCTCGTACAAGGCGCATTAAAATTGTCTCTACTTGATCATCACCATGATGTCCAAGAGCTACATACCTCGCATCATATTTCTTCATTATTCTTTCCAAAAATGCATATCTGCATTCTCTAGCAGCAACTTGTGCATTCATCCCGTATTGCTGTTGATATTGCGACACATTAATCCTTATCGTTTCGCAAATAACTCCTAGCTCTTTACAAAGGTCTTGCACAAACTGTAGGTCCTCATGAGATTCATCACCTCGAAACATATGATCCACATGCGCCACTACAATCTCAAACTGTTTTGCTGCTCTTTTTTCTAACAAATAATATAGAAGAGCCACAGAGTCAGGACCACCAGAAACACCCACAACAATTGTTGAGCGTTCCTTTAATACATCATGCTGCTTTACAAAGTCATCTACCTTTTCAACAAATGTATCTTTCAACTTCGTAATCACCTTTCATTAAACAAGAACAGCAACGTTAGTTACCTTGTTTATAATGGTACAACTTTTACAAACATTGTGCAAAAAAAAGATATACAAAAATTACATTTTTATCTTACATCATTCGTACATATTCACAAAAATAATAATATTATCTTTTAAAGCAAAAAACCTAGGCATCCACCTAGGTTTTTAGAAAGAAACATCATATTTCAAGTTTCACTTTATTGCGCTTGCATTCCTACAATTGGAATGGTAGCCCACTTCGGCATATTTTTCTTCACTTTCGCTACTACAATAGTCATATCATCATTTATATAACCATCGCCAGATCGAATCACCTCTTCCATAATGATATCAGCAATTTCTTGCGGATCTTCAGTTTGTAATTCTTTAATTTTCCGCTTCATCCATAATTCATGATTCTCCACATGCTGCGCGCCCTCAAAAATCCCATCACTCATCATAATAAGAATATCACCTGTTTTTAATTGCTCACCCACTACATCAACTTCAACATCCTCAATAATTCCCATTGGTAAATTACTTGCTTCAATTTTCAAAATATTATTTGCGCGTTTAACAAAACTCGGCGTCGATCCAATCTTTAAAAACTTCGCACTCGCATCCCGCAAATCTACCATAGCTAAGTCTAATGTCGTAAACATCTCTTCTGTTGTTCTTAAAGAAAGAATAGAGTTAATAGATTTAATCGCTATCTCCTCATCAATGCCTGACTGAAGTATTTTTTGTAATAATTTCACTGTTTCTTTACTCTCCATATGAGCTCTTTGCCCATTTCCCATGCCATCACTAATTGCAAGGGCATATTTCCCAACACTTAAATCCATCATTGCATAAGAATCACCCGAAACAAACCCACCGCCTTTCGCGGCTGTGGCCAAGCCGGTATCAAGGGAATACGTTTTTGCTGAACCAAATGATATTAAACTGTGGCCGTTCGGATAAGAAGATTTTTCTTCATGTTTCACAACTATGTTTTCCTTCAGGATATCAGAAAGCATTGGTGCAACTAATTTTTCACACTCTCCATGTTCATTAGATGCAACTGGAATCAACATTTCAATATCAATACTTCCTCTATCTAAACAATAAATATCAACATGCTCTATTTCTACACCAAAATCACGAAATGCTTGCAGAATCTGCTCTTCCTGTACTTGATGATTTTCTCTTTCCCTTTGTATCTCCTTGGCAAAATCCTCCATAACTTTTGATACACCTAACAATTGCTCTGCTACTATTCTACGATTTTCTTTCATTTGTTTTCGTAATTTTTGTCCCTCATAGAAGTGATCTAATTCACCTGCTACTAAATCCGTCACTTTCTTTCCTCTCACACAATGCTTGTCCCATTCACGAACTAACTTCCGATTATGCTGCAGAGTTCCTTCTTCTGTTTCGCTCATTATTTGTTTCATATAATCGTACGTTTTATCGAAATTAACTACCCAGCATTGGTCCTTTTTAAAACATGTTTGACATGTTTTTGCAGTAATTGTACTTAAAAACAAATCTGCCTCCGTCTCTTTATCTTCCTCCTCCACATATCCATATACAGAAAAGCTATTAGATAAAGCAGCAAATACATTGGCAAATTGATTGATTTTATTCGCTGTAACATCACGCATCCTTCTTAAATACTGTTGTTGATCTTGCGAATGCTCCTGTGTACCTGGCATAAATTTAGCAATACGATCCATAACAAGTTTCGGTGTTAATAAAAAGAAAGCAATCGCCACACCAGATTCAATTAAAGTTGTCACAATGTTTGTTTGCTTGTCTACATATAGCGTAATCAAGCTTGTCCCAATTAATAAACCTAAACTAACACCTAAGCGTTTCCCTTCTTTTAACAAACCACCAAGCAATCCAGAAAAAGCAAGCAGACTAAGTTGGGACAAACTAGAGACATTTGCTAAGCTTAATATTAACCCAGTGACGACCCCTACTGTAGATCCTGTAGCCGCTCCTGCGATAAACGCAAACACAAGCACTAAATACCTAGTAAAAATATGTTGAATAGAAGCGTCATATATGAACCAATCTGTTGTACCAGTTAAAACAGATGCTAGTAATATAATTAAACAAACAATTTCTTCTGTCTCTAACGCTTGTTGTTTCCCTTTTCTTTCTACTAAAAGCGGGACACTTTGTAAAAATATCATAGTTAATACGAAGCTAAGCCCTGCCTCAATCGTACTAACGAGTAAATCGTACATGGTAACAGTTTGTTGTGCAAAATATACGACAACTAAATGTGCAGTTAATGCGGAGATAAATACTTGGAATGGTACAAGTCCAACAGTTTTACGTGTAAACCGACTAAAGAAGATATTATAAATGAAGAAAGTAAAAATAGATGCAAAGGTAAAGAATAAATTATCTATCGAAACTGAAAGTGCGCCCCCCATTAGAGCCAAGAACGCGAGCGGCATTTTATCCCGCTTCATAACATAAACAGCTGCAAAAAACGGCAGTGCAAACGGTAAAATGTTTGTTAATATATATGCTCGTCCCAAAAGAAAACCAATAACAACAATAATAAATCCCCATCTAAAGAAAACTTGCTCAAACTTCATTCGCAACTTACTCGTCCACTTTACTCCTCCAAGCTGACCTTCATTCATTGCCAATGCACTTGTATTCATAGTATTCCTTCCTGCTTTAGGCATATTTTTAACACCACCTGCATAGTTTAATTACTGTCATTATAAAAGATGATTATTGGGATTTTTGTCAAAACAACAGTTTTCACTTTTATAATCGTTCGACTTTTTATTCGAAATAACTCTACATATATACACAGTATGTATTTTATTTTTAATATTTTAATCGAACATTCAGAAAATATAGGGTGATTTTGTAGAAGTGTTGTATGTCTTAATTTATTTAACAAAAAAAGATCATGCGCATTTGCATGATCTTTTTAGATGACCCGTACGGGATTCGAACCCGTGTTACCGCCGTGAAAGGGCGGTGTCTTAACCACTTGACCAACGGGCCGTTAAATTAAATATAGCGGCGGAGGGGATCGAACCCCCGACCTCACGGGTATGAACCGTACGCTCTAGCCAGCTGAGCTACACCGCCATGTCGTCTTATTTAACGGACAATTAGTATCTTACCTCAGATATAATTTAAAGTCAACACATCTTGAAAACTTTTTTAAAAATATATTTTCACATATAAAAAAGCACCCTGAGCAATCGCCCTGGGCACCTCTCTATATTCTAAGAATTAAACGTTCTTATTATCCGCGACGTGCGCCACGGCCACCACGTTTAGATTCAGTGTTACGCTTTAAAGAAGTTAAACGATCTTCACTGTCCTTTAAGAAACGTGCCATCTTTTGCTCGAATGTTTCTTTTGGAGCGCGGTCGTTACCGCCACCACGGTTATCTCTGTTGAAAGAACGATTACGTTGTGGACGTCCAGAACGTTGTTGATCACCACCGCGTTGGTATTCACCACGTGGACGATCTCCTTCTGTTTTTTCACGCTCTTTCGCTTTTTTAATAGATAGACCGATCTTACCATCTTTTTCAACGTTAATAACTTTTACTTCTACTTGGTCGCCCACTTTTAAGTGATCGTTAATATCTTTCACATAATTATCAGCAACTTCACTAATATGAACAAGACCCGTTAAGCCTTCTGGCAGCTCCACAAAAGCCCCAAAATTTGTAATACCTGTTACTTTACCCTGTAACTTGCTGCCTACCTCGATTGACATAAAAAAAATGCTCCTCCTTAGTGGTTAAAAAGTCAAATTTTACTTTATTATATATAATCCTAAAATATAGTGTCAATAAGACATACTCTACTTAGAAACAGGAAAAATTATCTCCCCTTTTCCAGAGAAGAAATAATCCCTTCTAGCAATCTTTAATACGTACTCTTCATCATTTAACTTTTGAACTTCGTCTTTTAGACTCTTTTCTTTGTTCGTTAATGAATCCAGTTCTTTTTTCATGTCCTTAACTTTTGCTTCTTTTGCTTTAATGGAACTGTTTTGTTGATAAAACGTTACACTAATACTCGCAATAATTGTAAAAGCAAAGACAAGAAAAACCGCTAAACGGCGATAAAGTCGCTTCCTGTTCTCATCCGTTTGTATTATATGCTCTTTAACAGGATTTGGACTCTGTTTTTCGATTGTTCTTTGTCTCAGTTCCCTCATTTCCGAGGTCCCCCTAACTTCTTTTTTATACGCTCCCATAATTGGAAGATATGTCCCTTCAATTTTGCTATATATTGCAGGAACCCTACATGCTTCATTATAAAAAGTTTAACACGATTAGGGAGAAGTTTCCATATGAGCGAAGCAATAAATCGAACAGGCCAGAAAAAAACTTTCCATATGAAAAGTAATATCCAAATCACCATTTTCCATAACACATGTCCAATTGAAAGCAGTATACGAAATAAGAATAATATAAATGCAATAAATAGCTGCGCTATAATAATAACAGGTTTTATCATGAGTAGCTGTATAATTTGAACAAAAAAGTGTGTTGTTTGCACAAAAATATAGATGAGAAAATTTAACAGTCTCATGTATATTGCTTTCAACATGCTTTGATATGCCGCAAAACCACATAATAATGCTAAAAATACATATATACGTAGTTCAGCTTCATTTACAAGAAGCAATACGTAAAAAACGAATAATGCTTGGACAATCCAAAATAGTATATCATGTATAAATACAATCCAACGCTTACGTTCTTGACGTTTTAAAAATCGTTGGTATGTATCTAAAGACGCTCCAATCCAAGCACCCATTCCGATCATTGAGAGCATCGTATACAACTGAATTGTTAGACTCATTTAAACAACTTACTAAAGAAGCCTTTAGTTTTCTCCCCTTGATTCTCATCAATATACAGCATCTCATGAACTTTCCCTTTAATCGATACAACACCTTTTTCTACATCTAAATTTTTCATTTGCAAATTTTGACCACGAATTGTTAAAAAGCCCATTACAGTCTCAAGTAAAAACTCTTCGCTATCAAAACTCTCTACCTGCTTTACACCGGTAATATCAATTACACGTCTGCCACGCATAATAATATCATGCTCTACAGAAACATTTTGTTGATTAGAAGACATAGGTGAGTAACCATTATTCACGTAAATCCCCCCATACATTTATACTAGCTAATAGTAATGTATGAAGGGATAATCGATTTTAGAACAAGCCTTCTTCGGCCTTTACTTTTTCTTCACGAACTAAGCTATACATATTTGCTGCATCTTCTTTTTTAGTCGTTTCTTTCAATTCATTTATTTTTACAGTTACTATTTTTTGACCAAAACGAATTGTTAATTCATCAGCTACTTTCACATCCGAACTCGCTTTTGCCACTTGACCGTTAATGGATATTCTTCCTTGATCAGCTACTTCTTTCGCCAATGTTCTTCTTTTAATTAAACGTGATACTTTTAAAAACTTATCTAGACGCATATTAAATCCCCCTATTAACGCTCTGTTTGTTTTGCCTCTTCCCAGAAAACATCTAACTGCTCTAATGATAAATCTTGCATCTCTTTATTCATTTCAGCTACCTTTGCTTCCATGTATAAAAAACGACTGACGAATTTCTCATTTGTTGAACGTAACGCTTCTTCTGGATCTATTTTATAATGACGAGCTATATTAACAAACGCAAATAGTAAATCGCCAAATTCACTTAACATCTTCGCCTCATCCATGTTTGCGACTTCTTGTTGGAACTCTTGCCATTCTTCTAAGGCTTTCTCTATCATCGGCTGTACATCCACCCAATCGAAACCAACCTTACCAGCTTTTTTCTGGATTTCATAAGCGCGTAGTAACTGCGGCAAACTTTTTGGAACTCCATTTAAAACAGATTCTTTTACAAACCCTTTTTCTTGTTTTTTAATTTCTTCCCAATTGGCAATTACTTCATCGGCATTATTTACATCCGTATTCCCAAATACATGCGGATGACGACGAACCATTTTCTCAGATAAAGTTCGAATAATATCATCTATAGAGAACCAACCTTCGTCCTCTCCGATTTGGGCATGAAGCATAACTTGTAATAATACATCACCCAGTTCTTCTACTAAGTGATCATCATCCTCTTCATCAATTGCTTCTAACACTTCATACGCTTCCTCAATTAAATACTTCTTTAAAGATTGATGTGTTTGCTTTTTATCCCACGGACAACCATTTGGACCACGAAGGTCTGCAATAATTTCTCGAAGTACATCAAACTGTTGATATAAGGACGCACGTTCCTGAACTGGTGGTACATATACACTCGTTAAGTTATTCAACTCCGTTTCATGATCTAACATGTACAACGGCACCTTTTTCACTTGCTCAAATGAAGTCCCCGCAGCTGTTACGATATACACTTCATAATCATCTGGCAGCATCTCCATTAATGTTAATTTCACATCTGATGCAACGAATGCGTCATATACTTGGCAAAAGATTAAGTGTTGACGTAATTCTAATTGTCCTCTTTCAAATGATGTGGCGTCAATTAATTGGAACCCTTCAATCGGATCAATCTTAAGACTTGCAAACATAGGATCAAGGAAACTTTGCCCACCTTCAATTCGCACTTCAACATTCGCTACTTCACTTTTTTCCAATAGTAGCTGAACCGTTCTTTCCGCTACAAGCGGATGCCCTGGAACAGCATAGATGATTTCTGTATCTTCAGCTTGTTCTAACAATGTATTCGCAATTGTTTCATATACAATTTCAAATGTATCATGTGCTTCATATACATTGTCAAAGGCAGTATATTGTATACCTTCTTTCTCCAACTCTTCTATAACGGGATGTTCCTTCGTTCTAACAAACATGTGATCTGCTTCTTTTATTTTTCGATATACACCCATCGTTAACTGATCTAATTCACCAGCACCTAATCCTAAAATAGTAATGATTCCACTCACAACCTGCCACCTCTATCCACTCTTCTTCAATGAACCTTCTTTTTTCTCTTTTTTCATAACGGTTCCTATTTCCGCTTTTGTAAATACACGTAATTTTAAAATGAAAAACATATATGCCAATCCGCCGATGGCTACACCTAACAACGCCTCAAGTGTTGCAACACCTCTATGACTTGTATCCATCACTAATCCAGACATTTGCAATACACGCATAAACATTATTAGTACAAATCCCATACCGATACCACTAATAACTACACCTAACATATTCCGTTTGTCGATAAGCGATTCGGATACAGCTCGCATAAGTAATACACTATTTAGTATAGAAATTACAATTAACGCAACTAGCGTCGCAATTGCAGCTCCCTTCACACTAAAATATGGCATTAATATATAATTTAAAGCTAACTTTAAACAACCGCCAAATATAACGAATATTGCTGGTTTTAATGTTTGTCCTAACCCTTGCAAAATAGAAGCAGTTGTAATCGACAATGAACTAAATAGAATAGATAAAGATAAAATAGATAAAACATCTGACCCATCACTATTTTCAAACAACATAATATTCGTAGGTTGGATAATACAAGTTAATCCAATGGCTGCTGCAAACCCGATAACAAATGTTATTTTCATCGCTAACCTTACCTTTTCTCGAATAAAGGTAAGATCTCCTCTTTCCTTCGCTGCTGTAATAATTGGAATAAGCGACAACGAGAAGGAAGTTGTCACGACAGTACCTAATTGCATAAGCGGGATACTTCTGTCATAAACACCTTTTAACACCTTTGCACTTTCAGCTGGCTCTCCCGCTCCAATAAGTAGAGAATAGAAAGAAATAGAATCAGCCATTTGTATAAAAATAAGCACTAAGTTACTAACACAAATCGCTAACCCCTGCCAAAACAGGATTTTTATAATCTTCTTTTTCCCTTTAATCCTCTTTACACTTTTGAAGAATATAGAACGAAAGTCATGACGCATATAAAGTATAAGTACGATAATCCCAATCAATCCACCTGCGATTGAACCGAGCATAGCACCTGCACCAACTGTATATAAATCAAATTCGTGAGCAATTAGGAATAGAGATAAAAATACAATAATAGAAACACGAATCGTTTGTTCTATCACTTGCGAAACAGCTGTTGGCATCATATTATTGAATCCCTGGAAATATCCTCTTGCTACAGATAAAAACGGCATCAATATGAATGAAAAGGAAATAACGCGTAATAGCTTATCTAAGTGTATATCGCCCATAGCTATCGCAATTGCTTCGGCACCAAAGAACAATGTAAAAAATCCTATGAAACCAATACCTAATAAAAACCAAAAAGATACACAAATAATTTCCTCTGCTTCTTGTTTTTTCCCTCGCTCTAATCGTTCCGCAACCATTTTTGAAATTATAATAGGGAACCCATAAGTAGCTAAAATTAAACAAAATCCATAAAATGGATAAATTTGTTGATAAATATAAAAACCAACGTCACCCGCTATATTTTGATATGGAATACGGTAAAAGGCGCTTAATACCTTTGTAACAAAACTTGCGATTGTTAATATAATAGCCCCACGCCAAAAGGCTTGATACTTCTTCGATTCCATGCAAGAAAACTCCTTTTTCTATTCTCACCCCTCGTATTATATCATAAAGAAAAGGACAAGCTTCCTTACCTACACAAGTAAGAATACGTTCGTGCAACGCTAGAAATATTCAATGAAAAAAGGTAGCAAAGCGCTACCTTCATTCAATATACATATATCTCCAAATAATTGATTTCTCAAGAAGAAATATCATAATTAGGAAAGATTGCTACTTCTAAAACCATACACCTTTACTGTTCCATTTGTTTCGCTAAGAAACTGGCAGCAGTATTGACCGCCTTGTGCTCTATTTCGCTTATAATCGCTTCTTTTGAAAAAATAATGACAGCCCCAATTGGGTCTCCATTTGCAACAATCGGCCCAACTGTATAAGAATGAACCTTTTCTGTTACACCATCAATAATGGAAATATCACTTTCGTCCGTCATAATAACAGACTTTCTTTCTTCCATCGTTTTTTCAATTAGATCGCCAACGCTTTTATTTAAGTATTCTTTTTTTGATACACCTGATACTGCGATAATAGAATCTCGATCACATACAAGCACATTATGTCCTAAGCTATCATATAAAGCATCTGCATATTCTTTTGCAAAATCACCTAGCTCGCTAATTGGAGAATATTTCTTTAAAATTACTTCTCCATCGCGATCTACAAATATTTCTAGTGGGTCCCCTTCTCGAATACGTAAAGTTCTACGAATTTCCTTCGGGATTACTACCCTACCTAAATCATCAATTCGACGTACGATTCCAGTTGCTTTCATTCTAATGCTGCCTCACTTTCTACTGATGATCAAAGTGGTGAATTTACCTGTTCATGTAAAAATCACCAACTGTTAGACATAGTATTTTACACATTAGTTCTTCTATGCACGTCGAATTGCATTTTTTTATCTAATATTAGGCATTTATGACTTCTTTTTTTACATCTGGCAAGCCTTTTAATAAATTTTCAGCAATTGTTAACCACTTCGATGTCTCTAAGCCATTTGTTTTCATGACGATTTTCAATTGTGATCCTTCCATTCCTAGACCGATCATTCGTCCAAAACTATTTCCAAGCATGAATAATTTTCCGCCATCAATGTTTTGACTCGCTTGTTCTGAGAACAGAATTGTTACTTCAAATTTATTTTGCTTAATTAATTCAATTTGTTCTTTCATTGCTAATACTTTAATATTTGCGATTTGTAATAAGTAACCAACTTCTTGCGGGTAATCACCAAATCTATCTATCATCTCTTCCTGCAACTCTTCAATATCCTCAATTGCAGAAACACCTCTAAACTGTTTATACATCATAATTTTTTGTTTACTATCAGAAATATAAGCATCCGGTAAATATGCATCTACTTCTAAATCAATTTCAACATTAACTGTATTTTCAACTCCGTCTGTTCCTCTACGCTGTTCAATTGCATCTTTTAACATTTGAGAATATAAATCAAATCCGACAGAATCAATAAATCCATGTTGTTCGGCTCCTAACAAGTTACCAGCACCACGAATTGATAAATCTCGCATCGCAATTTTGAAACCAGATCCAAGCTCTGTGAACTCCTTAATGGCTTGCAGGCGCTTCTCCGCAACTTCCGATAACACTTTATCCCGTTTGTATGCAAAGTAAGCATATGCAACACGATTAGAACGTCCAACACGCCCACGAAGCTGATACAACTGCGATAATCCCATACGATCTGCATCAAATACAATTAATGTATTTACATTTGGAATATCTACACCCGTCTCAATAATCGTTGTACTTACAAGAACATCATGCTGTCCTTCTAAAAACGATAGCATAACAGACTCTAATTCACTCTCGTTCATTTTCCCATGTGCATAAGTTACACGCGCATCTGGAACTAACATCGAAATTTCATCTGCTTTTCGTTCGATATCCTCTACACGATTATATAGGAAGTAAACTTGACCACCTCTTGCAAGCTCCCGTTCTATCGCTTCTCGCATTAATGCTGGATTATACTCTACTACATATGTTTGAACCGGGAAACGATTTTCCGGCGGCGTCTCAATAACAGATAAATCACGCACACCAAGCATAGACATATGGAGCGTACGCGGAATCGGAGTTGCCGTTAGTGTTAATACGTCAACATTTGCTTTTAGTTGTTTAATTTTTTCTTTATGCGTTACACCAAATCTTTGTTCTTCATCAATAATAAGAAGACCTAAATCTTTATAAGTAACATCTTTAGATAAAATACGGTGCGTTCCGATTACAATATC
Organism: Bacillus pacificus; assembly: GCF_020861345.1. Lineage (NCBI taxonomy): Bacteria > Bacillati > Bacillota > Bacilli > Caryophanales > Bacillaceae > Bacillus > Bacillus pacificus. The sequence goes on from NZ_CP086328.1 coordinate 5,038,552, forward strand.
TACTGTGCCATCTTTTAAACCTTTAATTGTTTCATTTTGCTGCTTTCTCGTACGGAATCTACTTAATAATCCTATATTGATTGGATAATCTTGAAAACGCTCTCGAATTGTTTCATAGTGTTGTTGTGCAAGGATCGTTGTCGGCACTAAAATTGCAACTTGTTTTTCATCCATAATTGCTTTAAACGCCGCACGAATAGCTACTTCCGTCTTTCCATATCCTACATCACCACAAAGAAGCCTATCCATCGGACGTCCGCGTTCCATATCCTTTTTAATCTCTTCAATAGAACGTAATTGATCCTCTGTCTCTTGATACGGGAAAGAGGACTCGAATTCTTGTTGTTCTGCCGTATCCGGTGTATATGCATAACCCTTTGAAGCTTCGCGCTCAGCATATAGTTTAATTAGGTCATCCGCAATGTCTTGTACAGATTTTTCAACTTTCGTTTTGACCTTCTTCCAATCATTTCCACCCAGTTTATAAACTTTTGGATCCTTACCCTCAGATCCTACATATTTTTGCACTTGGTCAATTTGTTCAATTGGAACGTATAACTTATCATTACCTTGATATTTAATATTCAAATAATCTTTATGAACACCGTTAATCTCTAATGTTTCAATACCTAAGAATTTACCTATACCATGATTTACATGAACTACATAATCCCCAACTTTTAATTCCGAATAACTTTTAATACGTTCAGCATTCGATAACTTTTGCTTACGTTGTGATTTTTTAACTTTCTTATGAAAAAGCTCTTTTTCAGTAATGACAACAAGCTTTTGCATCGGCATTTCAAATCCTGCATGTAAATCACCTACAGCAATTTGTAACCTTCCAGGCAATAATATATCTGTGCCTTCTACAATATCTGCCTCAATATCATAATCACTTAAAATATGTTGTAGTTTTTTCACACGTTCATCATCTGTACCTAACACAACAGTCGTAAAATGCCCTTCGTTCCATCTATCAATTTCAGTTTTCAACAACTGCATCTGCCCATGGAAATCTTGCATTGTTTTACATGTCACATTCACAATGTTTTGCGGATGTGTATGTGCTATATGACGTAAGAATAACGTTAAATATACAAAACTTCTTTTTTTATGATGAAGAAATTCTTCAAACGAATGAGAGAAAGATAAATCTTGAATAATTGTTCCCTCACCGAGAAGGGATATATACCATTCCGCCTCTTCCGTTTCAAGATGTGATGCTGTTTCTTGAATACGTGAAATCTCATCTAAAATAACAACACCATCTTCTGGTAAATAATCTATCAGACTAGCAGGTTCGTTATAGAAAATAGATAAATATTTAAACATCTGTTCTATACTTTGCCCGTTTTTTAACATCTCAATTTCATGACTTACCGTCTCAAGCACTGTAGTCTTCAACTTATCATCAGAAAGTTTTTGCATCGTCTTAGTCAGACCTTCTTCAAGATGCTTAATTCCTGATTTCAATTCTTCCTGCGAAAATAAAAACTCTGTTGCTGGACCAAATCTAACACTTTCTTTTTTATCTTGAGAGCGCTGTTCATCCACATCAAATAATCGAATAGAATCGACTTCTGTATCGAAAAATTCAATACGAAATGGTAACTCTTCAGTTAGTGGATATATATCTAATATTCCCCCACGCAAACTAAATTCTCCAGGAGCTTCTACCATAGACTTACGCTCATAGCCGATATGATGTAAAGTATGCAAAAATGTATCTAAATCAATCTCTTGCCCTAGACTGATTTCGATTTGCCTTTGCTTCCACAACTCTTTCATTGGTAAAAATCTGCGTAGTCCTGCAACTGGTGCTACAATAATCCCGTGCTCTCCTGCAGCTAAGCGATTTAACACTTCAATACGTTGCGCCTTCAATTCTGGGCTTGCAACACCAAGTTCTGATGCTATCAATTCATTTACTGGATATAGCCATACATCTTTTTCACCAAGTAACGCCACTAAATCTTCATGTACTTTTTGTGCTTGATATAAATTATGCGTCACAATAAGTTGTGATTTTTTTGTTTTTTTATATAAGGCCGCCATTAATAACGAACGAGAAGAGGTTGCCATACCTGATACAAGTTGCTCTTTTAAACCATCTTCTAATCCATTAATGACCGATTGGATCTCTTCATTTTTATAAAATTGCTCTAATAAACCTATCATTTTCAAAACCCCTCTCAACATAAAAGAGCAAGCCACTATATTTTATGCAAATATTTCGGAAAAAGAAAACAGAAAAATGCTTTGGACATGCCAAAGCGACAACATTTTATTGCAGAAATTTTTCATATTCATAATACTCAGGATAAGATGCGAGCGTTTCTTGACACAATTCACAAATCGTTTTTATATATATATTTCCATTCTCATGAAAATGAATCATTTCTACTACTTCTTGCTCTGTTAGTTGAAATAAAACGTCGCTATATACTTTTTCTGCGGTAACGGAGCCTACATTACTCCCGCAATGTCTGCAATAATAATACCCTTCCATACTAGCCTCCTAAAAATCCAATTACTGCTAGTATGGGTAAAAATAAAATAAAATATTCCCAATCGTACCCTTAACTATTGAAAGTATTCATAATTTGAAGAAAAGGTTTATTTAACCATTCTTCACATGCATCTGCTGCTTTTTCAATAGAATGATTTACATCAGGAATCTCTTCTGATGTAAAACGTCCTAATACGTAATCTACTACCTTCATTCCATTTTTCGGACGATCGATCCCCATGCGGATACGTTGAAACTCTTGTGTTCCTAAATGTGAAATTGTTGATTTCACACCATTATGTCCACCCGCACTGCCTTTCATACGAAGACGTAATTTACCTACAGGGATGTCTAAATCATCGTACAGAACAACGAAGTCCTCTACATCAATTTTATAGTAATCCATTAACGGACGAATACTTTCCCCAGATAAATTCATATATGTAAGTGGCTTTAATAAGATTACTTTTTCTCCATTAACAAATCCTGCACCAAATACTCCTTTAAATTTTTGTTCGTTCAAAGAAATATTCCAACGCTTTGCAAGTTCATCAATCGCCATAAATCCAATATTATGCCTTGTTAATTCATATTCTCTACCTGGGTTCCCAAGTCCTACTATCAATTTCATTCTTGTACCACTACTTTCTTTTTTCGATACGAAAAGACGTAACCAATCTTGGTTACGTCTCATTCTATCCAATTAATTGAATAATACACTTACAGATTCTTCTTCGTATACACGAATGATTGCTTCTCCGATTAGTGGAGCAACTGAAAGTTCATGTACTTTGTCGATTTTCTTCTCTTCTGGTAATACGATAGAGTTCGTTACAACTAACTCTTTAATATTTGAGTTTTGGATACGCTCAATTGCTGGACCAGATAATACTGGGTGTGTACAGCAAGCATATACTTCAGAAGCACCGTTCTCAACAAGAGCGTTTGCTGCTAATGTAATTGTACCAGCTGTATCAATGATGTCATCAATTAAAATTGCTGTTTTACCTTCAATATTACCGATAATGTTCATTACCTCAGATACGTTCGGACGAGGACGACGCTTATCAATAATAGCGATTGGTGCTTTTAGGCGATCTGCCATTTTTCTAGCACGAGTTACTCCACCGTGGTCAGGTGACACGATTACGATATCTTTAAGACCTTTTGTTTCAAAGTAATCTGAAAGAATCGGTACACCCATTAGGTGGTCGATTGGGATATCAAAGAACCCTTGAATTTGTGGAGCATGTAAATCTAGAGTGATTACACGAGTTGCACCTGCTGTTTCAAGCAAGTTTGCTACAAGTTTCGATGTAATTGGTTCACGAGAACGCGCTTTACGGTCTTGACGCGCATAACCATAGTAAGGAATAACAATATTAATTGTTTTTGCAGATGCACGCTTTAATGCATCGATCATAATAAGTAATTCCATGATATGTTCGTTTACTGGGAAGCTTGTAGATTGAATAATGAATACATCGCAACCACGGATACTTTCTTCAATGTTAATTTGAACTTCTCCATCACTAAAACGATCAACAGAACATTTTCCTAGTCCTACTCCAATATGCTTTGCAATTTGCTCAGCAAGTTCCTTATTAGAGTTTAAAGAGAATACTTTCAAATTAGAATTTAGATATTGAGTCGACATCTAGATTAACCCTCCACATTATGATTTTTTCTTATTCAGCAATTGATCAACATAGTCTTCTTTGTTAACTTGACGTGCACGTGCTACAGACAATGCTTTTGATGGAACATTCTCTGTAATTGTAGAGCCTGCTGCCACATAAGCACCGTCTTCAACTGTTACAGGAGCCACAAGGTTTGAATTACATCCAATAAATACCCCGTTACCAATCACAGTTTTGAATTTATTCTTACCGTCATAGTTCACCGTAATTGAACCACAACCAAGATTCACGTCTTCTCCAACTTGTGCATCCCCGATATAACTTAAGTGTGAAGCTTTACTTCTATTACCAAAAACAGTTTTTTTGATTTCCACGAAGTTTCCAACGCGTACTTCATCTCCAATAACTGAATCTGGGCGAATATGTGCAAATGGGCCAACCGATACTTCTGTACCAAGCTTACTATCATGTACAGTAGATTGACGAATTGTCGTACGATCTCCAATTTCACTATCGCGAATTACTGTATGCGGTCCAATCTCACAATCAGAACCAATTACAGTGTTCCCCTCAATAATTGTTCCTGGATGAAGAACTGTATCACTACCGATAATTGCATCAGCAGAAATATACGTGTTACTTGGATCAATAATAGTAACACCATTTACCATGTTCTTTCGGTTGATACGGTTTTTCATAATAATTTCCGCTTGCGATAGAGCGACTCTGTCGTTAACACCTAACGTTTCATCGAAGTGCTCTGTTTGATAAGCTGATACAATATGACCTTCATTTTTTAAAATTTCAATAACATCTGGCAGGTAATATTCACCTTGTACGTTATCATTTGAAACTTTAGAAAGTGAAGCGAATAAAGCTTTATTATCAAAACAATACGTACCTGTATTGATTTCTTTAATAGCTAATTCTTTCTCATTTGCATCCTTATGCTCAACAATCTTTTCAACGTGACCATTCTCATTACGAACGATACGACCATATCCAGCAGGTTCTTCTATGTAAGCTGTTAATACCGTTGCCATTGCCCCTGCTTCTTTATGTTGCTGAAGTAATGCTTCCATCGTTTCAGCAGTTATTAGCGGTGTATCACCACAAATAACTAAAGTTGTTCCTTCTTCGTTTGCAAGTACACTTGCAGCTTGATCTACAGCATGTGCTGTGCCAAGTTGTTCTGCTTGTAATGCAAACTCACTTACGTTTCCTAGCTGTTCTTGTACCATTTCAGCACCATGTCCTACGACTGTTACAAGTTTCTGCAATCCTAATTGAGATACTTGATCGACAACATGTTGTACCATAGGTTTTCCACATACAGGATGAAGCACCTTGTATAGCTTAGACTTCATACGTGTGCCTTTACCTGCCGCTAGAATCACTGCAAATCTGTTTGACATATAGACCCTCCATCGCAACCTATTTATCCATTAACGATATTATCCTAAATCATCATATATTTCAAGAAACACATTTTAACTATTAAATTTTACCATAATTCTTATAAGATGTTTTACTCTTTAGTATCTTTTTTAAGAAATAAGCTATACTATTTAAAATGATTTTGAAAAAATTAGAAGTTCCCACCCTTCTTTTTCTTAATTTAGAATTTTCCGAATAAAATATATGTATAAACACAAAAAAACAAACCCCTGTAAATGCTTACAGGAGTTTGTTGCAAAATTATAGGGCTTCTCTAAAAAGCCCTTTTCATTCGAATTTTACGAAGCACCCGCTTCTTCAAACTCAACCTCTTCTAACTCGCCTAAACGATGATACTCTGTTAAAACCGCATCTTGAATTTTAGAGCGTGTACCAGAATTAATTGGATGTGCAATGTCACGGAATTCTCCATCTGGAGTACGTTTACTTGGCATTGCTACAAATAATCCATTATTACCATCAATTACACGAATATCATGAACAACAAATTCATGGTCTAGAGTAATAGAGGCAATTGCTCTCATGCGGCCTTCTGTGTTTACGCGGCGTAATCTTACGTCAGTCACTTCCATCTTGTGTTCACCACCCTTTTCTAAATAAGCGATATATTTGTATAAATTCCACAAAATTTCTATTTTCCCTTTAATTTTTTAAAAATTTTTAAGATAAAAATTTTTAATGTAATTGAATATAGAGATTAGTAGAGGTTATCGCTTACAAAGAATTACTTAACTAGGGCAATTACTTCGATTTCAACTGAAACATCTTTCGGTAATTTTGCTACTTGTACACAAGAACGAGCTGGCTTATGAGCAGAGAAATAAGATCCATATACTTCATTAACAGCATTAAAATCATCCATATCTTTTAAGAATACTGTTGTTTTTACTACCGTATCAAATGAAGCACCTGCTTCTTCTAATACTGCTTGTAAATTTTGAAATACTTGCTCTGTTTGTACTGTTACGTCTCCTGCTACAAGCTCTCCACTTGCAGTTAACGGAATTTGTCCTGAACTGTAAAACATATTATTTACAATAATCCCTTGTGAATATGGTCCAATTGCTTGTGGTGCATTTTTTGTTTGAACAACTTTCATACTTTTCACCCTTTTATTATTTATTTTTACTCTTTAAAAATAGTGCACGAAAAGCAGTTTGTCCATCTATTTTGTAACTTATAAATAGAATAAAAAAAGATAAAGCTATTTGCTTTACCTTTTTACTCAGCCTCTACAAGCCCTTCATCAAATGGTGCCAGTGAATAATTTCCCTTTTCCACTTGAATCGCTTTTTCTTTCACATCAACTTCCGATAGACGAATCAATGATACATAGTTATTAATTAGTCTTTCTTCAATATCCGTGGATTCTACTAATACACCAATACCAACAACATTAGCCTTAAACTCTTCTAACATACTCATCATACCTTGAATTGTCCCGCCAGCTTTCATGAAGTCATCAATAATTAAAACATTTGATCCTTCCGGAAGACTACGCTTTGCTAACGTCATTGTTTGAATTCGCTTAGAAGAACCTGATACATAGTTAATACTAACAGTGGGTCCTTCTGTTACCTTATTATCTTTTCTTGCAATCACTACCGGTACATCTAAGTAGTTCGCCACTGCATATGCAAGTGGAATCCCCTTCGTTGCCACCGTCATAACTGCATCAATTGGTTGCCTAGCAAAAACAGAAGCAAACAAACGACCTGCGCCATTAATATGACGAGGATTACTTAAAAGATCTGTCATATATAAGTAACCACCAGGCAAAATACGATCTGGATTTTCGAATAAGCTACAAAGCTCACCAATAATTAGATCTGCCTCTTCTTCACTTATATATGGTATATATTTCACTCCTCCTGCTGCTCCTGGTATCGTTTGCAATGTGCCGACCCCTTGTTGTTCAAACGTTTGCTTAATAATAACTAAATCTTCACTAATAGAAGATTTAGCTGATTGATACCTTTCAGCAAAAAAAGTGAGAGAAACTAGCTGACGAGGGTTTTGTAACAAGTAATAAGTCATATCGACTAATCTTGTACTTCGTCTAATTTTCATACTCTCACCTCAAATCACGAATATTCTAAACAAATCATAACGTATTATACGTCTTTATTCAAGCGTTTCTCGCTCTCCTAATAAACGTACTGCGTATACTTGTTCACAAAATCCTTTTAACCCGTTATATATACGATGCATTCGCGAATCATGGTGCACCAGACCGAATACAGTTGGACCACTACCACTCATTAATACAGCATCTGCCCCAAATCGCTTCATCTGTGCCTTAATACGTGCAACTTCAGGATGCATCGCAAACGTTACATCTTCTAAAACGTTACCGACAGTATCACAAATCCCTTTGTAGTCTCCAGCATTTATGACATCCACCATTTTATCTACATTTGGATGTGTAACTCGATTTAACTTTAAATTTCCATACACATCAGCAGTAGATACACCAATATGGGGTTTTGCTAAAATAACCCAACAAGAAGGTGGAGTTTTTATGTGCTCAATCTGCTCTCCTCTTCCAGTGGCAATTGCTGTCCCACCATATACGCAAAACGATACGTCTGACCCAATTTCTGCGCCAAGCTCTGCTAACTGATCAATTGTAAGCCCTAAATTCCATAATTTATTAAGACCACGTAATGTTGCTGCTGCATCACTACTTCCACCCGCTAATCCAGCTGCTACTGGAATCGTTTTTTCAATAGTAATAGATACACCTTTTTTTACATTAAACTTCTCTTTTAATAATTTCGCTGCTTGATAAGCCAGATTTCTTTGGTCGTCTGGGACATACCGATTATGGGATAAAATTTCAATACGGTCTTCTGCTAATTCCATTAGTTCTAAACGATCCGCTAAATCAATTGTTGTCATAATCATTTTCACTTCATGATATCCGTCTTGTCTTTTTCCCAGTACATCTAACGACAGATTAATCTTTGCTGGTGCTTTCACTAGTAGCTTCAATCTATTCACCCACTCTATGTACTCAATCTTTTATCGTTTATTTTACCATAAATTTATAGTAAGACGATGACACTTCCCTAATTATAACGAAAAGCATTCAGAATGAAACTACTTATGTAAAATGATGGCACCTTTTATAGTACAAAAAGCCGAGGAATCACTCCTCGGCTACCGTAGCATAGAAAGTATCTTACAACTACTGGTTTTGTTTCATTAATTGCTGTTCTGCAATTTCTATAGCACGTTTCACCATGTTACCAGCATCTTTCGCACGAATTCCGCCCCATCCTTCTTTCTGAACAACATCATAAAAGCCCAACTCTTTTGCAAGCTCTTCTTTAAATTGATTTGACATGACACCTCTTCGTCTACTCAATGCAGAGTCCCTCCTTATTTTGCTACGGTATCATTAGTATGCAAAATAATATAGCTTTTCATTTGTGGGAATATATGTAACGATACATGAATTATAAAATCACTTCATTATGAGGTTCACCATAAAATGTTAACTCTACTGTCTCTGTTAAAACATCCGCATAGCTATACGATACACGTTGTAACGCATCTTCTTGTTGATCCAGTTGTACAACAAAAACAGAACGGTACGTTTCTGCAAGTACACCTGATTGTTCTACAGTTTTTCTTCTCCCACTGTTCGCCTTTAACATCAGTCTCTGTCCAAGATGGTGATCTAATTCGCTTTTAATTTCATCTAAACGTTTTGACATATACTTCGTTACACCTCGCTGTAATTTAGATTGAACACTTAAAACACGATATATCTATCCCAATTATTAACCGCAACTCACAGACAATATCATTATAAAAGCATCATGCGTTCGAATAGATAGAAGAAATACTATATTGTAAAAGTATCATTATGTAGTCTGTGCGTTCTTGTCTCTTTTTATCCAAACTGATTTAAATCCTTTCCATACAAAAAAGCAAGATACATATGTACCTTGCTTATTCTTCATAATGTTGAAAAGGTAATCCAGTTCGTAAAATCCCCCTTGTTTCAATCCCGCCAAGTCCCTTTTCACCAGTAATCGTATTACGTACAACATCCCATACATTAACCCTTTCCATAAATGACGTAAAACTAATTTTACCAACCACATATACAGGGTCTAGTGCGTGAATATTAATTCTAGATGGGGAACTAGCAAAATTAGCGCCTGCTCGAATTAATGCTTCAAAGTGTGATTGACATGCCCCAGCAAAAATAACGAGTTGATCCAACGATGGATATTTTTTTCGCACTTCTCGAACAGCCTGTACAAAATGCCTTGAATGCCTATATGCTGCTAAATCTCCCTTTACTCCTTTTGATTTTGTATACGCATCGTGCCCTGTAATAACTAAAATGTCCGGACGAAAATGATCTATTAAATCTACTACCTTTTCATGCATCTCTGTTTCTTTACAATGAATACCTTGTACAGGAACACCAATTTTATTATATAAATCTAGGCACTTGCGCAAATATAACGGGTCTCCATCTATGTGCAAGACACGCCCTGGCATTTGAAAATAATTCACTTCACTTGTATATCCACCAGTTGAAGTGTGTTCATGCCTTTGTTTCATTAATACGTAATCTTGTTGAAACAAACGATACGTCCGCTCCATCGTTTCTTTCTCACGCTTCGCTCTCTTTTTATGTTCTCGTTGATCTATACTAATTAAATCTTCAAGTGGCGCATCTGCCACCAATCTAATTTCCTCTCCAAACAATATAGCTATCTCGCCTTTTATTTCTATAATACGAAAAAGAATATCCCTATTATGAGAGTATCGTTCCACTAATTCTCCAACATGTAAAGCCATTCTCCTACCTCCAAACTCATTAGGCCATCTTACCTGTTTTTAAAGTATGAATGTAAGAGGGGAAAGGTGACAAAAGGGACAGTTCAAGTTGAACTGTCCCTTTTATATTCTTATGATAACTTATGAAGAACTAATGCATTACTTAATGTTGCAAACTCCTCGATAGATAGCGTCTCGCCTCTTCGTTTCGGATCAATTCCTACTTCTGTTAAAATTCGATCCAACAGCTCTTTATCTTTCGGGAAACCATTTAAATTTTTTGATAAATTATTCATTAAAGTTTTACGACGCTGTGCAAAACTTGCTCGTACTACTTCAAAGAAGAATGTCTCATCTGTTACCTCTACCACTGGTTTCGGACGCTTTAGGAGGCGGATAATTGCAGAATCAACATTTGGTTGTGGTACAAACACCGTACGCGGTACAGTCATAACTGTTTCTACCTCTGTATAATACTGAATAGCAATGGATAAAGAACCATACTCTTTCGTTCCAGGTTTAGCCGCTAAACGATCCCCAACTTCTTTTTGCATCATAACAACGAATCCACGAACCGGTAATTTCTCTTCCAGCAATTTAAATAAAATTGGCGTCGTAATATAGTATGGTAAGTTAGCTACTACCATTACATCTTGCCCTTCTTCAAATTGCTCACTAAACACCTCATGTACATCTGCCTTTAGTACATCTTTATTGATAACAGTAACGTTGCCATATGGAGCTAACGTCTCATCTAAAATCGGTAATAACCTTTGATCAATTTCAAAAGCCACTACTTTTTTAGCACGCTTCGCTAATTGTTCTGTTAATGCACCGATACCTGGCCCAATTTCAATTGCACCACTTTCTGAACCAATTTCAGCGTGATCAACGATACGATTTAATACATTCGTATCAATTAAAAAATTTTGTCCTAAACTTTTTTTGAATGAAAATCCATACTTTTCAACAATGTCTTTCGTACGATTTGGCGTTGCGATATCCTTCATTTTCTTTCCTCCTGTATGACTTGCTTATACGCTTCTGCAAATGATTCTTTTGAAACTTGAAACATTTGTAAACGTTTATGTAACTGTTTTGCGTTTGTATAACCAATCTTTAATAGCTTACCCATTCTTTCTCTGCGACTCTTTGCCATTTCTCCGCCCACTAAACCTGCATCGACTAAATCGCTCCAACTGATTTCACTTGTGTAAGCTTCCATTTCTTCATGTATATTCTCTAAAGCACGGCGAATTGATTCATTAGAAGCATGTTCAATTCCGACACCTTTTTTCCTCTTAGCAAGTGCTTCTTCCTTCGGTAAAAACGCATGTTTACATCCAGGCACCTTATCAGAAATAATTTTTCGAATACGCTCTCCAGGATAATCCGGATCTGTGAAAATAATAACGCCTCGTTTTTGCAGCGCTAATTTAACTTGTTCAATAACATGATCACCGATTGCTGAACCGTTCGTTTCAATTGTATCCGCATCAACAGCACGCTTAATCGCAACTGTATCATCTTTACCTTCTACAACGATAATCTCTTTAATTTTCATGCTTGCCTCCACACTCGTTTCGTCTCTACTTAGTAAAACAAAAAAATGACGACTTTTCCATTATTATTTTCCCCATTGTTACATTTTAAAAAGTAGAATGTCCAAAACTTTGTTCTCTCTCCTTATTGTACCACTTACTCATTCGCCCTTATCTTCTCTGTCACGCCTGCTATTTTTTCACAAAAATAAAAAAGAATGGGTTCTCCCACTCTTTTATTCAACGCCAAATAAAGCTTTTGCATTTTTCGTTGTCATTTCTGCTACTTCCTCATAAGAAATTCCTTTTAAGTTCGCAATTTCTTCTGCTACGAGTTTTACATAACTTGGTTCATTTCGTTTCCCGCGAAATGGATGCGGTGTTAAATACGGACAATCCGTCTCTATTAATAATTTCTCTAATGGAATCTCCGTAGCAACTTCTTTCGGTTTCTTAGCGTTTTTAAATGTAACTGGTCCACCTAACGAAATTAAAAAGTTCATATCAACACATCGCTCCGCTACCTCTACGCTACCGCTAAAGCAATGCATAATGCCTCCTACTTCAGCTGCATTCTCTTCTTCTAGAATATCCACAATATCTTGAGTTGCATCGCGGTTATGTATAATAATCGGCAATTTTACTTTTTTCGCTAATGCAATTTGTTTACGGAATACTTCTTTCTGTATTTCTTTTGGAGACTTATCCCAGTGATAATCTAAGCCCATCTCTCCAAGTGCAACGACCTTAGGATGAGAAGCAAGTTCTTCTAACCAAGTTAAATGCTCTTCTGTCATGTCGATTGCATCAACAGGGTGCCATCCAACCGCAGCATAAATAAAATCATAGGCTTCAGCTAATTCAATCGCCTTTTTTATCGTTACTTCATCAAAACCAACAACAACTGTATAAGTAACACCCGCTTCTTTCATTCGGACAATCACTTCTTGCAAGTCTTCTTCAAATTGCTCTGCATTCAAATGTGAATGTGTATCAAACAACATCATACATAACTCCTTTTATATTGAAATCAAATTTATTCTACGCAAATAAGCTCTTTTATAACTTAACGATAACAATACTACAATCTTAATGCAAAAATTGAGGTGTAAAAAGAAAAAAGACGCTTCACACATGTTACACGTGAAACATCTCTTTTCTTGTCTTAATTACTTAATTTTTGTACCGTTTGGTAGATTTTGGTCGATTGATGCTAATGACAATACGCCATTCTCTTCACCTGCTAAAATCATACCTTGTGATAATTCACCGCGTAATTTTACAGGTTTTAAGTTTGTTACACAAATAACTTTTTTACCTTTTAAATCTTCCGGCGAATAGAACTTTGCAATGCCAGAAACCACTTGACGTTTTTCTGTGCCTAAGTCTAGTTGAATTTTTAACAACTTGTCTGCTTTTTTCACAGGTTCCGCAGATAGAACTTCAGCTACGCGTAATTCTACTTTAAAGAAATCATCAATTGTAATTTCTTCTGCCTTCGGTTCTTCTTCTTTTTTCTCTTCTACTTTAGGAGCAGAGGCTTTCATTTGTTCTTTAATGTACGCTACCTCTACTTCCATTTCTAAACGAGGGAAAATCGGGTTTCCTTTTTCTACTTTTGTTCCAGCTGGAATGCATCCAATTGTAGACAGGCTTTCCCAAGATGTATGTGCTTCTTCAGTAAGGCCAAGCTGAGCAAACATCTTGCTTGGTGCTACTGTTAAGAATGGCATAAGCATAATACCTGTTTGACGAAGTACTTCTGCTAAGTGAGCCATTACAGAGGCTAACTTTTCACGATCATTCTCATCTTTCGCTAATACCCACGGTTGTGTTTCGTCAATATATTTATTCGTACGGCTAATCAATTGCCAAATTGAGCTTAGAGCTACAGAGAATTCCATGTTCTCCATTGCTTCTTCCACTTTTTTCAATGTATCCTGTGCAAACGTTACTAATGTTTCATCAAATTCCGTTACATTTGCTTTAAATGCAGGAATTTCTCCGTTAAAGTACTTATCAATCATAGCTACTGTACGATTTAATAGGTTACCTAAGTCATTTGCTAAATCGAAATTAATACGCTCCACAAATCCTTCTGGTGTGAATACGCCATCAGATCCAAATGGAACTTCACGAAGTAAGTAATAACGTAATGCATCTAATCCGTAACGATCGATTAATGTAACTGGATCTACTACGTTTCCTTTTGACTTACTCATCTTTCCATCCTTCATTAGAATCCAACCGTGAGCAAAGACTTTTTTCGGAAGAGGTAAATCTAATGCCATTAAAATGATTGGCCAATAAATCGTATGGAAACGAACGATTTCTTTTCCAACTAAATGCACATCTGCTGGCCAGAACTTCTTATACATCTCTTCATTTTCTGTTCCATAACCTAATGCTGTAATGTAGTTAGATAATGCGTCAACCCATACGTAAATAACGTGTTTCGGATTACCTGGAACACGAACTCCCCAGTCAAATGAAGTACGAGAAACTGCTAAATCTTCTAAGCCTGGTTTAATAAAGTTATTAATCATTTCATTCTTACGAGACTCTGGCTGAATGAAATGTGGATTCTCTTCATAGAACTTTAATAGTCTGTCAACATATTTACCCATTCTAAAGAAATATGATTCTTCACGAACAAGTTCTACATCATGACCACTGTCTGGACTTTTTCCCCCAACTACTTTGTCACCTTCCATAATTGGATCTACTAATTGATGCTCTGTATAGAATGTCTCATCTTGTACAGAATACCAACCTTCATACTCATCAAGATAAATATCACCTTGATCTACTAGTTGCTTGAAGATTTTTTCGACAACATCTTTATGACGATCTTCCGTTGTACGAATAAAATCATCATAGGAGATATCCATCTTCTCCCAAAGTTCTTTAATTCCTGCAACGATGTTATCCACATATGCTTGTGGTGTAACATTTAATTCTTCTGCTTTCTTTTGGATCTTCTGTCCATGCTCATCAGTTCCTGTTAAATAATGAACATTATATCCTTGCATACGCTTATATCGTGCCATAGCATCCCCTGCTACTGTTGTATAAGCATGTCCAATGTGTAATTTTCCACTTGGATAATAAATTGGGGTAGTAATATAAAAGGATTTGTTTTCCTTTGTCATTGTTTTGGACCTCCCGGATAACCTCATATGTATTTATAAATAGTATATCAAAAACTTATATATAAAGTGAAACTTTAATCTGTGAGGATCTTGTTCATTCCCACGGATTATCAACCCACACCAATCGGACTTTTACGAGCAATCCGACTTCCACTTAACTTCTTTGGCCCAGCCGAATTTAAAATTTAGAATCTTACTACTCGTTAATGCAGGATAAAAACAACTTCATATTTTTATATTTATCATCTATTACTCATATTTCAAGAAAATATACAGTCATTACCTATAATTTCTGAACTTTTCTGAAAATAAAGTGAAATAATAGTAGAAATTACTCAAATTCTATTATATATAAGAAGTAAGAAATCTATAAATCTTTTTAAAAAATATAGAATTAAAGAATTGACGGAAATGTAAATGATTGGTATCATATGTCCATAGGGTATTTTGTCGAAAAATGACGAATCTAAAAATAGACTCGAAACTTATAAACTATTTCTTTAGGAGGAAAAGAATTATGAAATCTACTGGTATCGTTCGTAAAGTTGATGAATTAGGTCGTGTAGTAATTCCGATTGAATTACGCCGTACTTTAGGTATTGCAGAAAAGGATGCTCTTGAAATCTATGTTGATGACGAGAAAATCATCTTAAAAAAATATAAGCCAAACATGACTTGCCAAGTAACTGGTGAAGTATCTGATGGTAACCTATCTTTAGCTGAAGGTAAAATTATCTTAAGCAAAGAAGGCGCTGAGCAAATCTTAAACGAGCTTCAAGATTATATCGAAACAGCAAAATAAGCTTCTCAATTATGAGAAGCTTATTTTTTATCGACATGATAGATTTGATATACATCGCGTTTCGACAAATCTCGATCTTTAGCAACTGTTTTTATCGCCTCTTTTGAATTCATACCTTTTTCGTTTATATAATGTTCAATATGGTCATATACCGAAATAGTTTCCCACCATTGTTCCTCTGGAGCAGGTTCTTCCGTTGAACCAGCTACTAAAATACAAAACTCACCACGAACTTCATTTTGTTTCGTCCACTCAATTGCTTCTTCAACTGTTCCACGAATAAATTCCTCGAATTTTTTTGTTAACTCTCGGCACAATACAATTTCTCTATTTCCCAATACTTCTTGCATCGAGATTAAAGTATCATCCAAACGGTGAGGTGCTTCATAAAACATCATTGTAGTTTGTATATAACGAAGCTTCTCTAACTCCATTTTTCTTTCTTTTTTATTTCTTTGTAAAAATCCATAGAAATAAAACTGTTTTGTTTCAAGGCCTGATGCAATTAATGCTGTAAGGGCTGCATTTGCCCCAGGAAGCGGGATAACATGATACTGTTCCGCTACAGCCTCTACAACAATATCGTAACCTGGATCGGAAATACACGGCATACCAGCATCACTAACAAGTGCTACTGTCTTTCCTTCGTCTAACTTATCTAATATTTTCTTCCCACTTACTTCCTTATTATGCTCATGGTAACTCATAACAGGCGTTTCAATTTCGAAGTAATTACAAAGTTTTTTCGTTTGTCTCGTATCTTCAGCAGCAATTAAATCCGCTTCTTTTAAAATTCGGATTGCACGAAATGTCATATCTTCTAAATTCCCAATAGGGGTTGGTACTAAATATAAAACGCCCTTTTCATTTTGTTGAAAACTTTTTTGTTGCCACATAAGGTTCTCCTTTTTGCATATATTCTTCTTTTTGTTTTCTATTTAATTGCTTAAAATAGTACTCTGCTTGCATAGCTGTACGCTTATCTTCATGAAACTCTACGTATTTTAAAGCAACAGGAAGTCTAGCACGCGTATACTTAGCCCCTTTTCCGCTATTATGGGTCTCAATCCGCTTCTCTATATGATTTGTATATCCAGCATAGTAACTTCCATCAGAGCACTCCACTACATAAAAACAATGCTTATTCTTCTCCATATAAAATAGAACGAATCTCCTTTGTATATTCATTATTTTCTTCATATACAAAAAGAGGTGGCAATATTTTTAAATCTGCGTTTCCGTCCTTAATTCCTTCAATTAACAATGTATTCGCTTCTTTTCCTGCCTTAGGATAAACAAATCGTACACGCTTCGGTTCAATTTTATACTTACGCATTAATGTAACAATGTCTAGTAAACGACCTGGACGATGTACAAATGCTACTTTCCCGCCTTGCTTTACTAGCTGACTACTTGCAGATACAACATCCTCTAGTGTACACATAATTTCATGACGAGCTATTGCTAAATGTTCATTCATATTTTTTTCAGAAGTTGCAGGTGTTTGGAAATAAGGCGGATTACATGTGACAACATCATATTGATGACGTCCAAGTTTCTCCGGCATATCTTTCAAATCCCCGTGTATTAAGTGAATTCTTTCTTCCAACTTATTGTATTGAACACTTCTTATTCCCATATCATATAAGCGTTCTTGAATTTCTACACCAGTAATATTCCCTTTCGTCCTTGTACTTAATAGAAGGGGCACAACGGCATTACCTGTACACAAATCAAGTAAATTACCTTTTTGAATTGGCACCCAAGCAAAGTCTGCAAGTAAAACAGCATCTAACGAGAAATTAAATACTGATGGGCTTTGTATAATCTTCAAATCTTGTGCTAATAAGTAATCTAAACGTTCATCTTCATATAAATTCATATGTTGCTCCTTTTCTTACACTTAACCTACCCTATTTCATCTTCTACTAATAAAAAACATATTCGATTCTACTCTCATGTATAAAAAATTACCTTTCCAATTATTATTGGAAAGGTAATTTCACTTTTTATTTAAAAATGACAGGCAGAATAAACAATCTCCCTCTTTACGTACACTTCCATAATGCAGATTACAAATATGAAAACCTTCTTGATATAGTCTTGCTAAATTATCGTAGCCTTCACCAATATCTGTCTTCGGCTTCACTTCTTTACGTTTTTGAGTTTTTTGTTTTTCTTTAATCTGCACTTCTTCAAAGCGGTGTCGCAAATTTTCATTTTCCATTTTTATATGTTGGTTTTCTTCCAGTAACTCTGCAAGATGTTGTTTTAATTCTCCCAACTGTTTGTATAAATGTCCAATTTGCTCTTCCATACTAGAAACCGATGCAAAAATATCTTTTTTCTCCACAAGCACCCACCTCATTAATCTGTGGTTTGACTCGAAACGACCCCTTTATTCACTAACTCATCTAACGTATATTCTACTATCCGTTCCTTGTCTACTAGTTCCACTTGAATTAATCTTTCTAAAATATTTAATCCGATAACACGGCCAGTACCATGCGGGGTTTGTATACGTTGATCTAAATCAGGAAGTTGTTCCTTTGCTGCCTCATATTCATCGTTCTCATATTTTAAGCAACACATTAAGCGACCACATAAACCAGAGATTTTTGCAGGATTTAATGATAAATTTTGATCCTTTGCCATCTTAATGGATACAGGTTCAAAATCCCCTAAAAAAGTAGAACAACAAAGCATACGACCACATGGACCAATACCACCAAGCATTTTCGCTTCATCACGAACACCAATTTGTCTTAGTTCAATTCTTGTCCTAAAAATTGCTGCTAAGTCCTTCACTAGTTCGCGAAAATCAATCCGACCATCCGCAGTAAAGTAGAAAATAATTTTATTGCGATCGAACGTATACTCTACATCTACAAGTTTCATATCAAGATTATGTTCTACTACCTTTTGCTGACAAACTTGATATGCTTCTTTTGCAGCATGTTTGTTCTCTTCAACAATGGTACGATCGTTTTCATTTGCAATGCGAATAACCTTTTTTAGCGGTAATACAACGTCGTTTTCATCAACTTGCTTTTTGGTAATAACTACTTTTCCGTATTCAATACCTCTTACCGTTTCTACAATTACAAACTCATTTTCAGAGATATCGAACTGATTCGGATCAAAGTAATACACCTTTCCGGCCTTCTTAAAGCGAACACCTACTACATCATACAAAACGGTCATCCCTCCTGCAACCGCAACACTAACTGTTCGAACACAAGCTGCGCATTTACATTAGCGTTGATTCTATTTTTTGCCTCTAATATATTAAAGAGAGCTGATACAATGCGCTTCTGAGCGTAGGAGAAAGATTCAAACATCTCTTTCTGCTCATGAAAAACAAGACGATCTTCTTCTCCAAGTTGAACATATAATAAATCCTTATAAATAAGGAGTAACATATCTAAACCTTGCTGTAATTGTTCTTTCTCTCCAAAGTGTTTTCCCCATTTTTCTTGTACAAAAAAAATAGAGGCTTTATCTTTTTCGAGCGCTTCACATAATTTTATCACTAAAGCTCGTGCTTGTGCAAACCATTCATCACTACATAAAGCTAAAGCTTCATCAAAACTATTTGTGAGTTGTGCAGCAAGTGTCGATAAAGATGTCGTAACACCTTCATCCTGTAATCTTCTAATTAAAGATTCCGTAGGTAACGGTCTAAATGTAACAACTTGACAACGAGATAAAATCGTATTTAAAATTTGATGACTTTGTTCAGTAAGTAAAATAGCTGTTGTATCACTACTTGGTTCTTCTAAAAATTTTAACAGTGTATTCGCCGCATTTGCTGTCATACGGTCTGCGTGCTCAATAACATATACTTTTTTATTTGCTTCTAATCCTGTTTTTGAAAACTCTTCTTGTAAATCATGAATTTGCTGCTTCTTAATAGATAATCCGTCTGGTTTTACAATATGTAAGTTTGGGTGGTTACCTGAATCAATTCGCTTACAATTTGTACATACATGACAAGGCTCTACCCCATTCCGCTGAGAACAGAGGAAACTCTTTGCCATTTGAATTGCTGTCGCAAACTTTCCTGTCCCTTTCCCTCCCTCTAACAAGTAAGCGTGGGATATACGCTCTTTTGCGATGCTATTCATCAACATTTTTACACCGATGGGTTGTATAGCAGAAAGCTGCTCCCACGTCTTCGTCATAATGCATACCTCACTTATTTCATTCTTTCCTTCTATTATAACAATTTATCTTCTATAACTTGAATAACTTCTTCTATAAGTTTTTCCATTGGTTGATCAGCATTTACTAATACAATACGATCCGAGAAACGTTCTACAACTTGTAAATACCCTTCACGCACACGTTTATGGAAAGTGATATCTTCCATATCTAACCGATTCACTTCACGTCCTGCATCTTTTGCAATTCGAGCTAAACCAACCTCTGGTTCAATGTCTAGGTAAATTGTTAAACTAGGCATGCAATCTTCTGTTGCGAAACGATTGATTTCAAATACTTTATCCATACCTAACCCTCTTGCATAGCCTTGATACGCTAAAGAGCTATCTATAAAACGATCACATAATACAAGGTAATCCTCATTAAGTGCCGGCATAACTTTTTCCACTAAATGTTGTCTACGTGCAGCGGCATATAGAAGTGCCTCTGTACGTGCTTCCATCATCGTATATTCTTGCTTATGTAAAATCGTTCTAATATCCTCAGAAATTGCAATACCACCTGGTTCTCTCGTCGCCATTACCTTTTGTTCCTTTTGTTCAAAGTATGGCAATAAACCTTGAATTAACGTTGTTTTACCCGAACCTTCTGGCCCCTCAATTGTTACAAATAATCCCTTCATCCTAAAACCTACTTTCTATATCATACACTTTCATATATTTCGTGCTACCTTGAAAACGGGCGCCTGCTCTCTCTAAATGCATAATTTGCTCTTTATGTTCTGAAGTAATTCTTTCCCCATACATAATCAATGGAATACCAGGTGGATATGGAATTACCATTTCCGCCGCTATCATCCCAACTGCTTCTTCTACAGATACTACTTTTGTTTCATATCCTTCCAGTTGTTTATATGTATACGGTAAAGGAGAAATTTCTCCTTTATAAGTATAACGAATAGATTCTGTCTTGTCTTTCACCTCATAAGATTGCAATGCCGCCCGGATCATCTCTATAGCCTTCATATACGTCTTATTTACTTGCAAAGGCAAAATAAATAAGACATTATATGGATCTGCCATTTCGGTATATATACCAACCTTTTCTAATACAGATTGTAATTCGTATCCTGATAACTGACAACGTGTCTGTACGGTAACTTTTAGCTCGTCTTGTAATGGATATTGTAAAATAGCTATTTGTGGGATAGAAGACAATTCTTCTTTAAATTCCCGTAAAAACTCGACAATTTCATCATGTCCCTTTTCTTTTATACGCGCTATCGTAAAGCGTGCAATATCAAGAGAAGCCATAATTGGATACGATGGACTACTAGATTGTAGCATACTTAAATAAGTAGAAACTCTTTCTTCTTTCACTAAGCGGCTATTTATATGTAAATAGGATCCCATCGTCATCGCAGGTAATGTTTTATGTGCGGAATGAACTACAATATCTGCACCATATGCTAAAGCTGACTTTGGAAATGCCCCGCCTAAACAAAAATGAGCTCCATGCGCTTCATCTACTAACACAGGAATTTTATGTGCATGTGCATAAGCAATGCTTGCCTCTAAATCCATCCCCATACCATAATAATTAGGATGTGTTAAAATAAGTGCTTTCGCATTTGGATATTTTTCAATTGCTTCCTTAATAATCTCATCATGAATTCCCACGGGTACGTTATAAGCTTCATCAATCCATGGATCTAAAAAAATTGGATTTGCTCCTGCTAATTTTAAACCATTAATAATTGATTTATGACAATTTCTTTGTACAAGAACAATATCATGTTCCCTACAGCAAGACAAAATCATTGCTAAGTTCCCGACTGTTGAACCATTAATTAAAAAATAACTTTTTTCCACTTCATATACATCAGCTAATAATTGTTGTGCCTCATCTATACATTCAAACGGACTATGTAAATCATCTAACCCTGATAACTCAGTTACATCGATAGATAGTATATCTTTAAACCCCTCTACTGCCCCTTGAGGGAAGTTTAAACCATTTTTATGACCTGGAACATGAAAAGATAACGGCCTTCTTTCTTTAAACTCTATTAATGCTTCATATAAAGGTATGCGATTTTGATTCATCTATATCTCTTCCTTATTATTTCATTCTTTATCTATTATACAGAACAAAAAAAATAATAGGCATATGCCTATTTAAAAATATGATACTTCTAATTTCCGAAGCTGTTTTAAATAATATATATACTTCGGATCATTTGTTTCTGTATTCACCATGTCCTTTTCACATTCATAACATATTAAATTATTATAAACATATATCCCTTCTTTTCTTTCTGTCTCACAAACAATACAAACTTCGTTTTGTGATTTCATATCTTTTCCTCCCTATTTAAATGGACATATTTTATACTTCTATTCCTTAACAATTTACAGAAAAATATACATCGATTTCTTATATAATATGATTCATCCTTGGGCAACGTGTTTGTATTACCATTACTTCTTTTTGCATACTGTTTGAAAACACAAAAAAACACAAGTCAAAAGACTTGTGTTTTTAGTTGCTTGGCGACGTCCTACTCTCACAGGGACAAGGTCCCAACTACCATCGGCGCTAGAGAGCTTAACTTCCGTGTTCGGTATGGGAACGGGTGTGACCTCTCTGCCATCATCACCAAACTATGAAGGCATATTCCTTCAAAACTAGATAACATTTGCTACATATTATATGGTTAAGTCCTCGATCTATTAGTATTCGTCAGCTCCACATGTCACCATGCTTCCACCTCGAACCTATCAACCTGATCATCTTTCAGGGATCTTACTAGCTTACGCTATGGGAAATCTCATCTTGAGGGGGGCTTCATGCTTAGATGCTTTCAGCACTTATCCCTTCCGCACATAGCTACCCAGCTATGCCCTTGGCAGAACAACTGGTACACCAGCGGTGCGTCCATCCCGGTCCTCTCGTACTAAGGACAGCTCCTCTCAAATTTCCTACGCCCACGACGGATAGGGACCGAACTGTCTCACGACGTTCTGAACCCAGCTCGCGTACCGCTTTAATGGGCGAACAGCCCAACCCTTGGGACCGACTACAGCCCCAGGATGCGATGAGCCGACATCGAGGTGCCAAACCTCCCCGTCGATGTGGACTCTTGGGGGAGATAAGCCTGTTATCCCCGGGGTAGCTTTTATCCGTTGAGCGATGGCCCTTCCATGCGGAACCACCGGATCACTAAGCCCGACTTTCGTCCCTGCTCGACTTGTAGGTCTCGCAGTCAAGCTCCCTTATGCCTTTGCACTCTACGAATGATTTCCAACCATTCTGAGGGAACCTTTGGGCGCCTCCGTTACACTTTAGGAGGCGACCGCCCCAGTCAAACTGCCCACCTGACACTGTCTCCCGGGTCGATAAGACCCGTAGGTTAGAATTTCAATACAGTCAGGGCGGTATCCCACCAGCGCCTCCACCGAAGCTAGCGCTCCGGTTTCAAAGGCTCCCGCCTATCCTGTACAAACTGTACCAAAATTCAATATCAGGCTACAGTAAAGCTCCACGGGGTCTTTCCGTCCTGTCGCGGGTAACCTGCATCTTCACAGGTACTATAATTTCACCGAGTCTCTGGTTGAGACAGTGCCCAAATCGTTACACCTTTCGTGCGGGTCGGAACTTACCCGACAAGGAATTTCGCTACCTTAGGACCGTTATAGTTACGGCCGCCGTTTACTGGGGCTTCAGTTCAGAGCTTCGCTTACGCTAACCCCTCTCCTTAACCTTCCAGCACCGGGCAGGTGTCACCCCCTATACTTCGCCTTACGGCTTCGCAGAGAGCTGTGTTTTTGCTAAACAGTCGCTTGGGCCTATTCACTGCGGCTTTCCGTTAAGAAAG
>NZ_CP086328.1:5067500-5082500 GCF_020861345.1 Bacillus pacificus
GTCAGTAATATGCCCGCATACAGAACAATATGCTAAGTCTCGCTTCGCATTTACAAGTGCTTTTGCAAAACCTAACACATCATCTTCTTTCATATCTAATACGAAAAACGCCAATCGAACCGCTGTTTTCGGTCCGATTCCTGGCAATTTCATAAAACTATCAATTAGTTTTGATATTGGTTCTGGATAATGCATATATCAATATCCTCCTAGAACATTCCACCCGGTAAGTTTAAGCCTTTTGTAAATTTACCCATTGTAGAGTTTGAAAGTTCATCAGCTTTTTTAAGTGCATCGTTTGTTGCAGCTAACACTAAGTCTTGTAACATTTCGATATCTTCTGGATCTACAACTTCTTCTTTCACTTTTACTTCAAGAATTTGCTTATGACCATTTGCAATAACTGTGATCATACCGCCGCCAGCTGTACCTTCAACTGTTTTTTCGCCAAGTTCTTCTTGCGCCTTTGCCATTTCCTTTTGCATCTTTTGCATTTGTTTCATCATGTTATTCATATTTCCCATTCCGCCACGCATCATAATTAATTCCTCCTAATTATTATTACTCTTTTATTTCAATGAGTTCTTGCCCTACTAATTTTACAGCC
Source organism: Bacillus pacificus (assembly GCF_020861345.1). Lineage (NCBI taxonomy): Bacteria > Bacillati > Bacillota > Bacilli > Caryophanales > Bacillaceae > Bacillus > Bacillus pacificus. The sequence continues at coordinate 5,068,108 of NZ_CP086328.1, forward strand.
TCTTCTATAAGAGGATCTTCTTTTTTCTCTGGGCTTTCTTCAGAACTTCCACCTTCACGCTGTAAAAAATCTTCACGGATTTTACCCCATTCACTTTTTGGAATGGCAATCATATTTAATCTTTTACTTAGCAATTCAAATAAAGTTTGTTCCACTGTATCCATAGCCTCTCGATTTTCGCTTGCCATTTTACAGTGAATCTCATATCGGAACGCTAAAACGTAAGTATCATCTGAAGCCGCTACCGGTTCGCTATTTTCTAACAAAACAGCAAACGCTACTTTGTTGTATGCTTTGAGTCTTCCTAACAACTCTCCCCATACAGCTTTTAATTGTTCTAAATCTTGACGCTTCGCTTGCTTTAATACTTCATTTACGCGTCCGACAGGTATCTTCATACTCCCTGTCCGTACTGGCTTTGGTGCTGCACGCGTCTCTCTGACTTCCTGCTGCACACCGGCCGGCACACCATTCTTTTTGACTTGTTCTAACTCTTTCTCCAATTGCTGCATCCTGTTCATAATTGCTTGTAAACGATCTGCACCATTTGCTTGCATCATAAACTGTTGACACAGTTGTACCATAACAACTTCTAAGAAAATTCGCGGATGATTTGTCCACTTCATTTCCTGTTGTGCTTTACTAAGAGTATGAATGATCTCATAGATTACTTCCGGTTGCATTTCTTCACTTAACGTCCGGAATTGCTCATCTACCATTACTCGTTCCAACATATGTTCCAATTGTGGTGAAGTTTGATATAAAAGCATATCACGATAATAGTAAATGAAATCTTCCATAAAGCGAACTGGATCTTTCCCTTTACCCATCATCTCATCTATGATACGTAATGCTCTTGATACATCATTTTCACGTATACATTCTACTAAGTTGCCTAAGTATTGCTGAGAAACAGACCCTGTTACAGCTAATACATCTTCTGTCGTAACGGTCTCATCACTATAAGATATTGCCTGATCAATAAGACTGAGCGCATCACGCATACCACCTTCAGCGGCACGTGCAACAATTTGTAATGCCTCATCTTCTACTTGCGTACCTTCATTGTTCACAACTGTCGATAATCTCTCAACAATATCATTTACTGATATCTTTCGAAATTCGAAACGTTGGCAACGCGAAATAATTGTAGGCGGTATCTTATGCGGTTCCGTTGTCGCTAAAATAAAGATAACATGTCCTGGCGGCTCTTCTAACGTTTTTAAAAGCGCATTGAAGGCACCCATGGAAAGCATGTGAACTTCATCAATAATGTATACTTTATATTCTACAGCACTTGGAGCATATTTTACTTTATCTCTAATATCTCGAATTTCATCTACACCGTTATTTGAAGCCGCATCAATTTCTAATACATCTGAAATAGATCCTTGTGTAATCCCCAAACAAGAAGGACATTCATTACAAGGTTCAGCTACCGGAGCATGTTCACAGTTAATTGCTTTTGCAAACACTTTTGCAATTGTCGTTTTTCCTGTTCCCCTCGGCCCAGAAAATAAATAAGCATGTGAAACTTTCTCTTGAAGAAGGGCATTTTGCAACGTTTTTGTCACGTGCTTTTGACCGACTACATCTTCAAACTTTTGCGGTCTCCATGTTCGGTATAACGCTTGGTATGACACGAAAATACGGCCTCCCTCAAAGGTTATTATCTCATTTATTATAACCCATTCTGTTTATAGATTCCAAAAGTTATTTTCTATACAAAAAACCCACCTTAGTATTAAGGTGAGTTTTGTATACATATATAACTGCCGTGCACCTTCTGTCGATTACGTACCATAAGCGTTACTTAAGCAGTTAGCTCGGTTCAGGCACTCCTGCGGCACACGAGAAGACCCGCTTATTGCTGCTTCCTTCCGGACCTGACAAGGTTCACGGGGTCCCGTTGCGCAGGACCCAAACGTCAACACCACTTACTTAAGGCAGACCTTACAGCAACATAACCTCGAGAAGGGATTCGGCCTCGCTAGAGCGGATTGCGAGTATAGGGCACCGCTACCTCCCCGCTTAGCACGGCAAAGTTAAAACCAATATTCGGTTGCCTTCATTAAAGGCACTATCAGTATAACTTGTTTTTTTATAAAATGCAAATACGTTAATTCTCTTTACTTTTCTCTAATTTCTTAATCGCTTTTCTTTTTTTACGAAGCGCTCTAAAAAAGTTCGTTAATAGCGTACCGCACTCTTCTTCTAATACACCAGCCACTACTTCACATTGATGATTAAAGCGTTCATCCGTTAACAGATTCATCAATGTCCCTGCACATCCACCTTTCGGATCACTCGCACCATATACAACTCGCTTTACTCGTGATAAAACAATTCCACCCGCACACATCGGACAAGGCTCTAATGTTACATATAACGTCGCATCTTCTAAACGCCATGTCCCTAATTTTTTGCATGCCTCATCAATAGCTAACAACTCAGCGTGAGCTATTGATCTTTGCTCAGTCTCCCTTAAATTATGAGCAACACTAATTACTTCACCATTTAATACTATAACTGCACCAATCGGTACTTCTTGTATTGCCTCTGCTTTTTTAGCCTCTTCTATTGCTAACTGCATAAAATAAATATCTTGATCACGTTCCATAACATAGTCCTTTCATTACAAATAAAGTACACTTATTTCCATTTACTACACATGGGATAACTTTTACAAATTCAATCCACCCTAAGAAAAAAGAGAGGGGATTACATATGAAGAATACTGCCTTACTCATTATCGATATGATTAATGACTTTCAATTTTCACACGGGCCTATCCTAGCCAAAAAATGCGAAATTATAACCACTCCTATTTTACAATTAAAGAAGACAATGAAATCCTTCGGTTGTCCCATCATTTATATTAATGACCATTATCAACTTTGGAGATCTGATATTGACCAATTGATTACTCATTGTACAAATGAGTATAGTGAAAATATCATTCATAAGATCGCTCCAAATGCTGATGATTACATTTTTATTAAACCACATTACTCTGCTTTTTATGAAACACCTTTAAATTCTTTATTAGGCTATTTAAAAATAGAAAATCTAATATTAACAGGTGTCGCCGGGAATATATGTATCCTCTTTACAGCTAACGATGCTCATATGAGGAATTATACATTGTATATACCACAGGACTGTATTGCCTCTAATGATGATCAGGATAACCTGCATGCTTTAAAAATAATGGAAACCACATTAAAAGCAAATATAGTACCGTCGTTTCAAATAAAATTTGATTAATACATATATCTATTTTCCAACTTTTTATATCAAATTAACCCGCTCGCTTCCCTCTTGTGCTACAATAATTCTGTTTTGTGTTTTTAGTAGTCACGGTAAATCACTGATTGAAAGGAGGAAACAGCGTGACCGGAGTACCATTTATCACGGTTGAAGGACCAATTGGTGTTGGAAAAACTTCACTTGCGAAGGAAATTTCAACTCACATGCAACTCCACTTACTGAAAGAGATTGTTGATGAAAATCCCTTTTTAGGAAAGTTCTATGAAGACATCGACGAATGGAGTTTTCAAACAGAGATGTTCTTTCTTTGTAATAGATACAAACAATTAGAAGATATTAACATAAAGTATTTGAATCAAAGGAAGCCAGTAGTAGCGGATTATCATATATTCAAAAATGTAATTTTTGCATCCCGTACATTGAAAGATTCTCAATATGACAAGTACATGCAAATCTATCGTATTCTTACACAAGATATGCCAGTTCCAAACGTTATCGTTTATTTAACAGCTAGCTTAGAAACATTACAAAAGCGAATCGCAATGCGCGGAAGAGAATTCGAAAAAAATATGGATCCAAATTACTTACTACAGCTCACAAAAGATTACGAAACAGCAATGGATGCTTTTAAAAAGGACCATCCAGATATCCCAGTATTGAAATTTAACGGAGACGATATGGATTTTGTAAAAAATCCTGATGATTTAAACGTCATCCTATCTGCCCTTCAAAATACTCTCTTAAAGGAGTCGAAATAATAATGAATTTAAGGCAAAAATATGATATACCAAATGACGCAGTAATCACTATCGCTGGAACAGTAGGTGTCGGTAAATCCACTATGACAACTGCATTGGCTAACGCTTTAGGGTATCGCACATCATTTGAAAAGGTAGATTCTAATCCGTATTTGGACAAGTTCTATGCTGATTTCACACGCTGGAGCTTTCACTTACAAGTGTATTTTTTAGCAGAACGATTTAAAGAACAAAAAAGAATTTTTGAATACGGTGGCGGTTTTGTTCAAGATCGCTCTATCTATGAAGACACTGGCATTTTTGCAAAAATGCATCACGAAAAAGGTACAATGACGGAAACCGATTATGAAACATATAAAGGTTTATTTGACGCTATGGTCATGACTCCTTACTTCCCACATCCAGATTTATTAATTTACTTAGAAGGTTCTTTCGATGATATCGTTGATCGTATCCAAGAACGTGGACGTCCGATGGAACAGCAAACACCAATCGAGTATTGGAAAGAGATGCATGGGCGTTATGAAAACTGGATTAACAACTTTAATTCATGCCCTGTTTTACGATTAAACATTAATGAATACGATATTTTAAAAGATGGCGATTCCATTGAACCAATCATAAAAAAAATCGGTCATTTTTTAAAACAAACACGTAAACTTGTAAAATAAAAAACCCGTGCATATGCACGGGTTTTTCTATTAAATTACTTTTTCTTTGTTGGAGCAATAATTTCACTCTCAGGTTTTCCAGCGTTAATGCGCTGACGAACAGTACTTGTACTAATATCGTACGCCTCAGCAATCTCTTTAACAGTCATTTCTTTCCCGTTAATTACTGCTGTTAATACTTTACCTGTACGTTTTGGAGCTGCTTCTTTCTTTACAGCTTCTTTTTTAACTTTTTTTGGTGCCTCTACTTTTGTTGCAGTTTGCTTTACATCACAAGTGCAACCACAAAGTTTACGGAATGTATCATCGCTAATAATGCGTGATACATTTGCACCACTGTTTAAAATTCTATTGTTCTTACAGACAGGACATTGTACATAATATAAAGTTTTTCCATCTAAAGGAAACGTTTGTATAATAAGATCCATGTTGACTCCTTTCATATCTATGAAGATAATCATCGGAATATGAGTGTGTAATAAGGACAAAATCGCCTTACACCATACTTTATGATTGGTTTTAAAATAAAAACTCGTTACGTGTGGTAACGAGTTCTCCAATCTCCACTTATATGCGCTGTTGTCAATTATATCTGGAGGAGGTAGAGGGATTCGAACCCCCGCGCGACTCTCGCCGCCTGTCGGTTTTCAAGACCGATCCCTTCAGCCAGACTTGGGTATACCTCCATATTGACATCAAATATAATATCAAAAGAAAAACAGTTAGTCAACCCTACTAAAATAAATTATGAGGAAAGGAAAATTTTACTTTTCCTCTCCTATATTATAGTACTGACAACGCTCATAATTACCAATCACTCATACCGATGAATGTTTATAAATTTACTTAATAACTGTTTTTCCTCCCATATAAGGGCGAAGAACTTCTGGAATTATAATTGTACCATCTTCTTGTTGGTAGTTCTCTAAAATAGCTGCCACCGTACGTCCAATTGCAAGACCAGATCCATTTAATGTATGAACATGTTCTGGTTTGCCGTTTGGCTCACGACGGAAACGGATATTTGCACGTCTCGCTTGGAAAGCCTCGAAATTACTACAAGAAGAGATTTCACGATATGTGCCATAGCTTGGAATCCATACTTCAATATCGTATTTCTTCGCTGCCGTAAATCCTAAATCGCCTGTGCACATGCTCATAACGCGATATGGCAACTCTAATAATTGTAACACGCGTTCTGCATCATTTGTTAGTTTTTCTAACTCTTCATAAGAATCTTCTGGTTTTACAAACTTCACAAGCTCTACTTTATTGAACTGGTGCTGACGAATTAAACCACGTGTATCACGGCCAGCTGAACCTGCTTCAGAACGGAAACAAGAGCTAAATGCAGCATATCTTATAGGCAATTGTTCTTTATTTAAGATCTCATCACGGTGCATATTTGTTACAGGTACTTCAGCTGTTGGAATTAAGAAGTAGTCTTCACTTTCAATACGGAATGCATCTTCTTCAAACTTCGGAAGTTGTCCTGTCCCTGTCATGCTTGCACGGTTTACCATATACGGAGGTAATACTTCTTCATATCCATGCTCATCAGTATGAAGATCCAGCATAAAGCTAATTAAAGCACGCTCTAATCTTGCGCCAGCACCTTTGTAGAATACGAAGCGGCTTCCTGTTACTTTTCCAGCACGTTCAAAATCTAGAATTCCTAAATCTGTAGCAAGATCCCAATGTGGTTTTGGTTCAAAAGCAAATTCCTTCACTTCTCCCCAAGTGCGGGCTACTACATTATCATCCTCTGTTTCACCAACTGGAGCAGATTCGTGAGGAATATTTGGAATAGATAGCATCAATCTTTCTAGATCTTCTTCAACTGTACGAAGTTCGTTATCAAGATCTTTTACTTTTTCTCCAACTTCACGCATTTCTAAAATTAGAGCTTCTGCATCTTTCTTTTCGCGCTTCAATACAGAGATTTGTTGAGATACTTCGTTACGTTTACTTTTTAGTTCCTCTGTTTGAACAAGTAGTTCTCTTCTTCTCGTATCTAATTCTTCAAAGCGACCAAAATCAGTTAAATCTTCGCCTCTATGCTGTAACTTAGCTTTTACTTCTTCAAAATTTGTACGTAAAAATTTAATATCAAGCATTATATACTCCTCCTTTTATTTTATAAAACACAAAAAACTCCCGTCCCTATATAAAGGGACGGGAGTTAACCCGCGTTGCCACCCTAGTTGAAAGCATTACCGCTTTCCTCTCAAGTAGAAATAACGGCTCTTCACCGGGAATGTTTACTAATCATAAAGATATTCCACATTCCATTCCAGGATGGATTCACAAACTGTTTCTATCGATTTCCACCAACCATCGACTCTCTATAAGAAACGACATTTGTTACTATTTCCTATCAACACGCTTATTTTATAAAATTGTTACCATCAATTTACTATAATCTTATACAAGTTGCAAGTTACTTATACAACTTTTTTCATTTTCGCTTCTTTTACCATTTCTACAAAGTATGCTGTTACACGATGATCATCCGTTAATTCCGGATGGAAAGAAGCAGCTAAAAACGGCCCTTGCCTTACCGCTACCATTCGATCACCATGTGTAGAAAGTACCTCAACATTATCCGCTACATTTACAACATACGGGGCACGAATAAATACGCCAACAAAATCTTCTCCCACACCTTTAATAGAAAGTGCAGCTTCAAAGCTATCTTTTTGACGTCCAAACGCATTGCGCTCAACTGTAATATCCATAGCACCAATATGTGCTTCGTCATAGCCAATAAGTGTTTTTGCAAGAAGAATCATTCCTGCACATGTACCAAACATTGGTTTACCAGACTTCGCAAATGTACGAAGTGGTTCCATGAAAACATACTTATCAATAAGACGGCGCATAGTTGTGCTTTCACCGCCTGGTAAAATAAGACCATCAATCTCTTCAAGTTGTTCTATACGCTTTACAACAACAGCTTCTGCACCACTTGCTTCAACTGATTTTACATGTTCACGAACTGCACCTTGAAGACCTAGTACACCGATTTTCACCATTTTAAAGTTCTCCTTCAATTACCATCCACGCTCTTGCATGCGTTGCTCTGGTAGTAACGTTGAAATTTCGATACCTTTCATCGCATTACCTAATCCTTTAGAAAGGCTTGCAATTAACTCGTAATCCTCATAATGAGTTGTCGCTTCAACGATTGCACGTGCAAATTTCGCTGGATTCTCTGATTTAAAGATACCAGATCCAACAAATACACCATCCGCACCAAGTTGCATCATTAATGCTGCATCTGCTGGTGTTGCTACACCACCTGCTGCAAAGTTTACAACCGGCAAACGACCAAGGCGTTTAATTTCAAGTAGTACTTCATAAGGAGCACCAGTATTTTTTGCATATGTCATTAACTCATCTTCACGTAGACTTGCAACTTGACGGATTTCTGCATTGACTTGACGCATATGACGCACTGCCTCTACAATGTTTCCTGTTCCTGGTTCACCTTTTGTACGAAGCATAGATGCACCTTCTGCAATACGACGTGCAGCTTCTCCGATATCACGGCAACCACATACAAATGGAACTGTGTAATCACGTTTATTTAAATGGTATACTTCATCGGCAGGAGTTAATACTTCACTCTCATCGATATAGTCTACCCCTAATGATTCTAATACACGCGCTTCTACAAGGTGACCGATACGGCATTTTGCCATAACCGGAATTGACACAGCACCCATAACTTCTTCAACGATTGTTGGGTCTGCCATACGAGAAACGCCACCCGCTGCACGAATATCTGCTGGTACACGCTCTAATGCCATAACGGCAACTGCGCCTGCCTCTTCTGCAATTTTTGCTTGTTCAGCGTTAATTACGTCCATAATAACGCCGCCTTTTTGCATTTCTGCCATTCCACGTTTTACACGTTCTGTCCCTGTTACGTTTGTCATGTTACAAAAACCCCCCTAGGTGAATTGCTTTTCCCCGTTAAAGGCGAAAATTAAGAATACTCTTACATTCTACCACTAACTATCAGATGCTTGTCTACTACTTTTTCATAAAGTCGGTATGAAAAATAGGAATAAGAAAAAGCCCCTACAATGAGGAGCTTTTAAAACCAACCTTTTACTGTATCAACAGCACTATTCCATATACCACTAAAGAAAGAACCAATTCCGCGCATAGCACGAGTAAACCAGTTTGCTTCTTCTACTTCAGCTGTTGTTACAAGATCCACTTGCAATGACTTACCAGTTAAAAATCCAGGATCGTTTGTATCTTTTGGCGTAATTACCATTTGACCAAGCGCAGTTCCCTTTTTAATAGGTGCCTCTTGTCCCTTACTCGATTCTTTTAATTCTGTTTTATAAACATCTTTACTTCCTTTTGGTACTGGAAGTGAAATGGCTTGTTTCGTTTGAACTGCTACATCTTTGTCTTTCGCATTTTCTACTCGTACTGTTTCTTGTCCTTTTACTGAAGAACCTTTTTTATACATTTGTTTCATTTCAAAGTTAGCAAATCCATAATCATATAGCTTCTTTGTTTCATCAAAACGTGCTGTATGAGAACTTGTTTTAATCACTACAGAAATAAAACGCATACCGTTTCTTTCAACCGTACCAGTGAAGCAATCTCCCGCTTCTGGAGTTGAGCCTGTTTTTAGGCCATCTACGCCATCATATTCTTTAACTAAGCCCTTTAACATCCAGTTCCAGTTCGACATTGCAAACTTCTCTTTTTCTGGACGGAATTCTTTTTTCGGGATTTTTGCTGTATCTAACACTTTTGGATAATCTTTAATTAAATGTTGTGCTAAAGTTGCAACATCCTTTGCAGACATTTTATTTTCTTCATCCGCTGTTGTTCCTTCTGGATGCATTCCCTTTAAATCTTTATTCGTTAAACCTGTAGAATTGACAAATTTATAATTTTTCAACCCTAGTTCTTTCGATTTATCATTCATCATTTTTACGAAATCTACTTCTTTACCTGCAATTGCTTCTGCTAATGCAATCGTTGCACCATTTGCAGAGAAGATTGCCATTGCCTCGTATAACTCTTTTACTGTATAAGAGCCACCATTTTCTAATGCCACATTTGATAATGAAGCATCCTGCGAAACTTTATACGCATATTCAGAAACCTTAATTTTCTGATCCCACTTAAGCTTTCCTTTATCTACTGCTTCGTGAACTAAATACTCACTCATCATCTTCGTCATACTAGCAATGGATAATAATTCATCTGCATTCTTTTGATATAAAATTTTTCCAGAATTCGCTTCAACTAAAATTGCCGCACCTGCTTCAATATTTAAAGCAGCTCCTGTTTCAGCTGATGCATTGCTATATGGTAACAACATACTACAAGCTAGTGTAAACATTGTTACTAGTGCAATGAATCTTTTGCAAAACATACCTTTCACTTTTGCTACCCCCAATATCTATGTACTCACATAACCGTTATTCTAACATAATCAAAAAAAAATAGACAGAGATATAAAATCTCCGTCTATTTATATATAAGACATTATAATGAGTAGTTTGGAGCCTCTTTTGTAATTTGTACATGATGAGGATGACTTTCAAGTAAACCAGCACCTGACATACGAACAAATTGTGCATTCTCACGTAAGAATTCTAAATCTTGTGCTCCGCAATATCCCATACCTGCGCGTAATCCACCAACTAATTGATGAACCGTATCTGCTAAAGGTCCTTTATATGGTACTCGTCCTTCAATACCTTCTGGAACAAGTTTTTTATTTCCTTCTTGGAAATAACGATCTTTACTTCCTTTTTCCATCGCTCCGACAGAACCCATACCACGATATACTTTAAATTGGCGACCTTGATAAATTTCAGTTTCACCAGGACTTTCAGCAACACCAGCAAACATACTACCTAGCATAACAACATGTGCTCCTGCTGCTAAAGCTTTAACCATATCACCAGAGTACTTAATACCACCGTCAGCGATAACTGGGATACCGTGTTTACGAGCTTCTGTTGCACAATCATAAACCGCTGTTAATTGTGGTACACCAACCCCAGCTACAACACGTGTTGTACAGATAGAGCCTGGTCCAATACCAACTTTAACTACGTTTGCACCTGCTTCAATTAATGCTCTTGTTGCTTCAGCAGTAGCAACATTTCCAGCGATAATATTTAATGATGGATACTTTGCACGAACTTCTTTTACTTTATCAATAACGCCTTGAGAATGTCCATGAGCTGTATCAAGTACGATTGCATCTACGCTAGCTTTTACTAATGCGTCAATGCGAGTCATAGCATCAGCCGTTACACCAACTGCTGCTCCAACTAATAAGCGCCCTTGCTTATCCTTCGCAGAATTCGGGAATTCAATTACTTTTTCAATATCTTTTATTGTAATAAGCCCTTGTAATACACCGTTGTTATCAACAAGAGGGAGTTTTTCAATTTTATACTTTTGTAGGATCTTTTCAGCCTCATCTAGCGTTGTACCAACTGGAGCTGTAATTAGCTGTTCTTTTGTCATTACGTCGGAAATTTTGATTGAGTAGTCTTGGATAAAACGCATATCACGGTTTGTAATAATACCAACTAATTTTCGCTCGTCTAAATTATTTACAACCGGTACACCTGAGATACGATATTTCCCCATAAGGTGCTCTGCATCATACACTTGATGTTCTGGAGTTAAAAAGAAAGGATCTGAAATAACACCACTTTCAGAACGTTTTACTTTATCAACCTGCTCGGCTTGTTGTTCAATAGACATATTTTTATGAATAATCCCTAAACCGCCTTGACGAGCCATTGCAATAGCCATATCCGCTTCTGTTACTGTATCCATTCCTGCACTAATTAACGGGATGTTTAACTGTAAGCTTTCAGATAAAACTGTTTTAACACTTACTTCTCTTGGTAGTACATCTGACTTTGCTGGTACAAGTAATACGTCATCAAAAGTCAAACCTTCTTTAACAAATTTAGATTCCCACATAATTGTTCCCCCCATGATACCAGAAATTATTATTAGTAGCTTATCAATTGGTTAAAATACTGTCAAGGACGTATATATATGTTAGAATTTTTAGACAATAAAAGGAGCGTAATATATGCATCAAACACATTGTACTTGGCAGCAACTAAGTTTCTTCTTTTCATCTCAAAATGTACAACGTTATCTTGCCCGTTGTTATGAAAAATCCTCGATACAAAATGCCGAAAAAAAAAGTTTCGAAAATTGTTATCCTTTTATTTATTATTTAGAACACGGGAAAAATTATTACGAATTATATAAGGTAGCTCCCTTTTCGATTCAACCAATGTTATTGTTTTATGGAATGAGCCAACTTTTTAAAGCATGCTTATTAACTATTGATCCAAACTATCCTGAATCCACTACTGTTTTAGCTCATGGCGTTACGACTCGTAAGCGGAAAAAACAGGGATATCAATTTTTAGAAGATGAGGTAAAGGTACAAAAAAATGGACTATTTACTCATGTTGCAGAACAACTGTTTCACATGAAACACTTAGAATCAGAGAAGTTTAACATGTTGGATTTAATGGGGAATATTCCTGAATTACAAAGCTTATTTCGCTATAGTCAGCGAGGTTCCACTTTATATAAAATTAATTCAACAAATGCAAATGAACTTTCCTTTTCAGTCAATATACTAGATCGACTTCATATGACTTCAGAAAGATTTTCACGTTATATTGAATCAATTTGTAAGCACTTATCCGTGCAACATGTCCCCGGGAAAACGAGCGTATCCAATTTACTTTTTACGGCTCCTATCCAATCGTGGAATCCTATATATAGTACGCCTTTATATTACGAATATCTCGCTGATACTTATTACTTACCACTCACAACTGATCCTAGAAATCCTACACCCGTATTACCTGAACTTCTCGTTCATTATTTATTGCTCTACAATTTAAGTATGATTTCTAGATACGAAACAGATTGGTGGTATGATTTACTTGGAAGCTATGGCTCTGAAGATTACCCATTTATTTATCAATTTCTTACTATTTCTGCTCAAAAAATTCCTTACTATATTTCGAAATTTTTACTAGCAGAACCGAACCTATTTCATGGGAAATAAAAAAAACACAAGTCAAAAGACTTGTGTTTTTATTTGCTTGGCGACGTCCTACTCTCACAGGGACAAGGTCCCAACTACCATCGGCGCTAGAGAGCTTAACTTCCGTGTTCGGTATGGGAACGGGTGTGACCTCTCTGCCATCATCACCAAACTATGAAGGCATATTCCTTCAAAACTAGATAACATTTGCTACATATTATATGGTTAAGTCCTCGATCTATTAGTATTCGTCAGCTCCACATGTCACCATGCTTCCACCTCGAACCTATCAACCTGATCATCTTTCAGGGATCTTACTAGCTTACGCTATGGGAAATCTCATCTTGAGGGGGGCTTCATGCTTAGATGCTTTCAGCACTTATCCCTTCCGCACATAGCTACCCAGCTATGCCCTTGGCAGAACAACTGGTACACCAGCGGTGCGTCCATCCCGGTCCTCTCGTACTAAGGACAGCTCCTCTCAAATTTCCTACGCCCACGACGGATAGGGACCGAACTGTCTCACGACGTTCTGAACCCAGCTCGCGTACCGCTTTAATGGGCGAACAGCCCAACCCTTGGGACCGACTACAGCCCCAGGATGCGATGAGCCGACATCGAGGTGCCAAACCTCCCCGTCGATGTGGACTCTTGGGGGAGATAAGCCTGTTATCCCCGGGGTAGCTTTTATCCGTTGAGCGATGGCCCTTCCATGCGGAACCACCGGATCACTAAGCCCGACTTTCGTCCCTGCTCGACTTGTAGGTCTCGCAGTCAAGCTCCCTTATGCCTTTGCACTCTACGAATGATTTCCAACCATTCTGAGGGAACCTTTGGGCGCCTCCGTTACACTTTAGGAGGCGACCGCCCCAGTCAAACTGCCCACCTGACACTGTCTCCCGGGTCGATAAGACCCGTAGGTTAGAATTTCAATACAGTCAGGGCGGTATCCCACCAGCGCCTCCACCGAAGCTAGCGCTCCGGTTTCAAAGGCTCCCGCCTATCCTGTACAAACTGTACCAAAATTCAATATCAGGCTACAGTAAAGCTCCACGGGGTCTTTCCGTCCTGTCGCGGGTAACCTGCATCTTCACAGGTACTATAATTTCACCGAGTCTCTGGTTGAGACAGTGCCCAAATCGTTACACCTTTCGTGCGGGTCGGAACTTACCCGACAAGGAATTTCGCTACCTTAGGACCGTTATAGTTACGGCCGCCGTTTACTGGGGCTTCAGTTCAGAGCTTCGCTTACGCTAACCCCTCTCCTTAACCTTCCAGCACCGGGCAGGTGTCACCCCCTATACTTCGCCTTACGGCTTCGCAGAGAGCTGTGTTTTTGCTAAACAGTCGCTTGGGCCTATTCACTGCGGCTTTCCGTTAAGAAAGCACCCCTTCTCCCGAAGTTACGGGGTCATTTTGCCGAGTTCCTTAACCAGAGTTCTCTCGCACACCTTAGGATTCTCTCCTCGCCTACCTGTGTCGGTTTGCGGTACAGGCACCTTTTATCTCGCTAGAAGCTTTTCTTGGCAGCGGGGAATCAAAGACTTCGCTCCATAAGGAGCTTCCCCATCACAGCTCAGCCTTCACGATAAGCGGATTTGCCTACTTATC
>NZ_CP086328.1:5087500-5252926 GCF_020861345.1 Bacillus pacificus
TGGTCTAAGGCAATTCGTAATCCTTCTAAAATATGAGCACGCGCTTCTGCTTTTTCTAGTTCATAAGCTGTACGTCTACGAATTACTACCTTTTGATGTTCCAAGTAATGATATAAATTTTGTTTTAAGTTCAGTACTTGCGGCTCTCCATTTACAAGAGACAGCATGTTAATACCGAAACTTGTTTGAAGTGCTGTATGTTTATATAGGTTATTTAATAATACATTAGCATTGGCATCACGACGTACTTCCATAACAATACGCATACCATTTCGATCTGATTCATCACGTAAATCTGTAATACCTTCAATTTTCTTATCGCGAACTAATTCTGCAATTTTTTCAATTAATCGCGCCTTATTTACTTGATAAGGTAGTTCCGTTACGATAATAGATTGTTTGCCATTTGACTTCTCTTCAATTTCAACTTTAGCACGAAGTATAATAGAACCGCGTCCTGTTTCATAAGCTCTACGAATACCACTTCTTCCTAAAATTAAACCTGCCGTTGGGAAATCTGGTCCTGGAATGCACTCCATTAATTCTGCAATAGTAATATCGGGATTATGACTTAATGCCAATACGCCATCAATTACTTCGCCAAGTTGATGCGGCGGAATATTCGTTGCCATACCTACTGCAATACCTGTCGTACCATTTACTAGTAAGTTAGGAAAACGCGCTGGTAATACAATCGGCTCTCTTTCAGAACCATCGTAGTTATCTTGATAATCAATCGTATTTTTTGAAATATCTCGTATTAATTCCATAGAGATTTTAGACATTCTTGCTTCTGTATAACGCATTGCTGCCGCTGAATCACCATCGACAGATCCAAAGTTACCATGCCCATCAACAAGCATATAACGTTGACTGAAATCTTGCGCCATACGTACCATTGTTTCATAAACAGCTGAATCACCATGAGGGTGATACTTACCGATTACTTCACCAACAATACGTGCTGATTTCTTATACGCTTTATCAGCCGTAATTCCTAAATCATTCATCGCATATAAAACCCTACGATGCACAGGTTTTAATCCATCACGAACATCTGGTAATGCACGAGATACGATAACACTCATTGCGTAATCTAAAAATGAGGTACGCATTTCATGACTAATATTAATTTCTCGAATTCGTGCTTGTTGTTGATTGTCTGACATCAACGAGCACCTCCTCTTACATTTCCGTTACACATACATTGATTTATATGTAGAAGACAGGAATACTCAGATTCCTGTCATTACTCATTTAAATATCAAGGTTTTTCACGTATTTTGCATTTTCTTGGATAAAGTTACGACGTGGCTCTACTTTATCCCCCATTAAAATTTCAAATGTTTCATCTGCTTCAATTGCATCTTGAAGGGAAACTTGAAGTAATGAACGCACTTCTGGGTCCATTGTCGTTTCCCAAAGCTGGGTTGGGTTCATTTCTCCTAAACCTTTGTAACGTTGGATACCAGGTTTAGGTTGAGCTGGTAATTCAGCTAAAATCTTTTCAAGCTCTTTTTCATTATAAGCATATTGAATTTTTTTACCTTGTTGTATTTTAAACAACGGTGGCTGTGCAATATAGATATAACCATGTTCAATAATTTGACGCATATAACGATAGAAGAACGTTAATAATAGGGTACGAATATGCGCACCATCTACGTCGGCATCCGTCATAATAATAACTTTATGATAACGAGCTTTCTCGATATCAAAATCGCCGCCAATGTTCGTACCAATTGCAGTAATAATTGTACGCACTTCATCGTTAGATAAAATTTTATCCAATCTTGCTTTTTCAACGTTAATAATTTTACCTTTTAGCGGTAAAATCGCTTGGAAGTGACGATCACGCCCTTGTTTTGCTGATCCACCGGCAGAGTCACCCTCTACAATGTAAATTTCACTAATTGCTGGATCTTTCGAAGAGCAATCTGCTAATTTACCAGGTAAACTTGAAACTTCTAATGCGCTCTTGCGGCGTGTCAATTCACGCGCTTTTTTCGCTGCAACACGTGCACGTGCTGCCATCGTACCTTTTTCTACGATTTTTCGTGCAACATTCGGGTTTTCTAGTAAGAACTTTTCAAATGCCTCTGAAAACACAGACTCTGTAATCGTTCTTGCTTCACTATTCCCAAGTTTCGTCTTCGTTTGTCCTTCAAATTGTGGGTTTGGATGTTTAATTGATACAATTGCAGTTAAACCTTCACGAACATCCTCACCCGTTAAGTTACTGTCTGCATCTTTTAAAATACTATTTTTACGTCCATAATCGTTAATCACACGAGTTAAAGCTGTTTTAAACCCTACTTCATGTGTTCCACCTTCATACGTATGAATGTTATTCGTAAATGAGTAAATATTATTTGTATATCCTTCGTTATACTGTAAGGAAACCTCAACTTGAATACCATCTTTTGATCCTTCTACATATACAGGTTCTTCATGGATTGGTTGTTTTGAGCGATTTAAATGCTCGACGTATGATTTAATTCCACCTTCATAATGGAATTCTTTCTTTTGCTTATGTTCACGTTTATCTTCAATTGTTAATTTAATATTACGATTTAAAAATGCTAATTCACGCATACGAGTTGCGAGCGTATCAAATTCATATACTGTTGTTTCCTGAAAAATTTCTGGATCTGGTTTAAATCGAGTTATCGTTCCTGTTTGATCTGTGTCACCAATGACTTTTAAATCCGCAACCGGAATACCTCTTTCGTATTTTTGATAATGGATTTTACCTTCACGATGTACAAATACCTCTAGTTCTGTTGATAGGGCATTTACTACAGATGCCCCAACACCATGCAAACCACCAGAAACTTTATAACCGCCGCCGCCAAACTTACCACCAGCATGAAGAACGGTCATAATAACTTCTACAGCAGGACGTCCCATTTTTTCTTGTATACCAACTGGAATACCACGTCCATTATCCGTTACACGAATACTATTATCTTCTTCGATACTAACGTTAATTTCATCACAGTACCCTGCAAGTGCCTCATCAATACTATTATCGACGATTTCCCATACAAGATGGTGAAGTCCTTTTCCGCTTGTAGATCCAATATACATACCAGGGCGTTTTCGAACTGCTTCTAGTCCTTCAAGTACCTGTATTTGACTTTCATCATATGAATTTTCTTGCATTTGCTTTTGTTCCATTGACACAAAGATCACCTACTTTTCCATTTAAACAGGGATTACGCCCTATCTATTTCACAATCTACCGTGCCGTTCGTTACATGAATTGTTTTCGCTTCTTTTAATGTTTCGTGTTCAATTCCGTCGACACTCGTCGTTGTCACAAATGTTTGCACTTTTCCTTGAATTGTATTTAACAGATGCGATTGACGATAATCATCTAATTCTGATAATACATCATCTAATAGAAGAATCGGATATTCTTTAACTTCTGAGTAAATCAATTCAATTTCAGCTAATTTTAGGGACAGTGCGGTCGTTCGTTGTTGTCCTTGCGAACCAAAGACTTGAACATTTTTACTATTAACGAAGAATTGTAAATCATCACGATGAGGACCAATTAAAGTCGTACCACGGAAAATTTCACGTTGTTTCACGGATTGAAAACTTTCATAGTATACTTCTTTTATTTTCGACAAATCCATTGATTCTGATACATCTACACTCGGTTTATAGACAATTTCTAATTCTTCTAACCCACGGCTTATACCACGATGAATTGGAGCTGCCCATTCTTGTAGTAAATGCAAAAATTCAAAGCGTTTTTGCAAAATTTTTGTACCATGCTCAATAAGTTGAAGTGTAAATACATCCAACATCGTTTCCTCATTCTTACTATTCCCTTGCATCTTTTTTAGCAAGTGATTTCGTTGTGTGAGCACCTTTTGATATTGACTCAGTTCATACAAATAGACCGGAGCTATTTGGCCTAATTCCATATCTAAAAAGCGTCTTCTTACTTGAGGGCTTCCTTTTACAAGATTTAAATCTTCTGGGGCAAACATGACAACATTCATCACGCCAATATATTGACTCAATTTTTGTTGTTCAAGTTGATTTAATTTTGCCTTTTTACCTTTTTTCGAGATATTTAATTCCAAAGACAAAGAACTATTTCTCTTTTGTAGCTTTCCTTTAATTTGACCGAAATCTTCATCCCAACGGATAAGCTCGCGATCATTAGAGGTTCTATGAGATTTCGCCATCGCTAAAACATAAATAGCTTCCATCAAATTCGTTTTCCCTTGCGCATTCTCGCCGATAATTACATTTACCTTATCTTCAAAGGAAAGCTCTAACTTTTCATAATTGCGATAGTTTTTTAATTGTATTTCTGAAATAAACAAAGGGCTCCCCCTTTATGACTGAACTTGGAAACTTCCGCTTCCTGGAATTTCAATAATATCGTTCGCATATAGTTTGCGACCTCTTCTATTTTCAAGTTCTTGATTCACGTACACTTCATATTCTTGTAAAAACCATTTTACAGCGCCACCTGTATCAATTACATCGGCTAACTTTAAAAATTGCCCTAGTGTAATATACTCTGTTGAAATTTTAATACGTTTCATAAAATCGCTCACTTTCTGAAAGTGTTCATTCTTTCATTGTACTAAATAAACTAGCATTAGGAAAGTAATACCCAAAAATCAAATAAGGGCTACTAGCATCTGAAAACTAGCAACCCTTATTTCTTACTTAGTAAGTACGAACCGGTAAAATTAATTGAATAATGGATTCATCATTTACTGTACGAATTAAGAATGGTCTCATTGCTCCAGTAAAGCTAATCTTAATTTCAGTACTATCTAATGCTTTTAGTGCATCCATCATATATTTTGCACTAAAAGATATTTTTAACTCTTCCCCATCTACTTTTTCACATTGAACTTCTTCTACTACTTTTCCGATTTCTGGTGAATTCGAGGAAATTTCTAGCATTGCCTGCTCTAAAGTTGATAATTTTACAACATTATTACGACCATCTCTTGCTAAAAGAGATGCACGATCAATTGCTTGTAAAAATTCTTTTGTATTTACAAAAATATCTGTTTTGCTCTCCGCTGGAATTAAGCGAGTTGTATCAGGGTAATTTCCTTCTAACAATCTTGAGAAGAATAATAAATGTTTTGTACGGAATAATACTTGATACTCCGTAATAACGATATCTACCATTTCTTCAGACTCATCTAGAATTTTACTTAATTCATTTAAACTTTTTCCTGGAATAACAACATTTGCTTGGAACTCATCTGCAATGCCTTCGATTTTTGCTTTTCGAAGAGCTAGTCTGTGACTATCTGTAGCAATGCCAGTTAGTTCGCTGTTATATACCTTCCAGTTTACACCTGTCAAGATTGGTCTTGTTTCAGAAGTGGAAACTGCAAATACAGTTTGTCTAATCATATGTTTAAGTAAATCCGTTGGAATCTTAAAAACATGATGTTCTTCAATTTGTGGTAACAATGGATATTCTGCAGAATCTAAACCATTTAAATTAAACTCTGATTTTCCAGAAGTTATTTTTGTCATCAAATGATTTTCCACAGAAATTTCTACAGTTTCTTTAGGTAATTTCTTTACAATTTCACTAAAATATTTAGCCTGTAAAACAATACTTCCTGATTGTTTCACTTCTACGATTTCTTTTCCATTCTCTTCAACTGGAATGAAAGATTCAATTGAAATATCAGCATCGCTTCCTGTTAATGTAACTCCTTCTTCCGTAGCGACAACTTTAATCCCCGTAAGGATCGGAATTGTTGTACGAGAAGAAACAGCCTTCATTACATCTTGTACACTTCTTACAAGATAGTCTTTTTGTATTGTAAAACGCATAAAGAAAAACCTCCGGTAAGTATAAGATTTTATTTAATTAATAAAGATAAAAAAATAGTAGTAATAGTAATAGGGCTTGTGGATATGTGGATAACCCCGTTGAAGGATGTAAAAACAGTCTATCTACATGTGGATAGACTGTGCGTAAAACAAGGAAAGTTATTCACACTATTCAGCTACTACTTTAAAATATCGTTAATTTCTTCAACTTGCTTTTGTAATTGCGTATCCGTCTTAAGTAGCTTAGAAATTTTTTCATGAGCATGGATAACTGTTGTATGATCACGTCCACCGAATTCCTCACCTATTTTAGGTAAGGAGGAGTCTGTCAGTTCACGTGATAAATACATTGCAATTTGGCGAGGAAAGGCAACTGATTTCGTTCGCTTTTTCGCCTTGAAATCTTCCAATTTTACTTGATAAACATCTCCGACAGCTTTTTGAATATCATAAATGGAGATAATTTTTGGTTTAGAATTTGGAATAATATCTTTAAGTGCTTCGGCAGCTAAATCAGCATTAATATCTTTGTTAATTAAAGATGAATAAGCTACAACTCGGATGAGTGCACCTTCTAGTTCACGAATATTTGAATCGATTTGATTTGCAATATAAAGCATGACCTCATTTGGTATATCAAGTCCTTCAGCCTTTGCCTTTTTGCGCAAAATTGCAATCCGCGTTTCTAAATCTGGTGGCGTAATATCCGTAATGAGTCCCCATTCAAAGCGAGAACGAAGACGATCTTCTAAAGTTGGAATTTCTTTTGGTGGCCGATCACTGGAAATTACAATTTGTTTACTTTCTTCGTGTAATGCATTGAATGTATGGAAAAACTCTTCTTGAGTTTGTTCTTTTCCCGCTAAAAATTGAATATCATCTATCAATAAAACATCCACATTGCGGTATTTATTACGAAAATCGACAGCTTTATTATCACGAATAGAATTAATGAATTCATTTGTAAATTTTTCTGATGATAAATATACAACCTTGGCATTTGGGTTATGTTCAATTACATAATGACCAATTGCATGCATTAAATGGGTCTTTCCAAGTCCAACTCCCCCATAAATAAAGAGGGGATTATATGCTTTAGCTGGCGCTTCGGCTACGGCCAATGAAGCAGCGTGAGCAAAACGGTTACCAGAGCCAATAACAAACGTATCAAACGTATATTTTGGATTTAGCATACTCTGTGGTAAATGATTAGAATCATCTTGTGCTGAATTCGGTTTAGAAGGAGGAAGATCAATCTCCTCTTCAGCTTGACTTTGGGGAATAATAAAGCGAATAGCTAATTTTGCCCCTGTTAAATCATAAAGTGTTTCTGAAATTAGCTCTGAATAATGAGATTCTAGCCAATCGCGGGCGAATTCATTTGGAGCCGTAATTGTTAATACATCTTTCTTTAAATTATGTGCGGTCGTTGATTTTAACCATGTTTCATAACTTGGTTTACTGACCTTTTTTTCTAGTTCTTTTAAGGCGCTGTTCCATAAATCAGAGATGTTTTCCAAAGGTGTCCCTCCTTTACTAAGATGGTAAAAGAATAAGGTTGCGCAACAAATGTACAACCTAAATAAATATAAAATGTATATTTATACGAAACGTATTTTAAAACCTAAAAACGTCGTTTGTATATGAGATAGGGTTTTCGACAAAAAAAGCGAATGTGGATAATCATTTACCCACATGTGATTAAAACTGTCCACATGTTATACACAAATTGTGGATAAGATAAAGATGTGGAAAACTTATTCAAAGTGAAAACACAACTATAATATCAAAAAAAAGTAGCTATAGCAATGAAATTAAGAAAGTTATCCACAAAATCAATACCTTGTGGAATAAACTTGTCCACAACACGATATACTGTGTAAAAGTACGAAAAGAGTTTGTGGATATAAAAAACAAGAAAAATTATTTATCCACAAGGAAATATAGCGTCTGTGAAAAAGTATGTGAATAGGTTCAAAATGAATATTTGATGAAAATTTCTAGAACCATTGACATTTTCCTAGTTGATTAACTATAATTTATAAGACTGTCTTTAACAGATATTCCTCAGGGAGGTGTCATATAATGAAAAGAACTTACCAACCAAATAAACGTAAGCGCAGCAAAGTACATGGTTTCCGCAGCCGTATGAGCACAGCGAACGGACGTAAAGTGCTAGCAGCTCGTCGTCGTAAAGGAAGAAAAGTATTATCTGCGTAGACCACTGATCGTTCAGTGGTCTTTTTTTCTAATAATAGTGAATTTCCGCTGATGAACTACAGGAGTGTCAATTGATATGAAGAAAAAACATCGTATAAAAAAGAATGATGAATTCCAGACGGTTTTTCAAAAAGGAAAATCGAATGCAAATCGTCAATTTGTTGTCTATCAACTAGATAAAGAAGAACAGCCAAACTTTCGTATTGGCCTATCTGTCAGCAAGAAAATAGGAAATGCAGTAGTGCGTAATCGAATTAAACGTATGATTCGCCAGTCGATCACAGAATTAAAAGATGAGATAGATTCTGGAAAAGATTTTGTTATAATAGCAAGGAAGCCTTGTGCAGAGATGACATATGAAGAATTGAAGAAAAGCTTAATTCATGTCTTTAAACGCTCTGGTATGAAAAGAATAAAAAAGTAGCGTAAGGAAATGAATTACACTATATACATACCGAAACAAGGAGGAGCAGGCTTTGAAAAAGAAAATAGGTTTACTAGCCATGGTTATTGCATTAATGGCAATTGCTACTGGCTGTAGTGAAGTCAATCAGCCGATTACACCGAAAAGTACTGGAATTTGGAATGAATATTTCGTATACCCGCTTTCTCAGTTAATTACGTATTTTGCCAACTTATTTGGTAGTAATTACGGTTTAGCAATCGTTGTTACAACTCTTATTATTCGTTTTGCATTATTACCGTTAATGATTAAACAAACGAAGAGTACGAAAGCAATGCAATCGTTACAACCAGAAATGGTGAAGTTAAAAGAGAAATATAGTTCTAAAGATCAAGCGACACAGCAAAAATTACAACAGGAAATGATGCAGTTATATCAAAAAAATGGTGTAAATCCATTAGCCGGTTGTTTACCAATCTTCATTCAAATGCCAATTCTATTCGCTTTTTATCATGCGATTATGAGAACGGCTGAAATTAAGCAGCATAGTTTCTTATGGTTTGATTTGGGACATGCAGATCCGTACTATATCTTACCGATTGTTGCGGCAATCACAACATTTATTCAGCAAAAGCTTGCAATGGCAGGAACTGCTGGTCAAAACCCGCAAATGGCAATGATGATTTGGCTTATGCCTATCATGATTTTAATCTTTGCAATTAACTTCCCAGCTGCATTATCACTTTACTGGGTTGTTGGTAATATCTTTGGTATTGCTCAAATGTATTTTATCAAAGGGCCAGAAATTAAGGCTAGTAAGGCTGAGGGATCAGGCAAGTGAGTATAATCACTGCTAAAGGTCATACAGTCGAGCTGGCAGTAGAGGATGCTTTAAGACAATTAAATGCTTCAAAAGACCGAGTAGATATAAATATTATCGATGAGGGTAAGAGAGGTTTCTTAGGCTTATTTGGAAACCGACCTGCAGTAGTAGAAGTTGTATTGAAGAAAGATCCAATTCAAGAATGTGAAGAATATTTAAAAAATGTTATTCACGATATGGGTGTGGAAGCTGAGATTAGTAAAATTGTAAAAGGACGCGAAGTTGAATTTACAATTTACGGCGAAAATGTAGGTGTTTTAATTGGGAAAAGAGGAAACACCTTGAATTCTTTACAGTATTTAATAAAACTTGTGGCGAATCGTAATACGAAGCAGTACATTGGTATCACACTAGATGTGGAAAATTATCGTAGTAAAAGAAAAGCTACGTTAGAAGCACTTTCTTATCGATTAGCAAAACAAGTAGTAAGTACGAAAAAAAGAGTTGTGTTGGAGCCTATGCCATCTTTTGAACGAAAGATTATCCACCAAGCATTATCTAATCATCAAAATATCATTACAACTTCTGAAGGAAAAGAACCACATCGACATGTTGTAATATCTTCCAAGTGACCGGTTACTCAATTGAGTGCCGGTTTTTTTGAGGGGAAAATAGGTGTGGATAACTAAAAACACTAAACTTATCCACTGTGAATAAGTTTAGTGTTTTTTACATGAGGACATAATAAAATGAGTTATTATTCTTTTGTAGATAGGTTCGTTATGGTATTCTAATAATTTAGTGAAGAAAATAATCATGTTGAAATAGAGATAAATAAGCAAGTGAGGTGAAAGGACATGGAATTTGATACAATTGCCGCGATTTCCACAGCGCTTGGAGAGGGTGCAATTGCCATTGTTCGAGTAAGTGGGGATGATGCGGTTGAAAAAGTTAATCGTATTTTTAAAGGGAAGGATTTAACAGAGGTTCCTTCTCATACAATTCATTATGGTCATATTGTTGATTTAGATACAAATCAGGTTATTGAAGAAGTAATGGTGTCCATTATGCGTGCACCAAGGACTTTTACACGTGAAAATATAGTAGAAATTAACTGTCATGGTGGACTTGTTTCAGTAAATAAAGTATTGCAGCTTATTTTAGCGCAAGGAGTACGATTGGCGGAACCTGGTGAATTTACAAAACGTGCTTTTTTAAATGGCCGTATTGATTTATCACAAGCAGAAGCTGTTATGGACTTAATCCGTGCAAAAACAGATCGTGCAATGAATGTAGCAATTAATCAAATGGAAGGTCGATTATCTAAATTAATCGGCCGTTTGCGTCAGGACATATTAGAAACGTTAGCTCATGTTGAGGTAAACATAGATTACCCGGAATATGATGACGTGGAAGAAATGACACATAATATTTTAATTGAGAAAGCTACACATGTTCGTGCTGAAATTGCAAAAATATTAGAAACATCGAAGCAAGGAAAGATTTTACGTGAAGGTATTGCTACTGCAATCATCGGTAGACCTAATGTTGGGAAATCATCGCTATTAAATAGTCTCGTTCAGGAGAAAAAGGCAATTGTAACTGATATTGCAGGAACAACTCGTGATGTTATTGAAGAGTACGTTAATGTGCGTGGTGTACCACTTAAACTTATAGATACAGCCGGAATTCGTGAAACAGAAGATGTTGTTGAACGAATTGGTGTAGAGCGTTCAAAAGAAATGATGAGTCAAGCTGATTTAGTGTTAGTTGTCGTTAATTATAGCGAAGCTTTAACGAATGAGGATGAAGATCTATTCCGTGCCGTACAAGGAAAAGATTTCATTGTTATTGTAAATAAGACAGATTTACCGCAAGCAATTGATATGGAACGTGTTATAGAATTGGCAGCGGGGAATCGTATTATTACAACGTCGTTAATTGAGGAACAGGGGATAGATGAGCTTGAAACGGCAATCGCTGATTTATTCTTTGAAGGAACAATTGATTCTGCAGATGTAACATATGTTTCTAACGCGAGACATATTGGATTATTAACACAAGCAGGAAAAACAATTGGAGATGCAATTGAGGCGATAGAAAATGGTGTTCCAATTGATATGGTGCAGATTGATTTAACAAGAACGTGGGAAATACTTGGTGAAATTACTGGTGACACCGTTCATGAAAGCTTAATTGACCAGTTGTTCTCTCAATTTTGTTTAGGAAAATAATATAGTGATGTTTCAGAAAGATAGAGATTATTAGGAGGAATAAACAATGGGATACAATGCCGGTTCATACGATGTCATAGTAATCGGTGCAGGTCATGCAGGATGTGAAGCTGGTCTTGCGGCAGCACGAATGGGCTCCAAAACATTAATGTTAACAATTAACTTAGATATGGTAGCGTTTATGCCATGTAACCCTTCTGTTGGTGGACCAGCAAAAGGGATTGTTGTTCGTGAAATTGATGCATTAGGCGGAGAAATGGGACGCAACATTGATAAAACGCATATTCAAATGCGTATGTTAAATACAGGTAAAGGGCCAGCTGTACGTGCACTTCGAGCACAAGCAGATAAGTTCTCTTACCAGCATGAATTAAAGAAAACAATTGAAGAAACACCAAACTTAACGTTGTTCCAAGGAATGGTAGAGCGTTTAATCGTTGAAGACGGCGAATGTAAAGGGGTAATTACGCAAGCTGGTGCTGAATATACAGCAAAGACAGTCGTAATTACGACTGGAACGTTTTTACGTGGTGAGATTATTATGGGAGATTTAAAATATTCGAGTGGTCCAAATAATCAACAACCATCTATTACTTTATCGGAACATTTAGAGGAGCTTGGATTTGATCTTGTTAGATTTAAAACAGGTACACCTCCGCGCGTAAATAGTAATACGATTGATTACAGTAAAACAGAAATTCAGCCAGGTGATGATAAGCCACGAGCTTTCTCTTTTGAAACGACAAAGTTTATTATGGATCAAATTCCATGTTGGTTAACGTATACAAGTACGGAAACACATCGTTTAATAGATGAAAACCTACATCGCTCAGCTATGTATTCTGGTATGATTAAGGGAACAGGTCCTAGATATTGTCCTTCAATTGAAGACAAGGTAGTAAGGTTTAATGATAAACCACGTCATCAAATTTTCTTAGAGCCAGAAGGACGTAACACACAAGAAGTGTACGTACAAGGTTTATCCACAAGCTTACCAGAAGACGTACAGCGTGATATGCTTAGAACAATCCCTGGTCTAGAAAATGTTGAAATGATGCGTACAGGTTATGCAATTGAATATGATGCAATTGTGCCAACGCAACTATGGCCAACACTTGAAACGAAAAAAATTAAAAATTTATATACAGCAGGACAAATTAACGGAACTTCTGGTTACGAAGAGGCGGCAGGACAAGGGCTTATGGCCGGAATTAATGCAGCATGTCGTTCTTTAGGTAAAAAAGAAGTTATTTTAGGTCGTGAGGATGCTTATATTGGTGTCTTAATTGATGATCTTGTAACGAAAGGGACGAATGAACCATATCGTTTATTAACGTCTCGTGCAGAGTATCGTCTATTATTACGCCATGATAATGCGGATCTTCGTTTAACTGAAATTGGTCATGAAATTGGATTAATTAAAGAAGAACGCTATGAGCGATTTACAAATAAAAAATTAAAAATTGAACAGGAAAAGGAACGTTTAAGTAGCATTATTATTAAACCACGTCCTGAAGTTCAAGAATTAATTCGCAATATTGGTGGAAGTGAATTGAAAGATGGAATACGTGCAAGTGACTTATTACGTCGTCCAGAGATGACATATGAGCATATCCATCTTTTAGTACCAAGTGAAGTAGAATTAAGTGATGAAGTTACAGAACAAGTTGAAATTCAGATTAAGTACGAAGGATATATCGAAAAATCTTTACAGCAAGTAGAGCGTATGAAGAAGATGGAAAGCAAAAAAATTCCTGTCGATATTGATTATGATGCGATTTCTAGCCTTGCATCAGAAGCTAGACAGAAATTGAAAGATGTTCGTCCACTTTCAGTGGGGCAGGCTTCACGTATATCGGGCGTAAATCCAGCGGACATTTCCATTTTACTTGTGTATATTGAACAAGGAAAAATTGCGCGAGTATCGAACCAATAAATAGTAAGGAGATATTGTTAGATGAACATAGAACAATTTCAATCTATGCTAGAAGAGAAGGGTATCATCCTCTCTTCTAGACAGTTAGAGCAGTTCGAAATCTACTTCGAAACATTAGTAGAGTGGAATGAAAAAATGAACTTAACGGCTATTACGGAAAAAGAGGAAGTATATTTAAAACACTTTTTTGATTCTATTACAGCTGCTTTTTATTACGATTTTTCAAAACCATTCTCAATTTGTGATGTTGGCGCAGGAGCTGGATTCCCAAGTATTCCTTTAAAAATCTGTTTCCCGCATTTAAAAGTGACGATTGTAGATTCATTGCAAAAACGTATTAATTTCTTAAATCATTTAGCACAAAAGTTGGAATTGAGTGACGTCGCGTTTTGTCATGATCGTGCTGAAACATTTGGAAAAAAAGAAGGTGTACGTGAAGCGTACGACATTGTAATGGCACGTGCAGTCGCGCGTCTTTCAGTGTTAAGTGAGCTATGTTTACCACTTGTAAAAGTGGGGGGAACATTCATTGCAATGAAAGGTGCTGCAGCAAACGAAGAAATTGAAAATGGCAAGTATGCTTTAGAGGTGCTAGGCGGGGATTTAAAAGAAATGTCTACGTTCCAATTACCGTTTGAAGAAAGTGAACGTAATATTTTATTAATCGAGAAAAAGCGCAAGACACCAAAGAAATATCCACGCAAACCGGGAACACCCAATAAATTACCTATTGAAAAATAAATCTTATTAGACGTAAGATTAAATTATATAAATGAAAACGTAAATGTTTCATAGGAAACATTTTATGGAGAATAGTCAATAGGCCTAAAGGTGGTGGAATATGTATGAAAAATACGTTTTC
This sequence comes from Bacillus pacificus, assembly GCF_020861345.1. Taxonomy (NCBI): domain Bacteria; kingdom Bacillati; phylum Bacillota; class Bacilli; order Caryophanales; family Bacillaceae; genus Bacillus; species Bacillus pacificus. The sequence goes on from NZ_CP086328.1 coordinate 5,101,817, forward strand.
TCGTTTATTTGGCTTTGGAGATAAAGAGAGCGAATTCGAATTACAAGACGAAAGCCATGAAGAAATAGATAAAAAGGTATATGAAGAAATACAAGAAATTCCGATAGTAAATATTACCCCTAACCGTTATCAACCACGAACAGTTTTTGATGATGCGCGTATTGAGGAACTAGCATTAACGATTCGTACACACGGACTTATTCAGCCAATTGTTGTGAGGCAATATGAGGATGATAAGTACGAGATTATTGCTGGAGAAAGGCGTTTCCGTGCAGCAACAAAGTTAGGGTGGGAAAAGGTTCCTGCAATTATAAAAAACTTAAATGATACAGAAACAGCTTCTGTGGCTTTAATTGAAAACTTGCAACGTGAGGAACTAACAGCAATCGAGGAAGCTGTGGCATATCAAAAGCTAATTGAGTTACATAATTTAACGCAAGAAGCATTGGCACAAAGACTCGGAAAAGGACAATCCACAATCGCAAATAAGTTGCGATTGTTAAAGTTGCCTGAAGAAATAAAAAATGCGTTATTAGAAAAAAGTATTACAGAACGCCATGCCCGTGCGCTCATCCCTTTAAAGAATGAGGAATTACAACTGAAGGTTTTACAGGAAATTGTGGAGAAACAACTGAATGTAAAGCAAACAGAGGAGCGAATTGCGAAATTACTAGAGGAAGCAAAACCGAAGCGTAAGGCAAAGCAAAAAGCAGTAAGTCGAGATACGAGAATTGCCATGAATACAATTAGGCAGTCATTACAAATGGTTGCTGACAGTGGTTTAAATGTTAATTCTGAGGAAGAAGAGTTTGACGAATACTATCAAATTACAATTCAAATTCCGAAGAAAAAATAATAATGGCGTGTTAGAGACCTGATCCTATTGGATAGGTCTCTTTTACTATATTTTCTTGTTAGATGAAGAAGGAGTTTACAAATAAATTTTGAAGTTTAATAAGGACGTAAAAGAAAAACTTTTATTTCATGTTACAATAAACGTAATTGTTACTAGAATAAGATAGAAAGGTTGAAAGTAGGTGACATCATGGGAAAAATCATTGCTATAGCCAATCAAAAGGGTGGCGTTGGAAAAACAACAACATCTGTTAATTTAGGGGCTGGATTGGCACAAGTAGGTAAAAAGGTCCTTCTTGTAGATATTGATGCTCAAGGAAATGCAACGACGGGTGTGGGAATTGAAAAATCCGAATTAGATCAATGTATTTACAATGTTCTTGTGGAAGATGCAGATGTTCAAGGGGTTATACAGAAAACCGCAACTGAAAACTTAGATGTTCTACCCGCTACAATTCAATTAGCAGGTGCTGAAATTGAATTGGTACCGACTATTTCCCGGGAAGTACGTTTGCAAAGGGCATTACAGCCAGTTCGTGATGAATATGATTATATTATTATCGACTGTCCCCCGTCCTTAGGGTTATTAACGATTAATGCATTAACTGCAGCAGATTCTGTTATTATTCCTGTTCAATGCGAATATTACGCACTAGAAGGGTTAAGTCAGCTATTAAATACAGTTCGACTTGTGCAAAAGCACTTAAATAAAAATCTAGCAATTCAAGGCGTATTGCTAACAATGTTAGATGCCCGTACAAATTTAGGGATTCAGGTTATAGATGAAGTGAAAAAATACTTTAGAGATAAAGTATACCGTTCGATTATCCCTCGTAATGTTCGTTTGAGTGAAGCACCAAGTCATGGGAAACCAATTATGCAGTATGACGCTAAATCAAGAGGGGCAGAAGTATATATAGATTTAGCAGAGGAAGTGATTGCAGGTGGCTAAAGGATTAGGAAGAGGAATCAATGTGTTTTTTCCTGATTTAGATGTGAAAGAAGAAGAGACAATTCAGGAGATTACGATAACTGAATTAAGACCGAATCCATATCAACCACGTAAACACTTTAATAAAGAGGCGATTCAGGAATTATCGGCCTCTATTAAAGAGCACGGCATATTACAACCATTAATTGCTAGAAAGAGTATTAAAGGATATGAAATTGTTGCAGGTGAAAGAAGATATCGTGCTGCTAAAGAGGCGGGACTCGAAAAAGTACCTGCCGTTGTAAGACAATTAAATGAGCAGCAAATGATGGAGTTTGCATTGCTTGAAAACTTACAACGAGAAGATTTAAATCCAATGGAAGAAGCAATGGCATATCAAATGTTAATGAATGAGCTAAATGTGACGCAAGAACAATTAGCAAAACGTCTTGGTAAGAGTAGACCTTACATTGCAAACTATACGCGATTATTAAGCCTCCCTTCTTTTGTGCAAGATATGATTGCAAATGGTCAACTTTCAATGGCTCATGGGAGAACTTTACTTACGATAAAAGATGAAGAGCAGTTGAAATCTTTACTGAAACGAATTGAAAAAGAAGGGTTAAATGTTCGTCAATTAGAGAAAATTGTTCAGGAGATTAATCAACGCGTTTCACGTGAAACAAAACAAGTAAAAAAAGAGAGAAATATATTTTTCGTAGAACGCGAAACGTTCTTAAGAGAAAAGTTTGGCACAGAGGTAAAAATTAAAGAAACAAAAAAGGAAAAAGGTAAAATCGAAATTGAATTTTTCAATAAAGAAGATTTAAATCGTATTTTAGAATTATTAGCGCAGCAAAACTAAAAAGCAAACCATCTTATTATTTATAGATGGTTTGCTTTTTTTAATACAGATAATTTTTGGTCTGTTTCTTTTATGCTTTGTGCAATTACGTCAGCCATTTTCATGACTAAACTTAATCTTGTATTTTGCAGGACGAAAAACTCCATAAAACCGTTCAGATTTACGATGCCATGAATATGTAAGTCACCAACTGCTGGTAATTTCTTATTCATCGCAGCTCCGGGTTTACTAGGTCCCATTCCGGTAGTGATGGAACCGATACTTTGAGATTTTCCTAAACAAGCATCAACCGCAATTATAAATGAAGCAGGATTATCTTTCTGTATATTCTGAATTTTTTCTTCTAAGTTTAGCGCATGTACTGGTTCATCCAGTGTGCCGAACACTTGGAAGTTTGTAATTCCTACTTGTTCTAGTTTCGTACCGACTAATGGCCCGAGTGCATCGCCTGTAGAACGATCTGTTCCGATACAAACGAGAATAATTGGTATATGGTTTTTAATAGGGATATGGGAAAGTAAGAAGTTACTAATTGTCTCGGAGGCTTCTAAATCTTGGTGCATAACATTTTGAGTTTCTTTTTCGAAAAAAGGTAAGCGAAAACTTCCAATATTCATGAAGCACCCATCCTTTTAATAAATTTTCAAAATATGTTATATGTTGAGTGAAATGGAAAACTATAAGTGCATATGTGATGTAAAACTTAAATGAAGACGGAAATAATAGTACTAGTATATATATATTTGTTCCATTTTATACCTGCATGGAAGTTAATAAATAGAATTAAAGTCATAAAATTTTTTCAGCAATTAGGAGACTTCTGATACAATAAGAAAGATAATTAAAAAGAAATTTTGGCTGGAGAGGTAGAGGTACATGGATTTATTAACGAAGTGGTTTAATGCTACGAAACAGTATTTACTAGATGCTGATCGTTGGGCTCATATTGGAATTGCGACATTAAAAATATGTATCATTTTAACAATTGGTGCAATTGTAGTACGAATTGCGAGAGCGGTTGTACGGAATGCGTTTCGTATGGGAAGTCGTTCGCCAATTCAAATTTCAGAACGTCGTACAGTTACAGTAGCGAAGTTACTTGAAAATATTGTGGCATACGTTGTTATGTTTATTATGTTAATTGCGATTTTAGGTGTGTTTGATATTAATGCATCAGGTTTATTAGCCGGTGCAGGGGTAATTGGTTTGGCAGTCGGATTTGGTGCTCAAAGTTTAGTGAAAGATGTTATTACAGGGCTATTTATCTTGCTAGAAGATCAATTTTCAGTCGGTGACTACGTAAAAATTGGTCAGTTTGAAGGAGTCGTTTTAGAGATTGGACTTCGTACAACAAAAGTAAAAAGTTGGACAGGTGAAATTCATACTTTACCAAATGGAAGTATCATTCAAGTTACGAACTATTCAGTTAGTAATAGTGTAGCATTTGTTGATGTATCTATTTCGTATGAGGCTGACATAGCGAAAGCAGAGCAAGTCATTGAAGACTTATTACAAGAATTACCTGCAAAGTACGAAAAAATGGTAACAACACCGCAATTGTTAGGTGTACAAACATTAGCTGCTTCAGAAGTTATATTACGTGTTATTGCTGAAGTAGAGCCAATGCAACATGCAGTTATTGCAAGAGCACTTCGTAAAGAAATTAAAAATCGTCTAGATCTACATGGTATTGAAATTCCGTATCCACGTATGGTTTTATATAATCGTGAAGAATTAGTGAGTGAAAAAGCAATTTAGTATGGAGAGGGGTTTGGAGAATGGAGCAAAAGCAGTATAACTTGTACGATGTTGTGGAAATGAAGAAAGCCCACCCATGTGGGGAGAATCGTTGGAAGATTATTCGTATGGGAATGGATATCCGCATTAAGTGCGAGGGATGTGACCATTCAGTAATGATTCCTCGAAGAGAGTTTGATCGTAAGGTGAAAAAAATACTTGTGAAGCACGAAGAATAGAGAGAAAGTAACAGTTGCAGTGGGTAGCTGTTACTTTTTTTCGTTTGGAGGAAACTTGTCATTTTTTTCGTTACTATCTATAATGATGAAAGATTGAGACATAGGAGTGAAAAATATGGGATTAACGGCTGGGATTGTTGGATTACCTAACGTAGGGAAGTCCACTTTATTTAATGCAATTACACAAGCAGGAGCAGAATCTGCAAACTATCCATTCTGTACAATTGATCCAAACGTAGGAATTGTAGAAGTACCAGATGAGCGTTTAAATAAATTAACGGAATTAGTAGAACCGAAAAAAACTGTTCCGACTGTATTTGAGTTTACTGATATTGCAGGTATCGTAAAAGGTGCTAGTAAAGGCGAAGGTTTAGGAAATAAATTCTTATCTCACATTCGCCAAGTAGATGCAATTTGCCAAGTTGTTCGTTGTTTTGAAGACGAAAATATTACGCACGTTTCAGGGAAAGTAGATCCAATTGATGATATTGAAACAATCAACCTAGAACTAATCTTAGCCGATTTAGAATCAGTTGATAAACGTATCGAACGTGTTGCGAAATTAGCAAGACAAAAGGATAAAGAAGCAGTATATGAGCATGAAATTTTAGTTCGTTTAAAAGAAGCTTTTGAAGAGGGAAAACCGGCTCGTACTGTTGAATTTACAGAAGAGCAAATGAAGATTGTTAAAGGCCTTCATTTACTGACAACGAAAGAAATGTTATATGTAGCAAACGTAAGCGAGGACGATGTAATCGATCCTTCTGAAAACAAATATGTACAAATGGTAAAAGAATTTGCTGCGAATGAAAACTCTCAAGTAATCGTTGTATGTGCAAAAATCGAATCAGAAATCGCCGAGCTAGACGAGGAAGAGAAAAAAGTATTCCTTGAAGAACTAGGTATTGAAGAATCTGGTTTAGATCAATTAATTCGTGCTGCATATGATTTATTAGGACTTGCTACTTACTTCACAGCTGGTGTACAAGAAGTACGTGCATGGACATTCAAACAAGGTATGAAAGCACCACAATGTGCTGGTGTAATTCATACAGACTTTGAGCGTGGATTTATTCGTGCAGAAACAGTTTCTTACGAAGACTTAATGACAAATGGTTCTATGACAGCTGCAAAAGAAGCTGGTAAAGTTCGTTTAGAAGGAAAAGAGTATATCGTAAAAGACGGAGATGTTATGCACTTCCGTTTTAACGTTTAATTTAATATTTCCTAGGAAAAATAAAGATATGAGCTTGGCAAATATATTATATGTTTGCCAAGTTTTTTATGTATGGGTGAGTTGATTCATCTAACTTACTATGATATAATCTAAACTCGTGAGTAATTACTATAAATTAATTGCTCCTTGCCCATTATGGGCCGTTTAGACCAAAAGGAGGTGAAAGTGTAATGAGAAAGTACGAAATTATGTACATCATTCGTCCTGGCGTTGAAGAAGAAGCTCAAAAAGCTTTAGTTGAACGTTTTGCAGGTGTTTTAACAAACAATGGTGCAGAAATCATTAACACGAAAGAGTGGGGTAAGCGTCGTTTAGCTTACGAAATCAACGACTTACGTGAAGGTTTCTACATGATCTTAAACGTGAAATCTAACGCAGAAGCGATTAACGAATTCGACCGTTTAGCTAAGATCAACGAAGACATCCTTCGTCATATCGTTGTTAAAGAAGAAGAAAAATAATTGATATATAAGGGAGAGTGGTTCGATTGATGAATCGTGTTATCCTCGTTGGTCGTTTAACTAAGGACCCTGACTTACGTTACACGCCCAATGGTGTTGCAGTAGCTACTTTTACGTTAGCTGTGAATCGCGCATTTGCCAATCAACAAGGTGAGCGTGAAGCTGACTTTATTAATTGTGTAATATGGCGTAAACAAGCAGAAAACGTAGCAAATTATTTGAAAAAAGGTAGCTTAGCAGGCGTAGATGGACGTCTTCAAACTCGTAATTACGAGGGACAAGATGGTAAACGTGTATACGTAACAGAAGTTCTTGCGGAAAGCGTACAATTTTTAGAGCCGCGTAATGGCGGTGGGGAGCAACGCGGTTCATTTAATCAGCAACCATCAGGAGCTGGTTTCGGTAACCAAGGCTCTAACCCATTTGGTCAATCTAGTAATTCAGGTAACCAAGGTAACTCTGGATTTACGAAGAATGACGATCCATTTTCAAATGTAGGTCAACCGATCGACATTTCCGACGACGATTTACCGTTCTAATACAGTAAATTTGTTAGTTTTAACAAAGAATGGAGGGAAATAGACATGGCAGGACGCAAAGGTGGACGTGCGAAACGTCGTAAGGTGTGTTTCTTCACAGCTAACGGCATCACTCGCATCGATTATAAAGATGTTGATTTATTAAAACGTTTCGTTTCTGAGCGTGGTAAAATTTTACCTCGTCGTGTAACAGGAACAAGCGCAAAATACCAACGCAAACTTACAGTTGCAATTAAACGTGCTCGTCAAATGGCACTTTTACCATATGTTGGTGAATAATAGCGTATGAAATGCACAGTAGAGTCGGACTCTACTGTGCATTTTGCTATGCTTTTCTTTTTTGAAAGAGAGGTTAAAATGTGAGGCAAGCGAGATTTATTACTGAAGGAGCCGCGTTGTTGGCTATATATGTAATGTTATTGTTTATATCTATGTATGTTCCGATTTTAGGTACAGTTGTAACGTTTGCATTGCCGTTGCCATTTATATTGTTAACGATAAGATATAAATTATCGAATGCATTTGTAATTTTTACGGCTGCATTTTTAATTGTTGTTTTTGTAAGTCAGCCGATAGGTCTAGTAAAGACGGTCGTATTTGGGTTGATGGGTATTGTTTTAGGGTGCATGTATAAAAAACAAAGAAAGCCATTGGAGATTTTAATAACCGGTTCACTTGCATACTTAATCAGTATTATGCTCATTTATGTTGCCAGTATAAAGTTTTTTAACATAGATTTTATAAAGCAAATACAAAATATGTTTAATAAAAGCGTAGTGCAAAGTGAAAAGATAGCAAGTGTTGCTGGTATGCCGATTAGTAAAGAGCAAAAAGAGTTATTTGTACAAATGAATGATATATTACAAGCGGTATTCCCGAGTATACTTGTGATGGTTTCTGTATGTCTTTCTTGGATTACCATAATAATATCAGGTAGTGCTTTAAAAAAGCTAAAGCATGATGTTATACCTTGGCCTAAGTTCAAAGATATACAATTACCAAAGAGTATTGTTTGGTATTACGTTATATTTATTTTGCTATCAACTTTTATAAAAGTAGAACCGACATCATATTTACATATGGTATTTTCTAACCTATATGTCATATTTGCTTTATTACTAGTGCTGCAAGGCCTGACGTTTATCACTTTTCTAGCGCATAGCAAAGGTTTTACGAAAGGGGTTCCTATTATTAGTTTTATCGCCTGCATGTTTATCCCGATGCTGTTTCCTCTTGTGACAATCTTAGGTATAATTGATTTAGGGATTTCATTGCGTTCTAAAATAGGAGGATAAAATAATATTCCTTATACTATTTTAATCTGTATTACTAACTGGAAGGTGAGTTAGTTTTACTTTATAGGAGTTGTATACATGCCTGAATTTTATAAGAAACAGTGGTTTTTATATCCTGTTTACGTATTGGCATTTTTTGTGTTTGTGCTCATTTCAATTCTCTGTTATTTTCATTTACTAATGGGGATAGTCTCCTTCTTTATTTTTTGTATCGTCCTTTTTGTTGTTGTACGATTTGAACTTACTTTCCAAAAGAATTTTGAAAAACATACGACAGATATGATTACAAGGGTAAAGAAAGTGAGTAATGAGGCATTTAACCAGATGCCAATTGGTATTTTGTTATACAATAAGGATTATGGGATTGATTGGGCAAATCCTTATTTATCTTCATGTCTGGGGCAGCATGCATTAGCTGGATGGCACCTTTATGATGTATCAGAAACGTTACTTCTTTTTATTAAGGGAGAAACGTCCGATGATATAGTCTCTTTAAATAATCGAAAGTTTCGTGTCTTTGTAAGGAAAGAAGAAAAGTTAATTTATTTCTTTGATGTAACAGAACAAACAGAGATTGAAAAGATGTACGAGGATCAACGTACTGTTTTAGCTGTCATTTATTTAGATAATTATGATGAAGTTACACAAGGGTTGGATGATCAATTACGTACGAATATAACAAGTCTTGTAACATCAAGACTAAATGAGTGGGCCGTTAAGTATGGGGCATATTTAAAACGTGCATCTTCAGAAAGATTCTTCGTTGTGTTAAATGAAAGTATTTTAGCGCAGATGGAGAAAGGGAAATTTAGCATTTTAGATCAAGTACGTGAAGAAACATCTAAAAGGAATATACCACTTACATTAAGTGTAGGTGTTGGATCCGGTGATTTACCTTTATCCGAGCTTGGGGCAATGGCTCAATCAGGTTTAGATCTTGCGCTTGGGCGTGGTGGAGATCAAGTAGCTATTAAACAAGCGACAGGTAAAGTTAAGTTTTATGGTGGTAAGACAAATCCGGTGGAAAAACGTACTCGTGTACGTGCCAGAGTGATTTCGCATGCATTAAAGGATTTAGTATTAGAAAGTAGCAATGTCATTATAATGGGGCATAGGGCTCCTGATATGGACGCAATTGGTGCTGCGATTGGTATTTTAAAGGTAGCGCAATTAAATGAGCGCAAAGGATATATTGTGCTCGATGAAAATGATTCTGATAAGGGAATTAAGCGTTTAATGGATAAAGTGAAACAAAATGAAGAGTTATGGTCTCACTTTATTACACCAGAACAAGCGATGGAATTTGCAAATGATGATTCCTTACTTGTTGTTGTTGATACGCATAAACCTTCAATGGTGATGGAAGAAAAGCTGTTACGCAAAATTGAAAATGTAGTTGTGATTGACCATCATCGCCGAGGAGAAGACTTTATTGAGGATCCGTTGCTTGTTTACATGGAGCCATATGCTTCTTCTACGGCAGAGCTTGTTACGGAATTACTTGAATACCAACCGAAAAATTTAAAAATGACAATGTTAGAAGCAACAGCATTATTAGCAGGTATTATTGTTGATACGAAAAGCTTTACATTCCGGACAGGTGCTCGTACGTTTGATGCGGCTTCTTATTTACGCTCACACGGTGCAGATACTGTACTTGTACAAGAGCTTTTAAAAGAAGATATGAATCAGTATTTACGGGTTGCAAAAGCTATTAAAAATGCGTACATTTATACAAATGGAATTGCGATTGCAAAAGTTGATAGCGATGATTACTACGATCAAGTGCTTATTGCGCAATCAGCGGACACATTATTAACAATGACAGGAATTATTGCATCGTTTGTTATTGCAAAACGTGGCGAGAATTTCATTGGAATTAGCGGCAGGTCTTTAGGTGAAGTGAATGTGCAGCTAATTATGGAAAACTTAGGTGGTGGCGGGCATTTAACGAATGCAGCCACACAAATGAAAAATGTTACAGTAGATGAAGCTGAGGAGAAGCTTCGATTTGTTATTGATGACTATTTACAGGGAGGCACACAATCATGAAAGTAATTTTTCTAAAAGACGTAAAAGGTAAAGGGAAAAAAGGGGAAGTAAAAAACGTACCAGATGGTTATGCAAATAACTTCTTACTAAAACAAGGATTAGCTGCTGAAGCGACAAATAGCAGTATGAAAACTTTAGAAGCTCAAAAGCGCAAAGAAGAAAAAGATGCAGCAGCAGAGCTTGAAAATGCAAAACAATTAAAAGAAACGTTAGAGAAATTAACTGTAGAATTAAAGGCTAAATCTGGAGAAGGCGGCCGTCTATTCGGTTCAATCACAAGTAAACAAATCGTAGATGCAATGCAAAAATCTCACAATATTAAACTTGATAAGCGTAAATTTGAAATGGATGATGCAATTCGTGCGTTAGGCTATACAAACGTTACTGTGAAATTGCATCCGCAAGTAACAGCAACAGTAAAAGTTCATGTTAGTGAACAATAAAACTAAGTTAAGCAAGGAGGATTGCGTATGAGTGATGTAATGGCTGATCGTACCCCTCCGCATAATATAGAAGCTGAGCAGGCAGTCTTAGGTGCTATATTGATTGATCAGGATGCATTAACTTCAGCATCGGAACTGTTGGTACCTGACTCATTTTATCGAACGAAACATCAAAAGATTTTTGAAGTCATGCTTGGGCTATCTGATAAGGGGGAGCCAATTGACTTAGTAATGATGACGTCAGCGATGGCTGATCAAGGATTACTAGAAGAAGTTGGTGGGGTTTCTTACTTAGCAGAATTAGCAGAAGTTGTTCCGACTGCTGCTAACGTAGAGTATTATGCAAGAATCATCGCTGAAAAAGCACTGTTACGTCGTTTAATTCGAACGGCGACTCATATTGTGTCTGATGGATATGAGAGAGAAGATGATGTGGATGGTCTTTTAAATGAGGCTGAGAAAAAAATATTAGAAGTATCTCATCAGACGAATGCGAAAGCATTCCAAAATATTAAAGACGTTCTTGTAGATGCTTACGATAAAATCGAACTTTTGCATAATCAAAAAGGTGAAGTGACCGGGATACCGACTGGATTTACTGAATTAGATAAGATGACGGCAGGGTTCCAACGAAATGATTTAATCATCGTGGCGGCACGTCCGTCGGTAGGTAAAACGGCATTTTCATTAAATATCGCACAAAACGTAGCGACGAAAACGGATGAAAATGTAGCGATTTTTAGTCTAGAGATGGGTGCTGATCAGCTTGTTATGCGTATGCTTTGTGCAGAAGGGAATATTGATGCACAAAGACTTCGTACCGGATCGTTAACTTCTGATGATTGGGCGAAATTAACGATGGCAATGGGTAGCCTTTCTAATGCTGGTATTTATATTGATGATACGCCGGGGATTAAAGTAAATGAGATTCGAGCAAAATGTCGTAGATTAAAACAGGAACAGGGTCTTGGTATGATCTTGATTGACTACTTACAGCTTATTCAAGGAAGTGGGAAATCAGGAGAGAACCGTCAGCAGGAAGTATCTGAGATTTCTCGTACACTAAAAGGGATTGCGCGTGAATTACAAGTTCCTGTTATTGCCTTGTCACAGTTATCTCGTGGTGTAGAATCTCGTCAAGATAAACGTCCGATGATGTCTGATATTCGTGAATCGGGAAGTATCGAGCAGGATGCCGATATCGTAGCCTTTCTATATCGTGAAGATTACTATGACCGAGAAACGGAAAATAAAAATACGATTGAAATTATTATTGCAAAGCAGCGTAATGGTCCAGTAGGCTCAGTAGAGCTCGCATTCGTTAAAGAGTTCAATAAGTTCGTTAACTTAGAACGTCGCTTCGAAGATGGACATGCGCCGCCGGCATAACGATAGTATAAAAAAGAAACGCATTTCTTATAATAAGATGTGTTTCTTTTTTTTTATAGAAAAGATAAGGCTTTCATAGTGTGAAAATATAATTCTTACGAACGAAAAAGTTTTTTGGTAAAAAAATGTTCGTTTTTTGGTTGACTTCTTTTTCGGTTTTGGTACAATTATATTGTTTGAATAGATCGTTTGAAAATTGCGGAGGTGCTTTAATAATGTCTTCAGTAGTAGTTGTAGGAACACAATGGGGCGACGAAGGAAAAGGTAAAATCACTGATTTTCTTTCTGAGCATGCGGAAGTAGTTGCAAGATATCAAGGTGGAAATAACGCAGGACATACAATTGTTTTTGGCGGAGTTAAATATAAATTACACTTAATTCCATCTGGTATTTTCTATAAAGAGAAAATTTGTGTAATCGGAAACGGCTTAGTAGTAGATCCGAAAGCATTACTTGAAGAGTTAAAATACTTACACGATCGTGGTGTAAGTACTGATAATTTACGCGTAAGTAACCGTGCGCACGTTATTTTGCCTTATCACTTAAAACAAGATGAGTTAGAAGAAGCAAGTAAAGGTGATAACAAAATCGGTACAACGAAAAAAGGTATCGGTCCTGCATATATGGACAAAGCTGCTCGTATTGGTATTCGTATGGCTGATCTTTTAGACCGTGAAGCATTTAAAGAGAAGCTTGAGCGCAATTTAGCACAAAAAAATCGTTTGTTTGAAAAAATGTACGATACAGAAGGTTTCAGTGTAGAAGAAATCTTCGAAGAGTACTTCGAGTACGGACAACAAATCGCGCAATATGTGTGTGATACGTCTGTTGTATTAAATGATGCATTAGATAATAATCACCGTGTATTATTTGAAGGTGCACAAGGTGTTATGCTTGATATCGACCACGGTACGTATCCGTTTGTTACATCTTCTAACCCAATTGCTGGTGGTGTAACAGTTGGAACTGGAGTTGGTCCTGCAAAAGTTACTCGCGTTGTAGGTGTATGTAAAGCATATACAAGCCGCGTAGGTGATGGTCCATTCCCTACGGAGCTTCATGACGAAATTGGTCATCAAATTCGTGAAGTTGGTCGTGAGTATGGAACGACAACTGGTCGTCCACGCCGCGTAGGTTGGTTTGATAGCGTTGTTGTAAGACATGCGCGTCGTGTTAGTGGTTTAACAGATTTATCATTAAACTCTATCGACGTTCTAACTGGTATTCCAACTCTTAAAATTTGTGTTGCTTACAAATACAATGGCGAAGTTATCGATGAAGTTCCAGCAAACTTAAACATTTTAGCGAAATGTGAGCCTGTATACGAAGAGCTTCCAGGTTGGACAGAAGATATTACTGGTGTAAGATCATTAGACGAGCTTCCTGAGAATGCAAGAAAATACGTAGAACGTGTTTCTGAGTTAACAGGAATTCAATTATCTATGTTCTCAGTTGGACCAGATCGTAACCAAACGAATATCGTTCGTAACGTATACGAAGCTTAATTGATATTTTTAAGAAAAAACTCATGTCCGCATGAGTTTTTTCTTATTTTTTATAAAAAAATAAAAAAGGTATTGCAAAAAATAAATAAAACATGTTATGATACATCTTGTCGTCACGAAAATATGACGTTGGTGAGTATGAGCCATTAGCTCAGTTGGTAGAGCATCTGACTTTTAATCAGAGGGTCGAAGGTTCGAGTCCTTCATGGCTCACCATTTTATTTTTCGTGGCCCGTTGGTCAAGTGGTTAAGACACCGCCCTTTCACGGCGGTAACACGGGTTCGAATCCCGTACGGGTCATGTTTTTTTATGTTCATTTTTGGTCCCGTGGTGTAGTGGTTAACATGCCTGCCTGTCACGCAGGAGATCGCCGGTTCGACCCCGGTCGGGACCGCCACTTTTGTTTATACCACCATTAGTGGTTTTATATATAGTTTTGGCTCGGTAGCTCAGTCGGTAGAGCAGAGGACTGAAAATCCTCGTGTCGGCGGTTCGATTCCGTCCCGAGCCACTCTCAGGATATTAAGTGGGCCCACTTAATATCCTTTTTATTTGTGTAATTTTACAAAATTGAGTAGTTATTTTAAAATAGAATGAGGAGCCTCTAGCAGTTGAAGCTAGAGGTTTTTCTATAGATCGTATAGGATTCCGTGTAAAAGTGGATCATACATGAGTCTGTGAGAATAGAGGAGAAAGTACTTAAGCAAAAGATGCGGTCATATAGGGACATACTATGTAGACATCAATGTGTTTAGGGATATTGACCATATTTTTACCCCGCTATTTAATGGGCAGTAAGGCCTCCACCTTAAAATTCAGCGAAAGCAAAGAAGCTAGGTGGAGGGAGGGCTGCCCGTAAAAGCCCAATTGGTGAGGGCTGATTAAAGCTTCACTTTATAAGGAGGAAATAAACGATGATGGGAAAGAAAATTTTAGTAGTTGATGATGAAAAGCCGATTGCAGATATTTTGAAGTTCAACCTAGAAAAAGAAGGTTTTGAAATTGTAATGGCGCATGATGGTGATGAAGCAATTGAAAAAGCAACTGAAGAACAACCAGATATGGTTTTATTAGATATTATGCTACCAGGTAAGGATGGCTTAGAGGTTTGCCGTGAAATACGTAAAAGCTCAGAAATGCCGATTATTATGCTTACAGCGAAGGACTCTGAAATCGATAAAGTATTAGGACTTGAGCTTGGGGCAGATGATTATGTAACGAAGCCATTTAGTACGAGGGAATTACTTGCTCGCGTGAAGGCGAATTTACGTCGCCATCAGCAAGGTGGTGCGGCAGAAAAAGAAGAAAATACGGAAATGGTTATTGGACCAATTGTTATCAATCCAAATGCGTATAGTGTAACGAAACGTGAGGAAAATATTGAGCTTACACACCGTGAATTTGAGCTATTACATTATTTAGCAAAACATTTAGGACAAGTTATGACACGTGAACATTTATTGCAAACAGTTTGGGGTTATGACTATTTTGGAGATGTACGTACAGTGGATGTAACAGTACGTCGTCTACGTGAAAAAATTGAAGATAATCCAAGTCATCCTACATTAATTGTCACTAGACGTGGAGTAGGGTATTACTTGCGTGACCCAGAGCAGGAATAGTATATGAAGAAAGTCGGTTTTTTTCAATCTATTCATTTAAAATTTGTACTCATATATATGCTATTAATATTGATAGCTATGCAAGTTATTGGGGTATATTTCGTAAGAGAGTTAGAAAAGAGTCTTGTACAAGGTTTTAGAGATTCTTTAACGCAACAAACGAACTTATTATCGTATAACTTGAAACAAGAGTTTAAAAAAAGTTATACAAAAGCAGAGACAGAATCAACAGGTGAAACGATTAAAACTTCCATTCGAAAATTTGCCTCTGATCGAAAGAAGGATATTCAAGAGGTAAGTGTATTTGATGCGAATAGAAAGCTGCTCGCTATTTCAGATGAGTCAAAGCAAAACAAGGTAAATAGAACGTCAACTGATATAGCTGTTCAGCGGGTATTGGTACAAAAAAAACCAGAAGTGAAAATTGAGAAGGATGGTCGTACAGGTCACCGTGTACAAGTTATGATTACTCCTATTATGGATGATAACAACAAAGATGCACTTGGTGCTATTTACGTTGTTGCATCCATGGAAGATGTTTATAAGCAGATGAAGGATATTAATCAAATCTTTGCGACTGGAACCGTTATTGCATTACTCGTAACAGCTGTACTTGGAATTTTGTTAGCTCAAACGATTACGAGACCAATCTCTGATATGCGAAGACAAGCAATTGAAATGGCAAAAGGAAACTATTCAAGAAAAGTAAAAGTGCATAGCCATGATGAAATTGGACAATTAGCATTATCTTTCAATAATTTATCAAAAAAATTACAACAAGCTCGTTCTTCAACAGAAAGTGAAAGACGCAAATTGTCATCCGTATTATCACATATGACAGATGGAGTAATTGCTACTGACCGAAAAGGGGACATTATTTTATTAAATGATCCTGCGGAAAAGATGCTAAATGTTTCGCGTGAAACGGCGCTCGATCAATCTGTTTTAGAAGTATTGGGAATACAAGAAGAATTTACGCTCGATCATTTATACGAAGAGCCGGATTCTGTTTTATTAGATTTTAGTACGAGAAATGAGCCATATATTTTACGCGCTAGTTTCTCTGTTATTCAAAAAGAGACAGGGAAAGCAAATGGTTTAATTGCCGTATTATATGATGTGACTGAGCAGGAGCGTATAGAAAGAGAACGCCGCGAGTTTGTAGCAAACGTCTCTCATGAATTAAGAACGCCATTAACGACAATGCGCAGTTACTTAGAGGCACTTACAGACGGTGCATGGCAAGATCCAAATATTGCACCACAATTTTTAACAGTTACACAAGAAGAAACAGAAAGAATGATTAGACTTGTAAATGCGTTATTGCAACTATCTAAACTCGATAGTACAGAACATCGTTTAATGAAAGAATGGGTCGACTTTACTGACTTCTTTAATAACATTATTGATCGTTTTGAAATGTCTAAAGAGCAAAACGTAAGCTTCAAACGATCTTTCTCTAAAAAATCTCGATTTATTGATATGGATACGGATAAAATTACGCAAGTATTGTATAACATTATTTCGAATGCATTAAAGTATTCGCCAGAAGGTGGAACCGTAACATATCGTTTACGTGATCGTGGAGAATTATTAGAGATTAGTGTAAGTGACCAAGGAATGGGTATTCCGAAAGAAAACGTTGATAAAATCTTTGAACGTTTTTATCGCGTAGATAAAGCACGTTCAAGACAAATGGGCGGTACAGGACTTGGATTAGCGATTGCGAAAGAAATGATTGAGGCACATGGTGGCTCGATTTGGGCAAAGAGTGAGGAAGGAAAAGGGACAACGATTTATTTCACATTGCCTATGGCAGCAGATGAAGAGGACGAATGGGAATGAGTATGGAGAATGTTAAAACGATAGTTTTAATTAATTTAGTTGTAATTAGTCTATTTCTTACTTTTAACTTATGGACGTATGTGCCAGATTCCACATCTATGCAAAATGCAAAATTTGTACAGGGGAATGAGGGAAATACTCAAACTAAAATCGCTGATGTTGTCCGTCCTACTTCTATCATCGTGCATAAAGATAAAAATCATTACGGGAGCAAAAGAGAGGGAGATATAGAATCAATCTATAGAACTTTGGAAGCAGGGGAATTACATGAGTTCAAAGAGATATCGATTGCTAAGGCTGACTTCCTTTCTTATGTTCATGGTGAAGGGAAAATTGAACTTATTTTCCCTACCAACATCCCATTTGATGCAGTTAAATCTATGTTTAGTATGAAAGAAAAAAGTATAGCTAAGCCTAAACACTTTAATCGAATTATTCTTGATCCTTCTAGAAGTAGGGATCAAGAAATTAAAATTAATTTTGTTTCTGATGGTGATAACTCTAGAATATATGAAGCAAAATTAAGTGGTGTGTATTTAAAAGATATTGTAAATGCACAAAATCAATTTATAGTATCAGCGAAACCTTATTTTGACTATCAAATTAATGATATGAAAAAGTTATTTTTACCAGATGGAACGACAGAATTAAGTAATATAACATATATTTCATCTAATTTGGCGGTTGATACATTTAAGAATGCTCTTTTTAGTGATCCACGTTATTTAAGCCCTATTATCGAGAGATCGAAAGAAATATTTACAGATGGTATTAGGTCTATGGAGATTGAAAACGATCAGCATATGCTAAAGTATAAAAATTCTTCTGTTTTAAGTGAGAAAAAGCCAGATAATTTAATGCTTTTACAAAAAAGTTTTGATTTTGTAAATGGTCACAGTGGGAGTTTGGATTCATATCGTTTGGACTATATGAATAAAGGACAGACAGTATTCCGCTTACAGGAAGATGGATATCCCGTATTCAATACAGATGGATTAGCTGAATTGAGACAAGTATGGGGATCGGAAGAAGTAATGGAATATGAAAGACCGTTGCTTTCTTTAAATACGAAAGGTATAGAGCAGAAGGTTACTCTTCCGTCAGGTCATGTTGTAATAGCATCCTTAGAAAATAATGCCGCGGTAGATAAAAGATCTATTAAAGATATTGGGATTGGATACAAATTATCACTAGATGGGCAAGTAGCGCGACTACAGCCAATTTGGTATGTAAAGTTTGTTGAAGATGAAGCTGGCAAACAAAAAATATATGAGTGGAATGAGGGAGGACTAAATGGATTGGGATCGGATTAAAACCATATTTATTGTGACCTTTTTTGTTTTGGACCTCTTTCTCATTTTTCAATTCATTCAAAAGCAAGATAGTAATCAATTGGAGCTTATTGCAGAAACAAAGATAGATCAAGAATTAAAAGCAAACAAAATTACTATGGGTAATTTTCCTAAAGAACCGAAAAAAGAGTCATTTATTAGGGCTGAAAACAAGACATTTAAAGAAGAAGACGTACAGTCTTTAAAAAATCAAACGGCGCATATACAAAATATGTACAAGATAGAAAGTAAGCTAAAAGAGCCCTTTTTAAATACAAAATCTTTATCCAAAGATAAGTATAATGATTTTTTGAAGAACTATGTATTAGATGGACAAAAGTATGAGTTTGGGGCGATGAAAGACTCTAAAATTTACTTCTTCCAAAAATATAAAGATAAGCCTATTTTCTATAACGATCAGGCAATGATTGTTGTGGAATTAAATGAAAAAAATGAACTTGTGTCGTACACGCAGACGATGCTAACAGGTTTAAAAGAAATGGGCGAAAGTGAAAAAACGAAACAGCAAGAAATTATTACTGCCCAAACTGCTTTAGAAAATCTGTATTTAAAAAATAAAATTCATGGTAATACACATGTAAAAGAAGCGCAAATTGGTTATGCAAACCTTACCGCATCTACTTCTAATAACCAAGTACTTGCTCCAACGTGGAACTTAAAGACGGAGCAGAAGCAGGACTTCTTTGTAAATGCAATTGAAGGACAAGTTATGGAATTAGGGGAAAAGGAAAATCAAGTGGTTGATGAACATACTGGAGTGAGAAAGAATGGGATTGCATTTTAGCGTACTTGCAAGTGGAAGTACAGGGAATATGCTATATGTAGGAACAGATGAAAAGAAGTTACTTGTCGATGCAGGTTTAAGTGGTAAAGCAACTGAGGCTTTATTTAAACAGGCAGAATTAAATATAAACGATGTATCGGGTATTCTTGTAACACATGAACATAGTGATCATATTAAAGGATTAGGTGTATTGGCACGTAAATATGATTTACCTGTTTATGCAAATGAGAAAACATGGAATGCAATGGAACACTTAATAGGAAATATCCCAACTGAGCAAAAGTTTATTTTCTCAGTTGGTGATGTAAAAACATTCGGTGATATTGAGGTCGAGTCATTTGGAGTTTCACATGACGCGGCAGAGCCGATGTTCTATGCTTTTCATAACAATAATAGAAAGTTAGCTCTTATTACAGATACAGGATACGTGAGTGACCGTATGAAAGGTGTTATTAAGGGGGCTAATGCTTTCGTGTTTGAAAGCAATCATGACGTGGAAATGCTTCGTATGGGACGCTATCCATGGAGTATTAAGCGACGTATTTTAAGCGATGTGGGGCACGTTTGTAATGAAGATGCTGCATTAGCGATGGCGGATGTAATTACAGATGAGACAAAGCATATTTATTTAGCCCATTTAAGTTTAGATAATAACATGAAAGAATTGGCGCGTATGTCAGTATCACAAGTATTAGAGGAAAAGGGATTTGGAGTGGGAGAAGCTTTTGAAATCCACGATACAGATCCAAAAATGCCTACAAAAATTCAATACGTATAATTCTCCATTTTAGTAAACAATAAAGGTGAATATAGTTGTTTTCAGGAAGATGGGTGAACAAATATGTCCTTTATTGATGGAGAAAATTATCGTATGAAACGTGCAAGGAAAAAGAAGCATAAAGGTATTGTTATTTCTAGCATAGCAGGAACAATTGTAGGAGCTTCGTTATTTGCATTTGGAGCTCCTTTATTTTCAAATGATACGGACGCGTTTCCGCAAGCTGAAGCAAGTGGAAGTAATATGGCGGAAGCTCAAGGCATTAAACAGATTAGTTTTGTGGATGCTGTTGATCGTGCGTCTGAAGCTGTTGTTGGAGTTATTAATATTCAACGAGATAATTTTTCAGAGGCAGATTCAGAAGCAGGTACGGGATCAGGTGTAATTTATAAGAAGACAGATGGTCAAGCTTATATTGTAACGAATAATCATGTTGTTGCTGGAGCAAATCGTATTGAAGTAAGTTTAAGTGACGGTAAGAAGGTTCCAGGAAAGGTATTAGGAACCGATGTAGTCACAGATTTGGCTGTACTAGAGATAGATGCAAAGCATGTGAAAAAAGTAATTGAGATTGGCGATTCTAATACTGTTCGTAGAGGAGAACCAGTCATTGCAATTGGAAACCCACTTGGGCTCCAATTTTCTGGAACTGTCACACAAGGTATTATTTCAGCTAATGAGCGTATTGTCCCTGTAGATTTAGATCAAGATGGACATTATGATTGGCAAGTAGAAGTGTTGCAAACAGACGCAGCAATCAATCCAGGTAATAGTGGTGGTGCGCTTGTAAATGCAGCGGGTCAATTAATTGGTATTAACTCAATGAAAATTGCGGCAAAAGAAGTAGAAGGAATTGGGCTAGCTATTCCTGTTACTAGAGCTGTTCCAATTATGAATGAATTAGAGAAGTACGGAAAAGTAAGAAGACCGTATGTTGGAATTGAACTGAGATCATTAAATGAAATTCCAAACTACTATTGGTCAAAAACATTGCATTTACCAGGCAATGTAACAGAGGGAGTTTGCATTTTAGATGTGAAAAGTCCTTCGCCAGGTACAGATGCTGGTTTGCGAGAACACGATGTGATTGTAGCAGTAGATGGGAAACCAGTTCGCGATATTATCGGATTCCGTACGGCCTTATATGATAAAAAAATTAATGATAAAATGACTCTTACGTTTTATCGTGGTACAAAACGAGCAACAACAACGGTTAAACTAGGCATTCAAAAGTATTAAAAACAGGAGGGCCTACCTCCTGTTTTCTATTGTAGAAAAGTGAGGTGAAGAATATGAACTTACCTTGTTGTTTAGAACATGTTGAATTAGCTTTAGATATTATTGTGGATGAGTGTGAAGTGCCACCGGTTATTAACAATGTGGATAACTCAGAAAAAGAGAAAAAAACATGTGAATTTTGTCAAAATGAGGCGACATATGTTGTATCGAACACAGATTCTCACACAATATGTGGGTAACAATTGTGGATATGTGGATAAGTTATGTGGATAACATGTTTGTAAGGTGGGGAATACGTGTGAATATCTCGATTATTTCAATTGGGAAATTAAAAGAAAAATATTTAAAACAAGGTATAGCAGAATACTTAAAACGATTATCTGCATACGCAAAAGTAGAAGTAATTGAATTGCCAGATGAAAAGGCACCAGAAAATTTAAGTGAAGCAGAAATGTTAATTGTAAAAGAAAAAGAAGGTATACGTATACTAGATAAAATTTCTGATGATACGCATGTCATTGCGTTAGCGATAGAAGGAAAGCAAAAATCATCAGAAGAATTTGCAGTAAGCTTAGATCGTCTTGCTACATATGGGAAGAGTAAAGTTGCCTTTGTAATTGGTGGATCACTTGGACTAAGTTCAGAAGTAATGAAACGTTCAAATGAATCTCTTTCTTTTTCAAAGATGACACTACCACATCAATTAATGCGATTAGTATTGCTTGAGCAAGTGTATAGAGCATTTCGTATTAATCGTGGGGAACCGTATCACAAATAACGGTAAACTTTACTTCTGTTCAATATGATGGTCAAACATACATTTTTATGGAACTGCCACTTTTTCGCAGGTTTCAAAAAGCACATCATTCTTTGATGTGCTTTTTGATTCGATTTAGATTTCTATATTTATTGTGGGAGAGTTAAATAAAATTTCTAGAGTCTAGTACCGATAAATAAATTTTTTAAGAAGGTTATAATTAAATATAATATTGCTTAAATTTAATGAAATATTTTGACTGTTACTAAAATAAAGTGCTAAAATTAGTATAGTTAATGCCTCATAAAAGTAGTTATGAGGGAAATTGGTGAACTTCTTGCAAGCCTTATCTCAATTGTCACGGTAAGATTTACCGAGCTAAGTACAATCGATAATGCTTCTAAGTAACTTGGCATTTGGAAACCTCCATTCGTCATAAGCAACCAATTCAGTATACTAAGTATAGTATAAACTGTTAGTGAGTTTAGTGGCCCATTTATAGGTTAGAAATAGTCTGTAATTTGAAAGGAGAGTATGCTTGCAAGGGTTTCTTAAAAAGAGTAATAGGCTACGATTACATACCCTTGTTAGCTCTACCAGATATGGACAAAAAAAAATACAGTATTAAGCGTTATAAACATCTTGATAAGAAGAAATCTATTGAAAAAGTTAAGGATAAAATTCAAGATCCTCAGTGGGTTGCTAAACATGGATTTTATCCATTTATTCATTTTGAGATTAAATTTCAAAAATATAGTAGAAAAGAGAAACAAGCAAAAGAAAAAGTTCGGAAAATTTTCTATGCTTCTCATATTGATAGCTATATTTACAAGTATTATGGTGATAAGCTAAATAATCATTATAATTGTATCGCTGATGAATTAGGTATTAGTGACATTGCAACTGCATATAGAAATAATTTATCTGGAAAAAGTAATATTGATTTCTCTAAAGAAGTCATTGATTTTATAAAGTCACAGAAGGCGGCATATATTTTTGTCGCTGACTTTACTAATTTTTTTGATACGCTAGATCATAAGTATCTTAAAAATAAAATCCGTCAGGTTCTTAAAGAGGATACTTTACCTGATGATTATTATAATGTCTTTAAAAATATAACGAGATTTAGCTACTTTTTTAAAGACGCAATTGAAATGGATCTAGAGACTAAATATACTGAAAGTGAAATTAAAGGAAGTTATAAGTATTTTACAGAAGAAGAATTTAGGGATTTTAAGCATAAGAATATTTATAGGAATACCAAGGGCTATGGAATTCCTCAGGGGGCAGGAATTAGTTCGGTTTGTTCAAATATTTATTTGTTAGATTTTGATAAAGAAATACAAAATTATATTAATGAACAGAATGGGATTTATAGAAGATATTGTGATGACTTAATAATAGTAATTCCGATCGAGGGGGAATTTAAAGATTATGATTATACAATTCCCCAAAAAATTGTGGAAAATATAAAGATGAAAATACCGAATTTAAAGATTCAACCTGAAAAGACAGGGAATTATTTCTATACTAATGATAAAATTATTGATTTAGAATTTAAAAATACAAAGTTAGATTATTTAGGATTTAGTTTTAATGGTGAGGAAGTTCGAATTAGAGAGAAAAGCCTTTTTAAATATTATACAAGAATGTATCGTAAAATAAGAATGTGCAACCGTAAATCAAAAGAGTTTGGACGCAAGTCTTATAGAAAAGCATTATATAGAAATTATTCACATCTTGGCAAGAAGAAAAAAGGATATGGAAACTTTCTTAGTTATGCGTCAAAGGCACAAGAAATTTTTGATAAAGAATCTAGTACTGTAAATCTTATGGAAACTCAAGTGAAAAAACATTGGAAAAATATTAATGCTCGATTAGAAGACCCAGAATGATGGATATAATTCTGGGTCTTTATTAATTACCGATCATCAATTTAACTCGGAGTAGTAATTTAGTAACTTTGTTTAATAGTAAATAGATCAAAATTAAGGTTGTTACGGGTATTTTTATAGTAAAATAAGATTAAAATTATAATTATAATATGGGGGGATTTGTTTATGACAAGAGTAATTTCAATTATAAACTATAAAGGTGGAGTGGGGAAAACTACCTTAACGGCTAACCTTGGGGCGGAATTAGCTTTTCAGGGTCATAAGGTATTATTAATTGACTTAGATCCCCAAACAAATTTAACATTCTCTTTTGTCCAAGTTGATGAATGGGAAAACAATTATGAAAATCGAACGATAAAAAAGTGGTTTGATGCCTTTATTGATGAAGACTCTGATTTTAATTTAAGGGATTTATTAATTAGCCCGGAACGTGTGAATAGAAGGCTCAATGAATTTAGAACTTCAGGATCCATTGATATTATATCTTCACATTTAGGTTTAATTAATGTTGACTTAGAGTTGAGCGCAAAATTATGGGGAGGAAGTGAGAGACAAAATCGTCGTAACTTTGTTAGAGTACACTCGCGTCTTAAAGATGGATTAAAACAGCTAGAAGAGTTAGAATATGATTTTGTATTAATTGATTGTCCTCCTAACTTTAATATAGTTACGAAAACAGCTATAGTTGCTAGTGACGTTGTATTATTGCCAGCTAAAGCAGACTATCTCTCAACTATCGGTATTACACAAGTTGATAAAAATGTAAATGAGCTAGTAGAAGAGTATAATGATAAAATTAAACTAGGCGAATTTAATGAATATGAACTAATTAATCCGGAGTTAATGGGTGTGGTATTTACCATGGTAGGTATCCGAAGTGGTGGCCCTATTAGTGCTCAGCAACAATATATTGCACAAGTTGAAAGGTTAGAGGGAATACGTGTATTTGAGACGAAACTACGTGAAAATAAAACATTGTATGCAAATGCACCAGAAGCTGGTATCCCAGTGGTGTTAAAAGATGTACAAGGTGGGGATACTTATTTAAATGTACGTACAGAATTAGAAGAGCTTGTGGTAGAATTACAAGACAAAATATTAAATTAGAAAAGGAGAGATTCTATGGGTTTCACCAAAACTGATTTTGATCTCCTATTTAGTATTATCAATAAAATGTTAACTGAATTAAAACCAGACCAAATTAAGGGCTTAATTGATGGTGATTTAGAAATTACTCTTAAAGAAAAGAGTAATGAACATGATCATCTAAGGGAATTAAAAGAGCTTGTTAATAATATTTCTACTTTTAGTAGTAGAAAAGCTGCGGAAGAATATTTATTAAAAAATAAATTATTAAAAAAGGATTTAGTTGCATTAGGAGAGTATCTACAGATACATGTAAGCGGTAGTGATACAAAAGAACAAATTATGGAGAAAATTATTGATGCTACCTATGGGGTCAAGTCACGTTCAAAGGCTATTAAAGGTTTGGATTTAAAAAGAAAATAATGTATAAAAATAGGTGTTAGATATTTTATTAACACCTATTTTCTATTTAGATTATGGACGTCTATAAATTTATTTATTTTTATATAAAGATTGAATTGTATATGGTATTTTTTGGGTTTTGAATATGTATTTAATGGATTGGGGGTATATTATGAATACTGATAAGATAATAAATAAAATTTTATTATCTTCTAATGAAGAGTTGATAGAATTTATAGAGACAAATTTTACACTTGAAAATATGGATGATTTTTTAGATATAAAAGAAAAAGAGGAAATGTTATTTAAATTAGATACAGATGTGATTAGACATTGTTTATTTAGACTAGAGAGTTTAGAGGAAATTTATGATACATCAAAGGGAGCATCTAGTGGATTTAGTTTAGTTGGTGTAATTTGTGGATTTATATTAAAGGATTACATTTCTATCTTTATAGATATTAAAGAACATCAAATATTATATGTTTTTGGTCAAATTGTAATGTTTGGTATGATTTCTTATTTGCTAGTTAATATATTGAGGACGATGGGAAGTAAAAGTAAAGATAAGTCTAAAATTATATATTTTAAGCGGTTATTAGAATATGTATTAAAAGAAAAGGAAAAATAAATTAAACAAAAAAGATTAATTACATACAATTGTCCTATAAATATTAAATGTACCGTACATAATTCTGCACTTCGTAATAAAGGATAAGCTAAATATAAAAAGGGAGTCTTTTAAATAAACTGTACCCTATAGAATAGACACTTAAAAAAAGTCTATTCTATAGGGTATTTCTTGTATAATGAGAGAAAAATGAGAATCGGAGAAATTTCAAAATGACGAAAAAATTGCTTACAGAAAAGGAAATTCAAATATTATCAAAAAATCGATACGTAAAATCGGTAAGCCAAAAAGGAATTACCTATACCGATGAATTCAAGCGTATTTTTATTAAGGAAAATGAACAGGGTAAACCACCTCGTATTATTTTTGAAGAATGTGGTTTTGATATAGATATCATCGGTCTACAACGTATTGTGTCATCAGGAAATAGATGGCGTACGTCCTATAAGCAAAACGGTGTATGGGGCTTAAGAGACACACGTAAGGAAAACTCAGGAAGAAAGTCAGAAAGAGAACTTACATTAGAGGAGAAATATGCACGTTTGGAAGCGGAACGAAACTTATTAAAAGCTGAAAATGAACTGTTAAAAAAGATCAAATTTATGGAAGGGAGGATGGGAAAGAAATAACGTTACACGCTAGTCAAAAGTACCTATTAATTCGTTCTATCATTGAAAAATACCGCCTGAAAAATATGGTGAGATATTTGTGTCAGGTCGCAGGCGTTTCACGTTCTGGATACTATAATTATTTTTTAGCCATTTCTCAAAGTCGGCGAGAGAAAAGAATACATCAAGATGAAATAGGGAAAGAGATTATATTAAAGGCATTTCGATTTAAAAACCGAAAAAAGGGGGCTCGTCAGATCAAAATGACATTGGCGGGTCAATTTCAAGTTGTCTACAATTTGAAACGCATCCGTAGAATCATGAAAAAATATGGGATAATCTGTCCTATTCGTAGAGAAAATCCCTATAAAAAAATGTTGAAAGCGACGAAAGAACACTTCGTGGTACCCAATCGATTAAAACGCGAATTTAGGCAAGGTGTACCGGGAAAGGTACTTCTTACAGATATCACATACCTGTTTTATGGTAAGAATCAAAAAGGATATTTATCTACTATTCTAGACGGGTCTACGAATGAAGTTTTGGCGTATCATGTTTCAGAACGACTTACCTTAGATATCGCAACGACGACGCTGCACAAACTAAAGAAGAATAAGAAGGTACGATTAACGCAAGATGCCTATATTCATTCTGATCAAGGTGCTCATTACACAAGTCCTACCTATCAAAAATTAGTCAAAAAATTAAAGCTGGGACAATCTATGTCAAGGCGAGGAAACTGTTGGGATAATGCCCCACAAGAATCTTTTTTCGGGCACTTTAAAGATGAAGCACACATCAAAACTTGTACATCTTTCACACAGTTAAAACAAGAAATTAAAGACTATATGAAATACTATAATCAGCACAGATATCAGTGGAATTTAAAGAAGATGACTCCTGTCGAATACAGAAACCATCTTCTTGATGCCGCCTAACTTTTTTTAAAATGTCCTTTACAAAGGGTACAGATTATAAATAAGGACTCCCTTTTTATATTTAAAATTCAACCCTCTTTTTGTTGAGAAAATAATTTAAAAATCATTATTAGTGTAAATAGTATAATTGCAAAAATAGGATGCATTTCAATTAGGATAAGGGTAATAAACCAAGTACCTAGTATACTACCGAGAATTCCCATAAAACTATCTAGTATTATGAAGTTACGAAAAATTATTTTCCAAATATAATACGTTAAAATTATGCTTGAAATTATTATAAACAGTCCATAGATCAAATTTTATCATTCCTTTATAATAATATTTTTTACTTATATAGCTGAATTTCTAACTATAAAATACTTAAAGATACTATTATATAAAATATTGTATATATAAATGCTTTTTTATATATTTATAGTATATATTTTGTTTCGTATAGTATCAATAGTATATCGAAAGTTTTACATTAAAAGGTTAATTTTAACCTGAGGTGTATTATATGGGAAACTTAATTGAAGCGGTTGGCTATAATATTAGAGTGATTAGGAAGGGCCAGGGGTTAAGTCAAGAAGGGCTAGCTTTTAAGGCTAATTTGCATCCTACTTATATAGGACAGGTTGAGAGAGGAGAAAAAAATATAACAATTACAACTCTAAGTGTAATTGTTAAAGCTTTAGGAATTACTTTAGGGGATTTTTTTTCCATTATAGAGCCTAATGATTTTAATAAGGGACTTTATACATTTTCAAAAGAAGATGAACATTATTTGCCCTATAAAGAACTTGTGAAAATATTACAAGGGTTAAATGAGAAAGATCAGGATAAAATATTGGAGATTGTGGGGCAATTAGTGGATTGGAAGAAAAATTAAATAAAGGTGCCCACTTGTCCACATTTTATTAATGTATATTATAAATATAATAGGTTTAAAAATGGAGAAAGTTAATGAGGAAAGCAAATTTAGTAAAATATATTAATGATACTTATAAGTTAGATATTAGTCAAAAAGTTATTCAGGAAAGAATTGATAAAATATATAAATTTATTAGGAAACAGATTATATCTAATAAGGATGAATTTAATATAAATGATTTAATGCTATTTCAAAAATATATAAAGGCTATTGAACAGAAAGATTTTAATTCTTATACTGGAGCGATATTTTATTCTTTATTACTTTTATATCAAAACGAGAGGCTTTTTAGGAGTAGATTAAAAGGAAAAATTATTAATAGCATATATATTGAAGATCTTGTAATCAGTCTTGATACCTATATAAGGAAATATTTAGCTGAAATTTATAAAAAAGAACCATATGAGGAATATGAGAATAATGGAACATACTTTATTTCTGCATTTAAGGAATTTTTTATCAAGATATTTGATACGGAGAAAATATTAGAAGAAGAATTGGATAACAAATTAAAGAGTAATGATATTTTTATGCAGAGGGTTAAAGAACTTCCGTTATATAGAAGGAATGTATTAATGGGAAAACTAAATAAGGGGTTAGAGAAACTCATTCAGAGGGAGGAATGGATTCTAAGGGAAGAGCTAAGGGAAGCCATTATATGCGATGACCCAATTGCTATTACAGGAATTATAGCAGAGTTGCGTGTATACCATTGCCTTGAGAAGAATAATATTGTAAGTGAACAAGAATTATTCGAGGAATTAGGAAAAGTCTTATCAAATTCCAAAATTTACAATCTAACTAAGGCAATGGAACAAATTAATCATTTTAGAAGAATTATTGCAACATATGAGGATGAAAAAGCTCTTCAGATTATAAATATTACAAAGGAATTATTATGTGAAAAAGAAGATATTCTTATTTCCTTTATAGAAGAAAATATTAGCTTGTATGAGCAAAATCAGGAAATTGAATCTCAGATTATAAAAGAACGACAAAATAGCATGAAAGATGCACTTTTTCGTTCTGGACGTCTTAGAAGTAAAACTGAATTGAAAGAGCTATTAGAGCAGAGAGAAGAGTATTTATATATAAGGGATAATGATAAACAGTTATTTGAAGCATTAAAGAAACTACAAAATAAAGTAACTGAATATGAAAATAAGGAAATGTTATTAAATATAGATTTTATTCTAAAAAACTATAAACAATTTTTAATGAAAAAGCACTAAGTGATACTTTTATATCACTTAGTGCTTTTTTGTATAAGGAAGATTCTATTTACTTTTTTAATTTAAATATTTTTAAAAAAGTAAATTTACTAGTGGCATTTAAGGGTTAACATTGAGTTATAAAGCAACTAGGAGGAGATAAATTATGGCAGATAAAAAAACTCGAAAAGTAATAGTAAAGCATTTAGATAAAAAAAATCAGGAAAACTCTAAAGAGCAGCCTGCATTGAAAAAATTAGAAGAAAATATCTTTAAAAATAAAAAACAAAATAAAGAGAAACTTAATTTCAAAAAGTTTAAAAATCTATATGAAGCCAATGAATACTTTATTAGTGAGGAAGGGATACTTTGTTATAAGAAAGATAAAAAAATGATTAAATTATGCAATGTGGTAATAATCCCCTTAGCACAACTTATTATTACTGATGGAATTCATGAAGAAAAGTATCTAGAATTAACAGGAATTTTAAATGGTGATAAGAAATTGCCGAATATTAGAGTGAAATTACATGATCTAAGAAATTCAAATTGGATAGAAAACAGATGGGGAATTCAATGTATCCTATTTCCCACAAGCAAGTGTTATGAAAAAATTTTATGTGCAATAAAAATTGCGTGTAAAGACATAGAGACCAAAAGTATATATAAAACTATCGGATGGTCTAAAATAGGGAAAGATTATTTTTATTTACATGGCCATGGTGCTATAGGAAAAGAAAATTCCATATTGGTACATGACAGTTTAAATAAATTTACTTTAGTTGTTGATGAGGAAGTTAATAAAAGTAAAGTATATAAAAAATCATTACAGTTGTTAGAAATAGCTCCTATAGATGTAACGTTACCTTTATTTTGTTTTACGATTCTTTCAACTATCAATACACTGTTAAAACTTAATAATTTAGAACCTAAATTCACCTTATGGCTATATGGAGAAACAGGGAGTAGGAAAACGACACTAGCAAGTTTGTTTTTTAATATATTTAATCAACAAATGGCTCCAGAGATATCAGCTAATTTTAAGGATACTAAGACGGCTTTAGAGATAAAGATGTTCGAATACAAAGATTGTGTGTTACTAGTAGATAATTACCATCCGACAGATAAATTATCTGAGAAAAAGGATATGGAGGATAAAGCAGAATTTATCTTAAGAATGTATGGGGATAGAATAAAAAAATCACGTAGTAATATTAATTTAACAAAACAGCGAGAATTTATGACAAGAGGATTATGTGCAATAACGGCTGAAGATGCAATTAGTATTCAATCTAATATGGCAAGGTGTATTAGTGTACCTTTGGAGAGAAATTGTGTGGATTTAGAAAAGTTAACCAAATTTCAAAAGAATTCTCTTATGTTTCCAACAGCAATTTATAATTTTATAAATTGGTTAACGGATTATTTAAATAAGGAAAAATGTTTACCTAATTTAGATTTAGATGAATTTCGAGATAAATATAGAAATACAGATATTCATGCTAGGTTAATAGATAGTGTATGGTCTTTAAAATATGCATATTATTTATATTTAAAATATGGGATAGCCATCGGGAAAATGGGGATAGATGAGGCAGAAAAAAGATTGGAAATAGCTGAAAAGATATTTATTAGTCTTATTGAGAGTCAGTACATAGAAATGAAAACAGAAAATCCTTTGAATATGTATTTAAATACAATTCAAGAATTAATAATTTCTAATAAAATGCCCTTAAGGAAATTAGGGAAAGAGAATGGATCACAACAATACGGTTGGTATGATGATGACTATTACTATTTGATACCTGGAATGACATATAATAATGTACTCGCGTTCTGGGAGAGGAGAAATAAGGTTTTCCCTTTAACAATAAAAAAGCTACATGATCGGTTATATCAAATGGGAATTATTGAGATTGATGAAAGTTCTAATAGAAAGTGTCCAAAAGTTACTGTAGCAAAAGGCGAAAGAATTAGGGTATTAAAAATAAATAGAAAAAGACTAGAGCTATATATAAATCAAAGTGGGCAAGTGGACTTATAAGTAACAATAGTATATTCAAGTAAATATTATATATGTGAAAGGTGATAAATTATGCAAGATCCTTCGTATAGTTTGTTAATTGACTTATTAAGTAATTTATTAGAGGAATCACTAAAAAAAACTGGGGGAGAGTAAGATGATACGAGTAGTAATTTATGCAAGGGTATCTACAGCTGAACAGGCCGAGGAAGGATATTCAATTGATGCACAATTAGATGTAGTAAAAAAGAGATGTGAACAGGAAGGAAGGATAGTGGTAGGACAGTACATTGATAGAGGGATTAGTGGAAAGGCCATGGAGAATCGTCCCGACTTACAAAGATTATTAAAGGATGCAAAAGAAGGTAAGTTTCAGGAAATATGGGTATGGAAAACTAACAGATTAGCCAGAAATCACTTAGATCTTTTAAAAATTGTAGATGAATTAGATAAAAATAATGTGGGCTTTAAGAGCTGTAGTGAAGCATTTGATACTGCTACTCCGACTGGAAAACTGCTTATGAATGTGCTAGCTTCTATAGGAGAATTTGAACGGGAAAGTATTGTAGAGAATGTAAAAATGGGGATGAAGCAACGGGCTAGGGAAGGAAAATGGAATGGAGGTATTGTATTAGGATATAAAACTGTAAAAATAAATGAGGCTGAAAATAAAACAAAATTAGAAATAGAAGAAGAGGAAGCATTTATTGTGAAGGAAATATTTAGGTTATATGTAGAGGGACGTGGCCTAAAATCAATTACAAACTTAGTGAATAAGTTGGGATATAGGACTAAGAAGGGGAATTTTTTCACACCTATTGCTATTCGTACCATTCTATTAAATCCTATTTATATAGGGAAGATAAGATATAATGTAAGGGAAAATTGGAGTGAGAAAAGACGTAAAGGAATAAATAAAAATCCCATTTATACCACTGGAAATCATGAGCCTATAATCCCAGTAGATTTATGGAATAAGGCACAAGAGTTATATAAGAAAAAATCTCAAAAACCTAAACGGTTATTTGATGGTACTTTTCCTTTAACAGGTTTAATTAAATGTCCGATGTGTGGGGCACCTATGGTAGCTGGTAGGGTGAAAAGAAGGTTAAAAAACGGGAACATAAATATTATTAGATATTATCAATGTGGAGCCTGGAGAAATAAGGGAACGGCAGTATGTCGCTCAAATGGGGTGAGAGCAGATAAAATAGAGGAAGTGGTTTTTAAAAGAATAAATCAAATAGTATCAAATGATAAAATCTTAAGAGATACTGTAAGTAAATTAAATGATAATGCACATAATAAGATTAAACCATTGGAAGAAGAATTGAATATATTTAACAAAAATATACGGAATTTTGAGAAAAAGAAGGATAGGATTTTTGACTTATATGAAGAAGGGATGATTGCGAAAGAGGTGCTAACAAGTAGACTCGAACATATTTCAAATAAAATAGAAATGAATTTTGCTCAGAAAGCTCGTATTGAAAAGGAATTACAGCAAAATACATCTAATCCAGTTTCTGCGGATGCTGTAAAAAAATTATTAACAAGATTTCATGATTTAATAGAGAAAGTAGAACCAATGAAACAAAAGTTAATATTACAGCTTATGATAACTAAAATAAATATCAATAGTAACAGAGAATTAGATTCTATAGTTATACATATTAATGAACAAATTGAAAAATATATTTTGGGTGTAGAAGAAGATGGGGCCTTACAACAGGTTCCATCTTCTTTTGGTTTTACGATAATAATTTAGGTTGTTTTTCAAATATAAGTGATAAGAAGGAGCGAATATTGATGAATAAGGGAACTATCATTAGGGTTTCAATTTTAAGGGGCACAAACTTACTTCCAGAACATTATGGTATATACGATGGTGATGGATGGGTGTATCATTTTACAGGGGATAGTATTGGCAATGCTAGAATCAAATTTACTACTTTAAAAGATTTTGAAAAAGGTGGAATAGCATATATAGAAAATGTATATGGTGCAAGATATGATGTAGAAGAAATTATTAGGAGAGCATCGAGTCAAGTAGGTAGTGATTTTGGTGGATATAATTTATTAAAAAATAATTGTGAGCACTTTGCATATTGGTGTGTGACAGGAATTAGACAGTCTAGGCAAACTTTTAATATGAATCCAGAAGATGATAAAAGGGATGTAGTAGAAAAGACAATAGATGCAGTTTTTGATCCTTTAATGCTCGTTGGTAAGGCTCTTGATAAAAAATTAGGGTTGGAAGATAAAGTAGGAGAAGAAAGAGATGTAGTAGAAAAAGCGATAGATGTAATTTTTAACCCTCTAATTAAATTGGGGCATCGATTAGACAATTTATTTAAGCTGTAAAAAAATACGGTTATATAAAGAGAACCTCTTTTATAAGATTCCCCTTTATATAACTAATGAAAAGGGGGGATTTCACAAAGAAATCATCTCCTTTTCAATTTTTTATACTCATAAATCATTATAAAGGGATGTAAAATTCAAAAAGGAATAAATGGAATTGATTAAAAGGGGAGCCCATAGATGGATTAAAAAGTTTAGTTTTAAGATAGAAATTTTATAAAACTTAATATCAATTTAATGATATTACCATTAGTTAGTTTTATTGAATAGAAAAAAGTATTAAAATTAGGTATGTTAAAGAATTTGTAATGAAAATATGAGGATGAATTTTAAGTTATAAGGTACATATAATTACCCCCTGTGAAGAATATGCTTATTCTTAAGTTTTAAGTGGTTAATAATATGTATCTAAAAGGACTAACACGTAAACACAAGAGGAGTGGTGTTATGGATAAAATGCTAAAGGGTGCAGATTACTTACTTCTTCTTTTTTATTTACCAGGTAAAACCTCAGTGAACTGTGAGCCTATTGAAGGAAGAACTCGTATTACTAAAATGATGTTTTTATTTAATGAAGAGGTGTACAAATATATTGATCTTTATACATTAACACCTAGTGAGTATCTACCTAAATTTGAGGCGTATCATTACGGGCCGTTTTCAAAAGATGTTCATCAACAATTAGACCTTTTTGTGAAAATAGGCTTCTTAGAGGAAAAAGAGCGAGAGATATCTAATGATGAAGAGGTAGATTTAATGGATGATCGTATGGAAATTGAGGATGATGATGATTTTCTTACTGATAAGTTATATGTGACTGAATACGTTTTAACGGATAAGGGGAAAAAATTTGTGGAAGAGAGAATATTAAACCAATTAGAGGAGTTTCAAATAGAGTATTTAACTATGTATAAGGAAAAGATAAACTCTATAGCACTTAGTGAACTTCTTAGTTATGTTTATAATAAGTATCCAAACTATGCTGAAAAATCAAGGATTCGTAATAAGGTGAAATGATGTGAGTAAAACACTATTTAATATATCAGAACAACAACTAGTAGAGACATCGGAAATGATTTTGAATAAGAAGGGTTTTCAAACCTTTAAGGAAGTACCATTATTTTCGTCTTCTATAGATATGATTGTAATAAAAGATCAAACCATAAATGCTATTGAATTTAAATTAAGAAATTGGAAAAAAGCAGTGCAACAAGTATTAAGGCACTCAATTTGTGTGGATTACATGTATGTATGTGTACCAAGATTTAAAAAAAAGGAAACAAGAGAGAATATTGAACAGACTGTATTAGTACATGGCGTAGGATTATTTTATTTTTATTATAATGAAAATGATGAAGCCATTTTAGAAGAGAAAATTAAGCCTCAGAAATCAAGAACTGTATGGGAAAAGAAAAAAAGTGATTTAATGACTACATTAATGAAATAAAAGTTGGGATGGGGAAATATGAAAAAAAATATGAAAATTATTAGATATGGGACTGTTGCTGAGCAAAAATATATTAACGAATTCTCGGATATGTTTGATTTGTTAGTAATAAATGCCAATATGATATCGTATGCTTCTGCTTCTATTTCAAAGTTTGTTTCAACTCAAAGCAATCTAAATTATATAATTGATCCCATCACACATGCTTTGCAACATAAGATAGAATTAATTACATCAAGTAAAGGGGAAATAAAAAAATCTTTTGCGAAAATGATTGGTAGTTATGCTGAATTTGTTCAAGAGAAAGTTTTAGAAAGAAAAAATGTTTTAACCCCACTTGATTTTGAAAAAGAGGATAATATAGAGAAATTCGTTGAAAGTGTAATTGATTTCCAGAAAAATCATGTGATAGAAAATGTAAGGGATCAAGATTTCTACGAGTATCTAGAATATGCGGGGGTTGACTTTCAACCACTATGGTATATTATCCCGTACTTTAGTATGAATACGTTAACAATGAATAAATGGTTACCTGTTAACTTGAGGCTTATTGAGTATGCAATTTCAAAGTATCCGAAAGATAAATTGGCAATGCAAATCGTGATTGAAAAAGATATTTTAAGAGAGAAAAGTAGTATTGAAGAATTAGTAGGTTATTACAAGGATACAGGTGTAGAAAGAGTCTTAATTTGGATAGATGATTTTTCAGCATTTGAATCATCAGAGGAATTAATTCATAATTTTTGTTATTTGATTAAACTATTTAATCAAGCCAATATAGCTGTATATAATTTATATGGAGATTTCTTCTCTATACTATTATGTCACGAGGACTCACCTTATCAGCTGAATGGGGTATGTCATGGTATTGAATATGGAGAAAAGCGAGCGGTAGTTCCTGTTGGTGGTGGAATACCAATCAACAAGTATTATTATTACCCACTACATCAGAGAATTTCATATGGAGAGAGTGCCACAGCTTTAACCGTGTTAGGATATATTCCAGATAATAACTATTTAGGGTACTACGATGATATATGTAGATGCGAAACTTGTAAAAGTGTTATAGGGAAAAATATGAATAACTTTGAACAATATGGGGGATCAAAAGCAATTGAAATAAAAAGGAAAAATGGGATAGTTAATAGGGAGTTTCCGACTACAGAAGCAAAAGGACTCTGTATTAAACATTTCTTAAATTCCAAGAATGAGGAATGGAAAGAACTTAATTTAAAGTCGTTAGATGAGATTTTAATGGAATTGTTAACGACAGGGGAGAAATATAAGGAAATTCGCTATGATACTTCTGTAATATTTGATTTATGGAATCGTAGTTTGAAGAGTGAAGAGTAATAGGGGGATATGGTTATGGGAAAAACCGTGTACGTTTTGGGAGCTGGGTTCTCAACTTTAGCTAAATTGCCTCCACAAGCAGATATTATAAACCGGATCTTTAGTCCTACTACTGAGCAGTTTATGTCAAATAAAATATTAATTAAAACTATTACTAGATTTGAAAATGCTAGGAAAAATATCGCAAAATTTTTATTGACACTTTTCTCCAATCAAAGTATAGAGAAATTTGCTGCTGAAAAAATAGGAAATAGTTTAGATGAGTTAAGTCCCTCGGAAAGAGAAGAGGTTTTTAATGCATTGGCAGAGGATTTATCATTTTGGCAGGAAATTTATAAATTTATTAGAGAGAAATTAAGTGGGGTTACATTGGAGGATATATTTACCATTCTGGATAAGGCAGTTGTATCTAATGAACATATACAAGGTTATAACTTATCAAAAATTATAGCTCTTAGGGAGGATATTATCTTTTGTATAATTAGGTTATTTGTGGCTGAATTAAGTGATTATAAATATGATACATCTGTATATATAGAGTTTGTGAAGAAAATTTTAAATTTAAGATTTAAGGAAGGACAAGAAAAGGATCCAGTTTCTATTATTACACTTAATTGGGATGCGCTTTTAGATATATATTTCAATGAGGTAATTAAAACAGATAAAAAGTATGAAAATGCTAGATTGGATTATTGCATATATGATTATGAATATGATCATTTTTGTGAAAAAAAGGGTGAGGAAAAACCTATTCCTTCAACTTTACTCAAAAACTTAAACTATTTTAACATTAAATATATTAAACTCCATGGATCAATGAATTGGTTAATTTGCAAAAATTGTAGGCGCCTTTTTTATTCAGTAGATGAGTATATAGCATTAAAGGAGTTTGAAAAAAATTCTCCTCAGTGTCCATTTTGTAAGGAAAATTACTCCTCTATAAGTAATGATGATCAAACAAATTTAAAAAGTGAGTTAATAACACCGACATTAATAAAAAATTTAGATAATGTAAACTTTAAAAGTATGTGGAAAAATGCTTTTGTAGAGCTCTCAGAGGCAGATAAAATTGTGTTTATAGGATATTCTTTACCACAAGCGGATTTTGAATTGAGATATATGTTGAAAAAATCCATAAAGCCGAATACAGAGATAGAGGTAGTATTATATTTATATGATGATCCTGATAGATTAAATACATATTTGAAAGATGAAGAGGGTATTAGGTTATATAATTCGTTAGCAGGAAATTTTGCTGGAACAAGGTTTACATCATTTTTCGGAGGGGAACAAATTAAATTTTATTATGAGGGTTTAGAAAGTTATGTTAGTGATTATATGGAATAGCATTGGAGTCTATTATAGGAATACAGATGCAATATCCTTATAGTTTACAGTTTGATATGATACGGTGAACCGTATCATAAATAGTAATAGTACATTCAAACGGCTACAGATGTGGCCGTTTTCTATATTTCCTAAAATAAGTATGTTTCTATTTCTAAAAAAGTATGCTGTAATATGAAGAGGAAAAAGTATAAGTAGTCATAGAAGTGAGGAGTTAAAGGTGAAGAAGTTTAAGAAATTTTACTTGGAGATTACGAGTGTATGTAATCTTGCGTGCAGCTTTTGTCCGCCGACGGAAAGACAGAAGCAATTCATTTCTGTGGAGGATTTTGCAAAAAGGTTAGACCAAATTAAACCACACACAGACTACATTTATTTGCACGTGAAGGGTGAGCCGTTGCTGCATCCAAAAATAGATCAATTGTTAGATTTAAGCCATGAAAAAGGGTTTAAAGTTAATATTACAACGAACGGAACGTTAATTAATAAGAGAAGGCATAGATTGTTAAATAAGCCTGCTTTAAGACAAATGAATTTTTCACTGCATAGTTTTGATGGGCACCCAGGTTCACAAGACAAAGAGGGGTATGTAAGAAGTATACTTTCCTTCATTAGAGAGGCGACAAGTCAATCAGATTTAATTGTTTCACTAAGATTATGGAATTTAACGCAGGATAATAAAACGAATGCTGAAATTCAGAAGAATAGAGAGTTATTATCCATCATTGAAAATGAGTTTGATCTATCTTATCAAATTGAAGAGAAGCTTACACCAGGAAAAGGTATAAAAATTGCGGAACGTGTCTTTATTAATCAAGACTATGAATTCCAGTGGCCAGCATTGCATGAAGAAGAGGATGATGGAAAAGGATTCTGTCACGGGCTTCGAAATCAAGCTGGTATTTTAGCGAACGGAACGGTTATTCCTTGTTGTTTAGATGGTGAGGGAATCATTAATCTTGGGAATATTAATAATGACTCATTTTCTAACATTATAGAAGGTGAAAGAGCAACAAACATTGTTGATGGATTTTCTAGAAGAGTTGCAGTTGAAGAGCTATGTAGAAAATGTGGATACCGTAAAAGATTTGGAAAGTAAATATGAAATAAGCCCTCATAAAGCGAGGGCTTATTTTTTATTCTTGATAAGAGCGCTCTAATTCATCAATTAAGGAACCAACGTAAGAAACAGCTCTGCGGATTGCATCTGGTTTTGACATATCGACTCCGGCATGTTTCATTAATTCAAGTGGTTTCATCGTACCACCAGCGCGAAGTACATCTAACCAGCGATCAACGGCAGGTTGTCCTTCTTCTTTAATCATTTGAGCTACTGCAGTAGATGCAGTGAGGCCTGCGGAATACGTGTAAGAATATAAGCCCATATAATAATGAGGTTGACGCATCCAAGTTAAGCCAGCACCTTCATCAATTTTTACGGAATCTCCCCAGAATGTTGAAAGGACATTTGTTTTTATTTCAGTTAAAGTTGTAGCTGTAAGTGCTCCACCTTCTTCTGCTAGGCTGTATACTCTTCTTTGATATTCTCCCTCAAGTAAGTGAGTAACAAAGTTGTGATAATATGTGCCAAGTAGTTGCAGGATTACCCATCTGCGCATTCTCTTATCGTCATTCGTCGCTAATAAATGCTGGGCTAATAGTAATTCATTCATTGTAGATGGTGCTTCAACGAAGTACATAGATGGACGTACATTCATAATACGCTGGTTTTTATTTGCTAAATAAAAATGACCAGCGTGCCCAAATTCATGAGCTAATGTGAAGCAGCCGCGCATCGTATTTTGCCATGTAATTAAAATGTATGGATGAGAACCGTATGGACTTGAACAAAATGCTCCAGTTGATTTTCCTACGTTATCTGCAAGGTCGACCCATCTTTCTTTGAATCCTTTTTCGATAATGGCACTATATTCATCGCCAAGTACTTGTAAAGATTCTTGAATGATTTTTCCTGCTTCTTCGTAAGTAATTGCTGGATTAAATTCGGGATCTAAAGGTGCATGTAAGTCGCAGAACAGCATTTGATCGAGTCCTAATACTTTCTTTTTTAAATTTGCAAAACGGCGCATATGAGGCGCCAATTCTTTATAAATAATATCGAGTTGATTGTTATACATTTCAAGTGGAACTTTTTGAGGTTCTAAAAGCATATGAGTAACAGATTCAAATTTGCGTAAACGAGAGAGTGTTACTTGTTTTTTTACCTCGGTAGCATATGTTGTTGCCACGGTATTTTTATATCGCTTCAAAGTGGACACAAATGATGAGTATGCCTTTCTGCGTATGTCTACGCTTGGAGAAAACTCATATTTACTTTCAAATAATGCAAATGAGACAGGAAGTTCATTTCCTTGTTCGTCTTGTATGGAGTTAAAATCCATATCGGCTAATTTAGTCATACCGTAAATTTTGTATGGAGAACTATGTACTTCGCCGAGTGCAGCAAGTGCTTCTTCAGTTTCAGGAGAGAGCGTGTGCTGCCTTTTTTGTAATATGTCTAGTAATGATTTACGGAAAGGTTCAAGTTTTGTTTCTTGAGTTAAATATTTTTCAATTGTTCCTTCTTCTAATGAGAGAATTTCATTATGAATAAAGGATAGCGCCGTATGTACTTTCGTCCATAAAGCGGAAATTTTGGAAGAGTTCGCTTGAATAACTGGATTTGTACGGTCGGTAGATTCTTTTAAATTTGCGTAGGAGTATAGTTTTGTTAACTTCATTAAAAGCTCTTCTTCTAAAAGTAGGCAATGTAATAAGGTCGTGGGACTAGTGTGTAATTGACCTTTAAACGCATCAAGTTTTTTTATATCATCTGTTAATACACGTAATGCAGTTTCCCACTCTTTATCAGATTCGTATAAATCAGAGAGGTCCCATGTTAATTCAGTAGGAACGTCTGCACGAATATGACGTTTCTCAATAGTTTTTTTCATTTGCTATATCCCCCTTATTATAAGTATTTAAAAACATAATACTAGAAAATTCAGTAAAATGAAAATATTTTACATTTCTATATATGAAAAAGAAGGACAAGCATAAAACTGCTTGTCCTTCGAGTTAAATTTAAAAATTAATATACTTTATCACCGTTGAAAATAGAGTTTTTCACGACTACATAATCCACAGTACGAATAGAGTCTAATTTTGTTCCACCAGCGTAAGAGATAGAAGATTGAAGATCTTGTTCCATTTCGATTAAAGTGTCTTCTAAAGAACCTTTATGCTCAACGAACATTTTCTTACCTTCAACGTTTTTCTTCTCACCTTTTTGGAATTCAGAAGCTGAACCGAAGTACTCTTTATAAAGTTTGCCGTCTTTTTCGATTGTTTCCCCTGGAGACTCTTCATGACCAGCGAATAGAGAACCGATCATAACCATAGTCGCCCCAAATCGAATAGATTTAGCTACGTCGCCATGTGTACGAATACCACCGTCAGCGATAATTGGTTTACTTGCAGCTTTTGCACACCAGCGAAGTGCAGCTAGTTGCCAACCACCAGTTCCAAAGCCTGTTTTAATTTTAGTAATACAAACTTTACCAGGTCCAATACCAACTTTTGTTGCGTCAGCACCAGCGTTTTCTAATTCTCTTACCGCTTCTGGAGTTCCAACGTTTCCAGCGATAACGAAGCTTTCTGGTAAATGCTTTTTAATATGTTGAATCATGTTGATTACAGCATTAGAATGTCCATGCGCGATATCAATCGTGATGTATTCAGGTGTAAGGTGTTCAGCAGCTAACTGTTGTACGAATTCATACTCGTCCGCTTTTACACCAACGCTAATAGAAGCGATTAATCCACGTGATTGCATATCTCTAATGAATGAGATTCGTTTCTCTGGTTGGAAACGATGCATGATATAGAAGTAATTATTTTCAGCTAAATAAGTTGCAATTCTTTCATCAATAATCGTTTGCATATTTGCAGGTACGACAGGTAATTTAAATTTATGTTTACCTAAAGTGACAGTTGTATCACATTCAGAGCGGCTGTTCACAATACATTTTGCAGGAATTAATTGAATATCTTCATAGTCGAATACGTTTTCCATCATTTACACCCCTAAAATACGAATATTTTATTTTTATTAATCAAAAATGTTCGTCCATATGATAATTTACATTGTTTTCATTAAAAAGTCAAAGGATTTCTTAACGTTTTTTTAAAAAGTAGATTTTATATCTAAAAAACAACGTTAAAAACGAATTTAAAACGTTTTTTTGTTTGTATTGTTCGTTTATAAAAAAGGTTGAAAAATTAAGATAATTATACAAGGGTGTATGTATTCTTTTTATTTTTTGGAGTGGATGTAGGATTCTATGAAAAGGTTAATGCTAACAATACGAGCAAAAGATGTTATCAAGTAGTTGAACAATATATGAAATGATAAGGTTTATTTCTATGTAAAAAGATGAATCTGGCATAATCCATCTTTTTATGTGAGGTTTCAAGTATAATAAGTAGGGCGATAGTAACGTATACAAAAGATAAAAAAGAAAATAATACAGAATAAAATGAGGTTAATATATGAGTAAAAAAGAGTTTTTTGAGTATAAATTAAGTAAAGAAATTGTAAGGGCACTTACTGGGTTAGGGTATGATCATCCAACAGAAGTACAAGGTGAGGTTATTCCAGTCGCATTACAAAAGAAGGATCTTGTTGTGAAGTCCCAGACGGGAAGTGGAAAAACAGCTTCATTTGGTATTCCACTTTGTGAGATGGTGGAGTGGGAAGAGAATAAACCACAAGCATTAGTTTTAACACCAACGAGAGAGCTTGCGGTACAGGTGAAAGAAGATATTACAAATATAGGGCGATTCAAAAGAATTAAAGCCGCCGCAATTTATGGTAAGTCCCCATTTGCACGTCAAAAATTAGAGTTAAAGCAAAAGACGCATATTGTAGTAGGGACTCCAGGGCGTGTATTGGATCATATTGAAAAAGGGACCCTTTCTTTAGAGCGATTAAAATATTTAGTGATTGATGAAGCGGAC
The DNA here is from genome assembly GCF_020861345.1 of Bacillus pacificus. Lineage (NCBI taxonomy): Bacteria > Bacillati > Bacillota > Bacilli > Caryophanales > Bacillaceae > Bacillus > Bacillus pacificus. The sequence goes on from NZ_CP086328.1 coordinate 5,144,983, forward strand.
GAAATGCTAAACATGGGCTTTATCGATCAAGTAGAGGCAATTATTGATGAATTACCTACAAATAGAATGACAATGCTATTTTCAGCAACTTTACCGGAAGATGTTGAAAGGTTATCACGTACATATATGAATGCACCAACTCATATTGAAATTAAAGTGGCTGGGATTACGACGGATAAAATTGAACATACCCTTTTTGAGGCGATAGAAGACGAGAAGCTTTCACTACTTAAAGATGTAACAACGATTGAGAATCCTGATAGCTGTATTATTTTCTGCCGTACACAAGAAAATGTAGATCATGTATATAGACAATTAAAACGAGCTAACTATCCTTGTGACAAAATACATGGTGGTATGGTACAAGAAGATCGTTTTGAAGTCATGGATGATTTTAGAAAAGGAAAATTCCGTTATTTAGTAGCAACAGACGTAGCTGCGAGAGGAATTGATATTGATAATATTACACATGTTATTAATTATGATATTCCACTTGAAAAAGAAAGCTATGTACATCGTACTGGAAGAACGGGACGAGCTGGAAATAGTGGAAAAGCTATTACATTTATAACACCATATGAAAATAGATTTTTAGAAGAGATTGAGGAGTATATTGGCTTTGAAATTCCAAAGGCAATTGGACCTTCAAAAGAAGAAGTTATGAAAGGGAAAGCTGCATTTGAAGAAAAGATACATGCTAAACCAATTATAAAGAAAGATAAAAATGCAGACATCAACAAAGGCATTATGAAGCTGTACTTTAATGGCGGGAAGAAAAAGAAAATTAGGGCGGTAGATTTCGTCGGTACAATTGCTAAAATTAAAGGTGTTACAGCAGAAGATATAGGTATTATTACGATACAAGATAATGTTTCTTACGTCGAAATATTAAATGGAAAAGGACCACTTGTCTTGAAAGTCATGAAGACTACAACGATTAAAGGGAAACAACTAAAAGTTCATGAAGCAATTAAGTAAATAAAAACTATCCACTTTAATAGGTGGATAGTTTTTTATTTATGATTCTTTTAAATCATCCACTAGTTGCTCCGCTAAACGTCTATACATATTACTCATAGTCACGAAGGATGTTAGTAGTAGAAATTTTTCTAGCTTTGTGTCTTCTAAGGAAGAAATCTCATTTACTTCTGTAACACGGTTATTTACGTCTTGTTTAAAGCTTTCGACATTGCTTTTAGTAAGAGCAAGATAATTTTTGTATAACGTATTTAATTCGAATGAATCATCATTTAATAAGGAGTCATTTATAGTTTCTAATGAACTTTTTATGTCGTTAATGGAAAGAGCACCTTTTAATTGATAAATTAGGCTAATTAAAATCATATGCTCTTTTGAATATTTTTTATTTTTGATAGGGATGAATAGTTTCCCTTTTGCGTAATTATTAATCATCGTTTTTGTTAATACTTTTTCATCATCAGTTCTCGTTGTATCTGCATAAGTATTCTCAAATAGTTGGACAACTTGATCTACATATAAGTCAACATTTGGAATATCCTCAAGTTTAATATTTTTTTCTAAATGCAATGTCTCAAGTAATTCATTTATATTTTCCACGTAGAATCCCTCACTTTTATAACTTAGTGGAACTTAATGTCTAATACATCCTTAAATATGGTATTACGAAACAAATAAAATGTAAATGTTGACCTTAAAAAGAAATGTGTATATAATTACATGTAGTTATTGAAACTACATGTAATTATATGAGGGGTGTTATTATGAATGCTTATGTAAGGGAACCAGTTAATGCATTTACTCACTTAGGTGGAGCGATATTATCATTTATTGCCTTATTAGCTATGCTTGTGAAAGTTTCTATCAAGATGCCATCATTTGCTGCAATTACAGCTGTTATTTTGTTTGGGATTGGAATGATGGTCCTTTATACGGCATCAGCTGTATATCATAGTGTTGTGGCCAATGAACGTGTTATTTACTTCTTTAGAAAGCTAGATCATTCTATGATTTTTATATTAATTGCAGGTACATATGCACCCTTTTGCTTAATTACATTAAATTCAGCAAGTGGTTTGTTATTATTTTGTTTAGTCTATGCAACTGCGATTTGTGGCATTGTGTTTAAAATGTTTTGGTTTAATTGTCCAAGATGGTTATCGACAGCAATTTATATTACGATGGGTTGGTTAATTGTTTTATTCTTTGCACCGTTAGCTGAGAATTTAAGTACAGGAGGCATTGTTTTCTTAGTACTTGGGGGCATTTTTTATACAATTGGTGGATTTATTTATGGAACAAAGCCAAAATGGCTAGAGTTTAAATATATGGGACATCATGAAATTTTTCACGTTTTTGTATTATTAGGTAGTCTTGCACATTTTCTAAGTGTATATTGTTACGTAATTTAATAAGAAAAACGCCACATAACAAAAATTATGTGGCATTTTGTCAACAACGATTCAAATTTCCCCAATTTCAACGAAATGAAATTCCCCATTATGAACGGCTAAATCGTTGTTTGGGCAGGATAAATTCCTGCTTTTTTCTTTTCTCGCAAACGGTAGGAGTCACCCTTGATGTTAAATGTAATCGCATGATGTAAGAGGCGATCCAAGATAGCCGTTGCCAATACATCGTCACCAAAAACTTTTCCCCATTCAAGGTACGATTTATTAGATGTTAAAATCATTGCTCCTTGTTCGTATCGCTTTGAAACAACCTGGAAGAAAACATTGGCGGTTAGTTCATCAAAAGGAAAATAACCTACTTCATCTACAATTAACACGTCTGGACGACTCCAACGATTTACGAGTCGCTGGAGTGTCCCTTTATCATTGGCCTTGCGGCACTGAGCCACTAAGTCGTCGGCCGACAAAAATAGGGCTGTATATCCTTGGGTAATCGCTTCAATCGCAAAGGAGACGGCTAAATGAGTTTTTCCTACACCCGGAGGACCCAGTAATATGCGATTTTCCCCATTGGCAATAAAGCGACATGTTAAGGTTTCCTTGACCCTTTTCTCGCTCAGACTTGGTTGAAATGTAAAGTCAAAATCATGAATCGTTTTGGTGTAAGGCAGCTTTGCCCGTTTCATTCGCTTTTCTAGTTGATCAGAATCTTGTTGCTCCGTTTCATGCAAAACGATAGTGTGAAGAAACTCAGAATATGATACATTATCCTTAGAAGCGTCTTCTAGTAAACTATCAAGTTGGTTGGCTGTATGATGCCAGCCGAGCTTCTTTAAACGCTCCAATAAGAGTTCGTTCATCATACAGACTCACCTTCTTCCAGTGCTGCGTAAGCAGCGAGAGGGCGTTTTTCCACATTTGGAGATGGGGTATGAGAGTGAAGACCGTCGGTCGCCAAATCTTCAACGTTCTTCGCTTTCTGCCCTTTTTCTTTTGTATGTAGCCCATCATAGTGTTCCATTCGGATATGAGTAGTTGCTTTTCCTGTAAGAACCGGATGTTTTGCGATACATTCACGTTCATCGTAAATCTCTAAATGATGATCGAGTGTTTCTTTAATCTTAACCATTTGTCCAGCGTAACGGTAAGGAACTGAATACCTTTTTCCGCGGTACGACACCACACAGTCCCGACTGACTTCTCTGGTTTCCCAATGTGAAGTGGGAAACAGAGGCTTCACTCCCCATATCTGCAGGAACTTCTGTTCCTGCTCAAATCGTTGAAATGGTGACTCATTAGTAGTCTGATTGGTTTTCTTGTTAGCTATCTGATCCAACCATGTACGTACGGCTTCATTTAATGCATGTAAAGTTGGTTCGTGTTTTCGCTGAAAGAAGTTATCTTTCAAATACTTAATGGTTCTTTCTACTTTCCCCTTTGTTTGCGGACGTTTAGGACGACAGGCTTTTGGCACAATCCCATAGTAGGCTAAGAAATCCTCAAACTTGCGATTGAAACGAATCTCTACAGGACTATGCTTGATTACAACGGTTTTCATATTATCATAGAGAATTTGTTCTGGTACCCCATTAAAGTAAGAAAAAGCATTCATATGACACTTCATGAGGGTTTCGAGATTCATGTTGGTTGTAAACTCTACGTACTTCATTCGGGAATAACCTAATATCATCACAAATGCATAAATGTCTTGCAGATTGCCATTCACTAAGTATTTTCCCACGTACGCCCAATCCATTTGGGCTTGTTTCCCTGGTGGTGTTTCAAACCGTAAGGTTGCCTGTTTCTTTGGCTGTTGACGAAGAGGACGAACAAAGTCTCTTAAAATTGTCATCTTCCCCTCGTAACCCATCGTTTGAATTTCCTCTAACAGTACGACACAGTTGGTTGTTCCTTCTTTGACTCGTTGAAGGATGTAGGACTTATAGGGTTCGAGCTTACTCTCTTTCTGCTGCTCGCTTGCCTTACGTTCCGGCAACTGATTGCTTTTTAGATATTTGCTGATCGTTTTACGATCGAAGCCTGTTGCTTCTGCAATGGCTGTTTTCGTCCACCCTTTCTGAAATAACTCTCTAATCATAAAAAACTCCCCAATCTTCAGCACCGTTTCTTCACTCCATCTTTGATGTTTGTTTCGAAACGATTATCTGTTATTTTTGGGGAATTTAAAACCGTTGTTATTGGGTATTTTACAATCGTTGATTACAATTTTTCTTATTACTTGATTGGAATCGTATATGTTATAAAATTATTATGGGATAAAATGTAAGTTTCTGTGTTCGCATATTAAACATAGGATAAGAAATATGTGATATACTTTGAGAAGTTTATAATGAATGAAATATGGAGGACTATAATTATGGCAATACTTGTAACAGGTGGAGCAGGGTATATTGGTAGTCATACATGTGTAGAATTACTAAATAGCGGTTACGAAATTATAGTAGTTGATAATCTTTCGAATAGCTCGGTAGAATCTATAAATCGAGTGAAAGAAATAACAGGAAAACAATTTAAGTTTTATAAAGAAGATGTTTTAAATCAAGAAGCACTTGACGCAATTTTTGAAGAAAATGCAATCGAAGCAGTTATTCACTTTGCAGGATTTAAAGCTGTAGGGGAATCAGTAGCAATTCCATTAACATATTATCATAACAACATTACGAGCACTTTAGTGCTATGTGAAGTAATGCAGAAACATAATGTAAAGAAGATGATTTTTAGTTCATCCGCAACTGTATATGGTATCCCGGAAACGTCACCGATTACAGAGGAGTTTCCATTAAGTGCAACAAATCCATATGGTCAAACGAAATTAATGATTGAGCAAATTATGCGTGATGTAGCATTTGCAGATAGAGAATGGAGTATCGCGTTACTCCGCTATTTCAACCCATTTGGTGCACATGAAAGTGGACGTATTGGAGAGGATCCAAATGGAATTCCAAATAACTTAATGCCATATGTTACACAAGTGGCAGTAGGTAAGCTAAAAGAATTAAGTGTATTTGGAAATGACTACCCAACGAAAGATGGAACAGGCATCCGTGACTACATACATGTTGTAGACTTAGCAAAAGGTCACGTAAAAGCGCTAGAGAAAGTACTGAATACAACAGGAGTAGATGCTTATAATTTGGGCACAGGTACAGGGTATAGTGTACTTGAGATGGTTGAAGCATTTGAAAGGGTTTCAGGAAAAAAAGTTCCTTATAAAATTACAGAGCGTCGTCCTGGTGATGTGGCAATATGTTTTGCAGATGCATCAAAGGCAAAACGTGAACTAGGATGGGAAGCAAAACGTGGATTAGAAGAAATGTGTGCAGATTCTTGGAGATGGCAATCAAATAATAAAAATGGCTATTTGGAAGTTTAATATGTAGATACAAAAAATGCCCTTTGCATGAGCAAAGGGCATTTTTGTATTTATTTCCCGTTAAGTTTATTAGCTAATTTAGTAAAAAAGGTCCGCTGTTTTATAGGAATATTTGACTGGCAAAATGTATAATAATCAATATCTTTAATGTAAGTAAAGAGCCTAGAAATAGCATATAGGAATGTAATAGAAGATCCAACTGCGAAACTAATGCCGTAACCATTGAATCCAAATGGAAGCAGGATAAGGCTTAATAACAAGTTTGTAAAAAAGAAAATAGCTGATGTTCGAAATGCCCCTTTACGATCCTCAAAGTATAGGAGTAGTAATGTAATAACGAGCACCATTCCATTTGCATAAGCACCAACTATAGTTAATTGCAGAATAGAGTAATTAAGTGTTGTCTTTCCAGATTGCGAACTAAACATCCATATTATAAAAATAATAAGTAAGGAAAAAATACCTTGATTACGAAGTATACGTTCCATTTCCTGCTTTAAGACAAAGTTCATGGAATCTTTCAATTGTAAAAGCGTATGTAATGTTCCACCATTGTTTACCGAACCGAAGAACTTTTTATATCTTTCATAAAACCTCGTTTCAATGGATACTACAAAGAAAATATAGGTTGGGATAATACTTAAATACGCCCAGAAAACAGAAGTATCATAAATTTGATGATAAATAAATGTGTCTTCAATATTTCCCCGACCGTCTCCAAACCAAATAACAAAATTACATACCCAAATACCCACATTGTAAAAGAGGCTTGACCAAAATAATTCTGGATATTTATCTAAATAAGACAGAAAGGTAAATTGTTCAGTAGCATCACTATTTGGAAACATTCGTACAATAACGATACTTAACCATACTAGTGTAATGAAAGTACCGAGTGTAAAAGAAATTAAAAGCAATAGGGCAGATCCATGTTCTAACCCAAGTGTAGGGTGCCAGTAAGCTACTAGGATAATTCCTAATAGGGAAAAAATGGATCCGATTAAAAATGCCAGTGCAATTGATTGATAATCTTTAGCTGCTGTTAAATAAATGGACTGAATCCAGATGATATTTAAAGCTAAAAATAAAAATAGCATCACGATTTTATAATATAAAGCTAACGGTGTGAAAAATGCAAACAAAAGCCATAACATAATAGCTAAAAAAAGTGTGATCTTCGTCATTCCTAAAAATGAAGAAAATACTTTATCAGCTTTTTGTTCGTATAAAAGGTCAGCTACATATCTAGTTACAATGAGCTGCAATGCTCCGTAAATAATTTGAGAAAAAATAAAGCAATATGAAATTGAAATAGTGAAAAGGCGCTGTTCTTCAATTGAAATAGAATGAAATAAATTCAAAATGAATCGAATAGTTGTTACTGCTAAAATAACGACTAACCAAGGACCAGCTGTAACAAATAACGAAAATCCATAAGCTTTTACCCTTGAAGAATAGTAGTCTTCCTGAAATAATTTTTGTAATCGAAATCCTATACCTGCCATGTTTTCGCACCCCTTTCTAAATAAAGCTTACGATAACTATCAACAACACCTGATAATTGATAATATGCTTCAATACGATTACGCCCATTGTTTCCGAATTGTTGAATGGATTCAGGGTGGCGATAATACCATTCTAAGTGGGTGGCAACTTGTTCAGGAGATACAGGTGGTACAACAAAGCCACATTGGCCGTAAGGATCTTCATCTTGTCCATAAATTAACTCCTTACAAGAACCAACGTCTGTAACAACCCATGGTAATCCCGATGCCATTCCTTCTAACATAGCTAGTGGTTGCCCTTCAGATATGCTAGTTAATACGAGAATATCCGTTTGTTTTAAGTAATCTTTAATGTTTACTCTGCCAGTCATTATTACATGTTCTTTTAATCCAAGTTGCTGAATTAAATCACGACATTCTTGGGCATACTCTGGTTCTTCTGTATCAGGACCTAATAAGTAGAAGATAAACGGAATATCTTTTTCTAATAATAATTTAGCTGCATAAATCATTGTTTTTACGTCTTTAATTGGCACAACTCGTATAATAGCAGAAATAATGAGTTTATCTGAATTATGTTTTGGCTTACGTAGCCCCTTATAGTCAGATAAAGTAACACCATTTGGAACAATTTTTAGTTTATGGGCCGGAGCTCCTAGTTCTTTTTGATATGCACTATTCCGTCCGAATAACGTAATCACATCAGCAGCTTGTTCATATGCTTGGTGAGATAAATGATGGAAGAAAGAAACCCATCTTTTTTTGTATTCGATTGGTATCCAAGTTGATTGGAGTATTTCCTCTTCACGTTCCCGAGAATAAATACCATGCTCTGTTAGAATAAATGGTATGTCAGATTTGGCACTAATTGCAGCTCCAAGAAGCCCACCATAGCCTGTAGATACAGAATGGATAAGATCTAATTCAGGAAAATCAATTTGTAAAATTTGAATGATTGGTGTGAACATAGATCTCCACATCCAAAAGTAATTTAAGAAAGAACCGCTACTTTCTTCATACAAATAGCTTTCTTTCACTATTTCATAAAATTCACGACTTTCGAAGAAGGAATGTAGTGTTCCTAGCTTTTGCTTGTTCCCTAATATTTGTAATGCTTCTGTGTCGTTAGCTTGGAATGTAAACCATTTTTGAAGTGTTTGTACTTCATCAGTCGTTAAATTGGTTTTTATATGTTTTGGGTCACTTTCTGATTGTAAGGGAATCATAATGATATCTTTTACATTGTTAGGAATTTCATATTGATATTCCTCTTCTGTTTTTATTTGCGGTACGATCGCAAAAATGGTGAATTCATGTTCTTTAAATTGTTGGATGATCATTTGTACCCAACTTGCTACTCCGCCACTGACAAAAGGATAACTTCCTTCAACGACTAAACCTATTCTCATCTGCTATACCCCTTTAATTGGAATTGTAGCGTTAGCTTGTTTTAATATAACGCTATAAATTTGTGAATCTAGCTTTGTAACTGTGCCGTATGGGAATGAACCGGTTTTCAATTTTTTCCCTTCTTCCACACGTATAATCGTTGCAGTGTGGTTTGGTAATCCTTTATATGCAATGTGAACAGCATCATCTTCATAAGAAACAGTTAAATCACCAGTTTGATAAATTTTCATGGAAGCAGTTGCTTCACTTTGTGTCATACTTTTTATATAAGGATATCTTTCTCGTATTTCTTTAATTGTCGTTTTATAAGCTTTAAATAATTCTTCCCACGTTAAATTACCCGAACGTTTTTCATCAAGGATATCATCTGGATGGACGAAATGTGAGATAACCCCTAAATTTGCGGTAACATCAGCTAAAATAAATTGTTCTTCATCTGAAATAGCATAGCCACTCGTAATACGTGGGAAGTGATAAATATTTTTGTTGTGCTCGTCTGGTCCAAATTCTTGAATTAAACTGCCGTTACTTTTACTTCCCACATATAGGGAAGCAACTGTTTCCATAGTTGGAACTGCGTCGTTTAATGCACTTAATCCAGTTGTATTTATAATATTGGATGGTGGTACATAGGTTTTTAGTTTTTCGTTTGGAAAGAAGTTATACACGAGTTTTTGTAAAGCATCTAAGGATCTCTCCATGTCCTCTTTTGAATTCCATGGAACATATTCAAGTGCTTTATCTACTGGGTCTGGTGGTAATAATAAAGGTTGATGGTTATAGCCATGAATACCGATTTCTCCACCGTGACTTAATAATTCTCTCCCAAATAATAAATAGGTATTTCTATTTTTACCTGTAAAATTTTCAAAGGGTGGCGTTACTTTATTTTGGTATGTGCCAATTGCAACCCCTGTATATTTAATATCAAGCTCTTCAGAGATATCCTTCATATTTTTCCACCAATGTTTTTTATAAAATTCTTCAACAGAAATTTTTTCTGTTGTTAAGTTTTTTAGTTCTCCACTTGGAATTGGAGATGGGAAGTCATCGATATACATAATCTCCGCTCCAAGTTGTACTGTAGCGAAAGTCGGGAAAATAGTACCCAGTGATTGAACGAACATACCTCTACCTAATTTATCGTTCAATGCTGTTGTATTCCAATATAAGACTTTTCCTTCACCGTAGTCATTGGTCCAAAGGATGGGAGTATCTTCTGCAGTAATCCAAGTATTAGTTGTATTCTCATCTAGCGTAATATTCATTGAGCTATGAGTGAACAATGGAGAAGAACTTGAGAGATCAGGATAACCAGGGAATAAAACTTCTTCAAAGGTTAATCCTTTCACATCTTTGAAGCCTTCTTTTTTTGTAATACCAAATAATGTGTTCCAGGAAGGATCTGAATCAAGTCGGTTTGCGATAATAATCCTTCCGCCCATTTGTACAAAATTTTGAATATCAGCTTGTGGAAGTTGTGCCATTATTTCACCTGTAATAATAATTCCTGTATAGGGAGAGGGAGTAAGTCCCTTAATTTCATTAGCTGTAATATCTTTGTAGTGTAGGTGTGCGTAATCCATTGCCTTTTTCGTATTAAATTCGACTTGTTGCCCTAATGTATTATCCGTTTTTAAAACGTATAATTGCATTTTTTGTCCATTTTGGGCTACATCTTTTGCTTTGAGTGTTTTAACAGTATCTGTTTCTTTAGTTTTAGGAACAGAAAACTTTTGATAGAAATTTTCTGTTCGATATATAAGGATAGATATAATTAAGAGAAATAAAATGATACTAACAATTCCGATATATATATTAATCCCCTTTTTCAATGTGTGCGCCTCCAAACTGTCTTACAAATAATTGATATTTACGCGGTAGTATATGAACTCTTTTTGCAGCTGCTAGATTATTGATTAAGTTATAGAGCTCGTCCCATAACTTTTGTTCATAATATATTTCAAGTAACCCAACGTAACCGTAATATGATTCAGGATAGAAATGAATAAGATTTAAAAATTGTTCTTCAGACTTTGCATATTGTTTTGTATGTAGAAACAGATTTCCAAGGTGGAAAGGATAAAGAGGTTCGGTAGGGAATAGTTCTACACTTTGTGTAATAAAATTCATAAATTCGGCGATTATTTTTTCCTTTTGCTGATTAGAAAGAAGACCACTGTCTATATATCTTAAATAGTTAGAAACCAACTCTTTTGCAATTTCATTTTGTGGATTTTGTAGAAATTGCTTATTTAAGTATTCGATCTGTTTTTCGTACCGTTCATTTAGTAAATTAATAGTAGTTGCTGCGTAATGTACAGTTTCAGGATCTTTATGATGAATGGCTTCTTTCAATAAGCCTCCTTCATTGGAAATAGGGGAGGAGCTTAACTGTACAATGAGTTGTTTATGTAATTCAGGCTTATCTAGTTCTAATCCAGAAGAAAATGAAATTAGGTCCATATCTTGTTTTGCTGATGCCAAAATATCTTCATAATGATCAACTTGAAAGGAAACATACTCAGAGTATTGCTGTAACCACTCGGTCTTGGAGCGTCTTATATTCAGTAATAACATGATTGCTGATACAATAAGTCCGACAAGCGGGAAAAGGAGAGAGATAATCAAGCAAAACTCAATAATTCCTTTCTTATCTTCAGTAATCAAACCTTTCGTAAATCGAAATAAAAGAAAAACCAAAATAGCATAAATAAAGTAAAGAAGGAGTAAAATCATTAGCATAGCACTCCTTTAGAAGAAAGAGCGTTTTGTATACGAGTTTGGACTGGTAATAAAAACTTTTCTTCAGTGCCAGGTAATAGAATCATAACTTTTTGTTTGGTCGTGCTATAACCGAATATATCAATATCACGCAAATGATCTTTTAAAATAGAATTTATCATTTCTAAAGAATCTTGTGGAACAGTAAATTCAAAATAGGAATATGGATAAGATAATGTTTCGTACCGTTTCTTTTCTATTTTTAGTAAATGTTCAAATTCATCTTCATAATAAATACTCGTTTTAGGGAATGTACGATCCTCTTGACTTGATAGCCAAAGATTAGAAGCGTTTTGTAAACGATCACCCATCCAGCGCAAATACCATGTGAAAAGTTCGAATTGCTCAGAAGTTACTTTTGAAAATTCAATTTCGTCTAATATAATGACGTATTGTACATCATCTTGGAATAGGACGGGACCAACTAAAAGTGGAGCGTCTTGAAAATCCTCTTCTGTACGGAAAAAAGGTCGATTATGCGCTAGAGCGTTTTTGATGACTAGCGAAGCATTTTTAACAAAAATGGATTGAGGTAAGGTATTTTTACCAGTTTCTGCTCTTAATTTAATACGAAGTGATTGTTTATTGTTATCGACGTGATAGATACCAATTTTTTTTGCTCCGAAATACATTTTTAATACATTTATTCCCTCATCGAGTACAATTTCAGGATGTGTATGATTTAAAGCTTTAAACATATGATACATTTTAGATAAGTGATTATTTGATTCAAGTACACGAGAACGTAGTGTAATACGTGTTTCATCCAATTGTTTCACAACATATTTTAATTCTTTATTTTCGGCTTTTAGCTCATTATTTATCATATGTACATCTTCATACCGTTCTTTTTGTGCAGTACTCATTAGTCCACAACATAAACTAATAACAAGTAAGAAAATCCAATTAATCCAGTAATCTAATGAATAAAAGTACAGTAATATATCATCTTCTTTATATATACCGCTTATAAAAATATAAATCATTGCTTCTAGAAAGGTGAAAAGGGCGATAGATATGCCATACCGGCTAGAAATAATTAATGTAATAAATAAGAGTAAGAAGTATTCATACGTTGGTGTTAGAAAATCAGTTAGTATTGAGAGAAAAAATAGAGCAATAAAGAGAATCGTAGGTTCAATCATTTTTTGTAATAAATTAGATTGTCTATAGTGCATAAAAAATCCCTTCTTTCGTTTGCAAATTTAATTTTGAGGAATAGTACACTGAAATAAAATACATAATTTAAAAGAATTATTTTAAATTATATAAAGCCCAAATCATTTTATCAACAGAGATGTAGTAAATTCAAGTGAAATAAATTCTAATTTTTGTTAATGTATTGTATTTATTGGAATTTTTTATTAAATATCGAGCTTGAAAAAATGTAAAATGTTATTGTATTACTATACTTGTATTAATATATAAAATGATAAAAAATTACAGTTTTATAGGGGGTAATATTATTATGGAGTGGAAACGTTCCATGTACTTTTTAGCTATATTTTCTTTTATTTTTTCCTCAAGTACATCCGCCCAAGCAAATGTCGTGGAACCAGTTTTAAAAAATGTACGAAGTTATAAAATTTATTATGGTGAAGCAAATGAGCAAGTAATTGAGGGACTTTCAAAGTATGACATGGTCATTATAGAGCCATATGCATTTACGAAAGAGCAAGTTCAGCAATTAAAAAAATCCGGAACAGTAGTCCTTGGGTATGTTAGTGTTTTAGAATTAGAATCGTGGCATAAATCGCAAGTAGTTGAATCAGACTATTATTATCGAGACGGTAAGAAAATGAAGATTGAGCAGTGGGATACATATATTATGAATTTAGCTGATGAACATTACCGGCGGATTGTTGTAAATAAAGTGAAACAGCAAGTTATTGGAAAAGGAATAGACGGTGTGTTTTTAGATACCGCTGGTGATATTGATGACTATTTTTATGATCAGCCAGTTACACAAGGGAAATTTCGCGAAGCATATGTAAATTTATTAAAAGAAATAAAAGGTGTTGATTCTGATTTGCTTCTTATACAGAATTGGGGATTTGACACAATCAAAAATACATCCTTGAATTTTATACATGGTGTATTGTGGGAGGACTTCAATAAACAAGTTATTACGAAAGATGAATGGAGTCAAAATTGGATGCGCTATTTTAAACAACAAAGTAATAAGATTGTAACGTTTACCGTTACTCCAAATACCGTATCTAAAAAATATAGTTCTATAAATGGATTTATTCCTACAATTAATCCGAATGATATTTATGATAAATAGCAATTATTAGGGATGAGAAACTATCAATATTGACTATGAAAGTTTAGGTCAGTATACGATTATCTTATAAAGATGAATGTATTACTGACTAGCTCATTTTATAATATTCCATGTTAGAAATTAGTAGAATAAGATAGAAAAAGTGCATTATCCTATTAATTTTTATAGAAATAAAAAACGTGATATTTAAAATAACATCAATACTTGTGTCATGGTTAGAGTACGTTTATAATCAAGGAATCCTATTAATGTTCTGATAGGGTTATTTATGATTGAAAGCGTTTTAAATTTGGCGTTCTTCAAGGTAGGAAGTCTGACCTATTTAGATTAAAAATTATGTATGTAGTTTGAAATAGGAAGAAAAATAATAAAGAATCACTTTATATTGTGGGGAGGTTAAAAGTGTGAAAGGGAAAGAATTTCACACGAATACATATGGGTTACGTAGGATTATTACTTTCGGGTGCAGCTTTATTTTTAAATAGTCTTGTTATATTAGGAAAAGCAGAGATGAAAAGTGCAGGTGTTTTTAATTTATTTGTGGGTGCACTACAAATTATTATTCCGTTCTATTTAATCATGATTTCTGATCAAAGTAATTGGACGGTATATTCATATGCAGCTACTTTCTTATTCGGATTAACCTATTTATATGTAGGTGTTACTTTTATAAAAGGAATGGACAGTAGCGGTTTAGGGTGGTTCTGCATTTGGGTAGCAATTATTGCTTTATTCTATATGGTTGTTTCATTTGTTCAATTCCACGATGTTGTGAATGCGTTAACGTGGTTTATGTGGGCATTACTTTGGTATTTATTCTTTGTATTAAATACACAAAAAAAGAACATCAATCAATATCTTGGAAGGATTGCCTTCGTACAATCATGGGTAACATTGACGTTACCTTCACTCTTTTATTTTATGGGAGTATGGGGAGAGGGATTCGTATATGAATTATGGGTTTATGTATCTGTAATTTCTATTTTATACTTCTGTTATTGTATTTATAAATATCGAGTACGTTAATATATTTTTTGTAGAAAAGCATGGAATCGTTAAACGAGTTCCATGCTTTTTATATGTTAGCATTTATAATAGAGAGGTAGTATTTTACAATTTATCGAAATGGGGATGATAAAGTTGAAAAAAGTATTGGTGCTAGGGGGAACAAGATTTTTTGGTAAACATTTAGTAGAAGCACTTTTGCAAGATGGGCACGATGTAACGATTGCGACGAGAGGAATTACGGAAGATTCTTTTGGGAGTAGAGTAAAAAGACTTATTGTAGATAGAGAAGATGAAAAACAACTAGCAGAGCGTCTAGCAGATAAAAGTTATGATATTGTATACGATAATTTATGCTATAGCTCGAACGCAGCGAAGATAATATGTGAAGTGTTACGAGGGAAAACGACAAAATACGTTATGACATCTTCAATGGCTGTCTATGAACCAGCACTAAGTTTATCAGAAGAGGACTTCGATCCGTACGAGTATGCAATTGCGTATGGAGATAGGAATGACTTCAATTATGGTGAAGGAAAGAGGTTAGCCGAAGCAGTTGTATTTCAGCAAGCAACATTTCCAGTTGTTGCAGTTCGTTTTCCAGTTGTTATTGGAGAAAACGATTATACGAAAAGGTTACAATTTTACGTTGAACATATTGTGAGAGAAGAACCTGTCGCAGTGAATCATCTAGATGGAAAATTGTCGTTTATACATGAAGAAGAAGCCGGGGAATTTTTAGCTTGGTGTGGGATGAAAGACATAGAAGGGCCAATTAATGCTTGTAGCAACGGGGTAGTTTCTACTCGGGAAATTATTCATTTTATAGAAGAGAATACGGGAATAAAATCACTCATTCAAGAAGTAGGAGATCATGTAGCACCTTATAATGAATTGACTAATTGTACATTACATAATGGAAAAGCTAATGAATTAGGGTTCCCGTTCCGAGGGTTGAAAATAGAAATAGAAAAAGTATTACATTATTACATACATGCAATGAAATGATCATAAATCCCCCGGTGGCAATCCGGGGGATTCTGGAGGATTTCGACAATACTAATTTTACATTACCAAACTTACCTTATACGCACGACTAATGTTTTTGTGATTGAATTGCTTGTAAATACTTTTCATTTACCCGGTCCCAGTTCACTGTATGCCACCAGTTGGTAACAAATTCTGGGCGACGATTTTGGTACTTTAAATAATAGGCATGTTCCCATACATCAATGACAAGTAATGGAATTTTGCCTTCTTGCAAAGGTGTATCTTGATTAGGTGTACTCATTACAGTAAGTTCTTCACCATCAAGGACAAGCCATCCATAACCACTTCCAAAACGGCTAATTGCTGCTTTAGACAGTTGATCTTTTAAGTTGTCAAAGGTATTGAAATAATAATCAATTACTTTTGCAACGTCTCCATTAGGCTCGCCGCCACCCCGTGGGCTCATTACTTCCCAAAAAAGACTATGACAATAATGTCCACCACCGTTATTTCTGACAGCTGTAACAATTTCCTTTGGTAAAGCTTCTAAATTACATAGTAACTCTTCTAAAGATTTATTATGTAATTCCGAATGGTTTTCTAATGCGGCATTCAAATTATTTACGTATGTCGCATGGTGCTTTCCATGATGAATAGAAAGTGTATTGCTATCGATATATGGCTCTAGTTCATCATAGTCATATGAAAGCTTTGGCAATTGAAATGAAGACATGACATTTCCTCCTTTCTCTCTAAAAGTTGGTCTAGGTAAAAATAATTTACATGAGTAAAAAATACACCTATTTTTCATGAAAGTCAATAGTAATCTCTTAATTTTCTGAAAGATAGTACAATAAAAGTAACACTTCGACTTTCGTTTGTGACTCTTATTCTTTTTGCTTATACTGTAAAGT
Source organism: Bacillus pacificus (assembly GCF_020861345.1). Taxonomy (NCBI): domain Bacteria; kingdom Bacillati; phylum Bacillota; class Bacilli; order Caryophanales; family Bacillaceae; genus Bacillus; species Bacillus pacificus. The sequence continues at coordinate 5,161,662 of NZ_CP086328.1, forward strand.
AGTAACGTTTTGTTGAAATAGAAGGAGATCGCTTATGAGTAAAACGAAGCAATTAATAGAGGAAGCGAGTCATTTTATTACGATTTGCTATAAAGAGCTTAATAAAGAACAATTCATAGAAGAACGCATGAAAGAAATTCGAGTTGAAATAGAGAAGACGGGGACGTATGAACATACATTTGAAGAACTTGTTCACGGATCGCGAATGGCATGGCGCAATAGTAATCGATGTATCGGAAGACTATTTTGGAGTAAGATGCACATATTAGATGCACGTGAAGTAAATGATGAGGAAGGTGTATATAATGCATTAATTCATCATATTAAATATGCAACGAACGACGGAAAAGTGAAACCGACCATTACAATTTTTAAGCAATATCAAGGTGAAGAAAATAATATACGAATTTATAATCACCAATTGATTCGGTATGCAGGATATAAAACAGAAATGGGAGTGATTGGTGACTCTCATTCCGCTGTGTTTACAGATTTTTGTCAAGAACTTGGCTGGCAAGGAGAAGGTACGAATTTCGATGTATTACCACTTGTGTTTTCTATAGATGGAAAAGCGCCTATATATAAAGAAATTCCGAAAGAAGAAGTAAAAGAGGTACCAATTGAACACCCAGAATACCCAATTTCGTCACTTGGAGCAAAATGGTACGGGGTTCCAATGATTTCAGATATGCGCTTAGAAATTGGCGGTATTTCCTATACAGCAGCTCCGTTTAATGGATGGTATATGGGAACAGAGATTGGGGCACGTAACTTAGCGGATCATGATCGCTATAATTTACTTCCAGCAGTTGCGGAAATGATGGATTTGGATACATCGAGAAACGGTACGTTATGGAAAGACAAGGCGTTAGTTGAATTAAACGTGGCTGTTTTATATTCCTTTAAAAAACAAGGAGTGAGTATTGTTGACCATCATACTGCGGCACAACAATTTCAGCAATTTGAGAAGCAAGAAGCTGCCTGTGGTCGTGTTGTAACGGGCAATTGGGTGTGGCTCATTCCGCCGTTATCTCCAGCTACCACTCATATTTATCATAAACCGTATTCGAATGAAATTTTGAAGCCGAATTTTTTTCATAAATAGTTTGTAGTATAGGGCATTTTCTGTAAAAATATAAATTTTTTTAACTACTGTTACGTAGCAAATGGAAGCCTTTACCCTCGGTTATTTTTGGAAGGAGCTTTTTGAACCAAGGAGTTCCTTATGTTATAATCAAATTTCTGTTTCGAAGACCTTATAGAAATATAAGGTCTTTTATTTTGCTTTTTTATGTAAGAGGAATAGAAATTTTCTTTTAAATAAGGGATTTAGCATATTTTTAGGGACAACATAAGTGTGTAGGAAATAGATGAATTATTATGCTTATATAATCATTGTGTTTTGGGTGTAAACAATAAAACATAATAAAGTTGTTTTTTTAGATTGCTGAGGAAGGAGGAAGTGTAAATGAGGATGAAGAGTCGAAAAACGGATTGGCCTGTATTTCTTATTAGTGGTGGTTCGCTTTTATTATTTGTAATTGCAGTTTTCTTAAATAAAAATTATGTAGAGGGAGTCATTAATAGCAGTTTTGCAGCTTCAATTAAATATTTTGGTGCCTTCTGGCAAGTTTTGTTAATTGGTACATTTATTGTTGCAATGTGTATGGCATTCTCGAAATATGGAAGAGTTAAACTTGGGGGATTAGAAAAACCTGAGATTAGTACGGCAAAGTGGCTTGCTATTATTATGTCGACATTACTTGCCGGAGGTGGCGTTTTTTGGGCAGCTGCAGAGCCAATGTACCACTTGATGACGGTGCCGCCGATACATGAAGGTATATCTGCTGGAACGAAAGAAGCAGTAATGCCTGCTTTAGCACAAAGTTATATGCATTGGGGTTTCTTGGCTTGGACGATTTTAGGTACAATCAGTGCGGTAGTTATGATGTATGGGCATTATCATAAAGGTATGCCGTTAAAACCTCGAACGCTTTTATATCCTATTTTTGGTGAGAAATTGCGAAAGAGTTTGCTTGGAACAATGATTGATGCATTTGCCATTATTGCGGTAGCTGCAGGGACGATTGGACCGATCGGATTTTTAGGCTTACAAGCAAGTTATGGCCTACAGGCATTGTTTAATATTCCTGATGTTTTTACTACTCAATTAACAATTATTATTTGTGTAGTTGCGGTTTCTACTATATCTGCAGTAACAGGAATTAATAAAGGGATTCAAATTATAAGCGATTTAAATGTTAAATTAGCGATTTTATTAATGGTATTTGTATTATTATGTGGACCAGGTGGATTTATTATTGATTCGTTTGTATCTTCGTTTGGATTTTATATAAATGAATTTATTCCAATGAGCACATACCGCGGTGATACAGGTTGGTTAGGATCGTGGACAATCTTTTTCTGGGGATGGTTTATTGGATATGGACCGATGATGGCAATTTTAGTGAGCCGTATTTCAAGAGGAAGAACGATTCGAGAAATCATCGTTGCAATTGGAATTATTGCACCTATTATTACAACATTTTGGTTTACAATTCTGGGAGGATCAGGTGTGTTTTATGAATTAATGAAGCCTGGTTCTATTTCAAGCGCATTAAGTGAATCGGGTATGCCAGCTGCTATGATTGCAATTACAGAACAACTGCCACTCTCTCATATTATTGGACCGGCATTTCTTTTACTAACAATTTTATTTGTAGTGACAACAGGAGATTCAATGGCTTATTCGATTTCGATGGCAGTGACTGGAGACGGAGATCCTAGAATTAGCTTACGAATTTTTTGGTCGCTTATTATGGGAGCAGTTGCGGCAATTCTGTTATACATGGGTGAGGGAAGTATTAACGCCTTGCAATCATTCATCGTAGTAACAGCTGTCCCGGTATCCATTCTGTTACTCCCAATGCTATGGCTAGCGCCTAAAGTTGCAGGGGAACTAGCATTAAAACAAGGCATTGTAAAAGAAGAAGATAAAACTAGCTTCTTGTTCCAAAAAGCTAGTAGATCAAAATAAATAATTGTATTTATATAAAAAGAGGAAGCATTTCATTTGAAATGCTTCCTCTTTATTATTTATTTAACTACTTTTCTCGAAGTGGATAGTACTCTGTACAGTTTCAATCTATTCTAATACTTTATCTTTCGTCTCTGGGACACATAGTAGCATTGTAATTAAACCGATTGGATAGATAATGAAGATAAGAGATAATGCGCCCATTAAATTACCACCTGCAGCAAGTAATCCGATAATAACAGGTCCAAAGCCAGCTAAACCACGTCCTGTACCGAAAATAAAGTTTTCTGCTGTAGAGCGAGCTTCAGCAGGATAGTTTTCAGCTAAAATTGCTCCGAATCCTCCCATCATGCCATTTGCGAAGAATCCAAGCAATGCGCTGCCCCATAACAATAATGTTGGATTTGTGAATAAGAAGAAGTAAATGAGACAGTATATAGTACCACCGACATAATAGATTGTAAAAGTTTTACGGCGACCAATTTTATCAGCTAGAATTCCAAAAATTGCAATTCCAATTAACATACCGATCGTAGAGATGAACATCCAACCACTAGCTTTTGCTAATGTATAGTTATATTTATTCGCTAAAATAGTTGGCATCCATGTAAAGATACCATAATATCCGAAGTTCTGGATGAATGACATAATAATAAGGCCAATAGTTGTTACTGTTACTTTTTTATTTGCAAATAGCTTTCGAAGTGGGAACTTTTTCATTTGTTTTAGTTGTTCAGCCTCAGTAGTTGTTAAACTGCCTTCAACCTCTTTTTGTAACAATTCTTTTTTGTATCGTTGTTTTTGTTCCCATATTTTCGGTTCACTTAAACTTTTTCGTACATAAACAGCTAATAAAGCGGGAATAAGTCCAAATAGGAAAACAGCTCTCCATCCAAAATGCGGGACGATAAATGCTGGAAGGAGTGAAGCTACTAGTACGCCAAATTGCCATCCAAGTGCAACAACAGATGTCGCCTTAGCACGCATTTCTTTAGACCATGTTTCAGTTACGATGGCCATTCCAATCCCGAATTCACCACCAACTCCCATCCCCACTAAAAAGCGAAGAATTAATAATTGCCAATAATCTGTTGCGAAATAAATAAGTGCTGTTGCGAGTGAAAATAGTAAGATTGTGAAGGCCATCGTACGGATACGCCCAAATAAATCAGCAATAAATCCAAATAAATAAGACCCAATTAGCATTCCTATTGTGGTAGCTAAAGTTAAGTTTCCACCTTCAACAGGGCTTAAATGAAATTCTTTTAAAATGTAGACGAGTACGAAAGATAAGAGCAACATATCTAAGCCTTCTGCTGCATATCCTAACGCAGACCCAAATAATGTTTTATATCTTTTCTCTTTCGTTTCCTCTGTTGTTGATTGTACATCAGTAGTGACGTCCATCATTACTCCCCCTTATTTTCTTCTACAGTCGCTATGGAAGAATAACAAAAGGCCTTCTCACCTGATATGATGAGAAGGCCAAAAAAGCATACGTATTCCTAAAATAGGTCATACGTATAGTATATTCCGACTTCCTTCTCAACCTCACGGGGTTGGGTTAAAGGACTGTATTATATTACTTTATTTTTAGCACTCTTCTATTAGATTGTCAAATAGAGCGGGAATTGTTATGTGTAAAATATTGCAAAAGATATTTCATTCTTCTTGACGCCCACTTCATTATTTTCCGATAATAAAACTAACTCATATAAAAAGGAATGAATCACAGATGCTAAATTTAGTACTTATGATGATTGAACGTGTCGGGCTTATTGTTATTTTAGGGTTTTTACTTTCTCATATTAAAACGTTCAGGCGCCTTCTTCATAAGCAAGATGGGTATGTAGATAAGCTTAAGCTTATTTGTATTTTTTCAGTGTTTACAATTGTAAGCAATTACACGGGAATTGAAATTGCTGGGAATACGATTATGAATGAAAATTGGTTACAAGGTGTTTCATCATCGAGTACCATTGCGAATACACGTATTATGGGTGTTGGAATTAGTGGCTTGCTTGGTGGCCCTATCGTCGGAATTGGAGTAGGATCAATTGCTGGTATTCACCGTTATATGCTTGGCGGGACGACTGCACTAAGTTGTGCAATCTCTTCAATTTTAGCGGGGGTTATAACAGGTTATATTGGATACATTTTTAAAAAGTATAATCGTACAATTACGCCTAAATTTTCAGCGGTTTTAAGTGTGTTTATCGTTTCTTTAGAAATGATTATGATCTTATTAATTGTAGAGGATGGAATGAGTATTGTGAAAACAATTGCGATACCAATGATCCTTGTAAATAGTTTTGGAAGTTTTATTTTACTTTCTATGATACAAGCTATATTGCGTCAGGAAGAGAACGCAAAGGCACTTCAGACTCATAAGGTATTACGTATTGCAGATAAAACGTTACCGTATTTTCGCCAAGGCTTAACAGAAAAATCATGTAAGCATGTGGCACAAATTATTCACCGTTTTACAGGAACAGATGCGGTATCCTTAACAGATACAGAGAAAATATTAGCTCATGTTGGATTAGCATCAGATCACCATATTCCTTCACATAGTTTAATAACTGGTTTGTCGAAAGAAGTGTTACAAACAGGGAAAATAATGAAAGCAAAATCACGTGAGGTCATTAATTGTCAACATGAAGGATGCCCTTTGCAAGCGGCGATTGTTATTCCGCTAACTTCACATGGAAATACGATAGGGACATTAAAACTGTATTTCAAAAATCCTAATCAGTTAAGTCGTGTGGAAGAGGAATTAGCAGAAGGGTTAGCAAAAATATTCTCTACACAACTTGAATTAGGGGAAGCCGAGTTGCAAAGTAAATTATTGCAAGATGCGGAAATAAAGGCATTACAAGCACAAATTAACCCGCACTTTTTATTTAATGCGATTAATACAGTATCAGCTTTATGCCGAACAGATGTAGAGAAGGCAAGGAAGTTATTATTACAACTTAGCGTGTATTTCCGTTGTAATTTGCAAGGCGCACGTCAGTTACTGATTCCACTAGAACAAGAATTAAACCATGTACAGGCATACCTATCGCTAGAACAAGCAAGGTTCCCAAATAAGTATGAAGTAAAGATGTATATGGAGGATGAGCTAAAGACAACTTTAGTACCACCATTTGTTCTTCAACTATTGGTTGAAAATGCGTTGCGACACGCTTTCCCGAAGAAGCAACCAGTGTGCGAAGTGGAAGTGCATGTTTTTGAAAAAGAGGGTATGGTTCATTTTGAAGTAAAAGATAATGGGCAAGGAATTGAGGAAGAACGTTTAGAACAATTAGGAAAGATGGTAGTTTCGTCCAAGAAAGGGACTGGAACAGCTTTATATAATATTAATGAACGTCTTATTGGGTTATTTGGAAAAGAAACGATGCTTCATATCGAAAGTAAATTAAATGAGGGGACAGAGATTACTTTTGTTATTCCAAAAAAAGTAGGGGAGGAAGAGCAGATTGTTAAAAGTACTAGTAGTTGATGATGAAATGTTAGCACGCGATGAACTAAAGTATTTATTAGAAAGAACGAAGGAAGTTGAGATAATTGGTGAGGCTGATTGTGTAGAGGATGCATTAGAAGAGCTAATGAAAAACAAACCAGATATTGTTTTCCTAGACATTCAGTTATCTGATGATAACGGATTTGAAATTGCGAATATATTAAAGAAGATGAAAAATCCACCTGCCATTGTATTTGCGACTGCCTATGATCAATACGCGTTGCAAGCATTTGAAGTAGATGCGTTAGACTATATTTTAAAGCCATTTGATGAAGAACGTATTGTACAAACATTAAAGAAGTATAAAAAACAAAAGCAGTCGCAAATAGAAACGAAGCAAGAAATAAAAGGGGCAGATGTAACGGCAGAGATGCATAAATTAGCATTACCAATTGAAGAATCAATTGTACTTGTAAATATTGAAGATATTATATATGTAGGGCTTGTGGATGGAAAAGTGACAGTAAAAACAATGAGGGACACATATATAACACACGATACACTTGTGATTTTGGAAAAGAAGTTGCCGCAAGCAAGTTTTATGCGTGTACATCGTAGCTTTATTGCAAATATTAATCATATTACTGAAATCCAGCCGTGGTTCAATTCTACGTATAATTTAATTATGAAAGAAGGATCAAAAGTACCTGTTAGTCGTACATATGCAAAAGAACTCAAGAAGCTGCTTCGTATTTAAGAAGCAGCTTTTGTATTTCATCCTTTTATATTTGTAACTGATTCTGTATATTTGACGTTCTGTTATGTAAACGCTTACCAAGGCGGTTATATCCTATACAATAAAGGTACCAAATCGAAAGAGGTGGCCAAAATGAGTACGAAAAAAGTATATAGTTTCTTATCACAAGCATTCATATTCTCAGCTATTATGTTAATTTCTAATATTATTGCAACACATTTACCAATTCCGATGCCTTCATCGGTAATCGGGTTAGTCATTTTATTTAGTCTATTATGTTTAAAGGTTATTAAATTGGAACAAGTTGAATCACTTGGAACAGCTTTAACGGGTATTATCGGATTCCTTTTCGTCCCATCAGGTATTTCGGTTATTAATTCTCTTGGTGTAATGGGACAATATTTTGTACAAATTTTAACTGTAATTGTTGTCGCGACAGTTATTTTACTCGCTGTAACAGGATTATTTGCACAATTTATTTTAGGAAAAGATGAAAAAGAAACAGAAGATACAAAAGAATTGAAAGTAGTAAATAAAGGACGCAAGCACGGAAAAGTTGCGTAACCATTTTAGTATATATTGTTAGGAGGGAATGAACATGGCAAGCACAATGACTCCATATTTCGGAATCGTCGTTTCATTAATCGCATACGGAATCGGAACATTATTATTCAAGCATTCAAAAGGGTTCTTCTTATTCACACCATTATTCGTAGCGATGGTATTAGGGATTGTCTTTTTAAAAATAGGTAACTTTACTTTCGAAGAATATAATACTGGTGGAAAAATGATTAGCTTTTTCTTAGAGCCAGCAACAATCGCGTTTGCAATTCCATTATATAAACAAGTGGATAAGTTGAAAAAATATTGGTGGCAAATTTTATCAGCTATCGTGGTTGGATCTATTTGTTCAGTAATTGTCGTGTTCATTGTTGCAAAAGCAATTGGCCTAGATACAGCAGTAATGAATTCAATGTTACCACAAGCGGCAACAACAGCAATTGCGTTACCAATCTCTGAAAGTATTGGTGGTATACCAGCAATTACATCGTTTGCAGTAATCTTTAACGCAGTTATCGTATACGCATTAGGAGCGTTATTCTTAAAAACATTTAGAGTGAAACATCCAATTGCAAAAGGTTTAGCACTGGGAACAGCAGGTCATGCATTAGGAGTGGCAGTAGGAATTGAAATGGGTGAAGTAGAGGCAGCTATGGCAAGTATTGCTGTAACAGTAGTTGGAGTTGTAACGGTAGTTGTCATACCGATGTTCATGCCATTCATTGGATAGTAAAACTTACTTAAAAAATGAGAAAAGCAAGCTATTTGTAGGACAGATTTCTACTGATAGCTTGCTTTTTATGTTACAGTAGTGGTAAGACCTATTTTGAAAAAATGTAAGTTTCCTTAAATCTTCATTAATACTGTGTAGAATACGTTTTGAATTAGGTCATTGTATTGTAAAATAAGAAGTAAGCTACTATAGATCTGCTAAGGTAGGCGTATAATGAGCTTATAAAAATCTTAATATGAATGAATAATTAAAAGTAGAAAAGAGAGAAAAATCTACTTATTAACGTTTTACTTTATAGGACAGGAGAGAGTACTCGTCGATTATGCAAATAAAAAACCTGTTTCAAAGCAAAGGATTTCAGAGGTTACTCGTATTAGTAATACTTGCTCTCGTATTATATGGGCTGCAAAGTATGTTGAATTTAATATTAATTACGTTTATTCTTACGTATTTAATGGATCGATTCCAAAAGTTTATTTCTCGCAAATTAGACCACTTTATGCCCATTAATCGAAAGCTCATTATAGCATTTCTATATGTTATGTTAATTGGCGGAATTGCTATTACGCTATTTAAATATTTACCAGTATTAACGATACAAATTTCACAATTGATTTATCAATTTAACGTATTTTTAAGAAACCCACCGGACAGTGAATTAATTAAGTATGCAGTTAATGCTGTTAATCATATGGAACTTTCGAAGTATGTAGGACAAGGCGTTGACATTTTGTATAAATCGATTACGAATGTTGGGAAATTTGGCCTTCAAGTGTTACTTTCTTTAATTTTAAGTTTATTTTTCTTATTGGAGAAAGCTCGTATCGTTGCTTTTACTGCAAAATTTAAAGAGAGCAGACTTGCAATTTTCTATACTGAAATCGAGTACTTCGGTAAGAAATTTGCACGTTCATTCGGAAAAGTAATCGAAGCACAATTTTTAATTGCAGTTGTTAACTGCGTTTTATCCGTTATTGCATTATGGATATTAGGATTCCCACAATTATTAGGTTTAGCGTTAATGATCTTCTTACTTGGTTTAATTCCAGTAGCTGGGGTTATCATTTCGTTATTCCCGCTTTGTATGATTGCTTACAATATCGGCGGTATTATGTACGTTGTTTATATTTTAGTTATCGTAACAGTCATTCATGCGCTTGAAAGTTACGTGTTAAATCCGAAGTTTATGTCGCAAAAAACAAACTTACCAATTTTCTATACGTTTATGGTATTAATCTTCTCGGAACACTTCTTAGGTGTATGGGGATTAATTATCGGTATTCCAATCTTCATTTTCTTATTAGATGTCTTAGATGTGACAAGTGATGAAATGGAGAAGGACGCTGGGAAAAAATAAAGTGAAGAGAAAAAAGCATCGATGTTCGATGCTTTTTCTTTTATAACATGATGTTTCTTATGCCATACTGTAAGGAGAAGATAGAATAGGGGTGAAAGAATGGCTGTAAATGAAAAGGTAGAATTAGCTACATTTGCTGGAGGGTGCTTCTGGTGTATGGTTTCGCCATTTGAAGAGATGGAAGGAATTATAAAGGTTGTTTCTGGCTATACAGGTGGTCATAAAGAGAATCCAACATATAAAGAAGTATGTTCAGAAACGACGGGACATTATGAGGCAGTACAAATTACATTTGATGCAAATAAAATGCCGTATGAAGAGTTATTAAATATATATTGGAGACAAATTGATCCGACTGATGTAGGTGGGCAATTCCACGATCGCGGACAGTCTTACGAAACAGTGATTTTTTATCATAATGAAGAACAACATAAAAAAGCAGAGGCTTCAAAAGAAGGGCTTGCAAGGAGTGGGCGCTTTTCAAAGCCGATTGCGACAAAAATATTGCCAGCTGCTACGTTTTATCCCGCAGAGGAATATCACCAAGGATATCATAAGAAAAATGAATTCCGCTACGAGTTATACCGTAAGGGCTCAGGGCGAGAGGCGTTTATTAAGCAACATTGGCCAAAGGATAATGCTCATTTAAAGGAAAAACTGAATGAGATGCAATTTTATGTAACACAGGAAAATGGTACAGAACCACCATTTCGAAATGAGTATTGGAATCATAAAGAAGAAGGTCTTTATGTAGATATCGTTTCAGGTGAACCTTTGTTTACTTCTCTAGATAAATTTGATAGTGGATGTGGATGGCCTAGTTTTACGAAGCCAGTTATGTCAGCTAGTGTGAAGGAAAAAATGGATGTGAGTCATAATATGACGCGTACAGAAGTGAGAAGTAAGGAAGGAGATTCACATCTCGGGCACGTATTTCCAGATGGTCCAGGACCGAATGGACTTCGCTATTGTATAAATTCAGCAGCTCTTCGATTTATTCCAAAAGAGGAATTAGAAAAAGAAGGCTATGGTGATTTCCTAATCTTGTTTGGAAATAAAAAATAACCTCGCAGTTAGCGAGGTTATTTTTTTGTTATTTTACTTTTTTCTTTTTAAACTTGCTTAATACTTCATAAACGATTGGAACAATAAGAAGTGTTAATAATGTTGAACTTGTTAATCCACCAATTACTGTTACACCAAGTCCTTTAGAAATTAAGCCGCTACCTTCAAATCCTAATGCGAGCGGGATAAGAGCACCGATTGTTGCAATTGCAGTCATTAAAATCGGGCGAAGGCGTGTTGCACCAGCCTCTAATAAAGCTTCACGTGTTGATAGACCTTCATTTTCTTTATGAATAACGCGGTCGATAAGCACGATTGCGTTTGTTACAACGATACCGATTAACATAAGGGCACCGATCATTGCAGAGACACTTAACGTTTCACCAGAGATTAATAAGGCAACAAGAGCTCCAATGATTGTAAATGGTAGCGAGAATAAAATTGCGAATGGTGCAAGAGCACCGCCAAATGTAACGACAAGAACGAAGTATACAATAGCAATCGCAGCTAACATCGCTAAGCCAAGTTGCTTGAATGATTCTTCAATATCTTTTGTAACGCCTCCCATAGAAACATCTACGCCAGAAGGAAGATCCATTTTATCTACTTCTTTTTGAACTGCGGCTGATGCTTTTGAAACGTCATCAGATGTTAGTTTTGCACTTACTTCCGCATAAACACGGCCATCGCGGTGTTTCACTGTATTCGAAGTTTCTCCTTCTTTTACAGTCATCACATCTTTTACAGCCACTTCATTACCAAGCGGCGTTGTAATTTTACGATTTGTTAAGTCATCGATTGTTTCATAATTTTGTTTTTCAGCTTCTACATATACATTGATATCTTTACCGTCTTTTTTAATTGTTGTCAGAACAGGGCGATCATGTTGATTAGAAAGTCCCATTCCAATTTGTGCAGCCGTTAGACCCATTTTACTTAGCTTTTCCTGATCTGCGACTAAAGTGTATTCTGCGTATGTTTTTGCAATACTAGAGTCTATATCTTTTAAGTCTTTGTTTTTCTTCATTATGTTTTGAATATCTTTTACGACAGGCTTAATGTCTTCTGAGCTATCTCCGTAAACGTATAACTTGATTTCGTTACTACCGCCACTTGCCCCGAAGTCTTGGTTTTTCCATTCACCTTTTCCAGACATCTTCTGTAAATCTTTAACGACTTGTTCTTTCTCTTTTTCGAAGTTTTTCGTGTCGTTATCATATTGTACGAAGAACATTGCTTGATTTGATTGACCAGGACTCATTGGGTTTTCGCCACCTAATGAGAATTGAATTGTTTTGACGTTTTTATTATCTTGGAAGTGCTTCTCAGCTTTCGTTGCAATTTTTTCAACGTCTTCTAACGTTTGACCTGGTTCAGGGTTGTATGTTGCAATGATCATTTTTTCTTCTTCAGATGGTAAGAAACTTACACCAATGATTGGCACAAGTGCAAGACTACCAACTAATAGAAGGATAGCGATACTTGATGTAATAATTTTGTGATTTAAAGCCCATGCAAGTATGCGTTTATAAATATTTGCTAATTTACTTGGTTTTTCTTCATGATGTACTTCTTTTTCTCTCATGCTCTCTTTCTTAAATAAAGAGTGAGCTAGCATCGGTACGATTGTAACTGCTACTAGCAACGATGCTAATAAAGCGAAGACGATAGTTAAAGCGAATGGTAAGAACATTTCACCAATCATACCTTTTACTAGTCCAAGCGGTAAAAATACAGCAATTGTTACAATGGTAGAAGACATAATCGGAATAAACATTTCTTTTGTAGCTTCACGAATTAAATCTTTCCCGCGTAGTTTCTCTCCTGATAACGACATACGTCGGTAAATATTTTCGATAACAACAATGGAGTCATCCACAACGCGCCCGATAGCGACTGTCATTGCTCCGAGCGTCATAATGTTAAGTGTAATATCCATTTGCTTGATGACTAATACAGCAATTAATAAAGAAAGTGGTATGGAAACGACAGAGATTAATGTTGTTCGGATATTTCGTAGGAACAACATAATAATAACAATCGCAAAGATAGCACCAAAAATGGCTTTGCTCAGCATTGTTTCTACTGATTTCTCAATAGGTGCACCTTGGTCGAATGTTGAAATAATCTCTAAGTCTTTATATTTTTTCTCAAGTTCTTTTACTTTATCTTTAACAGCATTTACAACATCAACTGTGTTCGCGTCAGCAGCTTTGACAATTTGAATTCCAATTGCTTCTTTTCCATTTGTTCGAGAAATAGATTCTGCTTTTCCAACTTCCTTAATGTCAGCAATTTCGTCTAATGTAACTGTCGGAATCCCGTTCATAGCGGCTGGATTCATTTGCGGCACTTGTGTACCAGCTCCGGCATTTTGACTACTTTGACCGCTTGCTGATGAAGGAACGGCAGGGATTTTTAATTCTTTTAATGCTTTCATTGTTGTAATATTTCCATCTACAACAACTGACTTTTCTGTGTCTTTAAATGTATATAAACCAAGTGGTAAAGATACGTCCGATCCTTTAATTACATTTTTTACAGTATCTTCACTTAAACCTAATTCTTTCATCTTATCTTTTTTGAAGACAAGTTGTACTTCATCTACTTGTTGACCTGAAATTTGAACAGATGCGACCCCATCAAGTCCTTTTAATCCTGGAACAACATTTTTTTCTACATTTTCAGTTAAGGTAGCTAAAGATTCATTTTTACTTGCTACGCTTAATGAAATTACAGGAAAGGCATTGAAGTTCACACGTGAAACTTTCGGGTCCTTTACGCCTTCTGGCAGTTTCACATTTGCGAGAGCTTCTTTTATTTCTGTTTCAGCCTTTTCCATATTTTTATCAAAATCATATTCTACCTGAATGGAAGATGCATTTTGAAAAGATGATGAACTAACAATGTTTACACCACTTAAATTTTGCAGTTGCTCTTCCATCGGTTTTGAAACTTTATCAGCTACTTCTTCTGGTGTAGCACCAGGATAAACCGTGGTTACTGTTACAACAGGTGTTGTAATATCAGGAATTGTTTCCAGCTTCATATTCAGCCCAGAATAAATACCTGCAATGGTAACGATAATGGTTAGTAGCCAAACTGCGAACTTATTTTTTAACGAAAAATTAATAATTTTGTTCATGTTTGCGCTCCCTTTGTATTATATTGACCAACTGGTCAGTCTAATACATAATATAACTGACTGATTGGTCAGCCGTCAATGAAAAGGGATGGTATAATACATTCATAATAAGATGCGAGATTAAATTTAGGAGAGACATGATATGAAAGAAAAAGAGCGCTTAATTATAGAGATGGCTATGAAGTTATTTGCGACTAAGGGTGTAAATGCGACATCAGTGCAGGAAATTGTGACAGCTTGTGGCATATCTAAGGGAGCCTTTTATTTATACTTTAAATCAAAAGAGGAACTTTTATTAGCGACACTTCGATATTACTATGACAAGATTCAAAACAAAATGATGGATATTGAAAAAGAGTCGTTATTGCCACGTGAAAAATTTGCAAAACAATTGCATTGTCAGTTTAATGATATACAAAAGCATAAAGAATTTATTATTATGCATGCAAGGGAAAATGCGATTCCTTTTAATAAAGAAGTAGAAGAATTTATGATGCGGATGAAGTTAGAGTCTCACGCATTTTATCGGAATAGTTTACTGTCTATTTATGGTAATAAGGTTATGCCATATTTATTGGATTTAGTCATTATGGTAGAAGGCATATGCCGTGGATATTTAGAACTAATTATTTTACAAGCGCCAGAAATAGACTTATCTTACGTCTCTGCTTTTATTTTGAAAAGAGTGGATCATTTAGTAGATGGATTGGTAGAATCTTCAGAAGAACCTGTGTTACATGAAGAAAAGCTTGGAGAATTTCTTTGTAAATCAGAGCTTATTAAGGAGCAGGTTAAGGAACATTTTTTAAAAGAAATTATTGTGTTTAAACGTACTTTAGCGGATCAATTAGAAGATGAGGAATTGCTTGTTACATTAGATGTTTTGGAGGCAGAAATGAGGATGCAAAATCCAAGAATTCCGGTTATCCAAGGGATGTTGTTTAATTTAAAGGCATATCCAACTTTAAAAGAATTTCGTTTGAGGCTTATGAGCTATTACAATATAAAAAGGTAACAATGATAGTTTTCATTGTTACCTTTTTATTATGCATTCACTTTTTCTTTTTGCAGTGCAGTCTCTTCTTCATCAATGTTAATTGTTTCTTTTACGATATAAATCGGACGGTTTTTACTTTCGTCATAAATACGAGCAATATACTGGCCAACGATTCCAAGACCAAGTAATTGAATACCGCTAAAGAATGTAATAGCAACCATAATAGACGCCCAACCTGTTTGCGTTCCATGTCCAAAGACTTTCACAGTAACTGTATATAGTAAGACAATTATAGAAATAAGAACTGATAATAAACCTAAAGACATAACGATGCGTAATGGCTTTGTCGAAAATGCAATAATGCCATCAGATGCAAATTTAATCATTTTCTTTAATGGGTATTTTGTTTCACCAGCAAAGCGCTCATCACGTTCATATTCAACATACGTTTGGCGGAAGCCAACCCAAGACATCATACCGCGGATGAAGCGATTTCGCTCAGTCATTTGATTGAAAACATCAGCTATTTTACGGTCGATGATTCGGAAATCACCAGTATCTTTTGGGATATCGATATCAGACATGTAGTTTAAGAACTTATAGAAATACTTAGCTGTTAAAAGTTTGAACCAAGTTTCACCTTTACGTTGCTTACGTTTTGCATAAACAACTTCATATCCTTCTTCCCATTTTGCAATAAGTTCAGGAATAACTTCAGGTGGATCTTGTAAGTCTGCATCTATAATTACAATAGCATCACCTTTTGCGGCAGCAATACCAGCTGTAACAGCTACTTGGTGACCAAAGTTACGTGCGAAATTAACAATTTTTGTACGGTAATCATTTGCTGCAATCTCAGATAAGATTTCCATTGTGCGATCTGTACTACCGTCGTTTACAAAGACAAACTCGTAATTAATGTTATTTTGAAGCATAACGGACTTTAAACGGTTATAACATTCTTGTGCTACTTCTTCCTCGAAGTACATAGGAACTACAACCGAAATTAATTTTTGCATGTTGCATCCTCCGTATTTTTAATAAGTTGTTCAAATTTAATTAGTCACCTTTTTAGTTTGGTTGAATGTCCAAATTTTATTAAGGACAAAATTTATAACCATTCCGAAACCAATTGCGAAGATCTGTGCAATTAATGCATTAAAGGTAAGTTTATTTACTAATATAAATAAACATAATGTATTAAAAGCATATACAATTAAATTTACAGTTAGAAATTTAAAGAACATTGACGAGCCTTTACCTTTATTATTAGGTTTAAACACCCAATTTTTATTCCAATAGTAGCTATTGGCAACACCAATTGAATAGGCAATGGTATTCGCAATAAGGTAGTTCATACCGAATTTTAATAATATCCAAAAGCTAATAATTGTAATGAGTGTATTAAAGATCCCTACTAAGCCAAACTTTAAGAGTTTTTCCATAATAATATCCTCATGTTTATAATAATATATAAGTAAAACAAAAAATATAGAAGTGTTATTCATATACAACAAATAAAAATTATACCATATTTTCAAGTTTTAAATGAAATTAATCATAAAAAATTTGCCCTCAAAATGTAAATTATAAGTAAAATTGAGGGCAATTATAAATATTTTGAAAGGTATTTTCCTATTTTCTTTTTATGAGAATTTCTTTTTCGATATTAGACTATAAAAAATATATATTCCGTAGCCTTGAATTATTGTAAAGCTAGGGATAATGAAGTATCGGTACCTTGTTTGGTATTCGATTAAGAAATGAATAGCTACATAACCGATTATTAGTAATAAAAATAGAGTGTAATGTGTTTTATTTTGTTTAGTTAGGATGAGATAAAGGAGTGATAATGTGCTAAATATCATAGCGGCAGTATACATATACTTTTCATATTTTGTAAGATCCTCTTTTAATGACACCATATCCTTATCTGTCTTTTCCAATGTTACTAGGCTCCATAATGGTGCGGAGTCATAATCTGCCCACATGAGTACAAATTTATCCCCAAATAAAGATAAAACCTTCTGTGGATCAGATAGTCGCTCTTGAATTAGCTTTTTTTGAGCCGCAGTTCGTTCTTCGCCAAGTTTAAGGGACATAATATATTCCGCATCTGTACCAGAATAGCCACCTTTTGTTTCATGATTAAATCCTACTGTGAATTTCCAAAGCGGATCACGATTAGATAGAGGATATTGTGTGATTCCGGAATATATAAATGAATAACTTACAATTTGATGTAAAAGGAAAAATACAATCAAAATGCCACCAAGTTTTTTTACAGAAGTAAAAATTTCTTTTCTTGATTTTCCTAATATACCTTGCAAAAAGACATATATAGTTATTGCAATTAAGATTATAGCACCAAGTGGACGCATGATGTCTCCTAAAGCTAGGATAGCCCCTATAAAAATCCACGTATACTTATTGCTTAGGCCTTTTGTAATTAATAAATAGAAGCCTAGATAAAATAAAAATACAGCAAGGTGTTGATTTGTTAGTACAGAACTCAATACAATACTTGGGATATAAAATGCATATAGTAATCCAGCTATTCGTCCAGACCACTCATTAAATATATAAGAAGTTATTTTATAAATTAGTAATGTTGTTCCTGTACAATAGATTATATTTAAAAATTTTAAGAGAAACGTCCCTTCGCCAAATAACTTAATAATAAAGGCTTGGTACATTGTAAATCCAAGTTGGTAAACCCATGAAGTATAATAAGTATTTTGTGCGAAACTAAAGTCTCCTTTAGCAGCTTGTATAGCGCTATGGTACATCATTGCAAAGTCTGTTTCTACAGGAGTTTGAATATTGAGCACCCAAATTAATCGAATAGAAAAAGTCAAAATGATTAGTGAGATAGAAAATGCCAATTTTGACATATATTTATTCGAAATATAGCCAAAAAGTAAAAATACAAGACCTATTAGAATAAGGACTGGTACTAAAACTAAGAGGCGAGTATCATCATGTTCTTTAATCACTGCTACCGAATGCCATGTGATAGCACCAGAAATAATTAGACATAGTACTAATAAAATTTTCACAAAAAACGTATTAAGTTTGAGAGAGAACGTACTTTCCATTATATTTGAAAACCCCTTATCAAAATTTATTACTGATTCAACTTAACTGCCCTTTGTACGTTAAGTTACAGTATAAAGGGCAGGTTAGGTAATTAAGAGTTTTGTTGTGCCCATTCTTCTATGTTCCAAACCTTTGTAATCCAATCTTCATAAAAGTCCGGTTCGTGACATACAAGAAGAATTGTTCCTTTATATGCTTTCATAGCCTTCTTAAGTTCCGCTTTTGCTGTAACATCAAGATGGTTTGTCGGCTCATCAAATAGTAGCCAGTTACTTTCTTCACCCATTAGCTTACATAAACGAACCTTTGCTTGTTCTCCACCACTTAATTGACTTAATGGGCGAGAAATATGTTCATTTTTTAATCCGCATTTTGCTAACATCGCACGAATTTGATGCTGGTCTAGGCCAGGGAATGTATTCCATACATCATCAATTGGTGTTATATTATCAGCTTTAACTTCTTGCTCAAAGTATGCTGGCTCTAAGAAGTCACCAAGACTTGTTTTACCACTTAAAGGTTTAATTTTACCTAAAATTGTTTTTAGTAACGTTGATTTACCAACACCATTACATCCAACGATAGCAATTTTTTCACCGCGTTCAATTGTCATTGATAGCTTTGGTAGTAGCGGATGTGTATATCCAATTTCTACATTTTCACCTTCAAAGACGAAGCGACTACTTGCACGACTTTCTTTAAATGAGAATTCAGGTTTAATTGCTGTTTCAGGGCGATCAATAAGTTCCATGCGATCAAGTTGTTTTTGACGACTCTTTGCACGACCTGTTGTTGAATAACGGGCTTTGTTCTTTGCAATGAAATCTTCTTGCTTTTTGATAAACTCGCGCTGCTTTTCATAAGCGTTTATATGTTGATTTTTATTGATTTCTGCTAGTTCTAGGAATTTTTCATATGTCGCTGTATAGCGTGTCATTTTTGTGAATTCTAGATGGAAAATAACATCAACACATTTGTTCATAAATTCCGTATCGTGAGAAATTAATAAGAATGCATGTGGGTATTCTTTTAAATAATTTGTTAACCAATGAATATGTTCAACGTCTAAATAGTTAGTAGGCTCATCAAGTAATAACACTTCTGGTTGTTCAAGTAATAGCTTTGCAAGCAATACTTTTGTACGTTGTCCACCGCTTAGTGCTGAAACATCACGATCTAAACCAATTGCATCAATTCCAAGACCACGTGCAGCCTCTTCAATTTTCATATCTAGTAAATAGAAACCACCTGCTTCAAGTGCATCTTGTATTTCTGCCATTTGCTCAAGAAGTTCTTCTAGTTCTTCTGGTGTAGCAGTTCCCATTTTTTCTGTAACTTCATTTAAAGCTTTTTCCTTTTCAAATAGCGGTAAAAATGCATCCGCTAGTATGTCACGAATTGTACGTCCAGGCGTTAAAACCGTATGTTGATCTAAGTAACCGTAATGTGTGCCCGGTGTCCATTCTACACGACCTTGGTCATGAATAAGCTGACCAGTAATGATATTCATGAATGTTGATTTACCAACACCGTTTGCACCAACTAATCCAACGTGCTCACCTGCTAGTAATCGCATAGATACATCTTTAAATAATGTACGATCGCCAAATGTATGTCCTAATTTTTCAACTGTTAATAAGCTCATAGTATCCTCCGTCCAACTTGAAATAGTACCTTGAATCATGATACTAAATTCTTTCATATAATGCCATCATTTCAAAATGTATATATTTTCAAAACAAGCTAATGTACGAATGTTTATTGCTCATTTCCCAGACTTTTATGGTCCAAATGCAGAAAACACACTTGTCCATCATACATTAAAAGGAATACTTGCAAATAAAATGTCTAGCTTTGTTGAAGATAAAAAGATTGCCCGTGAATATATTTTTACACCAGATGGTGCAAAAGCAATAGTTGAATTAGCTTCACATGACGAGGCCTATGGACAAAATTGGAACATATCAGGTTATGGTGCCATTACAGGTGAGGAATTGATTTAACACATACGGGAATTAACGGGATATACAAAACGAATAATAACTGTAAAAAGAGGAATGATCTAGTTCATTGATCTGTTTGATAAGCAGATCAATGAATTTGTGGAAATACTATATTTGACGGAAAAATCAGTTGTATTAAGTGGAGAGAAGTACGAGAAATATATTGGGGTTGTACCTAGAACCTTTTATTATGAAGGGGAATTGTATATAAGTAAAAAACAAGCTTCTATTTACAATTTAGAAGCTTGCCTTGTTATTGTTTATCTACCTAGCTTTTTATTTACAAACCCTAAAATTAATCCACGTATTTGTGGATCAATTGCAAGGCCAATAATGCCATACAATATACCAGTAAGTACTAAAGCTACTAGTGGTGGTAAGCTAATTAGTACTGTGCGGTATATTGCATAACTAATTATAAATGCTAGTGTATTGAATATTATTCCTTTGAATAGTAATGAAAATCCTTTACGAACGAATAATGAAAATCCGATTAATAATGTAATCTCAGTGAGGATAGCAGCTACAGCAGCTCCCATCATTCCAAATTGGCTACCTAATATGATGTAACTTATGATAGCGACAGCTAATCCAATTGCCATAGTTGTTGCACGTTTCCATTGTTGACCAGCTGTTGTTAAATTATCAGCAAGCGGATAGTTGATAGATTGTAAAATGACCATAAAGGCTAAAATTGCAAGGGCATCACCAGCTGGTGCATATTTTTCACCTAATAGAGTTACAATCCAAAAACTTGGATCGGCAATAAACGGGATAGAAATTCCCATCCCTAAGAAAGACATAAGCTTTAATTCGAATTGAGATAGCTTTCTATGTTCATCAATATTATTTTCGTTTCCAAAAGCAAACAATTTTGGATAAAAGGCTGCTGCAATTACACCAGGTATTTGGTAAAGTACAGCAGGTATTTTATAGGCAGCCCCAAAGAATCCAACTTGTGCTTTCGTTGAAACTTTTTCTAAGATAATAGGACCTAACTGCGGTAAAAGCATAATGATAACGCCATTGACTGTGAAAATAAGTAATTGATCTAAAATGCCTTTATTCCAACCCTTATGAATTGTTGTATAGCGGATTGTCATTATAAAGGCAATGACTCCTGTTACAAGGCTAGATATTCCGTACATAGCAGCAACCATCATAAGTGACCATTTAAATGACATCCCTAGCAGAAGAGCAGCTGCGGCCGTCACACCTTGTAGTACAGAAATAATCGCTGTGAATTGCATACGCTCTGTTACTTGGAAATAGGCCATCCCAACCCCTTGTAAAGTAGCTCCAAACATAGTTGGTAGTACGACCCAATATACCATGGCACGTAAGTAAGCATCAGTGTAGAAGAACTGAGCGAAAATGGCGAAGAGCACAGAAATTACGATAGCTAATACTAAACGAATTCGTAAATAACTGCTTATTAATACGCTAATGTTCGCGTTGCTTCTTGTTCCTTCACGCATAAACGTATGTGTCAAACCTGCATCCGTAAAATAGCAAATGACAGCGGAAACTGCTAATGCAACTGTAAACATCCCGTACTCATCTGGTGAAACATATCTTGCAAAGAGAATTGTTGCAATAGCCAGTACAAAACGAACAGTAATGTTTCCTACAAAGAGGTAGGATGCATTTTTTAGAATTTTATTTGTTTTCATGAGAAAAGACCTTTCTATTCTTTAGGACCCGGTTAGCTTGTCCTATTTGTAATTTTAATTTGTTCACAGAAAGAGAGTATCGTTATATTTTCAGTTTAAGAAAACAGAAATTTAATTCGTACAAACCAAAGCATTGCATATAGTTTTTTACTACGCTTTCCATTCTTTGAATAGATTTTACGGCAATATTTCTTTATATCTTTTTTGATTAATTGAACTTGTGATTTATCTAATTGAGAGTTTTCTTTAATATATATACAAGAGTTATTGATGACTGTATAAGGAAATAAATAAGTCTCAAGAATTTCAATAAGTGACTGAGGGTCTTTTGTAATGAAATCTTGAGATTTATTATGTACCCAGTCTTTCATACGATTGAATACTTCCAGCTCTTTTGCCGTTTTTAATTCATAATCTTTATATTTAGAAGAAAGATTTCCTTCTGATAAGATTCTGTAATATGTTAAGTATTCATCGACATAGCATACATTTGTCACACTCATAAGTTTAAATAAAAACTCCAAGTCTTCGCCCCAACTACATCCTGGTGTAAAACGAATGTTATGATCTATTACGATAGATTTTTTGAAAATCCAAGTACTTGTTTGAGCAACAACTTGATGTGTTAGGAATGCTTTTGTCATATCACCTTTAACAAAGTTTGTTGTATGTTCAACCTTCTCGCCTGTTTCTTCGTAGAAATTCATATAACCACAATAGCACGCGTCCATTTCGTTTTTATGCATACTTTCGACTTGCTTCTCAATTTTAGTTGGATGCCATAAGTCATCGCTATCAAGGAAAGCGACATATTCTCCGCTAGCATTTTCTATACCTGTATTACGGGCTACTGAAACGCCTTGGTTTTTTTGATGAACGTATTTTACTTGCCCTGGGTATTTTTCAGCAAGATTTTTTACGATAGAAGGTGACTGATCTTTACTCCCATCATCTACAATTACAATTTCGATATTTTTATATGTTTGATCTAATATTGACTGCATCGTTTCTTCAATATATTTTTCCGTGTTATACAGAGGTATGACAACAGAAACAAGTTGTTTTTGTTCCATCATAGAATTTTTATCTCCTCAAGTTTTTTATGTCTTGCACCATATATACAAGCCTTTTGAAAGGAAGAAGATTACAAGAACATCTGTATAATTTTAACGCATATAAACTTTGTAAATCAACTTTCTATTAAAAAGGTGGTGGCTTATGGTTAATTCTCGTATTTCAAACGGCTTTAATATGTTTATTGCATAGAAATTCTTATTTATACTATTTTTACTTAGTTAGTAAGTAGGGTATATTTATCGGAACGATTGTGAAGGGGAATAAATTATTATTGAGAATAAAAAACCTCTTAATTTTTGAAATAAATTAAGAGGTTTTTTATATTGGCTTTGAACTATTAGATTAGTCTTTGTCTGGCTCAGTTGCATTTAATTTTTGCTTTAGTAACGCATAATCTTGCGTTAATGTTACAAGTTGATGATGTTGTTTAGAAATTTTTCTTGTTAGGTCAAAAATTAAGATGAAACAGAATAATAATCCAAATAAAAATAAAATGGAAGGGGGGTATTCTACTTTTAATAGTTTTCCAATCCAGTTTATAATTTTATCGGTAGAACTTAAAATAGCCATTGCAATACAAACGAAAATCCATAAAACAGCATATTTCGTTTCTAAAGTTCCGCGACGAATAGAATTAATAATTAATAATAATAATAATAAAATAAAGATGAATGAAAAGGTAATTATAGGCATTTATTATCAACCTTTCACGATTTTTTGCATCAATATAGCAAGACTTACCTTAATCATGTAATATGCAGATTTAAAAGGTGTGATAGAAGATTGTCCACCTTGTCGCTCTTGCATATTTACAGATATTTCATTAATGCGAAGTTTTTTCTTTTTTAAATGAATAAGAACTTCTGGTTCTGGATAATCTTTTGGATAATTGTGTGCAAAAATTGTAATTACTTCTCGATTGATAGCACGATATCCAGAAGTTGGATCCATAAATGTTTGTTTTGTTAGTACTTTCAATAGGGCAGTAAAATAAAAAATACCGATTCTTCTGGAAATACTACCTTTATATGCTGTTTTTTCTGTAAAACGTGACCCTAGTACCATATCGCATTCATCTTCAGCGATAGGCTTTATAATTTTATATAAATCATCTGGGTTATGTTGTCCATCAGCATCGAACTGAATCGCAATATCATATCCATTCTCATATGCGTATTTATATCCAGTTTGTACAGCTGAGCCAATACCTAGATTATAGGGTAAATTCACAAGGTGAACAGGAAATTCTTTTACGATTTGAGCTGTTTTATCGTGTGATCCATCATTAATAACGCAAATGCTTAATCCAGTAAAATGCTGTTTTAGTTTTAATAATCTTGTTAATGTATCTGCAATTGCTTCTTCCTCGTTATACGCTGGAATAATAATTAACGTTTTTGGTATTGAAATTGGTACTTCAATAGTCATTACCGCACCATCCCTTATATACTTAATCATATTATGGTTATTTTTAAACGAACTTTATTTAATATACCATTAACAGTATAACAAAATAAAGGAAAAGCTGGTGCATGATTTAAGAGAACAGATTGAGAATAAAAGGATAAGAGAGAATATTTTGTATAAAAAATACATGCAAGGAAGAAAGAACCTATGCATGTATATGGAAGAGTATCGTATTAAATATTCCAAGGTTTATTTAAAGTTAAAACCTCAGCCATTTCTTTACTTTTTAAACGTCCTTTTTTTCTATTTTCCGCGCGTTCTGAACCGGTTGTGTGTAACCAATGTTCTTCCTCAGTTTCAGGAAGTACTTGTGGTACGGACGAAGGTTTTCCATCTTTTATTGCCACAAATGTAATGAAGCAAGTGGCGGCAATTCTACGCTCGCCTGCTAATAAATTTTCTGCGATTACTTTTACGAAAACTTCCATTGAAGATTTCCCTGTATAACATACAAATGCTTCATAACAAACAGAATCAGCTTGGTGAATTGGAGTTAAAAAATCAACTGAATCAATAGATGCTGTTACGCAATGTTTACGACTATGTCTTGCAGCCGCAATTGAAGCAATACTATCAATTTCTGCTAATAATTTCCCTCCAAACAGTGTTTGGTGATTATTTAAATCGTTAGGAAAAACACGTGTTGTTTTAATTGCTTTTGATTCTCGCATGAATTTCTTTTCCATATATTCAGCCCCTATAGTCTGTTTTCAATCAGAATAATATGTGTAAGTGGATTACTCATATTAGATATTTAATAAAGTAAAGCGTATTCCAAAAGAGGATTATTTAAACGTCTGTATTTGTATTCATGTAACGGAAAGAAAATTTATTTTATCTAAAATGTAGTGTAAAAGAGGATTCGCTTACATTGCAAGTAAAAAGTAATGACTATGTATTTGTCATAGAAATTCCCTATCAGCCGTGTACCCATTCATGATAGAATCGTTTTGTTATGAATGGAAATAGAGGTGCAATGGACATATGAATCATATACAAACAAATTTTTCATCTTTCTTCAATAAAATTACGATTGGTGCGATGCTCGCATTTTTTGTTTATAGTTGTTGGACAGCATTTGAGACAAGTAAGCAATTTTTTGGAGGAAGTACAACAAGTGTAACAATCATATTGGCAATTTTCGTCATACTCATTTTGTTAGTGGCATCAATTTTACAATATCGTTTTACAGACAAACAATTTCTTATTTTTCTTATAAGTATATCTATAGTTGTGAGGCTTAGTATGCTGTTATTTGTAGATGCTCCAATAATTGGTGATATGAAAATGATGTATGAGTCTGCAAAGGAGATTGCAATTGGTAATAATATAGGGAATATAACTCATTTGCCGTTTATTATATATGAGTCAGTAATTATTCGTATATTTGGTGATACATTATTTGCTTTACAACTATTTAATGTGTTATTTTGCGCAGGAACTGCACTTTTTATTTATCGTATTGCGGCAATGGTTTTTGGAGAAGAATGCGGTCGTATTGCTTCCACATTTTATGCTCTGTATATTCCAAATATATTCATGAGTTCCGTATTAACTCCTGAGTCACTTGCAATGTTTTTATTTTATTTTGCTTGCTACATACTTTTATATAAAGGATTAGATCATCCTTATATGTGGGTGTTTTCAGCGATTTTATTTGCATGTAGTAATATGATTTTCCCAATGGGATTATTTCTTCCTATTTTTATCACGATATATGTATTATTAATTGAAGTGTTTCAATCAGCAACGAAACAAAAAGTGTTACTAAAGACGATAGGGATACTTATTCTGTTTTATAGTGCTCATTTTAGTGTGAATTATGGAATTAAGACAATGGGACTGTCACAATATACGATTACGAATGAGACGTATGTTCAATCTGTCTTAATTGGAAAAACGCAACGTGAGGAAAAAGTATCGAAAAATCAAAGTGTAACAGAGCATATTGATCAAAAGTTAAAAGAGATTGAGGGAGAAAGATTTAAACTTTTAGAACCGGTGATAAATCAGTTTTCAGATGAGGGAATAAATTCTATTCTTTTTAAATGTGAAAAACTGATATATATAGCGGTAACATTATTTATGACTATAGCTCTATTACACTTCCTTATTAAGAAACAACAAAACGAGGGATATATGTTGTTCTTATTGTTAATTAGCGGATACGTATTGTTAAAGCTCTTCCAAGTCGATATGGCATATTATAATCTTATTGTGCCAGCATTGTTTATTTTGCAAAGCTTTGGTGTTTATATGAGTTATGTGTATTGTCAAAAAATATTCTTTAGAAAATAAAAAGAATCTACTATGTAATATTAAAGTAGGTTCTAACACACAAGGCTTTTATAAGCCTTAATGTTAATGAAATGTTGCACATTTTACTAACGAAAATACATCACTAATTACTAGTGGTGTATTTTTCTTTTAGAAGACCTCTTTATGACCTCATTTACTACCACAACAAAAAATAGATTTACTACAGCATTCATTTTCTGTATAATTAAAATAGAATATTCTGGAAATCAAAACTTTTAATGAGGTGTGTTTATGAAAATATACACAGTCAAAGAAGTGTCCTCCCTCATAGGGAAGCATGAAGAAACGATTAAAAGGTGGATACGTTCTGGTAGACTGCCTAATTCGTATCGCAATAGTGATAAAGAAGGATGGCGGATACTTGAAAGTGATTTGCTTCATATTACAGAGATCGTTCCCACAAAAGAAGAACCCCATCAAGAATCCCACATAAAGTCATTTGAAAATGAAGAAGCTACGCTAATAAAATTAGCATACGAAGCTGTTACACTTATCTCACCTACGAAAGAAATTCATTCACTCTTATCCATTGTTGGAATTAAACGTACTTTAGAAATACTACTTATTATGCAGCAATCTAATACAAAAGTGAAAAACCCTAATGGATTTATTAAAAAAGCGATTCGTGAAAATTGGAGTCCAACTACTCTTCCCGTTAAAATACCTAAAAAACAAAATAAACACTTATCTGATCTTACACAGCAAGACTACGATGCGATGCAAAACAAAGTAGAAAACACATATCAATCAAAGATTGCATTCTACAACTGGTTAGAAGACTAATTTTATTTAAAGTTGCTGGAAGGTGATTTGCACAATGGGCCAAGGATATTATTATGCATATTGTCCAAAGGATGTTGAGAGTCGATATGAATTGTTAGTTTTTAATAGCAATAATGAACCATTTTTACCTTTAACGGACTTTTACCAAGATAGTATAGGAAGAATATCAAAAAGTTCAGCTTTATCTTATTTACAATGTCTGTTACCTTTTTTTTATTGGTTAGAAAAGCATAGCAACTATCAAGAAAGACATGTGAAATGGAATGATTCACCAGACATTATACGAATAGCCATTGAAGATTATTTAAAAAGCGAAATGAAATGTAGAGTTCGTGAAAAGGATAGTTTTTGCTTTGTTAATTTAACAAGCAAAAGCCCCAATACCGTAAATCGTTTTTTATCTGCGATTAAATCATTCTATAAATCGCTTATTCGTTTAAACCAGTATAATCATCTCAATCCATTAATAGATTCTAAAGCAATCCTCAATGAATATCGTAGTCATATTGAAGGTGTTAGAAAGGACAAACCACGCATGCCCGCTATAAGCGGAACAGAAGACCCCTTAGAACATCGTAGATTAACAGATTCTTATTTCAAAATTATCAATGAAGAATGGCAGCCTAAGATTATTGACGATCCCCACTTACCCTTCCAAGTTTATCAAGCGGGGAAAAATATAAATTGGTCTCAAAGGGAAATGATTATATCACGAATGCTTTTTGAAACAGGAGCTAGGGCTTCCGAAATCATTGAATTAACAATTGGAGATTATCGTTCAAGAAAAAGCCACCAAGAAGTCATTACATTCAGTAAAGGTAGCTATGGAAGAAAGGTAAAGTTTCTTCGATTTAGCAAAGACACTGTAAAACGCCTTTTTCAATATATTAATAGCGAAAGAATGAAATATGATATAAACCATTTTAATTATGAACAACTATCTGATGAAGATCCTATATTCCTTTCAGAGTTTGGTACACCTTTAACGTATCATGCTTGGTATTATCATTGGAACACGGCAATGAAATATGCTGATATTAAGTTGAATCCACATAAAGCAAGGCATTGGTTTGTCACAACTAGACTTAGAGAGATTCATAACATTTCTAAACATGATTCCGAAATCCAACAACGAAAGAATGAACTTATCAAATATATGAAATGGAAAAATCCAGATACCATTAGAGTGTATGAGCATTATTTCGATGAGGAAAAACATCGAGAATCACATGATCAAATGTTTGAAAACATGCAAAAAAATGAAATCGAATATGAACAAAGTAAAAAGATAAAGAAAAAAATCGAACTCCAACATACAACAATTGAAGTCCAAAAAGAAATAGATCATGATTTACAAGAACTGTTAGAGGGGCTGGAGTAAGTATGTCAACAATGATTAGAGATGTACCAAATAACGAATGGTATGATAAATTAAAGGGAAAAGTGGATGGGGAAATTCTTCATTTAAAAGACTCAAGGGGTGTTTTTCTTTTGGATAAGTTAGATGAAAGACACTTAAAGTATTTCTTAAGTGCTTGTGTTAATAAACCTTGGGCAAATCATCTCTTATTAGGGATACTTACTAGTGCAGAAAAAAATCTAGATTCGCATACAATTAGAAATATATTAATAAATATTAATTCAAGATTCCAAGATGTTTTTTTAGCATTCAACTTGAATATGATGTCAGAATTTGATGTTATGGAACATTTATATAAATATTTTAAAGGAACAGTCTATCCAAAACATTCTAATTCTATGAGAATGAGTTTTTTAAAAACTTATAAGGCAATTTCCTCTCGAATGAAAAAATGGTTAATTCATACCTTATCAATCGAGCAACAAGAATATTTTGAGCAATTCCTTTTTCCTATACCTTTATTTAACTCAAGTGATTTTCCATTTGAAAAATTAGCGACAGAACATGCACAAAGTAGTCGGAAAGATGAAACAGATGCTATCGTTCCTTTTTTGCCAAAAATTCGGTCGGAAGCCCATTTTCGCTGGAATCAAATAAAACGTATAAAGGAAAGTTTTCAAAAAACAATAGAACGTGTTAAAGAACAAAACTTATCACTTCCACTAGAATTTCACTACGAAGAGCCGACACGAATTGGAGAACGTTTTTACTTTCGTCTATGGGACAAGCGATCATTTATATTACACCACGAAGAACAGTTTCCTGAAACAATAGTTAAACAAGCACAAAAGCGCAAATTAACCTATTCGGAAAAAAATAACCATCATTTCTTAGAATTTATAAATTCTGAATCTATTCATGGAAATGATGAAACAGAAGGCTTATGGTTTACTGAATTAATTGAAAAAGGTTTGTTAGGACAATGTTATCAAAGAACCACCGAAGAAGAGATGAAAAAAAAGCAGGATTATTTTAAATTATGGGGATACATTGATGTGAATTCTGAAAGTAAATCTCCTCCTTTTTTTAGTGGACATAAAGATGTAATAAGTTCTTCCGTTTTTTTAGGGCGCTATAAAAATAATGTAAGAGGTATTTTCTTCGATGTAGAACCTTTTTATGTTGGATGTACATTCGGATTATTAGCGATAGATATTCTTACAACAACTGGAGCAAGAATAAATGAACTATTGCAAATTAGCAACACAAAAGAATGTATACAAACCAAAATGGTAAAAGAAAAACTCCATTATTCGTTTTATGCAATTCCAAAAGGAAGAGATGGAGTAGAAGAATTTTATGTGAGTAAACAAACAATGCAAATTATTCAAACTGTCTCACGAATGCTAAAGGATCATTATGGGGGCAAGATTCCAAGTATTGAATATCGTCATGATAGAAAGCACTTATTTCCAGAACTCAAGCCTTATTATTTTCAATATAATCACAAAGCCTTTAAAGTTCATGCAGTGTATGCCTGTATTCGATTTTTACTACATGGTTTAAGATTTGAAACGCAAAGTGGTTCTCCAGTAATTATAAAAACACACTTATTACGCCATGCATTTGCAACAGAAGCTGTACAACGTCAAAAGATGCCTATTGATATTTTAGCGAAAATTCTACATCAACGAGACTTAACTGTAACTGAATACTATTCCGCTCCAACTCCAAGTCAAATTGCTGAATCGGTCGGTGAACTTCAAGATGTGATTTCAAGTTATGTTGACATAGATGATGCGTTATTACGAAGTCCAAAACAACTTCAAAAAGAACTTACAGAGTATAGTGAAAAAGTTGGAGTTTTTAATAACGTTTTAGGTGGTACTTGTGTGACAGATTATGTATGTCCGACGAAGATGGCATGTTTAGGGTGCAAAGCAAAAATCCCACAACCAGAACAAGAACATGAACTATTAGAAGCTATTAAGGTTGCAGAGGACATGGAAAAACGTTTCAAAAAAATTGGGCTCGAAATTGAAGTAAGAAAAGCAAAAGAAATGCGGAAACAAGCAAAGATTGAATTGAAAGAAATTGATTTAATCAAAAAATATAGAGAGGAACAGAGATATGAACCAGTTATCAAATCTAACACCTTCTGGTAATCGTTCTTGGTTGAGGTCTGTTCATGAACAAAGAAAAAATCGTTCTATTCAATTAGGCATGTTGACAATTGATACTCTCGTTTCAAATGGAATTCCTGTAACTTACAAAAACATTCATGAAAAATCAAAGGAACTTGATGTAACAGGAAAAGGTATCCATGCTAATACAATAAAAAGAAATGAGGAACTGTATGCTTATTACAAACAATATAGTAAGACTTTTAAAATAAAACAAAACAAGAAAAAGGCTGTACCACAGAGCACATTTGACGAATCGACTATCAGAAATATTTCACCTAGTCGTAATATTTTAAAAGTAAGAAGTAAATATATGAAATTATCTAAAGAAGAACTTGTAGATAAACTTATTCAGACGGAACAATACCTTGCTCGTAATCATCAAAAGTGGGTTACAGGTCATTTTGAAATGTTTAAATAATTAGTTGTTTAATGGATAATAACTTCTCGGAATCTTTTTTTATTGTATAAATGTAAAATAACAATAAAGTTATTAAATTTTAAAAGCTCAAATAAATATAACCCCGTTCTAAATTTAGGACGGGGTTATACTTAAAGTTGTTTAATTTTTGATGTAAGATATTTCACTACACTAAAAAAATAACGATAAAGTCATTTAAAAATCTAAGTTTTATTCAACAATAGCGGCCCAGTCAAGTTCAGCTATTTCTTCTTGAACGCTTATACATATTCATAGTAACCAACCAGCTAATGACGATGATCCCCGCAAAAAGAAATAGCATATTACTGTACAAATGAGTAGGTAAATCAGCGTTTATAGGTAGCAATTTTCGATTTAGCAAAGGTATCGATAATAATCCACCTACAATTGCAATACCCATTCCTTCCGATAGAAAGCTTGTGAAGTTAAGCAAGCTCATGCCAGCACCAGCTTCCTTTTGTTCCAAACTACTTGAAACAATGGTGGAGATAACTGTTTTCGTAAAAGAAAGTCCCCCAAAAACAAAAATTAATATAATTGTCATGAGCCATGGTGTTGTTTCTATAAAAAGGGCAGCTACTAAAAAGCTGATAGAAAGAAATCCAACTCCAGTTGTTAACACAAATAAAGAACCTTTCTTATCAACAAGCACTCCACCAATATAACCGAAAACAATAACACTCATTGCACCAGGGAAAATAATTCCACTTCCAATTGCAGCAGTACTTAATTGATACACATCTTTCATCATATAAGGAACCATAGAAAGAAATCCTGCTACAGTTCCAAATATAAGTCCTCCACAAATGATTCCAATCATAAATGGGACATTTCTTCCTAGCGCAGGATCAACAAAAGGATTAGATACTTTCCTAATATGTTTAACAAATATCAGGAAACATATAATGCTAAAGATTAGAAAGAAAATTCTATAAGATGTCGTAAACATCATAAAAAATACAATACCTACGGACATGAATATTATTCCTACAGTATCAAAAGAGCCTTTTATTACGTCTTCCTGTTTCATTAATTTTGCAAGGAATGGAACAGTGATAATCGTCACAAGTGGTAAGAGCAGTAAATAAGACCAATGGATATATTCAGCAATAACTCCACCAATAAATGGCCCTACACCTTCTCCCATTGCTACAATAGACCCAATAAGTCCAAATGCTTTACCCCTATCTTCTTTTGGAATATAACGCGCCACAACAACCATCACAAGTGCTGGAAATGCAGCTGCACCCGCCCCCTGAATAAGCCGAGCCAAAATAATTACAGAAAAGAACGAATGCCCAACAAATCCGATAACTGATCCGATGCAGTTCACTATAATTCCAAATAGGAGTAGCTTTTTGATACCTAGCTGATCCGATAGCTTTCCATATATAGCTGTTCCTATGGAAAAAGTTAATATGAACGCTGTGTTTACCCAGTTTACACTTGCTGGTTCCTTATTAAAATCGCTAGCAATATCAGGTAATGAAACATTTAAAACCATTTCATTTAAAACGCTGAAAAAAGAAAGAACACAAAGCCATAATAAAACTTGATTATGGCGTAAATTTGACTGTGAATGAGATGTATTCACATTTAACCCTCCAATAAATAATGAGGGTAGACGTAGTTTATAGGGTCATTGATACGCTTTCCCTCTTTAAATGTACCCAATTATATTTATTGCACTTCATAAATAACTCCTCCTAAATTTGATTTGTATATTTTATCACATATAGCTTAAAATGACTCTCATTTTTTTAGCAACTTTACTATTTTTTAAACGACTTTATTGTAACTCAAACAACTTGTCCGTCACTTTACAATAAAATTATTTATGATAAAACTCAAATGTTGTAGTAGTAAATGAGGTCATATAGAGGTCTTTTAAAAGAAAAATACACCACTATTCAATAGTGATGTACTTTCCTTAATAAAATGTGTAACATTTTATTGAATCCCTTGTTTATTATAGGACTTACTAATTATCTGTCCTTTTAATAAAACAATTTGGATTCTTTTTTTGATGGAAGATGAATACTAAGAGCTAGTAGAGATAAAAAATCGCTACTGTAATCGCTCTATCGGTTCAGTTCTAGTTGTAAACTATCAGCTGTTAGAGCCATTTTTGAGGAATCGTCTTGAATTCCTTTCATTACTTGTGAAATGGTTTCTAACTCATTTTCAATTTTTTTATTCTGTTCTTTTGAGTTAGACATGTCTTTTACGATTTCTTGGAAGTATTGATCCGTTGCAGACATACTATCAGTTCCTTCAGATACGAGAGAGCTAATTTGTTTCACGGAAGAAGAGACACGAACAATCTGTTCATTTGTTTTTTCAACGAGCTTTGTAACGTTAAATATAGATTCTTTCGTTTGCTCTGATAACTTTCTAATTTCTCCAGCTACAACAGAAAAGCCTTTGCCAAATTCCCCAGCACGCGCAGATTCAATTGCAGCGTTTAGTGCGAGTAAATTTGTTTGCTCGGCAATTGATTTTACAATATCTATAATTTCGTTAATTTTGTTAGAAATATCGAGAAGTTCATGTGTATCTGTAATAATCGTTTCCATGTTCGTTTGAATGTATTCCATTCGTTTATTTTGCTCATTTAATTGTTCTTTACCTTTATTTGCTTTTTCTTCTGATGTTGTAGCTAATGACGTACCTGTTTTAGCAATTTCTACAATCGTTTCAGATTTAGCGGTTAACTGCTGAATAGAAGCACTTGTTTTTTCAGATACAGATGCTAGTTCTGTTGCAATATGCGTAATGGTCATAGCTGTTATTTCTTTTTCTTTTTCAAGTTCTTTTTGCATTCTTTCATATTCAGATTCATAAGACGCAATAACGAGTTCTTGTTCAAGAGTAAGTAATTTGTTTATTACGTTTATAGAATAAGAAAAATCGTCAATTGTTGTAATTTTCGTTTTTAAAATCTTCATGATAGAGCGGAATAATTCTTGATAAGCGGCAGTATACCATTTTCTATGTAACCCAATTTGTACATGTCTTTTTGCAATTCTAACACGTTGTTCAATAAAGTCTTCATGCATATCTCCGCTAAATAATTCTTTTATATGTGTTTTTAAAGTTTGCTTTAGTTTTGGAATAGAGCTATAACGTTCGATAATCGTAATTAAATTAGGCTGTTTTGTAATATTGGAATAGAATTTTTCAGTAATCCAATCAATTTCTTCATAAATAAAAGGCTGTAGTACCTTTACGATTTGTAAATCTTCTTTTGAAATATGTAGCATATCCATTTGAATTTTCAGTTCAGAATTAGTAGGAACGTTAAAAGTGATTTGTTGATTCTTACTTAATTCAAGTATACTTACGTTTGTTTTATTGTTATGTTTTTTAAAAACCCCAAGCATCGTTCTTCCCCCTTGTTTGTAAAGCGTTTTCATTTTTTAGTTCTAATATAATTATATATATTTATATACAATTACTCTATATTAGTGTGTAGAATAGTATATAAATTAAGAGAATTCCATATAGAATTCTCTTAATGACCTTTATTAATTTTAGCATGTGTTTTAAAGAAAACTGGGAAATGTACATTATATATGACAGTGACAACACGAATAATGAAAGTTACCAATAAACAAACATAGAAAGCCAATACGTGTGCCCCCATTGCATATGTGATTAGGAAACTAATTGCCCCTAAAATAGAAGCGATTGCGTAAATTTCTTTTCGGAAGACGTAGGGGATATCTTGAGCGCAAATGTCACGTAAAATACCGCCTCCAATACCTGTAATGACTCCCATTGAAACAACTAAAAATGAGGCGTCAACATGATGTGACATTGCCGCATTTGCACCAATAGCTGTAAAAACGCCTAAGCCAACAGCATCTGAAAGCATAATAACAACTTGAAGTTTATTGATACGCTCAAAAAACATACAAGTAAATAATGCTGATAATACGCTTACGAAAAAGTAAATGGGTTTAACAAATGCGACGGGAGGCAGGTTACCGATCATAATATCACGAATAATACCGCCGCCGAGCGCAGTAGCTACAGCTAAACAAAGGACACCGAATAAATCTAAATCTTTTTTTAAACCAACTAATGTACCAGAAATGGCAGCGGCGATAATGCCAAGAAACGTAAATATATCGATTAATAACATGGCCTTAATCCCTTCCTCTTAAAGATGTTCCAGAGAAAAAATATACACTAAAGTATTGGAAATAACAATTACTTTTCGCTACATGTAGAAAAACGGATAAAATACATAAAGAAAGCGTTTGAAAATGTTTGGAAAATAGCTATAAAGTAATTTGAAGAAGATATGAAAAGATTAATTTTACATTTTTTTGGTGTTACCTAATTGGTGAAATGTTACAATGTTAGGTATGTTGTTTACATCTGTATAAAATGATAAAAAAATATGTATATACTGACAAAAATAAGGGGATGGTTGTTAGATAGTTTTTGTAAAAATAGGGAGTATAGCGAAAGGACAGTAATTTCTATTACTGATTAATACTTGTCCTGGCTAGTTTTAGCTGGAAAAATAGTTCTCGATTTGAATATGAGTTATGTTATAATTGCTAGGTGTGTTTGAATGATAAAAAATTATGATTAAAAGATAATGTTAAGATTTTGTATGGAGGTCTTGGAATGTTAGCAAATCAAGCTAGGGTTAGATTTGAGCGGTTTTTGCTCTTTTTTATTATTTTACAGCCTGTTTTAGATTTATTAACGTCTCTTAGCATCACTTTATTAAAATCAAGTGCTACCGTTGGAATTTTAGTAAGATTCCTTATTATGGCTGTTGGTGGTATTTACATTTTAATTCAGGCAAAAGAGAAGGAAAATAGAAAGTTTTTAATTTATCTTATATTATTAGCCGGAGTTTTAGGGGTAGGATTTATTAATAACAAACTAGTTAAGGATCCTATTGTACTTGGTGAAGAAGTTAAATTCGTTGCGAAAGCATTATATATATATATCATGCTGGGTTCATACATTTTAGCTTTAAAATCATTGAAAAAGAAAGTTAATATTAGTGATAAGGTTCGAAATAGTATTGTATATTCTACATTAATCATTAACGCAATTATGGTTATTTCTATTTCAACATCTACTGACTTTGGTAGTTATGAATGGATGAAGGTAGGTTCTCGAGGTTGGTTCTATGCAGGGAATGAACTAGGTTCAATCTTAGCTATTATTTTCCCTATTGTGGTACTATATTCTATTCAAAAGACAAAGAGCTGGAAACACGTTTTATATTGGATTCCATCGTTTTTAATGATTTACTCATTAATTCAGGTCGGTACGAAAGTAGGAATGGGCTCAATTGGTGCTACGTTAGCGGCAGCAATCGGGATCATTGTACTACAATTATTATTTGATAGAAAAAATCCGAACAAAAAATCCCTTGCGCTTAATGCAGTAATTGCTATTGTCCTATTAGCTGGTGTAGTTGGAACGTTTAAACAAACGCCATTAGCACAAAATATGGGCATTCACAATAACTATTTATCAGAGCAAAATGTGGCACAGCAAGGTCAAAAAGAAAAAGAAATTAAAGAGAAGCTGAAAAAAGAGCAAGAACTTAAAGCAAAAGAAGAAACTCATCATAAAGGTGAAAGGCCAGAAGAAAAGGCAAAGATAGAAGAGGAAGTTAAGAAAGAGCTTGAGAAAGAGCAAAAGAAAGAAAATCAAGAAAATCTTATTTTCAGCGGACGTCAAGTATATGAAGAAAGACATAAGCAGTTCTTTAAAGAAGCGCCAACGTCACAAAAGTTATTAGGAATGGGTTATGCAGGTAATTTTAAATATAATGAACAAAAGCAGCCAGATCCAAAGCTAATTGAAATGGACTTCCATGATTGGTTTTATGACTTTGGGATTATTGGTTTTGCATTACTAATGATTCCATTTGTTTATTACGGCTTAAGAATCCTACTAGTATTTATTACAAGGTTTAAAGAGATATTTAATATAAAATATGGAATGATTGCAGCAAGCTTATTGTTAGCATTAGGTATTGCTTATATTGCAGGACATATTTTAACAGCACCAGGAGTTGGGATCTACTTTGTAGTGGTGTTAGCTTATCTAATTGTAGACTTAGAAATTGAATGATTAAAATAAAAGCTAACTTTTGTTAGCTTTTATTTTTTAGTACAGTAAAATAAAGATAGATGGAAATGTGGCGAGGATTTAAAGGAGGAAAAAATATGAGGATATTGCATATGAATGCAGGAGCAGAAGATGGGGGAGGGAAAACACATATTATTTCACTTCTCGATCAGTTTCCAACTGGTGAAGTAGAATTAGCGGTATTTGAAGATGGGATTGTTGCGAAAGAAGCAAGAGAGTTAGGGATAAAAGTCCATGTGTTTTCACAAAAATCCCGCTATGATTTATCTATTTTAAAGAATATAAGCGAATTCATTAATAATGAAAAATTTGATATAGTTCATACGCATGGTCCTAGGGCTAATTTCTATGTTTCTTTAATGAAAAAGAGAATAACGGCAAAATGGGTAACGACTATTCATAGTGATCCATTTGAAGACTTTACTAAACAAGGCTTAAAAGGTTGGATTTTTACGAAATTGAATTTGAAAGCCTTAAAAAATGTAGAT
The DNA here is from genome assembly GCF_020861345.1 of Bacillus pacificus. Classification (NCBI taxonomy): domain Bacteria; kingdom Bacillati; phylum Bacillota; class Bacilli; order Caryophanales; family Bacillaceae; genus Bacillus; species Bacillus pacificus. Next base: position 5,199,806 of record NZ_CP086328.1, read on the forward strand.
TTATTTTTTGTTGTAACAAATAGATTAAAGAAAACTTTAGCTGCTTTAGGCATTTCTAATGAAAAGATGCATGTTATTTATAATGGAATTGAATACGATAAGGAAAAAGCAGAAGGTTATAATAAAAAAGAAATGTTCAATATTGATGAAGATGTATTTACGGCAATCCAAGTAGCACGATTGCATCCTGTGAAAGGACATGAAGTTCTATTTGATGCGTTACAACGAACAAAATTAGAGAAAATTAAAGTATTGTTAGTTGGTGATGGCCCGTTAGAAGAAAATCTAAAGTCATTGGCTACTGAAAAAGGGATTAATAATAAAGTTGAGTTTTTAGGGCATCGTCAAGATGTAAAACAATTATTTGCGTCGTCACATGTGAATTTATTAACCTCCCATAGTGAAGGGTTCCCACTAGTTTTATTAGAAGCGGCAAATCAACGCGTACCATCAATTGTGACTAGGGCTGGAGAGATTGAACCATTAATTGTAGATGAAACGTACGGATGGATTGTGCCAACAGATGATGGAAGGGCATTAGCATTAGCTTTAGAAGAAGCGTATGATAAGTGGAAAACTGGAGAATTAGCAGCAATGGGGAAACATATTTATGAGCATGCTATTATGAACTTCTCACTTCAAAAACTATATGAAGATACAAAGGAAACATATAAGCAATTAATAGCGAAAAACTTGTAATGATAGAGAGGATAGTTAACTATGGCAGTACAAACAGTTGATATTCTAGGCGTTCCTTTTTCTACAATGACAATGGATGAAACGGTCCAATATTTAAAAGAACAACTAGAAGTGGAGCGAACACATACTTTTCAGGTAGTAACAGCAAATCCTGAAATTGTTATGTGTGCAAAAAAGGATGAAGCATTCCATCAAACATTATTACATGCAGATTTAATTACACCTGATGGTATTGGAGTCGTAAAAGCAAGTGGTATGTTAGGTACACCTGTAAAGGAACGTGTAGCAGGTTTTGATTTAATGTGTAATTTACTTGCGTCGTTATCAGAAGACAATAAACCAGTATCAGTTTTCTTATTAGGTGCAAAACCGCATGTTGTACAAGCTGCAGCAGATCATTTAACGAAGACGTATTCAGCTGTATCTATTGTGGGTATACAAGATGGGTATTTTAAACAAGAAGAAGAAGAGAATATTGTTTCTCGTATTCAAAAGGCAAAACCAGACTTATTGCTTGTTGCACTTGGTTTCCCGAGACAAGAGAACTTTATCCAAACGAATAAGCATCGTTTAGAAACGAAAATGGCCGTTGGAGTAGGCGGAAGTTTAGATGTATGGGCTGGAGAGGTAAAACGTGCACCAAAATGGATTCAAGCGATCCATTTAGAGTGGTTTTATAGATTGTGTAGCAATCCAACGCGTTGGCGTCGTCAGTTAGTATTAGCGGAATTTTTAAAAGAAGTCATGCGTTCAAAAAAGTAGCGTTCTATCGCTACTTTTTTATTTGTCCATTTTTAATAAAGTGCGTTTTTATTCATCTACTACCGATTGCGGACACTCACTAATCGGGTGTTTAATGGCCATGGTTTTTTTATCTATCTCTCTTTGCTTCAGCTGAATTTTGAGGTGAGGGGCCTTACTGCCCTCAAATAGTCGGATAAGTATTTTACTTTTTGGGAATGATGAAGGAGAATTTTTTGCACGAAAGTATTTTACTTATACAATTCACACATGTAAAATGATGTGTAAAGACAGTTGTGTAAGGAGGACTTCTTGTGGGCAAGGTGAAAGAAATTTCGAAGCGAAAGCTACTTAGTATAGCGGGGCTTGGATGGTTATTTGATGCAATGGATGTTGGAATGCTTTCATTTGTAATGGTAGCGCTGCAAAAAGATTGGGGATTAAGTACCCAAGAAATGGGCTGGATAGGCAGCATTAATTCAATTGGTATGGCGGTCGGGGCGCTCGTTTTTGGAATACTATCAGATAAAATAGGGCGAAAATCAGTCTTTATTATTACATTATTATTATTTTCTATCGGTAGTGGTTTAACGGCTTTAACGACGACACTTGCTATGTTCCTTGTTTTACGATTTTTAATTGGTATGGGGCTTGGTGGAGAACTTCCAGTTGCTTCTACATTAGTATCGGAGAGTGTTGAAGCACATGAACGTGGCAAAATAGTTGTGCTATTAGAAAGTTTTTGGGCAGGTGGATGGCTAATCGCAGCTCTTATCTCGTATTTTGTTATACCGAAATATGGTTGGGAAGTTGCGATGATATTGAGTGCGGTTCCGGCGCTATATGCTTTATATTTAAGATGGAATTTACCGGATTCTCCAAGATTCCAAAAGGTTGAAAAAAGGCCATCCGTTATCGAAAATATAAAGTCAGTTTGGTCTGGGGAATATCGTAAGGCAACAATTATGTTATGGATTTTATGGTTTTCTGTTGTTTTCTCCTATTATGGCATGTTCCTTTGGTTACCTAGTGTAATGGTATTAAAAGGATTTAGTTTAATAAAAAGTTTCCAATACGTACTTATTATGACGTTAGCTCAATTGCCAGGTTATTTCACAGCTGCTTGGTTTATTGAACGTCTTGGTCGTAAGTTTGTTTTAGTTACGTATTTAATTGGTACAGCTTGCAGTGCTTACTTATTTGGAGTAGCAGAGTCATTAACGGTATTAATCGTAGCAGGCATGTTACTATCATTCTTTAATTTAGGTGCTTGGGGTGCATTATATGCTTATACACCTGAACAATACCCAACAGTTATTCGTGGTACAGGTGCAGGGATGGCGGCAGCATTCGGTCGTATTGGTGGTATTCTTGGACCGCTATTAGTAGGATATTTAGTTGCTTTACAGGCTTCACTATCACTAATATTTACGATTTTCTGTGGATCAATTTTAATAGGCGTATTTGCTGTAATTATACTTGGGCAAGAAACGAAACAACGAGAATTAGTATAAGGTAAAACTTTAATCGGTAAGTGATCTCAATTATTGGTCCGTACTAATTATGTTTTAGAGTAGTAAAACTAAGAGCTCATGTTTTCTCATTCAGTGGGTTTTACTGCCTACAAATAACGGAAAAAAGGGCAGGGGGAACCATGATGGTTCCCTTTTTTCTGTTTTTTTAGATAAATAATGGTATAGTAAGAAAAAGGGAATGTTCCTTATAAAAGCGAATGTATACAACAGGACATACGGACAAAAGAATTAGGTGGTTGAAGAAATGAAAATTTTACTGATCATGGAAGATGCAGAAGAGCGAAGAAGTTTAGCTGAAACATTTACTGAAAATATAAGGAATGTAGAATGTTTTGAAGCAAATACAGGAACAGAATCATTATTTATGATGAAGAAGCATACACCAGATTTTGTTTTTTTAAATTCAAAATTACTAGATGGAACGGGTTTTGAATATGCGAGTTTATTACGGGAAGTAAATTGTTATACGAAATTTATTTTTATGGGTGAAGATATAGAAGAGTCCATTACAGCATTTCGTTTTCAAGCAGTTTATTATTTACTACGCCCATTCCGCGAGGAAGATTTGCAATTCCTTTTATATAGAATGGCTAAAGAGCAAGGTGAGAAAGCAAAGAGCTATTTGCGTAAACTACCGATAGAAGGTCAAGAGGGGATTCGGTATATTTTCCCTGAAGATATTGTATATGTAAGCAAAAATAAGGAAAACAAAACAGTTTCAATTTATACAACAAATAATCAGTATATTTCAACATATACACTCCAGGAGCTAGAAAATAAGCTAAATGCATATGATTTTTTACGGGTGCATAAAAGTTATTTAATTAATATGTCATATGTACAAGAGTTAAAGCCTTACTATAATGGCACATATAATCTGTATTTAGATAAATATGATGAGCAACCGATTCCAGTAAGTCGTAATTATGTGAAACGACTTCGAAATAAAATTGAATTATAGCAGATAATGCGAATTTTTTAACATGATAAACTAAAAATCCTTCATGATAGGGAGGATTCAAATTAAATATTCAGAAAATTTAGTACAATCCCACTAAGAAATAGTATTGGGGGGATTGTATGTGAGAACAGTGAAGTCAATTTTACTTTGGGGAGTTATTGCAGCAGTAGGAGCCGGTGCTTTTGGTGTAATAGCTTTATCACAAGGTGAAACTATTAATGCTGTATGGCTCTTAGTAGCTGCGGTATGTGTGTATGCAGTTGCTTATCGCTTTTATAGTAGATTTATAGCGAGAAAGGTATTCGGTTTAGATAATAATCGGCAAACGCCAGCTCATACATTAAATGATGGAAAAGATTATGTTCCGACAAATAAATGGGTATTATTTGGGCATCATTTTGCAGCAATCGCTGGGGCTGGGCCTTTAGTAGGACCGATTTTGGCGGCACAAATGGGATATTTGCCAGGGACAATATGGATTATTGTAGGGGTAGTTGTCGCTGGAGCTGTGCAAGATTTTGTCATTTTATTTGCTTCGATGAGACGTAATGGTAAATCTCTCGGTGAAATGATTAAAGATGAGATTGGTCCTGTTACAGGACTTATTGCAATGATTGGTATTTTAGGCATTATGATTATTTTATTAGCAGTATTAGCATTAGTAGTAGTAAAGGCGCTTGTCGGAAGCCCTTGGGGAATGTTTACGATAGCAGCGACGATTCCTATTGCTATTTTAATGGGAGTATATATGCGCTACATTAGGCCTGGACGGGTTGGTGAAGGGTCAGTAATTGGAATTATCCTACTTATACTGTCTCTTATTGGAGGGCAGTATGTAGCGGAAAATCCAGCGCTTGCAAGCATGTTCACGTTTAGCGGAGAAACAATTGCTATAATGCTTATTGTATATGGGTTTATCGCATCGGCATTACCAGTTTGGATGCTTTTAGCACCACGTGATTATTTAAGTACATTTTTAAAAGTCGGAACAATTGTAGGATTAGCAATCGGTATTTTAATTGTAGCACCAGATTTACAAATGCCAGCAGTTTCGAAATTTATTGATGGAACTGGTCCTGTGTTCTCTGGAAACTTATTCCCGTTCTTATTTATTACTATTGCTTGTGGTGCAGTGTCTGGATTCCATGCTCTTGTTTCATCAGGTACGACGCCGAAGATGATTGAGCAAGAGGGACACGCACAGCCAATCGGTTATGGAGCAATGTTAATGGAGTCGTTTGTAGCGGCGATGGCGATGATTGCAGCTTGTGTATTAACACCGGGAACGTATTTTGCAATTAATAGTCCTGCAGCACTTATCGGTACAGATGTCTCGCAGGCAGCTCAAGTTATTTCCTCATGGGGATTTGCTATTACACCAAATGAACTAAAAGATCTCGCTGTAAACGTTGGAGAGCAAACGATTTTATCACGTACAGGTGGTGCGCCAACGTTAGCGATAGGTATGGCATATATTTTCTCACAAGTAATAGGTGGAACGGCCATGATGGCATTTTGGTATCATTTTGCGATTCTCTTTGAAGCGCTATTCATTTTAACAACAATTGATGCTGGAACGCGTGTCGGTCGATTTATGATTCAAGATATTTTAGGGCATGTATATAAGCCATTTGGGAAAACGGATTCTACATTCGCGAATGTAATAGCTACAACGTTATGTGTATTAGGATGGGGTTATTTCTTATATCAAGGGGTAGTTGATCCGCTTGGTGGAATTAATACATTATGGCCACTTTTCGGTATTGCAAATCAAATGTTAGCAGGTATTGCATTATTACTTGGAACGACAATTTTATTCAAAATGGGAAAAAAGGCATATGTTTGGGTGACGCTTATTCCAACTGTCGGATTGCTTATTGTAACGATGACAGCGGGTTATCAAAAGCTATTTCATGAAAACCCTAAAATAGGATTTCTATCCCACGCAAAGGTGTTTCAAGGAGCATTAGATGAAGGGAAAGTGTTAGCGCCAGCTAAAAATGTTGCCCAAATGAAGCAAATTATTTTCAATGATTATATTGATGCGGCACTTTGTGGGATTTTTATGATCGTTGTAATCGCTGTATTAATTTCTGCAATTCGAATTTGGATTCAAGTATTAAGAAATAAGCCGATGCCGCTAAAAGAGGCACCATATATCCCTAGAGATGAAAGTGAGTCGAGGAACTATGCTTAAAAGACTACGGCAAGTATGGGGACAAAGGAAACACTTTATTAGCTTACTTGTTGGGGTACCAAGCTATGAAACATATGTAGAGCATATGAAAAAGCATCATCCAGAAGAAGAAGTTGTATGTCAAAAACAATTTTTTGCAGAAGCGCAAGAAGCAAGATTTAATGCAAAGGGCGGAAAAATCTCGCGCTGTTGTTAGTGAAAAGGACGAATTTTCGTCCTTTTTATTTTTTGCTGTTTCACGTGGAACAGCAAAAAATAAATAAAAAGCTTTGGGAATTATAGGTATTTCGTATACAATAAAATAAGGAAAGGGATAGATAGAAAAGTAGGGAGATTATTTTATGTTAAGGGACTTATTTGTAAACACAACCATTATTCTTTCCTTTATTTTTATTGGAGGTCAGCTTTTAAGAGATAAACCGTTAGAAGAAGGGTTCTCTTTTTGGCAGAAATGTGTAGTAGGTATTCTTACTGGAATATTAGGTATATTACTAATGTATTTCGGTGTTCATGTTGGTACCATCCTATTGGATTTACGCTACTTAGCTGTTATTCTAGCCGTTATAATTGGTGGCCCAATAGCGAGTACTATAGCTGTTAGTATGATTTTAGTAACTAGGTTAGTATTTATGGATTATTCATTAGCTTCTCAAGTAGCTTTTTATACAATTATTGCGATAGGGATAGGTAGTATCTTTATTTCGCGTCTAAAACTTTCTCTAGGAGAAAAATGGGTATGGTTACATACATATATTTTATCTATTCTAATTCCCTCACTATATATATGGTTAATCAAAGATATTCACATAGTGGGATTATATTTGGTTTCTAGTGTTATTACAGGCTATATAACATTTATAAGCGCAAATTATGTATTACAATCCAATGAGTTATTTCAAAAGATGAAGCAATATGCAACGATAGATGCATTGACAGGTTTAGGAAATGTAAGGCAGTTTGATTTAGAAATGAATCATCATATTGGTAATAAGCGTATGAAAAATGATTCACTTTGTTTACTACTTATAGATATTGATCACTTTAAGTGTGTAAATGATACGTATGGGCATCCTGCAGGAGATGAAGTGTTAAAGCAAATAGGTAGTATTTTAAGGGAAGTTTCACCGTTCCCAAATTTGTCCTTTCGAAAAGGTGGAGAAGAGTTCGCGCTTTTGATACCAAAGAAGGGATTAGCTTACGGAATGCATACGGGGGAAAAAGTTCGCACAGCTGTTGAAAACCATTCATTCGAATTGTTAAATGGAACAAAAATAAAAATTACAGTTTCAGTAGGCGTTTCAGTATATGAAGAATCACCAGAGCAATTTATTCAAGCTGCCGATGATGCATTATATTACTCCAAAAGAAATGGTAGAAATCAGGTTAGTTCCGCATCTTAAAGATAGGATGACCAGAAGAGCTTATAAATAAAAACACCCACAGAGAGGGAAATACACACTCTGTGGGTGTTTTTATTTATAAGTTAGACAAGCTCTTTTGATACAACGAATTTACGATATGCACCGTGATGTGTTGGGCCTACGTATTCGTTGATCTTGAATGAATAACGGATAGCAGCTGTGATAAATTCTTTAGCAGTTTTTACTGCTTCTTTTACAGGTTTTCCTTTTGCAAGTTCTGCTGTAATTGCAGCAGAATATGTGCAACCTGCGCCGTGTGTATTTGTCGTATCAATTTTTTCTGATTCTAGAATGTCGAATGTCTCTCCATCATATAGAACGTCGATTGCAGTTTCGGTACCAAGCTTGCTACCGCCTTTAATTAGGACATACTTCGCACCTAAAGCATGGATTTTTTTCGCTGCTTCTTTCATGTCTTCGAGAGAATTAATCTTTACGCCACTTAATTGGTAAGCTTCAAATAAGTTTGGTGTGACAACTAATGCCTTTGGAACAAGAACGTCACGTAAGCAATCATTCGTTTCAGGATGTAATGCTTCATCAGCCCCTTTACATACCATAACAGGGTCAACTACTACATTTTTGAAATTATGTTTTTCGATTGTTTCTGCAACCATTTCAATAATTTCTACTGATCCAAGCATACCTGTTTTTAAAGCATCTACGCCAACTCCCTCAATTGTCGTTTCTAATTGTGGTTTTAATGTAGAAGCTGGGATTGGGAATACGTTATGTGCCCAACCGTTATGTGGATCCATCGTTACGATTGTCGTAAGAGATGTCATTCCGTACACACCAAGTTCTTGGAATGTTTTTAAATCTGCTTGTATACCAGCACCGCCACTTGTGTCAGAACCAGCGATAGTAAGTGCTTTATTTAATGTCATTATGAAAAGCCCCCTCAGGTGATATAATGAAAACTATGTTTTCACCATTATATCAATGTTACGAATAAGTACAAAGTGAAAAGTAGATGATTTATGTTAGGAACTATGTAAAATCTTGTATGTAGGAGACGAATTATGTTTCAAGAGAATCGTACAAATGAATTAGTTATATTAAAAGAGATTGCAGAAACATTAAATACATCAAATGATACATATCATGTATTGCAAGCAGTACTAGAAAAATTGCTGAGTGTAACAGGTTTAACGACAGGATGGATATTTCTTGCGGATGAAGATGGTAGGTATACAAAATTAATTGATTATCAATTACCAGAGGCACTTACATATGAAAACAAACGTCCGATGTGTGAAGGGGAATGTTGGTGTTTACGTGGCTTTGTTGATGGAAAATTAGAACGAGCTGTTAATATTATTGAATGTAAAAGAATTAATAATGCAATTGAATATAATTGGGGAGATACAGAAGGAATTCTTCATCATGCTACGGTTCCTTTAAAGGCTGGAGGAGAAAAATTTGGTTTGTTAAATGTGGCAAGCCCAGGTAAAACACATTTTTCAGAAGAAGAATTAGTATTGCTTCAATCAGTTGCCTTCCAAATTGGAACGGCTTTAAAACGAGCAAAGTTATATGAAAATGAAAAGCGAAGAGCACATTATTATGTGAAATTAGAACGGTTCATTCAAGTTTTAAGAACGATTCATCAATTTAATATATTGCCTGAAAAAGTTGTAGATCAATTAGGTGAAGTGTTTCAGTGGAATCAAGTCGCATTCTTTATTAGGGAAGAGAAAGAATTATCCTTGCGGGCATCTTATTGCCAGGAAGAATTGCAAGAGGATATAAAAAAAGCAGCGAAAGAAGCATTAGAAAAAGGTGAACCTATTTTATTAAATCATCAAGTCAGTCATAAGGTAGCCTCTAATAGGACGGTTATTGCTACACCAATACAGATTCAAACGCACATATTTGGTGTTTTATGTGTTAGTTCAAATAATGGTGAATTTGATGTGAATACGATAGATGTACTTCAAGCAATTACAAATCATATTTCCTTCGTGATAGAAAATTTAAGGTTAAATGAGCAACGGCGTGAACTTGTACGAATGGAAGAAAGAAATCGGTTAGCAAGGGATTTACATGATTCCGTCTCACAAAAGCTATTTTCGTTAACCTTTATGACAAAAGGCGCTGAGGCAGTTTTAAAAGGTCAAAATGAAAAAGTGGATCGATCTTTGCATGATATGCGTGAACTAGCGCAAGGAGCTTTAAAAGAAATGAGGACGTTAATTTGGCAACTACGTCCAGCGGGTTTAGAGAAAGGGTTATTACCAGCTTTAAAGCAATATGGTGAAAGTTTGGGATTGAAAATTCGGGAACAAGTTACAGGTGTCCGTGATTTACCACGTGTAGTAGAGGAAGCGCTATGGAGAATTGGACAAGAAGCTTTAAATAATGTAAGTAAGCATGCGAATGTTAGAGAAGCGACGATTTATTTCAAAGTGACGGAGAAGAATGTATCATTAGAAATAGTAGATCAAGGAAACGGCTTTGTAGAAAAGGATATAAAAGAGAAGAAATCACTTGGCATGACTACGATGCGCGAAAGAGTAGAATTAATCGGTGGAACAATTAAAGTTGTAAGTGATAAAAAAAGAACAAGTGTAAAAGTAAACGTACCATTATGATGTGAAAATGAGGGAAGTTTGTGAAAATAAAAGTATTGTTAGTGGATGATCATACAGTCGTTTTAAAAGGATTAGCATTTTTCTTAAGTACACAGGAAGATATAGAGTTAGTTGGAGAAGCAAGCAATGGGAAAGAGGCACTAATAAAAGTAGGGGAGACGAATCCTGATGTTGTGCTAATGGATTTATATATGCCCGAAATGGATGGTGTTGAGGCGACAGCGTGTATTAAAAAAGAATATCCAGATGTGAAAGTAATTGTATTAACTAGCTTTTCTGATCAGGCGCATGTGTTACCAGCATTAAGGGCTGGAGCAAGCGGGTATATTTTAAAAGATGTAGAACCGGATCAGCTTGTTGAGGCTATTCGAAGTGCATATAAAGGTAATATTCAATTACATCCTGATATAGCAAATGCTCTTCTCTCTCAAACATTACCTGTAGAAGAAAAAGAAGAAGAGCCTTCTATTCAAGTGGATGTGCTAACAGCGAGAGAAAATGAAGTATTGCAGCTATTAGCGAAAGGGATGAGTAATAAAGAAATCGCTTCTGTTTTAGTTATTACAGAAAAAACGGTAAAAGCTCATGTAAGTAGTATTTTGAGTAAGTTGAATTTATCTGATCGTACGCAAGCGGCATTATATGCAGTGAAAAATGGAGTTGTATAAGACGAAAGTCGTAAGACCTAGTTCGCCTTTAGAAGGTGGACTTTTTTTATGGAAAAATACGTCTATGTGAGGACGAAATTGTCTTGATATAAAGATAAAATATGTTTGTAAGCAACAAAACAACAATTACAAGGGATACCTTTTTAAAAGCATATAACAACATAAGAGTGAGTAGTAGGAGGAAAAACAATGGCAACAGTTTTATTTGTAAAAGCAAACAACCGCCCAGCGGAACAAGCAGTTAGTGTGAAATTATACGAGGCATTTTTAGCGAACTATAAAGAAGCACATCCAAATGATACAGTAGTAGAACTTGATTTATATAAAGAAGAATTACCATATGTAGGCGTAGATATGATTAATGGTACATTCAAAGCAGGTAAAGGATTTGATTTAACTGAAGAGGAAGCAAAAGCAGTAGCAGTTGCTGATAAGTATTTAAATCAATTCCTAGAAGCTGATAAAGTCGTTTTCGGTTTCCCATTATGGAACTTAACGATTCCAGCAGTATTACACACATATATTGACTATTTAAACCGAGCTGGTAAAACATTTAAATATACGCCAGAAGGCCCAGTTGGTTTAATTGGTGATAAGAAGATTGCATTATTAAACGCGCGCGGCGGTGTATATTCTGAAGGTCCAGCAGCTGAAGTAGAAATGGCTGTTAAATATGTAGCAAGCATGATGGGCTTCTTCGGTGCAACAAACATGGAAACAGTAGTTATTGAAGGACATAATCAATTCCCAGATAAAGCAGAAGAAATCATTGCAGCTGGTCTTGAAGAAGCAGCTAAAGTAGCAAGTAAATTTTAATTGAAAATAAAATCGTCACTCAAAAAAGTAGCATTAACAGATAAACGTTAATGCTACTTTTTTATATTTTAAGTTCGTCAGCTAGTTTTTCTAACTGAATTCGATCTTGTATGTAATAGGTTCTTCCATCTTTCCGTAAGTAATTTTGTTGGCAAAATTGGTTTAATACATATAAAAGGTGACGGTAGCTAACATTTAAGTATTCCGAAACCTCGGTATGTTTTTCTATATAACTGTTATTTTGTTCTGTTAATAGAATAAACGCCGCTAATCGATTTTCGAACGGATAACTATTATTTTTAGCATAACTTTCTGTTCGGGTAATGGTTTTCTCACCGATAAATTTGCATAGTTTCTGTAGAAAGGTAGCATCTTGTAACAAAAGATGCTGACAATCCTTAAGAGGAAGCGCTAAGCATATACAATCTTCAATTACTTCCACCGTTTTCGTAATAGATTCTACGCCAATTAATCCTAATTCCCCAATGAACGAAGGTGCCTGAATAAAGTTAATCAAAGAGACCTTTCCGTTTTTGTGACTCATATATATTTTTGCTTTCCCAGCAATTAAGTAATAAAGATAAGGAACATCGACCCCTTCATTACATATCTTTTCTCTTTTCTGAAAGGAATGTAGTTCAGCATACGGTAAGATATCAAAAGAAAAAAGAGTATGGAAATTGTAAGTTTGTATGTAATGAGAGATTTCTTCGCTATTTCTGCTGACTTTCATGTTTTCACCTCATGTTTAGTATGAGATATCTCCTATTATTTTTACAAGAAAGAATGATACGATTTACGTAAATTTGTTTTTGTAGAAAAGAGAGTGTGAAGGGCTTATGAAAAAATATAAAACATTATTATTCGATGTAGATGATACATTGTTAGACTTTCAAAAGGCAGAAAAATCGGCATTACGTATGCTTTTTGAAGAGAAAGGGATGTTTCTAACTAGCGAAATTGAAGCGCAATATAAAAAAATTAATAAAAGTCTTTGGACTGCTTTTGAAGAAGGTGAAATAAGTCGTGATGAAGTTGTAAATACACGATTTTCAATTTTGTTTAAAGAATACGGGGAAGAAGTAGATGGGATATTATTCGAAAATAATTATCGCAGTTACTTAGAAGAAGGAAATCAGCTCATGGAAGGTGCTTTACAATTTATAAATCAAATTCAAAGTGAGTACGATTTATATATAGTGACAAACGGTATTTCTAAGACGCAAGATAAACGATTACGTAATGCAGGGTTACATGCCTTGTTTCAAGATATTTTCGTTTCTGAAGATACAGGTTATCAAAAGCCGATGAAAGAGTATTTTGATTATGTTTTTGAAAGGATCCCTAACTTTGTTCCTGAAGAAGGGCTCATTATTGGGGATTCGTTAAGCGCTGATATGAAAGGTGGATATGTAGCGGGAATTGATACTTGTTGGTTTAATCCAGAAAAGAAATGTAATAATAGCGAGATTGTGCCAACATATGAAGTGCAAAATTTTGAAGAGTTATACGCGTTATTGAAGCAACATGTGTAATGAGAATAGGCAGTGGAACTTTCGTCTCTACTGCCTATTTTTTATTGGTAGTTTCATTATGTTTTGGAAGTAGAAATGCATTTCCGATAGCACCTGCTCGAATCGTTTGTAATAGTAAATTAAGTGAAGGTTTTAAAAGGTCTTTTTCAAATGAATATAGAATATATTTCTTTTGTTATGTACATTAAATTCCTTGTAGTTAATTTAGAACATTCAGAAAAACTGATTGACATTAGGAAATTATTGCTATAAAATCAACGGTAATTGCATAGTCTTATCAAGAAAAGGTGGAGGGACAGGCCCGATGAAACCTTGGCAACAGCCGTATAACGGAATTGTGCCAAATCCTGCAGGTAATAAACCCTGAGAGATAAGAAAGAGCCTTTAGAGCGTGTTTTCAAACTGCTCCTTTCTTGTTTTCAGGAAAGGGGCAGTTTTTTATTTTGTATAAAAGAAAGGAGAATAAGAGATGGGAGAATCATGGGGGAAAGGAACAATTTGCGTGCAAGGTGGCTATACGCCAAAGAATGGTGAACCGCGTGTTTTACCGCTTTATCAAAGTACAACGTATAAATACGATACTTCGGATGATTTAGCAGCCTTATTTAATTTAGAGGCAGAAGGATATATATATACGCGTATTGGAAATCCTACTTTAGCTGCATTTGAGCAAAAGCTAGCAGATTTAGAGGGTGGCGTAGGAGCTGTTGCAACGGCTTCTGGGCAGGCTGCTATTATGCTTGCTGTTTTAAACATTTGTAGTAGCGGAGACCACTTGCTTTGTTCTTCCACAGTTTATGGCGGGACGTTTAATTTATTTGGAGTGAGTTTGCGTAAGCTTGGTATCGATGTTACATTCTTTAATCCGAATTTAACTGCTGATGAAATTGTGGCCCTTGCTAATGATAAGACGAAACTCGTTTATGCAGAATCGCTAGGAAATCCGGCGATGAACGTTTTAAATTTCAAAGAACTTTCAGATGCAGCGAAAGAGTTGGAAGTACCTTTTATCGTGGATAATACATTAGCAACTCCTTATTTATGCCAAGCATTTGAACATGGAGCAAATATTATCGTTCATTCTACGACGAAATATATTGATGGTCATGCAAGTTCGTTAGGTGGCATTGTTATTGACGGAGGGAACTTCGATTGGACAAACGGGAAATATCCTGAACTAGTTGAACCGGATCCAAGTTATCACGGCGTAAGTTACGTTCAAAATTTTGGTGCAGCAGCTTATATTGTGAAGGCACGTGTTCAATTATTAAGAGACTACGGAAACTGTATGAGCCCATTTAATGCGTATGTTAGCAATATCGGCTTAGAAACATTGCATTTACGAATGGAGCGTCATAGTGAAAATGCTCTTGCAGTTGCTAAGTGGCTTGCTGATCATGAACGTATTGAATGGGTGAATTATCCGGGATTAAATAGTAATGAAAATTACTCGTTAGCACAAAAGTATTTGAAAAAAGGTGCTAGTGGTGTTTTAACATTCGGCATTAAGGGAGGATTAGAAGCAGCAAAAGAATTTATCGCAAATGTAAAACTAGCAACTCTCGTAACGCACGTGGCTGATGCGCGAACTTGCGTTATACATCCCGCAAGTACAACACATAGACAATTAAGTGCTGAAGATCAGCGCTTAGCTGGCGTCACATCAGATTTAATTCGTCTATCAGTTGGTATAGAAGATGTTTCGGATATTATTGCAGATTTAGAAGCAGCGCTAGTCGGAGGCAAACAACATGCCGATCATAATTGATAAAGATTTGCCAGCTCGCAAAGTGTTGCAGGAGGAAAATATTTTTGTAATGACAAAAGAGCGAGCAGAAACACAAGATATCCGGGCATTGAAAATTGCTATATTAAACTTAATGCCTACAAAGCAAGAAACAGAAGCGCAATTACTTCGTTTAATTGGCAATACACCGTTGCAATTAGATGTACATTTACTTCATATGGAATCACACCTGTCCCGTAATGTCGCACAGGAACATTTAACGAGTTTCTATAAAACATTCCGTGATATTGAGAATGAGAAATTTGATGGACTCATTATTACAGGAGCACCAGTTGAAACCCTTTCTTTTGAAGAGGTAGATTATTGGGAAGAGCTTAAACGTATTATGGAGTATTCAAAAACGAATGTAACATCTACGCTTCATATTTGCTGGGGGGCACAGGCTGGTTTGTATCATCATTATGGTGTTCAAAAGTATCCTCTTAAGGAAAAAATGTTTGGTGTATTTGAACATGAGGTTCGTGAGCAACATGTGAAATTGTTACAAGGGTTTGATGAGTTATTTTTTGCCCCGCATTCTCGTCATACGGAAGTACGAGAGAGTGACATTAGAGAAGTGAAGGAGTTAACGTTATTAGCCAACTCTGAGGAAGCGGGCGTTCATCTTGTTATTGGGCAAGAAGGAAGACAAGTGTTTGCGCTCGGTCATAGTGAATATAGTTGTGATACGTTAAAGCAAGAATACGAGCGAGATCGTGACAAAGGGTTAAATATTGATGTGCCGAAAAATTATTTTAAGCATGATAATCCAAATGAGAAGCCGCTTGTAAGGTGGAGAAGCCATGGAAATCTATTATTCTCTAATTGGCTAAATTATTACGTGTATCAAGAAACCCCTTATGTATTATAAAAAAAGATTGTGTAACACGTGGCAACGTTTTCTCTGCAGTGGTTAACTTATATTTTTCCGAATGTTCTAAAAACATTGTTTTTCAGATTTTTTACTCATATAATTTCATCTAAACACAATTTTTGAGGGGTGGACAGTATTATGAAAGAAATTCAAGTTGGCTTATTAGGTCTTGGGACAGTTGGTAGCGGTGTAGTTCGTATCATTACAGATCACCAAGAGCGACTGATACACCAAGTAGGTTGTCCTGTAAAAGTAACGAAAGTGCTAGTACAAAATATTGAAAAAGAGAGAGAAGTAGAGGTACCTTCTACTCTATTAACGCAAAATGCAAATGAAATTTTAGATAATCCAAATATTGATGTTGTCATCGAAGTGATGGGTGGCATTGATGACGCAAAATCGTATATTTTACAAGCTTTACAAAGCGGGAAGCATGTTGTGACTGCCAATAAAGATTTAATGGCGTTACATGGAGCGGAACTCTTAGCGGTAGCAAAAGATAATAAAGCAGATTTGTTTTATGAAGCAAGTGTAGCCGGAGGGATTCCGATTTTACGAAGTATCGTAGAGGGACTTTCTTCAGATCTTATTACGAAAGTAATGGGAATTGTAAATGGAACGACAAATTTTATTTTGACGAAAATGTCAGATGAAGGGAGAGCATATAACGACGTGTTAAAAGAAGCTCAGCAACTTGGATTTGCAGAAGCAGATCCAACATCAGATGTAGAAGGTTTAGATGCAGCAAGAAAAATGACAATTTTGGCTACCCTTGGTTTCTCTACAAATGTAGAGCTTGGAGATGTGAAGGTAAAAGGCATTACTTCTATTACAGAAGAAGATATTGAATACAGTAAGAGTTTAGGATACACGATTAAATTAATCGGTCTTGCGAAGCGAGATGGTGAGAAATTAGAGGTTACAGTTGAACCGACATTACTCCCAAATACACATCCTCTTGCGGCCGTGCAAAACGAATATAACGCTGTATATGTGTATGGTGAAGCAGTTGGAGAAACGATGTTTTATGGACCAGGTGCAGGAAGTTTACCGACAGCAACAGCTGTTGTTTCTGATTTAGTAGCTGTAATGCAAAATATTAGATTAGGGGTAACAGGAAATAGTGCTGTAGTCCCGCAATATCAAAAAGTATTAAAAGAGCCAGACGAAATTGTTGTGAAGAAATTTTTAAGACTTCATGTGAAAGATGAAATTGGTGTATTTGCAAAAATTACTTCGTTATTCTCTGAGCGTGGTGTTAGCTTTGAAAAGATTATTCAGATGCCACTTGAAGAGAAAGGAAAGGCTGAAATTGTCATTGTAACGCATCGTGCATCTCTTGCTGATTATGATTATATTCTACATACGTTGCAAGGGTATGAAGAAATAGATTGTTTGAAAGCAAACTACCGAATTGAAGGAGATGCTAAGTAGTATCTCTACTAATAAAAAACCTATTAAGCAGCTTGCTTAATAGGTTTTTTTCTATTTAAAATTTGTGTACCAACTTGAATAAATGCTTGTATAATCCAGCCTGTTGTAAAGGATAAAATAATTGTTCCAAAATAGATAGGTCCATCTAATAAGAAGCTTAATGTTAAAAATAAGAATGCTAACGAAATTTCTGTCCTTCTAAATGTCCATTTCTTTTTCTCAGCAACTGTTAAAACGAAAGCTTCTTGAGGTGCTGCGCAAAGATTTGTAGAGACGTAAAGACCAATACCGGCTCCAACGAATAGATTTCCGCAAATAAGTGTTATATATTTTGGAAGAGAACGGATAGCGTCCATAATAGTCGTAATGGAACCAATCCAATCAACAAAAAGAGAAATAAGAACCATTGTTACAATTGTACCGATCGTAATTTGTTTTTTATTCCAAAAGAGTACGATAAGGGTAAAAGCAAAGTTAATCATGAAAATCCAAAAACCGATACTTATCCCAAAATTTTGATATAGTGCAATAAAGAAGGAATCATAAGGGCTCAGTCCAAAGGAAGTAATTGTCGTCATCATATTAATGCCGATGGCGAGAATGAGTAGACCGCCAATGAAAAATATATGTTCTAATTTGACTCGAAGCATAGTTGTATATCCTTTCAAAAAGTATTTGCTAGGAAAGGATATATTGTGGAAAGCTTACCAGGTCAAGGGAGAATTTTTGCAGGGAAGGGGAAAATGAGATGACGAATATAAGAAAGATTGCTGAACTTGCTGGGGTATCTGTTTCAACTGTTTCACGTGTACTAAATAATCATCCATATGTGAATGAACAGAAGCGAAAAGAAATTTTAGCAATTATAGAAGAATTAAACTATACGCAAAATGTGAATGCAATTCATTTAGTGAAAGGGAAAACGAATGTCATTGGCGTTTTATTACCGCATGTAAATGACCAATATTATAGTGCTATTATTGAGGGAATATCAAAGGAAACAGCAAAGAATAATTATAATATGATGCTTTGTCAGACGAATTATAGCGAGGAGAGAGAATTAGAAATTTTGAATATGTTAAAAATGAAAAAGCTTGATGGGGTTATTATATGTTCGCGGGCAAATAGTAAGGAAAAGCTCGAAGAATATACGAAATTTGGTCCTATTGTTATGTGTGAAGAAATAGACTCGAACTACATTTCGAGTGTGCATATTGATTATTATAAAGTGTTTTCGCGCGGGATGAAGAGCTTAATAGATGCGGGCCATACAAGTATTGGGTATTGCATTGGAAGAAGTAACAGTATTAATAGTCAAAGAAGAAAACAAGCATATGAAGATTCGCTTCAACAGATTGCTGTAACACCGATAGAGGCTTGGAAGTTTAAAGGCTGTTTTACGGTGGAAGATGGGCGTAATGTAATTAGGGAATTGGCCTCTATGTCAGTAAAACCAACAGCGTTTCTTGTATCTTGCAACCATATTGCAGCGGGAATGGTAACAGAAGCGAAAAAACAAGGAATTCGTATTCCAGAGGATATTACGATTATCGGTTGTGATGATCAAGATGTAGCAGACATTTTAGGTATTACGACGATTTCATATTGTAGTAAAAATGTTGGCGTGAAGGCATTTGAATTATTATATGAAAAGATTAATGATAAGCAAATCGATATAAAGCACGTAGAGTTATTGCCACAATTAGTACATAGGGAAACAACATAATAGATAAGGTTTGAAAATCGCTTTTCAAAATTGCGTTTGGTATAATTATGGACAATCTATGAGGGCTAAAAGGGGTTTTGATATGAGATCAAAAGTAGTTAAAGTAATTCTACTCATTACAATTGCATCTTTCTGTTTATTTGCATATGGCTTTGTTTCAGGTGTAAATGATGTATTAAATCCGAAAGCTTCAAATTTAATTAAAAAGACCGATGTAGTAGCAAAAGAGAAAAAGAAAACAGGAACGTTACAAATCGTTAGTTTAGGTGATTCATTAACACGCGGTGTTGGTGATAAAGAAGGAATTGGCTATATTGGACGGATGAAAGAAGATTTACAAAAAGATTATAAGCAAAAGGTTGCCTTAACGAACTTAGCTGTTAGTGGTGCGAAAATGCCTGATTTATTAAAACAAATTGAGAGTAGTGGCGCTCAATATTCAATTAAACAAGCAGACGTAATCGTTTTAACGATTGGAGGAAATGATTTATTTCCAGGCTGGGAATCGCTTGGAAAGATAGATTTAGAAACGTATCGTCCTGATACGGAAACATTCCAAAATGAAGCGAAGAAAATTATAGAAGAAATTCGTAAGTTAAATACAGATAGCCCAATTTTTTGGCTAGGTTTATATAATCCTTTTGAAGATGTAGAAGATTTAAAGGGGTCTTCAAACATTGTTGTAGACTGGAATGCATCTTTAGAAAAATTGGCGGTAAATAATAAAAATGTGTATATTACACCGACATTTGATTTGTTCCAAAACCGTGGGAAAGATTTATTATACTCCGATCATTTTCATCCGAATGAAATAGGGTATACATATATGGCGGACCGATTAGTTCAAAATGTAGCAAGTAAATTAAAACTAGAACAAGGAGGGGTAAAATGACGACGATACTTTCCGTACGAGACGTGAAGAAGGTAATTGGAAAGAAGACTCTTGTAGAGAATATTTCTTTTGATGTAACGCAAGGAGAAGTGTTCGGCTTCCTAGGACCAAATGGTGCTGGAAAGACGACTACCATTCGAATGTTAGTCGGATTAATTAAGGCGACAGAAGGTACAATTTCTATCGGTGGTTATTCGATTAAGGAAAATTTCAGAGAAGCGATGCGTCAAATTGGGAGTATCGTTGAAAACCCAGAGTTGTATACATATTTAACGGGATGGGAAAATTTAAAGCAATTTGCCCGTATGTTAGGTGATATATCAGATGAACGTATTATGGAAATTGCTCAAATGGTTCATTTGGATGAAAGAATTCACGATAAGGTAAAAACATACTCACTCGGTATGAAACAGCGCCTTGGCATTGCACAAGCGCTTCTTGGAAATCCTAAATTGCTCATATTAGATGAGCCGACAAACGGTTTAGATCCAGCTGGAATTAGAGAGCTTAGGGAATTTATACATAAGCTTGTAAAAGAAGAAAATATGAGCGTATTTATTTCCAGTCATTTGCTAAGTGAAGTGCAAATGATATGTGATCGCGTTGCTATTATTCATAAAGGAAAGATGATAACAGTTGCCAAGGTTGAAGAGTTAATTAAAACAGCAAGTGACCGTGTAGAATGGATTGTTACGCCGATTGGGAAAGCAAAAGATATGCTAGAAGATGCTGAGGAAGTAAGAGAAGTGAGTATAGAAGGTGATCGATTACTATGCCGTATGAATATCGCATCTATAAGTAATTGGAATAAACATTTTGTAGAAAACGAGATAGATGTACATAGCGTTAAAGAACTTGTATTTACGCTAGAAGATTTATTTATTGAACTCACAAGGGGGGAGCAGCATGCGTGAATTTGCGAATCTAGTTTTAAATGAATCAGAAAAGATTTACCGCAAGAAACGTATTTTTGTTGTCATGCTTATTTTAGCAATCTTAATCCCACTTTTTGTGTACGCGCAGTATCGTGAAATAGAAACGACACAGAAAAGGCTCGGTACAACTGATTGGAAGGTTTCATTACAACAGCAAATTGTTGATTCTCAGAACCGGTTGAACAATTCTAGGTTGCCAGAAGAATGGCGTGATTGGTTAAAGGTAAGAGTTGAGCAGCAACAATATTATTTAGATCATGATATTAACCCGATGGCACCGGGCGCACCGACTTTTGTCAGAGCGTTTATTGAACAAGGGATTACGTTATTTATTCCGCTTCTCGTAATGATTGTCGCCATTGATATCGTTTCAGGAGAACGAAGTGATGGGACGATGAAGATGTTACTTACGCGGCCGATTCGGCGCTGGAAAATACTCCTTAGTAAATACGTAACGATGTTATTTTTCATTTCGCTCATACTGTTTCTTGTAGGTTTGTTTGCTTACATACTATCAGGGCTTGTATTTGGATACTCGGGATGGAATTTACCTGTTTTAACAGGATTCGTCATTGATAAGGAAACGTTAAATACGAATTTTGTACATCTTATTCCGCAGTGGCAATATATCTTGATGGCATATGGATTAGCTTGGTTTGTTGCTATCGTTGTCGGAACTATATCATTTATGGTCTCTGTTTTAATTCGTAATACACCAGCTGGTATGGGCGTTATGCTAGCTGCATTAATTGCAGGCGGTATTTTAAGCTCGTTCGCAACATCTTGGGAAGGCGCGAAATATATTTTTAGTGTGAATTTATCATTAACGGATTATTTATCAGGAAAACTACCTGCATTACAAGGTTTATCGATGGAGTTTTCTTTAATGAATTTAACGGTTTGGGCAGTTGTTTCCCTTATTATTTCGTTTGTAGTATTTACAAAACAGGATATGGTGAATTAATTGGACAGGAAGTGAAAGCATGGAAAATGTTTTAAAAAATGATTGGGGGCCACTATTGGCACCAGAATTTGAGAAAGAATATTATCGTAAGCTAGCTGGTTTTTTGAAAGAAGAGTACAGTACACATGTTGTTTACCCAAAGAAAGAAGATATTTTTAACGCTCTAGAGTATACAAGTTATGAAAATACAAAGGTCGTTATTTTAGGACAAGATCCATATCATGGACCAAATCAAGCGCATGGTTTAAGCTTTTCTGTGCAACCCGGTATTAAAACGCCACCGTCGTTGTTAAATATGTATAAAGAACTTCGAGATGAATATGGGTATGATATTCCAAATAACGGTTATTTAGTAAAGTGGGCAGAGCAAGGCGTTTTATTATTAAATACTGTATTAACAGTTCGACAAGGTGAAGCAAATTCTCATAAGGGAAAAGGATGGGAGCATTTCACAGATCGCGTAATTGAGCTATTAAATGAACGTGAAAAGCCAGTTATTTTCATATTGTGGGGACGCCATGCACAGGCGAAGAAAAAATTAATTACAAATACGAAGCACCACATTATCGAATCTGTACATCCAAGCCCACTATCAGCAAGACGTGGTTTCTTCGGAAGTAAGCCATACTCTAAAGTAAATACGATTTTAGCTAATATGGGCGAGAGGGAAATTGATTGGGAAATTCCAAATTTGTAAATAAAAAAGGTAGTTAACAGTCGTTAACTACCTTTTCATTATTGTTGCTCGTTCTTTAATTTTGCATCTAGTACAAACGTGCCAAATGGGATAACCGATGAAACGAATGCCCCAAGTGCCCATAAAATTGATTTACGATGTACGATTGTTACTTGAATTACTGCGAAGATAAATAAAATAAATAAAACACCGTGAGCCATGCCTGTAATTTTAACAGCTGTTGCAAATCCTGCGAAATATTTTAATGGCATTGCTACAAATAATAGTAGTAGGAAAGAAATCCCTTCAATAAGTCCAATTGCTCTTAATCGTCCGATTGGTGTAGATAACATGTAAAGTGGCCTCCCTTAACGTATGCTTGTTTATAGTAAATTTGTATTCTTTTTCAAAATAAAATAGTCTATTTTGTTTCATTATATACAAAAAGAAAGTTTACACTACGAGAATAGTGCAAAGTTCAAAATATAGTCACAAAAGCATGGTAATTTAAATAAAAACCTATTTGAAGTGTTTGACTTCAAATAGGTTTTATGAATGAAAATATTAAACAAGTGCTTCTCTTTTTAGTACGAACTTCTCTACAACCTTTGCTACACCATCGTTCATATTTGTATCTGTTACATAGTTTGCAATTTCTTTAATATCATCAGGTGCATTGCCCATTGCAACACCAAGACCAGCGAATTCGATCATTGCTTGGTCATTATAGCTATCGCCCATTGCGATAACTTCTTCACGCTTAATGCCAAGTTTTTGAATCAGTTGGTTTAAGCTCGTTCCTTTTGTAACACCAGCTTCAGTAAATTCTAAGAAGAATGGTTTAGAACGCATAACGCTTAATTGTCCTTCTAGTTGTTTTTGTAGTTTTGATTCTACTTCAACAAGGCGTTCAGCTTCTTTATTCATTAATACTTTTACTACTGGCTCTTTAACAGCAGCTTTAAAGTCATCTACAACAACAATTGGCATACCAGTAATATCTCCCTCAATTTCAGTATAAGGATTATTTTCTTCTGTTACGATATCATCGCCAATATAAGTATGAATCCATACATCTTCAGTTTTACTAATTTCAAATAGGTTGTGAACGATTTCAGGAGATAGCGTACTACTAAAGATTTCTTCGTTTGTTTTACAGTTAATAATTTTTGCGCCATTAAAAGATAGAATGAAACTGCCGTATTCTTCTAAACGAAGTTCTTTCGCTACATTGCGCATACCAAACGTTGGACGTCCGGAAGCAAGTACCACTTTTACACCTTGTTCTTGTGCAGTCATTAGAGCTTCTTTCGTACGAGGTGAAATAGTATGGTCGTCACGTAATAAAGTATCATCTAAATCTAAAACAATCATTTTATAAGTCATATTGAAAAGTCCTTTCTTTATTTAAATCAAATATATGTTCATGGAGATGTAAGGAATAATAGTAAGACATCGAACCTCTTTAAAAAGAAGTAGATTCATTTTTATGAGTGTTTTTCTCATCATATTAATTAATAATCATTGGGGATGGCCAAAACCCCAATGATTAAATGTTTATTTTATCGTAACAACTCTAAAGGTAGAGTGCAATAATGGAAGTTTTCCAATTTACGATACTTGTTTTGCTGTAGAACGAGAAAATAGTATTTCTAGCAAGATTGCCATTACAGCCCCAAGAACGAGACCATTACTTAGGAACGAAGCTAGAAATGGTGGAAGCGTGGAATATGCTCCTGCTGGAACGAACATAACCCCAATTCCTGTGAAGATTGACAGACCCGCTACTTTAAATAATCGTTCTTTATCCTGTACCGTTTCGTATTCCCGAAAGGCGAGACCGATCATGCTTGCAAATACAGGATAAATGGCAGCATAACCAACTGCAACTGGGATTGCTGCAAAGAATGAAGTGATCTTTGGGAATATACTAACGACAATAATAAAGCTTGACCCTAATATAAATGGGAGGCGTTTATAAATATTAGTCGTTGCAATAAAACCTGCTGATCCAGAAATAGCGACAGGTCCGATAGCCGAAAACAGGCCGCCTAGTAATTGATTGATTCCTGTTATAATACCGGCCTGTTTAAAACGATCTGATGCAGCATTTTCTTCATATTTAGAGACAACCTTTTGTACAACGCGAATACTCGCTAACATATTTGTTAGAAGTAAGAGTGTAACGAAAATGACCGTAATTACCATGTTCCATTCAACACGAGGCATTCCGAAAACAAATAAGGATGGAAAACGGATTATGTCGGTCACTGGTGTTATTGGATTAGATAATCCGAAGCATGCGAATAATATCCAGCCGCAAACGATACTGAAAAGAACAGAATATTGTCCGATAATAGGTAGCTTCATGATGAAAAAGGATAGTAAAATAACAATGAGTGAAAGAATAAATACGTTAGGTTGTACTTCTGTATGCTTTCCATCAAGACCGAACATTCCTTTTAAGAAGGAACCACTAAGTTGTGCAACAAGAAGAAATAAGTACGTTCCAATGACTGTCGGTGTAAAATAGCGAACGAGTTTATCAATAAGTCCAAAAACGCTAAGAATAATACAAATGATACCGCTTAATAAGAAAGCATATTGAAGAACTTTAAGTGTCTCATTGTTTGATCCAAATAATACGACACCTAAACTTGCGTAAAGGGAGAAAATTCCCCACCAAAGGCCAGCAGGACCTTCTTGAATAGGAAGTTTATGTCCAAATATAGCTTGCAGTAGACCGGCAAAGCCAAGAACAAATAATGTTCTTTGTACGAATGCAATAGCTTCAGCGCCATCAAGACCATAACTAGTTGCGACGCTAATTGGTACAATAAGACTCCCAGCTAAAATAAATAGTGCCCATTGTAAGGCGGAAAGAAATGTTTTCATTATATCAACCTCTTTCATAGATTCCGTATCTAGTATATATGTATTTCATTTCCACTGGCAAAGATTGTAGATAGAGAAAAGAGTTGAAACATGATATGAATGCACGTAAGCAATTATGGATAGCAGTTATATGTATGACCAAGGTATTGCGAATCCGTTAACAGTTCATTATATTGATACAGTACTGTATGGCATGGAGCAGTCATTTGTAATTGAAGAAATTGCAGTCGGCGAGGGCTCTATTTTAGCTAATAAATCGTTACTAGAGAGTGATGTGAGAAATCAATTTGATGTAACAATTTTAGCGATTTTGAGAAAGGGGAATGTTATACATAATCCAACGGGGCAGGAAAAACTGCAAGAACATGATATGATAATAGTATTTGGTTCAGTAGAGAAGCTGGGACAATTTGAGAAAGAACTACAAAGTAAGAGGTGACGAGGAATGCAAATATCGAGTGATAAAATTTTAAATAAAATGGCGAATGAAATTGCAAAGGCAAAAAGTAGTGAAGGACAAAAATCAAAAGAACATGTATTAGTTGTGCGTGCTTTATGTGATTTATTATTAGATGAGCAAGTTGAATCTTCTACGTATAGAGAGCCACAAATTCAATCACAAATAATTGGATCACAACCAATCACGATGCAACCAATTGCACCGGTTTCTGATGAGCCAGTGTATATAAAAGAAAGTGATGCAAACGGTAATTCTTTGTTTGATTTTTAGAGGATAAATCGTTTGGCTTATATGAAAAAATTGCTTATGATAAAAGTAAAAAAGGGGAATTAAGATGAAAATTTTCTTTTTACTAGGTTGTATTGCAGCGGGGCTATCTGTTGCGTTAGGGGCTTTTGGAGCACACGGTTTAGAAAATAAAGTTTCTGCAAAAATGTTAGAGGTTTGGAAAACAGGTGTTACATATCAAATGTTTCATGCAGGTGGACTATTTGTAGTTGCTTTATTGATGGATAAAATTCAATCATCACTTTTAACTACTGCTGGCTGGCTTATGGTAGCCGGGATTGTTATGTTTTCAGGTAGTTTGTATGCATTAAGTACGACGGGTATTAAGTTCTTTGGTCCAATTACACCTCTTGGTGGTGTAGCGTTTATTGTGGCATGGATCTTAGTCGGAACTGCAGTTGTAAAAGGATTATAAAAAACAAAAGCTGGCATATGCCAGCTTTTTTTATGGTCTTGGAGCATAAGTTGCTTGTTGACCAGGCAAATACGTAATTCTTTCTGGGAATTCTACATAATCTAAGTAAATCATTAGTAGTAAATAACGTTTCCCTGACTCTGGCTCACTAATTACAATATGATCACGACCAGCTGCTTCGATAATACCTGTATAGGATTGTGTACCGAGTGAACTGCCACGCTCATAAGTCATTACAACTGTGGCTTGCTTGCCCTTGTTCAAGCGAAGAATATTTTCAATATATGACTGTTCTAGAGGTAACATACCTTGAGAAACAGCATATTGAGCTTGCGCAGCTTGTTGTTGCATTGCTTGCTGTTGTTGCTGTTGCTGTGGAGTCATTTGTTGCGGTTGTACGTAAGTTCCAGATGGTTGATAGAAACCTGTTCCGTAATACGGGTTTTGTTGCTGTGCCATTCAAAAATCCCTCCTCATTTTTCATTCCTTAATATATGCTAGGGCAATCCCCAGCATTTGGCTGGAAGAAGCAGTGCTTTTTGAAGCGACCAGAGTTTTGCTGGTTATACCAAGTTGGTGGACATGCACCCTCAGGTCTAAAAAACCATAAGGCAAAGTTGGCAGGCCAAAAGCGCTGCCCTTGAATGGTCCGTCTTGCCAGAGCAATATCTTGTTCACGCGCACGCTGATAAAAATATCCTTTTTGCGTTGCTTCGAAACCACCAGGGTTTTGATAAACCATTTGACGTAAATTACGAATATTTTTAAAGTCTAAACAATTCCCGCGGACACGATTTACTCCAACATTTCCAACCATTAACATTCCTTGTTGCCCTTCTCCTTCAGCTTCAGCACGCATCAATCTAGCTAATAATTTAACATCTTCTTCGTTATGCGCGATAACGCCCATTATGTGTCACCTCTCTTTTTGGAATACCTTTTGGAAAGAGGTTTATCTCTAGATGAAGTGTGTAACAATTACTAGTTCATACGTATGAGGAAAAAGAGTCAGATATGACAACCAAACGAAGTTTTACATTGGGAGTAGAAAATAAAAAAAGCTAGCGTGAGCC
Organism: Bacillus pacificus; assembly: GCF_020861345.1. NCBI lineage: Bacteria > Bacillati > Bacillota > Bacilli > Caryophanales > Bacillaceae > Bacillus > Bacillus pacificus. Next base: position 5,227,391 of record NZ_CP086328.1, read on the forward strand.
AGCTTTTTTATTAAAAAACTTTAGACCATAAGTTTGAGAAGAAATCACCGATAGAGCGCATTGTTAACACAAACCAATTTGCTTTTTCAACTTCTTCTGTCGTTTTTGCAGTAACTTTCATACTTTTACTACCGTCTAAGAAACCATATTTATCAGTTGATTCTAACGTAATGGAGCCTACTTTGGCATCCTTCTTAATAGGAGCAACTAAATGACCATCTTCAGCAAGTGATTTATCTGCTTCAGTTCCAATTTTATAAGGGGCTTTGCTACCTTTTTTTGCAATTACGGTTATTTCTTTTTCCGGTGCAACAGTTACTTGATCTTCTTTCCCTTGTACTACAGAGAGTGTGTTGTTTTTATCGACCTTTAGTTTTTGTTTTTCGAAGTTATTAAACCCGTATTCGATTAACTCACGAGATTCTGTGAAGCGCTCGTCCATTGATTTTGTTTTAATAATAACTGAAATAAGACGTACATCACCACGTTTAGCAGTAATAGTAAATCCGTATCCAGCTGTATCAGAACTTCCAGTTTTTAAACCATCAGTACCTTCATAAGCGAAAGCAGCTCCTGGTAACATCCAGTTCCAGTTTTCCATACGAATTGGTTTCGGATGATTATCTGGGAAGTTTCTAAATCTTTGTTTTGTATCCTCTAGCATTTCTGGATACTTTGTAATCATTGCTTTTGAAAGTATACCCATATCGCGAGCTGACATAGAGTTTTCTGCATTTTGATCAGTACCCTCAGGATGTTTTCCTTTTAAGTCAGCGTTATTTAAACCAGTAGCGTTTACAAATTTATATTTCTTTAACCCTAGTTTTTTTGCATGTTCATTTGCAAGATTTAAGAAGTTTTTCTCACTTCCTGCAAGAAGTTCTGCTAAGGCAATACTAGATCCGTTTGCAGAGAAGATAACGATAGAATGATATAGTTCTCTTACAGTATATTGACGTCCTTTTTCGAACGGCACGTTAGAGAATTCATTATTACGTGAAACTTCATAAGCGTAATCGGAAATGTTTACCTTTGTATCCCAAGTGATTTTTCCTTCTTTAATTGCTTCTAACACGGCATAAACAACAATTAATTTTGACATACTAGCGATAGCTAGTAATTCATCTGGATTTTGTTCATGCAGTATTTTTCCTGTATCTGCATCAAATAGAAGTGCAGCAGCTGCCTCAATGTGTATTTTTTCTTCTGCATGGGATGTTGTTACTCCTAAGGAAGAAATTGACAATAGAAACACTAGTAAAATAGACAAGATTTTCTTCATATACATTATCACCTTCGCATCGTTATTAGCATATAGCTCGTACCATTTTAGCATAAATTTGGATATAGAAAGGTTACAATTTTGTAAGGTATTTAAAAGGAATTTGTCGATTTTTGTTCAAATTTGCGGAAAAAAGAACTTTTTTGAGGAGAAATATAGAGAGGAATAAAAAAAGGAACGAATTCCGTTCCTTTTTCACGATTTATATGTGTAAAAATTTCTCTACTTTTTCGTCTGGTAAAATGTTTCCAACGAAAAATGTTCCGAATTCACCATAACGAGCACTTACTTCATCGAAGCGCATTTCATATATAAGCTTTTTAAATTGAAGAACATCGTCAGCGAATAATGTTACGCCCCACTCAAAATCGTCGAATCCAACAGATCCTGAAATAACTTGGCGTACTTTACCTGCGTACTGGCGACCAATTTTACTATGACTGTACATCATTTTCTTACGTTCCTCCATCGGAAGCATGTACCAGTTGTCATCACCTTGGCGACGCTTGTCCATTGGATAGAAGCAAATATGATTTGCTTTCGGTAACTCAGGATATAAGCGAGCTAAGATTTGTGGATTTTGGTATGGATCTTCATCAGCTGGAAGGTAGTTGCTTAGTTCAACAACAGATACGTAAGAGTATGCAGGAACCATATATTCAGCTAAAGTTGTTTTATTCAATTCTGTCTCAATTTCATTTAACTCTTCCATTGTTGGACGTAAAATCATAAGCATAATATCAGCTTTTTGGCCAACAACTGTATACATTGCGTGACTGCCCTTTTTTGTAGCAGCTACGTCGTTCCATTTTTCAACGACATTTAAAAATTCAGACACAGCTTGTCCGCGTTCGTCGCTAGATAATGTTTTCCATGCAGCCCAATCAATAGAACGTAAATCATGTAAACAATACCAGCCATCTAACGTTGTTGTTGCTTCACTCATTCTATTCACCTCAGTTAATGATAGTTTTACACGTTAACTATAGCATATATAGTTTTAAAATCATCTATATAAAACCTTGGCGCATAAAATTGTCACATTTAAGTGTTTAAGCAAGGTGAATTTAACGGCTGAATTTTATGAAAATATAATCATTTTTATTTTATCTATTTTTTGGGAGCTATAAGTTTAAAATATAGAGGAAAAGAAGTATTCTTAAAGATAGAGTTTTTTTAACATATGTAGGAGGGTTTATTCGTGAGCAACTTATTTACAACAGTAAAAGAAAAAGTTCAAGGAAAAGGCATTTCTATCGTACTTCCTGAAGGAACTGATGAAAGAATTTTAGGCGCTGCAGAGCGTTTAGCAAAAGAAGAGTTAGTAAAACCAATCTTAGTTGGTAATAAAGAAGAAATTAGCGCAAAAGCTGCTAGCATGAATTTAACATTAGCAGGCGTTGATATTTACGATCCAGCTACATACGAAGAAATGGATGCAATGGTAGCATCTTTCGTTGAACGCCGTAAAGGTAAAGCAACTGAAGAAGACGCTCGCAAAATCCTTAAAGACGAAAACTACTTCGGTACAATGCTTGTATACATGGGCAAAGCACACGGTTTAGTAAGTGGTGCAGCTCACTCTACAGCTGATACAGTTCGTCCAGCACTTCAAATCATTAAAACAAAACCAGGCGTTACAAAAACTTCTGGCGTATTCATCATGGTACGTGAAGAAGAGAAATATGTATTCGCTGATTGCGCAATTAACATTGCACCAAATAGCCAAGATTTAGCTGAAATTGGTATCGAAAGTGCGAAAACTGCTGAACTATTCGGCATTGATCCACGCGTTGCTATGTTAAGCTTCTCTACAAAAGGTTCTGCGAAATCTCCAGAAACAGAAAAAGTTGTAGAAGCAACTCGCATTGCAAAAGAAATGGCTCCAGAATTAGCTCTAGATGGAGAATTCCAATTCGATGCTGCATTCGTACCATCTGTAGCTGAGAAAAAAGCTCCAGGTTCTACAATTAAAGGTGATGCTAACGTATTCGTATTCCCAAGCTTAGAAGCTGGTAATATCGGCTACAAAATCGCTCAACGTTTAGGTAACTTCGAAGCAGTAGGACCAATCTTACAAGGTTTAAACATGCCTGTAAACGACCTATCTCGTGGATGTAACGAAGAAGAAGTGTACAAGTTAGCTTTAATTACAGCAGCTCAAGCACTTTAATTCTATAACGAATTGAAATAAAGACCGTCGCTAAAATAGCGACGGTCTTTATTTTTCTAAGCCAAGTGCTTTATTGTTACGATCAATAATACGTTGTAAATTCGTCTCATATAAAGGTATTTCATCTATTGTTAATTGAGATGGTGTTAACTTTGGAGCGAATTGTTGCAGTGTTTTTAAAAGGCGCATCATTAAATCTTGTACTGTAATGGTTTCGCCAAGTAATTCTGAAAGTGAAGCCATCGTACTCGGTACAATTTCAGGGTACGTAAAGCGTGTTTCTTCTCCTTGAATGGCTAGGTTGTAGAAATCACGAACGAGTGTGGCACGTTCAGAGCCACTTCCTGTAGCACAGAGATAAATTTGGACAGCGACACCACCGCGAATACGGCGCTGTGAAATACCAGCAAATTTTTGATCGCGAATACTTAAATCGTAGCTACCAGGACAGTAAGAACCAACGATTTCTTTTGCCTCAATTGTAACATCGTAATCTTTTAACATTTCCTGAATTAAATGCCACATTGTATCGTATCCAAGATCAATATCGATACCTTTTTCGGTCTCTTGGAATAAAAGTGATACGTTTAACACACCTTCATCAAGTACGACTGCAAGCCCGCCAGAATTACGAACGATAACATTGAAGTTGTTTTCTTTTAAAAAGGTAATACCTTGTTCCAAGTGTGGTAGGCGTGAATCTTGAATGCCAAGAACAATTGTATTGTGATGAACCCAAGAGCGCATTGTTGCAGCTGATTGGCTATTTCCTATACTTGTGCATAATGTGTCGTCCATTGCGAATGACTGCAATGCATGGAATGTTGGTCCCAAACTAGACTGATCTACAATACGCCACTCTGGCTGAGATAAAATGGAACGGGAATTGCTCATATAACTAACCCCTTATCTTTAAAATGACAATCTCTATTATAGCAAAAAATGAAGAATGGAGTTTCCTCACATATAAAGGGAAAGTTTAAAGGTGAAATAATAAAAAGGATGCATTATATGCACCCTTTTTATTCTGCAATTTTTTCTAAATTACCGTTTCGGTCCATTCGGAAAGATGTTTGAGAACGTTCTTCTTCATCCATGACTGCCAACTTACGAGCACGGTTCATAATATTCATGAGTGTTTCGTAATCTTCTTGTACAGTATGAGATTGTTTTTCTAATTTTTCCAATTTCTTTTCTAGTTCTTCATTTCGAAGGATTTGTGATTTAATTTCTTGTTTCAATCTCGTATTCTCGTTTTCAAGAGCTGTCACTTTTATATTTGAAGATCCGACTGTTTGTAAAAAATAAATAACATCTTGCATTGTCATAGAGCCCTTTGTAGCAGGAACGGTAGTTTCTTGATATGGAGTAGCTTCTTTATATTGTACAATTGATTCCTCTTGTACGAACTCTTCATAATTAGTTATCGAATCTGAAGCTGGTGGTGTATAAAGTAAACGTTTTTTCGCTTGTTCACCACTTGCAGCACGCATTTTATCTTTACGATGTTTTTTTGCTAGTTGAAGAGCTTGTTCATAGCTATAGCGAACAACAGCATTCCAACGGAAACCACAGGCAGCCGATGTACGATTTAATCTGTCTCCTACTTCTTCAAATGCATTTAATTGGGTACTTCCTTCTCGAACGTGACGAAGTACAGTTTCAGCAAGTAATAAATCATCCTCATCTGTCCAAGCATCTTGTCTTACTTTCATAGATTCAACTCCCTTTCTTTTTATGAACTTCCTATTTTTATAATGGGCAAAAAAATGAGCTTTTATACAAAGCTTTTAAAAATATGGTAGATTTCGATGAGAGGTATAAAGTGAAACTTTAATCAGTGGGGAGGTTCTTCATCCCCCACCTAACTTCTTTGCTTTCACTGAATTTTGAGGTGGGGATCTTACTGCCCATTAAAGCGGGATAAATTTTGCCAAGAATGATGGAAGCTGCTGTAGGAAAACATATAAATATGTAGCATTATATGAGGAAAGAGCGTCGAAAGGAAACTTGCAACGAGCTTCAAAGAGCGGTAAAATACCATTTAGTGTTTATTTTTAAATGTACTTGAGAAAAGTTTAAAATAGAGGAAGTGTTATATAATGGGAAACGAATTTCGTGTGTGTGATGATTGTCAGGCAACGAACGTTAAAACGTTGATTCCAAAGCTAAAAAAAGTAGATTCATGTGCAACGATTGAAGTTGGATGTCAGTCTTACTGTGGCCCTGGCCGTAAAAAATCATTCGCATTTGTAAATAATCGTCCAGTTGCAGCGCCAACAGAAGATGAGTTAATTGTAAAAATTGAAGCGAAGTTAAATAAGTAAGGAAAAGAAGAGTGAACAGATTACTCTTCTTTTTTTATGCCCATAAGAGGAAGAATCTATTCTGAGAAAGCTTAACTGGTGATGATAATAGTTCATGACAGATAGGCATTATCTATTTATTAAGGTCTCGACCTATATGAATTTGTATTTCAAAATAATGGTTGACAGTCTTTTGAAGCGATAGGTAGAATATAAGGTGTCTGATTCTGAGAATCATTATCAGAAAAGGGCCGATTCATTTAATTTTTTTATTGCTATTTGAGAATAAATTTCATTTCATTAAATTAAACATATGTTGTTGGTTAGGATGGTTGAGGGATGGAAGCGAGCGCAAGGAGTATAGAACAGCAAGATGTGAATGTTAAAGAGATTAAGAGCAGGCCGCTCATTGCTTCTATTATTTTAGTAGCAGGTACAATTTTGTTAGCTTTAAGCATGGCATTGTCTATTTCGTTTGGTGCTGCAGATATTAGTTTAAAGACTGTATGGCAAGCTGTATTTCAGTTTGACGGTTCTATTACGCATCATAACGTAATTCAAGAACTTCGCATGCCTAGAGCAATAGGGGGCGTAGTTGCAGGTGCCTTTTTAGCGGTATCAGGAGCAATTATGCAAGGTATGACGCGAAATCCACTTGCATCACCATCGTTAATGGGGATTACAGATGGAGCTGTATTTGGAATTGCAATTATGTATGCATTCTTCCCTAATTCACCTTATTTAATGTTCGTTATCGCATCTTTTATTGGTGCTGCGTTTGGAGCGAGCATTGTATATGGAATTGGATCTTCTTCGCCAGGTGGATTAACGCCTGTGAAATTAGCTTTAGCGGGTGCCGCAATTAGTGCTTTATTAGGGGCCATTTCATCTGGAATTGCGCTATATTTCAATCTTGCCCAAGAGGTGAGTATGTGGAATGCGGGCGGAGTTGCTGGAGTGAAATGGGAAAGTATTAATATGTTAGTACCGATTGGCCTAGTTTGTCTCTTCATTGCAATTATGATGTCGAGGTATATTACAATTTTAAGCTTCGGTGAAGAAATTGCGATTGGACTTGGTCAAAATACGACATTAATTAAATTTATCGGGACAGTACTTGTTCTTGTGTTAACAGGTTCGGCAGTTTCTATGGCAGGATCGGTTGGATTTGTTGGTCTTGTCATCCCACATATGACTCGTTTCCTTGTAGGCTCAGACTATAGATGGGTTATTCCATGTTCTGCGGTCTTAGGCGGGCTTTTAATTGAATGTGCAGATATGTTATCTCGCGTTATTAATCCGCCGTTTGAAACGCCAATTGGAGCAATTACAGCACTAATTGGGGTTCCATTCTTCCTCTACTTAGCACGTAACGAAGGGAGAGGAAAAATGTGAGGACAAGTGTCTTAACAAAAAAGAACGTTTCGGTTTTAACAATTTTAGTAGGATTAATCGTTACTGTATTTTTAGTGAGTTTAAATACAGGGACATTTAAAATACCCCCAATGGACGTATTAAAGTCATTGGTTGGACTGGGGGCTGAAGATCAGTCTGTTATTTTATTTGAATTCCGTATGCCACGTATGGTCATTGCTATACTAGTTGGATCTGCTTTAGCGATGTCAGGTGCGATTTTGCAAGGGTTATCACGAAATCCACTTGCTGATCCAGGTATTATCGGTATTAACGCTGGAGCGGGATTAACAGTTGTTATCTTTGTCTACTTTTTCTTCGGGAAAGTAGGAACTGGTACATTTTTATCTGTATTCATTCTTCCGTTCTTCGCACTAGTTGGAGCGATATTAGCAGCTGTTATTATTTATTTATTAGCATGGAAAGACGGCGTTTCATCAACGAGATTAATACTTGTCGGTATCGCTGTTGCAGCCGGGTTTGGTGCTGTTAGTTTAATTTTTTCTATGAAGATGACATCTAATGATTTCCGTTTTGCTACGATTTGGTTAGCAGGAAGTCTATGGGGCACAGATTGGAAGTTTGTACTAAGTGTACTTCCATGGATGGTTATTTTCATGCCACTTGCTATTAGTAAAGCTCACATATTAAACGTAATGAACCTAGGCGATTCCACAGCAGTTGGCCTTGGTGTAAATGTAGAAAAAGAAAGACGTAAATTATTATTTATTGCAGTTTGTTTAGCTGGTGCATCTGTTGCTGTTGCCGGAGGAATTGGTTTTATCGGTTTAATGGCTCCGCATTTAGCGAGGCGCCTTGTTGGTGGTAAACATCAAATTATGCTGCCTACGGCTGCACTAATAGGGACGTTTTTACTTTTATTCGCAGACGTAATTTCAAGAAGTGTGTTAACAACTTCAGAAATACCGGTCGGTCTTGTTATTTCTGTAATTGGTGCACCGTATTTTATATACTTACTTATGAGGACAAAATAAAGGGAGGCTTTTTGTATGGCAACTTTAGCAGTTGATGCGGTATCTGTTGGCTATAATGAAGGGTTAATTATTGATGGATTAACAGTTGAAATTCCGGAAGGGAAAATTACAACAATTATTGGACCAAATGGTTGTGGGAAGTCCACATTATTAAAAACGGCTTCTCGTATTTTGAAGGCGAAAAAAGGTACTGTTTATCTTGACGGAAAAGCAATCGAGAAACAACCAACGAAAGAAATCGCAAAGAAAATGGCAATTTTACCACAGACTGCAGAAGTGCCAACTGGCCTTACTGTATTTGAACTCGTTTCATATGGACGCTTTCCTCATCAAAAAGGATTTGGAACGTTGAAAGAAGAGGATTATCGCTACATTCATTGGGCACTTGAAGTGACGGGAATGACAGAATTCGCAAATCGTCCAGCAGAGGCATTATCAGGTGGACAACGTCAACGCGTATGGATTGCAATGGCTCTTGCACAAGGGACAGAATTACTTGTATTAGATGAACCGACAACGTACTTAGATATGGCTCATCAATTAGAAGTATTAAACTTATTGAAAAAGTTAAACGAAGAAGAAGGTAGAACGATTGTTATGGTTATCCATGACTTAAACCATGCTTCTCGTTTCTCAGATCATATGATTGCATTAAAAGCTGGTAAGTTAATGAAACAAGGAACGCCAGACGAAGTGATGACAAGTGAAACGCTTCGCAGTGTATTTGAGATTGAAGCTCAAATTGTTCCATGTCCAGTAAACTGTAAGCCAATTTGTTTAACGTATGATTTAGCGATGATTAGTAATCAATTGCGTAAAAAAGCATAAGTAGAATCCCCCTCGTAAAGAGGGGGGCTTCTAATGGACGTTGAGCTTCTTATTAGTGAATAGGAAGTTGAACACCCGTTAGAACGGGGCATAAGCAACAATTAATAAATATATATTGATTAATTGTTAATCTTGTTTCTTATAGTTCACTGTAACTTATAAGAGAAATACAGCTAGAAGGAGTGGGAACATGAAGAATTTTAAAATGGCGTTATTAGCAATGGTACTAGTCGTTACTTCTGTACTATTTGCAGCTTGTTCTAACAAAGAAGAGAAAAAAGCAGATGCGAAAGATGCGAAGACCGAAGAGCGCACTGTACAACATGCAAAAGGGGAAATTAAAATTCCTGCAAATCCAAAGAAAATTGCTGACCTTAGTGGTTCAACAGAAGAATTGTTAATCTTTGGTATGAAACCAATTATTACTGCTAATACATCTCAAGAAAAAATTGATGCACATATTGCAAATAAATTAAAAGACGTTAAACCGGTTGGCTCTGCTTGGGGCGATAAAATTAATATCGAAGCAGTAGCTGCTGCAAAACCAGACTTAATTCTTGTAAACGATCGTCAAGAAAAGATTTATGATCAATTATCTAAAATTGCACCAACAGTTATGTTAAAAACTCCATTAGACCAATGGCGTCCAAAATTCGAAGAAGTAGGCCAAATCTTCGGTAAAGAGAAAGAAACAAAAGAATGGTTCAAACAGTATGATGAAAAAGCAAGCAAATTACATGATAAAATCGTTGCGAAAACTGGCGATGCTAAATTCATGAAAATGGCTGCATATCCAAACGCTTTCCGCGTATACGGTGACTACGGTTACGGTAGCGTAATCTTTAAAGATTTAAAATTACCAGCGGTTGAAGGTACACCGACTGATAAACCATTAGTTCCATTGCAAAAAGAAGGACTAATCAATTACAACCCAGATTACTTATTCGTATTTACGACTGGTGACGGTTCTCAGCGTCTAAAAGAATTCCAAGAAGAATCAATTTGGAAAAATATGAACGCTGTTAAAAATAACCACGTATTTACAATTAAAAACGAAGACTTAAACAAAGGTTACTTCCCGCTAGGTAAAGAAATGATTTTAGATGAAGTTGCTGAGTTCGTTTTAGGGAAATAATGTGTAAAAAAAACCACTTTTACTCCGGTAAAAGTGGTTTTTTCTTTATATAAGGGCAATTAATATAGTCTTTCATTTCTTTCTGTTTCCTATTTCGTTTATAATATATAGTAAGAATGCAGTAAAGAAAGGGGGATGTCGGAAAGTGGTATATTTAAACGACAAACTCAGCGAAACAAAAGTGTTTAAAGACCCGGTACATAAATATGTGCACGTGCGCGATCGTGTTATTTGGGATTTAATCGGAACGAAAGAATTTCAACGCTTGCGCCGTATTAAGCAGCTTGGAACGACATTTTTTACATTTCACGGTGCAGAGCATAGTCGCTTTACTCATTCGTTAGGTGTATATGAAATTATTCGTCGTATGATTGATGATGTGTTTGATGGCAGACCGAATTGGAATGCTGAAGATAGATTGTTATGTTTATGTGCGGCATTGCTTCATGATGTCGGTCACGGTCCATTTTCTCATTCGTTTGAAAAAGTATTTTCATTAGACCATGAGAAATTTACGCAAAAGATTATCGTTGGAGATACGGAAATTAATCGTGTATTAAGTCGTGTGGATAAAGATTTCCCACAAAAGGTAGCCGATGTAATTGCGAAAACATCTACTAATAAATTAGCGATTAGCATGATTTCTAGTCAAATTGATGCAGATCGCATGGACTATTTATTAAGGGATGCGTACTTTACTGGCGTAAAATATGGAAACTTTGATATGGAACGTATACTGCGTGTTATGCGTCCGTACGGGAATCAAGTAGTTATTAAAAATAGTGGTATGCATGCTGTTGAGCATTATATTATGAGTCGTTATCAAATGTATTGGCAAGTATATTTCCATCCGGTAACGCGCAGTGCTGAAGTTATTTTAACGAAGATTTTACACCGTGCAAAATCATTGCATGAGAAGTATTATACATTTAAAAATCACCCTGTTCATTTCTATTCTTTATTTGAAGAAGAAGTGACAGTAGAGGATTATTTAAAGTTAGACGAGAACGTTATGTATTATTACTTCCAAGTATGGCAGGACGAAGAAGATCCAATTTTAAGCGATCTATGCCGTCGTTTTATGAATCGAAACCTATTTAAATATGTAGAGTTTACAGATAAGCACGGTTTAGATAATTGGATGGAATTAAGTAGCTTATTTAAAAAGATTGGACTCGATCCAGAATACTATTTAGTAGTTGATTCAACCTCAGACTTACCGTACGACTTTTACCGTGCTGGTGAAGAAGAAGAACGTCTGCCAATCTTACTTCTTATGCCAAATGGAGAGCTTAGAGAGCTCTCACGTGAATCGGATATTGTTGAGGCGATTACTGGTAAGAAGAGAAGGGATCAAAAGCTATTCTACCCGCATGATTTAATCTATGAAGATGGAAGAAAAGGAAAATATAAAGAGAGAATCATCGAGTTACTAGAAGGAAGAAAATAAGAAGCAGCTAATGGCTGCTTCTTATGAAAAAACTTGAAATTATTTGTCGCTTAAGCGTTTTCCGCCAACTGCATAATGGTTTTTAGACATTTCTTCGATGAAAACAACGATGTTTTCTTCAGGAGCACCAGTTGTTTCGCTTACTGCTGCTGTTACTTTCTCAGCAAGAGCTTTCTTTTGTTCCTCTGTGCGTCCTTCTAACATTTTCACTGTTACGTATGGCATATATAATCGCTCCTTTTATGTAAGTTACAATCTTATTATAGCGGATTATGTGGAAGAACAATCGAAAAAACAAATAATTTCTTTTTTTGACATATGGAAGAGGAGATGAAGCATGGATCAGTTATTTAGATACCCGTTGCACCAAATTCCTTTGGTAGCAATGGCCATTATTATTGCGTTATCAGTGCATGAATTTGCGCATGCATATGTAGCATATAAATTTGGAGACGATACAGCAAAGAGACAAGGGCGCTTAACTTTATCACCAATGGCACATTTAGATCCTATCGGGATGATTGCTGTATTAATTCTTGGTTTCGGTTGGGCGAGACCAGTTCCTGTTAACCCATATAACTTTAAAAGACCTCGTCTTGCAGGGATATTAGTTTCAATTGCAGGACCGATTAGTAACTTAATTTTAAGCGCAATCGGTTTAATTATTTGGTATAGCTTATTAACATTTGGTGTATTAGACTCAATTCCATTTGCAGTAGCAGATACGCTAGCTCAATTTTTCCAGATTTTTATTATGCTGAATATCGTTTTACTTGTATTTAACTTATTACCAATCCCGCCACTTGATGGATATCGCGTAGTGGAGGATTTAGCACCAACAAATATTCGTGCGAAAATGACACAGTATGAAAAATACGGGGCAATTGCTTTATTAATTCTAGTTATTACACCGCTTAGTAATTACACAATCCAACCTATTTTTAGTGTTGTCATTCCATATGTATTTGCATTTTTAAACAGTATTATTGCGCCTATCTTTGGCCTTTTATAATCATTAAGTGAGGAGGACTTTACATATGACAGAGAAAAAGAAAAAAATCGGTTTTAATATCGTGAAAAATGATTCAACGGATGGACATGGTGGTTTTGGCGTTGGGGCATTAAGCCTAGAAAACATTTCACCCGTATTTGTCGATGTACTAGAGAAAACAGCATTTGTTGATATTGGTGCGATGCATGCACGTAGTACAGTAGAAAAAGGTATTAAGTTTTTAACAAATAAAGATGAAGTTCCAAACGGAAAACCATACTGGCTTGTGTGGGTAACGATTGAAAGAACAGCAACAGGTGCGTATTATGCAGGTGTAACAGCTTGTGAAATGACAGTTGACCGTGAAATTCGCCGCGGATATAAGTCACTTCCAGAGCACGTAAACAAAATGGATAAATCATTGAAGCGTCACATTATGGTTGACCATATGGACGAATCATCTAAAAAAGTACTTGGTACATTCTTAAAAGAACATAATGAAGCGATTTGGAACGAATCTAGCGAAGAATTGCGCCGTGCTTTATTAAGTGAATAAAAGAAAAGGATGTCTCACTAGTCAACAATCGACTAGTGAGACATCCTTTTTATTTTGGCTTGTTGTATGAAAGTATATCAACGATTCGACTAGGAGGCTATTCCACGTTCAGTGAAATAGCCGGATATTCTACCAAGGAAGGTATTTTTTCCACCAACTTGTTTTTTTCTTTTCTTCAGTTGTCTTTTCAAATTCCTCTTTATCATCAACGTGATCCATACAATATTCAGTTGGTTCTGTACCTTTTGCAAAATACATCTTCACTGAAATTGGGCAATTTTTTGTAGCAATTTTCCCGTTTTCAGGGTTAATATCGACTGCAACGACGTCACTTGGTTGTTTAAACTCTTTTTTAGGTTGTCCATCTAAGCCTTTCTCCATCGTATCGGTCCATATTCTTTTCGCATAGCCTTGTTCTGCTACGTTTGAAATTGATTTAGGTTGATCATATCCAACCCATACGCCAGTTACGAGTTGCGGGGTAAACCCAATCATCCAACTATCTGTTTCAGTAGAGCCAGATTTTCCAGCATATGTTCTTGATAGTTTAGATAACATTGATTGACCAGTTACAGCAGCATAACTGCTTAGTTTTTTATTAAACATGCCTGTCATCATTTCTTCCATCACAAATGCTTTGCTCTTATCAAGAACTTGTTTACTCTCCAAATGAGCATCGTATAAAATATTTCCTTCATGATCCATAATGCGGCGAATGAAAATAGGTTTTACTTCTTTTCCCCCGTTTGCGAACATGCTATAAGCGTTAACCATTTCAATTGGTTTTACAGGAGATGTACCGAGCGCGAGGGAAGGGACATCTTTTAATGCACTTTTAATGCCGAATTGCTTCGCCGTTTTTGTAAGAATGTCTTCGCCTAAAAATAAATTGGTCTTCACGGCATATACGTTATCAGAGACAGCAAGAGCTTGCGCCATTGTTACAAAATCGTCTGCATAATAGTCTTTATAGTTTTTCGGTTTATACTTTGAAACACCGTCACCTAAAGTGAACACGGTGTATTCGCTTTTTAAGCGCGTAGCAGGGGTGAATCCTCGTTCTAATGCCGCATAATATAGAAATGGCTTAAATGTAGATCCAGGCTGGCGAGCGGCCTGTGTAGCCCTGTTAAATTGACTTGTATTATAATCAGTTCCACCAACAAGGGCAGCTACTTCCCCTGTTTTTGGATTCATAGAGACGAGCGCAGTTTGTATGTTTGTCGTGTCAGGTATGTGGTCTTTTACAGCTTGCTCTGCAACCGATTGTAATTTCGGGTCTAGCGTTGTATAAATACGCAAGCCGCCTTTTTGTAAGGCTTGCTCATCTAATCCGATATCACGAAGAAGAGAAGCTTGTACAGCATCTTGGAAATAAGGCGCGACCTCTGCGACTTTTTTCGTATCTAATGAAGCGAAAGTTAGTGATTCTTTCTTTGCTGAAGCTGCTTGTTTCTTTGTAATATAGCCTTGTTCTACCATTTCATCTAATATAAGAGATTGTCGTTCTTTCGCACGATCTTTTTTTAAAAAGGGAGAGTAAACACTAGGTCCTTTTGGTATACCCGCGAGCATACTAGCTTCCGCTAATGTTAATTCTTTTGCTGTTTTATCGAAATATAGACGGGACGCAGCTTCGATTCCATAAGCACCATGCCCGTAATAAATTGTATTTAAATATCCTTCTAAAATATGATTTTTATTATAATTCACTTCAAGACGGATTGTGTACATTGCTTCTAATAGTTTACGTTTCCACGTTTTATCATGATCTAAGTATAGGTTACGGGCATACTGTTGTGTAATCGTACTAGCGCCTTGGACTTTTGCCATCGCTTTTAAATCAGCAACAATGGCACCAGCGATACGCTTCATATCAAAGCCATGATGTTTGTAGAATCTTTGATCTTCGATAGAAAGTGTTGCCTCTTTTACATAAGGAGAAATTTCATTGAGAGATACATTGTATCGTTTTTGCATCTCATTACTTTGTCCTATAACAGTGTCATCATTAGCATAAAAGACACTTGTTTGCGGGACAGCGACAGGAGGAGGTCCCATAATTTTTGCAACTATAATAATAACAAAAAAGGAAAAAACGAAAAAAAGAACAGAAGAAAACATTACGGTGAAGAAAAGACGTTTATATTTTTTAAGTTTCGGATTCATAGTTTGATCCATCTTTTTCAGCCCCTCATTCATACAAACATTATTGTATTAGTATTGAGGGTTTTCGATTATTTTAAACAATGAAATTTCGAAAATAAAGAGCTCCTTCAATTAAGAAAGGAGCTCAAATGCACGTGCTGGCCAATCGGTAATAATGACATCCACGCCATAATCAATCATAGTTTGTAAATCTTTGTATTCGTTAATTGTATAAGGGCGGAAAACATACCCTTGTTTTTGCGCGAGTTGAACAAATTCCTTTGTTAGTAGCTCAAAGTTTGGATGTAAACCAGTTGCTTCTCTAGTTCGTGCTTCAGCGATAGGATCAGCAAGTGGTGTGTCATATAAAATTGCTCTTGGGATTTCAGGAGCTATTTCTGCTAATAATGAAACAGAGTCGTGATTAAATGAAGAGAATACAATTTGATTAGAAAGATGATATTCTCGAACGAGAGCGACAGCCTTTTCTTCAATATTTGGATAGTGAATCACGTCTGTTTTTAATTCAATATTGAGTTGTAAGCTTGTTGTAGATAACCAAATAAATACTTCTCGTAACGTCGGAACTTTTGCTTCATGGAAAGAAGGATCTTTATAGCTGCCGGCATCTAAAGCTTGTAACTCTTCTACCGTTTTTTCAGAAACAAGACCCATGCCATTTGTTGTACGATCGACCGTTTCATCGTGAATCACGACAAGTTCACCATCTTTTGATAGGTGGACATCAAGTTCAATTCCGTGGGCGCCAATGCGTTCAGCTTCTTGGAAGGCAATCATCGTATTTTCTGGATGTGTTCCTTTTACGCCGCGATGAGCGAAAATAAGTGGTTTACTCATGTGAAATTCTCCTTATCGTTTCTTTTCTTTCATTATGAAACTGCTTTTGAAAAAATACAATTTAATATGACAAACATTTACAAAAGTCTAACAGTTGCACAAAAGTTAACGTTAACGTAAAATGTAATAATCGAGTGAAGGGAGGAATAAACATGTATAAGATTGATGAAGTTACAAAGCAAGTTGGTTTAACAAAACGTACACTTCGTTATTATGAGGAAATTGGTTTAATTCATCCCCCAGAACGTAGTGAGGGGAACATTCGCCTGTATACAGACGAAGATATCGCTAGAATTAAAAGAATTGTGGAAGCGAAAGAAGTGTTAGGGATTACGCTTCAAGAAATGCAGCATTTCTTATCGTTAAAAGAAAGAATGGAGCAAAGAAGAAATAGTGAGAATCCCCGTGATCGTGAAGTGATTCAAGAAATTAAAGAGATGCTTGAAAAACAAGTGCAAACGCTAGACGAGAAAATGGAGCAAATGCAGCGTGTAAAGGGAGAACTTGAAGACAGCTTACATCGTGCAGTGACATTTTTAGAGAATACAAAAGGAGAGTAATCAAAATGGAGAGCAAACAAAAACTAGGGAGATTGATTACAGTGGTGGCTACTTTCCTCGCCTTTTCAGGTATAGGGGTAGTCGACCCAATTTTGCCGATTATTGCTGAAAAGATTGGTGCATCGCATTGGCAAGTAGAGATGTTATTTACAGCATATATTTTGACGATGGCAATTATGATGTTACCAGCTGGAATATTTGCATCGAGATTTGGTGATAAACGAATGATGACAATCGGTCTTGCGATTGTGACTGTATTTGCGTTTATATGCGGTATATCGCAAACGATTGCTCAGTTATCTCTTTTCCGCGCTGGATGGGGATTAGGGAATGCGATGTTCTTCGCAACGGCGATGACTTTATTGATTGCATTAAGTAAAGAAGTTCATGAAGCAGTAGGATTGTATGAAGCAGCTATCGGTTTAGGAATGGCAGGTGGACCATTATTAGGCGGGATATTAGGTGGACATTCTTGGCGTTACCCATTTTTTGCGACGAGTATTTTAATTTTCTTAGCATTTATTTTAGTTTTCTTCTTTGTGAAAGAACCAGAGCGAAAAGTGAAGCGTAAAGCGGCAGGCGTAGGGGAATTACTTAACCTGGTGAAGTATAAACCGTTTATGCAAGGCGCCATTTCAGGAATGTTATACTACTACGGATTTTTCGTTGTGTTAGCATATTCACCACTTATTATGCATTTATCTGCTATTCAATTAGGATTTGTATTTTGTGGATGGGGACTCGCGTTAGCTTACGGTTCTGCAATTTTAGCACATAAGCTAGAAGGGAAATATGAGCCGAAAACATTGTTGAAAGGCAGTTTACTCGTATTTGCGCTGTTCTTAATTGCACTATTCTTCGTGAAAATTATGTGGTTACAAATTGTATTAATTGTTCTATCAGGATTAGCATCAGGATTAAATAATGCATTATTTACAAGTTATGTAATGGATATTTCACCTTATGAAAGATCTGTTACATCTGGTGTTTATAACTTCGTTCGTTGGTTAGGTGGCGCAATTGCCCCCATTTTATCAGGGATTATCGGCCACACTGTTTCACCGCAAAGTCCATTTTTAGTAGGTGGGATTGTTGTATTAGTTGGTTGTGTAATGATTTTAATTCCGATTCGAAAACCGGTAGAAGTAGAGACAAAAGCCCTTTCTTAAGAAAGGGTTTTCTTTATATGTATATGTTAGAACCCTCTGACTAAAATATATTTTCGGTATTTTTGTACTTTTAACTATACTTTTTGGATGTTTTGTTTTATTTTTGTTAGGGGACATTAATGATGTCCCTATTATAAATTTGCATTGAAAGGCGTGATTGTACGATGGAACTATGGTTCACTGAAAAACAAACAAAACATTTTGGGATTACGGCGCGTATTAACCGCACATTACATACGGAGCAAACAGAATTCCAAAAACTTGATATGGTTGAAACGGAAGAGTTCGGAAACATGCTTATTTTAGATGGCATGGTTATGACAACAGAAAAAGATGAGTTCGTTTATCATGAAATGGTAGCGCACGTACCTTTATTTACACATCCAAACCCTGAAAACGTATTAGTTGTAGGTGGCGGCGATGGCGGTGTTATTCGTGAAGTGTTAAAACACCCAAGCGTAAAGAAAGCAACTCTTGTTGAAATCGATGGAAAAGTAATTGAGTACTCTAAACAGTACTTACCATCAATTGCAGGCGCGTTAGATAATGAGCGTGTAGAAGTAAAAGTAGGAGACGGTTTCCTACATATCGCAGAAAGCGAAAATGAATATGACGTAATTATGGTAGATTCTACTGAGCCAGTAGGACCAGCAGTAAACTTATTTACAAAAGGCTTCTACGCTGGAATTTCAAAAGCGTTAAAAGAAGATGGTATTTTCGTTGCACAAACGGACAACCCTTGGTTCACACCAGAACTAATTACAACTGTGTTTAAAGACGTAAAAGAGATTTTCCCAATTACTCGTTTATACACAGCGAACATTCCAACTTACCCAAGTGGTCTTTGGACGTTCACAATCGGATCTAAAAAACATGATCCATTAGAAGTAAGTGAAGAGCGTTTCCACGAAATCGAAACGAAATACTACACAAAAGAATTACACAATGCAGCATTCGCATTACCGAAATTTGTTGGCGATTTAATTAAGTAAGAGAATCGCACGGAACAAATAAAGTGTAAGTAGCTCATTTAAGGTGTTTGTCCAGAAGACTTGAACATGCTAGCTATTTACACTTCTGTAAAGAAAATTGTCTTCTTTTTATGAAACAGAAGACCCGGTAAATCGAGAAAGAGGAGCAACTCGCTCCAAATTTGAGAAATAATGAAAGGTTGGGATACCTTAAGTTCCACATAAGGAGGAAAAGAATATGCGTTTTGATGAAGCTTATTCAGGTAAAGTATTTATTAAAAGTCATCCAAGTTTTGAAGAGTCGAAGGTAGTTATTTATGGGATGCCTATGGATTGGACAGTAAGTTACCGTCCGGGATCTCGTTTTGGCCCTGCACGTATTCGTGAAGTATCAATCGGTCTTGAAGAATATAGTCCGTATTTAGATCGTGAACTAGAAGAGGTAAAATATTTTGATGCGGGTGATATCCCATTACCATTCGGAAATGCACAACGCAGCTTAGACATGATTGAAGAATATGTATCAAAACTTTTAGATGCCGATAAGTTTCCACTAGGTCTCGGCGGTGAGCACTTAGTGTCTTGGCCAATTTTTAAGGCAATGGCAAAAAAATATCCGGATTTAGCAATCATCCATATGGATGCTCATACTGATTTACGTGAATCGTATGAAGGGGAGCCTTTATCCCACTCTACACCAATTCGTAAAGTGTGTGATTTAATTGGTCCGGAAAACGTATATTCTTTCGGAATTCGTTCTGGAATGAAGGAAGAATTTGAATGGGCAAAAGAAGTAGGTATGAACTTATATAAATTTGACGTATTAGAACCGTTAAAAGAAGTATTACCGAAACTTGCAGGACGCCCAGTCTATGTCACAATCGACATTGATGTATTAGACCCAGCTCACGCTCCAGGAACAGGAACGTTAGAAGCTGGTGGTATCACATCTAAAGAATTATTAGATTCCATCGTAGCAATTGCAAATTCAAATATAAATGTAGTTGGAGCAGACTTAGTAGAAGTAGCTCCTGTCTACGACCATAGTGATCAAACACCAGTCGCAGCAAGCAAATTCGTGCGGGAAATGCTGCTCGGTTGGGTGAAATAAAAGCGGAATCCGCTGTAGCTGGATAAAGTAAGAGCCCTCTATATGATTAGGGGCTCTTATTTTGTCGTTATGTGTCGGTAAGTCGATATGTCTTGTCGAATCGTCGATATAATGAAAAAATCGTTGATATATTTTGAGTTGTGATCGATATATTTGAAAAATCGTCGATATAATTTCATTTACCATTACGTAACATGAAAAAGAGCTATTCCCAAACAACGGGAATAGCTCTTTTTCTTATGCAACCTTCTCTTCCGAAGTAATGCCGCGAATGTCATCAGCAGAGCGAATTGGATATTTACGGAACACGATTGATCCGATGTATCCAACAATCGTGGTAACGATTCCACATAATATAGCAGCAATTGTTACTTTTACAACGTCATTAAATCCGAATAAAACAAGAAGTCCTGGGATTGGTGATGCTGTTCCTGGTGCATTATTAACGAGCTGGAACAGAGATGTAATAATACCAGCAAGTGCACCGCCAACGAAGTTTGTCGCATAAATTGGAATCGGATTTGCTGAAACAACATCGGCTTGTGTTAAAGGTTCGATTGCTACAGCAATTGTATCTTTCTTTGAACAAATCTTTAGTCGTTTAAAGAAAATAAAGTTCATTGGGGCTGAGGCTGCTACGGCAAGACTACCAATTGCCATTGGTAAACCTGTTAATACAAGCATTGCAGTGAGTGCCATAGAACTCAGTGGAGAGGTAGAAATAACTGTTATTAATCCACCAAGCATAATACCCATGATAATAGGGTTTTCTGTAGTTGCAACTGAAATCATAGAACCGATTTTACCAAGTGTTGCGTTAACGAGCGGATCCATAAGCATTGCCATTCCGCGTGAGATTGGTGCAGCGATAAATAAAATTGCTAAAAACTCTACACCAGCCGGTAATTTCTTTTCGAGAAATTTCACGACAAAAGCACAAACGTATCCAGCGAAAAATCCTGGTAAAATACCGAATCCACTAGTAGCGATACCGATTAAAACAGCATATACGGGGGAAACACCGATTGCTAATGCGACTAAAATCGCTGCTGCGACACCGCTCATACTACCGGAAGCTTCTCCTACTGATTGTAAAAAGTCATTATGAAACATTTCTCCACCTATATAACGATGAAATGCTTCAATAAGAAAACTTGCGATTGCTGCATTAGCTAAAGCACCCATCGCCTTCATTCCGTAAGGCGCACGGTAACTGAAAAGTGTAAATAGACAAAGTACAACAAGTAATAGTGCTAAACCTTGCAAGATAGCCATTTGAAAACTGTCTCCTTTGATTTTTGTAATAAAAATTCGTATCATTCAATAATAATATAAAAGTTCATGAAACGGAAAAATTTTTTATTGGGAAATGGCTATAAGGTGAAAATGCCTTACAATAATGTAAGGAAAGTGTAAGACTTTTAGATAGAGTATAGTATGCCATTTTTCGTATAATACAAGTATAGATATATGACTAGGGAAAAAGAAGTGCAAACAGGAGGTTCATGTATGAAATTGGTAATTAAAGTTTTAGCTGTATTCGCCATTATTCTAGGTGGAACAGCGTATTATTTGAACACAAAAACAGAAGGTGTACATGCTTTTGTAGACAACTTCTTTTCAAATAAAGAAATACAAGATTATTATGCGGTAGTAGATAAAGGTGAGAAAAAAGACGGAGAATACTTGTATACTTTTAAAGGGTATACAGAAGACGGAAAGTTACAGGTTATTAAAAGAATGATGAACCGTGAATTGCATACGGGTGCTTTTATAAAAATTTATGCAAAAGGTATGCAAGGAAAAGGATGGGCTGAAATCCCGAAAGAATCAATTCCGCAAAAAGCGTTGGAAAAAATAGAAAAACGATAAAAGGAGCGACTCATTCGCTCCTTTTTTAGTGCGTTAAAATAGTAATAGATGTTTTTTCTTTGTTAGAAATGATTTTTACACGTCCGCCAATTGGGAAAGTGAAAATCGGGGTTGTATGACCGAAACTTGCGTTTGCAATGATAGGGATATGTGCAAGCTCAGGCTTTGAAGCAATCATTTCTTGCATGTCTTCTATCGTACATTCTGCACCTTTTTGCATCTTTCCTATAACGATGCCTTTTACATGTTCAAAATCTTGCTGCTGCATAAGAGAATGTAAATATCGATCAAAAGTTTTAAGGGTAGCTCTCCCAGTTAAACTATCCTCTTCAAGAAATAAAATTTTATCCTTTAAGTTTGGCATATATGGTGTACCTTGCAATAAGTTCAATGTGCTCATATTACCACCAATAATCTCTCCAGTTGCTTCGCCCTCGTGAATTGAAACATATCCTTCATTCTTAATAAACTCTCGATTTTCCTGATCAATGTACCAAGAATCATCACTCCATGTTTCAGATGGTAGGACTTCAATCGGCTCATTAGAAGTTACGCATTTTACAAAGTAATCTGTTGTATACTCGAGCCCTTTCTCCATTCCAAATGAAGAGAAATGGGGTCCTGAATATGTAACGAGTCCTGTTTTAGTGTAAATTGCATTATTTAGTGCAGTAATATCCGAATAGCCACAGAAAAATTTCGGATTTTCTCGAATTAAATTATAATTGAGGTGTTTCAATAAACCGTTAGAGTTGTATCCGCCAATTGTCGTTAAAATGGCTTTTACATTCGGGTCTCTAAATGCTTCGTGAAGGTCTTGAACGCGTGAAGAAATAGAAGAGGAAGCAAATTTGTCTATTTCATCAGCATATGTTGAGAATGTAACGTGAAAGCCCATGTCGGTTAACCTTTTTACAGCAAGCTTCCTGTTTTCAGTTGAGACAATACTTAAACTACAAGATGGTGATATTACTCTAATTTCATCACCTTTTTTCAATTTTGATGGTAGCACTTCATTCACCTCTTTAAATGAAAGAATATTTAGATTTAAAAAATATTTTATCATATGAAATAAAGTGAAAGTGAATTATGTTTTGAAATGGAGTTTTCCTGATTTTTCAGCAGACAGACAGAGGTTTTTTTTGATATGATAGGAAAAGTGATTTATTATAAGTAGTATTTAATATCTATAACAGTTGAAAGGTGTGCAAGACGTGGAGAAACAACTTGCAGGCTTGCCGGTACACGTTCATTTCGTAACAGAAATCCGTGAAGGGGCGAGGAAGGAAACCGTTGCTTTTGAAGCAAATGGTCAATACTATGTAAAAGGTCAAGGTACATACGTAACATTCCAAGAGCCGAACGAACAAGGCGAAGTGAAAACAATTATTAAAATTCAAGATGAACAAGTTCTCATTATGCGTTCAGGTGCTGTTTCTATGCGTCAAACGCATGTGAAAGGTGAATGGACAACTGGTACGTACACGAGTGAACTTGGTACGTTTGCATTGCAAACAAAGACTGATAACGTTCTTTTTAAATGGTCGGATGAAAAGAAAAAAGGACAACTCTTCTTAACGTACGCATTGCTTCTAAGTGAACAAGAAGCTGGCAGATATACAATTACGATTAATTTGAAGGAGGCAAAATAATGAATTCTTTAGAACAAGTAAAAGGATTAATTAAAGAAGAAATTCAAGCTGCTGTATTAAAGGCAGAATTAGCGACAGAAGAACAGATTCCAAATGTGGTATTAGAATCTCCAAAAGATAAGACAAATGGTGATTTCTCTACAAATATGGCAATGCAACTTGCACGCGTTGCGAAAAAAGCACCTCGTATGATCGCAGAAGAATTAGTTGCAAACTTCGATAAAGCAAAAGCTTCTATTGAAAAGATTGAAATCGCAGGTCCTGGTTTCATTAACTTCTACATGGATAATAGCTACTTAACAGACTTAATCCCAACGATCGTTAATGCTGGTGAAGCTTACGGTGAAACGAATACTGGTAAAGGTGAAAAAGTACAAGTTGAGTTCGTATCTGCGAATCCAACAGGTGACCTTCACTTAGGACATGCACGTGGTGCAGCAGTAGGTGACACGTTATGTAACTTATTAGCAAAAGCAGGATATGATGTATCTCGTGAGTACTACATTAATGATGCTGGTAACCAAATCCATAACTTAGCTCTTTCTGTTGAAGCTCGTTACATGCAAGCTTTAGGCTTAGAGAAAGAAATGCCAGAAGACGGATACCATGGTGCGGACATCATTGCAATCGGTAAGCGTTTAGCTGAAGAGTTTGGCGATCGTTATGCGAAAGCTGATGAAAAAGAAAGTTATGAATTCTACCGTGAGTACGGTTTAAAATATGAGTTAGCAAAACTTCAAAAAGACTTAGAAAGTTTCCGTGTTAAATTTGATGTATGGTTCTCAGAAACATCATTATACAAAAACGGAAAAATCGATCAAGCTCTTGCTGTATTAAAAGAGCGCGATGAGATTTTTGAAGAAGATGGTGCAACTTGGTTCCGCTCAATGACTTACGGTGATGATAAAAACCGTGTATTAATTAAAAATGACGGTTCTTACACGTACTTAACACCAGATATCGCGTATCACCGTGATAAATTAGAGCGTGGTTTCGATAAGTTAATCAACGTTTGGGGTGCTGACCACCACGGTTACATTCCACGTATGAAAGCTGCTATTCAAGCGCTAGGTTACGATAAAGAAACACTAGAAGTAGAAATCATCCAAATGGTACAACTGTATCAAAATGGTGAGAAAATGAAGATGAGTAAACGTACAGGTAAAGCAGTTACACTTCGTGAGCTTATGGAAGAAGTAGGCGTGGACGCAATGCGTTACTTCTTCGCAATGCGTAGCGGTGATTCTCATTTAGACTTCGATATGGACTTAGCTGTATCAAAATCTAATGAAAACCCAGTATACTACGCACAATACGCTCACGCTCGCGTATGCAGTATCCTTCGTCAAGGTGAAGAATTAGGATTAGCTACAGGCGGAGACGTGAACTACAAACTTGTTACTTCTGAGAAAGAAGTAGAGTTACTGAAAAAACTTGGTGAATTCCCAGCAGTAGTTGCGGATGCAGCACAAAAACGTCTACCACACCGTATTACAAACTATGCATTTGAATTAGCAGCAGCATTACACAGCTTCTACAATGCAGAAAAAGTATTAAACCAAGATAACTTAGAATTAAGTAAAGCTCGCTACGAGTTAATGAAAGCTGTACGCACTACACTTCAAAACGCATTAGCAATCGTAGGAGTATCTGCACCGGAAAAAATGTAATGAAGAAAAGCGGAAGCGGCTCGTTCAGAATAGGAGGGGGATGGAGTTCCTGACAGAGAGGCGTACTTTGCCTCGGAAGAAGGCGCGAAGCCACCGAGTATTCTAGCCGCTGAAGCTGGACAATGAAGAAAAGCGGAGCCGACTGTTTAGTCCCGAAGGCTAAGGTTCTTTCCCACAGAAGATGCATTTTATCTTCTCGTGGGGAAGGTTCTTAGATGGAAGGGGCTAGGAGGCAGAGCTAGACATAGAGAAAAGCGGAGCCGATTTTTCGCTTTCAGTAAAAGGCAATCACACGATGTTGTGATTGCCTTTTTGTATGGAGATAATAAAAAAATAAAATTTTATCAAACAAAAGGAAAATTTGCGTCGTCTTATATAAATGACAGGAGGTTTATG
>NZ_CP086329.1:0-341714 GCF_020861345.1 Bacillus pacificus
ATGGATATTACCGATAGCATTCATTTATTTGCTAACGACCCATACGAATTCGCTTTGAAATTCAAACGTGAAATATATGAACATACACGCATTGAATGTACGATCGGAATTGGTCCGAACCCTTTAATGAGTAAGGTTGCTTTAGATATTGAAGCAAAGAAGAACAAAGAAGGAATTGCTCATTGGAAGTATGAAGATGTCCCAACTAAATTATGGAGTATACGGCCACTTAATAAGTTTTGGGGTATTTCGTACAAAACAGAAGAAAAGCTGAATCGAAAAGGAATACATTCTATCGGAGATTTAGCGAACTATCCTCTTAAATATTTAAAACATAGTTTTGGCAAGATCGGAGAGGAATTGCACCTACATAGCAACGGGATTGACTTCAGCCGTATTTCGGAAAAATACATTCCTGCTACAACTTCTATTGGGAAAAGCCAAATTCTAATGCGTGACTATACGATAGAAGAGTTTCCGATTGTACTACTGGAACACATTGAAGAAGTTTGTTATCGCCTTAGAAGACAAAACAAACTTGCTCAAACCGTTCATTTTTCTGTTGGTTATAGCAAGAGTTATAACGGTGGTATTAGAAAAACACATACTTTAAGTCGTCCGACTAACTTAACAATGGATATTTATAAGATTTGTACATACTTTTTACATGAACAATATACTGGAGAACCTATCCGCAGCATAAACATCTCTTTAACGAATCTAATGCAAGAAGGGGAGGAACAAATTTCTCTTTTCGATAATGTCACGCAACGAGAAAAAGAAGTAAAACTAACAAAAGTAATGGATGAAATACGCACAAGGTTTGGGAAGAACAGTATTTTGCGGGGGATTTCCTACACGCATAGCGCCACAGCTAGATACAGAAACACACTAATAGGGGGCCACAAATCGTGAACAATGCTAATATGCCAAAAGGAAGAAAAATGGTCAAATGGACTCCATTCGTTATCAAGACCTAAATTCAAAAAACATTTAAAATATCAAGCTTCTAACATATTGTATATGACTAATATGTTAGAAGCTTTAAAAACGAAAAAATTGTCCATTTCCAAGTGGAAATGGACAATTTTTGTTTTAAGGTGTTATATAATTCTTAAATTGATGAGCCTTTAGTTTTAAACTAAATTATACTCTCGACACTCTTCACAAAATAATTTCGTATCGTATTTATGTTCTATATAAACTTGATGCCATACCATAAATGCTAGTACTGTCCAAATTTTACGGCTATAGTCAGCTTTATCTGTACAATGTGCCTCCAGTAAGTTTAATACATATTCTTTATCAATTAAATGTTCGGTTTTACTTTCTTTAATAATGTTTAGAGCCCAGTCATGCATTTCATCTTTTAACCAATGACGGATTGGTACTGGAAAACCAAGTTTCTTACGATCTAGTACATGATCGGGAACAATACCGCGTACAGCTTCACGTAAAATGGCCTTTGTAGTTCTATTGGCAATTTTGAATTCTGTTGGGATTTTAGAAGCGACATCAAAGACTTCTTTATCTAGAAATGGAACACGTAATTCTAATGAGTGAGCTGTAGACATTTTATCCGCTTTTAATAAAATATCTCCACGTAACCATGTGTACATATCAATGTATTGCATTTTACTTACATCATCATAATCCTTAATTTCATTATATAATGGTTTGGTTACATCCTTATAGTTAACACTTTCACTGTAAGATTGCATTAACTTCATTTTCTCTTTTTCACGGAAGATCTTTGCATTACCATAGTAACGTTCTTCAATTGGTGTACATCCACGCTCTAGAAAACTCTTTCCCTTAAAACCTTCTTTAAGCGCTCCACTTAAAGCTTTTAAAACCGTTTTACCTGGGGTTGGGATGTATGAGAACATTTTTAAAGAGTTTGGCTCACGGTAAATATTATATCCTCCAAATAGCTCATCTGAACCTTCACCAGAAAGAACAACTGTTACATGTTTACGCGCTTCTTTTGCAACAAAGTATAATGGCACTGCTGCTGGATCTGCTAATGGGTCATCCATATGCCACATGATTTTTGGGAATTCATCCATAAATTCTTGTGGTTTTACCAATACACTATAGTTTTTTAAATCTAATTTCTCAGCAGTTTCTTTCGCTACATCTATTTCACTAAATCCACGGTGCTCAAAACCAACAGAGAATGTTAAGAGATTTGGATTTATTTCTTTTGCAATGGAAGCAATAATAGACGAGTCAATTCCGCCAGATAAGAATGCACCTACTGGAACATCACTGCGCATATGTACTTTTACTGAATCATATAATACATCGCGAATTGCTTGAATGTGTTGCTCTTTTGGGGTATCTACAGCATTGAAATATGGTTTCCAGTAGCAATGAATCTCTATCTCTTTTCCAATTTCTTTTATGAAATAATGACCAGGTTCAATTTTGTTGATATCATTTGTTAATGTTTCCGGTTCTGGTCCATATTGGTACGTAAAATAATGTTGCAGGGAAGTTGGATTTACCTCTTTATCCTGCATTATATGTAAGATACTTTTCTTTTCAGATGCAAAGAAAGTCGTATCATCCTGTTCTGCAATATAAAGCGGTTTAATACCAAAATGATCACGCGCGCCAAATAATCTTTTCTCTTGACGGTCCCAAATAACAAAAGTATACATTCCACGAAGATGTTTTACACATTCTTCTTTTACATGAGCATATAATGCAACAATAACTTCCGTATCTGACTGAGTTGAAAAATTTGCCCCCTGTTTAATTAACATTTCACGTAATTCTATATAATTATAAATTTCACCATTGAACATAAGTATATAACGTTCATTTTCATATGTTAGCGGTTGATGTCCAGCATCCAAATCAATAATGCTTAAGCGTCTAAACCCAAATTGGACATGTTCGTCACGGAAATATCCTTGATCATCCGGACCGCGATGGTATAGCAGATTTGTCATATTTTCAAATTGTATTTTCTCTGTTTTCGAATAACTTTTTGCAGTATTATACAGGCAACCCACATAACCACACATTTTTTTACCTACTTTCTATTTATCTATTCCTTAAAATTTCAATATTATGATCAACTTCAAGAAAGAAAATTACATTCTTTATTTAAGGCGTAGCATACATTTAGTGCTTATAAATTAATATTTATCTCAAATAGAAATTCTAATAAATTTAGCTAAAAAAAATTAGTATTGATAAGTCTAAATAATTTAAAGCTTATTTAAATTATAAATCTATAATAGTATAGGGCAATGCCGATTTTTCTATCACTACCATAGATATGGTCTATAATTTTTCTACTGGTTATTTCAATTTTTATTATTCTTTAATTAATTTTCTAATCTGTTCTTTACTTTGTTCAGAAATAGGAAATCCCAATTTTATAATTTCATTTGTAAGCAATTCGATAAAATTTCTAGTGCCGAACCCAATAAATTTATCTCTACGCAAGATAAGGTTAACCTCCCTACTAACACTCGGATTTACTATTGGAATAGCTGATAAATCGTTATCTTCCGTAATATCCAATAGAGTTTTAGATACAACTGTTACTCCAAAATCACTTCTAACAAAATCGAATAATGATTCGATACTAGAGGTCTCAATAATTGGATACATATTTATTTTCCGTGCTATGCATGTATAGTCCAATAACTTTCTGCATTCATGATTATCTGGGAACAAAATTAATGGTAATTTATTTAATTCGGAGAACTGTATTTCTTTTTCATTAACTAATGAATGGTTTTTTGATAACACTAAAAATAGCTCATCAGTGTACAATGGTATTTTTATAATTTTTTCTTCTTCGAATACGTAATCAGAAGAATCAATGGTAACAGCAAAATTAACTTGATTCTGATTTATTAATTCTAGTATTTCATCTGAACTTATAATTTTCACTATTACTTCTGGATAATTTTTATGAAAATCTAAAATTAAAGTGGAGACTAAGTTTGTTAGTTCGCCAGGTAAAGTGGCAATTGCAATTTTACCTCCTTTTATCTCCTTTAATTCACTGATTTCTTCTTTTACATTATCAAGTGCATTGAAAATAGTTTTACATTCCTTTGCTAAAATGTATCCCACATCTGTTATAGCAATTTTCTTTCCTAATCGATCAAATAACGGCATACCTATTTCATCCTCGAGAGCTTTAATTTGATGACTTAATGTAGGTTGTGTAATACCTAATTTATCAGCCGCTCGTGTAAAATGCAGTTCCTTACAAAGTGTTATAAAATACTCTAATTGTCTTAATTCCATATAACAATAATCTCCTTACTTAGTTAATTAATTTCTCAAAACCCTTTAATTCTCCCTATACTTTATCATTTCGTTCATTTATAAAAAACGTAATTTCTCCTAATAAAATGTATTAGGAAAAATTACGTTCCTTATTTATGTTATGGTATACATACTTTAAGAAAAGATTATATAGTCTACTATAGAAAATAGACCGCTCATTCTATACTTAGTTCACTTTATTTGTAAATCGTAATACTTATTCTTCAACTTCTAAAGGTATATTATGACTATAAGTTTGATTAGAACTTTTAATCTGAAATCCTTCAAAGAAATCGATCGTTATACTGTCGTCAACAAAAGCTAAAGATGCTTTGTTTATATATAATGGTTTCCAGTTTGTTTGCATTTCTTCATAGCCAATACTTGATTTAATAAGTTTAACTCTCAGAACTCCATCTAATGGAAGTCCACATCCTCCCATTTCATATTGAAGGAATCGAAGGTGATTTGGATATTTAGTCTCTAAATTTTCGAATTGTTTCATAGCAGCTTCTGTAACAGTAATTTGAATTTGCATATTATTTCCCACCTTGTCTATTTTGGATTAAAAGATGAATATGTTACGAACTCCCACTGATTTGTGTTACAATTCATTGTTTGAATGGCTTCAACTAATTGAAATTGAATTAATCGCTGGGATCCGGGAAATTGAGAAATACTACTTTCGTCAATATCCCAAATAATACTTGCTTTCCCAGTTAGTTGTAATGTATCACCAGTAGAAAAATCAAAGAACAATAGCCCTACATTAGGATTTTCAATAATGTTTCCGAGCGTATTGAATAGCATATTACCTGAGTAATCAGGAAATACTATTTTTTGTTCGCTTATAATGTGAATAAACCCTGGCATCCCACCTCGATGGGAAATATCCATTTTCCCATCTGAACTGGAACTCGCAATAATGAAAGTATCAGCTTGACTAATCAGTTCTTGCTGTTTTTCATTTAAAGCATACTGCTTATTAAATCGCTTAGTCTCACCAACAACTGTTTCGTTATAAGTGAAATTTCTCGCCTGAATGTATTTAGGGCAATTCCCAAATACTTGTTCAGTTTTAACTTCAAAACTTCCATCCGAAAATTTGTTTACAACCGAACCATTTATACGAATTCTTATCCTGGAAGCAAAGTCAATTACGATGATTCCAACTTCTTTATTGTGAAGAATATTTGTGAATAATGGATCACCTTCATTTATACCAACATTTATTTTAATTGCATCGCAATCTACTGCTTGAATAATTCCTTCTTTTCCTGCTAAAAATGAACTCCACACTCTCCCTTGTTCATCCATAGAAGATATCATGAATGAGTTTTGTCCATTTAGAAACGCCATAAATTTTTTTGTCATTATTGGCTGAATCATTGTACTAGCAGTATTCGCTATTTGCTGTA
The DNA here is from genome assembly GCF_020861345.1 of Bacillus pacificus. Lineage (NCBI taxonomy): Bacteria > Bacillati > Bacillota > Bacilli > Caryophanales > Bacillaceae > Bacillus > Bacillus pacificus. The sequence continues at coordinate 5,718 of NZ_CP086329.1, forward strand.
CACCAAGCCTATTGTGTACAGCACGTTCCCCAGAATGAAAAACATCCATATACATCTCTCCAATTTACTTATCAATAGGACTCATACTAATGGCTGCTCTACAAAACACTATTATTTCGCCTCCTACGGAAACTTTTTCTAGCAAGGTTACTTGCTTTTGTTTTTTTGCTATCTTGTAAAGCACCTTCATTCTAACTCTGACATTTCCTTTTATCAATTCTATCGTTTCTATAATTATCATAGGTGTTATCTATCGTTAAATTAGAACTTAAAAATCTGCACGTAAATTCATGTTATTGAATAAAATTTCATATTGCATAGATATAACTATCATTTATGCTGTATTCTTCAATATATAAAAAAGATATAGAGCTAATTATTACTGAGACTGTTACTTGTGAAACACACTTTAAGTAGACCATTGTCATTATTTATATCTTTTCATAGCCAGTACTACAATAACAACTTCGTTATCGATATTTTTTTAAACTATTCCCTTTATGTCCCTATAAATATATAATTTCAAAAATTTATCTAAAACTACAAAAGGAACAATTAATCATAGATAAGTTCTATTGATTATATAGAAATCATTGCATTGATAAATAATGGAGGCTTTATATAATTAATTTAAGCTCATGAGCTAGCAATAAGATTTAAAAATATCATTTCTTTATAGGAGGACATTTTCATGCAAAAAACAGTTGCAGGTATAGTAATTCCGGATAGTAAGATAGCAGTAGAGGCGCAAGAAATACTTCGTGAATATGGTAATGACTTACTATGGAATCATTCGAATCGTGTTTACTTATTTGGTGCTCTTCAAGGTAAAAAAGCTGGGCTTAAGTATGACGAAGAGTTATTATATGTTAGCGCCCTCTTCCACGATCTTGGCCTTACAAAGAAATTCAGTAGTCCAGATAAGCGTTTTGAGGTAGATGGTGCAAATGCTGCACGTAGTTTTCTTCAACAACATGGTATGGATAATGAGTCAATTAGGTTGGTTTGGGATGCAATTGCACTTCACACAACAATTGGAATTGCTGAATATAAAGAACCTCAAGTTTCATTAATTTATTCTGGAGTAGGATACGATGTTATGGGCGATGGATATAATGAAATTCCAGAGGAAATTCGTGAACAAGTTGTATCTGCTTTCCCTCGAGATAATTTCAAACAAAAAATCCTTCCTGCTTTCCTTGAAGGTTTCGCTCATAAACCTGAAACTACTTTTGGGAACATTAAAGCAGATGTTTGCTCATTGCTTCTTCCAGGCTTTAAACGCAAAAATTTCTGCGATTGCGTATTACATTCACCTTGGAAAGAATAGCCATAGAGATAAAAAAAGCTTGCCATTAATGAAAATGGCAAGCTTTTTTAAGCAAATAACATCTAATAATTTGCAAGAAATTAGAGAGACCAACTAACTAATTTTTGTTTAATAATCAAAAACTTAAATTAATTAAAAAACATAAAGAATAGCTATCTCATAATGACGTACATAAATTTATATAAGCGTTTTGATCATTATAAAGTCAAATTGTTCTTCATCACCCATATAAAAAGAGTGAACTCCAGTTTGGACAAAACCCATTTTCTTATAAAAGGCAATAGCATTTTCATTCTTTTCCCATACACCTAACCAAATTTTCTTTTTATTATGTTCCATTGCAATTTCTATAGATTTATTTAGAAGATATTTACCAAGCCCATGTTTTTGAAACTCACCTTTTATATAAATTCTTTCGATTTCAAGTGATTCATCGCCCATTTCTTCAGACTGTGCATCATTAGTATTTACCTTTAAATATCCAGCAACTTCATTATTAAAATAAACAAAAAAGAATTGCGAAGCGACATTCGATAATTCTTTTTCCAATTGTTTTAAGTTAAATGCTTTTTCCAAATAAGCACTCATATTTTGAGGTGAATTCTGATCCTTAAATGTCTCATTAAATGTTTCATAGCTAATTTCTTGAAGTGTATATAAATCCTCAAGGGTACCCTTTTTTATGTTTATAGTCATTTAAATATGTCACTCCTTTATACAATCAATAATTTCTCTTGTTTCCCTTTTTTACAAATTCCCAATCTTTTTCTATATTTTTTCTTATTTTTTGAAGAAAATTGAAAATGGTATCCACTTCTTTTTCAGAAAACCCTTCTAATGCAACGGTATTGGAATAATCATTTTCTCTCTTTATAAAAGGATAAATATTTTTTCCTTTCTCCGTTGGAAAGAGTTTTTTTATTTTTTTGTTATATTCATCATCCTTTTTTTCAATAAATCCATTTATTTCGAGTTTTTTGATAGCACGAGCTGCTGTTGTTCTATCCACTTTTATCATCTCAGATAACTTTTCTTGAATAATTCCTGGGTTTTCACATATTCGTACAAGGTACAAATACTGCCCTTTTGTAAGTTCATATTCTTTAAATTCTATATTACTTATAGAATCTAATGCCCTTGCTATCATTCCAATTTCACGGAGAATTTCCTTCATAGCTAACTCCTTATCGTATGTTTTTATTGCAAATGCAACATTTTAAGGTTACATTAAATATACATCTTTTTTATTGTAATTGCAACAAAAATAACGGTAAAGAGGTTGATTAAAATGAAATATGTGTTCTATGTATTAGGAATTTTAATATTAACCCTTGGTATTTCTTTCACTATACAATCAGACCTTGGAACTTCACCCTTTGATGCACTCTTGGTAGGACTGTCTTTAAATGTGGGGCTTACTGTGGGGAGTTGGGAAATAATAATAGCTTTATTATTGATATGCTGCAATTCATGTTTAAAAAGACAACGACCAGAAGTTATGGGGTTGTTAACAGCATTCATAACAGGTATTGGTATTGATATGTGGTTATTTTTATTACGTCATTTAATTACACCTGAAATATGGTACAGTAAAATGATTTGTTTTGGAATCGGCTTAGTTATTACAGGATTAGGAACTGCAACATATTTACACACAAATTTTGCACCGATTCCTATTGATCGCTTAACGTTAATCGTACAAGAATTAACTAGAACGAATATATTTTTATCAAGAACGCTCATTTATCTCGTATTCTTGATAATGGCAATATTTTTACATGGACCAATTGGTGTTGGTACTGTGATCACCGTTTGTTTAGGTGGACTAATCCTTAATTACTTTATGCCATTTACTAAAAAATTATTAGACCCCTTAATAATAAAACCTAGTCCTTCATCAAATGATAATAGGAATAAAAAGCATTCAATATAGAATGCTTTTTATTCCTATTATTTTAAGTATATTCCTTCACAACATTTCCAATTTTACTTAACCTAAATTCAAACTTCCCTTTTTATACTCTTTTACGCCATCCATGCTTTTTTTAACAGCTCCACACCGATTTGAATTTCTTCGAAAGAAAGATTTCCAAAACCAAGTTTAATGATTGGGCTGTCAGTTGTATTTTTAACAAAATAACGCGAAGTAGGGTAAACTTGAACACCATAATATGAAGCTTGTTTTATTAGCCATTTTTCTGAACGGTTTAGATATACCTTTACTAATACAAACAAACCAGATTTTTCACCAATGATGAAAATATTTTGATTGAATTGCTCCTTTAATACGGACACTAGGTGTTGCATTTTTCGTTTATAAACTAGACGCATACGTTTAATATGACGATTCCATTCTCCTTCTTCCATAAATTTAGCCATTGTGAGCTGACTAAAAATTGAAGTGGTACTCTCAAAATGAAGAAATTGATCCTTATAATCATTTATAAGTGTCTGGGGCAACACCATATAACTCAAACGAATTCCCGGAAGAAACGATTTTGAGAAGTTTCCTAAATAAATGACTCTTGATGAATCAATTGAAGTTAGGGCTGGAAATGGCTGTTGCGTATAGCGAAATTCACTATCGTAATCGTCTTCAATAATATACCCTTTCATCTTGTTAGCCCAATGAATTAGCATTTGACGTTGTTGGATAGACATACTTACTCCATATGGGCTGTGATGAGAAGGTGTTACATAAATTACTCTTGAGTTCGTTTGATCTAATTGTGAAAAATCAGCACCTGTTTCATAAACTGGTAAAGTTTTAATCCTAAAATGATGAAATTGAAAAGCTTTCCTAGCGCCATCATAACCCGGATCCTCTACTATAACACTTGAAAAATCATTCTTCAGAATATGTCCTAGGTTAATAAGCATTTGTTGGGTACTACTGCCGATAATAATCGCATCTTCATCTGCTTTCACCCCACGGGATTGAAGTAGATATGTGGAAATTTGTTTACGTAAACATACTTCACCAAAAGGTGACCCATATTTAAAACTATCTTGTAATGTTAATACTTGATTGGCAATCCTCCTCCAAATTTTCAAAGGAAAATGTGTTTGATCTACGGCACCTGCTCGGAAATCAATAAGAAGAGGTGTTACTGATTCTTTTTGTTTTTTAGTAAAAGGGTTTAACTTTTCTTCGAATAAGGGGGGCTCTAACTCATTTACGAAATAGCCTTTCCTTCCTTCCCCACAAATATATCCTTCAGCTACAAGTTGTTCATAAGCTGTTAATGTCGTATTACGACTTACTTGAAGAGAATCTGCGAGTTGACGAATGGAGGGTAACTGTTCATTAGGAAGTATATCTCTTCGTTCAATCAAATGTTTAAACTCTTCATAGATTTGTTTGTATTTAGGAGAGTCATTATTTAGAGAAAAAATGATATTTTTCATTTGCAACCCCTGACATGTTTATTTGTTTAAAATTGTACCTTTTGACATGTCTATTTATATAATACTATGTATTACAAATCAAGTTAATTGAGGAGGAGGCTGATTATGTATATTCCTAAATACTTTAAAGTCAAAGATATCGATGAAATTCGAGAATTTATTCAAATGAATCCATTTGGAACAATTGTAACAATAAAACAAGGTAAACCAATTGCTACTCATTTACCATTACAGTTAAATAAAGAAGATGATAATTACTATATAACGGGACACATGGCTTATGGGAACACTCAATGGAGAACATTCGAAATTAGTGAAGATGTATTAGTTATATACCAAGGACCACATGCTTATATCTCTTCTTCCTGGTATGAACAAGAAAATGTACCAACATGGAACTATCAAGCTGTACATGTATATGGTAAAGCCACTATTTTGAAGGAAGAAGAGTTAAAACAAGATCTTACAATGTTACTACAGAAATACGAAAAACACCGTAAGAATCCAGTTTTATGGGACAATCTTTCGCCTCAGTTATTAGAGCAAGAATTAAAAGGCATTGTTGGATTTAAAATTAAAGTGCAAGAAATTCAAGCTGCATATAAATTAAGTCAGAATCGCAATGAAAAAGATTATCTTAACATCATTAATAAATTACAAGAAGAAAAGGATTTTGATTCTCAAAGAATGGCAAAAGTAATGAAAAAGAAAGTTTAAAGTCTCAAAAGAGTACTATACTCAACTTCTGCTCACGTATACATCATTCATTTATATGATGCAATTGTAGAGTGATTTATAAAGATAGTTCTCTAAAATCGAAATATAATTGGGAAGGAATTAGAAAAATGAAAAACCCTTTTATCTCTTTTAGTGTAGCAATGGTCACACCATTTTCTACTAATGGTGATCTGTATTTAGAAGGAATACCATCATTAGTTGATTACTATAAAAAGCACAAAGTTCCTGCATTATTGATTAGTGGTACCACTGGTGAACAACACTCTATGACCGTTGAGGAACGTATGGCTTTATTTCACAAAGTAAAAAAAGAAGCAAAAAATGATTTGATTATATATGGAGGAGTTGCAGCTGTTCAAACCAACGATGCGATAGCATTAGCAATTACCGCAGAAAAAGTAGGACTAGATGGTATTATGTTAGGGTTTCCGCCATATTTACGAATTAATCAGCAAGAAGCATTTAACTATGTCTCAAAGATTTGTTCAGTAACCCATTTACCAATCATGATTTATAATAACCCTCCACGAACCGGGTTTGATTTACATGTTGAAACATTAATAAAATTAGTTGGAAAATTCCCTCAAATCGTAGCATTTAAAGAAGCTGGTGATGTGAGCAGTGTACCAATTGTGAAAAAGAAATTAGGACCGGAATTCATTGTATTATCAGGATCTGATACAAATATATTTGAGGATGCTGAACTTGGATATAACGGTATTACTAGTATTTTGGGGAATATTTTTCCTGAAGAGATACATAATATTATTAAAAACTTACAAGCTGGTGACGAGGAAAAAGGGCTAAACCAATTTTCAAAACTCTTGCCCTATATGCATTCGATTATAGAAATGGGAACACTTCGCACAATTAAATACCTATTAGAAAAGCGTAATATACAGGTTGGAATTTGCCGAGAACCCCTTTCAACATTAAGTATAGCGGAAAAGAAAATTATCGATAATTTTTTTCAATCATTTTGAAGTAGCTTATTCTTATGAAATGAAGATAGGAAATAGTTAATTGAATTTGAACATAAAAAGGGCTAATCCTTTACGGAAATTAGACTTTTTATGTTCAAATTCGCTTAGCGTAAGAAATCTGCAATTTGTTGGTGCTACGCCATGAAGGATTCAGTCTTGATTGCATCTAAGTAGGTATTTGAATGAAAGGAATGCTCAAAATATCAATAAAATACCGTTAATATTTTGAGCATTAGCGCGGGTATATTGATGGTGTTTATTCCCACAAATTTTAAGTGTGTACGATAAATTCCATCTTCTTATTTGCTTATATCCATTTATATCTGTTTATATACGTTTGCATATGCCACTTTTAGTTGATTCCGTAATTGCTTGTTTTCTTCCTCAATTTTCTTGATTCTTCGTTTCAACGATTCAATAATTACATCTTTATTGCTGTCACTCATCTCATGTTTTATCTGTTTTGAGGTAGAGGAGTGTGCTTGCTGTTGACGCAGGGTTTCAATACGTTTACGCAACTTCTGATTGTTGTACAGTGTGGCTTTAGCGATCCTGGCTTCGCTTGCTACACTATTAAAATTGATGTTCTGATTGGCTCGTACGAGCCTTTGGATTGCTTCATCAACTTTTTTAGAGGTGACTGCCTTTCTGGATGCATGAATTGCTTTTAGCTGTTCTATACGATCATAACTAGCCATGTTTCACACCATACTTTCTTTTTATACGATTTTGCCGACCAAAAATAATATTACCTTCTCTAATATTATTTAAAATGCCTTGATATCTGTTTAAATTCTGTACATGTTTCTCAACCATATCCTCACGATTATGCTGTTTAGCTACTTCTACAGCCCTCGTTGTTGTTTTTATGTGCAACTCATATTTTTCGATATCCAGCTCTGAAAATCCAATCGCTAAATCTTTGCAAGGACTACCACTATTACATGTCAAACAAGGTGGAGCTTCCATATGTGGGCAATCTCCTTTCAGTCGTGCATGACATGTTCCGTAAGGATTATCCATTGCATTTAATTTATGCTCTTGCCAGAGTGCTTGTAATATATCATCAGGAATATCTTCACCTACATTAATCTTTTGTACCTCACCGTTCAAATCAAAGCTGAAAACCCCTTGATTAATAACAGATTCGAATGCTTTTCGCTTAGTTTCATCCAATAGTTTGGCATACCGTAAAGTCATCTCAGGAGAAGCATGGGCTAATAATTCTTGTACTGTTAGAATATCTGCACCGCCATTCAATAATTTCACAGCATATGTATGACGAAATTGATGAGTTTTAAAACGAAATATATTACCATCTTCATCTACAATATGTTTCTTTTTTGCTAGTTCATTCAAATGACTTCGAATCCAACCTTGAGTATATGGCTTACCTTTTCGTGTCCCCTGATACCTCACAAAAATATATCCTCCTGGATTATTATCTTGCGTACTATTTTCTTTGGAATATGAAATTAAAACCGAAAGAATTTTCGCGAGATCCTCATCAATTGGAATTCTATGTCCTTGCACTTGTGTTTTTTCAATATCAGTTACAATGGAATATTTACCATTCAATTGTACAAGACAATCTGTTGTGAGTTCTAACACATCTGAAATACGAAGTCCTGTTTTAAAAGCTACCCATACCACTGGTATAATGTCTTCAGGTAGGTCTTTAAGGTGAGCAAATAATTGTTCCAGTACAAAATCAGGAATGTAATCAATTTGCCCAAAGGGCTTTTTTTTCACTTTAGGTTTGTCCCCTGGGAAAATCAATAATCGTACATCTTTATTTGGCGCAATGCCATATTCGTATTTTTGAACATCTCCCAAAAACTTATTTATACATTTCAACTCTTCTGATATATATCTTTCTGAAGGGTCAATACCTTTATTTTTGGTGTATTCATGCAACCATTGAATGTATTGTTCCATATGAGGTCTTTTGAGATTTTTCAAATCATTCCAAGTTGGTTCCAATGAAAATATGAAAGCAAAAAATTTATTCAAAGTCCTTAGGTAAAATCTTGATGTCGCAAACGAAAGATCGCTTCGTCCCATTAAACGTTGTTTAATATACTTTTTTGTACTCTCTCTAATTTTCAACGGTTCTATTTTAGTAAAATCGAGGTAATGCGCAGTTAAACTTTTGCTGTAGTATATCCCATACTTTGTGTGTAATATCCGTACATCCCAACGGTCTTTCTCCCATTCATCACGAGAATCTGCTAACACCAAGAAGTTGGAATAGATGATACGAAAATAAGTTGCTGCGGGGGATTTATGTGTATATCCATCGAATACTGTGGTCTTTGATGTCTTTGTTATTGGAATTCCTTGCTGTTTTAACCAAAACCACCATTCTCGTTCAACCTTATCCATATCTAAATCAAATAAAGAGAAAAGATGGGGGTATTTTGTGTTAAGAAAAAGAGATAATTTGTTTAATAATGCGGCATTCCCATCAAAACTACTGCTTAGTGCCCAATGTTCTTTAAATAATTTTTGATACCACACATATTTTATTTCAAGGTTAACAGTTGGACTATTTATTCGAAAATACACATTTCGTCGTTTTCCTTTGTAGTTATCCGCCATTCTCCGAAATTGAGGGATTCTTTCTAAGAATTCAATGTTCCAACTGTCATTAATTAAAAAATAAGCTTCTTTCACATGTTTAGTGGTAACAAATCCATCAGGTTGAATTGTTTTTTCCATATAACTAGAGAGTTCATATTTTAATCGTTCATGAAAATTGACTTCTCCTATATTTGTTTGCTGTTTTCGCTTCATGTTTACCACCTTCAGCTTTTTTCATCAATTTTGAATGCATCTTGCGCTTTTTCCCAATCCTTACGGATGTCTTCATCCGAAGGGTGGAGATACAAATTCATTGTTGTTTGAATTTGGGCATGTCCCAATCTCTCTTGTACTTGTTTGATGTCTTTTGTTTCCTGATAGTATATAGTCGCATGGGTATGTCGGAGCAGATGGGGGTGGATGTTAATTTTTGTTTTCTTTCGCAAGCGTTTGAAGAGAGATTCTACATCACTATAATTCATAGGTCTACCCACATTTCTCCCACGTAGCTTAACAAAGACAAAGTTTGTTTTAATATCCAGTTCATCCATAATTTCATACAGATAATCATCATACAAATTCATTAGGTGTTGCGATACAAATATCTCTCGTTCTCCTGTTTTGAGCTTTGCACCATTCTCCAATTCTCCTCGATCCATCAAGCGAATCCGATGTCCTTTTCTGTGGTCAAATATAAAGTCTTCCAGGAATAGAGAGAGGGCTTCTCCAATACGCAATCCTGTTTCAAACAGAAGTTGAATAAGGAAAGCATCTCGTATATTTGTAGTAGCTGTGAGAGTTTGTTGCACTTGCTCTTTTGTGAGAACTTGAATCTTTTTACGAGGCTCTTTTACTTTCAAAACATTTCGGATAGAAGGCTTATTCTTATTAATATGATGTAAAAAACTCTTATAGCGTGTTTTTCCACCTGTATAAATCTGGCGCATTAGTTTTTCATTCATGTCCTTAGACAATTCTTCGTTACGGTATAAATAATCATAAAAATTTGTGACAGCAGTGATTGTTAAATTAACTGTTTTTTCAGCCTTTTTAGATTTTACAGGTGAAAAAGACATTACATTTAAACTAGTATACGGATGACGCAACCATCCAACAAAATCTGCTAGATGTTCTAATTTTATTTCTTTGTAATCTTTTTCAGTTTCTCTCAAATATACAAAGTATTGTTTCAGCGCATAACAGTATGTCTTTTGAGTATTCCTACTTTTACCTGTGCTATCCAAATATTTGAGATATTTTACAACGGGAACAATCGGAATCCCTCTTTCATCTACTAACATGTATTTTATACTTTCCTCTAGGATAACCTCTTGTACTCGCATAGAATTCCTCCCCTAGATTCATACTAAAACTAACGATTGTTTTTCCACCACCACTCCTATAGAAATTGTCCTCCCACTATAAAGAATAAAATTCCATCACATTATAAACATAATATACTAGATTATTAGCGTACAGTTAACGATTATATAATGTAACAAAAAAAGAATACTAAGCTCACATATTGAACATAATATTCTCTTTTTATTGTAGTATATTTAACCGTTTGCCGCATTAACATCTCAATTTGATGGGATACGTGAAATGATTAAGGAACAAAACAAAGTTACTCGTCCGATTTTAACACCTGAAGAAAAAGAACGAATTGAAAATATGCTCTTATGTTCATTAGTATCAGAAGAGGAAATAATGATTACATATTATGAGGACGGTTATTTGCTCTCTAGTTATATGACCGTTGTTGATATTGACCCGTCAAATAGCGCTGTTGTATGTACAGATGCTTTTTATAACAAGATGAAATTGCAATTCGTTAATGTAATAGATGTAAAATAGAATGAATTACTATACTCATGCTTGGATTATTTTTATGAAAATACGTTCGTTTTTCAGATTGAATTGTAGTTTTTTATCTTTATATTTAAATTTATGAATAAAAAATAAGAATTAATGTGATAAAATGAAAAGGATATGAAAGATTGCTGATATATGTATTTATTGTAAAAGTAGTGTTAGTAAAGTATTGGTGGTTCAAGTCAAAGAAAAGACATCTGATGGTTTTATTGAATGTCACGCATTATAATACAAAAGATGGGTAGTGAAACAGAAATGATATCTGCTTTACTACCCATCTTTTGTACTACAAATGACCTCTTTTACTACAACAACATTTTAAAATCTTATATAGCTAACGCACTACGTTAGCTGAATTAAAATACTTACTGATAACCTTACTTCACTAAGTACTGCTGAATTTCCTTTATTAAGAGTTCTGCCCCTTCAGGACTAAGAACAATTTGTCCATTAGCTAATGACATGTTTTTTTCTGAAATATCACCAGTTATTGTACAAGCATCATGTGACTTGTATTTTTGTAAAATTATCTTTTCGCCTTCTACAAATATCTCTATAGGATCTTTTTCTACGATTCCTAATGTTCTTCTTAACTCTTTCGGTAGAACAATACGTCCTAATTCATCTATTTTACGTGTAACACCTGTTGATTTCATGCTATACCACCCTTTTATTTGTTTTTTAATCGTTCAATTCTTTTAATAAATCTTCATGTTTCTCACATAATCTATATACATCTAATAATAATTGCCTACCATTTATTCCTCCCCATTGATTAGATATGTTAACACCGTGCAAATATTTGATTAAATCTGGATTCAATACGGCATTTTTTATTTCATCTATACTCATTTTCATTTCTTCTTTAGGTATCTGCCCTCTCCCCTTCGATCTATCAATCACATATGGACAGACGGACACGGACTAAACGATGTGTTTTTTGTATCATTTGCATTTAATACTACAATTTTATCGATAAGATTAATTGCTTTATCTAATGAAATATTTTTTTCATAACATTTATAGCCTAGTTCTAATGTTAGAATTGTAGCTTCACTTAATAGATATTGTTTTTGAATCTCCTCAATTTCTTTTCCTATTTTACGAAGATTAATATACTGCTCTATAGACATATTTTTGTTCTCCTCTCACTACACTTATATATCTGAATTTCTATTGTCATCTTTTATTTCGTTTTCTCTTTCTTCAGCTTCTAACATAAATTTAGTGTAAATCATTATCTTTTCTAGTTCATCTTTCGTCGCATTATAATCTGTGATATAACGTTCTTTTCTTCCGGGACTCATATATTTATTTTTTTTCATTTCATTTATTGTTTCTATATTAAATATTTTCCCTTTTCCTTTTAACTCATGCAAGAGTTTTAAATTAATAGCTAGACCTATACTCCAAAGAATCAAGCCGATAACGAAAGAAAGTAATAGATGTACCGAAAGAGAATTATCAGTGAACATGAAATAGAGAAAATAAATAATTGAGATTATCCACAAAAATGGATTGTAGTATTTCTGTATATTTTTATACTTTCGTATTTTTATTTCGTGTTGCTTTTTTCTTATTTCAAGAGTCTCTAACATGTATAATCTCCTTTTAAATAGTTTACAAAGGTCCATTTGCTAAATGCTCGTTTTTCATACGTTACCTTACTATGCTAGTACGCCACAATTTCGCCTAACAACGTATTAAATTTATTTATGGCCTAATCACTTTAACAATAGCAAACACCAGAAATCATTATAATAAACTTAAAACTATTACATGCAACGAGACCCCTGTATACTGACTAAATATTTCAGTGAATTTGTTATAAGTGACTTTGAATTTATTCTTAAAAATAAGTAAAATTACAGAACTAATTAAACATATAATTGCGCCGGTTAATCTTTTGATGTCAGGAGTATAAAGCTGGTTAGTTTTTAACCATAAGATAATACTCATCACTATGACAGTTGTAGAAAAGATGAAGATAGAAATGATAAGAAATAAAATTCTGATAGTCACAGCATCTTCATTTTATAGTAACAGTTCTAATACATCAATATTAAAAACCTTATATATAAATTTATAGAAATTTATTAAGGTTATTATATAACTATAAATAAGATAAAGGGTGTTCAATATGACTAAAAAGAAACATTTTGAACTACCTCCACATTCACTTCGTTTAGAAGTGGGGGATTCCTAAGTAAAGAGTTCTATCGAACTCTAATTTATTAGGCTATCTCCGCAGTCCTTGCGGTTAGAAGCCTTATCGCTTCATTCTTTAAATTAATACTTGCGTTAATATCCCTATCATGATGTGTACAACAAGAAGGGCAGTCCCATTTACGTAGATTCAGATTTTTAACGTCTTTGTTTTGGTATCCACAACAAGAACATAATTGGCTAGAAGCAAATGTTTTCGATACAACAATGACTTGTTTGCCGTACCATTTTGCTTTATATTCCAACATGGTTCGAAACTGTGACCAGGATACCTCACTAATTGCTTTTGCTAACTTATGATTCTTTAACATATTCGATACTTGCAAATCCTCTATACCGATAACATCGTGGTTTTTGATGATTTCAGTTGAGATTTTGTCCAAGTAATCTTTTCTAGCATTTGATATGTATTCATGAATTCTAGCTACCTTTACTCGTTGTTTATTCCAGCGAGAAGATCCTTTCATTCTTCTAGAAAGAGTACGCTGTGCTTTCACCAATTTATCTTCTAATGATAGGAAAAACTTCGGATTTTTATAGAGTGTTCCATCTGACAAAATGGCGAAATCTTTTAGTCCTACATCTATTCCAATGTAAGAATGTGTTTTCGGAAGTTCTTGTACTTCTATTTCAACTAATAGTGACACAAAATACCTGCCAGAAGGATTCCGTCTAACTGTAGCTTTTAAAATACGTCCCTTTACTTCACGACTTTTGGCAAATCGAATAAGACCTAGTTTCGGCAACTTTATCCTGTTTCCTACAACAGCAATGTTTTCATTTGTTTGTTTTGTGGTGTAAGATTGTACGTTGTTCTTCTTAGATTTAAAGCGGGGGGCGCTGTTTTGTTTTTTGAAAAAGCGTGTATAAGCATCCGCAAGGTTGCGAACAGACGACTGAATCGCAATACTATCCACTTCTTTTAACCAAACAAGCTCTTTCTTCATGGCAGGTAGTTTGGCAGAGCATGTACCATAGGTCAAGCCTTTTCCTGTCTCTTTGTATGCGTGATCCCATAAGGATAGGAAATGATTAAATACAAAGCGAGAACAACCAATCGTTTTGTTGATTAGAATTGTTTGTGCTTGATTTGGATAGATACGAAACTTATAGGCTTTATTAATCATCATTTGTTTCACCTCCATTTTGATATATATCTATTATATACCAAACGTACATTCGTCATATAGTGAAATGATCATGACAAATTGTCAATTAACACTTTACTACCTATCGAACAATTAATATGGATTCCTGCCATCCCTTGTCCGAAGTCAACTTATCTAAATCTGTTCTAAATTTATACGTATTATTAATTGCATCAAGATTATAAGCACGTTATAATGGTCACCTAATCACATATAAAGAGGTGCAGGAAATGAATAAAACAGAATTAACAAAAATAGTAGCAGAAAAAGCAGAACTTACACAAAAAGATGCATCTGCAGCAACACAAGCTGTATTAGATACAATTACAACTGCACTAGCAAGTGAGGAGAAAGTTCAGATTCTTGGATTCGGTACATTTGAAGTACGCGAAAGATCTGCACGTACAGGACGTAACCCACAAACAGGTGAAGAAATGCAAATCGCTGCTTCAAAAGCACCTGCTTTTAAGGCTGGAAAAGAATTAAAAGATGCAGTGAAATAATTACATATAATGAAAAGGGTTTGATATTCATATCAGACCCTAATGAGACTAACTTAGTTTTAGATATAGAAAAATTTAATTTTCCTAATAGTATTTGAGATGACTCTGCTAATTTGATAAAATCATAATATATGTAAATTTGCATGTTTAAATGTTTATTTTAATGTTATACTAGATTTAACCAAGAAGCATCCAACAAATTATGATTAATCACTACATTTTCTTTCATAGTATGTCAACGTAAAAAAGACACTTTCTATAGTGTCTTTTTTACGTTTCTAGATGAATACATTGACCACAACTTATATTATAATACCCCAACAAAAAAACGAATTTTTTACGTTAGGCAAAAAAACATTAAGCTGTCCACATGGACAGCTTAATTAGTCGGGTAAGCGGGGGGCATCGCTGCCCCCAACTCCCCTCAGAACCGTACGTGACAGTTTCCCATCATACGGCTCAAGCCTTCTTTTTATCCGATTTCAGTCCCTTTAGTATAGGCAAGGTAAGTGAACTAATTTTAAGTTTAAATTAGACAATATGAGGTGTTGCGGAACAGGCATGTCTTTTACGACTACCTTTTCCCCGTTTTGTAGTGGAGTTTTGCAGATAGCGCAGCGGTAACCTTGTTTTCTAGCCAGCTTCATTCTATCCATCGTGTTTTCCGTATCAAATACCTTACGGTCTCTTTTTTCCCAGTATTCTTTCAATGTTGGGTCATCAGGACTATTTTTGAATTTCACCATGTTGTGTCTCTCAATCTTAATCCATGACATATGTAAGAGTTGGATATTTGTTTTCGGGCAGGTTGGTGTCCAAGCATTTCCACCATGATGTGGATGCCTGTAATATCTTGCATATATCCATTTCCACGACTTCTTTGGATGGAGCTGTCGAAGATGTTTGCCGATTCTCCAATAGAT
Source organism: Bacillus pacificus (assembly GCF_020861345.1). Classification (NCBI taxonomy): domain Bacteria; kingdom Bacillati; phylum Bacillota; class Bacilli; order Caryophanales; family Bacillaceae; genus Bacillus; species Bacillus pacificus. The sequence continues at coordinate 21,435 of NZ_CP086329.1, forward strand.
ATAGCTATCCATTGTACCAAAGATTTTCTTAGAAACGACATGTTTCCAGTATTGCCCGTATCCTCTGATAATAGGATTAAGCACTCGGATGATTTCTCCGATGGGTTGACCCCTCATGACACGTAAAGTATCTCCAATTTTCTTCTTCGCTTTCTGTCTACTGCCCTTACTTGGTTTGATGAACAGTTTATTCCCCTGTTCAGTTTGGTACTGCCGAATCAAGAATCCTAGGAACTCAAATCCTTCCTCAATATGTGTAACCTTCGTCTTTTCAGGGCTTAATTCCAATCCCCTGTCCTTTAAGTAGGGACGAAGTCTCATATATACAGAGAGTGCTTGTTCTTTTGTCTCCGTTAAGACCACAAAATCATCTGCGTAACGGATAAGGGTAAATTTGCAAGCAGGATTCATAATATAACTATCATTAGCTTTATAGTTTTTCTTGTAAGTAATTCCCAAGGTTTCTTCCATTCCATGAAGGGCAATGTTAGCGAGAAGTGGCGAGATAATTCCTCCTTGCGGAGTACCTTCTTGCGTTTCCGCGAAAAAGCTTTGCTCCATGTATCCCATCTTGAGCCATCGCTTCAATAGTTTTCTTCCGGGGAAGTAAGAAGTTTGTTTGAGTATCCACTCATGGTTGAGATGATCAAAACAGCCCTGAAAATCTCCTTCAAATATCCATTTCTTCTTTGTGCCCCCGTTGATTCTATTGAAAATGCTTCGTATGGCATCATGGGTACTTCGCTTAGGACGAAACCCGTAAGAAATAGCTTCAAATCTGGCTTCCCACTGTGGTTCAAGGGCATTTCGCACTATATTTTGATATACCCTATCCTTTATAGTTGGGATGCCCAACGGTCGCAATTTTCCGTTTTTCTTCACAATGTATATACGTTTTGCTGGTTTTGGTCGGTGTTGTAGCGTATTTAACTTTTTGAGTTGCTCATAGAGAAGATTTCTTTCTCTGCGACTCAAGGCTGTATGTTCATCAACACCTGCTGTTCGCTTTCCTTTATTCTGCTGTGTTACTCGTCTAATTGATAACAGTAAGTTTGCTTCGCTTCTCATGAGTAAGCGTTGAAGTTTTCTTACCTTTCTTTGTTGCTGTAACTGTTCGGCACGGTAAATTCTTTGTCGTAACTTCGTCACATACATCTGAACTGCTTTCCAGTTTGTATACGAGACGTGCGCCGACGCTCGTTCTGAGGTGTTCATAACTGCACGCTCCTATTCGTCAGAAGATAACTTACAAATGTATTTCCATGTTGAAGACCTATAAGAAGTGGGCTCCCTTTCAGGCTTGTCATGGGTTTGTCCGTAAGGACGACAATATCCGCTCAGTTATACATATTTCTATGCTTTCCTGTTTCCTTTCGGCTAGCGGCTTTTGCTTTCTCTTATATCCTTTACCCTCTGCCACATCGTTTGACTTTACAGTCATCCTACTGCTTGCGCAGATGACATAGGGCTTACCAAGTTTCACATTCCACAGATACGACAGGGTTAGGTGGACTCTTTACTCCGGATAAGTTGCGGGATGCAACGCGGCAGTATTATGAGAATGCCTTTCCTCTTATCAAGACCTGGGTAGAGCTGTACATTATCCCAAGCTAACGATTACGAAGCTTACGAGCCTTCACTCTCGTTCACCGTACCTGTCTTCTCCTAGCGGTATTCCGAGTCATGTACAGACTCTCTGTTTCCACATTTCCTCATGCAACCCACGAGCCCGTTACCAAGTCCGCAGTTTCGGATGGAGATAGACTTTGCATCTAATCTAGTAGCAGAAGCTACCCTGTGGGAATGCGACTTCTTGTCGCACCATAACTCCCGTTATCGGTAGCAAATACTTTGATAGAATCCTTGTAGCTACAGGGATTCTTCTTTTTTGTCTGTTTATTTGGTATACAGGATTTTATACATCGTTGATGTAGCGGGGATTCTAGGGGTTTCCGCTATTCTTTTTTTTTTGTAAACAACCTTGCATACTCTTAGTATGGTTTCTGATGAAGTGAGAACAAAAATAACGAGATATACATTTAAAGGGTCTCTTGGCTCGTCTGAGGGGATTATTTGTTGTGTACGGATAAGAAATTGAAGGTTAGTTAGAGATAAATCTGAAGTGTTTGAGAGGTATATAACAAGTTTGGGTATTGTTGATTTTATAGAAAAAAGATATAAAAGAGTCGTAGCAGTTTTTGAAAGAGCACCAGTAAAAAATTAGTGAAGGAGTAGCATTTGCTACTCCTTTTTATTTTGACAACTTTTTTGGTACTGAAAGAGTATTGAATTTTGAGTGGGGTAAAGACCTCCTAGGTGCAGTTTATTTTACTGGATAAATAACTCCACTTGCTTGACAACCAGTTTCTAATTCCCTTGGGTTTCCACAGTATAATCTCAATGAATATTGCGATAAATCACCAGTCTTTATGGTAGTAGTGAATCTCTTTGTATTATAAAATACATAGGTATCGTAATACTCACCATTACGATATATTATACCAACAATTGTACCTCGCCCTTTTTCATTAAATTTTTTGGGTTCTACGTTCATACCTAAATTGTCGCCACTATAAAGTTGTAGTCTAGATGTAGACTGCGACTTGTCCTGTGTTGAAAGATAAACATTTCTTGGAAGTTGCTCTTTAATTTTAAGGGCTGCAGCATATGGAGGTCTAATTATCGAATCTTCAGAATCTTTGTAATCATCATAATTTTTATCCACTAAAAGTTCAGGGTTTGTTGGGTAATATTTCTCCACCCCTTCTGGAAGAGATTTGATAGTGTCATCATTAATTGTATTAGCGCTAGCATTTTGCGTAGATCCTAAGATGATTGCACCGAACATAAAAGATGTTAATAATAGTTTTTTAATCCCCATAAGTTCCATAATCCTCCGTTCTTAATATTTTTTTCTGTTTACACAATAACCTTAACACGTTTCACAAATATTGTTAGTTTGTTTAACTTGATAAAATAATATTTGAATATTCAAAAATAAAAAATAAAATTGACATATGTCATGTGGCGGTAACTCTTTTAGCACTCTCGGTCATTTCATTATTAAATGCAACAAGTTTGCGCTTTCCTTTCCTAAACACAAAACGCGCATTATAAAACGCCCATTTCAAGCGATTTAACGATAGATTGTACACAAAACAAAAGATAATCGTCTTAAAATTGCAATCTCGGCAATCATTCTATAAATAGTTGTACATATATTCGTCGTTACACGATATGATTTTACTATTAGGGGTCACCATATCATTCCGGGAAAATTATACGCTAAGGATTACAAAACCTTATCATTACAGCATTTTTTTAGGTGAATACATGTTCAGAAAGATAAAAACTTAAGTTTAACTGAACATTGATTTGTTTACATACTTTATGAACACAGTTATAGATAGAAAACGTTGATATTATTAAGTTTTGCTCTCTGTTCATAAACATAAGGTTTTCTGGACAGATGCCTCTTAACGTACAGAAAACGTTTAAGATGTGTCCCAATTGTGTCTAAACGTACAATATTCCCGAAATGGTATGGTGATGCCTATTATATCATTTAGTCTTTTAAGACGTAGATTGTTGCATAGTTTTATGTTTTATGGAGAGGTACATTGTATCTAACAGTTGTAGGGAACACAAAGAATCCCCTTGTTGAAATTTTTATTAATTTTTTAATATATTTTGGTACGTGAAATTATATTCACTAAGGTGTTTCTTTGTTTTTCTTTCGAAAATTCTTATAGCATTCTATATAAATGTTGTGTTATTATATAGATAGAAAATTTGTTTCCATTGTTTATACTCTATTGTACGTAGCGTGAAGGACAAACCTTACGCCCAGTTAACTCGGGCGAGGTTTGTCCTTTTTTTTACTTTAAGGAGGAATTTACTATGAATAAAGTCTACAAAATTGGAGCAATTGTTACTACATTATGCGTTGCTTGTATCGCTATCTTTACTTTAACTAAAAATGAATCTGTTAACCCAGAGACTGTAACACCAAACAAAACAATTGTATCAGCTGCAGAAACAAAAGGATCGCCCGAAAATATTAAAGATATTTCAAAAGAAGAATTAAAGCAAAAAATACAATCCCATGAAGAGTTTATTGCGTACTACTATCAACCAACTTGTCATTATTGTAAAAAAGCAGCACCAGATATCAATAGTATGTCAAAAAAGCATGATAGAACCATCTATCGTATTGATATCTCTACGCCAGAAAATCAAAGTGCCTTTCAAGAGTTCGATATTCCTGGCACTCCAGTTGTTGTAGCTTATAACAGAGGTGAAGAAATTGAACGCCTAGAAGGTGCAGTGTCAGCTGCTACATATGACGGATTCTTTGCGAGACGTAATTCGAGCGCTAGTTAATATAGTGCTCGTTTTTCTTTTTAAGAAAGGGGAATTTACATGCAACAAAACGCCCGTATTTATTCTTTAGACGCAATAAGAGGTATAGCCATACTATGTATCCTGTTTTCTAATCTACCTACTATGACGGGACTAGATCCCTTTAACCAGGCCGGTTATTCCGGTACAGATAAAGGGATTCGTTTTTTAATAGATTTGTTTATACAAGCAAAATTCTATACTATTTTTGCATTCTTATTTGGGGTAGGATTTTATATCTTTATAAAAAACGCGGAAGCAAAAGGATATTCTATATATAAGCTATTTAGCCGTAGATTGTGTATTTTGCTACTCTTTGGTTTACTCCACTTTATCTTTCTATGGTATGGAGATATTCTACACGCATATGCCTTAGCTGGTTTTATCCTATTGTTCTTTTATAAGCGATCTACAAAGCTTATCTTTATAGTTAGCTGCATCTCTCTATTTGTTAGCTATACACTACATGCTATTTTATTTATACAAGCAAGTTCTTCTATTTCTGCCGTACCTAGTTACTATCAATATATGTTTACAGGCAACACTACCAATCACACTGTAAATCTATTTACACATTATTCACAACAAGTAAAAGCTCGTCTGTTCTTTTTAATAATCGAGGAATTTCAACAATTACTAATAGGAATTCCGGAATATATAGGCTTGTTCTTAATTGGTTTATGGGCTGGTAAGAAAGATATTTTTAAAAGGGTACCGGAATTAATAAAGGAAATTAGATTTATCCAGTGGAGTTCGTTATGCATTTCATGTCTTCTCTCTTGTCCTATTATCTACTATTTTATAAAAACGGATGTCTATTACTCTCAGGATATTAAACTATGGATTCTATTTGGAGGGAAAACGCTAGCTATATTCTATGTTTGTACTCTACTTAGGGTTTGTGAGAATAAAAAATATATAGAGCAGCTGCAACCCTTTATGAACGTAGGCAAGTATGCTTTAACGAATTACATTAGCCAAAGTATACTAACTCTTGTCATTCTTTCGTTGTACTTTAAAGATGTCTCACAGGTATATTACTGGCAATTATGTATCTTCGGGATTTTAATTATCTTTGCGCAAATTATATTCAGCAAAATTTGGAGTAAATATTTTCGCTATGGTCCCATTGAATGGATATGGAGAAAAGGAATTTACAAAAAATAACCTATTTTTCACCAGTTCCATGCAATTAACTGAAAAAAATGATAAAATATCATATGAAAGATTAAAGATATATTTGTGATTGTAAAATGATGTTATTAAAATTAAAGTGGTTCAAGTCAGAGGAAGGCACCTTAGGTGTCTTTTCTTTATTAAAATATGTATTTTAACAAAGCTTTAATACTTATGTATTAGATAATAATATTATTTAGTAAAAGGCATTTATGGATATAAGAGCCAATAAAAAAAGCCCTAACAGGGCTAAATAATTTTCTTCATACCACATTGACGACATTCTCTTAGAAAGATGAAATCTTTAACGGAACTCTTGAACGCGGTATTGCCACAGTTATCGCAACGGCCGCTAATCTTATCTGGCAGCTCTTTGTATGTGTATATTTTACTTAGATCGTAGTGTTGTTCAGGTTGTTTATTTTCCATTCGTTTCACCCACATAGCAATTTGAATTAGTATAGCTAAACCATAATAACACGAAGTGTCCGCATAGTGGCAGCTTTTTATTTTTTAAAGGATGTTTGTCCCAGCAGAACCCTATAGAAAAAGCTCCCACAATTAAAATGAGAGCTAACTTCATGCAAAAAATGTTTAAAAATAATATAGTACTTTACGAACTATGAAATAAAACTTTCCTTAATCCTTGCTTTAGAACCGTATAGATTTTTTCTTCTCAATAAATCTAACGTTAAGTTTTCCATTAAAACAAATTCTCCATTGATTAGTAATTCTGCTAATTCTATTGGATACTCGTTTGAACCTTCATCTAAAACCAACCCTTTATTTCCCGAAAGAAATATATAACCATAAATATACCCTTCTCTTTTTCCTGATTGAAATTCACTCATTGTAAAATACCTCCTTATATCTATTTATATATCTAAAATTATTATTTTAATGCATTGCTTTATTTTTCGACCAGTGGAATTAAACATCTTTATTGTTACTAATCACCACTTGTTAAAATTTTACCTTCATAAAAAATATTAAAAAATGTTTTCAAGTGCTACATTAAGCAAAGAAGAAAATTTAAAATTCGCTTGTGTTTCCTCCAAAGAATCAGCAATTCGAATTGTTCTTGTTCCAGCCTTCTTCCCTGCACATATATCGGTTTCTTGGTCACCAATCATATAACTGCTCGCTAAATCAATATCGTGCCTTTGAGCTAACTGCAGCAGCATACCAGCCTCTGGTTTTCTACAGGAACACCCATCTTTTGGCCGATGGATACAGGCAACAAATTCATGTATATGAGCATCGGCGTTTTCATTAATTAATTTTTCTTGCATATGTTCATGTATTTCTAAGAGCTTGTGACTTGAATCATAAATTTGCCACGATAGGAACCATTTACTTGCCGTAAACGGTTGTTATATGGGGAGTATTTTTATAATTTTGGAAGCATAACCTCGCCATAGATTCTATATTGAACCATAAGCTTGCCAAAATAACTAATAAAAATACCCCATTTGATTCCTGATAATAGCCTATTTACTCACTCCTAACGTATATCTCGGATAATTCACGCGAGATATACTACTATTTGAAGAATCATAAAATTGCCGCCAAAAGAAGCATAATTTTGCCGAAAATCAAATATTCTTGATTAATTAAAATAAAGTATACTCTGTTTATTAAGAAATCTAAAGTGAGGTTAAATTAATTTTCATTTGGAAGCTTATTCTAATACTAACTCAATAAACCTCTCGACTGCAGGAGACCGCCATTTATTTGACTTGACTAAGAGATATGAGTACATAAATTCAAATTCTTCATAGTGTTCCATAACATTTAAAGATCCATTCCCAACCTCATTTTTGACGGTTATATAGGGAAGTGCAGCGAATCCTAAACCACTCATTACAGCTTGTTTAATTGCTTCTAGACTCCATAGCTCCATAGTTTGAAAATTGAATATCCTATTATTAGCTAGGTGTCTCTCAAACATAGAACGATAGCTGCATCCCTTTTCATTTGTAATAAAGTAATCAGTAATTTTCTTGTTCTTGTAATCATCAAAATGTTTGTTTTTGTTTGGACCTGTGATTAAAACAATCTCTTCCTTGTGTAATTGATAGCAATCACACTTTTCTAGCTCTAATTTTGTCCAAATCATAAAAGCAACATCGACCTGTCCACTTGTCAGGTCTTTTTGATTTTCCCCACATGTTCCGTTACTCAATATAATTTTTACATCAGGATATTTAATTGAATACTCCCTCAAAATCGGCCCCAATCTAGAAATCGTTAATGATTCGGGTGCCGCAATTCGTAACTCTCCACTTACCTTATTCTTATGATTTCTTAGTTCGGATATACGTTTGTATGAATGGAGCAATTCATCAACTAATGGAATTAATTCTTTTGCCAAAGCGGTTAATTTTAACTCTCGTTTAACGTAAGAGAATAATTGCCCACCAATCTCCTTTTCCAATGCTTGAATATGAGAAGTAATGGTTGATTGCGTATATCCTAATTTTATGGCAGCATTTGTATAACTTCCAACATCAACAATTGTTCGAAATGTAATAAGATGTCTTATTTCCATATATACTATCCTCCTCTTATCTATTCAAAAAAATGATAATGACTATTTATAATTTTAATTTTACTGATAGATAGACCTATATTACAATGAACCATAGAATTTATTCAAATATTATCATTGAAGGGACGAAACAACTAGATGAATCTTATAGCATTCCTTTCTTATTTAATTATTACATCCATTACACCAGGACCAAGTAATATTTTGATGATGAATGAAGCGAGAAAATTTGGGTTCAAGGGATCTATACATTTCCAATTTGGAATTATTTCAGGATTTATTATTCTTGGTTTGATAACATCATTGTTAATAACAAGGATCTACCATTGGATTCCAATGTTAGAATCTTATTTTAAAATAGGCGGGGCTATATATTTGTTGTATCTCGCATGGAAAATTGCTTTTTCTAAAAAAAGTAATAATGATACCAGTTATAGCCAACCTTCTTTTGTTTCAGGGCTACTTTTCCAAATTCTTAATCTAAAAAGTATCTTATACTTCTTAACTGCAATGTCAACTTTCGTACTTCCTTATCATGAGTCAAGTGTAGCTATTTTCTCGTTTATGTCCTTAACAATACTAATAGGTTGTGCAGGATTACTACTGTGGTCCATTTGCGGCTCAGCTTTTAAAAGAGTATTTTTAAAATACGATAAGGTAGTGAATATAATCATGTGTTTGTTACTTATCTATTCTGCAATTACAATCTTTTAGCTGAAAATGTCCGAAAAAATTGATCCTTTTTTTATTTTTATGAAACCTACTAGATTTTATGTAATTGTTGCAATTTAATGTATGTCAGAAAAACGAAGTTTGGACGCTAACTTCGTTTTTGTTTATATAGTGCATGCATCATCTCACTTCCCTTCCATACAGATTATTAGACATAATCTATTTTTGAAACTATAACTTTGCCACAAGGATAAAGAACCATAACCGTGCCTAAACGGCAAATTTATGGTTCAAATCACAGAGCTCTTCTTGAGTCATATAACCCAATCCGACGCCCGCTTGATTTGTTGTTACTAGGACCATATATCCCTTTCTATTAAATATAGCAATTGCGTCAGCTGCACCAGGTAGCAGGTAAATATCTTCTGGTTTATTTACAAATCTAACACGATCTGTAAGTACTTGATTAATGACCCCATCACGGTCTAAAAATATTGCCTTTTTTTTAGCCAAGTTACTCTCTCCTTACCTACAAATTTTCTATTGAAAAATCTGAAGTATAACAATTATTAAGTTCATAGTAGCATGCACAACAAATGATACTAGTAACCTATTAGTACGTACATATATTGCCGCAAGTACAAGTCCAATTAGAAAATATCCAAATACAAAAGGAAAATCAAAATGCATGATAGAGAAAAACAATGCACTAACTAATATACACACAATTTTATTAAATTTACGGCTTAATATATTTATGGCCGCGTAACGAAATACAAGCTCCTCAACTAGTGGAGCAAGAATTACAATTGATAAAAGAGCAAGAGGAGAATTTGCTACAGATTCAATATTACTTGATGTATTTACTGATTGTGTAGTTAAGTGAAATATACTCTTATCCAAAATACTACCAATTGTCTGTGCAAAGAATACTGCAACTATTCCTATTAAAATCCAACCGAATAATACTCTTGATAATTTAATCGATAACTTCGAATCATTCATCGTTTCTTTCTTATATATAAGATAAATGAATATTAATATGAGTGAAAACCCTATTAGTTCCCAATGAACAAGTAGTTGCTGAATTGCTTTCTGTTGATTTCCCTTAATATCATACCAACCTGTCTTAGCTAGCAATTGTACTCCTATAATCCCAACAAGTTGAGTCATTACAAAGTAGATGAGTATAACATAACCTGATTTATGTAAATTACTATGATTCATTTTACTATATTCACCTTTCATTTACCTCCAAATTTTATATTATTCGAATTTTAAATCGAAATAGTATTATCTACTCTTCTTTAAGAATTTTATTTATACCTGTAGGTTTATACATAACAAAATCCCCTTCACTATTGCTGACTCTTTTTGTTTCAAAGTAGATTCGGTATTCTTCCCCATCTTTTTTTATTTCTGATACTAACTCTTTAGTTATCCAGTAATTTCGATTCAGCAGATCTCCTGGTACAGCAGTCATTCGAGAATATTTATTATCTGTATTTAATTTTTTCGCAACCATTTCCTCTGCAACTTTCACGTTACTCCTAGTTTGTTCCATCCTTATCTCATGATTCTTATCTTGTTCCGCCCTAAATTCCTGAGCAAATCTAGCACCGATACTGAGTATTAAGATTATGCCAATAAATATAAAGAATGCTTTTGCATTGAACTTTTCCATTTCCATAACATCAAATCCTTTCACTTCCTAATAATACGAAACCATTTTATTATTGTTTAAGGTGAGATAACCGAGAGAAATAATATATAACTACTGCTATATATAGAAAAATCGTTAAATTACTAATAGCCATTAACGTTTCTTCTACTGTAAAACCTTTAGTCATTGTCATTCTCCCTACCATCTTTAAATGTTTTTTTATTGTAAATTGTTCATTTCCTTAACAATTCGTTTCGTTCTTGCAACTAACCAAAATTCTAATACCATGAAAATAAAAGGAACTACATAACATGCTATAATATATAGCCACACAGAGACATTAGTATCAAACAAATCCTTAGTTACATTACCAAAAATAATACTGATAATTGCACCAATTAAAATAAGAAACGAAGATAAAACATTGCTCCCAAATTCTTCTTTCAAGTCTTTCATAGTTTGAAATTTATTCATAATTCATCCCTCCATTTTTTCTTCTCAAATAATGCTTTTTTAAACTTCTTTTAAATCCTCGTACAGAGGAATATGATCACTTTTCTTCATCTCCCTTTCTACACAAAACTCAAATTGTATTAAATTGAATTTATTCTGTGGAAATTCCAATAAACATTGATAAATTACCGGTAATCCTTTCACCTACTCTTAAAAATAATCCCGCTGGTTCTCCACCAATTAAATGTGACCCTATTAATAATTTACCTGTATAATCTCCATCCCACGTATCTATAGTGCAGTCCGGCATTTCAATATACTTTTGATAAATTTTATGTTGTTGCTCGTAGTAAGGCGTTTTATCTGCAGCTACTTCTTTCCCTTCATTGATGATGGAAACCCCACCGCCTTCCCTTCCAAATGTCGCTTTTTTCACATAATCTATATCATTTTCTTCAAATTTGTCCTTTGAGAAATAAGTTGGCAAAAAGTACTTTTCGATAATTTTATGTTCTTTTTCTGTAAACCATTTATTTTGCTCGTGAAGTTGCCAGATAAGAGCTAGTACACCTTTATTTTGAATTAAGAATGCTGAAGGAGGATTAATAATTTTCACTCTCCCCTGTGCAATATGGTCTAAAAATATAAGGCCGATTGATTTTCCACTATAGTCTTTATCTTCTAATAAGTACTCTAATGGATATAATCGATACAAATATTTAATTTTGACACCATCTGGTGTATATAACCCATCGTCTGCAACTATAATACTCTGTATCCCCACATAATCACTTGGATGCGGACAATATTTTTGAATAAATTTTACTGTTTGATAATCTTCTTCATGCCAATCATAACTAGTGAAATGTATAACATCATGAGGTTTTAATTCATAATCAGAAATGATTTTATGCCACGTTGTTTCTAGCTTCTCTTCTATGCGATTTGGATTTATAACTTGATGATAATCACATAATACTTGATTAGCTACAGATGGCTCCAAATAGCCAGTGGGTGTGTCTGCATTAATTTCTATTAGTTTGATTTCATCGTTTGCAACAATGAAATCAAGCCTAGTGAAATATGAAAATAAAACATCATAATTTGTTCTAGTCACTTCCCATAATTCGGTGGGTAATTTTAATTGTAAAAAACCCTCGTGACTTTCTAGTAAGTATTTATAAACCTTTTGAAAAATGGTTTTTACTAATTCAGTTGCTTCTATAATATTATCATATTCCTCTTTTTTGATTCTTTTAATACCAGTAGACATATACTGACACCATTCATCATTCTCTAATAAGCTTGGCCAAGTAAAACCACGTGAACAAGCTTGCTCAGATAAAGCAAACCATTTTTTCATATAATCTTGTTGCTGTTGATTGTCTAACATTTTTTCTCCTCCTATAAATTAAGATCCAGCTGGAGCTTTTGCATTTCCGATACCACTAGAACCACTGGTAACCTTGCTTGTTGAAGATGATTTTGATGGTTGAGTTGGATTAGTTGTTTTCGGTGTAGATGCGTTACTTTTATTCGTGTCACTTTTATTTAAATTAACTTTATCTTTTGATTCACTTTTATTTGTAGAAGCAGAATTATTTGCACCTCCACTACTTGTAGCAGCACTTGTACTTGTCCCTCTCCCTTTTTCCTTCTCTTTTTCTTTTGGAACTTCTGGTAAAGGTCTTTGTGTCATTGGTGGTCTATATGTATGGTTGGTATTATTATTAATTTGCCCTGGATTTTTCTTATTTAATGAATTAATTAACATCATGCCAGCTGCACCTGCGGCAAACGGAACTAAAGCCGAACTCCAACCATTATCATGCTCTACACTTGGATTATCCTGTTTTTCTTCGTGCTTAACTGGTCCTGTAGTTGGCATCTCTTCAAAACACTCATTTTCATTTATTTGATTAGACGTACATTGTTTTTGCGTTCCTTCATTATCAGTTGTGTCTTGATCAATTGCTAGTGAATTATTTTCTTCGAGATCTCCTACGCATCCCGTTAATAAAGCTGTTGAAATTCCAAGGTTTGCAGCGATTTTCATAAATTTTTTATTACTCATTTTCATAACTAAAGAGCCTCCTATATTTTCCATCCGTATGGTGAGTTCAAAATCAATTACAATAGCACCTTTGCTTTTCAAGGTTCTCTGCTACCATCATTATCACTAACCATATATAGTTATAAATACATTAAATCTTGTCCTATACTTGTTTAACTTATAAAGGATTAATTAAATCCCATTCATGTTGAACTTCCCAAAATTTTTTATCAGGATGTTTCCAATTACAATCACTATAAAACCCCTTTTTTATTACTAAGTATTCGTCAAAAAACTCATCATAAAAGTAGGCTAGTATATTATCTTTATTAACAGGATAGTAAATCCCCTCGACAGAAAACATATAGAGAGCAACTTGTGATTCTTTCGTATCTAATTCTAATTGTCCATTTAAATCAGCATTCAAAAAGCATTTAACACTTTGTTCTGGTATTGATAGCATTTCGATTCCTCCTATGTATACTTTTTTAAACTTATCTTGGATTGATGGAATCCCATGTTTGTTGGACACTAAAAAAACCCTCATCCAGTTCTTTCCAAATGCAATCACTATAAAATCCTTTTTTTATTACTAAGTATTCTTGGTATTCTTCATCGTAAAAGTAAGCTAATATATTGTTTTGATTTACTGGGTAGTAAATCCCCTCGACAGAAAACATGTATACATGTACAAAGTCGTATTCATCAACTTGTGGTTCTTCGGTATCTAATTGTAATTCTCCATTTATATCAGCATTCAAAAAGCATTTAACACTTTGTTCTGGTATTGATAGCATTTCGATTCCTCCAATATTAACTTTATAATTTTATATAAGGATTATATGATTATACAATCTAAATAAATCCCTATACCACTTAAACTTATGCTACTTGCAAATGCTTTAACCCAATCTCTAACGCGCCTGTTCCTCCAAAACCCTGATTAAATAAAAGCGGGACATCATACTTCTTTGCGTATTCTTTTGCTACATCAATAGACACATGACCACATGCACCTTTCTGCACTACAATAACATCACATTTTTTTATAACACTACGAAATGTTTTCTTTACACCACCATGATTTTTTCCATCGTGAAAAATCACCTGACAATCTCTTTTTTTAGCTAACTTCTCTAATGTTCTACCATTTGAACCACCTAAAACTAGAATTGTACTCATTTCCATTCACTCTCCACATCTTTATTTTTTTTATATGTACTTGGTGATACTAATAATACAATTGTACAAATGACAATATTCAGGAATACCACACCCACTATTAATACAATTGCGAAGACTGGTAACAATAGCATGAAAATAAAACCACTTACAAGCAAGCAGATGAATATAAATCCATTGCTCATGTCTTCATAACCATCTAATCCTGTTACAATATCTAAACTGTGCATCCAAACTGTGATACTATCCCAATTTGTTATCAACAGGTATCCACTACCTACTAATAAAGCCCACCCAAATATTGTCCCTAAAAGTCCCGAGCCTCTTCCAGAAGAATATCCTGCAAAATAGTTTGCTGCGGTTCCCAATAATAATCTCATTCTTTTTACCTCCACATCTATATCATTTCACTAATATATACAAATTTCATTTAACCATAACTTTATTATATCAGAAAATTAAGAATATTCAATAAATATTTTTAGGTACTCTTTATATTTTTTAATAAGGGCTGTGATTTTTATTCACAACCCTTATCTTTCAGTTAATCCACAGGAACTTCTTCTTGTCCATGTGGTATTTGTTCAATTGGTGTTACAATTTGCGCATATTGATTTACCTGAATTTTAAATTGTCGTGGTTCCAAGAAGTTTACCTGTTGTATTAAAACCTCTATATGAAATGTATCTACTTTTTTCCCGCGGTCAATTTTGGTAATACGTGCGTTGTAAAACTTATCTCCATTTAGGAAATATCTTTGAACAGCTTCTGTAGCAAGCATACGTTCATTACTTGTCATTTTCATTGGTTCAATACCAAATCCAGCCTTTGTAAACAAATACGGAACATCATAACTACTATTAGAAATTTTTCGTAGTAAATCCTCTACTGTTTTTGTTTTCGCAATATATTCTTCTTCTTTTGTATCAAATCCCTTTGGTTTATCTCCAAGCATTTCGATTTCATCTTGATTTACTTGTTCTTCCTCTTGCACTTGTGATTTCATCATATAATCATGAATAGTATTATAGGTGGCAACACCTGCCACTAGTACGATAATCCCTAATATGACCAAGTACTTACGAGGCATATTGGATAAAATGTTAATTATTTTCTTCATCTACTCTCGTCCCTTATCAGTCTATAACATTACGAATTTGCGTCATATGTTGACCTCTTGCCGTATAGTTAAGACCTGTAATTTGTACACCCTTATTATCACCAATATGAATCATTTTTTGATTCCCCATATAAATCGCAACATGCCCTGGATTTTCATAGAAAATTAGATCCCCTGGTTGCGCATGATTGATGTCTGGCACTTGTTTTCCTTGTCCGACTTGAGCACCAGTCCAATCTCCAAGTTGCACACCTATACTTGTTCTAAATACATACTGAGTAAATCCTGAGCAATCTGAAGTACCTCCTGGCGGATTACGATCCCCTAAGACATATCTCACTTTTCCTTGACCAAGCCATTTTTTCGCTTCTGCTAATACTTTTTGTCGTTTGTCATTCGTCATAATAGGAGAACCACCAGATGATAATCCTGGATCATCATTTTTCTTAAAGAATTTCATTGGATCTGTTGGTTGGTCGTTAATACGAATTTGGAAATCTAAATGGACAGCATATCCATTCATATTAAGTAAACCAGTATCTTTATTATAATTAGAACCACCCATCTCCCCAATTATTTGTCCTTTTGTTACCATGGTCCCTGGTGCAACTGATATTTTACTCAAGTGTAAATAACGAGATACAATGCCATTTCCATGGTCCACATAAACTCCTAAACCGCCACCATTTACATTGCCTGTTTGGTTTGTTACAATCCCTGCTTCCATCGACCACACAGGGTCTCCTGCTTTTCCGGCGGTCATGGCCCCAATATCTACAGCATTATGTTGCTTTCCACCACGAACTGCATCAAATGTATCTGTAATACGCCCTGATTTAGTTGGCCATTTCCAACCTTTATCGGAAATCCATTCTCCATCTCCAGATGCCACACAACCTAAATCTTTATAATATTTCAAAACTTTGGAAACGTACGTGTAATCTCCATAACACGCTCCAACTTTGGTTCGGAAGTTATTAGGGTCAGAACAACCTGCTGGATTTTCACCAGCATGCTCCCTAGAAAACGCAATGGCTGTTTCTTCTGAATATCCACCTTTCGCTAATGCATAACTAATGAATCCAGGACCGTAATTATAACTCTGTAAAGCAAGTGCTATATCTCCATTTGCCTTTGCTAAAACATCTTTAAATTCTTGTACACCTGCTTCAATAGAAATATTGGGGTCTTTAATACACCCTATACGAGCACTTCCTTTAAGACCTATACAATATGAACTTAAGTCTCCATAATGCCCTTCTGCAGCTTGCATCGGGTCACTTCCCTCTCCTTGTGATTCCTGCATCATTTGGGCAGCCAAAATACCAACATATTGAGCTACACCATGTTTTTCTGCCATTTCTTTAATTTTAGGAAGGTATCCTGTAACTTTAGCATTAAGGTTAACAGGTTCTCCGCCAGGGCTCACATTACCTACACACATACCACCAACAAAATTACTAGAAGGTGCCAGATGTCCATACAATCCTTCTAACATTCCTGCTGCTAATATCTCACGCGCACGATCTTTTTGACTCTCACTAAACTTTGCAAGCTCCATCGCTTTTTCTAATCCATGAGAAGAAACTGTTACTTTTTTACTACCACTTGCATTAATTTCATCTATTTTTTTCTTAAAGTCTGTATCTCCCAATATCTTTTTTACATCTGGTCCGGAATAACTTTCAGATTTTGTCTTTTGCATCTCCTTTTTCTTTTTTTCACAAGGTCCATTCGGTCCTGCCTCGCATACCTCTTTTTCCGTATATTCTTCATATTGGATATCCAAGAAATATGATATAGCATCGTGCGGATCTTTTCCAGTCAAATCATTATCATACCGCGCCATATCAAAAGCGACGACCTCTTTCCAGTCTACGTTTAGCGCCATTGAAATTTCCATATACTTTTTCACTTGTTCTTCTGTTTTACTTTCATCATCAGTAAATGGTACAAAAGATGCCAGAATCACACATACAGTAATAATAAGAGCCATAATGAGAGCAACAGGCAAACCTACTGCTCCCACGATAGCTCCGACAATTTTCACTACACCGGCTCTTAGCAGTTTGGCAGCAGCTTTCGCTGCCGCTCTTCCTGCTTTTCCTGCCATTTTTGCCATTTTCCCGCTTGCCTGCATCCCTTTTTTCTTAATAAAGTGAGATGTCGCATCTTTTAAAGGGTTACTTTTCTTCTGGTTATTTGGATCGTTAGGATTTTGACTCATAGACTTGTCACTCCATACTTTCCATTTTCATTATTTCTACTTCTTCGCTGTGCTAAGCGAGGGTTTGGCGCAAATGGAATCAGATTTTGTGGATCATGTTCTGATAAATTCAAATGTGTCTCTGTACGTACAACTTCGTCCTGTGTATAAGTTACTAAGATTTCTTCTCTCGGTTTAATACTGCTATCTTGCACTTCACAAACCCTTTCAATCCTTTGGTTTGCTTGTAATCGTGTATCTCCTTTTCCGAACGGAGAAATACGTGACACTGTACCGTCCGTAGTTGTCGCAACCATATAACTACGATCTCTTTCTACCACCATTTGTACATTCTGGTATCCCCCTTGGTCTAAATCAGACATATAGAAGTGACCATTGTCTACCTTATGGCTTACTGTAAGTGGCGGTTCACTAAATACTGGTTTCTGTTGTAAAGGTCTTTGATTTTGATTTCCTACTAATTGGTTTGGATTAATATTGATAGAACGATTGATACTAATTTTCCCACCACTAGAATCTTGAATATATGCTGGCGTTGCTTTCATACCATTACGGTACTGCGTTAATTGTCCATCCGAAATATTTAAGTCTTGATATACAACTTGTCCCGAACGAATGCTACTATCTCCACTACCATAACGAGATACAACTTGTGTCATTCCACTCGAATCTTTCGCTTCAATCCATGATTTATTATTTGTCGTAACAAGACGTACTGCACCTTGAGCAACTGATTGTCTTCCAGTCGCATCTGTTGTTGTTGGTACCATTTTAAGAATCTCTTGAATTTCTGTTGCCTCTGCTTGGACAGCTTTGTTATAAGGATTATGTTTGCTTACCATACGTGCAGTCGCTTGATAAGCACCTACACCACCAATCACACCTGCTGCATAGCTTAATCCTTTTGTCACATTGTAATGGCGTTCTGCTGCATTACCTCCTAATGAAGTATGAACGGCAGCTGCAGTTCCACTCATCACTCTTTGCACTGCATTTCCACCAGCCTGCTGAACAGCACTAGACGCATTAAAGTATGCTTTTGATACATTTTCCATACCTTTTGTATGCACGAGATGTTTGGCACCTTCCATCATACTTACACCAACCATCTTACTTTGCTGTGTCATACGTCCCACTGCTGAAGTTGGAATCATCATTTTCCCAGCACTTTGCGAAATATTTGCTACACTAGCTGATGCATCCGCATACGAGCGCTCAATTTCAGAAACAGACAGATTTCCAGCACGTGCCATACTCGCTTGCGTTTGCGTAGCTGCAAACACAGCTTTATTGATTGCACCACCTGTCGCAACACCGTGTGAACGAACACCTTGAATCGCACTAGTAATTCCAGAACCTACTTGTTGACTCACTGTTCCAAGACTAGCATGACTTTGTAAACCTTTCGTCAATTGCGAAGCAAAGACATCTTTATTAACATACGATTGATTATGAAGACTCTTTCCACTCGTATCTTTTGCCTGTACAGGCATCGCACCCGCTTGTACCGCCGCTTGCTGAGCGACTGCTTTAAATTCATTCCCTTTATCATTCAAGTGAGACTGCCAAGCTTCTACTTTTTGCGCTTGAGACATAGTTGGAGACAAGTTTTTCATAAAGTTTGCTTTGTTCTCTGCTGCATATCCTTGTTTAAAGGATTCTGTAGATGCTTGTACTAAATTCCCAACATTACTTACACCTTTTTGTTTCTGGTTTCCATATCCATTTGCTAAACTATGTGTTTTCACACCATTTACCGCTTTTTGAATGCCAGATACACTAGATACACCCATTGCATTTATATTTGGATTATTTTGTAATTGTTGTGATAGCTGAGAAGCAAAAGCTTCCTTATTAGCATAGCTAGTCCCATCTTTTTGTTGCACAATCCCTGCTTGTTCGGCAGCTTTCTGTGCATGATTTTTAAACCCTTGCACTTTTTGACTCAAGTGCTTGTTCCATGCAGCCTCTTTTTCTTGTTGTGGTACATCTGCAGGGAATTGCTTCATGAATCCAGCCTTATGATCTGCTGTATATGCCTTTTTAAATGCAGCAGTGGATGCACCCACAAGTGAGTCTACTTGTCCCATATTTTGATGGCCACTCTCTAGTGTTTCTCCTTTTACTCCTTCAACTGCTTTCCCAACTTTTCCAAGTGCAAGTTGAGAAGCAAAGGCATCTTTATTTACATAAGACTTATCAAACAGGTTGTTGCCTTGCTTATCTTTCGCATCAACTGGCATTGCTCCAGCTTTTATTGCCGCTTGTTCTGCATGATTTCTAAATCCCTGAACTTTTGAGTTTAGATGGTCATTCCATTTTTTCTCTTTCTCTTCCGCTGACATGTTTTCTGGTAATTGACTCATAAACGCATCTTTATGGTCTGCCTCATATCCTTTTTGGAATGCGTTAGTTGCAGCGTTAACTAAATCTCTAGCGTTTCCATATGGTGTAGCATTTTTCTTCATATTTTGTAAATCTTGTTTTCGCTGATTTTTGAAATGAGACATTTGATCACTATTTGTTTTTGCTACTTTTTTTGCAATATCTGCATCGGATGCACCAGGGAATGCTTGTTTTAAACGGCTCGCAACTGCAGAATCAGGATTATCAGCTTTCCAATTTTCAAAATCTTTCGTAGCTAAATCTTGTGCAATATCTTCATCTGTTAACTCTGGATATTGTTCTCCATTTAACCCTTTATACGTATCTAAACCTTTCTTCACACTCGAACCAATATGCTTCCCAGCACTAGTAACTCCTTCAAGTCCAGCTGCCAATGTTCTTCCTGTTACTGCACCAGGAACTCCACCTGCTTTACTTCCAGCAAATGTCCCTACTGCCATTCCTTCTGGCCCAAGTCCCGCGCCCATTGCTAACCCCGCGAGTCCGCCTGTTGCTTTTCCAACCATGCTTCCTATTTGACCTGCTTTTAACATACGAGCTGCACGAGATGTTGTACCTACATCTGTCCCTAAATTGGCTCCCAACGCGTTTTTAGGGTTATCAGCATCTTCTTTTTTATCTTCCTCGCCTTCTTTCCTAGCCTTTGTCTTCTCTTTATTACTACGATGGTCATCACGTATCCCTTTAACGATACCTGCCATACTTGCTAAGGCTCCCATTCCAAGCATCGTACCTGCTCTATTTACTGCTCCCGCCGTATTTGTACTTAAACCAATGAACCCTTTTACAATTTCACCTATAGGAATAAACATAGCAAATAAGATTAATTTAATAATGGTATTATCTGATTTGCCTACTAGTACAAAAATCAACCATATAGTAATCGCATGGATACCTTGGATGAGTACTGTACCAACAAATTCACGCATCCAATATAGAGTTTGTTGTTTCTTTTGAGGAAATAACCACATACCAACCATAATCGGTCCCATTAACATCAAGATATAAAGAGATACCGCTCGCATTAAATAGAAGAAGTTTGCCCAAAGTGACAGTCCAACTTCAATCAACATCGCAAAAATTTGAAATAAATAATCATCCTTATTTTTATCCATAGACAATTCAGTAATTGTCTGACCTGGTTTAAAAACATCTAGTGATTGTTCTCCTATTGCTCTTTTAAACTCCGATGCTACCCAAGTATTAATATCAAATATAATGTTATAGAAGAAATCTAAATGCCATATACAAATAGAAACAATCATTAAATCCTTCGCATATTCAATGATATATGTTCGATTTGTTGGATTAATGGCAGCAGCTGAATACTTTGCACCAGCAATTACAGCACTGACTAAGACTAAAAAGGCTGCAAATTTAAACATGACTGGTAATCCCGTATTTAATACATTCCCAGCTGTGTCGTCTTTAAATAAAAAATTTAATTTTGCACTATCCCCACCAAAAATTAAATCGGGGATAGTATCAATTAATTTATAGATTGGAGAAAGAAAGGTCTTGACCATAGAAACAATTAAGCCGCCGACCCATCCTATTATCTTATCAAGCATAATTTCACCTTCCTTTTCAAAGGTACGCTATTATCCTGCGTACCCTTGTACTTTCTTCATATTATTTAAAAGCTCTTGCAGTACAGCTTCATTGGATTCAATGAACATCATTTCTTTATCTGATGGATCTGTTTGAATCCAAACTGAACTATCTCCTATGCGGAAAATCCCTTCACCTTTCCCTGGATTGTTGAGAATAATGTCAAGCTCCCCAGCAGTTAAGTTAAAGTTCTCTTGGATTTTTTTCTTATCAATCTTATTTTGCTCTAAGAAGAAATAAGAGAAAGTAGATTGCAAGATACCACGCGCTTTCACATTTTCTAAAATACGAACAAAGTCCTGACTTGCCCAACACATACCGGCATTTCTTTTACGTGAACGACGTGCTACTTTTTCTAAGAAGTTAACAGTTTGTTCATAGTCGATAAACTGCCACATCTCATCCACATATAACACTTTTCGTTTGATAGCGTGTTCTGGACTTTTAATCCAATGCTCCCAAATATAGTTCAGGATAACGTGGAAGGCGATCGGCTTTAAGAAGCCCTCTTCTAAATGACTAATATTAAAGTTAACAACACGTGATTCATTTAACTGTGTTTCTACACCGCGTCCAAAATTACTTTGTCCATCAAATAATGGTTTTGATCCATCACGTAAAAATGGACGAATCGCAGCAATTAACTCTTCTGCTTTCACATCGTCTCCATGGTTTTCCACTATTACATCATAAATTTCTTTTAACTCTGGCTCCGGCTTTCTCACTTGAGACTGAATTAATTGTCCATCCACCTTCTTCACTTCATCCGTGTATAGAGATGAAGGGTGAGAAGTAATCCCATGTTTACTGAATACTTCACGAATCGCATCTTCTAACATTGTGCGCTGAAATACATTTAATCCTGGTTGATCAAAATCTTGTCCGCGAATAATAATGTCAAAGAATCCTAGTATTTCATTAATTTTCTCTAAAATAGGCACAAATCTCACATACTTCACGCCATCACGCTCTACGAGTTCTTTCTTGTCATATTGTTCAAGCGCTTCTAGCTCTTCATCTTTATCTGTAATCTGAAGTTCTGTTACTGCAATTGCACAAGGATTAATAATGATATTACTTTCAGGTGAAATATTTAAGTTAATACCACCTAATCGTTTGGTGATTTTTACGAATTCCCCCTCTGGATCTATGATCATCGCATGTGTATCTGCAAGTGATGTTTCACGAGCTAGCTTCATTTTTAAAAGTAAACTTTTACCGGAACCTGAAATCCCTGTCACACCAATGTTATAGTTTGGCGGACGATAATCTGCGTTACCAAATGAATTTAAAAATTCTACTTGGCCAGTAATTTTGTTCTTTCCTATTGGTATACCACCGTTAAATCTTCCGGATCCTGATACAAAGGGAGCAAATGTACATAGAGCACGTCTATCGATATTTCGATATGTATCTTGCAGAGTATTTGGTGCACCTAGTGGCATAACCGCTTTCAAACCACTCTTCACACGATTCCAGGTACTCGCTATTTTAAAGTGAGATGCTTGCATTTCATCTTCAATATACTCACATAAAACATCTAATTCTTTCTTTGAGTCAGCATACGCAACGGCCATGGTACTTACCATATAGGAGTCATTCTCATTAAATTGAATTTCATCCATTAGATTGTTTGTATCCTGAATTTTTGCATCTAAGTCTTTTTCTTGGTCAATATTTCCGCGTGTACGTTGGAAAGAAAGGTTCGAACGTAACATCGTCAGCTGCATATCTAACGATCGCATCGCTTTTGCTTTTGGCTCTTTATGAATATCAATCATGACATCAACTTCTCCAGCTGAAGTTAACATGTTCAGCCAATTGGTCTGCATCATACGAGGGTATCCATCACGTGGAATATAAAATGGACGGAAGAAAGTATTACTTCCTAATGACTGCTTAATTACCCCATAGTCTTCTGCATCAATTTTCATTCCTTCTGGGGCAATGACATCAAATACAGTTGTTTGATTGTCTAATTGAGGCGGAACTTCTTCTTGTTCGTACTCTTCCTCATCTAGTTCCAATTCATCATTCTTTTCAGCTTCTAATTTCTTTTTTTCTTTTTTCTTCTTTCCAAACAATTTCATACTTATGCCACCCCATTATTTGATTTTTCAGCTTTTTCTTCCGCTAGAACTTTCTTCATTAACTCTAGTTTTCTCTCATTTGTTTCACCTGTTGAATACAAAGAGAAGTTCTCATTTTCAATTAAATCTTGGAAACGTGCTTTCACCGCTTTACGACGGTTAAACGCTACGTATAAGAGTTCTATTAATTTATCTTTTGTTAACATTTCTACACTAATTTTTGCTTTCGATAGTAGATTTCGGGAAGCATTATAGCGACGATATAATTCGTTAAACGCTTTATCTACAATCTTTTCTTCCAATTCTTCCTCTGTATCAGCTGTAATCGTACTTATATCCACTTTGTATGGATAAATTAAATATCGCTTTTGTTCATATCGAGGCTGCGAACGTTGCCAGTACTCTAAGTTGTCGATAACTTCTTGCCCATAAAGTACTGTCTCTGGTGTAAGGTCCTTCGCACCTTTCATTGTTTCTGTCATTTTTCGTACAGGATCTGTTAAATCTACAAACTTACTTTGGATATATACCTTCGTATTAAACTCTAATGTGGTTAACCATGATTCAATTTTGATATCAATCGCTTCTTGTTCCGCATTAGAAAGCAGGTAATAGTTTACTGGGTGTGCCTCAGCGATTAGAACAAACGTATCATCATGATAACGAATCATATGATTTTCAACTTCCTTAATGTCTTCTACAAAAGCACTAAAGAAATCCACATTATCTTCATCAATTTCCTCTGTAGCAGGCGTATTCTTTTTATTTTTCTTTCCATTTTTTTCAGCAGTACGTTTCTCTACCCCGCCCTGACTTTTCCCCTTTTTCTTAAAACCAAACATTGGTTTTCCATTCATTTTCCGATAAAAGAAAAACCCTACAATGGCTACCACCGCAAAATATATCATTTCTAACATCTATAAATTCTCCTTTACCCATGTAATTGGCTCGTATCCTTTTCTCCACTTACCTTTTTCAGAACGGCTTCGCATTTTGATAAGTAAATATTTATCTAAATACATGTGTTGTTTTTCTTTATAAATAAAGGCAAACGTTATTACAACTACTACTGTTGGTATTGCTAAAATTAAGCAAATAAAAAATGCTACTGCCGCATTAAAAGGTGCAAATAGCCGCCATAAGAATGGCACATATAAATAAAGGGATGCTCCTCCACCCAATAGATAAATCAATTGGCGTTTGCTCAGCACACCTAATAGCGTTTTTTGTTCCGAAGTCATATCAACAGGAACAGTTACTTTTCTCATTTTATTTCCTCCCTTGTATAAGAGAAGCTCTCCCCAAATAGAGGAGAGCTTTTGCAAACTCTTATGTTAAATTTTTGTAACCCAAGAAGCGATGTCGTATGCTTTGATCATGACAAAGCCTCCAATTGCCGCACAAGCTAAACCAATCATAGCTTGTGTACGGTTTTCAGGGTTTTTACCTTGTGCACCAGATAATTTAATAGCTGCAAATACCACGCAAGCTGCTACCCAAATACCCCCAAAACCAATTAGTGTTGTTACAAGGGTATTCATGCTTTTTTGTACAGTGGTAGCATCTGTACCACTGGTGTGCCCTTTAAGACTATTCTCAAAACTAGTTTTTGCCAGTAGAAAATCTCCTACTGGTGTTGTCATAAGTTTTGCAGACAACCAATTCAACATAATTCCTGCACCTCCGGGTGTTTTTTGCTCGCAAAACGCAAAAAGACCCCAATACACGCACACGTCCCCTAAGGACATGGCGCATATTGAGGTCTTCTCTTATATGCGAACTGATTAATTTTTTATTTTATTGTTAAATCTTATTACATTTATATTATAGCAATACGATTTTAAAAAAACAAGCCTTATTTACGCCTAAAAAGTAAAATTGGACTTTTCGTGTTCCGTTTTATTTCATTTTTTTTTATCCTCTTTGTTTGGATCGTACCATACCATTTGAATTTGAAAAATATCACTGTCCTTAAGACCCAAAACATTCATTTCCTCTTTCAATGAGCGCCATGGTTCTATTTTTATAGATTTTATACTTTTGTCTCTAAGCGTATACACATGTACATAATATGCTTCTTTTTTCTTTTTCATAATACAAATAACTTCCCCTTATATTCTTTATATTTTTTTAATAACAGAATAATTGAGTATGTAAAAATTACACACTTCAAATAGCATTTCCTCTTGTTACTTTCATAACTATTCCCCCTTCCTTCACATCTATTCACTTACTTTCATTAAATCAAAAAAACAGGTAATCGTGTGTACCCACAATTACCTGTTTTTTTATCATTTATATCTACCTTTTATTTCTTATAATTTCATTAACCTCTTCAACACTTAATTCTGCAACTTTTGCAATTTTTTCTATAGGTAATCCTATTTTAAACATATTTTCAATCATCTCTATCTTAGTTGCAATTTTAGTTTCTTCTGTAGCTATTTCTGCAGCTTTTTTCGCAGCTCTTTCTTCTGCTGTCTCTATTTCTGATATTCTATCTTTTATTGCTTTTTCTCTAGCCTCATATAAGCGTAAAAAATCCTTATCGCTACTTAAACGCTCCCAATCCTCTATTGCTTTTTTCAAAACTGGATCTTTTTCCATTGCTATCGCCTCCAGGATTGTTGTTAATCTCTCATCCTCATGCGCAGGAAATAATAGTAACCAACGCGCTAAAGAATCTTCCCACGGATCCATTCGTTTTCCTTGCCATTCTTGAATCACTTTTGGAATTTCAAGAAAATGCAACTGCATATTTTCGGTAATGATACGTTTAGATTTTTTGTTCATCACTGTATTAATACTATGAAACTCCTGCTCTTCTGGAAATAGAATGAAATCCACTATATTAATACAAATGGTTGGTCTTAATTCTGTATATTTCATCCCTTGAGTCATTTGAGAATAATACATACCTGACCAATAGAACAAAGAACGTTCTATCATATCTTTTTTGTCTCGAACTTGAATCTCTATATTAATTTTTATACCACTATTTAGCGTAGCTCGCAAATCTAAAATAGACAATTTATCATCCTTCTGCTCTCTTGGAAGATGCGGATCATCTAAGTGCAAAGATGTAATTTCTTCATCAATAGATGATTGTAGTACCGCGTTAAGAAACCCAATTAATATATCTTCATTTCCTTCTACTCCAAACAAACGCTTAAAAGCATAATCAACTCGTAAATTTACTAGATTCTTTTTTACATATACACTCATGTTTTCCCTCTACCTTTCTCGTTTTAAAATTGTATTTAAGAGCATAAAAAAAGATAGAATTATATTCTATCTTTTTCTCCTCTATTCATCTCATCAAATATGGCTACTAGTTACTTACTATATAAGAAATATCCTCTTCACACATATTTGTCGCATTTGCAATTGTCGTGATAGAAACTCCCTCATTATAAAATCGTTGAATGAGTTCCATTCTTTCTTGTTCCCTAGCTTTTTTATCTACGTCCATTAATTGTTGCATAATATCCATAATACTTAATACACACCTTTCTTTTATATAAAGTCCCCTAGCTAAACTGTTAAGTGTTTTGTTAAAAGAAAGTTTTACACTAATACTTCTACTTTGTTGTAAAATGTACGACTTTCTTTTAACGTGTACAATTTTGTTTTAACTTCACAATTATGATTTTTTATATTGTGCGAAAAACTGGTTTGAAAGCAGCTTGCATTGCATCATCCAGTCCTTTCCCTTGTGCTGGGTTCCATGCCGCAATAATTACGTTATAGCCCTCTTTCTTTAACTCTGTCGCAAAAGCAATTAAGGCAGCTCTTACTTTTTCATTCTCTACTAAGTCAGCATCAAATGCTAAGTATACATTTTCTACGCCCATATCTTTTAATACTGGCATAACGATTCTCCATGCATTTACACCTGGAATCGCAAGAACTGTTGTCCCTACTTTAGCTATTTCTTCTTTATTTAGTCTTTGAGGAAGTAAATCGGCAATCAAATCCGCCTTCATCGGCCCTTCTGTAATCATTACTGATTTTGTTTTGTGCAGCATACCAGACTTCCAATGTTTCAAATGTGAGCTTGGTACCGCTACATGTACAGGAAGTGGATTTTCACTACCTCCCGCACCGGTTCCTTCATTTTTATTTGCTGAAGAGATCCATAAGTATTTTTGACCTTTATGTATCTTTACAACAACCTTTTCCCCGTCGATTAATAATTCTTTATTTTTCCCTATTTCTAGTTTTCCTTCATAGATACAATCCTCGTTTTTCGTTATTTTCACAACATTAGGCTGTTGGACTAGTTCGGCTTGTATACCTGTAGGTCCAGATTTCACATGAACAGAGTTCTTTACTTCATCTACACGTACTTGCCAACCAACAATTTGATTATATTGGTTTCGGAATGGAATCATAATTCCTGGAAAACCTGCCATTAAACGAAGAGAAGTTTGTCCTTTCTTCATTTCATAAAATCCAGGTATTCCCTTCCAACAATCTTTTTTGCCAATTTGTTTAAATAACTTTTCCCAAATAGTTGTGTACGTATTATCATCTTCCAACACAATTTGTTGCTTTAAAAACGAACGATATTGACGTACCTGTACTTCTTCTTCAGTCATTTTTCTATCTTGCAGTAAATGTATATGATGCTTCTCCTCTAACGGCAAAAATCCGATTAAATTACGATTAAATACATCTAATTCTTCCTTACTTCGCTTACTATGCCCCTTTACTACATCTACCTCTGGTAATTGGTATTGCTTCTTACCATTTAGATAATGGATATAACTTGGATTACTTGAATTTTTACCGTATACCCACTTACTTTCCACACGGGTACATGCTACTTTCTCCTGTGAAACATGCAGCATACAGTTTCCAATACCATTACAGATTGGGCATGGAACACGATAAAATTCCCACCAACTTCCTCTTGGATGTGCAGTTGTTAAACGAAATTGTCCTTTTTGTATGTTATAATTCATCATTTCCCACTCCTTGTATACTATTTATTATATATGGAACAGCTACTTCCATTAAACTCTTTATACTTCTATTTAGATGTTCTCTTTGTTCTCCTAACGGATAGACAAAAGAATATGTATCACAAACTAAATAATCGTTTCTATGTTCTTGATCTAGCAAAGCTGATTCTACATATGCTTCAAATGCTCTAGCAAACATCTCATGATTTGTAGACCAATACTTTTTGGTTCTCTTCTTATCTAACTTAATGGCTGTATCAAAGTATATAGACCCTTTCACTTGATAGGATATTTCAACAAGTTTTTCGCCAGTTTTTTTATAATGATATGCAGCTAACATTTGTGCGGTTTTCTCGAATTCTTTTTCAATTTTACGCTCCATACGCGTTTTTGTAGCTCCTGATAAAGTATCAAGCTTCCTACACAAACTAGCATGATGTGATTCTAAAATATTTGAAAGATTTCCTTTAAACACATCATAACTATCGATAACACCACCATAGAAATACCACTTTCTACTGTAGGCATTTTCCACGTTGATTACTCTGGCAACTTTTCCTTGTTTACAAGCCTCTAACACAGCTTGCATCTTTTCCTTGATAATAGCAGGCAAGATATTCCCAATACTCTTCCCGCTTGATAAGAAAGCAAGACTACCATTTTGAAAATCGTGACTACAATCATATAAGAAATGATCCAATGCATGTCCCCATTCATGACACAATGCCCCGACTCCATTATCACGAGTTAAATTAATGACTTTGGTAGAAGGTTCATAATGTGCTAATGCATTGCCGCTTCCTCTCGCACCAATAGCAAGTCCTAAGCGTCCTCCTAACCCTATATACTCAGGTGGAATTCCCAATATACGAGCTAAATCCTGCAATGCTTCGGATACATGCCCGATATGTTCTTTTGCATATTGTTCGGTGCAATAATGACCAAATTGCATCCCCTTCAACCCAAACATAGCAACTACGTCTTCAGGTTTGGTAGCAATTTCTACTTCTGGTCCTTTTCTTTGCAGAGTATCTGGCAGTTTCCTACTCCAAGCAGCTGCGGATTTCTTACGAGTCGTAACCTTTTTCGTAAGTAAATCCTTCCATGTTAGTTCATGTGATACACGAAGATACGTAGAATTAATACTTTTTGAATTTGTGCAAAGTGATATGAATTTCTTTCCTAATATTAATAACTCCATACCATCTGCATCAATAAACTCATCAAAATATTCCTCTACCATTCTTTTAAATGTGAATGTTACATTCTTATTTTTTCTAAATGCAGACCAACTATTGTTCATTTCCATTCCATAAGAGACCACAAGATCTACCCATTGTTCTGAGGTATGTACCGACTGTATATCATGCCATATTCTTCTACATGCTTGAACATATAGTTTCCTTGCAGTCGGTGTATCTACAATTGGCTTCTTATTAATTCTGCCCACTAGCAGTTGCTTTAACTTTGCAACACGTGGTGGGACATCATTTTCTTTTTCATGTTCAAAAGAGAATGGAATCAATGTATTTCGATCCAATGCATTTAGCGCCTCTACTGGAGATTCTTTTTCAATTTCAGCTAAAATTTCTAAAGAAAATGATACTAAAAATGATTCTTTTAAAGCTCGTATCTCTTTCTTTGCTCCCACTAATTTCTCACCTACATCATAACTGTATCGATTGCGAACTTGTTTATCTGTTCTCACATCTTGTACCATTACGTCTTCTCCAACCTCTAAACCAAACAGTTCAAATAAATTCATACTAAAATCCTCCTGAATAAAATAAAAGACAGAAATTCATAGTCATTTTGCACTACGGATTTCTGTCATTCCCTCTGTCTGTACACTTCCATATAGTTATGTAAATTACTCATTACGATACACTCACACCTGTTAAAGAGAATAGATCCTCTTTTGTCGGATTTAGTGCTTGTAACCAGCTATCTACCTCTAAGAAGTTTACTTTTTTTAATTGTTCGCCTTTTTCCGCACGCTTAACCACCTCTAAACCTCCATGATGATGCACAATCATTACAAGATCATCTTTCTTGAAAATACAATCTACATCTGCAGAGTTTATGTGGTGGTTACGTAGAATTGGTTTCCATTTCTTAAGTGAATACCCTTCTACATTTAAAAAACCACGGATAGCAGTAAAGCGAAAACTCGTTCCTCTAAAACATCTTTCCAATAAAAAAAGGAAATCCCGTACACATCCATTAAAATGAACATGATACAAATAGATTTCCCCTGCTTGTTTTGCTGCTCGCTGTGACAAGTTTGATGGTTTAATGGAAAACTGATAACAATCTCGTTCCCAAAATGCTCCTTCTTTTGTAACTCTCATTCGTAATGCACGTAAACTTGGAATAAGTTCATCTGGATGTGCAGAACAAAATAAAGATACTTCATAACTGATATTCATAAATAAATCCCCCTAAATAATAATTTTGCCCAGTGTAATAATGGGTTCTAACAATCAAACAGACTTGAAAACAACACAAAAAGGGCTTCTTCAAGTCGATTAAAAATGTGCATAGCAAAATAAGCTATATATACACTAATCGGCTCAAAGAAGCCCTTTCATAAGTGAAACAAGGCGCAACTTGCTTCTACAACTCAACCACAACACAATAAGGTGTGGGAATAAACGGAATCAATTAAACAATAAATATAGTTATATATTATTAAATTTATTAAGTATTATCAAGTATCGTTATATATTTATAGTATTTAGCGGTATAATACAAATATATAAAGGAGGTAGAATATTTTGCAAATAGGGTATGATTCAAATAATCCAAGATTAATTCCTTCAGTTGTATCTTTTATCGATGTATTAGGATTTTCGCAATTGGGCATGAAAGCGATTAATTCCGACGAAGGAGATGTATTTTTAAATCAGATACATACATCATTAAACAAAGCTCGACACGCTATCACCAATCAATTGTCGCTAGCAAAGGTTAAGGTTTTTACTGACAACGTAGTAATTGGATGGCCTATTTATGGAGATGGCGAGGGAGAATTAGGAACTACTTTCCTTAACCTAGCACAATATCAATTCTCTTTAGCGCTTGATGGATTCTTTATACGTGGTGGAGTAAGTGTTGGTCCTCACTTCATGGATGAAGAAACTGTTTTCGGCCCTGAATTGATTACAGCATATAAACTAGAATCTCCAGTAGCTGTTTATCCTAGAATTATTCTAGGTGAAAAAAGTATAGAACAAGTACATAAATATATGGCTTATTACCCATCACAATATGATAACCCTTTTTATTTTGAACTGCTTGAGGATATGGACGGAGAGTGGTTTTTAAATTACCTATATGTTTTATTTGAATTGTACGAGGAAGAAGCGTTTAATGGGGATTTCACACCATTCTTCCCCCATTTAGAAACACATCGTAATCAGATTTTAAGTGCATTACATACCTATGCAAATAATCATAAATTACTAAAAAAATATTCATGGATAGCAAATTATCATAATTATTTTTGTGATGAATTTGTACCTGATGCACCTGATGATCTTAAAATCGATTCTCCAATAAAAATGTCACAACCAAGAAGAATAATTACATAAATCATAAAAGCATTCTTACTAAGTAAGAATGCTTTTATATATCCACCATACTATTTTTAACAATTTAGCATTTCAAATATTTTATAGTTATATCGCGCATATTCTTTTTCATTTTCTTGAAATCATGTATAATTAAAGTATCCTACACGAGATATTGAGTCATATCTCATCGTCATTTTAAAAGACCTCCATTTTATATGGAGATCTTTTTTTAGGGGATAAATAAATAACTACTAATTTTACACGGCAGGAAATTCCCCCTACACATTCTCTATTAATATCCACCCATCTTAATTACTAACATAGTCATAAACATACTAAACATGAGGCTTTTTAAGTACTTATTTTCATCTTTTGCTCTAAAAAGAGCTAAACAGCAGAATAAAGCCCACCCTAACCAAAATAGCATTCCTAAAATCATTGGTAAATCAGTCAATTAAATCTACTCCTTCGAATGTTTTATCTATTACACTATTTAATATATTCATTTTGACTTCATATTTTAAGCCCAAAATAAAAAAGACAGAAGTTTTTCTGTCTTTTTTATTTATCTTAAAGTAATCCATTCATAACTTGCCCACTCTTTTGGTTTTTTATCGTACTTAATACGACCAGTCGTACAGAAGGAAGCAATCATCCATTGTATAATGTTCATCTTGGCATATGGATCAATACAATCCTCTATTTTTTTTAATTGATAGCCTGTACTATTTTTCTGCCAAATTGTATATAAACGAAAATGTGTTGTAGTAACAAGCCTAGCTTTTGTTGTAACTTGCCATTTTGCAATTTTCGTTAAATCCTCTTTGACTTTTCTCTCATACTCTTGTTTTATCACTTTATAAGTCTTGTCTTTATTAATTAATCCATTAGAGAATGTAAAAGGCATTTGATGCACCTCATAAACTGTTCCTTCTTCATCTCCTAAAATATTTGATTCTACTAGGAATATGTTTTTTAGTTTTAACTGTTCCGTTAATTCTTTTCCGCTCCGATAAAACGGTTTTTTTATCTTCTGAAGCAAGACAACCTGTACAATTAATCCGATAAGTAACGGATACGCTAGTATAAACACCATATTAATAAACATATTGGTAATAAGTACCCCTACTAATGCGAATATCGTGAAGTAAATATACGTTTCTCTTTGATGAATGATTCTACTATTCAAGCTAAAATACCTCCGTTTTGATAAATAGTGAAAGCAACATATACAATTGCTCCTAATAAAATAGAACAAGCCCCCGGAAAGCTCTGTATCAGCTGTATTTCTTTCTTTGGTAGTTTTGCCCCAAATATAGAAGCAGCATGCTCCAATTGATCTCTAAACGCTCCCACAAACCCTAAAATTTTAATTAATCGATACACACTAGCAACCCAAAAGAATAGTAAATGGAAAGCAGTTAATGTAATAGCAGTAAGGATTGCTGATTCTTCGACTAAATTACTAACATATATAGCTACCACCACAAGCATTTTTGTATCACCAGGTGAAGAAAATTTAAATGTTTCTAACAACAAACCACACGCTAATGCCATAACTAGTACAATCACAATCTCTTTTCCTGTTCTTATTCCAGCAAAATGCGTGATTCCTATACCTACAATTAAAAATAGCAAATGCCATATATTTTTCGTTTTTCTATATTTCAAATCAGTAAATACATTCAGGGCCATATATCCTAGTAGTATTCCTATTACATAAATACTCATAATTTTTCTCCTTTTTTTCTGTTTTGATAAATTCTTACGGTCCACTCACTAGAGACCAAGTGACCGTAGAAGTATAAGTAGCTTGCCGATTCTTCCCTACATAAGTTGTCCCTGGATCTAACTGCAGTTACAATCCATTTAGACCAAAATCGAGTTGATATTCTCCAATTGCTACATCTTTCGAAGCCCGGATAATAGTGTGTGCTGCCCCATTATCAATAGGTGTATTTGGAATCTGTACAATAGGTTTCCCTGTCTCTGGCCCCTTTAATTTTGTTACACTCACTTGATTCTTTATGAATAGAGAACCCTTTGGCAATTGTTTTGCAATGTTCGACTCTGTAAATGGAGAAATAGTCATATTCAGTTTCCATCCATCCGCTTGATTTCGACTATCATGTATCATGAGTTTCCCTAATGTACCAAATGAATTTTGCTTTTCTCCATTTAGTTGAATAGGAGTAAACTCTACACTTTTAGGAACAGTAAGCATGTCTACTCGTCCTTTTTGTGTTGTAGCAATATGCTTCGTTACACTTTTATTCCCAGCTTTATCTACTGTTCGGATATGTACATATTGTGGATTGGCATAATCAGTTGGAAACTGAATGCTAGTCTGGTTTGTAAATTGAACACCACTCACTTTATCAAGCGATGTATCTGCTTTATCGTTCACTACAAATTCATATCCCTTTACGCCACTTGTTACAGTTGCAGGAACTTCCTTAGAAAAATCCGAAACGCCATTCCTGCCAACTCCACGAATTTTATAATGATAGGTACTCCCTTCATCTTTAGCAGGGGCAAACGTTACTTTAGTTTCTTTCAGTTCTCTATTTTCAAATTGAAAGCTTTCAGGTGTTGTTGGCACTGCCTGATCTTTTGCTTCTTTATCTACATAGTCAGAGAGTCTGCCCTTATATATTTGCTGATTCCCCCTGTATACTTCCGCTTCCGATGCATATCCCACTTTTAACTCATCCACATAGGTAATCCCTTCTGAATAAGCAAGCATATAAAAAGTTACGCCTCGTTGCTCGGTAATATAAAACGGATTATTTGCAACTTGAGTATTCATACTAAACGTAGACCATCCATTTATATCTTTATTAGAATCATTCTTTGTGATCGTACGATTATTTGGTAATTGGATAGGCGCTGCCCATTTTCTTGTTTTTAGGCGATCACCTTGTTTCATCGGGGTCACAATAGGACTATTTAATATTATCTTTCCCTTTCCAGAACCATCCTGATACGGTATTACCTTTTCAATCATAGGGGAATCTTGATACACATCTTTGTTTATATCCGAAGTTATATGTCTTCTATCCCTTGGTATGTTGGTACCCGGTTCCCTCTCTGGAAACAAAGAGATATTACTAATTTCTATTTCTTTTGAACCACCTGGAACATCTTTTAAAACAGTAGCGTTATAATAGTCAAATTCTCTCCCTGTTTCCCAGCTTCCATCACCATAGAAACTAATTCTCCCTAACCCTTGTGACTTCGCTTTAAATGTTGCTGAAATATAAGCATTATTAGGTACGTTTAATCGCTTAAAAACAGCAATGGAACTCTCTCTTACTGTATAAGGATATAAGACACGATTCCCTCCCGATTTTGTATCAAATACCTTGTATCCACTAGTATCTGTACCATTTGGATAAAAGACTTCAGATTGTAAACTTTGATTCCCGTTTCCGTAAAACTCTCCCCAACCACTCATCAAATTAACGTCTTTGGGGTTATTAAAATCAATTTTCCATAAGACGTCCTGCTCTAAGATATCAATCGCCCATTCTAGCTTCACTTCATTTTCTTTTCCACTTGCAGTGAGTGTTGGAATACCACTTTGCTGTTTTACTATTTGATCAGCTAATACATAGTTATCTTTTGAATCACTAATTAAGCACGATACACCTAAAAGTATGATCGAAGTAAGAACCTTCCCCCATTTCACTGTTTCCTCCCCCATTCCATTTTTATGCTATCTATGCTGCCTTATTTTGCTCCTTCTGATTTTCATGTTTCTTTCTCCACCATACAAATACAAACATTGAAATAACTAATATGAAAACACCTGCGGCTATTATATATATTTGATTAGAATATCCAGGCAACACTTTTATTGCACCTGTTTGTTCCGCATACTCTGTCACATTAGAAGCAGTTATGCGTATCTGTTCTGTATATGTTTTTGGTATACCATTCTCTTTTATAGTGACTTTTAGTGTATACTTTCCATCTTTGTATTCTTTCGCTTTCCATGGGATTGCTAATCCTACCTTAGATTTTGGAGCTACATTGAATGCTGGAATATTACCATGAAACAGAACGTTATCCTGGGATATAACTTCATAGTAAACTGCTACATCCCTTACAATATTTGCATTTGTATTTTGAATAAGTGCATGGACTTGTGGTTGTGTTGGATAAGATTCAACAGTTGTGCCATTTAGTTTAAGAGGTGTTTTATTAACTGAATTTTCAGTCTCTTCACTATTCAATTGTATTGCTACCGCATATTCAATGCGATTATGTACAGAAAAGTTCAATCCGTCCTTTTCAAGCTTCTGTCCTTTAGTATCGTGCGCTAACTCAAATAATAATCCACCCAAAAATACTCCAGCTTGATTTGGTGTCGTTAAATGTACCTCTATAGTTTTCGTTTGATTCCCCTCTAAAGTAACAGCGTCAGGAGCTTGTACATACTGATCCATATAGAAATCTGTATCTGTTAATATACTTTGTGAGACTTCACGATTTGGTACATACATAATACCTCCGTTTGTAGAGGTGAGAGCGTTAGCAACTTTTACATTGACTTTGATTGGAGTATTAGCTTTATTGTGTACATCCATTTTTACTGTTTGATTCTGTTTCTTTTTCACCTGTAAATTAAAATAATTTTTTATATCACCTAGTTGATTATCCGGGACATGAATGCTTACATCAAATGGTAAACTATCTTGTTTTTCTTCTGCATAAACTACTTTAAAAGGTTTTAAGCTTATACTTAAAATGAATATAATCACAACCAAAATACTAATTAAAATTTTATATACATAGCTTTTCATTCTGCCCCTTCTTTCTATGTACAGAAGAGAATCATACATACGTGATTCCCTTCTATATGATAAATTTCTTTTAAGGTCCTGTTACAATAGAATATGTCAGTTTTGACTCATATGATGTAGCACCAGCCTTATTCTCAACATACGTACTATGTGGATTTAACGTTAAAGCTAGAGACTTATCATTGAAACTAACATTATATTTCCCCATACCTTCATCTTTTTTCGCACTTAAAATCGTAACTTGATTATCAGTATCTATAATAAAGTTAGTCGTTTTAAACTCCGGATTTGGTGAACTTGTCCCTCCAACTTTCGTTATAGCAGCACCACCACTATTCAAAACTAAGGAACCCTTTGGAAGTGTCCGATTTGACTTTGCATCTCCACTCACTTTAAATTGATCTGCTTTTACATTGATTCTCCAACCATTCCCAGAACCAGTTGCATCTGTCACTGTTAGTACACCAGGATTTGCATGTGTCACTTGTGTTTCTCCACTTAGTGTTACCGCGTTAAAGTTACTAACTGGTGTAACAGCAATATTATGTTCCCCACCTGTTATACTTTGATTTAGTTTTGTATCAGCTGTTGTTGCTGCACTTGCAGGTGTACCCATTAGTGACATACCAAGGGCTAATGTTGCTAATGTGGGAATCATCACTTTACTAAATCTCATCATAGTACCTCCTTATGTTTTAAAAGGAGGGAGCTATATAAAACACGCCCCCTCTTATTTTCAAACAAAATTTATTTTTTGTTCCAAGAATCTACATCCGCATTGCTTGATGCTTTTGTGAATCGAGCTAGAATTGTATCATAACCACCTTGGATTGCTTTCCATACAAATGGCCCAATTACTAATACGATAATGACCGCCAAGGCAATTAACATACCGTTTTCTGATGATAACTGTGAATCCTCATTTTTTAACCAATTTTTCATTTTTGCTAACATTGCATTTCGTCTCCTTTATATATCAATTTTAAGAATTTACTAAAATAAGAACTTAACTATTAAAATCTTTTATTACTTATTCCAAGAATTCACGTCCGCATTGCTTGATGCTTTTGTGAATCTTGCCAGGATCGTATCATAACCACCTTGGATTGCTTTCCATACAAACGGTCCAATTACTAATACGATAATGACCGCCAAGGCAATTAACATACCGTTTTCTGATGATAACTGTGAATCCTCATTTTTTAACCAATTCTTCATTTTTCCTAACATGATTGAATCTCCCTTATCCATTTATTTGATCTATACGTAATAAGCATCATTCATCTAAAACTTCTATTACTTGTTCCATGTATTCACATCTGCATTGCTTGATGCTTTTGTGAATCGAGCTAGAATTGTATCATAGCCACCTTGGATTGCTTTCCATACAAATGGTCCAATTACTAGCACAATAATTACCGCCAAGGCGATTAACATACCATTTTCTGATGATAATTGTGAGTCTTCATTTTTTAACCAATTCTTCATTTTCGTTAACATATATTTTGCTCCTTTACCTATTCCATTTTGAATAATGTTTTTCTATATACTTGCAAATCCTTGCATTAAGGATTGAATAAGAATGACCATCGGAGAAGTAAGCATACATCCAATAAGCGCAACGTTAAATTTATTCATTTCCATTGGCTTATTCTGAATGAGACGGTTATAGTTCTCATGTTTTAACTCACGCATCATTTTAATCTGTGCATCCATAATACGAAGACTTTGTACCTTGTCCGTTTTTTGTGCTTGTTGTAACGCAATCGTAAAAGTATTAACTTCTGGACTATTTAAGGCTGCTGCAAAGTTTCTAAATGGTTGATCCGAACCCGCATACATTTCTAATTCCGCTGTAAGTGTAGATACATACGGTCGAAGATGTCTTCCAGCATATATCTGCGCCTTTTTTACTGCTTCTAATGTTGTATGTGTTTTTAACAACTGCAGCATAGGAATTAAATACTCCGGTAATTCGAACTTCCTTGCTTCTATCGCCTGCTTGATTCTTATCTTTAATAGATAATCTGGATAGAAATAAAGCAGTGGTGAAATCAAAACGCCCACTTTAAATAAGTAGTAATCGTGAAACACTGTACATATCAAGAAAACAGAGGTGAAAATGATGGGATATGCTACCTTCATTTTCAAATATTCTTCTGGTTTCGTATCCAAACCAGCTTCTTCTAATTTTTTCTGGATCAGCTCTTTCTTTTCTTCTGTCAGATACTTATGTGATAGCGACTGGAAGGGAGCGAGCATCATTTGATTTAAATTCTTTTTTTCAATTCGTTTTGCATTTTCTACATAGTTTGTAAGTAGGCTACCGCTGTCTTTTTTACTTTGTAGAAAGGTAGAGAATACCCAGTACATGACAACGAATACCACTAAAGCTAGAATCGTAGCCAATTTATTCCCCTCTTTCTGTTGGATTATAATTTGCAATCTTTTCTACACGGGTCGCTAAGAAAAATACAATGAACATATTTACCGCTAATGCAATTTTCCCCATCATAGAGCCTGCTACAAATCCATATGCTTCTTTTGACATCAACATAATCACAATCGGCATGGCAATCACGATTAAGCAATTCTGTACAAACGCACGTTGTGCTTGTGACAAACTAGAACGTAATCTTGCCAAATATAACTTTTGTTTTTCGAAATCTTCTGCAATATCTAATAAGACTTGTACTGAATTCGATCCGCCTTCTCGACTACACACTTCCAACATTTCATGGAAGAAAACCAATTCTCTAAAATTAAAAGTTTCATTGAATCCTTTAAATGCACGGTGCATTGTAGTTCCACCTTCTAATAAAAGAGAAACTTTTTCTATTTCTTCTTGAATGCTCTCGTGCATCATTGGCTTTACTTGTACTAACACGCGTTTAGCGTTATTACTAATTTGAAGCGCATTCGCTACTGCCTTCATATAAATAGAAAGACGGTCAATGACAACTAAGTAGTAACGTTTTTTTCTTCGATAGAGAAGAAATTTCGGAACTAAAAATCCACATAAAGCAGAAATCAGTGTAAAAGGATCTCTTCCAAAGGAGAAGTAGAATATTGCTGCTATACTCATTCCGGAAAGAATCGTATATACCCAGTACATGCTTTTCGTCAATTTCCACTCGTACTTTTGGGCTTCTTGGATAACAGATTGTGGAAGATACATTCGTATGCCTTTAATATTCCTTAATTCCAAGCGCCTTTCTTCT
The DNA here is from genome assembly GCF_020861345.1 of Bacillus pacificus. Classification (NCBI taxonomy): domain Bacteria; kingdom Bacillati; phylum Bacillota; class Bacilli; order Caryophanales; family Bacillaceae; genus Bacillus; species Bacillus pacificus. The sequence continues at coordinate 61,611 of NZ_CP086329.1, forward strand.
TTCTCATTTTCTTGTACAAATTGGGAAAGTGCAGAACCTTTAGATTTTGCAAAAAGTAAAACAAGTAATACTACACTAATAAAGATTAATAATATACATCCATAGGCGAACAAACTATGCATACTGCACCTCCTGTTGTGATAGGAACGGTGCATAAAGAGCTGGATTTACAGAAGTAGCAGAACGGAATTTTTTCTCCAATTTAGCTGACATTTTCCCTGTAATAATGTGCTGTCCATGAATTTTTCCTATGTTTTCATTTATCTCATCCTGTTCCTCGTATGTCGGGATAAACTGAGAAAGTTCATTAAACTGTATATCACCTCGATAATCTAATAATTCAATCATCTCTGTAATATAACGATTCCCATCATCTTTCTTTTCTAAAAAGACAATCACATCGAATGTCTGTGAAATTAATTCATATAAATACTGGGCATCAATATTCGCACCACTTTGCAGACACATGAGCATTAAACGTCTGACTGCTTCTATGGCACTTCTTGCATGGACAGAGGTAAAGCCAGGATGGCCTGTTTGGAAAAAGTTAATCATTTTTAATGCTTCTTTACCCCTCGATTCCCCTACAATTAATCGCTTTGGTCCTTGACGTAGTGCATTCGTTAACAATCTATCAAAATCAATTGCATTTTCTTCTACTTCCGATGCCCTACATTGCATCGGAACAAAGTGATGTTCTGGAAAAATTCGATGCAAATATAATTCAGGGTTATCTTCTACTACAAGAGTACGTTCTTTTTTCTTTCCTTTCGGAATATGAGAAGCAAGAAATTTCATAAACTCTGATTTCCCTGTCCCTGTTGCTCCAGCGACTAGAATATTCATTTTGGCTTTCACGGCTGCAGCCAAAAAGCCCAACATCTCTTTTGACGCTTGATTAGTAGATAACATTCGCTCTTCAGAAGCACGAAGATGATCTGCATTCTTACGAATCGTTATTGTTGTCCCGAGTCCCCCAAGTTCATCTAAAGCAATATTGATACGGATATAGGGAAACACGCAGTCCACATATGGTTTTGCTGTATTTAATGACTCTGACGTACTATTTACCATCTTATAGGCTAAAGCCTTTACCTCTTCTTCCGTCTCAAATCGGTAAGGGAATGTTAACTCTCCCTCTCCAATTTTTTCGTAAATAATTTCTTTTGTACCATTGATATAAATATCGGTTACATCCTGATCTTCTTTTAAAGGTTCTATAATTCCAAATCCCACAATATCATCACATACCATATTTAATAATTGTTCAGAAGGTACATCTGAAATGACGACTTGATTACTTAATAGAAAGCTTTTAATGATTTGTTCTACAGCTGCTCTCTTTTCTTTATTCATAAAAGATTCGCTTAAAATATCACGATGGTCTTTTACTAAAAATGCACGAATTTCATCCGTGATATCTTTAATTTGTTGAGCTGTAGTTGTTCCTAACTTTCGAGCTGATTTGGAACGAATCATATAACCAAAATGATATAAATCAACTCGATTTCGCTTTAAGGCGACTTGTTTTCCCTGTAAATAGCCCCACATACTACTGCCTCCCTTTTAATTTCGTAAACCAAAGAGACCCTTTTTCATAGAGGATGTATGCTGGGTTGGAATATCAAGACCAGCTGCTTCCATAATGTGATGGACCTTTGTATTAATTTGCGGGGAACCAAACTGCATCCCCCATTCATAACTCGTACGATCCCTGTCATACGGAATTGTCACCGCAATTTTTTGGGAAGAAAGCTTTTCAATATCTTCTACACAATCCTCATCTCCCATATTTAAAACATGAATCATACGAGGCAATGTTAGCTTTGCTTCTTCTAGTAGTTGTAATTCTCTTTTAATTGCTATTGCACCACGAGGGTTGCCGTTTAACACATGAATTACAAGGTCTGATTGGTATAGGATTGGATAACTCAGAACCTCAGATAATTCAGTTGGTACTGATAGAATGATAGAATCGTATTCTGTATCTACAAGTGATTCTATAAATGTCGTTACAAACAGTTCTTTGTTTTGAATCTCTGGGAATTGAGCTAAGTTATAACCTGATGGAAACACTAGAAAATCCATCTTATCGTGCAATTTTTGCATCAACCTTGGATTCATTTTTCTCTCTAATAAATCTTGCTTGGTACAAATATATTGCGAGAGATTGTATTCATTTTCTTTTCTTACAAGTTCTAAGATGTTTTTACTATCGTGGCTAAGACCAGTTCCAACCGCAAAACTAGGTCTTACTTGGTCTGCTTCAACATAAAGCACCTTTTTCCCTAAATGAGCTAATTCATTTGCCATCGCAATACTTAATGTGCTTTTCCCTACATTTTCGTTTGTTGCATAAAAGGCAATGATTCTTGTTTGCCGCTCCATCTTAATAACCCCTTTCTTACTTAGATTCATTCAGATACTGTGCTACATACTCTTTTACATTTTTAGAAATTGGATTAGTCGAATGCTTCTCTACATAGTCTAAAATGTTCTTTTGATCAGATATTTGTGAGAATCCTTCAGCTGGTTCTAATTCTTTCCCTGTTTGCTCCACCTTTTGTCCAACTGCAACAGGAATGACATCTCCAAGTGTTTTTGCACGATTTAAGTATTGAAGTTGTTCAGGGGAAACAGCCAGTGTGTATAATCGCGTTACTTTAGGCTTTTGTTTTCCTTCTTGTTCCTCTTTTGATTCTTTCTTTTCTAGCACAAATGCATCTTCTGTATTGCTATCTTTTGCAGCCGTCACACGTACACGTTGGAACAGACCACCAAAGACAACCTTCTCATTGTCCCCTTCTTTCACAACTTGTTTGAAATACAAGTCCACATACGTGTTTGGGATAATACTATTCCCTGAACTTGTTTCCAAATCAACGAGTAACGGGAAAGCAACTTCTCCATCGTTCAAATTTAAAATAGCAGAGTCCGGTAACTCCTCTTTCTTTACTACTTTGTTTTTAAAGAGATAGCTATTTTCTGTAATGGGTTGCCCATCATTTGTCCACTTACCTACAACCTCTTTTTTATTTACACGTAATGCATTTGGGGGAATCGCATCACCAGGTAAAGTTCGTTCCACTAGCATGTCTTCTTTAATTTCTGTATGTGCAGGTATATCCTTTGCGGCTACAACAATCTTTGTTGGTTTTACAGCATTTTCTACTGCGAAATGATTGTATCCATAGATACCCGCTACTGTTGCAGCGGCTAGACCTACCGCAACAATCTGCTTCTTTTGAAACTTAGATGGCTTCAATGTTTGTATTCCTCCTTATGTAGCCTTTAAACGCAAAAAAAGGACACACCTATGGCATAATGCGCCTTAGGTGTGTCCTTTTAGCTAATCTAAAGTCTATATGAAAATGTTGGATTTGGTTTCTTTAATATTACAATTTCAATATTATGATATATAGAGTTATATGTCAATCATTTCTAAAAAAAATATTATTTTTACCATTTCAAGCCTCTGATTTCAAACCTCAAAAACCCTTAAAAACATTGTCATATCAAGGTTTTCAAGCTATTAACCCACCCGTAAATATGGTATAATTAATATAACGTAACTGAATATTTCAGGGTGGTTGGTTGCTTTCCTTTCTCTTTCATTTTATGGAGAAAGGAGGTGATCGCATGGAAATACTTTTCACGATAGCAATTGAAATTTTAAAAGTAATTGCTAGAGAAGTCGCTGTATTTTTTGCAAAACGAGTAGGTAAATACCTATCAACGTCTTGGAAGAAAGCACAAAAAAAGCGACGAAAAACGAAAAGAACCACCCACAATGTGAACTGGACCCGAAAAGTTAGACATATATTTAAGCAGCTAATAAGGATTGAATTCTGTATTTTACAGGAGGCAATCCTTTTAATTTTGCCTTAATCCTTTTATTATTGTAATAATAAATATAATTCTCTAGTTCTTCCCTAAAGTGTTCCATACTTTCAAAATCTTTAAGATAAAGTAATTCAGATTTTAATAAGCCAAAGAAATTTTCAATGACTGCATTATCTAAGCAATTTCCCTTACGGGACATACTTTGAGTTATATTATTTTCTCTTAAAATATATTGATATCTATCCATTTGATAGTGCCAACCTTGATCTGAATGAAGGATAGGAGTATCTTCTTTATCCAAGCATTTTAAAGCCTTATCTAACATCCTTTCGACTAGAAGGAATGTAGGGCGTTTCTCAATATTATAGGAAATAATCTCACCATTAAACAAGTCTAGAATAGGAGATAGGTAGAGTTTTTCACCAAACAAATGAACTTCAGTAACATCTGTAACCCACTTTTCATTAGGCTTAGAGGCCTTGAAATCACGCTTCAAGACATTTGGCGCTACCTTCCCAACCTTCCCGCGATAAGAGCGGTATTTAGTGATTCTTACCAACGATTTTAACCCTAATTGATTCATTAAGCGAAGGACGGTTTTGTGGTTAATGGTATAGCCCTGATTACGTAATTCAAGTGTGATACGCCTATAGCCATATCGCCCTTGGTGTTCCTGAAAAATCTGCTTAATACTTTCTTTAACCTCGTTATATTTATCTTCACGACTCATTTGTTTCACCCAGTAATAATATGTACTACGAGCCATTTCAGCCGCTTTAATCAAGTCGATAATTTTATATTCATGCCTTAACTCATATATTATGTGTGCTTTGTCTTTTTCAGAGATTGTTGTTTTTGTTGAATTAAGGCGTGTAACTTTTTTAAATAAGCATTTTCCATGCGTAAGTATTCAATTTCTTTTTGTAAATCATTTTGAGAGTTAATATTTTGTTTTTTCTTAGGTGCAATAGCCTGTTTCTTCTTCACAGTGGAGTACCCCTTACTTGTTTTACGAAGAGCATCTATCCCCTGTGATTCTAGCATTGATCGCCACTTCCTAACGGTACGAGGAGATGGAACGTTGAACATAGCGGCCGCTTGTAGGGGCGAAGCTCCTGTATTGTTCATAAAATTCAATACTTCCATTTTAAACTGAATGTCATACCTTGTACATTTAGAGTTTAAGGACTCTATTCCTTGTTCTCTAGTACGTGCCACCCACTCTTTTAATAACGATATACTGACTTGATATTTTTTGGCAGTCACTTTAAAAGAATCATTTGTATTTAAATAATGTTCAACGGCATTTCTTTTTAATTCGAATTTATATTTTCTAGACATAATAAAACCGCACCTCCAATTGTTAGTTATTTGTCTAACAAATTGGGTGCGGTTCAAATGCCTGCAAGCGTGTGAAGGGCGGTTCTAAGAAAAAATAAACTTTTTTAGTAACTAGCCACCTTGCGGTAACAGTTACATAAGGCGAGATGTTGGAGCATCTCGTCTTCTTTAGTTTATGCAAAAACTATTGTTATAATACTTCTACACTTATTATAACATCAACTATTGTACATGTCATGCAGATTTATCCGCGATAGTTGATAATAAAGACATTATTATTAAAACGAAATCAATTTTGTTCCTGTTTCAAAATACTCTGCAGGAGCATAACTTGTCCCATTCCGATCTTGAAATTCATTTCCAATATATAACGATACAATCATTGCGATTACTCCAAGAAAAATTACTCGTCTCACACGCTGCTTTTTCTTTTTATCCACTCAAATTTCCCCTTTCTATGAAAAAAGGCACACCCCATTAAGGGGTGTGCCTTTGGTTTATCCATTCAGCTACTAGTCAAGAAGGATTATATACTTTTGTCGATTCAAGTCATTATACAATACTATTTAACTAATTTCTATTCTTCATATAGTACCAATTTGATAAATCAGTAATAATATTTTCCTTTCCAACCCAATTCCAACCTGGTGTTTGCACAGGGAATGGAAGATCCGCAAGCACCCTTCTCTTTTTAAAATCATCGTACGCAACACCTTTAATTTCAACTTCATCTGTCAGGCACAAACTCATTTCATTCACACCTGCTGGGTTTGTTTCAACATTGAACGAATATTTTCCATCTTTTGTTTTTAATGGCGCATACCATTTGCGTTGGCCATCAATAATTTTTTCCTTCCCATCCCAATATAAAGACTTAGTTGGTCTTTTACTATCAAAGACATGTCCTGTTACTTCAGACAAATACATATTTTTAGGTAGGAATTTTGATGTTAAGCCATTATTAGAAACACTCTCTAAATCATATGCTGTTTTTAGTCCTTCATCTGCAAATGGATACTGTGCCGTTGCTTTTGTAAATACACCTGGATAATTGGTATTCCAATCATTTTTGTATTTTCCATTAACTTCATAAGAAAAACCATACCCCGAATGGAGCTTAGATGGTTCTAAATTATCAATACTTCCACTTAATGTTTCATAGAACATTTCTCCCACTGTGTCCTCTTTTGACACACGTTCACTTACTGTTTCTACCACACCTTTTACACTCGTTACTCCGCACATCCCCTTTTCATGAGATGGTGCATAGATAGCTGTTTTAATAGGATTATTTTTGTATGTGGTTTCTTCTATATCTAGACGGTTACCAGCAGGGTTAATTTCTGCCTGAATTGTTCCTTTCCCCTTATGTTGCCAGCCAAGGTTCAAGGTTTTCTTTTCTCCCTCAGTTAACCTTACCTGTTGTGACGCTACTTGTTGTCCGTTATGCTTGAGCACGACTACTGTTTCAGGATTTGCATATTTTGCTTCTAATGAATCTAACTTTTTAATTTTATTTTTCTCTTTTTCTAGTTTCTGTCTTGCTGTATCTAGCCTATTTGCAGCATCGTCTAATCTATTTTCTTCCCAAGAACAGTCTCTATCAATGTAGTAATCATTGCCTTTTTCATCTTTCTCATGAATTGGATTACGACGACAATAACTCAAACTAGACTGTGCACTGTCCCTACCTGATTCAGCGCTATATACTTCCTGTTGAGATTTATTAATATTATTATTCACCTTTGCTCTATATTGGTCACGTTCCGGTTTAAAATTATCACGTGATACATCTATTCTTGTTTTTATATTCTTTCCTTCTCTTGCTGTTTCTCCTTCAATTCGGTCAGCAGAGAAATCAATTTTATATTTAAAATCATCTTCATCACCTGGATCTGGATTAGGTGTTACTTCTGTACCACAGTTTCCATCTACAATGAAATCAACTGTTTTCTCATTTGAGTCCCTTTGAACTCCATCAATAATTTTTAATTTTGCCGTATATCGACCACACATCTGAGGTTGCCACCTTATATCTTCTTTCGTAAATCGTCCTGCATCACCTTCATTTGGTTTTTGATTATCTTTTTGTGGCGTTGAGCGCAAGTAATTTTCTTGATGATGCACTTTTTCACCATTTTTAGTGATATCCAACAGCCATTTCACACGATTCCGTTCACCCGCTATCGATGAATAAGGGTTACCTATATCGAGTTTGGGACCACGTTCTGTATATCCTTTATCTTTACTTACGTACTCGAAACCGTAAAATGTAAACTTAACAGGTGTATCCTTCTTACCATTAGAAGCTTTAAAATCTTTTATTTCAGGTTTACTAGATCGTACATACCATAGGTTATATTTATTTATTCCATTTACGCCGCCAGCACCTGCATATCCACCAGAAAGGTAAGCTATATCACGAATCCAGTAAAATGCTCCATAATTCTCAGAACCTGTATTATTAAAAATGACATGACTGTTTATATTATCTAAAACAAATTTAGGATTTCCCCAATATTTATCAGATATAACACCATTATTCACTCTTTCGATTTCTGTAACCATCCGATCTCCCACTGTGACAGCCTTATTCCAATAACCATCGTTTGAAATCCGCACATAAGGCTCACTTAGGTCTTCTCGTTGTACCAAGTTTGCTTGTGGGTTTTCAAAACTAAAAGAACCATTGTAAACAGCCGGATAGTGAAGGTCTCCTTTGTACGCTAAATCTATACCAGGTGGTGCATAATCTCTTCCAAATCGATAGAATTTACCTTGCATTTGTAAATCTTTTGACTTAAGAAACTTATCCTCATTTCCATTCAGAAAAGGTACATCGGCATTTTTTGCCTCGACCATTGTAGGCATCGCTAATAAAACAGAAGTACAAACCAACAGTAGTTTACTTTTTATTTTCATTATTTCCCCCCCTAAAACATAAAAAAGGACAAACCTGTACCATTGGTTAGGTACGTAAGGTTTGTCCTTCACGCATATCATTTGTTTATCTTATTATAATTATAAATTATTATATCATTATTTAGAATGAACGTCTACATACATTGTGTGATCAGCCATAGATTGTCCAATGCGAATTTTATAGTTTCCTTTTTCATAGTTGTTTATTTTTCGTGCATCAACCGTTTCTTGAATTTCCTTATCTAGATTTAAGCCACTTAGTAAAGTAGTCCATTGTTTCGCTAATTCAACAGTCGCTTTGTTGTTATCTAGGAAATATATTTTAAAATCACCTGAACTTCCAACTACAGAAAATTGTGCTCCAATAGAACCTTCTGGTAGATACATATTACTATCTAATAAATCAATAGAACCACCAATCTCTTTATATTTTAAGCTTGTACTATAGGTACTATTAATATCTTTGATGATACTCTGAGCTTCACTAGATACTTGTTTCTGTACTATTGGGTTTTTTAATGCTTCTGGATAATAAACCAATTTCTCATTTGCTAAACTAGCATCTAAGCCTGCTGGTACTTCTGGCTTTGTCTCTGGCTTAGTTTCAGGTTTTTCCTCTGGTTTTGTTTCAGGTTTTGGATCTGGTTTCACTTCTGGTTTTTCCTCTGGTTTTGTTTCAGGTTTTGGATCTGGTTTCACTTCTGGTTTTTCCTCTGGTTTTGTTTCAGGTTTTGGATCTGGTTTCACTTCTGGTTTTTCCTCTGGTTTTGTTTCAGGTTTTGGATCTGGTTTCACTTCTGGTTTTTCCTCTGGTTTTGTTTCAGGTTTTGGATCTGGCTTTACTTCTGGTTTTTCCTCTGGTTTTGTTTCAGGTTTTGGATCTGGTTTCACTTCTGGTTTTTCTTCTGGCTTTGTTTCAGGTTTTGGATCTGGCTTCACTTCTGGCTTAGTCTCTTTTTCTACTGCATTAATAGAGTTATATAAGAACTGGCTATATTGTTCACGAGTTACATGTGCATATGGTGAATACATTTTACCTCCTGTACCAATAGTAACGCCATTTTCTTCTAATGCACTAATTGCTTTTAATGCCCATGAGTTTTTATCAATATCAGTAAAGGAAGTTGTCTTAGTAGCTTTGAACTTGAAAGCATTTGTAAGTACTTGCGCCATTTGTTCACGAGTTAAGACATTATCTGGACCGAATTTCCCTTCACCATAACCATTTACTAGACCTGCTTTAGCAAGTGCTCTAATTTCTTTTTCAAACATGTGTCCTCTAATATCTGTAAATGGATTTTTGAAGCTAGCATCTGCATCTGCTGGTTTAACGTACATATAAATCATACGAGCAACTTGCCCACGAGTTACGTTGTCACCAAAACCAAAGATATTATTTCCGTATCCTTGTACTACTTTACGATTTGTTAAATCATAAATTGCTTTTGTAGACCAGTGATTTGCTGGAACATCACTGAATTTTAATGAGTCTGTGTTATCAGCCTTAGCAGTAAATGCTCCTGCTCCTAGTAATGATGTACCCATAATTGTTAATGCTGTTGCTGTTTTTAAAAATTTGTTAGCCATTGTTTGTTCCTCCAAGTATATTAGTTTTTTTATAGATTCCTTTATTGTACCGAATTTAAATATAAAATCCAGATACTTTAACATATAAATTTATTAATTAGCGTTTTTTTATAACCGCTGTTCTATATGGAAAATATTACCATATTAAAATAGGCTTGTAAAGTATTTTTATATATTTATTTCTAGTAAAAAAACTACACTTTTCAGTATAGTTTTTACCTCTTTTTATACATATTGATATTTTCAACGGAAATAGATTTGTCCCATTCCATCTTTATTAGCCCAAATTGGTGCTTTCACACTATCAATCCCTATCATTTTAAAAATAAAGAAGTGATGTTCAGCTTTTATCTTAAAATTTAATGGCTGATTATGATCTACGCGCCCTTTAGTATATTCATATTTCCATCCATCCATATTCTGCTCTTTCATTTTCTTCTCTATATCAGGAATTAGATTTACGTTTTTCCCTTCATATGTGTACTGAAAACCACCTGTTTGTTCTGCTAACTCTACTGTACTAGAAGCAAAATCATGTGCCTTTACTAACTGCATTCCATACAATACACCTTCTGGTATAAGAGTTATCAATAATAAAGAAAGCGTTAGAAAAAGCGCTGTTGTTACTGTATTTTGCATTTCTTACACACCTACTTTTTCTTATTTATTTCACGTTTCCTCCAGCTTTCTTGTTGTCAGAATCTGCTTCATAAATAAATATGTGTTTTGCGTTACTCTTAATGTTACCTTTCTTTTCATCAAATTGTTTCGTATAACTAGCAGCTTCCGCCTCTCCTTCAACCGCAATCATTGCAGGTTGCTCATGTACAGCGTGTACAGAAAACTCTCGTTTTGATGCCGGATCCTTAAATGTTGCATTTTGTTTATAAGACTTTTCAAATTCTTTCTTTGCGATTTCTGGTTCAATAGCAATTTCTTCTTGCGCTCGTAAAACACCTACTTTTACAGCTTTATCCATTGCTGTACTACCAGCACGTTCTAATGCAGACTTATTATCTGTGTGTGTTGTATCACCAATAATCATATCCGTCATTAAGAATAAACAGCCAACACATAATAATAATGAGGCGGCGCCTATAATAAATTTTTGCATCCCTTTTCACACCCCCTTAATTATCAAACTTTCGGAATCGAAATCCACTTAAAATAGAACTTTTCTTTTGATTCAACAATTGGTTTGGTAGCAATAACCCTGCTATTTCCTTCATTATTCCTTCTATCTCTTTATAATAGTTCCGACTAGATAGTAATGTATTACTATTTAATTGTGATTCAAATACATCTTCTATCACATATGGTGCTAAAGCAGTTAATAACTTATCTCCAAAACATTCTTCTACTACTTCATGCTTTAAAAGTGCAGGAGAAAACTTATTCCCAATGATCCTCGTTTTCTCTAAAGCTAAGTACGAAACAAGCTTTCTCTCCTTTTGTGTAAGAGGATGTGCTATCTTTAGCAATTGATGCAGATCTGGTTCTGCTACAAAGAAGATATAATCTGCCATTTCGCATATTTCATGGTATAAATCTTTATCCCAATCGTACCCCGCATCAATAATAGATATAGGCGCTTCTTGGTTAGCCAATAATACCTTAATAAAATGGTCAAAGTCCTGCTCTGTTTCGTTTTTCAGCTCTTGGTCCACTATAGGATTCTTTACGATATAATTTACTCTTCCTTGCTTCCATTTTGGAATTGATAATATATCAGATTCCTTCTGTAACATCTCTTTATACCGTTGCAACATAAATTCACTACGATAGTTTTCTGGTGCTTCTGTATATCCCTTTAATAAAGGATACGTATAACCATCATCATATAGATTTTCTATATAATTCACATCAATCTGTAGTTCATTTAAATAAGCAGATAAAAGATGAGAAACAAAAGTTGAACCACTTCTTCTGTTCATGCTGGCCACAACAATTGTTCTTCTCGGAATAGCAATACCTATTTGTTTTTCATATACCGGCTCAAAGGCCAACTTATATTGTTTTTTTATAATAGGTGCTTTTGGCGTGTCATCTGGAACTGACTTACGCTTTTGTTTGTTTTTAAATAGTTTTTTAGAATTAGAGGAAGGTTCATTGTTGCCATCTTCCTCATCAACAGGAACTTCGGGCAACTTTGTTTGTTGTGGTGCCTGGCTTGCTCCTACAATTTCCGCTACATTTTTAATATCCGACTCCTGTAGTAGCTGCGGGATAACTTTATTATCAATATCAATTTTACGAGAGTTAAAAATGTCATAGATACCTAGATAAATTAGTTTCGCCAAAAATTCATCATCATTTTCACGCTCTGTAAATACCACAATACGAATATCTCGATTAAAACGAATATCTCTTAATTTCTGTAAGATAATCAACTCACGTTTCTCTTCATGCCCTGCATCAATATTTAATCGTTTGTCATTAATACATAGAATATCGGGTTGTTCTGTATCTAGAATTTCATCTAGATACTTGATATGCATCACATCACTATCAGCTACTTCAAATCCCGCACCAATAAAATCCTCACGTAAATATGCCGTATATACAGTATCGCTAATAGCTAAAACGATTTTTTTCACCATAGTTAACCTCCTACAAAATCTAACGTTGGATTAAAATCATGTTTTCAATTGGAATTTGTGCCTCAAGATGAACCTTCCCAATAATCTCATTCAGAATATACTCAATTTCAACTTGTTCCATTGGACGTGGAGCTCCAAAATCAGAATTTAGTTTTACTCGTATTTCTAATCGTTCTTGTATCTCATGTAAAGGTGTACCAAGATAAAGAATGCTGTAGTATAAAACACCATCTTCAATATTTTTTTGAATCATATCCTTTGTTTGATGAACAAATGTAACCTCAGCAAGCTCAACAAAAGGATTATCGATTGTTACTTTGCTATTCCAATTTAAATTCCAAATCTCGCAATGTTCTTCCGCATGTACAACAACTCCATTAACAGAAGGCGTAATAGCGAAAAGACGATCTACAGGAACTTTGGTTAACGAGGTACTATTACCTTTCTTTAATTCAAGTCCTTTTTCCAATCGCTCATGTTCAAAAGCATATTCAGCACCAGTGAATGCAACTTCACAAAATACTTGTTCTAACAATGGACGGATCCCCTCATATGTTCGGATAGCAAACACACTAAATTCCTGTGTTTCATCTGTACGAATGATTTCATACAATTCATATTCAGATGCATTTGCTAAGGCAAAAGGAATATCTTTTATAAAATTCGGATCAGTATATAGATTCTCAGGAATTTGTGTTTCAGGATGATTTATAAACTCAAGGCATAATTGATATCCTTTTAAAAATGCATTCTTAACAGCTGCAGGGAATAGAGTTTCAAAACGTTTCACATTATTTTTAAACGTTTTTTCTTCAATTTCGTTATTAAATTCTCTTTCCTGTAAGATATTTGCCTTATTCCCTAGTAATAAAAAGTAGTGATTAATAATACGACTAATATCCTCTTCAAATGCTGCATTGTCCTCACAATACTTTGTAAATCGTTCTTTACTCATGTTCACAATTTCATTCATAGCTTCAAATTCTCCCTTTTTATTGTTATTTATACAAAAAAAGACACACCGATGGCAGGTTATGTGCCTTCGGTGTGTCCGTTTAGCTAGAAATTAAATCTATTAATTTGTATATTTCTCTTAGTTAATTGTTGTTCACGTATAAGAATACCTCTATGAATTTTAAAAGTCAATAGATTAATTACCTCCTTGTAAACTTATATTTATTCCTTCTTTCTATTTTTCTATGTATTTAATCTAAAAAAATACAAGTAATTAAATATAAATAATCACAAGTATTTTATATAAAACCAACAAGAAATATATATAACTAAACTCAATTATTAATTATAAAGAGATTCAGCAAATACCTCTAAAGCCTTGTATTACATACGTTCCTGGATATAAAGCTAAATTCACTATCGTAATATCCCCAATACATACAAGCTCTACATCATAGAAATCACAAATTAAGAAGTTAAATACCATATTACTAAGAATTCACAAGGTTAGAATCATATTACTAAGATAACCACAAGTATTGAATCGAATTATAAACATACTGAATCGTAACCAAACATAACGTAAATCGATTATATGCTTCCGTAAAAATGCTAATAGGTATATTTTCCTAAATAAAAAAGCATGTCTTCAAATTAAAGAACATGCCAAATAACCCTTGCTTTTAAGTGATTTTTTAACAAGGGCTGCCGTATATTTTTTTAAAAAAAATTAAATGAATTCCGGATAAACACCATTTTTCTTATGATAATTTATCATTGCATCGTGCCTTTCCCCTGTAGACAAGTTTCTTTCCTTAAAACCTATCCAGGACTCTCTAAACTGTACACGCATAAATGCTGGTATAGAGAATATTTCTTGCTCTTTCATACAACTTTCAACTTGATCTAATGCATAAGTCATTGCGTAAATTAGTAATTCACTTTGTTTTTGTTTTGTTGGTAAATAGATTGCGATATCAACAATCTCTTGTCTAAATGCGGTCATTATATTTTCTTTATCTTTTTTTCGTAAGGCCTGTCCCATGTGTTTTAAACGAGACACCGCTTCTTTTCTGCACTTTGCTACTGGTCTATGTAATTCTTTTTTATCATTCTCAATTACGCAGTTCGAAGAAAATACCACGTTGAACTTCTCAATGATGATTTGTTTTACCTGTTTTCTTACACTTGTAATTCTTGTTTCATTAGATTTCTTCTCTTTAGAATCGATTGCAGTAAATTGCACAATGGGGTTAATAATTTCTATGTATTGTCTTACTTTCTTTGCATTACGATTTAATCTCTTTTTCAAGGAAGACATCTTTCTTGTAATCTGAAACTCCTCAATTTTATGTTTATAATGTTCCATACCCACTTTTCTTGAAAAAGTATTGATTAAATCTAAAAGGAATATAATCCCTCTATTATCACGAGCCTTTACTAGACTACTCATTATCGTTGTTTGAATTAGGTGAAATGGTATACGGAAATACGATAGCGATATACCTGTCATGTTTGCAGTTTCTGCAGTAGTGTGATTATACAACGCATAATCTACAATTTCATATACAGTACGATTTCCAACAGGTGTTTCTTTTACGAGTCTACGCTCCAAACAAACTTGAAACCCTGTATAAATTGTTGTGTAGGGAATCCCACTTTTCTTAGCAAGATCCATTATTTGAAATTCACGTGGTAGCATTCCTATATCATTGCATTCAAAGTGAAGCAAGATATAAGTAGCTAAAGCTGAAGATGGTAACTCTTTTCTTTCATTCTCTAGTTTTACGATGTTTAATAGTCCATTAAAAAATTTAACCCCATGAACTTTAAAGTTCTGTTGGGAAAAAGCCATTTGCGTATGCATAATGTTGCTAACTCCTTTCGAAAGAGCAGAAAAAGGCACTGTCATACCACGGATACAAAGATACTACTCTCTTAAAAGAGTAATACTTGTATAACAACGGTAAACAATGCCTAAAATTACGCAAGAAATCCCCTTTTTAAGTTGCACAAATACATAAGATACAGTAAAATTATCTTATAATTTCATGCAAAATAAAAAGGTTTATTGGCTTTGTTTACCGCAGTCGTTGTTACATTTCTTTTTGGGATTTTGTGCGGTGTACCACAATGAAGTAGTTGGCGCTATTTCATTGGGCTGATGAACCTTTTTTTGCTTTATTATATTTTATTTTTTATTATATAAATATTTTATTATTAATGAATTTGTATCTAAAAAAATACAAAAATATTAAAGTAACTACATCATATATAGTTTTTTCCATGGTTGCAAGGTGATTTTTTCGAAAGCATGATCTTTGCTAACTGACTATGTATAAATAACCACCACTCAAACACCTCGTTGAGCGCCGCTCAATCAAAAGTCAATTCACAATAAGCAAGAATAACTTAAATAGCCTCTGATCAACTGCCTGATTGTCGCTCAATTAACAAAATATCATCGATAAAGCGCATTAATGGCACATTTTCATTATCTACACCTCGAATCACCCAACTAACCACCAGTCACTCGTGTTTTAATACTGTTATTTTCTTATATAAGTTGAGCGGTGATTGATTGGTTGATTCCATTTCATTATGCCGATTTGTAATCAGTCAATTAATCACCAGTCAATCATATTGTTATTTTAGAATAAATGATTAGCGAATGGTTGAGTGATCGAGTGCAGATGTAAGTTTTGAATAAGAATAAACTGTTTTTTTTATGATTAATATAAAAATAGTTTCATACTACTAATTAAGTAGAATGAAACTATTGAAAGAGATGTTTTGGTCAAGAGGTTTTTGCTTACTAACTACTGGTGGTTCATCAATAGACGTAGTAAAAACATATATTGAAAATCAAAGTGAAAAGTGAGGTGAAATGATATGACAAAGCAGAATAAAGCATATAAATTCCGTTTGTATCCAACAGAAGACCAAGCACATCTTATGCGTAAAACCTTCGGTTGTGTACGTTTCGTGTATAACAGAATGTTAGCTGAACGGAAAGAAGCGTATGAAAAACATAAAGATGATAAGGATCAACTAAAGAAACAAAAGCTTCCCACTCCTGCGAAATACAAAGCAGAATTTGAGTGGTTAAAAGAAGTGGATTCATTAGCTTTGGCAAATGCTCAACTAAACTTGCAAACTGCCTATAAAAATTTCTTTCGTGGTCAAAATGACTTCCCAACATTCAAAAGCAAAAAAGACAGAAAGTCTTATACAACGAATGTAGTGAACGGAAATATTATGTTGCTTAACGGTCATATCAAATTGCCAAAACTGAAAATGGTACGTATCAAACAGCATAGAGAAATACCACAAGACCATATAATCAAGTCATGTACGATTTCTATGACACCTACTGGTAAATACTATGTGTCCATTTTGACTGAATACGAAAAAGAGATTCTACAAAAAGAAGTAGAATCAGTTGTTGGATTAGACTTTGCGATGGATCAATTATACGTCAGTTCTGAGGATGAGAGAGCCAATTATCCTAAGTTCTATCATGAAATGTTAGACAGATTAGCAAAGGCGCAACGAGTATTATCAAGAAGAACAAAAGGTTCTATTCGTTGGAATAAACAACGTATCCGTGTAGCTAAGTTACATGAAAAAGTAACGAATCAACGTAAGAACTTCCTTCATCATAAGTCTAAAGAGTTAGCTACTCATTTTGATGTTGTAGCTATTGAAGATCTAAATATGAAGGGAATATCGCAAGCACTTCATTTTGGAAAAAGCGTCGCTGATAATGCTTGGGGTATGTTCACTTCTTTCTTAGCTTATAAACTAAATGAACAAGGCAAACAGCTTGTGAAAATAGACAAATGGTTTCCTTCCACAAAAACATGTAGCAGTTGTGGAAATGTGAAAAATATGTCATTGTCTGAGCGAGTTTATTCTTGTATATGCGGTGTAAATATCGATAGAGATTATAACGCAGCTATCAATATCAAAAATGAAGCAATACGCCTATTGGTGTTAGCATAGATAGCAATAAAAGAACCCTTGGAACAAGGGAGTTAGCTCGGCTGTCTTAGGACGAATTCGTTAGCTATCAAAAGTAACGACTAACCGAGAAGCCACCACTTCAAACAGTCCATTAGGACGTTAAGTGGCGAGTAGTTCACAGATTGGAAGAAATAGAATTAGAAAACTCTTTGTATATTAAAATAACAAAGCAAAATATATCTAAGTGCTATGATTATTATAAGTTTAAAACAATAGTTGTGAATGAATCATATTGATTATCAATGAACTAAGCTTTTGAAATGATATTAAGAATAAGCAAAATAAAAAGACTATCAAATGATAGCCTTTTTATTTTCTTCCAAAAAGCTTAGAGAAAAAGCCGCCTTTTTGTTCAGTATTCTCTTGTCGCTGAGCATTAGCACTTTTTTGTTCTTGAATTAATCGTATAGTACTCATTAACTTTTCGTCACGTTCCTCTAATCGCTTATTGATTCTATCGAAATTATCCTGACTTTGTTTAGCCACCGCAGCGAAGAATTCCATATTTTGTTTTGTTAATTCTTCAGTCACTTTAGCTGTAACTTCCTCAGTAATCTTTTCCGTCAAAGCTTCTATAAAGTCTGGATTGACCTGTTGTGCTTTAACTAATGAAGTTTCTTTTGGTTCACCATCACCGTCAACATCTTCAGCATAAACATTGCGAATAACCGTCGGATCCATATCTAAAAGCCCAACAATTTCGTGCTTTTTCTTTGACTCAGAATAATAATGTTTAATCTTTTTTACTGTATCAATACTATCCTCATGAACATATTTAAGTTGGCGTTCTTTTTTTATGTTCAAGTACTCATCGAAATCATTCAACCATCTACGAAGAGTACTTTCAGGAATATCAAGCATGGTTGCTACTTCAGATACGCGATAATAACCATCGCTTAACTGTTCATCAATCATTTGCTCACCACCTAACTATATGATGCCTGTCCTATAATACATTATATAAAAATTCTATAGAAACTAAAAGAACCCCTTTGTAGATTACATAAAATATCATCAACTTTTATACCTGATCACTCAATCATTCACTGCTCATTTATTTAGCTGCATACCAATAGTACCTATGTTATCGAGCGGTGATTAGTCGGGTGAGCGTGATTAATACTTGATTATGAACAAAACCACCTCGAAATTCTGTGAATCGAACTATAAATTTTATATGGATTTTCATTTATTAAGATGCATCTTTTATAATCATTACGTATTCATTACAGCGTTTATTACCGCAATAAATGCGTAACAATTAAAATATTAATTACGGTAATTATTACGGGAGTATTTAAAGTATTGATTTAATAAGGTTCTTGATTATCATCCGTAGATGTATTATAGTTAGTACATACGATACTTCGGAAATATATGCCGAAGTATCTACGGCTTTTATAACGGTATTAAATTCCGTATGATTATCTTGTCTTTTTGTACATATAGATAAAATTTATTATTTATTAAAGGTGGTGTGAAATTATTGTCTAATATATCAATGAGTAGTAGTGAAATTATTGATGTACTTTGTGAGAATTTAAATGATGGGATTTGGGCTTTACGTGTGCTATACGCCGAGGGCGCAATGAACAAAGAAAAGTTATGGGATTATATCAACCAATATCATAAAGACTATCAAATTGAGAATGAAAAAGATTATGAGGGTAAAAAAATACTTCCATCGCGATATGCTTTAGATATTATGACTGCAAGACTTGAAGGAGCAGGGTTAATATCTTTCAAAGCAATAGGACGTGTTCGAATTTATGACGTAACAGATCTAGGAAATGTTTTAATTAAGGAACTGGAAAAACGAGTTGAGAAAAACAACTAAAATATATATTTGAGGAGGATATACATATGGCAGGCAATTTTTCAGAAATCGAAAGCCTAGGAAATATTAGTTTGAAATTTGGATTCTTAGGACTAGGTATGGGTGGATGTGCAATCGCAGCAGAGTGCGCAAATAAAGAAACACAAATTAAAAATAACAAATACCCATATCGTGCGATTCTTGTTAATACAAATAGTCAAGATTTTAATAAAATTGAGATTAAAAACACAGGGAACGTCCGTAAAATACAGTTAGAAGGATATGAACAGGGTGCAGCTCGTAATCCACAGGTTGGTGAAGAAGCATTTGTAAAGCATGAAACAAAGATTTTCGAAGCGGTAAAACAGGAATTTGAAGATCGTGATTTTATTTGGATTACGTGTGGTCTAGGTGGAGGAACAGGAACTGGAGCTCTATTAAAGGCTATTGAAATGCTATATGAACATGATTACAATTTTGGATTGTTACTGACTTTACCACGTGATGCTGAGGCTTTAAAAGTATTAGAAAACGCAACTTCACGCATTCGTAGTATTGCTATGAACCAAGAAGCTTTTGGCTCAATTGTATTAATAGATAACGCTAAACTATATAGAAAATTTGAAGAGGAAAATCCAAGTGCTTTAGCAAACGAATATACTAGCTATAGTAACAAATATATTGCTGATGCATTACATGAGATTAACCTAGTTACTTCATCATTTACACCGTTTTCAGATACACATTTTGATGCGAGTGAGTTTGCTCAAGTAATTAATACACCAGGCGTTTTATCATTAGCAAAACTAGAACTAAAATCAAATCAATTAGATACTGAAAACCCGCTAGGTTACTTGACTCAATTAGGGAACGCACTAGAAAAAGGTGTTTTATACGATACAGAAAGAGAAGAGCTAGAAAGTGCTAAAAAAAGCGCACTATCTATCGTTACATCGCCGCTACGAGCAGGTCGATTATATAACTTCTCTTTCCTTAACCAAATGGAAAACTTCTTAAAAGAAAGAACTCCATATGTAGATGAACGTCCTATAGCTCCATATGTTAATAAACATACAACAAAAAAAGAAGAGGATATAGTAAAATTCTATTCAGTTGTTGCAGGACTACCACTGCCAAAACGTGTAAGTGATATTATTGATGAGATTACGAGAATTAAAGAAGAACGTGAGCAAGCTAATTCTAAGAAATCCAATGCTGTTTTAAATAAACTTTTTGCATTTGATGATTCAGTACAAGAAGAAAAACCTAAAAAGAAAAAATTGAATTTTGGTGCTGAACCTGAAGTAGAAGTTGCTGATGATTCACAACCAGCAAAGAAGAAATTATCATTCTAAACAAAAGACCGACAAATATAATTTTGTCGGTCTTTTTCTATTTCAATAGCAAAAAGAAACTACAATGCACAAGTGATTAATCTATTATATTTTCTGTATGTGTAACATGTCTTTATATAATGTGATTGTTTAAATAAATTGTTAGGCCGTCCTAACGATTTTATTCCAATACTTGAACCTTAAAAAAAATGTTCGGTTAAAACATGTCTTCCGTCCGAACAAATTTAAAAGAACCGAAAGACTATATAAATCAATGTTTCTAGCGAATTTTTAGGAAGAGAAGTAATCCAAACTTCAGCGTACGAGTTTTAGTATCTAGATTAGCGCAAATTCAGCTTAAACTTTTAATAATTTACAACTAAATTTTGCTGTAATAAGATATATAGAAATGGTTGTTATTTATTGAAAATATATTCGAGTTATGGAGTTGCATATAATGAAAAGTACAACGTATAAATATACAAGCAAAGGTACACAGAAATCTTTTCGTTTAAAAGAGGCCGATATATTTGTATTTACATTTTTATATTACAAAAGGCATCTTACTACACGACAAATTACACAGCTTTATAGTGCATTTGAGGGTAGAGATTTTTCTGAGGATAGTGTGTTTACGAAACTTAATCGTTTTTCAAAATATGGTGCTATCCTGACTAAAAAAATTGATAAAAGAGATGATAGTATAACCAGACGTGCGACATTCTCCTTAAAAGATAGAATGGTTGATTACCTTCAAGAATTAGGAAGGATTCCTGCAGGATCTTCAAAACGTAGATATTCTTCTTCAATCTCACTACATACACTCTGCTCAAGAGAAATATTAGTACGCACACTTTTGGAAGTGTCGAAAAAGACCAATACGAATAAAATATTATGCGAGTTAGATATTCGCTCATATCATCAAAAACAAAAGAAAACAGAAATTGAAGATGCAGGGTTACTTCTAATTCCTGATGAACACATTTCATATAAAGACAAAAATATTTACATTGAAATGGATATGTGCAAAGAAACCAATGCTACCTTAGTTGAAAAGGTGGGGAAGTATATTGAATATGCACAAAAAAACACTAAAAATATAACTGTTGTTTTTGTTATGTATGACAAGTCGATGTTCCTTGCAGAAGATGCAGAACCTCCATACGTACGTATGAAGAATCTCTTATTTTCTATGCGAGAATATCATGAACATTTAATGAATCTACCAAACCTAAATATACACATCTGCTCTTTGAAAGAAGCTGGAGATGTTATTTCAGATATTCTTCTAGGAATAGATGATAATCAAAACTTTGAACAAGATATTCTCTTACCCTTATCTCAACGTACAGTAGGAGATGCCGATTGGCGCTATGCATTTGTTGAAACAGTTCAAACATTTAAAGAGAAAATAGATGGTGGTCTTAGACGAACTTATAAGAGAGATAAAGATGCAATGCAAGATTTCTTCTTTATTTTTGGGAATGAAAATGATTACCGAATGATTGCTAGAGTAGACGATGTTGTGTTTTCAAGAAGAGAAGGTGATGAAGGAGTGCCACTTGTTGTGATTTATCCAAAGCGCAAAAAGGCTAGAGATATACTTTTAATGGACACTTATGACAACGTATTACTGCTATCCCTCCAAAATGAAGACGTTACTATCGAAGCGGATGAACAGATCATGGCACGTACTGCAAATAACGTACATCCGAAAAGACGCAAACTTGTTGAATTATATTAATCGCTAATTTTTTATATACTTTTATACAATTTTATTGATTTTTATTATTTAAGGTGATAGAATTACGTTTGAACTAAACACAAAAACTACAATCAAATCAGAACATATGAAATCAAGGCAAGCGACACACGCTGTTTTTACAGTGGGTGTCGCTTGCCTTTTTTTATATGGAGAAAGGTGGAAAATCAAAATGGATTTACAATATGCAACTACTACTGGGGGAGTGCTCTCTGCTAGAGAAGCATTTAAAAACCCGGAACTAGTCCTTAATCATATTACAGAAGAGGGAGCAACGTTTAGTGTTTCTCTACAAGATATCCAAATTCCAGGGAAACCAAATTTCTATTGGTACGATGTCATAATTGAAACAGCAACGGATAAAAAAATCGAGGTAAATATCGCGGTACTTTCTCAAGAAGAATACAATCAACTCTGTGAAAGAGAGAGTATTGATTTATATTTAAAACAAACTGAAGATGCAGCAAAATTCTTTCTCGAAAAATCAAAGGAACTATTCCAACCAGAATTCAATAATCGATTCCAGTTTAAACATAAAGCTCAACTATATCTGTAAGAAGTAGGTGAGCCTATATGGAGACATTTAAACAACGATTACCGTTATTTACTACAATCGGTTTAATTAGCGGATTTATTCTTTCATTTGGTTTCGGTTTAGTAAACTACATCAAGTTACTCTACTATGCATTTGAACCACCGTCTTATCCTATAGAAATTACATATGTACCGCTTATTTTAATGTTCTTTTCTTTACTGTTAGGAGAATTTAGCTTTAGGTTTTACAGCCGTATTCCAGCTTTACATGTGAATAATGGGAAATTAATAATCTTGGTTGCTTCTCACTTTGCGGTTGATATTCAATTTTTATGGTTTGCAACTGCTCCGATCCATGCAAAGGTTATTCCTTATCTAACGGATAAATCAAAACATCTTAATTTTGGTGAGTATGAAGCCTTAGGTCATGTCTTAACAGGCAATTTTCACACACTCACTATGATTTTTGTATTTTTACCAACAGTATTCATGATTTTGTTTACCCTTTGGTATAGTGGGCATATAGTTCGTTACCGAGAAGAGATATTAAAGTGGGTACAAAAATACGAATATAAAAATCACAAATTACAAAAATGGTTTAATAGCCAAGAAGAACAAATATATCCTGATGTAGAAATTGGTCCGCATATTGAGCATAAAGAGATGGTTCGTATTAAGGGGAAAGATAGAACGTTAAATTGTATTATTATTGGTCCTATTGGTTCTGGTAAAACATCTAGTTTAATTATTCCCATGATTAATCAAGATTTACATTGGATGGCACGTTTTATCAATAAGTTCATAAATGTCTTTAAAAAGAAGGATTATCATACAGAAGAAGTAAAAGGAACATTTTTAAATGGTGTGACTGTTATCGAACCGAGTAATGATTTATGTCAAAAGGTTTTTAAGTTAGTGCAAGCACATAAAATACCTGAAAGTGCAGTTTACTACATTGATCCAACAAATCCTGATACCAAAAATATAAACATTCTACGAGGACCAGTAGATAAAGTAGCAGAGGTTTTTGCAATGGTTATTCAAGGTTTGTCTGAATCTAACAATGCATTCTTTGAACAAGCGCAGCGTAACCACCTCAAGCAACATATTTATTTACTAAAGCTACACAACCCACAAAAAGATGTAACCTTTGACGATTTAATTGAGATGTATGATGATGTAGAACGTGTCCATCGTATGCATAAACTATTAAAAGTACAAGTTGAAAAGTTATATGATTTTGTTCAAAGTGGGGATGCTTCACGTGACCAAAAAAACGAATATAAAATTATAAAAGGTATTGATGAATGGTTTGATAATACTATTCGTGAAAAAATGGATTTTCAAGGTGAACCAGCGGTTTATAAATCAGGAAAATACCGCGGACAACCAATGCATTATGACAGAGAAGAAGAATATGTAAAAGGTTTACGCAACATATTAAAAGATTTAGCTTCAAACGTTTTAATACGACGTGTTTTATTTGGAAAATCCGATTTTGATTTCGATGTTCATTTAGAGCAGGGTGGGATTTTGTTAGTCAATACGGCAAAAGGAGAATTAGCAGACCTTTCAAACGTATTAGGAAAATTTGTATTGTTAAGTATGCAAAATGCAGTATTCCGTAGAGATCCAAACGTCTCACCTTACCATCATATTATTGTCGATGAGTTTCCGGATTACGTTGTGCGGCCGTTTAAAGAATTCCCTGCACAATCTCGTAAATATAAAGTAATTTTAACAATCGCTAGCCAAACACTATCGCAATTAGCTCTCGACTTCACAGAGCAATACATGTTTACTTTACTAGGTTCATTCCGTAACAAAATGATATTTGGAGATGTAACACCATATGATGCAAAAATTTTCTCTGACATGTTTGGTGAGAAAGAGGAATTTAAAGAGGCAGAATCCGAACAGGGCATTTCTCCTATGCAAGAGAATCCAGTAAGTCGACTAGGATCAACCTATCAAAAAACGAAAGAAGTTGTTATGTCACCAGGAGATATCATGGCACAAGGGGCATTCATCTGTGCTGCTCGTATCGTACAAGATAATCATGTGCAACCTGTACAACAAATCACAAGTAACTTTGTACCAAAAGAGGAATTTGCCCAAGCAATTATTCAAGTAGATACAAAAACAGGTGAATATTGGGAAAATGAGCGTCTTCGCCTTATTAATGAATCTATAGAAAAAGCTAATCCTATGAAGCATGTAGATGCAGAAAACATGAAGAAAATACAACCATTACCACCTATCCGAGAAGGTGAGATTGAACAGAATAACTCCATGGAAACAAACGAGGAGCATCAACACATTGTATCATTGGAGGATTATAAGGGAAACAAGTCTCAAAATGAAACCTTACCTAATGATCCCGCAGCAATGAACCAGCAGGGGAATGTTGATGATGAAGTTGAAAATAAGTTGTATGAAGATATTAAGGAATTTATTATCGAATCACAACAAGTCTCGCCATCTCTTCTGCAAAGAAAATTCAAGATTAGCTATATGAAATCTATGCAATATATTGAGAAGTTAGAACAAAATCTAGTTGTAAGTTCTTACACAGGGGATGGTCCTCGTAAAGTATTAATTTCAAATAATAGTAGTACATCAGAAGAAACAAGTGTTATTACTACTCATTCACCTGACAATACTATTTCACCGGAAGTAGCAATTCCAATTGAAGGCGAAGAAATCGAACAAGAGGAAACTAGCTCCTTTAAGGATATTCTATACGAAGATGTTTTAAGTTTTGTGAATGAAGCGGGAAGTATCTCTATATCTGTACTACAAGACACGTTTAAAATTAGTTATACACGTGCATCGAGATTAATAGATGCCTTACAACGAAATGGTGAACTGCCTGTTATAGCAGAAGAAACACATGTAGAAAGTATAAGCTCTGAAATAAAAGAACCGGTCGTGAAAGAAGATATTAAAGAAACCATAGATATAGAATTACCTCCTATGGAAGAATGCTATGAAATAAACATGGAGGTAGCAGAACTAAACAAAGAATTATCTATTACTATGTTAGAGCAAGATTGGAATAAAGATTCCATTATTCATTCCGTGATTCCTGATGAGACCGAAACACTGTTTGAAGAATTCCCATCTGATGGACCTCCCGTTACAATAACAGAGGCAGAAGAAACACATGTAGAAATCAACACGGTTCCAGTTGAAGAAATGCTTAATCATACCGAAGAAAACAAGCTAGATGAAGATGTAGCAAAAGTTTACGAATCTATTAGTATTACGGTACAAGAAAACTTAGAAAAAAATAGAGAAGAGCATTCGAAAAATGATGAGAAGCAACCAGAACATAAACGTATGAGCTACAAAGAGCGTCAAGAGCACTTAAGATCTCAGCAAAAAAATAAGAAAAATACTACGCAGTCGCTGGTTAATAAAATTGAGAAACCTAAGCAAAAAACATCGAACGTAATGAGTAAGGAATTGAACAATTTCTTTGATTAATAGTTTGTAAACCTTAAATTAAATCTATTATTGGTATAGCCAGCATTTCGGAAAAAACCACGCTAAGCCAAAAATAAAATAAGCTGCCCATATAGGCAGCTTATTTAGTCGGGTAAGCGGGGGGCATCGCTGCCCCCAACTCCCCTCAGAACCGTACGTGACAGTTTCCCATCATACGGCTCAAGCCTTCTTTTTATCCGATTTCAGTCCCTTTAGTATAGGCAAGGTAAGTGAACTAATTTTAAGTTTAAATTAGACAATATGAGGTGTTGCGGAACAGGCATGTCTTTTACGACTACCTTTTCCCCGTTTTGTAGTGGAGTTTTGCAGATAGCGCAGCGGTAACCTTGTTTTCTAGCCAGCTTCATTCTATCCATCGTGTTTTCCGTATCAAATACCTTACGGTCTCTTTTTTCCCAGTATTCTTTCAATGTTGGGTCATCAGGACTATTTTTGAATTTCACCATGTTGTGTCTCTCAATCTTAATCCATGACATATGTAAGAGTTGGATATTTGTTTTCGGGCAGGTTGGTGTCCAAGCATTTCCACCATGATGTGGATGCCTGTAATATCTTGCATATATCCATTTCCACGACTTCTTTGGATGGAGCTGTCGAAGATGTTTGCCGATTCTCCAATAGATATAGCTATCCATTGTACCAAAGATTTTCTTAGAAACGACATGTTTCCAGTATTGCCCGTATCCTCTGATAATAGGATTAAGCACTCGGATGATTTCTCCGATGGGTTGACCCCTCATGACACGTAAAGTATCTCCAATTTTCTTCTTCGCTTTCTGTCTACTGCCCTTACTTGGTTTGATGAACAGTTTATTCCCCTGTTCAGTTTGGTACTGCCGAATCAAGAATCCTAGGAACTCAAATCCTTCCTCAATATGTGTAACCTTCGTCTTTTCA
This sequence comes from Bacillus pacificus, assembly GCF_020861345.1. Lineage (NCBI taxonomy): Bacteria > Bacillati > Bacillota > Bacilli > Caryophanales > Bacillaceae > Bacillus > Bacillus pacificus. The sequence continues at coordinate 88,737 of NZ_CP086329.1, forward strand.
GGGCTTAATTCCAATCCCCTGTCCTTTAAGTAGGGACGAAGTCTCATATATACAGAGAGTGCTTGTTCTTTTGTCTCCGTTAAGACCACAAAATCATCTGCGTAACGGATAAGGGTAAATTTGCAAGCAGGATTCATAATATAACTATCATTAGCTTTATAGTTTTTCTTGTAAGTAATTCCCAAGGTTTCTTCCATTCCATGAAGGGCAATGTTAGCGAGAAGTGGCGAGATAATTCCTCCTTGCGGAGTACCTTCTTGCGTTTCCGCGAAAAAGCTTTGCTCCATGTATCCCATCTTGAGCCATCGCTTCAATAGTTTTCTTCCGGGGAAGTAAGAAGTTTGTTTGAGTATCCACTCATGGTTGAGATGATCAAAACAGCCCTGAAAATCTCCTTCAAATATCCATTTCTTCTTTGTGCCCCCGTTGATTCTATTGAAAATGCTTCGTATGGCATCATGGGTACTTCGCTTAGGACGAAACCCGTAAGAAATAGCTTCAAATCTGGCTTCCCACTGTGGTTCAAGGGCATTTCGCACTATATTTTGATATACCCTATCCTTTATAGTTGGGATGCCCAACGGTCGCAATTTTCCGTTTTTCTTCACAATGTATATACGTTTTGCTGGTTTTGGTCGGTGTTGTAGCGTATTTAACTTTTTGAGTTGCTCATAGAGAAGATTTCTTTCTCTGCGACTCAAGGCTGTATGTTCATCAACACCTGCTGTTCGCTTTCCTTTATTCTGCTGTGTTACTCGTCTAATTGATAACAGTAAGTTTGCTTCGCTTCTCATGAGTAAGCGTTGAAGTTTTCTTACCTTTCTTTGTTGCTGTAACTGTTCGGCACGGTAAATTCTTTGTCGTAACTTCGTCACATACATCTGAACTGCTTTCCAGTTTGTATACGAGACGTGCGCCGACGCTCGTTCTGAGGTGTTCATAACTGCACGCTCCTATTCGTCAGAAGATAACTTACAAATGTATTTCCATGTTGAAGACCTATAAGAAGTGGGCTCCCTTTCAGGCTTGTCATGGGTTTGTCCGTAAGGACGACAATATCCGCTCAGTTATACATATTTCTATGCTTTCCTGTTTCCTTTCGGCTAGCGGCTTTTGCTTTCTCTTATATCCTTTACCCTCTGCCACATCGTTTGACTTTACAGTCATCCTACTGCTTGCGCAGATGACATAGGGCTTACCAAGTTTCACATTCCACAGATACGACAGGGTTAGGTGGACTCTTTACTCCGGATAAGTTGCGGGATGCAACGCGGCAGTATTATGAGAATGCCTTTCCTCTTATCAAGACCTGGGTAGAGCTGTACATTATCCCAAGCTAACGATTACGAAGCTTACGAGCCTTCACTCTCGTTCACCGTACCTGTCTTCTCCTAGCGGTATTCCGAGTCATGTACAGACTCTCTGTTTCCACATTTCCTCATGCAACCCACGAGCCCGTTACCAAGTCCGCAGTTTCGGATGGAGATAGACTTTGCATCTAATCTAGTAGCAGAAGCTACCCTGTGGGAATGCGACTTCTTGTCGCACCATAATTATCGAAAACGGAAGTTAAAAGTATTGGTTTGAAACAAAGATATAAAGTTTCAATTCCTTTTTATTTCGCTCTTTATGTGATATATTTATAACATAAAGAGCGAAATATATCACAAAGGAGAATTTATATGAAAAATAAACTAGCTTACTTAGGATTTATTGGATTTCTAGGGTTTTTAGGTCCTCTTTCATTTTTAGGTGAAACTTCATTTACATATTACTTTTTCGCTTTCTTTTCTTTCTTTTTATATGCAAAAGTTATACCAGATGAACTTTTTATTCTACATGTTCGCATTGCTGCCACAAAAGCATTTTTCGTATCATTAGTATCAGGTGTTTTATTAATCTTAAGTATTGTTATTTTTGCAGATATACATGTAATTCGATTATTCGTTGCACTTGCAGTTGGAATACCATTAGTTACTTTTGTAATTAATTTAGAAATATTCGAACGTAGAGAAAAGAAAGGGATGCAGGATGACGTTGATTACTCGGATGAAAGAATATAGGGTAAAGTTAAATATGTCCCAAGGAGATTTAGCTAATAAGGTTGGAGTTAGAAGAGAAACAATTGGTAATCTCGAAAACGGAAAATATAACCCTTCATTAAAATTGGCTTACGATATTGCAAAAGTTTTAAAAGCACCGATTGAAGTGTTATTTTGGTTTGAAGACTAGTTTAATTCTAGTACAAGTGAATACAAGAAAAAAATGATGAATGTTCTATTCATGCTCGGTTAACATAACGTCTCATTATCGGTAACGAAGAAAAAGGTGTCCCCTTACTCTCAGAAGGGATTCGCCTTTTTCTTTTTCTATGACTCTATGCATCTTCTTATACATTCCTATTTTAGAGCGACTTTTGGCTTCCCTATAGTTCCCTATGTCTCCCTATTTTTCGCATAAAATTTTGCATACTCTTAGCGTGGTTTTTTCCGAAATACTAGCGGTCCCCCTAGTAAGGCTGCATTCTAGATTTTGATTTAACCTATAGCAAACTTATGATTTTAAAATTATTCTTGCATTTGAGTAGAAATACCATTATATTTGTATTAACAACTATATAAATAAACCATAATTTACGTGAAGGACACACCTTACGTACCATCCCAACGGTACAGGTGTGTCCTTTTTTACGTTCTAGGAGGAAAATATAATGGCAGAAGATAAGACAAACACTCAAACTGTAGAAGAACTTGGAATGGCTTTTGAAACAGAGAACGCACAAAGTGACACGATGTTTGAAACAAACTTTAATCAATTTGAGCGAGTACGTGATCATGAACTAGAGGAATTAGCCCGTATGAAACGTGAGCGTACTGTAGGAAAAGGCTTGATTACAGTCGTATCCGAAAAGCTATTCCCAACTAAAAACGGAAAGTCTGAGCGTATACAAGTACTTACAATGCAAATTGGTACTCATACAACAGCATATTGCCCCATTACAGAGGCAGGTATAAATGTTCCTAAAAATCCTCAATGGCTAGTTGGTAGAACAAAGCCTTTAATCATTGAACACTTCCAGAAAACGGAGGAAGGCAACTTTGCTGTTGTATCTATCACAGCAGGGGAATTGGCACTTCAAAAAAGATTATATGAAGAAGTGACAGCGCAAGAGGGTAACAAGGTATACACTGGAACCGTTTCAGGACATATCCCATCTGCACAAACTGTTTTAGTTGAAGTGCATGGTGTAACAATAGGTGTAAGGTACTCACACTGGTCCTATACATTCGTTCGTCCGGAGGATATTGTCATTGGTGATGTTGTAGAACTTATCATCGATAAAGTAGGGGAAAAGAATGGCCGTTATGAATTTAGAGGAAATAAAAAGAAACTAGAAACAGATCCAATTGAAAAGTTGTTAGAACTAAAGAAACGCCGTGACCGATTTGTAGGTAAAATTGTAGGGGTAGACGCTATTGCGGGTATTTTCGTAGAGGTTGCACCAGGAATTCAGTTTAAAGGACTTAAGAGCCGTAATCTTGCCAATCCAACTGTAGAAGATGCGAAAAATCAAACGATTGTTACATGTGAGCTGCTTAATATCGACGCGAAAAATAGAAAAGGTACAGTGCGTATCCTAAATTATCCGCAGGGACAAAGTAAAAAAACTAATTCGTCAATTTTCCAATTTTAATGGATGACTATGCGTACAATAGAGAAACAATTGCCCACTTATGTCCCTTCTATTCCTCATTTATCAAGTGAGGATGTACAGGGACTTCAAATATATCGGATACATGAACTGGATAAAACCTATGTATTCCATTCTTTTGACGAATTGGTTAAGTTTAAGCAGCGTTTAACAGAAGAACAGTATGCCTTACTTACTTTCATTGGGGTTCATACATCTGTTCGATTTAATCATTTATTATATTTATTTAAGGATAAATATTCGCGTAAGAAAATAAATGATGCACTTCAAGGATTACTTTACTACCGTCTGATTGAAAAATGGCAAGTGGAGAGTTTTGAAATGGAGATCTTTGAAGAAACATATACGTTATCCGACAATGGTTACAAATTTTTAAAATACTGGGAAGGAAATATGTTCTTCTTTGCCCCAGAACGAATTGATAATCACGGTAAATATGTTCACTTACGTTATTGGCACGATATAGAATTAATCTGCCATCTGCGTTATGCTCCATCATTTTTAGGACATATTATGCATCCATCTATTAGTAAAGGGGTTTTTACCCCTCCTTTAAGTTTTGCAGTGCAAGGCGGAGTAAATCATATATTTAATTTCGTTGTATACTCAACACTACTAACAGATAAAAAAGATCGTTTAAAACGAATTATTGCTCGATGGAAAGATTTCGTAGAATCAGGAAAAGATGTTATTATGCAAGATTTAGGAAACAATCCTACTGTATTAGTTATATATGTTTCTACTGAAAATCAAGCAAAACAAATTAATAAAGAACTATTACTCGACTTGCTCCCTGGTAAAGTATTGTTATGTATAGGAGAAACCTTGCATATAGAAGGATTACAACATGCATTTTACCAGCCCCTTGCAGAAGGGGAGATTAAACAATTAAATACAAAGCTATTCGCAACAAACTAAGCCACCCTTACAAGCTATTGATTCATTTTAAAGGGTGGCTTGTTTGTTATATAAAAAAGCGTGGAATATTTAAAAATAAATTAAGAAAACGAATTATCCTGTATCTCCCTCTATACAAATTACGGATTTTAAGAAATAATATTCTTTGACACCTTTATGCAGAAAAACAATATATACAAATATAAACATTCGTGTAAAGGAATATTTATGAAAGGAGTAACACATTGCTACGTATACAACGAGGGTACATGTATGATCCAGATGATAATGAGGTCATTGTGAACGAAATTTTCTACAACGCTGCATCCGAACAAAAGTTAGGAAGCAAAATGAGTGTGTTTGCTGCAGACAAACTCCCATCTTCCATTTTTAAAAAAGTTCAAGAAAACGAAAGTATGTCTTATATGGAAAGTATGGAAGTAGAAGAACAAACCATTCCAGAAATACTTTGTTATTTAAACCAAAATCAAAAGCCAGAAAAGCTCTATTTTGAAATGCAGTACATGAAGTAACAACAAGAACTGAAATAAGAGGGGATTTATAAACGTTGATACAGGGGTATAATTATATGGTAGATAAAACAACTACATATAAATTCCCTTCTTATTTTTGTTTTCTTAAAACAATTGAATATGATATAAAAATAGATTAATATATAACTATATTTATTGTTTAATTGATTCCGTTTATTCCCACACCTTTTTTGTGTTGTGGTTGAGTTGTAGAAGCAAGTTGCGTCTTGTTTCATTTATGAGAGGGCTTCTTTGAGCCGATTAGTGTATATATAGCTTATTTTGCTATGCACATTTTTAATCGACTTAAAGAAGCCCTTTTTGTGTTGTCTTTAAGTTAGGAAATATTTATATTAGACCATTTAGGCTAAACGAATAATAAGAGTGATTAAAGCACAATTTTAAAGTGCTTTTTTCTATTTTAAGGGGGAAATAGAAATGAAATTTTATAAGGTTAGTTATGGAGAAGAACTTGCTATAAAAATTATTGCAGCCAATAGTCCATATGAAGCAGTAGGATTTTATTTAATGGAAGCGCAAAGTGATTATGGTGAAGTAGAGTACGTTAATATAAAACGATTAGATTTGCATGAGCGAGTAAAGGTAGATTATGGACATATAGCAATCTATGACACCGTAGAAGAAATCTATCATCGTCAAAAGATTGTAAATTTCCCATGTGTTATAGCAAATTTACTACCATAAATTTAATAAAGTAGGTGTATATTATGAATGTTGAAAAAGAATTAAGAGAGATTTTATATTGTAAACAACTTATGAGGGATATGTTCTCTTTGTCAATTGAGAGAATCGAATATTTAGGTAAAGGGACAGTCTATATGTATTTTGCAGTAGTTTCAGAGCATGAACCGAATGTTTTCTATCGTATAGATAAAGATCTTGATACATTCAGGTTTGAAAAAGGCTCCTGGGCCTATGCTATTACACTGTAAAAAAGCTAATTTAGAGAATGTCGAATAATAAAAGCGGTAAGAAATTTCAACCAAATCCAAGGGTTTATCATATCCTACTTTTGTTAAGAATTTCTGAACTCTCCGTTTTTAAGAACATTTCATAAAAGAGACATAGTACAGTAGATATAGAATGGAATGCAACTATAGAAAATATGGGATTTATATATAGGTAAGGAACTTGTTGCAATGCTAAAAGCACAAGGAATTAGAAAATGTAAACCTGAGAGGAGCACTACAATATGATTACAGTTAACCGAGGATATATGTATGATCCAGATGATAATAAGGTCCTAATTACCGAAATTTATTATGAAGCTGCTACAGATACTAAATTAGGAAGTAAAATGGATAGCTTATCTTACTCAGCCATTCCTAATGAGATTAAAGAAAAAATAGAAGCAGCCGCTTCATTATCCTATGTGGAAAGCATTGAGATGTCTCAGCAATTAGCTGTCGTATATCAAAATGAAATTAACATGTATGGAAAACCAGAAAAATTATACTTTGAGTTAACTAGTATATAAGAGGGAAAAAAGACATTGGACGTATTTGTTCAGTGTCTTTTTTATTAATTTATAGAGGAGAATATAAAATGAATAGTGTAACTGAAATAGAAACAAGTCTTTGGACAATTTGTGTAGGGGATATTTTTAGCAATGGTCGTATGCCATACCATCTAAAAGTTGTAAAAATTGAAGTAGAAGATATGATGAAACCAGACGATGCGAAGGTATATAGTATACCTGTTCACCCTAAAAATCATAGAAGACGTATGAAAATAATGGATGTTTCAGAACATGTTTCTTATCGAGCTTGGTATTATAATGAGTTTTGGAGCAAATAATATACTATGGATGAAAGAGTGATACGGTTGTTTCACTCTTTTTTACTTGCATTAAAAATAAAGATAGTTTAATATACAGATATATTTATTATTTAATTGATTCCGTTTATTCCCACACCTTTTTTGTGTTGTGGTTGAGTTGTAGAAGCAAGTTGCGTCTTGTTTCATTTATGAAAGGGCTTCTTTGAGCCGATTAGTGTATTTATAGCTTATTTTGCTATGCACATTTTTAATCGACTTGAAGAAGCCCTTTTTGTGTTGTCTTCAAGTTTGGAGTTATTGTATAGCCAGCACTTTAGGCAATTATTTTATTAATTAGGGGGAAACATCATGAATTTAGCCATGGAAAAATCACAAGGGAAATTACAAAATGATGCTCATTTACATGACATTATTAAAGAAATTAAAGAACTAGCTAATCCTTTATGGATCAGTTCTTTATCAATGTTGCAAGCGCACAATCAAAACTTCAATACGAAAGCTACGACATTTAAGGATATTACCATTTCTGATTTAAGAGATTTGAAAGTAAGTTTAAGTCTCATTTATGCAGCAAGGAATATCAGTTGTAAAAGTATAGAGGATTTGAATAAGCGTCTATCCATTCAGTCAGGAAAAGATATTACTTCCTATGAGGATTGGCTGCTTCATGAAAACAGAGGAATTATATGTGAAATGATTGATGAACTTCGAAAGAAAGAGTGGTAACACCCAGATTCGAAATAACAAGTAATACAGGAGGATTATTATGACGAATATAATGGAAAGTTTACAAGCTGAATTTCCGTTCGAACAATTAGGTTGGAAAATTACACATACATTTGAAAGCCAAGGTCGTTTTTTTGCGTATGTAGCTCCATTTGTTGACGCACGCGCCATTCAGGACCGATTTGATGAAGTCTTTGGTATTGATAAATGGCAAGTGTCTTATGAAAAATGGGGTGAGAAGGCAACGAAATGTACCATATCAGTGTTTTTGAATGAACGTTGGATATCAAAAGAGGATGGAAGTGAAGAATCTGACTACAGTTCTGTAAAAGGTGGCTTTTCGAATAGTTTAAAAAGAGCTGCTGTACTTTGGGGCGTGGGAAGATACCTTGTGTGAACTGTTCTCGCACAAAAAGTTGTGGAAACACACTATATAAAAGCGAGGGAACTATAAAATGTTCTAACTGCATGTTTGACTATCAAGACTCGGAAGTAAGTCTTGCAAGAACATCGTAAACTCTTGAAAAGGTCTAATACTACGGATAGCAATAATAGAGAACCCTATCATTGTTATGAGCCCGTTGAAGGCGGTGAAAATCGAACCTAAATTCCTCAGGGAACATGGTAAGAAAAGTAATCGGGACGCCATAAAATAGCTATGGATAGAATGAATCATAGATTCTGGCGAATCACTGAATGTACGTGTCGATACTATCCGTTCCTTAGAAATATGGAGGAGGTAAAACCATACCTTTTCAGTTGTGGAAATGATAATAAGGTATATCAAATCTGCGGATAGGGACTATACCCTATTCATCTAATGAATCAAATTACGATTAGTTCATTAGTAACTGACGGCATAAAGGTGAGTCCTAAGGCTATATGTAAGGCTAAAACATGTGGAACAGTTGAAGTTGGTGAGAACGTCATACGATGGTTAATTATCGGTTCGTGGATATAAGGTATTACACATACAATACTGAAGTTCCTTAACACCAATGGCAGTAGGGTCATAGTACCAAAGAAGGTTATGTAATATAACTAGAGGGAAGGGCCCAAGTCTAATAATCATGCAAAGGCAAAATTATTCTAGGAATGTGTAACAGTAACCGACTAAACCTTAGAGCAAAATCTCAGCAAAAGAGGTGATGCAATTTGGTGCGAAAACTAGAAAATACTCTTGAATCAGAAACAGAATTAAAGAGAACATTAGACAAGCTGTACTCAAAAACAAAAGAGCATATGGAAAAAAAGACGAGAATCAAACACACATCTCTCCTTGAAATTGCGATGTCAAAACCTAATATTGTCACTGCGATACACTCGCTAAAAAGCAATAAAGGCTCCATGACTCCAGGGGTAGACGGAAAAACAATCCAAGACTACCTCAGACTATCCGAAGAAAAACTTATCGAGTTAATTCGTGGTAGACTCACAAATTTCAAGGCGCACCTAATAAAACGTGTGTTTATTCCAAAGGCTAATGGCGGACAACGACCTCTCGGTATTCCAACCATAGAAGACCGGATAATTCAACAAATGATGAAGCAAGTCTTAGAGCCTGTACTCGAAGCACAATTCTTCAAATACAGCTTTGGGTTTCGACCAGAAAGAACTACCTATCATGCGTTGGAAAGAGTAAAAGTCCTTGTTCATAACACTGGGTATCACTGGATCGTAGAAGGTGATATTCGTCAATTCTTCGACAAAGTAAACCATAGGATTCTTATAAAAAAACTATGGAGCATGGGAATCAAAGATAGACGAATATTGTGCCTAATAACGGAATTCCTCAAAGCTGGAATCTTCAAAAATATCATTAGAAATGACAATGGTACACCCCAAGGTGGCATATTAAGCCCCCTCTTAGCAAATGTATACTTACATTCCTTCGACAAATGGGTTGCCAAGCAATTTGAAGAATTTACAACCAGACATGAGTATTCGAAACACGATCATAAATTACGAGGTTTAAAATCTTCTAACCTTAAGCCAGGCTATCTAATCAGATATGCTGATGACTGGGTTCTAGTCACTAATAACAAATCCCATGCTTATAGATGGAAGACTGTTATCAAGAATTTTCTTCAGAAAGAACTTAAACTTGAACTATCCGAAGAGAAAACAAGAATAACCAACATCAGGCATAAGCCAATAGAATTTCTTGGCTTCAAATACAAGGTAGTCTTAAAAGGTGTAAAAGGAAAAAAGAAGAAGGATAAAAAGACAAGATATATCAGCCAAATAACTCCTTCTGATAAGAAGATTAAAAGAAAAGTAAAAGAACTCAGAGCCACACTCACTTCTCTCGGCAAAAGATTAAGCCACGATAAACTGAGTAATGCACAGCTAATCTTAGCCTATAACTCAAAGGTTAGAGGATTAATAAATTATTATTCATATGCCACCGAATCTCCCATAATGGATAGAGAAGGTTATAAGTTAAGAAAAAAGACTTTTAATCTTCTATCTAGGCGTGGTGGGGTCTTACATCCTATCAACAAGTGTATTAACCTTGCGGACAAATACCCTAAACGGACACAAAAGACTTTAGCTATTAAAACCGAAGTTGGCTACATTGGCATTATGCATTTAAACCTAACCAAGATGAACGAAAACCTATATAAACAAAAGGTTCAAAATGAAACTCCATACTCTCCTTCGGGACGTAAATTAATCGAGCGAAGAAAGGGAACAAAGGAGTTCAGTGTCAGACTAGATGAAATTACAAGCCTCTCTCTCCTTGAGAAAGTCAGGAAAAAACTTGTGAATTCACCCCGATACAATTTTGAGTACTTTATGAATAGAGGATATGCGTTCAACAGAGATAGAGGAAAATGTAGAATTACAGGAGTCCCACTTGGGAAGCACAACCTGCATGTTCATCACATTAATCCTAATCTCCCGTTAGAAGAAGTCAATAAGCTGCCAAATCTAGCCTGTGTAGATAAGGAAATTCACAAGGCAATACACAATGAAGTTGATATGAGCAGCATCTTGAATAATAAGGAAATTAATAAACTGAAACGATTCAGGAACAAAATTCATGCTATTTGATTATTAGATGGAGCGCCGTATGAGGTGAAAGTCTCACGTACGGTGTGGACCGGGGGAAAAGCCACTCTTAACAGGTAATGCTGAAGAATTGGCTTACCTATCGGTATTATAATGTAAAACCTATAAAAGTAGAACTTTCTACACGTAGCAATGGTCCAAATAGTATCTATGTTTCTTATCAAAAGAAAGGGTACCATTTCACACCACCTACTATGTTACAACAAAAACATAAACAAGGAAGTTCAAAGAAGGAACCATCGAATGGCCAAGTAAGTCTAGGAGTATTAATTCAAAACATACAAGAGCTTGCAAAACCATTAAGTATTACATCCAAGGAGATTCTACTTGCCTATAATCACAATTATAACGCACAAGCAAGAACCTTTGAGGATACGACGATTGGTGGTTTAGAAGGAATGCTAACTAGTTTACAGTTGATTCACGAAGCGAAGAATATTCGTCCTGGAAATGAGAAACAGCTTAACCGGTGGTTATCAGCTCTTATTCCTGGTGATGTTACGTCCTTTAGAGAATGGTTACTTCATGATCATACAGAAGCCATTCATCAACTTATAGAACAGTTAAAAAAACAACAAAGCGCGTAAACCTTTGTTTTATAGCAGGAAAACGAATGAACAGGATATGAGGTCTGTTCTTTTTTTATTACTTTTTGGAGGGATTTATTATGCAATTTACTATTAACCGTACATTATTTATCGAAAAATTAGAGAAAGCTAGTGCTACTGTAGACGTTAAAAACCCAATGCCTGCATTACAAGGTGTTTTATTGGATTGTAATTCAAAGGGAATGATTCTAATGGGGTCAGACGGTACAGAAACAGTAACATTAGTAACTCGCTTTAACGTAAACAGTGGGGATTGTACTGAACCGGGGAAGGTGCTTTTTGCAGCTGCTCCGGTACTTAAAACAATTAAGAAATTCAAAAGTGAATTCATCGGTCTTGAACATAAAAACAATGAGCTAAAAATCGTAGAAAGTAAGAAGAAACAATTTAGCTTTTGTACCATGGATCACGAAGAATATCCTGAAATTAAAATTGAAGCAGGGGAAGACTGGATTTCACTTTCACAAGAACAATTTGTATCAATGGCCAACGGAACATTACATGCTATTCCTGCAATGGATACACGTAAAATCCTAACAGGTGTGAACTTAAAATCAGTTGATGATAAGTTCTTTAGTATAGCAACTGATGCTCACCGTTTAGCCCGTTTACATTTTGATTGTACAAAGATCACTATCGCAAAAGATGGTGGAGTCGTGTTACCGATTAAGTCTCTTAAAACAGCTCTTAAGCTCTTTAATCGTGAAACAAATTTACAATTAAAGCTAATTAGTGATACACAGCTGTTGATCCGTGGCGAAAGTATTATTTATCAGTCTAGATTATTAGCTGGTACATATCCTGATACGGCACGTATGGTACCCGGCGAATTTAAAAGTGAAATACAACTATCACGTGAAGAATTTAAAAACACGTTGGAGCAGCTTTCAGCATTTTCTTCCTTAATCGTACTTACGTCAGAAGGAAAAGAAAGCATCCATCTTAAACCACAAAATTCTCAAGTAGGTACTGCAAGTGTAGAAATTCCATGTAATCAAGTAGAAGCATTTACATTGGCTTGTAATGTGGAATATCTGCTGCAAGCACTACAAACGATAACTTCTGAAACAATCGCGATAAAAATGATTAGTAATCAGAGACCTATCGTTGTAGTGGGAGCAGAGGATACAACTCACTCTAATCTGCAGTTAATTCTACCGGTTCGCGTGTAAGGGGGCATCCAAATGAGTATGAATCACAGTGACTTCTTTGACTTTTTACAGTCAAAAGAAGTCCTTCCTAATAATCAAGAACTTCGTCAATCCTTTGAATCGATTATAAATGGATTTATTGCAAACGAAATGCCTGATTTAGAAAACATACCATTAGAACATATAGATGAATTTGAAAAGCAATTTGAACAGCTACGTCATTATGTCACGTTTTATAGTGGTAATTCATTTCGTATAAATGGTCCAGATTGTGAATTAAAAGAAATGCTACATTTACATCTTTTCACTGAACAACTAGAAGATGTAGAAAAGCAAGGGCTAGAAGATGAGATATTTATTTAATCAAGGAAATGAGATGAAAGTATACATTCGGATACTACGCATACAAAAATTAATTCGTAAATATAACATCCCATTCTTAATCAATATCAATGATTTTCACAGGGACAAGTTGCATATCACAAGTGAACTATTATTCGAGTCGCTTGCGCGTTTTAACGAGCAAACAAGTATATTTTGTCACTTTGCCTTTGGAACTGAAGAAGACCTGTTAGATGGGACGTTATTTAGCTCAGAAGACATGTATTCGAATTTCGCTTCGGATATTAGTTCTATGGCTGCGGAAGGATGTTACTTCGATACAGCTGGTTACTATTTATGTATAGGATCGGAACATATAACACAATCTGATTTTCAATTCGTGTTACATGAATTTTCGTTTAACACCTATCAAAGTGAAGCGTATCCCAGTCATATTTTGATTGAATTTCTAGAGGATGGTTATGAACAGTACTCATTTGATGAATGGGTACTTTCTTATTATGAAATTATAATCCGTCTTGCGGCAATGATTCGAGAAAAGACGAAGGGGAACCAGGTATGAAATTATTATTTACATACAATCAGCAGAAAGTAAGAAGGTATCTACTTTCGTTAAAAATACAAAAGAATGCTCACTTACTACATGAATTACTTGCAGATAAGAAACATGAAGAAGAAATCTACATATTAGATTGTTTAGAGCACTCAAGAGAAATAGACTTCAGCAAGATTTCGGAACGAGCCATTCAACAAGTAATGGCTGCCGTTTCTTATTTAGAAGAGGACTCCAATTTCCCTATTAATTTAGATTCGAAAACTTTACTTGAAATAATCATGATTGCGGAAAAATCTTTAGATACTGATCTTTCCTGCTTCTATACATCGCAATTGTATCTTATGGAGATATTTATGCGTATGTATAGATTAGGAATTCCCGTAAAAGATTATTACCCCAATTATTTAGAACAAGATAATTTCGAAGAATACGATTGTGAGGATTCATTTAAAAGCTGGGGGGATGACTTAATTCAAGATATGAAATTACATCATGAAGAGGTAGATAGCGACGATAAAGATACTCTAATCATATATTCGAATCTATTTCATATACCCATGGATGAATTAAACCGCATTATCGAGAATGCATGGAGTCCAATTGGTGAAATGTTCTCTAATATCAAGATAGAGGATCAAAGTTTCTTTCATTCAATCCAGAATCAGTTTGATATACGTATGCTTTACCAAGCTGAAGAGGAAAAACTTTACCTTTTCTATGATGATGATACATATTTTCCAGCAATTAAACGAATTGAGATGTTACTTCGTATCTTTGAAGAGATACAGTTAACAAAAAATATAGCAAGTTAGTACAGAGGGCCTAAAAATGAAGAAATTATTTAGCTATGCATCTAATGTAGCGATGTCAAACTACTTACTATCACTTAAGTTAAACAAAACTTATAGCATTGTATGTTGGGAACAAATTAAACAAAGATATCAAGAGGAAATATATATATTAGAAAGCCTTTCTAAAGATATAGAGATAGATTTCAACAAAATCTCTCATGGGGCAATTGGTAAAATCCTAACTTGTGTGGATTTTCTAGATGAAAACCAATCACTAAGGTGGGAGGACATAGAAACAACAGATACGATTGTAATCTTCTTACTTTCCATGAACCTATTAAACATAAATCTATCTAAATTTTATTCATGTCAATTTCATTTCTTACATTACTTTAAAAGGCTGCATGCGCTTTCGATTGATGTAACACAGTATTCTCCATCGTATTTAGAGCGAGAGAATATCTATGAATTAGACCATGAAGAAGGATTTAAAGAATTGGGTACGGACATGATCGAAGATATGGGCTTAGAAGCTTTTCCAATTGATGAAGAAGAGCATGAAAAGCTCTCCACATTATTCGACATACCATTAAAGGAAATACAGGAAGCTGCAGAGGACACATGGGGTGCTATAGCTGAAACGATAGATGGCATATCACCAAAGCATAAAGAAAAAATTTCAATATTACTAGATTGTTATCCAGTAAGGTATTCTTACCAAATTAATGAGGAATCTCTTTATCTCTATTATGGCGAGGAACCATTATACGGGCCATATAAATTTGAAATGTTACTAGATTTATTGGAAGCAATCTATACGCAGGGGGAAACAACAAATGAAGACAGTAGCAATATTTGATGCTTTAGAGCCAAAAGGAATTGTAACCATACAGCAATTTAACAACGAATTATCACGTGGAGAAACTGCCGTTACTTTTAAGGACTTTTATTTAGCTTTAAAAGAAGTTATGGAGCAGGGTACACAAGATAATACTCATTACTCTAGTGGCGTACTCCCAAAAGGTTGTATAAAACACGAGGTGTTATCTAAGAGTGGAGATAAACAAGCTGTTTGGATTGAAGTACCAAAGGCTCAGTGGGATATTCATTTTTTTGAACGACCGTTTCAACAAGTAGGCTTTCCACGTCTATTATTTCGTTATACGGTGTACCAAAAACGAGTTACGAATATCTCTGTCTTTGCTGTAAAAGAAGATATGGAGTTAGAAGAAGGAATGAAATTATATCAATTTCCATATTCTAATGTTCATCCTAGTGGATCTGTATGTACGGGTAGAGTTGTGATACCTGAATTCCGGACTTTAAAAGATTTAGAAACATTTCATGTTTTATTCTTTGCAAGTTCATTCAACCATGACCTTACACATACTCACACGGAACCAGTAGGAGAGTTATTTAAACGATTTGAAAACCAAAGTTTTGATGATTCTATTCTAATAGAATCAGAAATTACTTTTTAATAAATAGCGGGATTATATACAAGAAAACATACTAGGAGGATTTTTAATATGACTAACTTATTCGATTTTTTTGATATGGAAAAACAAGTAGAGGAAACAACAGTACCAGTGAAAAAAGCTGCTTCAGAGCAAGCCACTGCTAAAAAGGAAGAAAAAAAGGAAAAAACAAAAGATAAGACAAAGAGTAGTAAGAAAGTTAAGGCTACAAAATCTACAGATTGTCTAGATAAAATCAATACAACAACGGTTGTTCGTCACGTAGTATTTGGAGATATACCGTTAGTAGATTGGTTTACAGAAGAAGAAATTACACATGGAATCGCTGTTCAAAATGGAGATTCAACAGATGTAAGAAAAATAGAAGCAGAGGACATCCGCGTAAAATTAGAGCATCGTTATCCCTCATTTGTTAAAGGCTTAACTGTCATTAAATTTGATGAGGATACAAATGCACTACTTCCGATTTTAACTGTCGGCGCAAAAGGAGCAAGTACTGTAGAGGGACAATCTATTTCAGATTGTCCTTTTTCTTTTGGTGCTTGGCGTAAGCATTTTTTACCTGGGGATTTTATTCCGAGGATCTTATTAATGGACTTTATCATTATTGCACAGGCCATTTCTCGTAAACGTGATTGCGAATTACATGCTGATATCTATTTCAATACAGAGCGTGGTTATTTTATGGACTTTCCACGCCAGCAGGTAGCAACTGAAATTGTAATCCCTGAAACGAATATAGAGATGCAGTCTATCGCTATGAAAATTATGGAGATACATAGTCATCATCGTTTCTCTGCTGAACCAAGTGATTTAGATGATCAAAGTGAACGGGCTCCTATTCTTTATGCAATTGTTGGCAGAATAGAGGATGTTTTCCCTGAACTACTTGTACGCACTTGTGTAAATGGGGAATTTCATTCTATTAACCCTAACTTTATATTTGCAGGAGAATATGCAACGAAAGGGATAAGCCAAAATTACGATTTAAGTAGGATCACACTTTTAAAATAGATACACAAGGGGGCGTAAAAGAGACATATTTTATGTCTCTTTCTTTATTATGACAACATTAAAAACAATTCACGGCTCAATGTTTACAAAGATAAAGCACTACATGTTAGTTCTTACAAAGAATAAACATGCAATAGAGGAATCGCATGATGACTATAAGCTATTTCAATTTATGTGCAAGTTAGAGATGAATCACATATATAAAGCATTAGAAGGACAGAGGAAGGAGTCATTTATGCTGCACCGATACTATTGATGCATTCATTTGACTTGTATACCGTGCATAGGATTACAAATTTATCGATTCCATTTCTACGAAATTTAGAGAATACACAATCAAAAGAAAATAGGGGGCTATAAAAATGAGTATTGTTATTGATATTGCAGAAGGAAAGAAGATTGTACCACATATTGTATTAGTAGGTGCTGGAGGAAACGGAGGATTAATTTTACAACATATTGCTCAAATGATGAGTATTTTTCAATTGGATGGCGAAATTGTAGTTGCAGATCCAGACACGGTTGAAGAAAAAGTGCGCCCATAAGGGCCTTGTAAACTCTGATTTAGTAAATCAGCGGGTGAAGTGAAACAAGGTAATAACCCGACACCGGTAGCCTTATCCGTAATCGAAAGTGAGCGGGGAGTGTAGCATGGCTGCAACGGGATAAGTCACTCTAATGTCATGAGTGCGACTGAATTTCTAGGTGTACCGTGGTAAACAAGGTTGAATGCTAAACTGCGTGAAGGATAAATCAAGGGGTCTTATCAACGATCATATCGAAATAGACATTGGAACGATATGTCTCTAGTTCATCTCATCTATTTTTTGTGGAGAGAGATGTGTTTCACACTAGAGAACCAACTAAAGTACATTAGTAAAGATTGAAAGTCCCAACCGATATTACTACAAACTATTTACAAGGTACTAAATGGGGATTACCTAAGTGGAAGCGCCATTTATGGCTATAGAGGATGATTTCAAGGTGAAAACCAAGAAATGTGGCTCTTGAATATTCCATATGGTAACGGAGCCTTCGTAGTAGTCAGAGATAGGGAAAGCCTATCACACTAACGTATGACAAATCACGTTAGGTCATGATTGTGAAATCAAGATGGCGAAGGAAGGCAGTCAATTAGTTCATGATGATAATAAACAGGAAGGAAGCGAGATGCTGATGAGAAATCCAGTTTATGTATTGAACACCTTGTCAAAGAATACTATTAAAGAAAACTATAAGTTCAACAGATTATATAGAAATCTTTATAATCCGGAATTCTACTATAAAGCTTATCAAGAAATATATGCCAATCCAGGTAATATGACTAGAGGAACCATAAATAACACTGTTGATGGTTTTTCAAAAAATAGAGTATCTAAAATCATCAACAATATTAAAAATGGTAACTATAAACCTACCCCTGTTAAGCGAGTATATATTGATAAAAAAGGGAGTAAGAAAAAACGTCCTCTTGGGGTACCGACATTTGACGATAAACTTGTTCAATTAGTAATAAAGTACATCTTAGAAGCTATTTATGAACCAAACTTTTCTGAGAACTCACATGGATTCAGGAAAAATAGGGGTTGTCATACAGCCCTTAAACAAATTAAAAAGAGTGGTAGTGGAACTAAATGGTTTATTGAAGGTGATATTCAAGGTTTCTTTGACAATATTGATCACCATATCCTAATTAACCTACTAAGAAAACGTATCAATGACGAAACACTTATCGGGTTAATATGGAAGTTCCTAAGAGCTGGGTACATGGAGGATTGGCAATTCCACAAAACATTCAGCGGAACACCACAAGGAGGTATTCTGAGTCCACTTCTTGCTAACATATATCTAAACGAACTAGATATATACATGGCAAAATACGCTGAAAGGTTCGGAAAAGGTCAACCAAAAGACAGAGAAGTTGATAAAAGATATCAATACTTACACCTCAAAATAAAAAGAGGTCGTAAGAAAGCTGACTTACTAAGAGAACAAGGTAAACTCAATGAATCTCAAGAGTTAATCCATCAAGTCAACGAATGGATTAAGGAAAGAGGGCAACGCCCTTACTATAATCCAATGTCGGATAAATTCAAGTCCCTAAAATATGTTAGATATGCTGATGACTTCATTGTAATGTTAATCGGCAGTAAAGATGATGCCAAAGCCATTAAATTTGATATAGCTCAATTTCTCAATGAAGAATTGAAATTAACTTTATCAGAAGAAAAGACACTTATCACCCACTCTAGCAAGAAAGCAAAATTTCTTGGATACAATGTCAATATCACTAGAAATGAGCTATTTACCAAATACTCAGTGAAGGGTGCTAAAAGAAGACATCATAATCTAAAAGTAAGACTTGAAATCCCCCATGAAGCATGGCGAAATAAATTACTTGCCCTGAATGTTTTAGAAATGAAGTATGTGAATGGGAAAGAAACTTGGAAACCAAAGCATAGACCAGAAATGGCACACTTAGATGATCTGGAAATACTACATAATTATGTATTACAGATTAGAGGGATGTACAACTACTACAAATATGCAGTTAATTCAACGGTACTCCAAAAATTCAGTTACGTTCTAGAATACAGTATGTATAAAACGTTCGCCAATAAATATAAAAGCTCAATTGGAAAAATCAAGGGGAAATATTGCAAAAACGGTGTATTTGTAGTCAATTACAAAGATAAAAAAGGCAAACAACGCTCTCATTCTTTCTACAAGGAAGGGTTTAGAACGGTTGATATAACTAAGATGAAAACACAAGAAAATAACATCGACAACATGGTAGCCTCAAGAGCTCACATGTCAACAACTAGCCTTATAGATAGATTGTCAGCCAACAAATGTGAACATTGTGGTAAAACCGATTCTAACTTAGTAATGCACCATGTTCGAAAAATGAAAGATGTTGAGAAAGGCAAAGCCAAATGGCAAAAATTAATGATTGCCCGTAGACGCAAAACATTAGCCGTTTGTGAGGATTGCCATAATGAAATTCACTATGACATGAGAGTAGAACTTATAGCGAAAAATAGAAAAAAATAACTCTGACAAGCAATTGATGGAGAGCCGTATACTCTGAGAGGAGTACGTACGGTTCGGTGAGGGGTTTTGAGAAACCTGTCATAGCAATATGACAAGGCGCTCGCTTCCTACTCTACAACCTTGGAAATCAACTCTTTATTCGACCTGATGTTGGTAAATACAAAGCACAAGTACTGGCTCGTCGATATAAAGCTGGCTATAACGTTCCTATCTCTTCCTTTACGTCACAGTACATAGAAGACATAGAAACAATGCAGCAGTTGTTTGGTAATAAATATGATTTATTAAAAAAACAACATAAAGACGACTACTTGTATCTGCCAATTGTAATTGGGGCAGTAGATAATATGTTTTCTCGTGAGGTCTTTCATCAATTCTTCCATCAATCGGATAATCTTCTTTACATCGATGTAGGGAATACAGCTGTAACCGTTCCTGATAATTGGAGAGAAGTAAATAAAAGACATTGGACACCTCAACAAATAGCTGATTATAAAAACAGTGGTTATAACGGACAAGCAGTATGTGGAGTTAAATTGAATGGCGAGGTCATTCTTTCACCGCTTGGCGATTTATTTCCGGATGCTTTTACGAAAAAAGAAACGGCTCCAAGTCAATTAAGTTGTTCCGAATTAGCTGCTTCAGAACCACAGCGCGTTATTACCAATAAGTTCGCTGCCATGACTGTTGCCCAATTCGTTAACGAACTCTTTGATGAAGGTACCGTATCGAATCACTATATCATTTTCCAAGCTCAAAAGGCTTTTATGAAAGCTGCACCAATTGAGAAGTAATGATATAGGAGGGGACAAGATGAGAGTGTATCAATTAGATTCCACTCAATTACAACACAGTTTAACACCAACAAACATGTGTAATGGTGTTCTACAATACTACCAATATAAACAGTATACCGTTGTATCTGTACTTGATTTATCAAAGCAAGATTCCGAAATGATACCATTGCTTCTGGCTTGTTTAGCAGGGGCTTTGATTCATTTCAATCCGGATTCTTTTTTAGCGAAGGATGAATCTAGCATTTTATATTGGTGTAGAAAGAACTTTAAAGGATTTCATAGTATCTCTGACGATGGATTTTTACAAGATTTCAAGCAGATATACGAATGTTATCAAGCATTGCAGAACGTTGGGAAACAAGAGAAAAATATAAAAATAAATATGTAATAGCAAGGAGAAGAGGAACACATGTATAATATACTTAAACGTCAATATAATTACTTTATCCGAGGAGTGATTCGGATTAACGAAGAAGTACAAAGGGAATTGGACCTATTGGTGCAAAAGATTCGTGAAACTGTATCTTCTGTCCAAAAAATCATCCTTTTTGGCTCTCATGCATATGGCACACCAAATGAAGACAGTGATTTTGATCTCTGTATTGTTGTGGAAGGTGTCGGAGAAAGAAAAAGAGAAGTCATTAATCGTATCAATTGGGGTATTTATGATGTTATGGAAACACCAGTTGATATTTTAGTGTATGGGCCAGAAGAGTTTCAAGAACGTGCTAACCGTACCGTAACTATGGAACATAAGATTGCACTAGAAGGGAAGGTCCTATATGAGAAATACTGAGGATCTAAAAGAATGGGTATTCATTGCAAAATCTGATTTAGATTCTGCTGGTTACTTAACTCACATGAAACCTTTCCCTACTGCAATTATTTGTTATCATAGTCAACAATGTGTGGAAAAACTTCTAAAAGGATTTCTTGCACTAAATGGTAGAATAGTCCCAAAAACTCATAACCTTTTAATGCTGCACAAATCTTGTTGTAGATTAGATGAGGAGTTCTCATTGATTTTAGAACAATGTGTGCAGCTGAATGGTTATGCTACAGACATTCGTTATCCGTATTTTGAAGCACTTACTGTTCAAGATGGATTAATCGCTATACAACATGCTCAAAAAGTAATGAGTTTTTATATGGAAAA
The DNA here is from genome assembly GCF_020861345.1 of Bacillus pacificus. Lineage (NCBI taxonomy): Bacteria > Bacillati > Bacillota > Bacilli > Caryophanales > Bacillaceae > Bacillus > Bacillus pacificus. Next base: position 110,427 of record NZ_CP086329.1, read on the forward strand.
GTTAAACAAGTTGAATATACATGAAATCACAGTTGATTAAAAATAGAGGATATACATAAAAGAGAGTGCCTATTAGATAGGGACTCTCTTTTTCTATCTAATAAAAAAGGAGGAATGCTCCATGGCAGTATGAAATGATACTTTGCTATGGGGATAACAATATAACTCTGAATATTTATTAAGAAATTAAAGAGGAATCACCAAGTAATAAAGTGGCAATGCAATGTTTCAAACATGGAATATAAATTTAACTAGAATCAAAAACATGAGTTTAGTACTGTACTAAACCCATGTTCTAGAAGTTATTTACTTTTTATACTTATTCTATTTAATATTCTCGTAATCAGATACCCAAATGACACTGTCCTTAATTAAATATTCATTAGAAGTTTCATCTTCGTAGGAGGTAACCTTTCGGACCTCTAGTAAATTATTTAATAATAATTCTTTTTCTGTTGCAGATAGAGTATTTATTTCATCTTCTAGCCAAATAGAAACTAAATGATATGCCTGCCAGTTGAGAGCAATGTTATTTAAAAATAACGGCTTTTCCAATTGAGTTTGATATTCGACGAATTTATTTTTATACTCTACTATTTGTTCATCTAAAGCTATAATTAGCTGAGAATCTAATAAATCATTTCCATTTATCTGTAATCTTAAATAAAAGTGATCAAACTTAGATTCGGCGGTCGACTTCCAACTTTGAAAAACTTCAACTAATGCACAAATCACTTTCTTTTTATACCAAATTGGTAAATCCTGTGTATCTAGATAATTAAAAGTTTTTACATAATCAAAATGGTTAACCTCTAAAAATTTATTATCAAATTGACTATTCTCTACTTTCCATTCATTCAGCTTTCTTACTCTTCTTTTCCAACCTCTAATTTTTTTCAAGAAATAATACACCTCTGTTCAAACTATTATATTTTTATAGATCTACCTTTAACAGGACCTTTTATCATGTCACCAGTAAGTGGATCCATACTTCCTAGATGCTTACCTTTACTATCATAAACCTCAATGTCGTTATGAGTATGATCCCATTCATAGTATTTCTTTTTTGAACCTTTACCACTAGTTTTTGTTTTTCCTTTATGTGATGATAGACCTTTCCACACTGGACTATTTGATTTTGTTAGTTGCTTAGAAACTTGTCTTAAAGCAGTTTTTCCCCATTTTTTTATAGCAGCTTGGATACCTGCTCTGGCTACTAAAGCTAATACCACTGGAACGGCTGGTATTACAGAAGCTTGAAGTTTTGTTGTATCATACTCATATATTTTACCAGTTTTTTGATCTCTAAAGTTGGCGATGAATACTTCTTCATTTGATTCAATGACTTCAACATCAAAATTTACTTTTATTTCTTCTCCATTTTCATCAATAAAGTTTCCATTAACCTGAATATCACCTGTTTCTTTATCTAAAGAAACATCCGTTGATGCGGTAAAATCTTCAGCATTTACTGCACTTTCTACTATAATTTCTGCACTATTATCTGTAACAACCTCAACGTTCAACCCTTCTGAAACGCTACTATCAACTTGTTGTTCTACATTTTGATCAATTAGGTCTGTTTCTTGTGTTGCAGCATTAGCTTCATGAACAATAATCCCTAAATTAGGAATTAAAGTAATAAATAAAGTCAATATCATTATTTTTATTAATAATTTTTGCATCTTTAGTCACTCCTAGTCATTTTTGTATTAAACCATAGCCAAATTCATTATCATAACCCGTACTTCCTAGATCTATTGAACGCTCAATTAAAATTTTTTTAATTTGGTCCAAGTTAAGCGTATTATCGCCCTCAGCTAATAATGCAGCTATAACACCAGTTGCAAATGCAGTTGCAAACGATGTTCCACTATATGTGGAATACCCTCCATCTTGATTAGTTGACAATATATCAACTCCAGGAGCTGCAAAATCTATTTTTCCTTTGGCAGATGAGCTAGCACGTTTAAATTCTTTATTTACTGATGATATAGATATAACATTTTCATACTTAGCGGGATAGTCTACACCCAATCCATAAGTATTACCGGCAGCAGCTACTACAATAATTCCAGAATCTACTGCTTCATCTATTGCTTTTTTTAATTCAGGACTTTCAGATTGTAACCCAAAGCTAATGTTTAATATATTAACTCGTTGTTCTATACACCAACGTATACCTTTAATAAGATGGTCAACATCGCCTTTACCTTGCTTATCAAGGACTTTGACGTCATAGAGTTGAATGTTTGGCATTACACCTAAAATTCCCAAATTATTATTTTCAGCAGCTATGATTCCAGCAATAGCAGTTCCATGGCCAGTTTCATCAATAATAGGATTATTTAAATTAATAGTATTGAATTCTTTTACAACTTTACCTTTTAAATCTTCATGTTCTTTATATATACCATTATCCAAAATAGCAACCTTGATTTTATTTTGAATACCAGTAAATCTATCTTCTATTACAGCCTTTCTTCCCCAAGTTACAGATTGTTCTTCTTTTTTGTAGGGAATGTTAGATTTTGTTTTTGATAACGTAGACTCACTATAAAAAACAAAATAAAAAAGTGAACTACACAAAACTAGTACTGTTAGTATAATAATTAAAATCTTTTTAACCTTATTCACCTCTTTTCTACATGTTTTCAAGGTATGTATTGTAATTAATACTATTTAATCCAAATATAAAGATATCATTCGCGAAAACGCTTTATAAGTCTGCAAATTATTTCTTTTTTATGTTAATATTTACATATGGTAATTGCGATAATTAACGTGGTTTACTATACATGATATTAATGGTGAAGAAGATTTATTTGTCATAATGTCAATGAACGAAAAGCCCGAAATCTTTTTGTTATAAATAGATGTCACTGTAAAAAATGCATTAAAAAACATCTTGAACCAAATTAATTGAACTCGGCAGTTTTTTAGTACCAAGATATATTCATTTTTAACGAATTCCAACTAGAATTCTCCTTCCTCTAAGCGCAACGTAGGTGGGGATAAATTACAAAATCAGCAAAAACTTGATAAAAAGATATGACATTTCCTGAAGAGGTTCCTTCACTAAGGTAATTCTTAATATAATGAGGTTGGATTTAATACGTATGAAAATTTTCTTTAGGTACAACTACATGAATCCGAGGGAGTTTGGGGTGTTCTAAAATCATTTCTACAAATTGAGATGTTATCTGTCTTTGAATTAGAGTAATACTTAAAAGTAAAAGCGAAGAGGAGATTATAATGGAATTTAAGGAACTTATGAAGTACATAGAAGAAAATAAAGAAGAGTACTTCGAGGAATTAATGAAGACCAATGAAAATCTAATTAAAGAAATAGATCTAAAAATAGAGGAGGAAAAGTAAACTGACAAAAAAACAGCAAAGTAAATCAAATGAGTGATTTAGCAATACGGCTTAAAGACTTAGGAGTTAGCAGATGGAGAGTTCTAAAACTAAACTTTAAGTGCTCATTATTACGAAGGAATTGGTTATATAATACATAGTGATGAGAATCATAAATCTTTACTATTACGATTAATTGGTGCAAGATCTGTTACTGTATCTAAAGTTACAATTTACAAAATGCACAATTAATATACCTGTATACGAAATAATTAAACTCCCTCTATTATGATTTAAAGCAGAGGGAGTTTATTGTTTAATAATAAATTCAATTGAGCCAATTAAGATATGAATTAAGGTGAAATATCACCAATAAATCCCTCAGCACGATTAATTGATATAAATATTTTATATCAAATTTCCTTATATGACTTATAAATTCAAATATTGAAAATATCTTTTTAACGATATTTTAGTCTTAAAACCAATTCTAGCAATTAATTCACTTTCAGAAAGTCCTTGCTTAATAAGGCGAAGAATAAATGTGTTCCTCAGCTGCTGTGCAGAAATACGCCTATCTAATTCTGCTCGTTTCACTTCAAGTCGAATCATCTTTTGTATAGCAACCTCAGACAAAGCCTTTGGTGCATCATTTTCGTAAACCCATCGATAAGTACCTCGATTAAAATCAAATGCCACAAATAGGGGATTATCTGTGTGCTGTCGAGGTCTTACAGGTTCAGGGATAGTCGAATAATATTTGTAAAGCTGTTTTGTATCTTCGACTGTTAAGAAGATGGATCTAGTAACTCCGTTTTCTCCTGGAACAATTATAGTGTTCCTAGCAAACTGTATATGGCTCATATTAAGCGATACAAGCTCTTGCAAAGACAAACCATAGTTTATTATTAAATTAATTATACAAGCATTTCTATTCATGATTAGAGGGCGATATTTAGCTTGTCTCTCTGTTAATCCCTTAGTTGATAGAACAGTTTGTTTTAAAAGTGCTTCTTCCAATACAGTAATAAAATCATTGTCATTTAGTGATTGATCCGGAATTAAAGAGAGATGAATATAATCTAATGGACTAACTATACCTAAAAACATGTGTAACTTCTTTAAAACCACCCATATCCTGTGCCTTGTTTTAAGAGAATATTCTCGTTTGTTTTCTAACACGGAGAAATAAGCTTGATAATCATCTACGGATATTTCATTCCATGATTTGATATGTAAAAGCAACTCATTTTCATTCAACCATCTATAAAAATCTTTAATATCGTATGCATAGCGTTGGATTGTAGAATGTTTTCGGCCTTTTTCACTTAAATATGTAGAGAAAGCTTCTAAAGTTTTCTCTAAGTTAATTGTTTCATTCAATATAATCACCTAATTTCATTGGATATATTATAACAGAAAATAAGTGAAAGACCTGCTACCGCCCTTTGCTACGCACGGTTGCTGGCATATCCCAAAAGCAAACGGACAAACAACCCTTTGTTTTTGGGATATGTTGTTTATTAATTATAAATCCAAATAAATAGGGCTATCATAATACTCCAAAAGGGCACTACAAAAACTAATCCCCAAAGAATACCTTTAAAAAATCCAATCTCATTATAAGTATTCTTTTCTATGTAATTCATATCTTTTAGTACAGCCATGTTTAATCCTCCCAATATAAATTGTTTAGTAAAATGAAAAAAGGACAAACCTAGTCCTGGTAGGGATACGTAGGTTTGTCCTTTTGTATGAGGGTAATGATCTGTTTAATTACCATTATTATAACGTAATTTACAAATATTTTCAATTAAGTCGGACATCTTATTAACAAACATACTAGCTGTATTAAAAATCTATTATAAATATATATCTTATATATTAAAAAGAAATAAAGATAAAACTTTTATAGGTTATTTAAAATAGAGGTTAGACTTACTGCTGCAAGGGGAAAGTTGATATAAAAACATAAAAAATCATAAATTATAGAAAAAGTATCCGTAGATTCAAGGATTATTAGACTTTTAATTCTACAAAAAAGCAGAAAGAAAATACTATATTTCTACATGAAATCGGAAAGAATTTGATACCAATCGCATTATATATATTCAATCTTGTAAATAGAAGTTGTTTTACTTATTTTGGTAATCAAGTTGGTATTAATCTTCTAATTATCCACATTTCATTCAGGTTAGGCAGCTATTTGTTAACATTACTCAGTATTTACACATAACTCACATTATTATTGATGATTTTTATTAGATAAAATGAGCGACAGTAGTATTATCAGGGGTATTGAGGAAATATTATCCACATTGGATCATATTTATCCTCATATCCACTATTATTATTATTTTCCTTTTGATTTTTTGTAGGTATTATGAGATAGGTTTTAATACATTAGAAGAACACACTCTAGTATTATGTGGAGAGTTATGTATTGATAGAACCAAATTTGTATAGAAGTGCATAAAAAAAGACTCCATTTTACATGAAGTTCTTTCGATTTGGTATTTATAAATAGAGTAGTAGGAAGGTATTACTAATTAAAGAAACACGAATAGCCCTCCACTTTTGTTTTTTTCAAAAATAGAGAGCTAGTTGTTATTATTTTATTTCCATTGCAGTTAGTACCTGATCTGGAGCTGTTATTGTTACACCAGCACGTACTAAACGTTCGAAGGTACGCATAAACTCTAGTAAATTAAACTGCTTTGGTAGCTCAATCACACGAAGTTTTTCTTGTGGTAGCTTATCAATGGCTTCGATAAACCATTCACGTACATCACTTGGGATCGTGCGTTCTTTATGACCACGAACTTTTAATTTTTCTCGCATTTCAATTTCTAAAGCGATATATGCATGAAGATTCACACCTTGATCATATGCATATTTTCTAAATAACGTTTCTTCCGGGTATTTTAAATAATTACGGTGATAAGATTCTTCCGTCACAGGTACCGCAAACTTCTGCTTCAGTAGTGCATGCACATTCTTAAACATCTTCTTAATGTTGTGTAGAGAGTACATAGAATAATATAAACCGAAATTAAAGACAGCTTGCTCACGGTCACTATTTCTCTCTTTTGGTATATGTTGCGCAATAAGAGGGTAGATACCTTCTTTCGCTGCAGCATCAAGGATTTGATATTGAGATGTTTGATGTAATAGTTTTTTCAATGTATATACAATTTTCGTTGGATATCCTTCTTTTCGATCAATTATGTCACGAAGTCCGCGAATTACACTGCGGATTTGGCGATGACAAGTATGCTTTAATACATGAATGAATTTATTCATGTCTGCAGACAGTTCACCGATATTCATCTCTTGTAGAACTGCTTCTATAAATTTCGCTTTACGAGCATAGGTAGCTTTTGGTGTAAATGGATCCCTGTGTTGCTCTTCTCCAGATTCTTTTTTACATAAAAAATCCGAATGAATAGATAAATATAAGGTTGTATATCGTTTTGTATGCTTTACACCTTTTTGCATTTTGCAAATTTTGAATAGGGGATTCCCCGTACATGGTAATGCAGTTGTTAATTCTTCGATAACCGCACGGATCTGATGCGGATATTTTTTATGTAAGAAACGATACATCCCACCGAAGTGAGTTTTGTTGCCTCTTTCGTCCTGCTTGTCCAAAGAACGCTTTAATGTTGTTTCTGTATGTTGTTGCATGGCGATATCTAAGAATAGTTTCTTAGCCGCTACAGATAGCTTAAAGAAAGCCTTTGTAAATACAACAGGACTAATATATACGTATGGATTTGCTTTTCCTGTTTCCTCATTCATAAAATGAGTCAGCTTGATAGTATATCGGCCATCTACTCCGTTTTCAATGGAGATAATGTTATGTAAGTTTAATTTCTTTAATGCAATATAGAATTGAGAGTGTTGGATATAAGCAAATTCTTCTTTGTATTGCTTGTAATCTTCCCACATCATATGTATTGTTACATTTGGAATAACACCATTAGTAAAGCATTTCTTATGTAGATATAAGAAAACTTCGAGATCAGCATTCGTAATGCCGTATAATTTATGTTTTCTTCCTGTTTTTCCTGCAAGTGCAGACATTGCGCGACGTGAAAAAGATGGTTTGGCTTTTTCGACAAAGCCTTCTACGTCAGCAATACGTTCTTCGTATGTCATGTGCTGCAGAATATCTTCTAAATATGTATCTTTATAGCTGTAGTACTTCTCCTCAAATGTTTCCACAAATTTTTGCCAAGCTTTTAATGTTACTAACACAGCATTGGTTGTTTCCCCATTTAAGCTACGTTGATTACGTATCACAAATGATTTTCCCATCTTTTTCACCTCCGTTCTACAAATTCAGAAAGATATGCCAAATTACTATAAAATATTCCAATTTTGATTATAGCAAAACGAATTTTGTAAAAATGTGCTCCTTTAAGAAGAAAAATAGCAACTTGCAACAGCTTATGAAGCTAGTCGTATCAAGGGTTAAGAGAATTTCTTAATTTTTTTTTGTGTTAAGGATACCGCAAACGTGTTGCAAGTTGATTATATGTATATGAATAAGCAGAAAAAGTATCTAACCCCTTGATATATAAGGGATTAGAGTGAAAATGATAGGGGAGTTAGGGAAAGGATACCGCAAACGTGTTGCAAGTTGGTTAGCAGGATCATTAATAATGAATTGCAAGGATTACCCTTGATATAAAAGGGTTTTTTGGCACTTATAGATTGAAAATAGGGAAAGGATACCGCAAACAGTGTTGCATCTTGTGTAAAGAATAAGGGCATGAATACCGCAAACGTGTTGCAAGTTGGATGATATGTATATAAGTAAGTGGAAAAGTACCTAAACCCTTGGTATATAAGGGATTAGAGTGAAAATGGTAGGGAAGTTAGGGAAAGGATACCGCAAACATGTTGCATTTTATGTATGTAACTTACTCAAAATATAAGAAAAATAGCTTAAAAATTTTAAAATTACTAGGTTGAAAAATAAATTATACTGTTGCAAGTTGAGAGAAATAGGGAAAGGATACTGCAAACGTGTTGCAAGTTGATGAGTTAAGGAAAGCGAAGCGCAAAAGAAATGCAAGTAAAGAAGAAATAGGGAAGAGAAAAGGCAACCATGTTGCAAATTGAGGACTAAGGGAAAGCAAAGCGCAAAAAAATGTAAGTAAAGAAGAATAGGTAAAAGAAAGAGCAACCATGTTGCAAATTGAGGACTAAGGGAAAGCAAAGCGCAAAAAAATGTAAGTAAAGAAGAATAGGTAAAAGAAAGAGCAACCATGTTGCAAATTGAGGACTAAGGGAAAGCAAAGCGCAAAAGGAATGCAAGTAGAGAAGAAATAGGAAGAGAAAGAGCAACCATGTTGCAAGATGACGAGTTAGGGGAAGAAAGACGCAAAACCTTGTAAATATCTGTTACAATAAATTAAATATAATAGTAGTAAGGAATTTTATGATGAAAACTACTTTGTTATGATCCATGGTTTAGGGAGGGATATAAAGTGGATAATTTATTACAAATGTTTCGAGATGCATTGTTAATCTCTGAGCCAATTTATAAAACAAATGAGCTAGTATGGAATAAGTGGAATGCATACTTTAAAGATGTTGAAAACAATAATAATAAAGTATTAACCTCATCTCATGCATCTCCATCATTTACTGCATTAGTGTCTTGGCTAGAAAAAAAGCAAGAATCCGGTATTACATTAGTACAAATTTATGCGAAAATTGATTCCTATAAGGAAGAAATATATAAAGAAATCGAAGGATTTATAGAAAAAGAATTTCAAGATGTAGCACCTTCAAGTTCCATAGTAGTAGAAAATGATCAAAATATAGATAAGACAAGCATAGTAAACTATGAGGATTATTATGAGGTAAATAACTCTGCTGTTTATTATAAGCTAAGAGATGGGATTGCAAAAAATCAATTTGAAGAAGATGAGTTAAGTAAGGTTTTACAATATCCTATTGAAACTAAATCTTCTAATGGTGTAGCTCAGCTTTCTTCACACAAAGATGAAGATTTAAGACTTACAAATATAGAAGAAGCTGCTCGGTGGAATACCCTTGTCGATGATGTAATGAGTAATATGGATGATTTAACGGCAGATTGTTTAGATGCAATTACAATACAATGGATAAACGAAGCAAAATCTCCAGACGAATTCATTGATTTTTCTTATGAGCAAGTTTTAGAAATGTGTAACATTCCAAAAACAGTAGTCAAAAATAAAGAATACTATAGAGCGGAAGATAAAATTAAAATAGCAAAGAGAATTGCGGCTTTAGCAAGCATTTTTATCTATTTAAATGATGATAATGAGGTAGTAGTATTAAATGACCGTGATGATGATGGAGAACGTTTAGAATTAAAACGTGAAGTAATCAAAAGGTTATTTGTATTAGATTCAGTTGTATTGTGGAGACATAGTGTTACTAATGAATACATGGGCATTGAGTCTTGTCGTATTAAGCCAGGCAGCTTTTTAACCAATTACTTATACGGATCAAATAATACAACAGCGTTATTATCTAAAAAAGCACTTGAATACAATAGTTATAGACACAAATATCATAAAAGGTTAATTCGATACTTAACATGGCAATGGAGAATTAGACAAATGTATTCATCATTGAAAAAGCCATATTCTATAGGTGGGGACAAAGGGCTGCTAGCAGTAATGGATATCCCAAAAGATTGGAAGCCGAATCGCATTAGAGAACAGTTGGAAAATGTTCTAATGGATTTAGAAAATGAAAAAGTAATCTCTCATTGGGAGTATAGTGATCCACTTGATGAACAACAAATTGGGAAACGTAATTGGTTTAAAAACTATTACGCTAATTTAGGAATAACGATTTTACCGCCTGAGGAAATGCTGCAATCAATGGATAGGGTAATCGGAAAGAAATGTATAGAAGAACTTCAAGAACAATTACCTGAAGTAACAGTTGTTAAAGAAGTAAAGAAGACTGTAGAATCAGTCGAACAAATAGAGAAGAAGATCCGTGAACAAATACTGAAAGTACACAATGAAAAAAAAGTAAGTATTCGTGAAATAGCAGATGAAATTAGTATTTCTCCGTCTACATTATCTAGATTTTGCAATTATAAAACAAAACGTTTATCTAAAAAAGCATTAGAAAAGCTAACGAAATGGTGCGAAAGACAAGAAATATTAGAAAAGATGTAACATAGACTAAACATTTCTTTTAATAATAGTCCAATTAAAAATACACATACATTATGTATGTGTATTTTACTTATTATCAATTGCAAGAGGCCAAATTTCTTTTATTAAAAGTAATTTTGGAGGGCGAAGGTCCTACTGGAAAATCAAAATAGTTATGCGGTTTAATCCACTACAATTAAACTTCTTGTCTTATCGATATGGTTCAGTAACATATGATACTCTTCTTCATACATAGTTAAACGTTGTAGAAGGGATTGATTCTCAGCTTCTAAAGCTTCAATTTGATTTTGTAAAATTGTCAATTCATTTACATCTTTATAATTTTGTAGAAAGAGAATAATGTCATCTAATGTAATAGACAAAGAGTTTGTTTCTTTTTCTGATTGGGAGAGAGGAATGTTGTTTCCCGCTTTACGGTGTTGTTTGGCTTGTTGTATTTCGTCTTGGTATTGTTTTCTCACATATGAATTCCAACGAAATCCACAAGCTGCGGGTGTTCTAGCTAGTAGTTTTGCTACTTCTTTGAATGCAGCTAATTGTGTTCCACCGTTACGAATATACTGAAGTACTGTTGATGCGAGAAGTAAATCGTTATCATTAGTCCAAGAATCTTGTCTTGAAATTACCACGTTTTAACCCCCCATATATGTTTTATATTACATATATGCAGTTACTTAAAATGATAGAAGCTCAATCTCTCTTACAATAATTAAGGGTAAGTTTATAGAAGTATCTATGATTTTCAATGCAAAATTACATATAAGGTTGACTATTCACCAAACCTGTAACTATAATAGTTACAGGTTTGTAACTAAATTAATAGATTGGATTGACATGAGTTAGTTCTATGAATGATGTATAAACAAATATTTAAGAATGAATGGAGTTGAAAATATAGACCTACATATAAAATATATTTCTAGAAAGAAATTAGGTAATATACATTTTTTTATAATTATATATTAATAAAAAGAGGTGTGCGTTTTGAAAATTTTTAAGGGAATTCTAGTTTCTTCAATTGCATTAACAGCATTTAATGGAGTAGGTGGTATACTTCCAAGTGAAAAATCAGAAGTTGCCTACGCAGCTACTTACAATTATTCAAATAAGCAATTGAATTCTACTGTACATAAGCAAGCTACTAAACAATTAATTTTAAAATTTAAAAATGAAGCGAATTTACCATATCAGGATGGAATAGAAAAATTCATTAAAGAAGAAAAACAAGATCCTGAATTCATTGGAATTTTAGCTGAATATCCAAATGTAACTATAAATCGACTTTTTAATTCTTTAAATCCTAAAGAAATTAAAAATCTAGGTAAAGAAATAAAAGATTCTGATCATATTTCTTCTAATTTGCTAAACTACTATATTGTAGAAACTCAAGATGGTATTGATGTACAAGCGTTACTTACAAAAATTGAGAAATCATCTCTTGTTGAAACGGCGTATTTACAGGAAGAAGAGGCGTCACCAGAAGAGCGTTTACCAAATTTATCTGTTAACCCATATGATGAGCCTAGACTTACAAGACAAGGTTATCTTGAACCAGCACCATTAGGAATTAATGCACCTTATGCCTGGAGCATAAAAGGTGGGGATGGAAAAGGGACTACATTCGTAGATATGGAGTATGGGTGGTTATTTAGTCATGAGGATTTAGTGAATCAAAAGATTGAATTGATATCTGGACAAAATAAAAGCGAGCACCATGATCATGGTACTTCAGTCTTAGGAATTGTTTCGGCAGAGGATAATAACATAGGCGGAATTGGAATCGCACCCAAAGCTAAGGTAAAGGTTGTATCTCAAATTAGGGATAACGGAAATTATAATACAGCTGATGCTATTTTAAGTGCGGTTAACAATATGCAAGCTGGAGATATTCTTTTACTAGAGGCACAAGCAACTTACGATGGATATGGAGATAAGAACTATCTTCCTGTAGAAGTAAAACCGGATATATTTGATGCAATTCGTCTGGGAGCAAATAAAGGAATTATTATTATTGAAGCAGGTGCAAACGGCGGAAACGATTTAGATCAATTCAGAGACCGTAACGGTAAACAAGTTTTAAATCGTAATAGTCCTGATTTTAAAGATTCAGGGGCAATTATGGTTGGAGCAGCTTCTGCAAGAGTTCCTCATAAGCGTTCATATTTCTCTAATTATGGTAGTAGAGTGGATGTGTATGGATGGGGGAATGCAGTAGATACAACAGATGCTAAACCAAGTGAATTTACAACAAATCTATATACTTCTAGCTTTAGTGGAACATCTAGCGCATCACCTATTATTGCTGGTGCTGCTGCATCAATTCAAGGAATTGCAAAAAATAATCAGGGAAAAGTATATACACCAAGCCAGCTTAGGGATATTTTAAGTGACCCTAGTACTGGGACGAAATCTAACGATCCAATCTCTGATAAAATTGGTGTTTTACCTGACTTAAAAGCCATTTTATCTAAACTTGGTTTTTCACCAAACTTAGGTAATGATTCCTCCATTGTATTTCCTGATGAACCAGAGATAAATAAAGGGAATAAGGGAAATGAAGGATCTACTATTACATTCCCAAAAGAAGATTCCACTAATAGTGAAGGGGACTCTACCTTTATTTTCCCAGAATAATGGTAGAAAGAACTTCTTAGTATAAAGGATTCTTATATAACTAGTTATTTATAATAATAGTGAGAAAGGCTCTTATGCGTAGTAGCATAAGAGTCTTTTTGTTTTAAAATATACAAGTAGTTTAGGAAGAGTTAATTGGCATATGAATTAAGAAGATGTCTTACTTGTTCTATAAAATAATGGTGGTGTATATTATTTTTGTTACTTGACTAGCCATAATAGCCCCTTCTATGAAAGAAGCAAGTGACATAACATCTATATCATCTTTCATTTCTTATTTTTCGACTCCTTCTTTAATAAGAGATTCCATTAGTACTACTGTATTATCATATCCTTTTGCACCTGCAGCATGTAATTCAGGGAAAACATCTGTACTTTCAATTGCAACATTAAGTAAAGGATACCCACCAGCTATTAGCTATTGGGGGATTGTTGACCGTATCTTGGTATACAAGGAAGATAGCGATGATTTTATCTATAACATTTTCTTTATTTTCTATAGCCACATAAAAATGTTTCCATATGATTTCTCCACCTTTATCAAGTGCAGCCAATGCAATTTCTTCTTTGCTTTTAAATCGGCGATAAATAGCGCCTTTAGGCAGAGAAGCAGTGTCCATGATATCTTGAAGGGATGTGCGGAAAATTCCTTGCGTATTGAATAGATACAAAACTACAACATACCTACCCCTGAACTATAATAATTTAGGTCAGAAATAAACTTCTAATTTTGTGAGGAGTTAAGTACTAAAAAGGCTTAATTTTATTTAAGTATTTGTGGTAGTTTAAAGGACTTATCATTGGTTATGATATAATAAAATTCAAGTATACTAAGGGGGATTAATGAGATGATTTTTCAAAGTATGATAACAGCTATTATAGAAAAATTACAAGAGACGGTGAATCCCTATTGGATAATTGTGTTTGGATCAACGGCTGAGAACAGGGAACGAGAAGATAGTGATATTGATATAGCTTATTTAAGTGACACAACTTTAGGGAACTATGAACGTTTTTTATTAGCACAGGAGTTAGCTAACATTGTTCATAGAGATGTTGATTTAGTTGATTTATCCGAAGCTTCTACAGTTTTTCAAGCTCAGATTATACATACAGGAAAGACAATATTTTGTTCAGATGAAAAACGTAAGGTCATTTTTGAAATGAAAACCTTAAAAATGTATTCAAAATTGAACGAAGAAAGACAGATAGTATTTGATGATATAAAGAAAAGAGGTTCTATATATGAAGAATGAGGTTATTTTAAATAAAATTTCTACAATAGAGCGTTGTATAAAAAGAATCCAAGATGTATATGGAAATAACCCTGAAAATTTAGAGGACTTTACAAAACAAGATTCAATAATATTGAACATACAAAGAGCTTGTGAAGCGAGTATTGATTTAGCAATGCATATTGTTGCAGGGAAAAAATTAGGACTACCCCAATCTAGTCGAGAGGCTTTTGATTTATTGGTTACAGCAGGATTACTTAGCGTTGATCTAGCAAATAAGTTAAAAGCAATGGTTGGATTTCGTAATATTGCTGTTCATGATTATCAAAGTGTAAATTTAGATATTGTTCGTCAAATTATTGAAAAACATTTAACTGATTTTAAACTATTTACGAAAGAAGTAATGGGGATATTGGAATTTTAGGCAAAAGAACAGAATAATAGGACTGAGAAAGAAAGTAATTCTATGATTCCCGAACCAGCTATTGAAACAATTACTTAATTTCGTAAGAAGAAACTTTCGTAAGAAGAAACGCAGTCATAAGATGAATTTGTTTATGTTGTAGCGAGGCTTTGCATGAGATGTGTGTAGTTAATAGTAGGAACAATATCCACATACAATTTTATCAACAAATAAGTAAATATTTTTAAAACTAATTTTTATACATATAATGTATACCAAAAACAAAAAAGTTTCCTCACGGAAACTTTTTTGTTTTTGGTAAATTTATAGCGATTAATTAATATACAGTTTTTGAAAAAAATGATGAATCATGTCAAATCATCTTCATTTACACGAACATGAACGTAGTATAAAAATGAAGCATATCCAAAATAATTAAAGGGGCTGGAAAAATGATTAAAAAACTTATTATTGGTTCTATTGCTTTAGGCACAACAATAGGAGTGAGCAAACCTACATTTGCTGCTACAATACATTCTCCATCACAGTTTAAAGAAATTCAAAATGTTCATGTGCAATCCCTACACTCCCCACGGCAGTATTTAGGGCAAACTTCAAGGGAACTTCAAATTAAAAGTAAGGATCCAAAAGTACTAGCTTTTGAACTAGCAAAAGAAGCGCCATTTTATGAAGAAGAATTAGTAGACATATGTTCGGTAATTTTAGATGCAAATGTAGACGTTATATATTGGACAAGTAAGGAATGGGTTAGATTTGAAGAAGGAAATTATGAATTTAAACATGAAATTAAAATTTTTAGAGATAAAGAACGTCAGCAATTAATTACTGCACTAGAATCTTAGAACTTTTACAAAAAAGAAGCTATTTTTAGTATGCTATTCTACCCTCATAGTAGATAGGAAAAAGAAAACACATTAACCTATTTATTGTCGAAAATAAATTGCGATTATAATAGCAATTGTATTCCCAAAAGCAATGTGTCAAATGGATTTTAACATACCTGTAACGGTATTGTTATCAATAAAGTATGCACGGAATTACAAATGGTTGTTTAGAATATTAGAAAAAGTTTAACTGATAAAACCCATTGATCTCAGTATGTCTACATGAGATCAACGGGTTTTTATTATTATGTATTCGAAGATATGGAAAGTATTTTGTGTGTCTATAAAGTTTGGTTTTGAATTTTACGGATGTCTGTATATTACATAAACATTTACAGATGTTTTTGTTATAATTATTTATGAGGTGTATGAAATGAAACACAAAACATTTGGATATGTACGAGTTTCCAGTAAAGATCAAAATGAGGAACGACAAATTCGAAATATGAAAGATTTAGGAATAGAAGATCGAGATATTTTTATCGATAAACAATCTAGTAGAAATATGCAACGCGAAAATTATCAAATGTTAAAACGTCTTGCTCGTACAGGTGATACCATTGTATTTGATTCTTTAACTAGACTAGGAAGAAGCATGAATGATGTCCTCGAGGAATTCAGATACTATGAAAAGCATGAGATTAATTTACAATTTATAAAAGAACCATTCATTAATGTAAATTACACAGGTAAGAGTACAAATGATGTTATTCAAAGTGCTATTCAGAAAGCAACGCTTACCATTTTATCTGCTTTTGCAGAAAAAGAACGGCATGATATTAAACAGCGACAAGCGGAGGGTATTGCTCTAGCTAAAAGGCAAGGTAAACGGTTAGGACGTCCTCCAGTAGAAATTACAGCCGAATTTATTGAAGCCTATAAAGAATGGAAGTCTGGTGGTATTACAGCAGTAGGAGTCATGAAGAAATATGGTATCAAACGTTCTTCGTTTTACAAACTTGCTAAGCAGTATGAAGAAACAAAACATAAAAATCTACTGAATGATTAATGATAATTTAGGAGGTTATTATATGAAACATACAGCAAAAGTAAAAATTGGTGATTGCGTTCAATTTTCTTATCGTAAGAATCCTTCCTTGCAATTAACTGGATATGTGGTAAGAGTTTTAACGAATACCATTGTTGTAGAGGTTTCAGATATGATGGAAGAGGAGTTAATTGATGCTAGACAGGTAGTAAAGCATGGGCGTTATCATAAGATAGCCCGTAAACAAGTAAAAAGTAAAGTTTCATGAAAAACACTCTTAAAGAAATCTAGAAGCAACTTTTCAAATGTCATATACTGTCTTGAATACATTTATGTATTGGCATTTTTGTTCGTATTTTGTATACTAAACGTGAGTTTTCCTTACGTAGGCAATCTTTCAATTTCTATGAAAGCCAACTAATCTGTTAATTATGTATGGTAGCAAATAAGCTCTTATGTCCACAGATATAAGAGCTTATTTGCATATGTATCACTCTTTTATGTACAATGAAAGAAAAACATCATATGAGATGGGGAGAGGAAAACCCATGTCCAACAAACAATTAGTGAATTTACGCATTGATTTTGCTTTTAAACAATTATTTGGCACAAGTGGAAATGAAGATATTCTCATTGCTTTTTTAAATGCGATGTTACAAGAATCTTTAGAATCACCCATTGTTTCGTTACAACTAGAAGATCCACACTTGCACCGAGAACATGAAGAGGATAAATTATCGATTTTAGATATTTCCGCTACATTAGATACAGGAACAAAGGTAAATGTAGAAATACAGCTGAATAACAATCATGACATGATTAAGAGAAGTTTGTATTACTGGGGAAGGCTATATACATCCCAACTACAAAAGGGAATGCCATATAGTTCTCTTCACAAAACCATTACGATTAATTTATTAAACTTTGTAATGTTTCCAGAATATGAAGCATTTCATACAACAGGAATCTTATGGAATCGGCAACAACAAAAGAAGTTAAGTGATGATATTGAAGTTCATATTGTGGAGATTCCAAAACTCATGCAACAGTGGCGGAATGAACAAGTTAATCCCTGGGAAGATTCTTTTGTTCGTTGGTTGTTATTACTTCCAGCGAATGAGGATGAACAATTAACTCAAACATTGGAGGATATTGCGATGAACCAAGACCCTATTTTACAAAAAGCGATGAATAAATGGGAACGTATGAGTCAAGATTCTTCTTTCCGACAAGCGTATGAAGCAAGGGAGAAAGCGTTGATGGATGAAGCCGCAAAGTTTGCTTATGCAGAACAAAAAGGGATTGAAAAAGGGAAAATGCAACTTATTCGTGGTATGCATAAAAACGGAATGCCAATAGAAGATATTGCAAAGTTTACAAATTTACGTATAGAAGAAATACGAAATATTTTACAAGCCTAAATAATTAAAAGTAACAACTACAAATACTTGTAGGTATTATTTTTTAGTGACCGCCACCAGGAAGTATAGTTAATGTTTGAAAAGATTTGAACTACTCCTACTTTCACTTCGTTTTACAAAAAAGAAGGGCCAAGGTTGAAAATAGATAAATCATAATAAAAAACTACAGGTCTGTAATTGATTAAGAACCTGTAGTTTTTTTATGTTTATCCTATTTTATTTTCCATTTTTTTGCGTTTCAATAATAAATTTTGAAACTAATTCTGATAATGCTTCTACTTTTTCTTTTATGTTGTTAGATTGATTTGATACTTCCTCAATTGATGCCGCTTGTGATTGGATTGACTGTACAGTTTGAGTGGTTTCTTTAGCTATTTGTGTTGCAGTTTCAGAAACACTTGATATAGAAGCATTAACTTCTTCTGTACCAGCAGACATTTCTTCTGTTGCTGCAGATACCTCTTGAATTTGGCTAGTGATTTTATTAATAGCCACCATAATAGATGAGAATGCTTGATCTGCTTGATAAGCAGCTTCTTTTCCTTCTGTAGCCTTTTGTTGACCTTTTTGCATGACATTCACCGTATCTTTTGTATCTGTTTGAATCAATTGTATTAAATGATTAATTTCATTTGCGGATTCTTTCGACTTCTCTGCTAAATTCCTTACTTCGGCTGCAACTACTGCAAACCCTTTTCCATTTTCTCCAGCACGCGCAGCTTCAATAGCAGCGTTTAATGCGAGAAGATTGGTTTGTTTGGCAATGTTAGTGATAGGTTCTTCCAGTTAATTTTTCATTAGAGAAGATTTGAATAATTGTACCTACTTTTATTGTATTTCCCACAAATTTCTCCTCCGCACTTAAATATGATAATTACTATTTTGTTGATTATTATAATCATTTGATTTTTTGTCCTAATAGCACCTCTATAAGGGTATTTATTCTTTTATCTTGCACACTATAATAAGTTTCGTATCCCTTTCTATTGCTAGCTAGTATTTTTTGTGATTTCATTACGGCTAGATGTTGAGATGTGGTAGACTGTGGCCTTTCTAAAAAGTCTGCTATTTGATTTACATTGCATGGACCTCTTTTAGTAAGTTCTATTATTATTTTGATTCTTATTGAATGTGATATTGCCTTTAAAAGGGTAGCGTTTTCTTTGTAAATAGACATTTAAATTTTTCTCCCTAACGTGTATTTCTATTGCTGTTTAAATAAAAAATATAAAACTATATATAATGATTAATAACTTTATAAAAATATATTATAGAATGTTAACATTTTTATAAGTGAAATTGTGCTTGCCCTTTATCAAGTAGAGGATGAAAAAGCGTTGGTATTGTAAAGTAAGAGCGAATTTTAATAATTACTTCAAGGTATTTACTGATTCCTTTTCTATAAATAAAGAGAGGTCTTAAACCTTAAAGAACTTTTAATTTAACACCTATAAAATATGGTTATAAAACAAAATCCAACTATAAGGATAATGGATATTGTAATAAATTGATTGTAGTATCTTTGCAATTATTGTATTTATTTGAGGGGAATAGTCTTTTTTGTTTTCTTATGTAAATTACGTGAATCACCAACGGTTTATTTGGTAAACATGGGATGAAATATAGCTGTTTGATTGCAATTTCATCCTGGAATTGAAGTTTCTTAATGGATTAGACGATTGCTTTCAAAGATGAAAAGCCCATGTCAATGAAGGTATTGAAGAAATATATTTCTTATCATCTTGAGGAGAATGTTGCAGAAACATTTTATAAATTTGCTCTCATTGAATTTTAAACATACAGGTAGAAAAACAAATAAAAGGGTTACTTTATAAAGGTGCTCAACAAAAATAAACGTTTATAAAATTATTTATATCACCTTTATAAATTTGATATTTCAATGTTTCATGAATATGGACCCTACGTTTGTAAAGGTATACCTTTACAAACGTAGGGGTGTAATAAAATTTCGTGGGATTTAATTTATAATTTAATTAGAATGAAAGAACAAAAGTATCCTTTATAAAAGAGATGAGCAAATTGATCTATTATAAAAGTTCATTAGTTTTAGATAAATTAAGATTCAATTGTTTGAAAAAGGTTTTGTAAGTAGTTGGTTTATTTGGCAGGATTATTAGATATCAAATCAATTATATATTTTATGACTAAAAATAAATTTTTAACTAATTTTTCAAGTTAATATTTTAATAGGTTTCGTTTTGGAAATATTTCAATGGTATTTTCTTTATATAATGGAATAGGGGACGAGAGGAATACCAAAATAATTTTTACTACTACTGAAAAAGAACTTGTAGCAATTTATACAAGTTCTTTTTGGTGTTCAGATTTAGTATGAATAATCAGTTTACATAACTATATATCAGAAATTTATATAGTGATTGATATATAAAGAGTAAATTTAGGCAAATTGAATAATTTTTTTGGTTAGTTCTTTTAATTCATTCTTATCATCTCTAGATAGTAATTCTGCTGGGCTTTTTACGTAGTGAAAAGCTTTCCAAACCTGCTCGCCAAATCCATCTACAATACTACTTTTACCTGAAACGGTTGCTGCTACCTCTTCAGTTCCTTGTATATTGAGATCACACCAAATTGGTAATTTACAATTTCGAAGCGTTAACCCCTTTTTCATGTCAAAATAATCTTTACATTGATCAGGAAAGGAAAAATAAACATGTTCTAAAATACGATTTTCTTGCTCAAGATATTCCTCTAAAGCTTTATCAGGTAAGTAATTTTCCATTTCTCGCTTATTTAGGATATGTAATATATAACCATGACTTTCACAAATACGTTTAATTTTATTAATGTATCTTTCTTTTGATGGGGTGTTATATGTACTAGGAGGAGAAATAATATCACTATCTATTATACAAATGGTCCTATGTTTTCCATTTATACTTTGGGCAACTTTTGATAAATCACTTCCCCCACCATGTACAAACTCAATCCATAATTTATTCGATCTGCTTTCTCCTAAAAGTTCTAAACATTTCTCTATAAAAAGTCTATCGGATTCTACATTTTCTAAAACTATTTTTAATGGTTGTCCTAGAAAATCCCATACAGTATCTATAGTTATTAACTCATATCTAATCCCATTTAAAATAACAGTATACCTATGACCATTTAAATATTTAAACACTTGTACTCCTGAAATTGTACCAATTTGGCTTTCAATAAGAGTATTTAATTCTTCTACACTTGAATATACCTGAACTATTGTCTTATCTTCATGTTGTTTTGATTTATAAAGAGTATTTTGTACTACCTGTTTTGTTATATAGTCTCTATAGCTTTCTAAAGCAGTTGTTTCGAAAAGTGTTAAATCGTCTTTATCATCAATAAACCATTCATGCTTTCCTGATTCAAAGTAACAAAAAAGGAACTTTATAATTTGTTTTACTCTTTCATCACCTATTTTTGACATTAATTCATTTGGAAGGTTTATCACCATGGTATTTTGCTGCCTCCCTGTTTCTCATGTAAAGAACTCCTAAGTTTTAAGACTTCATTGTAATCTTCTTCAAAAAATCCCTCTGGCCAGTTAGATATATTTCCAAATTCATCGATTTTCAATTTTCTTATTATATTATGATTTTTGCTTTTTAATTTTTCTGTATAATAAATTGCAACTTCTTCAGGATTAATTTTTCCTTCTACTATATATCTTCTCAATCTTATAATCATATGTTCACTGTGTGTCTCAACTAAAAATTTGTTTTTAAAACCATAATTTTCCCTAGTTCCTTCAATAAATAGGTCAATTAGGCAAGCTTGAGCAGAGGGATGTAAATGTAATTCTGGTTGTTCTATTATATGTAATTTTGCTAAACTACGCTTGGCATCATAGGATGTTTTAGACTGGTGTAAAAAAGTTTGTACAACAATAGGAATTAATTGAGATAGGCCGTGTCCAACATCGATTAAATTGTTTTTTTGACCAGTTATTTCATCCGTTACCATCAGCCGAAATAAATCAGTTCTGCCGCCATATTCACTTCCTATTAAATCTTCGACATCTATTCTATGGTTTAAATTTTTACTCAGCCAATTTGATACCTGATTAATTAATTGCTTTCCTTTCCTTATATCCTGTCCAAGGATGGCAGGAGCAAACTCTCCGTCATGTCCAACATAGTTAACAGCATTTTCTCTATATCTATAAGAACGTTCAGGGGTTTTTCTAAATGGACCAATATAAAAAATATTACTTGCATAAAAGTTTAGATATCGTATTAATTCCATAAACAAATAGCGGAAAGCCATAACTTGTTCATCGTCATCATCTTTAACATCTAAAGGTAATATTTTGAAATCTGGAATGAATTTATCAAATACAAACTTTTCTGCTTTGATTTTAAAGCTAGTTTGAATTATTCCTTTCACTTCATAAGACTCTGAATCTCCTATTAAATTTAAAGAGAATACTTCACCATGGTTTATATCTATATCGGAAAGGATAAATTTTTTGATTTTTAATACTCCGTATTCGTCCTGTAAAATACAAACATTAAGTTTAAATTTTTCTAAACCAGAAAAAAACCTTAAAAACCTGTTGCGTACATATGGAGAAAAACGATTAAGTTCTTTACGATCAATAATTAATTCAAACTCTATGGATTCATTTCGGTCATGCTCAAATACCACATCTTCAAAGTTTCCATAATCTATTGTTTTTCCATATAATAACAAAGGTGCCATAGAGTCATCTAGAAATGTTTGTTTTAGTACTAATGGAAACCGCATAATACTACTTTTTCCAGAGCTATTTTGTCCTATTATAAATGTTAAAGGTTTTAGTTCTATTTCCTCACTATCAATAAAACCCTTTATACGTTTTAATCTGAAACGTTCCATTCAAAGTTCCCCCTTATACATTGATTAGAAAAAGACTAGTAGTAAATTCATTCCAATTATATCTTAAACAGACCTTAATTTTATACAATTTTTCAATATGTAATTTATAAAATTAATATATACGAGAATTTAATTCATTTTTGTTTTGAGGAGGAATCAATTTCTTGATTTGATGGTGGTGTAAATGCAACCCTTAATTGAATTTTTAAAATAGCCAAAGCCCCCATTACTCATATACGATAAAGTATCTATGAAAGTAGGTGCTTTTTTCTTTGTTATATAGAAATTATACATTAATTCATATTTGGAATACTTTAAAAAGAAAAGGTGATGACGGAAGTAGAGACGGTTTGATATCCTCATGATTAATAGTTACGTTTAACTATATGTACATTACAAATATAAATATTATTCTTAAATATAGATAAATATCTTTCTGCAAGACTGCAACATTCTTCTTTACTTACCCATGTATACATTTTTACGTATTTATTATGGTATCAAAGTTGATTTAAAACGGTTTATATAAAATCAATAAATGAGATTTTTAGAGGAAGGGCAGATCTTTATTTATTGATTCACATAATTTTCAAACATTAAAACTCTAGACGTTAATATTTGTTATATAATGGAATCAATATGGTTTCCCCGTTATGAATAATGAGATAATTTATGTGTTCCGTGTATTCGTTTTAAAGCAAAAAGAACTTGTAGTGATTTCTACAAGTTCTTTTTGTTTTTCTTATTGTATTAGAAAAAAGCCCTTTAAATATAGCAGAAACAATAATAAAGTATTTATTTCTTGTTTGCTATGTAAAATGATAATAAGTGGGTTTAATATTAAAGATGAAATATTTTATAGAAATGAGATGAAGTCGAATGAGTGAAACAAGTATACATATTGAACTTGAACAAAAACCTGAAACCAAGGAGGAGACTTCTTATATTAGGCCATTACAAAGTGCAAATGTTTTGTTTAAGTTTATGAATAGAATAGAATTTCTTAAAGATATTTTATTGAAAAAGGCTATTTTACCTCGATATTACGAAGAAAAAATAGGTTACTTGGAAATTGAAGAATTGGAAAAAATTGCATTTCCTATGAGCTGTTTTTGCGATATTCATTTAAACAAACTTGTACCACATATGGTGAATTACGGTTCGTATGGGATTGGTTTGAGTAAAGAGTGGGGTATAAGACAGGGAATTCAGCCAATCCATTATATTAATAAACACTCAAATTTACGTAAAGATTTTAGTATTATTCTTAGTAAAGCCATTAATGATTCACCAGAAAAAAGTGATGAAAACAATGATTATAATAATTATTTGTTACATGATTTATTGTATATGAAGCCTCTTGATGGAGAAATGCCAACAAATAATCACCGAGAAATAGCTATAAGGAATTTTCATGATGAAAAAGAATGGAGATATATACCTAATATTGAGCAGGTAGAAACAGAATTACCTTTAATTATTAGTCAAGAGCAGATGAACCCAAAAAGTTATTTTACTTATTCACAAGCTATTGCCCAATGTCCTGATTTATGGTTGAATTTTGAATTTGAGCACATTAAACATATTATTGTTAGCAAAGAGAGCGAGAGAAGTGAACTTATAGAGTTTGTCGTCCAAAACAATATTGGTGAAACTTACGAGCAATACATATTATTCTCTAAAATAATTGTTTTTGATGAATTAAGAGAGGACTGGTAAAAATGTTTGCTAATTTTAACAAAGCTTTATTAAACAATAATCAAAAGGATACAAAAATACCGAAAGAAGTATTGGGTTCATTAAACGAGAAACTTCCTAATGACTTAGTTTATGTTGAAATAGAAGATAGGAAAGGTGTAGTTGCACTAACATCAAATAGTTCATCTATGGAATTTGGTGGACTTAGTTTCGATTTAAACAATGATGTATTTGCAGAGTTCAAACCTTCAAATGTTAAAGAAGTTTTGGAGTTTCTATATAGAACTCAGCGTAAATATACAATTAGTAAAGACGCTAATGAGTATATAACTATAAATGGTAATAAGTTTAAAATAGATGAAGTAATTAAAGATCCTTTCAAAGAAAATGAAATAGGGAAATATGACATAACTATTTATCCGCAACCTTTTCCAGAGCCATTTAAGCTGTCTTTTGAAGGAAAAGGAGTAAAGAAAGATATTACTTTCAAAAGACAACCTTTTGCTGATATGCACAAAGTACTATTTAAAAATATTGATAATGAAACTTTCAGTATTTCTTATGTTTTAGATGAGAGAGAGAAACATCTAAAATTCAATTTTAGTCTAAATCTTGAAAATACAAAAACAGTTGAGGAAACAGTTGAAGCACTAAAATTATATTATGCATTCGTTTCAGGTGATATTAAACTTAATGGGTCTGAACTTAATGAATATGCGATTAAAGAAACAGAGAAAACCTCTGTTTTGGAGACGATAAAGTTTTGGGAAAAAGTTTTGGAGTTACAAAGGAGATTGAGGGTTACTTTTATCCCTAAGTCAAAACTTGAAATAGAAGATATAGTATTGATTGAAAAGTTGTACCGGACTTTAATTGAAGAAAAACCCTATAAAGAATATATAAATATCAGTGAATTAACTTTGACAGGTACTAATGATGTTGAGAAGTTATTAGGGCAGAGTGGTTTATCTATGTCATTTCATCAACATGATAATGTTAAAGTATTTGGGGTTAATTTAGACTTGTATAGCATTATCTGTTACTTTGATTTTAAAGTGACTGATATAAAATCTTCGGAAATAAATAAAGCTGATGTTAGTAAAAGTATTTTGGTGGTTGAACCAGTAGAAGGAAGAAAAACTTATCAATCATCTATTCATTTTTCTACTGAGCAAGAGCTTAAAGATTATGAATTGAATAATACCGAATTACAATATGCTGAAGAAATAATAATCAATTAAATTATAAAAAAATTTTATTAAAAAAAAGCATCATTGGGAGATAAACAATAGTAATTGTAACTTCTTTAACAACCAGGTACGATTATACAATAACACTACAGAAACGACTATATTGTTTTATATTTAAGTATAATGAAGAGTTCACATCAAAAATTAAATGAATTTAGTATAGCCCCGTTTTAAAAATCAGAACGGGGTTATACGTGCTTTAGATTTTTAAGATAATCGGATTCATTTTCCAAGTAACATTTCTGGTACGCTATTAAAAGGTACACCTTTTAGAACGTATTTAATATTTGTAAATTGAAAAATGAGTTTTACAAAACATACAAAATGTTAAACTCATAAGAACCAGCGATATCATATAATTTTCTTTGGTATTAATGGTTTTTTTCGCTATAAAATGAAAAGAATAAGATTATCAGCTTTACAAAATAAGTTTATAGTTAAGGTAAGTTTTATATAAAATAATTCTCTTTATTTCTCAATTGATATTAGAATATTCGCATTATGTATTTTTTGTACTTTTATTGCATAAATCATTAATCTAATCTCATAATGTATTGAAAAAACAAAGACATTAAAATTAAATATTAATAAAAATACAAAACGTAAAAAATATGTAGAATACTGTCTAATTTATTATATTTTCTCCTCTTTATATAACAATTAATCTATTAGGTGATAAGAATAAAATCTTACAATAGATTATAGGGGGAGAAATTTATGAAGAAAATTTTAGTTGGTGCAATAACAATAGGAGTTATACTAGGATCTGGTAGTAGTTTTGCTGCTGCAGATGAACTTGATAGCATTTCTAAAAATGAAAATACAATTCAATCAATATCTGCTTCAACCACAAAATCAATAACTACGAATCAATTTAATAAAATTTATGCAGCCATGAAAAAATATGAAGGCACACCATATAAATATGGTGGGAATAGTCCTAAAACTGGATTTGATTGTTCGGGGTTAATGCAATGGGGATATGGGACACAAGGGATTAAATTGCCACGTACAGCACAAGATCAATATAATAAAACTACACGTATCGCTAGAAGTGCTCTCCAACCAGGAGATTTAGTTTTCTTTAAAGGAACAGTTTCAGGCAAGTCAGGTATCACTCACGTTGGTATGTATATTGGCAACAACAAGTTTTATAATGCTAGTAATTCTGGAGTTGGTGAAGCTAGTTTAAATAGTTCTTATTGGAGTAAATATATTGCAGGATACGGTCGAGTTAAATAAAAATATAAGATTTAATAAAAAGAACTGAAGTTCATTTTGACTTCAGTTCTTTTTGATAATCATTTGCTTTAAACTATCAATCTTCAATAATTTATTAAATTTTTCATCTCAGAGTGGAGAAAAATTATAAGACAAGAGAAGCAATAAAATAAAATTGGTGTATCTGTATGAATAGTTCTTTACAAAGGAAAAAAGTTAAAATCGCTTCAATATGCCATATAAGAAAGTAAAAGCTGCTTCACAAAAAAAGCCCTTTCCATTGCTACAAAGCAATAGAAAGGG
The DNA here is from genome assembly GCF_020861345.1 of Bacillus pacificus. Classification (NCBI taxonomy): domain Bacteria; kingdom Bacillati; phylum Bacillota; class Bacilli; order Caryophanales; family Bacillaceae; genus Bacillus; species Bacillus pacificus. The sequence continues at coordinate 137,919 of NZ_CP086329.1, forward strand.
GGAAGTATGATGAGTGATCGTATTGGTGAAGGGTATAAATAATGATATGCTTTCAAAAATATTTTAGCATGTTCATAAAAGAAATGAAGGAGGAAATTTAACTTGATGAAAACCTATAGAATACTTTGTAAAATTAGTTTTTTGCAGTCTTCTTTAAGGGTTTCGTTTTTTTTATGTCAGCTACTGTTTTAACTACTTTACTAACAGTATTTTAATAAAGAAATTTCTTCCTAAATGAGACCCTGTTGTCCCTTCATCAATCTTATTGTTGAGATAAGAGAATTCTTTCCTTCATTTTTAAAATGATTTCATCAGAATTAATTTTTTTGGCTGATGGAACTCCTAAAATAGCAGAAGCCCCCTCACTGGCATATACTTCTTCTCCATTTTCGTGAGAAACAATAAATAACCCTTGTCCTTCAAATTCAATATATATAATTTTTTTAATTTGTTTTACATTTGTTTGTATAGACCTATAGATTTCATATAAATCTTTACTACGTTTTTCTCCCCCCATACGTATAGGCTCTTGTTCATTTGTAAAAATTAATCCCTCTGGATTGTTTCTATTTAAAATAAACCATAATTTTTCATCTGTGGGCAATAAATATTCAGATAGCTTTTTGGAGTCATTATTTATAATGTTTTGTTGTTGTATTTCATAAACATGGAAAAAAAATGTGGATATTTCTAAAGTTGAATTAGACGTAAAATTATGATTTTGATAAAGTTGCTTGCCGTCTTTTAATAGAGCACTTTTACTATTTTGATAATCTTTTAGTGCTATCTTTTCAGGTGACTCTTTAGAATTATCTGTTGCTTGAGCAATTTTATTCATACTTATTAATGCAATACTTAAAAATACGCCTAAAATTATAGTTCTCGTTATTTTTTTCATAAACTTATTTTCCTCCTTATTTTCATTTAATATCCTCTACTAATACCTTGAACTGTTTCATTCCACCAAAATCTATCGTTATTTTTAAATGATTCAAAGTTATGTTGATAATGATCTCCATACCAAGGATCCATATAGGTAATATAGTTCATATTATTCATACCTTTAAAATAACCATCTAACACAAGAAAATGACCAATATTCCCTCCGTTTTTCCAATTAATTAGTGTAATCATTGGTTTATTGCTATTAATTTGGCTTCTAAACTCATCATAAGAAAGAGTTCCTCTATTAATTGTTGAAGTTAAACCAAAATAAATAAGGCCATTTTGTATTTCTCTAGAAGTAGCTGGATAATTGTATAAGCCTCCCTTTACATATCCTACAAATTGCTGTTGTGTAGTTGGTTGCCCAAAATAGTTTAAAACAGATACTGAAGTACCTGCCCAACACCAATTAGACTGCTGTTGTTTAATGTTAGGAACATTTAGTTTAATAGTTGTTGTAGAATTAGGTGGATTTCCATTTATAAATGCCGAAGCAACATATGCTTTTTTCCCGTTTTTAAAAAAATAAAACCAGCGATTATCTATACTTCCAGTCCAATAATCTTTTAAACCCTCTCCATATTCCCAACCATTGAAGTAAACGGTTTGATTTCCTTGAAGAACATCTATTATATTTCCAGTCGAATCTTTATTATCGCGCACATTTACCCCGATAGGAGCAGTTACACCTGAAAATTCAACTTCTTCGGCAAACACATCATTGACATTAGTAAAATTCCACAGAGATAAAATAAATACAACTATAATTAAAATTCTTTGTGCAAGCTTCATCTTCTCACATCCTCATATGATATGTTGAAAAAACTATTAAAACGAAAAATTAAGTTACTTAACTTTTTAAAATTTCAAGTACACACTACTTTTTTATAACCCATGATGTAACGCCCCTTTCATTTTATTTCTATACTATTTTAATTTATTCTAATATCCACATAATTCCTCTTGAAATTCTAATATGTAAAAAATATGACACAATTAAAATTTGGTTCTCGAATGCTCCCTAGCTAGCAAATAGGAGCATAAAATGTGAGACAGGTAGTCAAATATGGCTGTTATAAGAAAATAGTAGATAGAAAAGGAATCAATCAATAATAAATCATAAAAATACCCCTAGAGAAATCGCAGGCGTTTTTTATAGATGAAGTCTTCAAAAACATACCTTTAACTCATTTTTTAGAAATCTACCTTCCGTTCATTAGTTCCAATATTCTGAGTTTGTTTTAGAAATAGACACCACTTTATTTATATAAATATGCAATTATTCATATTTATATAAATATTTTAAAAGTAATTGTATATTTAAGTTTGTAATTATACTTTTTATTTGACTTATATTGAAGGGGGAAGATGTATGAAAAAAACTGTTATTACATTACTTGCTGCAGGAACAATGTTAGGTGCGCCTTTTTCAACTGCATTTGCAGAAGAACAAGCATCCCAAAAAGAAGTAATGGATAAAATGGAAGTGCAACAAAAGAATTGGAATGAGGAACAAGGAAGTCCATCATTTCTTTCAGGTGAATTATCTGATAAAAAGGTAGAAACTCAAAAAGCAGTGAAAGAGTTTCTTGAAGAAAATAAAGAACTATTTAAGGTAAATCCACAAACGGATCTGACACTGAAAGAAGTGAAATCGGATGATTTAGGTATGAAACATTATGTTTATACAAGGTCTGTAAATAAGGTGCCTGTTGATGGTGCACAATTCATTGTTCATACAGATAAAGAGGGCAAGGTAAAAACAGTAAATGGAGATGTTCATCCGGCTGCTGCAGAAAGTTTAAAAGGTGATACAGAAGCAAAGATTACAAAAGAAACAGCGCTTTCAAATGCTTGGAAACATATTAAACTTACAAAAAATGATACATTAGTAAAAGTAGATGGAAACACATTAGACCAGGTAAAAGAAAACTTAGATTCTACAAATGAAAAAGCGGACTTAGTTGTATATGAAAAAGACGGAAAGTATTATCTAACGTTTAAAGTGCAACTGCAATTTATTAAACCTTATGGAGCTAACTGGCAAATTTATGTGAATGCAGAAGATGGATCAATCATAGATTCATATAATGCAGTTACAGACGCAGATAGCGCTCAAAAAGGATATGGATATGGAGTATTAGGGGATCGAAAAGAACTGAATACAACATTTGATAGTGTACAGAAAAAATACTATTTAAAAGACACAACAAAGCCTATGAATGGAGGCTATATTGAAACATTTACGGTAAATCATAGTGATGCAGATTATCCAGTTAACTATCGTCTACTGGATAATGATAATGCTTGGATAAATAAAGATCAAGGACCTGCGGTCGATGCTCATTATAATGCTGGAAAAGTCTATGACTACTATAAAAATATTCACAATCGTAACAGTTTTGATGGAAAAGGAAAAACAATTCGCTCTGGTGTAAATTATGGAGTAAATGTAAATAATGCATTTTGGAATGGGCAGCAAATGGTTTATGGAGATGGTGATGGGCGCATATTCTCTCCACTTTCAGGTTCCCTTGATGTTGTTGCGCATGAATTAACTCACGCTGTGACACAGTATTCAGCTGATCTTCGTTATGTAAATCAATCAGGTGCATTAAATGAATCTTTCTCTGATGTATTTGGATATTTTGTTGATCCAACAAATTGGGATTTAGGAGAAGCTGTATATACGCCTGGTATTTCTGGAGATGCACTTCGCAGTTTATCAAATCCTGAAAAATATGGCCAACCTTCTCATATGAGGGATTATCAATACCTTCCTGCAACTGAAGAAGGCGATAACGGTGGGGTACATATTAATAGTGGTATTCCGAATAAGGCTGCATATCTGACAATCAATGCTATTGGTAAAGAGAAAGCAGAAAAGATCTATTATCGCGCGTTAACAACATATTTAACACCAACAAGTGATTTTAAACAAGCTCGTACAGCTTTATTACAATCCGCAGCTGATTATGATGGCTATGGTAGTGCAACCTATAAAGCAGTAGAAAATGCTTGGAATCAAGTGGGCGTAAAGTAAATTAAAATTCGTTTATAATATTTTTATGTTTTTAACATTTAAATCATAAAAGGACCTATGTCTTGTTAATACAAGTAGGTCCTTTTATTGTATTAATTATATTTATTAAATGTTATAATATGTGTAAACGATAAATGGAGGTTATTATGAATCTTTCATCAAGTGTAAGCAATCAGGTACTAGATCAAACAATGATTTTGGTTGGACTGGAATCCAATTTAGCAATGATAGAATTTAATTTAGATACAGAGGTAATTTGGGTAAATGATCATTTTGCACAAGCTTTAGGTTATACAATCAGTGAAATGAAGAACATGGTACATAAACAATTTTGTCCCCATAGTTTTATAAATAGTAGAGAATATAATCAGTTATGGGAGAATTTAAAAAAGGGAATTAAGTTTCAAAAGAAAATTCAAAGAGTTGGTAAAAAAGGCGATTTAACTTGGTTTGAGGCTACCTATATTCCAATTAAAAATGAACAAGGGGTAGTAGATGCTGTACTAAAAATTGCAACGGATATTACAAATCGTGAAAATCAAACAAGAGAAGTTGTTTCACATTTAAAGAATTTATCTATAGATTTAGGAAGTAAAGTCGACATTAATTCTAAGGAAAATATGAAAGCTCTACAATCTTTAAAAGAACAGATTAACTTAGTAAGTGAAATTGCTCAAATGATTAAGGAAATTTCTTCCCAAACTAATATTTTATCTTTAAATGCAGCAATTGAAGCGGCAAGAGTAGGAGAACATGGACGTGGATTTGCAGTAGTAGCAGAAGAGGTAAGAAGATTGGCAAGTAATGTTGATGGTGCAATAAAAAAAATAAATTTAAATGTAGAGAGTATCACAAATGGTGTAACCATTGTTAGGAATGTGACTGAAAAATTACAAAGAGAAGTGATTAATAATCAAATTGAAATTAGTAATACTATGGAAAAGTTCGAAAATATTGTGGGGTGAATATAAGCATAAAGAACTATCTTTTGAAGTTAAGCTATAAATTATACATAAAAAAGAAAGGCATGTCTTACATGCCTTTCAAGTGATTACTATTTTCTAAAGAGGGATGAAAGCTTAGGTATATAATGGCTAAATAATTTTTTTGCATATTTTGTTGGTAATAGAGCATGATATTACCAAATTCAACGGAGGTGTTTAAAAAATGCAAATTCGCGAAAATAATAATTCAAACGAAATTTTAATAGCAGCTGCAGCAAGTGCAATTGAACAAATGAAATATGAAATTGCTCAGGAGTTTGGTGTTACACTTGGACCGGATTCAACAGCAAGAGCAAATGGTTCAGTAGGTGGAGAAATTACAAAACGTTTAGTTCGTATGGCGCAAGAGCAGTTATCTGGTCAATATAAAATTCACTAAAGTTAAAGGTATATCCCATTCAAGGGATATACCTTTTTAATTTGCTTTTAAAGAGGGCTGTTCAATTTTTTATTGTTGGTTTAGTTTAGATACTGCAAATTTAGCTGTGAAATTCATTTTCTTCATGTAAGAAGAATTTACTCCTGCTTGAAATTGAACGGAAATATTACCATCTTTTTGTGCTTTGAAGACGCGACCGTATGGTGAATTAGCATTGTATGTGCCAATTACTTGATTATCTGCATCAAAGACTGTATAAGAAATTGGGAACCCTGAATTTTGTACAAAGACTGTAAGCTCTTCCCCTTTATTAAGATTAAATGATTCTTTTTGAGAAACTTCATAGGAACTCATAGAGTAATATTTTGTAACTTCTTGAATATCTAAATTTGTAGTTGCCGCACTCGCTTTAGGTGCCTCTGCTCCTGGTAAGTTCATACCTGATAGTACTGCAATTCCTAATGCCCCTGCTAAAATAACTTTTTTCATAATGCTAGTTCCTCCTTTAATATACTGTGAGATTTGAAACCGGAGTGAAAATATCACTCCTTGAAACCATTATAGTTACAACGAGAATGATTTTCAATGAGATTTGATATGTAATTCTGCATACATAAGGTGTCGATATAGGGTAATCTATCCGAAGTTTAAAGTATTCTTAAAGAAGGAGAGGACAATTTTTCAAAACTATGAATGAGATGGTGGCTGGTTTTTATATACGTTGGTTCTATAAGTAAATATTTTGTTGTTTTCTATCGTGCATTGTATATAATGTAAATAAACACTCAAATGTTGATAAAGTTGTATAATATGGAATTATTAAACAAAATTAAATGATTATATGCTATAATAAAGCTGCAATAAGGTTCAACATCCTAATCTTATTGTGTATATTTAACCTATGTATGTCGTTTGTATAAAAAATAAGAAGTCTCTCAAAAAGAGGCTTCTTATTTTTTTGATAGAGGGGGAATACGGATGATGGATTATTATCAAATTTTTTTATTTACGATGGCATGTATTGCCTTGTTTTTTTATATACTACATGCTGGGAAACCAACAAAAAGAAATAAATGGAAATTTATTGGTGTAATATTTTTATTTTTCCTTTTAAATTATTTATTTCTTAAATTCCTATAGGTAAATGTAAGAGGAAATATGTTTGTTGCTCTAAAATTACAGTAAGAAGAACTTTTAAGACAAAAGAGAGCTACAGGAAAAAGTCCAATAACTGTCATAATTTTTGTGCGAGTTTAATAAATTGATATGCGATAATTTAACTATAGGGTTATTTGAATGTGATAAAGGTAAATGAATAATTGAGTATGAAATTATAAGGTTTTGTATTCAATTGTTAATTTTAGTTATACGTGTTTAGCCTTCACTTACATTCATGCTCTTAATATAGTAAGAAATTCAATAGGAGGGGACTAGTAGTATGAATAAAAAAATTTTAGGGCAGTTTAGAAAAATGGCTACAAATAAAAAAGGATTAAGTGCTGCTGCAGTAGCAGTGGGAATTATGAGTACAACTCTTATTCCTCAAAATGCCTATGCACATGGGTTTGTTGAAAAGCCAGGTAGCCGTGCAGCTTTATGCAGTCAAAATTATGGGGCGCTAAATTCAAATTGTGGAAATATAATGTATGAACCACAAAGTTTAGAAGCTCCTAAAGGATTCCCACAGGGTGGACCAGCAGACGGGAAAATTGCTTCAGCAGGAGGCCTGTTTGGTGGGATTCTTGATCAACAAACAGCTGATCGATGGTTTAAGAATACGATTAAAGGCGGAGAAAACACCTTTACTTGGAAATACACAGCTCCTCATTCAACAAGTCAATGGCACTATTACATCACGAAAAAGGGATGGAATCCAAATAAACCTTTAACAAGAGCAGATTTTGAGCCAATTGGTACTGTAAAACACGATGGTTCTAAAGCATCTAATAATTTATCACATAAAATCAATGTACCAACTGATCGCAGTGGGTACCATGTTATTTTAGCTGTTTGGGATGTAGCTGATACTGTAAACGCTTTCTATAATGTAATCGATGTGAATCTAATAAATGATGAAAAACCAGATACAGAAGCACCAGCTCAGCCATCTGGACTACAAGTAGTAAAAACTACCTCAAATAGTGTAGAACTTAATTGGAAACCCGCAACAGACAATGTAGGAGTGAAAGAATATCAAGTGCTACGTAATGGAGAACTAATTAATACTGTAGTCGGTACAAGTGTAATTGATAAAAAATTAAACCCAAACACAGAATATACGTATACAGTAAGAGCAGTAGATGCTGCAGGAAATATATCTGAGAAAAGTGAAGCATTAGTTATTAAAACAACAGAGGAAAAACCAGATACAGAAGCACCAACTCAACCTAAAGGATTACACAGTATGGGAACTACTACGAGTAGTATTGATTTAATGTGGAGTCCATCGGAGGATAATGTAGATGTGAGCCATTATATTGTATACAGAGAAGTTGGAGGGGCCATGAAAGAAATAGGTACTGCTAATACAACTTCATTTATGGACAAAGATTTGCAAGCGAATACAGTATATAAGTATGTAGTATCTGCTGTCGATACATCTGGTAATGAATCAATGAAAAGTGATGCCATCACAGTTACAACAAAAGGACAAGAAAACTCTTATGAACAATGGAATGCGCGTAAAGCGATAGGTGCGTGGATTGAAATGTGACGGATATAGAGACAGGTGAAAAAACAAAAAGTCGCACCTTATATAGGTGTGTGTGGATTGAAATCTTAAAGAATACTATGAAATTGAAAGAAGTACTGTCGCACCTTATATAGGTGCGTGAATTGAGATCGCTAGTGCTAAACGTCTAAAGGAATTGTATGGGAGTCACACCTTTAGTAGGTGTTTGGATTGAAATTGATAAGACACTTGATAGTATTTTATTAAGCCTTAACGCATTACCCATATACTATTTGACTAACGTCCTTCATAATCTTGAGGGAAAAGGATTCTTTTGGTAATGCGTTAACTTTAATTAAAACCTTCTTGAAATGTATAACAATATTATATAATATATAGGTATATTGTTAGTTTATTTGATTCCGTTTATTCCCACACCTTATGTGTTGTGGTTGAGTTGTAGAAGCAAGTTGCGTCTTGTTTCAATTGTGAAAGGGCTTCTTTGAGCCGATTAGTGTATATATAGCTTATTTTGCTATACACATTTTTAATCGACTTGAAGAAGCCCTTTTTGTGTTGTTTTCAGGTTTGCAGGCGGGGTTATTTTTGATTTATAAAATAACAAATTAAAAAGTAGAGGAGATAAAAAATGAAAAACGATTGTAGACACTTAAGACTAATACCAACAGTAGAGGAACATAAAAAACGAATGGAAAAAAACCGGAAGTCATATGCTGCATCAGCAATGTTAATCGAATCCAGATCGAGAATTAATCAATTGCGAGGTTGTTTAGAGGCAGAAATCATATTACCTGATGGTAAAATGCAATATTTTAAACCAAACGCCATTCATGAAAAGGAAGCCATTCAAGAAATTGCATTATTTATTGAAGGCGTACAGGAAGCAAAAGGAGGCTATGTTATCTTATGGCGCTTTGTCGGGCAACAAAGTTTTTTCCAGGGTACAAAGGTCGTAGCTGAACCGAAGTTTCGTAAAATTATGCGTAAGCTGAAAGATTATTTTTTTGACTACGAGGAAGTTGTTTATGAGACTGAAAAATAAGGAAGATAGAGGGATAGATATGAAAAAAGATAACATTTGGACAGTATTAGATGATCCAAAAGAGCAGGAAACAAGAGGGCCATCTCAAGAACCGGATGATATATTCGCTGGTGTGGATGAACTACCGGAGATTACAGATGAAGAACTACCATTCTAATTATGTCGAGGTAGTGTATAGAGGGTAAAAGGAAGAACTAAGTAATGTATATACTTGGATCTTCCTTTTTTTATTATAAAAAAAGAACTTGGAGGAAAATATAATGAGAATCGGAAATGATTTAGCGGCTGGATTTTATCCAACACCACTAACAGAAGGGAAACATTTAGTACAATTATTACAAATGGAATCACAGCGAGCTTATGCTTGCTTTGACCCGTGTTGTGGAGAAGGTACAATTTTACGAAGTTTTGCAGATGAGGTGAAACAAGTTGGTATACAACTTGATACATATGGTGTGGAATTAGATGCAACTCGATATTACAAAGCAAAAGAGCAATTAGATGTAGTGGTACGCTCGAGCTTTGAAAGCATGATGATTAGTCATGACTATTTTCCACTAATCTTTTTAAATCCACCTTATAATACGGAGCTTCGTATAGATAATGAAAAATCAGAGGAAATGGAGTTCAACTTCCTAAAACGTGCTCACCATTATTTAGCAGAAGGTGGGATTATGGTATATGTAATTCTATATGACAGATTTGCTAGAGACGATATCAGTTATTTCTTGGCTAAGAATTATGAGGAAATAGGCTTAATGCGTTTTGGTGATGAAAATAAGGAGTTCGATGCATTTAAACAGTGTGTCTTCATCGGTCGTAAGCGTGAAGCTATGAAAAATGATACATACTTTAACGATCGGTTCGCTAATTTTTGTGAAAATATGTCAGACCTTATTTTCGTCAAAAAAAATGTGAATACATTAGCAGAAATGGTGAATCGTAAAAGTTGGATTATACCTGAATTGCATCATCAGAAAAAAATCATTTTTACATCAAGAGTGGATTATAAAAGTGCTTATGAAGGAGTAGGGAAATCGGAAGGTATCTCGTCGCTCAAAAAGCGTTTAAATAGAGGGAATGGTTACTCACTACAAGGCGAGAAAACAGCTGCAGAGAGAGCAAAGATGCCAATTGCTTCTGGACAATTAGGACTATTGCTGATAACAGGTGTGGCAGATGGTTTGCTTGGTGAAGGTGATACACTCCATGCAGTTCGTGGATCTGAAAATGTGTATTATGAACATTCATTTGAGCAATTAGAAAAAACAACAAAAGAAGTTGTTTTACAAAAACGTCGCGCTAAATTTATCATTGCAACGCCAAAAGGTGAAGTCAAAGAACTTGTCTAGGAAAGGAAGAAGGCTATGTATGTACTATTAGGAATAGGAGCATTATTTATCGTATGGGAATTTAGTAATCGTATGTTTCGTATTGCTATTGTACTTACAGTCATTTGTTTATGTGCTTCTCAATTAGGTGCAGGTGATATGTTACATGCGGCTGAACAGTCATTACCAGAGTGGAAACAGTTTATAGATTTTCAGCCAATAAATTGAATGAGTAGGACATGAAACGTATCGAATAAGATGCGTTTTTTATTTTAGGAGGGAAACTTATGTTACAAGAAATGATTCAACAAGATACATTTGATCAGGGACAAACACCAGCGATGTTGCAATTGGAGACGGGAACTGCTTCCCATTCAGCCTTCTGCTTTGCTATGGCAATAAATCATCATCGTGAAATACAATTTGCAGTACTAGGGGCGAATGATAGTACATTAAAGTCATTTAGGGCTGCCATATCGATGGGAACTAGCCGTTTGTATTTTGGAGAAGGAAAAAGGGAAGAATCACATTACACATTAGATAAAAAAGTGAATGTGATCTCAAAAGGACAATTTGAATTTATTAATACGCAAACTATCAATAAAAAGAAAGCAATTATTGCGTTTTCTAAACAATTAGAGACGAAATACATTGTTGCAATTGACGAAGCACCAGAAATGCAAGTGAGAGACTTCTTAATGGCTCCTCCGTACGGCTTGCCAATTTTAGAAGAATGGGCGAAGCCAATTTATGAGGAGATGCTAACAAGAAATCTATTACAGCCATTAAAGGTATATTTTGATAAGAATGAATTTTCTTCTCTATCTATTGCACAAGTCGTACTAAAAGAAAAGGATTGTAAAGAGTTTTTATCAGAAATGATTCGCTCTGGAAAATGTCAATTTCCACAAGAGGGTACAGGTGAAAAAATTAATAAAATACAAGATTTAAATGAATATCTATTGGAATATTCACCTGTCATGCTTGATAAGGTAACAAAATTAGATGAGCCATTGCATCAACCAATGAAAGATCAGGCATTATCTCATTTTGATACATACAAAAGACCATTATTCCCTGTACAGGCACATGTAGCAACAGGTGCAGCAAAAGCATTACAAGTACAAAAAGGAATCATTATACAGGGGGAAATGTCGTCCGGCAAAAGTGCAATTATGACAGCGACAGTAGATGGATATTTCCATTTAACCGGGAAAAAAGGGTATCGTACCTGCGTATTTGTTCCACCTACTCTTACTGAGAAGTGGGCAAAAGAAGAAATACGACACTTAATACCAGAAGCAGAAGTACATCTGATTAAACGTACAGAGGATTTAATTGGCATTCATCAATCATGGATTCAATCTGGAAGACCAAAACCAGAAAAACCAACCTACTTTGTCATTAGTTTTACTACGATGCGAGGGGATTCTATTAAACACATGCCATTACGCTATAAGAAAATTGCACTTTCCAAGAAATCGGAGGAAGAGGTGCAAAGATATTATAAGAATGGATACTACTGTCCAGATTGTGGTGCTAGGTTACGTAAAAAAGTGTCTTCTATTATGGTTCAACAAGCTAATGGCGAACAAAAGGAAGTCTGTCAGTATAAAGAATTTACAGGAAGTGACTTAGATTCTAAAACCAATAAAAATAGTGTATGTGCCGATTGTAATTCAAATATTTGGAGCCCGAAGGTAAAAACAAAATATGCAAGTTTTAAAGAGTGGACAAAATATGAGAATAAATTAGTACAGGCAATTAAAGAGGGAAATAAAACTTTACAAAAACAACTAGAGTTAGAAAATCGCAACAAACCTTATAGTGCAAAACACTCAGGAAGAGCATATAGAAAAGTAGCTACAGTTGAGTATATTCGTAGGAAAATGAAGCATTTCTTCGATGCTCTTATCGCTGACGAAATACATGAACTGAAAAGCGAAACTGCACAAGGAACTGCTCTAGGGAGTTTAGTTAAAGTTTGTAAGAAATTCGTAGGTGGAACAGGAACTCTATTTGGAGGGAAGGCAAGCGATGTATTTTATACGTTATGGCGTTTATATCCTTCCAAGATGGTTAAAAGTGGGTTTGAATATAGCTCTTTAATGGATTGGAATGAAACCTACGGAAATATTGAGAGAACGTACTACCATGATGGTGAAGTTGTATCTAATGTAGCTTCACGTGGTGCGCAAGGAATGCTGGATAAGACAAAAGTTGTTCCTGGTATTTCACCTTATGTGTTTACTCAATTTTTAATGGATACAACAATAAATATACGCTTAAAAGATGTATGGCCAAATCCAGTCGAATTAATCAATGTACCTACGATTCTTGTTGATATGTCAGATGAGCAAAAACAAGCATATGAGCATATGAAAGAGTCGTTTGAAAAAGCAATTGAAGCAGCGAAAGGTACACCTGATGTCGGCAAATTATGGCTTTCTTACATCCGTACAGGCAATGCATACCCAGATAACATGAATCATTATCCTGACTATTACTTAGATGGTAATGAAAAAGATGTTGTTTGGTCCAATGGAGAATTTAGATTCGATGAGGATTGTATACAGCCTAAAGAAAAGAAGTTGCAAGAGATATTGTGTACTGAAATTTCTGAGAGCCGACCTACTATCATTTATGTATCAGATACAGGATCTACAGTGAAGGAACGAGACATTCAGCCTCGTTTACAGAAAGTTGCAGAGCAAGTACCTGGTGCGAAAGTAGCAATTTTACGTACCAATACAGTTACTCCGCCAAAACGTAGCGAATGGTTAAAAGAACAAGTAAATAGTGGTGTGAATGTTATCATCTGTTCACAAGAATTGGTAAAGGTAGGATTGGACTGTGCGACAAGAAGTTGCTAACAGATAGTGCTTCATAAGAAGTCATCTTAGTCGTTAGAGATGTTCCCGCCCAAAACTGCTTTTCGAGTAATCGAATTGTTGGGTTGCATGAGGGTTAAATGCTTAATGGAGGACTTTACACAGAAGCTCAACAGAGCTAGGGAAAGATTGAGAAGGTATAAGCGAAGCTGAACCTTTGTAGACTCCGTCACCGACAGCAGACGTACTGTGGTAGAAAAAGTCTGTAGAAGCGGATAGGAAAAGTTCTACGGTCGAGGGACTGTGCGACGACCCATAGATCCGCCGGAGGAAAGAAGGATGCCTAACCCAATCGTATCTATCGTTAGTGAAACTTGGTAAGCCCTATGTATTCCTCTCATTCGAGGTAGGAGAATCGTAAGAGACTTACAACATACAGAGGGTAAAGGATTGTGGAAAAAGCGAATGCCAACAGAACGAAAGTTCAGACGAAAGCTCATTTGTATAAGTCGTTGGATAGGGCAATACCCGAACTGAAAGGTTGCTGACTTCCACATGGTCTTCAACACGAAAGAAAGCGAAAAGAATAATCCTATAGAGAGGGAGATATGTTATGAAAACTAACGAGAGTGTTAAGTCGGCTGTTTCCCCACTAGTGGAGAATTGGCACTCAATTAATTGGGTGAAAATTCAACGCTATGTTAGGAAACTTCAACAACGAATCTATCGTGCCGAACAGTTAAACCAAACAAGGAAAGTAAGAAAACTTCAAAGATTACTTTTAAGAAGCAAGGCTAATCTACTTCTAAGTATTAGACGAGTCACTCAAGAGAATAAAGGTAAAAAGACAGCAGGTATAGACAGTTATATCTCTAACACGCCTCAAGAAAGAGTTGATTTATTCAACAAATTAAGCAGATATAGTGTTAGAAATATCAAGGTTAAACCAGCTAGAAGAACCTATATTCCTAAGAAGAACGGTAAACTTCGTCCACTAGGTATTCCAGTTATAGTTGACAGAGTATATCAAAATGTATTCAAAAACGCATTAGAGCCACAATGGGAAGCAAAATTTGAAATGACCTCTTATGGATTCAGACCTAAACGCAGTACGCATGATGCAATGAGTGATTTATTCACTAAATTAAGCAAAGGTAGTGCTAAGGGATGGATTTTTGAGGGGGATTTTGAAGGTTGCTTTGACAATTTGAATCATGATTACATTATGGGTTGTATTAATAACTTCCCTAATAAATCAATAATTCGAGACTGGCTCGAAAGTGGATATGTAGACAATGATGTATTCAATGAGACAACAAAAGGAACGCCACAAGGTGGAATTATCTCACCATTGTTAGCAAACGTGGCACTACATGGAATGGAGAAAGAAATCGGTGTTAGATACATCCATACAACACGACAAGGAGATACATTGTACTCAAATTCAGTCGGTGTTGTTAGATACGCTGATGACTTTGTAATTGTCTGTCCTACAGAAGAAGAAGCATATGGCATGTACGATAAGTTAGAACCATACCTGAACAAACGTGGATTAAATCTTGCGAAAGACAAAACAAGAGTAGTACACATTAGTAAAGGGTTTGACTTCTTAGGATTTAATTTCAGACAATATCCAACAAAAGACGGAATGCGCTTGTTCATTAAGCCTTCCAAAGATAGTGTCAAACGAGCTAAACAAAAGATTAAAGAAATATTCGAATGGGGTAAAGGTAGAGAAACGTCGGTCCTAATTGATAGATTAAATCGTGTCGTTAGAGGAATAACGAACTATTGGTCTCCTACGGTTGCCAAGAAGATCTTCAGAGATATAGATAGTTATATTCTGAAAAGAACGCTAATTTACTTGAAACATAGACATCATCGTAAATCAATTAAATGGATTAGAAAGATATATTTCAAACCCGACCATACTGGTGTGAGCAAGGACAAATGGATTCTTACGTGTCCACATGATAATACAAAACAACTCATGAAAATGAGTTGGGTAAAAATCGAAAGACATATTAAAATCAAACAATATAACAGTCCATTTGACGCTTCACTAAAAGAGTATTTCGAGCGACGAGATAAAAAAGAGTTCGATAAGGAGAACACTTTAGCGAAACAAAAACTTGCTAAAAAGTCTAAATACAAATGTAGGGTCTGCCATGAATCGCTTGTTGGAGACGAACCATTAGAAGCAAATCATATAATACCGAAAATTATAGGTGGTCGTGACACTTATGAGAACCTTGAGTTACTTCATAAGTCTTGTCATAAAACACATCATGCATTATTAGAGAGATATGGTAACGGTAAGCAATTACCAAAAGTTCAGTCTTACCTTAAAAGAAATAATGTGGATGTAAACAGTAAACAAGCGGTCAAATATATGATGGATGCATTTAAGAAGTTTGCATACTAATTGTCTTCGGATGAAAGAGGGCTTGAGCCGGATGTGCTGAAAGGTACAAGTCCGGTTCTTAGGGGGGAAAGAGATGGTAACATCTTTGACCTACCCGACTGCTGGCAACGCCAACATTGATTTTCGTGCGAAACGTTCATCATTGAAAAGATGATGCACTATCAATCAGAAGTTTCTATGTGAATAGCAACACAGAAAGATAGGAGAACTTTTATTCCGAGAAGTGGAATGACGGAGTAACGCCCCGAAACGCTTCCCCTAAAGCTACGACGTGCATTGAAAGATGTGTTTATTTCTTTGTACGAGGCTCGTTAAGGTCGGCAGAAGTTTGCCGTAAATTCATTTTTATAAATGAAATGCGAAAAGGCGCTGGAGGCAGTGTCCGTAGATGATATGCCGGGGGTCATAAAAAACTAGATATGGCGAGAATGTGTGGAAACACTGACGAACTTGCGAATGTACGGCTCCTGAAGTGACCATATAGAAACTGTATGGCACGCAACAAAAGCGTGGTATCTGTGGTTTAGTACGATTGAAGATTAGGAAAAACCATATGTAGTTATAGGCTACATCAAGGATACGGGGTTAAAGCAAGCGCCTAAGTCTAGGTCTGATAGGAATAAAGGAACGTTGGAAGCTATGGATGTGGAGGGAACACACCCGTTGAAGCAGTACAAGGGAATTCATAACCTTGTTTAATCATAGTGAAAGTAGTGGCACGACCGTTGAAGTCCTTGTAATGAGGATGGAGGAACAGCCACAAGTCGTACCTAATAGAATTGAAACCTCACACTTCATGGATTCTCGTAAGACTTAAAAGGTCACAGATCCAGAAAGGAGTGTGATAAACCATGAGATTCAATTTGGAGAACAAAGCAAGAAAAAATGCTAATCTTCGCCACGCAGAGTATTACGATATGCAAAGCGA
The DNA here is from genome assembly GCF_020861345.1 of Bacillus pacificus. Taxonomy (NCBI): domain Bacteria; kingdom Bacillati; phylum Bacillota; class Bacilli; order Caryophanales; family Bacillaceae; genus Bacillus; species Bacillus pacificus. The sequence goes on from NZ_CP086329.1 coordinate 154,539, forward strand.
ATTTGATGCACTATACCAAGATAGCAAGGATGGTAAGAGCTTCAAGAATTTAATGAAACTCATAACATCTGACAATAACATCATACTCGCCTATCGGAATATCAAAAGAAACACTGGTAGCCCGACACCTGGAACTGATGGAATCACTATCAAGGATATAGAGAAAATCGAGACTAATGAGTTTCTTATAATGGTTAAAAAACGGTTTAATTTCTACAAACCAAGAAAGGTAAGAAGAGTAGATATTCCTAAAAGTAACGGTAAAACAAGACCTCTTGGCATACCGTCAATATGGGATAGAATCGCTCAACAGTGTATCTTGCAGGTAATGGAGCCAATTTGTGAAGCTAAATTCAATAGACACAGCTACGGTTTCCGACCATTCCGTTCAACCGAACAAGCCTTTGCCGATGTTTCACATCGAGTCAATAGTAGCAACATGCAATATGTCGTTGATATTGATATAGAAGGATTTTTCGATAACGTGAGCCATACAAAGCTAATGCGTCAAATATGGTCACTAGGAATACAAGATAAACAACTATTGGTCATAATCAGACGGATGTTAAAAGCACCAATCGTCATGCCCGATGGTAAGATCACTTACCCAACAAAAGGTACTCCGCAAGGTGGGGTTCTTTCACCCCTACTAGCAAACATCAATCTAAATGAATTTGATTGGTGGATTGCCAACCAATGGGAGGAAAGAAATCTAAAAGAAATTACACCGCAATATCGCAAAGATGGTAGAAGAAATCGTAAAAATGAAAATGTGAAGCTAAGGAAATCGACCAACCTTAAAGAAATTTACCTTGTAAGATATGCAGACGACTTTAAGATTTTCTGTCAAACCAGAAAGGAAGCGGTCAAAACATATCATGCAGCTAAATTATGGTTGGAAGAAAGGTTGAAACTAACCATTTCCAGTGAGAAATCAAGAATAACTAACCTCAAAAGAGAACCCAGTGAATTCTTAGGTTTCACATTCCGAATGGCGCAAAAGGGAAAAAGAGCATCAGGCGAAACAAAATTCGTCATACGCTCCAATGTCTCACCAAAAGCCATAAAACGAATTCATAACCAATTACGCGACCAAATTAAGAAAATTCAAAAGGCAAATAGAGGATACAAAGCCCTAGCAGAAATGAACAAATACAACAGCATGGTAAACGGTATTCACAACTACTACCGTTTAGCTTCTCATGTATCAAGAGATTTCGGCACACTAGGGGGTCACATCCTAATAACCTTATATAACAGGTTAAATGGACTTAGTAAGATAGGGAAATATGAAGGGAAGCATAAAGGCATTCTCGCATATATGGAATCATCCGGTGTGAGATACTACCGCAAATATCCCATCTTGCCCATTTCTTATGTTCAACACAAAAGTCCAATGAATGCCAAAGTTTCGATCAACAAGTATACAAAAGAAGGTAGATTAGGAATTCACAAAAATCAGTCAATCATTCCTGAATGGAAATTGAAGTGGCTGCGAGAAAATCCTGTAGTAAACAATAGGGTATCCATTGAATTTGCAGATAATAGAATATCCAAATTCATAGCTCAGGGTGGAAAATGCGCTATTACTGGAATCGAATTAGACCTTGAAACCATGCAATGTCATCACGTCAACCCTTACCATAAAACGAAGGATGACTCGTATAAAAACCTTGTAATTGTAAGTTACGAAGTCCACGCACTAATTCATGCAACCAACCTTGAAGTTATTAAGAAATATCTAAAGGCTCTGAAATTAAATGACGAGCAACTGGACAAGCTTAATAAATTGAGGAAAAAAGCAGGAAATGACAAAATTTAAAACCTAATCACCTAAGATGTTAGGAAAAGCAAACTATCCAAATTAAATTGTTGTGAGGGAAACAGATATTTTATTAGATACGAGGGAGCGCCGTATGTGTTGAAAGGCGCAAGTACGGTGTGGATCGGGGGAAAAGGTGGAGATTACCTCAAAGCCTTACCTATCGATATTATCAATTATCATTTAGCTTATTTACGTTAAATCAGGCTGCAAGAAGACATTGGCGTATTGGTCAAACAAAGCAGTGCAGAACTTTCTATCTTGGTTACCGAGAAACGTTCCAAGAACAACTGGCGCAATTAATTGCCCAAAAGAACAAAGCTGCTGAAGCAATGAACGGTGATGCAACAAGCGACGGACTGAATGCAATGCTTGGTGATACTGGTGATCTACAGACTCTATTAATTCAAAACATTAAGAGAGGGAATCAATTAAAAGGTTCAACAGAGGAATGGACAAAAGCAGCATCTGATGAATCTAAACGCGTCCTTGAAAACTTTGGCAATGTAATAAAGACTGTATTTGAACCAATTGAAATTCAATTTATGAATTGGGTGGAAAAATTGCCAAAAACAATGAACGTAGCATTTATGAAAGAGGCTAAATTTGTACAAAAAGCTGTTGAATGTATTAAAAAAGAGCAAGTACCTGGTGTTCGAATGAAGCAGAATGTACTTGAAATAGATGGAGAAATAGAAGATGTGATTCGAACTTTAACAACACTGAATACAGATAAGCGTATGCTTGTACAAAAACAAGACATTACACTGTGGGATGAATTGATTGTGGAAGTAGATACTTCTCAAAAGAAAGGGAAAGGGAAACAAAAAAATAAAGTAATTGAAGGACAATTTGAGTTTGATTTATTTGGTTAAATGAGAGGGGAAAATCATGTTTAAGATGCTTCTTATCGCATTAATTTGCTATATATGTTTTGTAGTTTACAAAACAAAAAGAAATATGTTGATAGAAGAGAAAAGTAAAGAAAAAGGACCAGAACCGGTGGAACGACCTGTTTATTGGTGTCCAAGAGAAAATAGGCCTATTGGCAGGGAACAAGAACGTGTTACTGTTCCAACGAGAGAAATTACCTTAGAAAAGGATGTAGCAAATATATATGATTTAGTTGCTGCATCGATTCAAATGAATGTAGGTGAAGAAGAAAAAACGTTAGAACAGAACAAGGACGTTGCAAAGGAAGTGGAGTATGTTGAAGATTTTCACCATACTCCTGCTTCTGAAGCAGTATATAATATCCCTTTTCCTAGCGATGAGGATATACCAGAGGAATTACTAGAATATGAGGAGACATTTCTGGAACTAGAACAGTTGCCGATCCCACAAGAAACAGAGCATATCGTCACTTTTCAACAAGGAATTTCAGGGGTAGATGATATGGATTTTGTAAAATGGATCGCAAAAGTAATAGGGCGAGAACAAGGACTGACACGTGTACTTAATATGTCTAATAACAAGCGTTATTGGATTCATACAGAGGGAGAAATATTACCAGAAAATCAACTGTTGTATATAGAATTACAAATTGATTCATTGTATTCCTATACACTAGTTAGATGGAGTGAAAGATAACTAGGAAATAGCTGAATGTATTTCCTAGTTGTATTTTCTTGGTTAAATAGCATGAAATACAGCATTTTCTCACTCATTTGTACAAGGATAAAATATTTTTTTATTTTTGTACAAATGAGTGGGACAGAATGATTCACCATATAAGGATATTCGACTATAATGAGACATTGTACGTCATTGTAATATTAAAATGTTTTGAGATTAAGGTGATTAACAGTCTTAAAACAGGAGAATTGAGAACTCTTCGTAATATTACAATGCTTTAAATAGATAGCATCAAATCATGAGAAGTGTATGAAGAATTATTTTATCAAAGTAAATAGGAGTGATAATATATGGCAATCGATCATATAAGCAACAACGTAGTAGAAAAATTAGAACAAACGGTGCGCTATGAAAAGAAACAAATCCAGGTATTACGTGTAAGTAAAAGTAGTTCAAATGTACATGCTTACATGATTTTTCCGGAATTCTCAGAGGTTAAAATTTCAAATACCGAACTGGATGAATATATAGAAAACCTGTCAACAAGCGTGAAGTATGTCATTGATCGCAAGTTGAGTCAACAAGAAATTGAAAAACAAAATCATTCTTTCATCATGACGTGTGAAGTCGAGGAAGATGGTGTGATAGATGATGAAACAATTCATTTTAATACGACGTATGTCAAACCACCAACAATTGCAAATAAAGTATTTAAGTTAGTGTGTGGATTAGGCAATCGATTAGATAGCTTAAAAGAATTACATATTACAGTATTAAATAATAATATTAATCGAATTGAAATTGAGTTTTACAATGAAAATGAAACATATGTGGCAGTAGAAAAAGAAGAAATTGCAAATGCAATTATGGGGGCATATACAAAAGCAAATATCTATTATGCAGCAGATCTTTATTATGCAGCAGTAGGAAATGAAATCAAATTAAAGAGCATCAAACCAAAATTAGCGGGTGATGTGTGATGAAACGAGATAAAGGAATGATAGGAGTCTTATGCACGCTTATTTTAATGATTTTATTACTTGTACCCTTACAAGCAGCTCAAGCTTCTGTAAAAGTAGATTTTAATGAATTAAAAGGAAATGATGTTTCGTCATCATTTAAAAATGGACTAAATAATCGAACGAAAACAACAGAGAAAGATGATTCCTTTGGATCATCAATCATACAAAAGATTGAAGGATTGTATGCACCGGCTTTTAAAGTAGGAGTCAATATCTTTTCTATTTCATTCGTATTGGGTGTTATTGTCATGGTTATGGCATTAATTACAAAGAATGGTCAATGGATGAAGTGGGCAACTGGAAGTATGATTTTCTCATTTATCAGCATGATGTCGATGAGACTAAGTGTATACTTCTTGTTTAGTTCCGATGTATTTTCATTTATGAACATCTTTACGGATTTTTTAGACCTGTTTAAAGCAACAGCACTTATTTTCACACCATTTATGTTAATCGCAGGTATTCGTTTAAGAAGAATTCATGAGAGTACGAAACAGCCGGAATATTACCGTTGGGCAAATCGTGTCATAACGGGATCTTGTTTGCTGTGTATGTTAGCCGTACTCGCTCCATGGCTATTTGCTAATATGTAAAGAACCATATGTAAAGATAGAAAAGGTACTGAATCTGCATTCAGTACCTTTTATCTACCCATTAGGTTGTTTCTTTCATATTCTTCAAAGACTTCTTCTGAAATTGGCGATAGTATGCCGCTCAAATACACAGCGGTATATAAAAAGTATTGCTCATCCCTTGTTTTAATTGTATGAGTACCGTGTTCCTCATTGTTTGGAATAATTCGTTCAATTTTGAGTTGTTTTTTATCACAAATGATCTCTTTTACTCTATATAAATTATGTATCGGTAAACGATCAATATACAAACAAAGGTACTCTAGTAGAAATAGAATAACAGTCATTTGTAGAATGAAAGCAATCTTTAATAGAGTTGGTATGGATGCAAATAATACTAGAAATATAGAGACCAAGAAAATATTTAACTTTGAAAACCACTTTTCGTGTTGATTTAAAGAAATAATACTTTTTTTATTCTGAAACACCTGGAACCTCGTTATAAGAAAAATAGTTGCAAAGATTCCTTCATAACTAAACCAGGTTTTCCACTCCGTATCAGTAAGTTCTAGCAATATATATATGATACCGGTAGATACGAGCAGTGGTACCAGCTGTACCAAACTAAATAGTATGGTATGTTCTAACATTCTTTTCTTGTAGATACGATTAGTAATTGAATCCAAGTTTCTTAACTCCTTCTGCAATTTTCATGATGACACCACCAATAAGAAGATGGTATTCGCCAATTCCTTTTTCATTTACGTACCAACACATATAGTGCCGGATACCTTCTTTTGCATCATGGTCATGTAAAGGAAAAGGAGATGCGTATTTTTTAGATGACATATTATTATCACCGAAAGGTACCTGTTCTGCAAGTACAAAACGTTTCTTTGAATCATTTATAATCCAACAACCATAGTTTACTGACCCATACCATATTGCGTCTTTATGGATTGGATCGATAGCAGGTTGTGCTGGATAGCTTTCATCTAGTATTTGTGCTTTTTCTTCACGAAGTCGTTGATGAATATGTGAATTCAATGGATCTTCCGTTCCGATTTCATAGGTTTCCTCAAAATTCCCACACTCATAAGGAATAAGGGGACTATTTGAATCAGCTGCTAATTGTAGACTGCAAGAATCTGATTTTGAAAGATAATATACGCAGTCTTTGCAGGTGAAGTAGTTTGAAAAAGCTGAATCTGTTTTTGGTTCTGGTTCTGTTACGGTATTATCTACTACAAGTTTTAACATATCTATCACAATCCTTTATAGGCTATTTCAAAATTTAATATAGACGTATCATATCATGCTTATTTTTAAATGTAAATATTTTCCATTTAAAAATACCCTAATTTATTTTGAAAGGAATGTTTGTTTTGAAAAGAAATCGAGAATATATTGCTTTGCGAAATTCTATATTAATAGGCTGGTTACTGACATGCATCGTAATAGGCTTATCTATCTATTTTTCTTCTGTTGTTTATTTATTAATCGGATGTTTCATTCTATCGTTAAAATACGGATTAATGGGTACCGTGAAAAATGTGGAAAAACGTTTGCCTACCTGGGCTAACTTTGGCGTCATTGAAAAACCAGTAAATAGAAGGGTGACCAGACCTTTTCAGTTTCGAGGTGGGCTCCTTGTTTCATTAGCATTAGGATTCGTAGAGATGGTGATAAAAGGCCTATGTATCTCATATTTTATTTTAGGATTAGAAACGCATGTATATCGTTTAATGCGCAGAAACGCAAGGGTGTAAAAAAGGGGGGGCTATTATGAAAGTATTAATATTTGAATTAGTTCTCATTGCGATTCTGATTCCGTTGAATATTGTTGTAAAAAAACATGTCCCAAAATGGAAAGGGAAAGCGGGAGAAAAATTAGTAAAACGTATATTAAGTAAATTGGATCCAAAAAGTTACTATGTGTTACATGATGTTACGGTTCATACGGAGTATGGTGATACAACGCAAATTGATCATATTGTTATCGCGGAAACCGGTGTATTTGTTATAGAGACGAAGAACTACGAGGGATGGATCTATGGAAATGAGAAATCTGCAAGGTGGACACAGGGTATTTTTAGAAAAAAATCCTCTTTTCAAAATCCATTTCGACAAAACTATAAACATATAAAAGCAATTGAATGGTTAATAGAACAACAGCTGCCGTGTATCTCTATTGTAGCGTTCCATCCAAAATGCAGTCTAAAAAGAGTAAATGTTCAATCTAAAGATAAACATGTCCTGTATTATAACGATCTACAAAAATGTATTGAATCATATACTGAAACGCAACTAACAAATGATGAGGTCCAGCACATCTACCAAACAATATTGCGAGCGGACATTATGGATAAGGATATCGAAAAGAAACATGTGAAGTATTTACACAATAAGTTTGCAAAACAATAAGAAATGGAGAAAGGAATAATGTTATATGTAATAGGGTTCATTGTAATCTCTGTAGTATCTATTCGTCTTAACATGAAGTATTACAAATTAAAAGGGGATCCAAAAGATTTGGTGAGAAAGAAAAATAAGTGAATTTATTATTATATTATATATAGTGGTGAAAAAGTAAAGGCATCAGTAGAGATGCCTTTTTTGTTTATTATAATTTTTAATGAATCGACTATGTTAATGTAATAATCAATATAATGGCCTAGTGAAGTAGTTGATTAAAGTTGTAAAATTAATCAACTTAATGAAAAAGGATAAAGTGTTTTACCAAACAAGTCTGTTCGAAAAAAGAAGATAGTTATTCATAAATTGTTTGTCTTAGTTTTATAAGATGGAAATGTGAAAAATTGGCTATTCTATGTTCCTAATAACCACTTTTACAACGGAACTATTTATTCTATTACAAATAGTTACTGTAAAAGATGATAAATAAATTCCAAATACTATGAAAAATAATTGGTATAGAAAGTGACCTAGTAAAGCGATATAAAGATGTAGCTAAAATTCCAAGCAGAAAAGCAATGAATGCATCGGTAAATGTTATTGGAAGGTGTAAAATTGAAAAAAGTGCAGCAGATAGACACATACTAATGAAAAGATTGAATTTTTCAAGTAATTTATTAAAGATAATCCCTCTAAATATAGCTTCTTCAGCTATTGCGGTTAATAGAGTCATTCCTATAATGAATAAAGTTTTTTGTGCCCATGTAGCTTCAAAATAATAAGCCGTGGGACTAGTAAGCAGTTTCCAGGTACTAAGAAGGGGGATATTTAATAGCCAGGCGGAAATTATAAATTGTAGTATAATCGCTGTGAAAAATAAAATATAGTTTTTCCACTTTAAAAGAGCAAATAAGTTCCACTCACCCTTTAAATAATGATAGGATGCACTATATAAAAATAAGAATGTTACTATAATAGAATACAAAGAAATTTCAAAGTTAAACCATGTTATAATATTTTCATTTCCTAGGTTTCTTACCAATGTAGTAGTAATCACTATAATAGATGAAGTAATCAGTATAAAAAACACTTGTAACCAAGTGATTTTTTTTTTAGAAGTCATATATGTCCTCTCCTTATTTGATTTTATTATAAAGAGTATTTTGAATTCAATGATTTAAAAATATTTTTTTAGAAGAACTTAATTTTAATTTAGCGTAATCAAAGTAATTATCCTTAATATGAGACTATTGAAATTTAATGTGAATTTTATTACTTAACGTGAAGTTTCATATTACTTTTTTTTTAATGCATTGTCAATATATTATTCTGAATATTAATATAAAACAAAAAAATTTTATTTTTCTGTTTATTTACCCCTAAAATTGGGCTATATTGGAAAATGCCTAGGCGTTATCATTATACAGGAAAGGAGTTGATATATGTGGAACAGAAAAAAATTCTAGATATTAAATTAACTGAGTCTGGAAAAATTAATTATGTAAAAAACCATGATCCCGGTTGTGCAGGAGCAGGATGTGGTGGTTCGACTTCTTGTTTGGGTCCTAAACCAGGAACAATTGGCAAAGACATATGGAAAAAATGTTCTGGATAACAATTAGAAAAAGGGAGGATTCCCTCCCTTTTTCTTTAAAATTCTCTTAGATTAATGAAACCGTGTACCTAAGCACTAATATAGGAGGGGAATAATGGATCATCTAATTCTTAATTATAAACCCATACTAGATAGCTATTGTTTTGTGAAAGAAGAGAGTGAAGAAATAGTTTTTTTTAATAGAGATACATATATAACCCTTAATGGAGATTCTGTTGAGGATATACTTGATTTAATTCCGTTACTATCTGGTGAATTAAGCACAGAACAATTAGCGAAGAAATTGGAATTACCTATCGAATATCTTTGCGAAATAATTAAAGTGCTAGATGAAAATAACATTATAAAGAATTATGATATGCTTGAAAAATATAAATTTATGGATAAAGATTTGCAAAGATATGAAAAGTTCATCTCAAATTTAACAGGTTCTGTATCCAGTGCTTTTGGAGATATAGAAGTTACTCATACAAAAAAAATAGTATTAATGGGAAATAGAGAATTACAGGAGAATTTAAAGAAAGCTTTTGGTACCAAATTTTCATTTTTAGAAATGAGTCAAATTCAAAATGCAAGTCTAATAATAGCAGTCGACTTTTTTGAAAATGAGGACTTATTTAGTGAAGCAAATGAATTATCTAAATCTTATGGAATCCCATTTTTAAGAGCTTTAGTACAAGAGCAATATTATAGTATTGGTCCAATATTTATATTTAGTGAAACTAGTTGTTATAATTGTTTTTTGAGTAGGAAAATTACGAATTGCGAAAATTCTTACCTAAGCTATAAATATCTGAAGAGATATAATAGTGAATGGAATGAAACTCATATTAGTTTAATTCCAGGGACAATAGAGATGTTTAGTTTTCAAATATTAAGTTTTATTATGAAATATTTCTCTAATTGTATGACTTGCGAAATAATTGGAAAAGAATTTACCTATAATGTATTTAGCTTAAATTCGAATTTAAACCCCGTATTAAAAGTTCCAGGATGTTCTAAATGTGGAACTTTTAATAAAAATATAATCAAAGATTTTGTATTAAATAGTTAGGAGTAAAAATTATGGGAATGCAGAATGCTTTAGAATATATTATAAATAAAAATACTGGAATTATACATCATGTAAAGAATAAGATGGATTTCAAACTGCCATTTCCAATGCACATTTATTTTGCATTTAGAAATGAATTAGTTGATGTTAGTGAGGGAGTAAAAATTCGTGGGGATTATAGCGGATTAGGATATAGTTATGACTGTCCTGAATCGGCATTAATATCAGCTGTGGGTGAGGCACTTGAGCGTTATTGTTCATGTTACCTAAATTCAGAGGTTTTAATAAAGGATTCATTTAACTCTTTAGTAAAAAAAAACGTTCATGCTTTGAATCCACTATCAATTACACAGCCGTTGAATGAACAATATCAAGAAACATATCATACTTGTAAAGAAATTGATGGTGAAACCATATTTTATTGGGTTGAAGCAATGGATGAAATCCATAATAAAAAAATACTAGTTCCTGCTAACACAATGTATTTTGATGTTGATAAAGAGTTCTTACTTCCGCATATAAGAGATTCAATTTCTACTGGTTTAGCAACAGGTTCTACAAGGTTACAAGCGATAGAAAACGCAGCATTAGAATGTATAGAAAGAGACGCAATTATGATTACATGGTTGAACCAATTGACAGTTCCATTAATAGATTCTAAGACGATTCCAGATGAAACTGTGCAGTATTATTTGAACGTTGCAAATGAAAAAGGTTTTGAAGTTTTCTTCTTTGAGATAACAACAGATATCAAAGTTCCTACATATTTTGTCTTAATAAGAAATCTCTATAATAATTACCCTTATATACAGGTAGGGGCAAAAGCACATTATGAACCTATTATAGCGTTAAAAGGAGCTCTAATGGAAACGTTAGCAAGTCTAAATTTATTAGCTGATCCTAACCTTGAAATGGCGGAATTTTCGGATATTAAAAACGTGAAAAATATAAGGAGTATCAAGGATCATATGCTTTATTATGCAGCAGGAAACGATAAAGAAGCTTTTGATTTCTTGATTTCGAATTCTGAAAAGCCATTTAATAATTATTCGAAAGTTAATAATTTTGAAGAACTAAAAGAAAATCTCGATAAGATGGAGTTAAATCTTTATTCATATGATTTAACTACAGAAGATATAAATTCTTTAGGTTTATATGTATATAGAGTGTTAATGCCAGAGTTGGCTTTTCTGGAAATAACTTTACCTATGTTAGGTTGCAATAGATTAATAGATGCCCCCAATAATATGGGATATGTTCCAGCGAAAACTTTTAATAAGAATCCACATCCATTCCCGTAAAGAATATATAAAAAGAGGAGGTAATTGTTGTGAATAAATTTGAAGATCATACAAAGCAGTATATATTATCCAGAATGTATGATTGCAATACTCGAGCAACCCCCATGAGCTCATTTGGGATTTCAAAGCATAAAGTATATGACTATTCCACAAAAATAAAAAAACAACATTATTGTATTAAAAGCATTCCTCTTTGTATAGATAAGACTATGATTAAGCAAGAATTTTATCAAGTTTTAAATAGTAGGCAATCTGTTGCAGAATTAGAAATCCGCACAAGAATTGGTTTTAAAACACTTTCAAACTTGCTTCATTTTTCATATGGATATGTTAATCAACAGCATAATGCTACCCCATCTGCAGGGGGGAAATATCCTATAAGTATTTATATAGCGATTTTTAACGTCGAAAATTTAGAACAAGGTATATATTATTATAATAAGGAAGAAAGTACCTTAGAAATGATTAGAAAAGGAAATTTTAGAGAAGTTATTAATAATCTATATGTTGATAATACACATATTCATTCCGCTTCTTTTATTATGTTTCATGTTGCAAATCTTGATCAAACAAGTAGTAAATATGAAGATAGGGGTTATAAATTAATACATTTAGATATGGGGCATCTTTCTCAAAATCTTTATTTATTAAGCAGTGCACAACACTTAGGTATTAGAGCAATTTTTGGAATATATGAAAATAAAGTAAATGATTTTTTAGAAATTGATGGAGAAAACGAATTTGTGTTACTTTCGCATGTTTTCGGAGGAATAAAATACCCTACCCCAATAATAATGGGGACTAAATATAGTGATTTATATTATGAAAATGAGGAAACAGGAAGTGAAGAATAAAGTGCTATGGAAGTTTCTCGTAAATCTGTATAAGAAGCAAAAATATAAACTTATCATATTGTTCTTATTTTCCTGCTTTCTTGCTTTAAATGAAATCGCTTTCCCACTTATTTTAAAATATATTATTGATAATGTTACAATTAGTAATTTGTATGGGTTTGCAATAAAATATGGCTGGATCTTTATTTCTATCATAATTGTTCAATTAATAATAAAATATTATGCTGTAATTTTAGATAATCAAGTTGTAATTGACAGTAATTTAGTATTAAGAAAGAAGATAAATGAAACATTAAAACGATCGGATTATTTTAGATTTATAAATCTTGAAAACAAAAATCTTACGCAGATTATTACATATGATGTTCCACAGTGTCAAGGAATTCTTAATTCTATAATATTTGACCTAATCGTGCAGTGTTTGGTATTTATAAGTACCTTCTTAATTTTAATGGCTCTTAACCTAAAATTAACTTTAATTATTTTGATGATTTTACCAATATATTATGGTGTGTTTTATCTATTTAATAGCAAACTTAATATAATCAATATGCAACTGATAGAACATCGAGATTATTTATCAAATGTAATAGAGAAAATTCAACTTAATTTTAAAAATTATAAAATATATGTAAGAAAAAATGGTTTTGATCAACAATATAACGATAGGGTCGTTAAAATTTCTCAAACTCAATCCAAGAATGCTAAATTAGTTGCAGTTATGAATATTACAATGACTATTCTATTTTGTCTATTAATTGGTTTAATTGCAATAATTGGGTTTTCAGAGGTGAAGAATAACACTTTAAGCATTGGGGCCTTGTCTGCATTTTTAGTTTATACTATGAATTTTTTCTCACCAATTCAAAGAATTATGTCATTGTTTATTGATTTTAAGATTAGTGTAATTTCTATAAAAAGAGTGCATGAATTACTATGTTTGGACTTGGAAGAAAAAAATCATGTTAAGTTAGAAAAAAATATGCAAGGTAATGTGCTTTTTAAAAATGCACAAGTAAAGCTAGGGAATAAAAATATTGTTAGTAATTTTACAGGTGAGATTGTAAGAGGAAAAATTAATTATTTAGTGGGAAGAAATGCATCTGGAAAATCAACGCTAATTTTATCTTTAATTCAATTTATAAAATCTAGTGGAATCTATATAGATAGTTATGAAGTAACAAGATATGATATTGAAATGTTAAGAAAAAACATTAGTGTTGCATTTCAAGAGCCTGAATTTATTGCAGAAAATGTTACCGATCAATTAAACTTAATTGAAGAAAATAATTATAACAAGCTTATAAACCCTGAGAAAAAAATCATAATTGATAAATATGTGAAAGTACTAGTTTCTTTATTAGAACCTAGTAAAACTATTTCAGAATTATCTGGGGGAAAAAAACAACTATTATCTATTATTAGCGTCTTGAAAAGTTATCCGGAAATATTAATTCTGGATGAAGCTTTTTCCAATTTAGATTCTGAAATTAGATACGAGATCAAAAATGTAATGAACAGTTTGAAAGAACATATAACAATTATTGTTGTAGATCATTTTGCAAATCCAGCGCTAGAAGATAATGTGATTAGCCTGGAACAAGAAAAATTTGTACGGGAGGGAAGTATAAGTGAACACACACATAATTTCTGATTTTCCTTCTTTAGTTGGAAAACATTGTTCTTCTACTGCTATTCAAGAAATTATGATGTATTATAAGCAGCCTTTAAGTGAGGCTATGATTTTTGGGATTGGGAGCGGTTTGTTTTTTAGTTATTTTAGTTTTGCAAATAACTATCCAAGGTTATTAATTACTCGTACACCCTATTTTGAAAATAATTTTTTTAATGCTATTAATCATAATTTTAAGTGGTATAGTGGTGAAGTACTGAACGTAGATAAAATAATTAGTTTTTTAGAAAATGATATCCCTATATTAGTAATTTCGGAAACTGGTTATTTGGATTTTTATGGAACTAAAGGAGGAAGAAATGTCGCTGGACATACGTTTACTATTTTAGGTTTTGATATAAGAAAGAAGACTTTCCTTGTATCTGACTTTATATCTAGTGAATATTTTTCATTAAGCCTAATAGATTTAAAAAAAGCAATTAATCAAGCGAAAGTGCCATATGATCGTAAAAATGTTTGGGCACCTGTGTATCCGTTTGTTATCGAAGATATTCGTGAAGCCATGCTGAAAGGTATGTGGAAAAATGCTAATGATATGCTTCAAAATCAAAATGATAATTATGGAATTCTGAACATTAAAAAACTTTCAGCTGAAATACCTTATTGGACTGAATTACCAGAATGGGAAGAATGTTGCCTCCATACTTATATGATGATTGAGAAAATTGGAAGTGGGGGAAGTGGATTTAGAAAGTTATATACAGAATTTTTAATAGAAGCTTCTTCGTATTTCAAAGAAATTGAGCAGTATTCCTGTATTAATAAAATGCAAAAAATCAATAAGTTGTACAAATTACTTGGTAGAAAATTCTTTGTTACAGGCCGAACTAAAGAAAGAAAAAATTTAATTGAAATTCAAAAGTGCTTAGAGGATATATACTTATTAGAAAAAGAATTTTGGGAAACAATATCTTACATCGTTAATAAAACAACTTCCTCCAAGTTAATTCTAAACTCTAGCAATTAAAAGTGGTTCCGAATGTACAAATTCACGTCAAATATTGTTAAGTTATATATGCAATATAAACATTTACGGTTTCTGGTGTTTTATAAAGATTATTTTGGATTAGCTCCATAAACTTTCTTATTTATAGTATTACGTAAGTTTTGAAAACTTCTTTAATAGCATTAAATTATAACTTCTTTACAAAAAGTGTTTAAGAACATAAAAAACTTGAACTATGTAGCAAATAATAATTATAAAGAAATAAAGCAAAAATGAGTTCTGAGCGATACCGAACAAAAACTCAAATATTTAATAAAATAACATGTTTAACTTTTTGAGGTGTGATTATGTATATTTTTATCTTTGCTGTATTTAAAATTTTAGTAAGTTTTATATTATTAGGCTTGATTTTGTTACTCAGTATTTTATGGGTTAAAATAGAAAAAATTCTAAATGACACCTTATTTAAAACACTTCCCAAAAAAGTTAAAAATATAATAATTATATTGTTTGTTATTTTAATAGAGCTCACTATAATATTTATTGTTTCATTAAATTGGAGTGTTCCATTTATTGATGCACTATTTATAGGAAGCCTCGTCCTCTTGTGTTATATTTGGTTAGTACCTTATTTTGTTAATTATCAAGAGAATATTGCTAAAGTTACTGATAAGTATTTTAATGCGGGAGTAGAGATAGGTGAAATCAAAACATTTCAAATGAAAATTTCTACATTCAGTTTAGGGAGTATACTATTTGCTGTAGTAGGTATTATTGTTACTATTTGCTGTTACTATAAATACTTTTTATAGGTGCTCTATTGCAAGGCTACTAATTTCAACTGAATTACAAGGATACACAAAACTTTTATATTTAGAAGACCTGATAAAGAAAATTAGATTTATAAACAAGAATGCAAGTTTTCAGATTCAGTAATGAGCTTTTGATACAAAGAGCTACAGAGAAATTATAATAGGCATCTAAAGCTTAGATATACTGATAACCATTATTGTAGAAATGATGTATGATTAACATAAACAAGTAAACTTGATGTCATCTAATGATTTGTAGAGAATCAACGGCATTTATATTAAAGTATAATGTAAACTGCTATATTTATATTTTATAGTTTACTACAAGAGAAATTAAATCTAATAAAATATTAAGTTAGTAGGGGATAGTTTGGTGGATTTCCACATCATAAATGGAAAATTACACCAATTAATTTCACTAGATGCTAATCTTTTACAAGATAATGTCAGGTGTAAAAATTATTGATATGTGAGTATTGAAAATGCCTTGAAGGATGTAACTTAAAGACCGGTGTATTAGTTTACTGGTTGGAAGGCAAGATATTGTTGTTTTCTAAGGAATTTTCACAATATTTAATGCTAATTGTTCTTATATTATCGGAAGTTAAACGTAACAATAGATGTTAAAGAGTTCCGTTGAATCTTAATTCTATTTGTATATAAATAGAGGGAATGTTATCATATAAAGTAATCCAATACTTAAAAATCATATTGCAAAAGGACACACCTACGCATAACCATAGCGTAGGTGTGTCCTTTTTTGTTTAAGGAGGAAAAAGGTATGGGGAAAACGTTATTTATTGCAGAAAAACCAAAAATGGCCAATGAAATTATAAAATCACTTTGATTCTAACTTTTAAAAGGAACAGACACCCTAAGATACCTGTTTATCCTGCAACAAATATAAATACATAGTACATGAAAAATAATAGAGATAGACTTGCAATTCTGCCAGCAATCGACTCTTTCATAAATTTCATAAGTATAACTTTGACAATTAATGCTAGGAATAACGGTATAAATAGTACCATGGCAAGTTTGATTGCTATGTCATTCATAACTGGACTTAATGGCTCGAAATTAATTATGATATACACCCCATTTACTTATAATTACTATATATTTATAATATAATTTATATTACTTTGTCCATAAGAAAAGACACTCATTTGAGTGCCTTTTCTTCGACTTGATAACCACTTTAAATTTAATAAGATTTATACGAGCTACCATCCAAATATAATCATATCATATTTTCTGAAAAATGAAAGCGGATTCCTTAACTTACTTAATTATTTTGTCCATTACTTCTTTATATTTGTTAAATTGGGCATCTTCCATGTCACCATTCATTTGTAAAAGAAAATTACCTTTTGCGTAAGTATGAGAGAATAACATTTGATTACCGTTACCTAAATCGTCATAGTACTTTTTCGCTTGTTCAAGATCTTGTTTGTTTTTAAACTCAAATATTCTACCACCACTATCTTCTCCTAGTGCTGGTACAAGAATGCGTTTCGCATCTTTTCTAGTATTCCCAAATTCTTTTTCCGGTAGATCACTAGGCTGTTCTGCTTCAAGTCCTGCAGTCTTAAATTCTTCAATTACTTTTCCTACTGTAACATCGCTAGCCACCGATTTGATGCTATCACAGGCTGCTAAACCAAATAATAGCAAAGTACCAATAAGAAATACTGATAATTTTTTTAACATATTTATGCGTTCCTCCTACTGTAGATAAATCCTTCGATATCATAACACAATATACATTTATAAAATGTAATATATTGTCGAATGGATATTTATATGGCAAATTTTTTTCGAATTAGAATAATATCCTTACATTTATGATAAACAATCGTCTTTTCTTTAAATATTAAAACATTAGTTCCGTTACGAGTGGGACAGGGTACTACATTTTAGTATATATTTTAATGCAGCACAAATAAGGATAAAAGCTAAACAGAGTATATTTTTTAATAAAACGGTTATATTGATGTATTGATTAATATAACGGTGAGGTGACATATTTGAGCATAGCTGTAAAAGTAATGAAATACCAAATAGTCTGTCCTGTAAATATAGAATGGAAGACGTTTGAAATATATTTACGTACACTTTCATATCATTTTAGAACTATTGGGAATAGAACTATACAAAAATTGTGGGAATATGATAATCAATCATTGAAGCACTTTAAGGATACTGGCCAATATCCAAGTGCCCAACAATTATATGGGTGTACTCAAAAAACCATAAGTGGATATATTTATGATCAGTTAAAAGAAGAATATCAAGATATTAATAAAGCCAATATGTCCACTACTCTACAGAAGACAATTAAGACCTGGAATAGTAGAAAAAAAGAAATTTGGAGTGGTGAGATGTCCATTCCTTCATTCCGAAACAATTTACCAATTGATATTCATGGAAACTCTATTCAGATAATAAAAGAAAAGAGTGGTGATTATATCGCAAGCGTATCTCTTTTTTCATCAAAATTTATAAAAGAAAACGATTTACCCAATGGTAAAATTTTAGTGAAATTATCGACAAGAAAACAAAATAGTATGAAGGTAATTTTAGATAGAATAATTGATAGTACATATGCCAAAGGCGCTTGCATGCTCCATAAACATAAAAAGAAATGGTATTTATCTATTACTTATAAGTCAAATATAAAAGAAGAACTTAAATTTGATGAAGATTTAATTATGGGCATAGATATGGGGAAAATAAATGTTCTCTATTTTGCGTTTAATAAAGGTTTGGTAAGAGGGGCAATTAGTGGTGAAGAAATTGAGGCTTTTCGAAAAAAAATTGAGCATAGACGTATAAGTTTATTACGCCAAGGTAAGTATTGTAGTGGAAATAGGATAGGGAAAGGCCGTAAAAAACGAATTAAACCAATTGAAGTACTAAATGATAAAATAGCCAAGTTTAGAAATGCTACGAATCATAAGTATGCCAATTATATAGTGCAACAGTGCTTAAAATATAATTGTGGCACTATACAATTAGAGGATTTACAAGGAATAAGTAAAGAACAAACATTCCTAAAAAATTGGACGTATTTTGATTTGCAGGAAAAAATCAAGAATCTGGCAAATCAATATGGGATTAAAGTGGTGAAAATTGACCCATCCTATACAAGTCAACGATGTAGTGAATGTGGGTATATCCATAAAAATAATCGGCAAAATCAATCTACCTTTGAATGTCAGCAATGTAGTTTTAAAGTTCATGCAGACTACAATGCTGCCAAAAACATTTCTGTGTACAATATTGAGAAGGTAATACAAAAACAATTGAAGTTACAAGAAAAATTAAATTTAACAAAATATAAAGAACAGTATATAGAGCAGATGGAAAATATTAATTAAATAATGTAGTAGGAAGTAGTTTGGCGGATTTCCACGCCATAAATGGAGAAGTGATACACGGTAAATTTACCAAGTGTCAACGCCCCGTAAGGTAGTATCGAATGTTAAAAAACATTGATACATAGGCATTCTGAATGCTTTGAAGGATGTAACACAAAGACCGTTACATAATACATTAATTTGCGGATAAAAAAGCAGGATATTGTTGATATATAAGGGATTGTCGCAATATTTATTGTTAATCATCCATATATTATCGAGATAAAACATAACAATAGATGTATTGAAATGCGGACAGCCAAGTAACCATATGAGTAGGAATCTTAGGAAAAACATAATAATAGATGTATTGAAATGCGTCCTCTTTTTATATAAAAGGAGGAACCTGGTAGGTAAAACATAATAATAGATGTATTGAAATACTTATTAATAAGTCGGTTAGGACCCTCTATTTAGGGTTTAACAAACTAATAGATGTATTTAAAAAGATAACAAATCATTAAGAAACCCTGGGTGCAGGAGTGTGAATTATTAAATTTTCGGCGGATTTCCACGCCATAAATGGAGAAGTGATACACGGTAAATTTACCAGGTGTATACGCTCCATAAGGTAGTATCGAATGTTAAAAAACATTGATACAAAGGCATCCTGAATGCTTTGAAGGGTGTAACACAAAGACCGTTACATAATACATTAATTTGCTGGTAAAAAAGCAGGATATTGTTGATATACAAGGGATTGTCGCAATATTCGTTATTAATCATCTATCTATTATCGGGGTTAAAACATAACAATAGATGTATTGAAATTGGGGAAATGCTCGGCACTTCACAAAATCATTGCGAAGTTTAAACAACCTGATAGATATTTAGGAGTCTCATTGAACATTGATTCGATTTGTATATAAATAGAGTAAATGTTATTATATAAGTAATCCAATACTGAAAAAATCATATTGCAAAAGGACACACCTACGCATAACCATAGCGTAGGTGTGTCCTTTTTTTGCTTAAGGAGGAAAAAGTTATGGGGAAAACATTATTTATTGCCGAAAAACCAAAAGTGGCCAATGAAATTATGAAATCGCCACGATTCCGTCACTCACAAAAGTACATTGGTAGCAAACCTTATTATGGTTATTATGAAAATGAACATTATATTGTCAGTTGGTGCCGTGGGCATCTGCTGGAATTAAAAAATCCAGAAGAGATGGATCCAAAGTACAAAGTGTTTAGTTTAGAACACTTACCTTTAATTTATGAGCCAGCTTATAAGGTGAAACAAGAGAATGCTGAACAATTACAAATCCTTGTTAAACTGCTGCAACGCCCTGATGTTGACCATGCGGTGAACATTTGTGACGCGGACCGCGAGGGAGAGTTAATTTATAGGGAAGTATATGAATTTGCAGGTGTGAATAAAAAGCAATCTCGTGTATATAAATCCTCTTTTGAAGCGGCAGAATTAGAGACAGCTCTCAATCGATTAGAAAGTGCGTCTAAATACGATGGACTCGCGTATTCTGCTAAAGCAAGGCAGTATCTGGATTATCTATTAGGGATGAATATAACCAGGGGATGTACCACAAAATTAGCACAAAATAAGTTCTTATTGTCATCCGGCCGTGTACAAATGTGTTTATTAAATGAGATACGCCAACGCGAATTAGCAATTGAAAACTATAAAGAACAATCTTATTATCATCTGCAGCTAATAACAGATTTAGGACTTAAACCGGTTATGAAAACAGAAGACCAAGTGTTAAACCCATCGCCATTAAGAAGTTTAGGAGAAGATTTAAAAGGACAATATCTTGTAGTAGAAGAGTTTAAAGAGGGAACCAGGAAGAAGAATCCTAAATTACTATATAACTTAACAGACCTGTATAAAGATGCTCATGCGCAATTACAAATTAATGCTGAAACTTCCAGAAAACACATTCAAACTTTGTATGAAGAAGGTTTCATAACCTACCCTCGCTCATCTTCTAGGCATTTACCTACAGAACAAGTGGACCGTGTAAAAGGTGTTATGCAGGCACTAGCTAAGAGTCAGTATTCTTTACTGGTACAATCCGTCGACATTGAAGCAATTGATGTGAAACATAAAACGTTCAATGATGAGCTTGTATCAAGCCATTTTGCTATTATACCGACGACTAAACAATATCAAGAGGAAGGTCGTCCAGAGATTGAAAAACAACTATATAGCCTCGTGGTAAAACGTTTTGTGGGTAATTTCATGCGTCCTGCAGTATACCTGGTAAGAGAAGTATCGCTTATTGACGCGATGGGAAATAACTATCAAACAAAAGAAAGTGTACTTCGAGAAAAAGGGTTTCTAGAAGTGTTTCAAGAGGAAATAGAGGAAGAAAGTGTGGAAGTATTTAAAATTCCTATCATGCAGAAAGGACAGGAACTTCAAATTTGCGATTTTGAGTTACAGGAATCCAAAACAAAGAAACCAGCTCTACACACAGAAAGCTCAATTCTGACTTTCATGGAAACAGCAGGACGGAAAATTGACGATGAACATTTAAAGGAATTAATGAAGGGGAAAAGAATTGGAACCGTTGCAACCGAAGCAACCTTTATTCCAGCTTTACATGAGAAGAACTATATAGCCATTGAAAAAGGGAAAATTACTACGACTCCAATTGGCCGTGCCTTTATTGAACAATTTCCTGTTCAGCAAATTAAAGATCCACTATACACAGCTGAAATGGAAGGAATGATACACCGTATTGAAAAAAATGAAATGAGTTATGAGGACTTCATTGCCCAAACAAATACATTTGTACAAAAAATAACACAAGAGATTATAAGAATACCTGACACGGTTTCGCACAACCTAATAGAGACCTGGAAGCAACAAATAGAAGTCTGCCAATGTCCTTGTGGAAATGGAATAATTTTAGATAGAGGGAAATTTTTCGGGTGTAGCAATCATCCAAACTGTAACATTGGATTACCCAAAAGAATAAAAGAAAAAACAATTCCTGCAGCACAAATTAAAAAACTGTTTGAAGAAAATAAAACGGACATTATAAAAGGTTTTAAATCTAATGGCAAAGAGTTTTCTGCTTATCTAGCATTTGTTAACGGTGAAGTCAGCTTTAATCTACCTTCAGTTGAAGAATTATCGCTAGGTCAGTGTCCAAAGTGTCAAAAAGGACAAATCCTAAACCGTAAAACGTTTTTTGGGTGCTCAGAATATCAAAACGGATGCGATTTTATGTTGCCGGCTAAAATTAAAGGCAAGAAATTATCCGATAGCCAGATTAAAAAGCTAGTTAATAACAATGTAACAGACTTCATTAGTGGTTTTAGTGGGGGAAAAGGAGAATTCACAGCTGCGATTCGATTAAACCCGGATCTTAGTATTTGTTTTGAATTTCCAACTACAGATGATCGTACAGTAGGTAAATGTCCATTATGCCAGAGTAGAGTCATAATAGGGAAAACAAACTATCTATGCGAACAATACAAGAAGGGCTGTGATTTCATTGTTTCAGGAATGATACTTGAAAAAAGAATTACAGCTAGTCAAATAAAAAAATTATTAGAAAAGAATATGACGGATACAATAAAAGGATTTATATCGAAAAAAACAGGAAAATCATTCGATGCGAAATTAACATATGACTCTTCACAGAAGAGAGTCTCGTTTATATATGAGAAGAAGAAATAATATCGCAAAATCTTAAATTTCATATATAAAATTAATTAGAACTATGATATGATAAAAGTAACAAAATACTTCTAAAACTATCTTGCAAAAGGACACACCTACGCATACATATGCCATAGGTGTGTCCTTTTTTATTTGTTTTTGAAATTTCAAGACTCAAAAGGGGGATATATATTGTGTACCACTAGTATAGCATCTACTAATGTTTCTTTTGAAAAATTGAAAAGTCAGGAAGAGAATGAAGAAAATATAGTTTCAATATGTCCAAGTTGTAAGAAACGCTCATTTAGAGCGCTTTATAATGATTATCCAAAATGGATACAGTTTTGCCTATGTTGTAATTATCGAGAAGTAAATACAATAGAGAGTCCGTTTGTTTTTTAGATGCGGCTATTCACGTATTTTGATTAGGAGGAAGAAATTTCGATATGAAAATATGGATTAAGGCTATTTGTATAACATCATTCGTATTTCAAATGGCAGCATGTAGCAATTCAACGCAAACAAAAAATGATTCAAGACCTGCCCAAGCAGTACAAAACGGTATACAACAGCACGTGGAAGGGAAAGGTATTGTTGATATTCCAGAAGCTTATAAGGGGAAAATAAAAGGCTTAGAGACTGTTAAAGGGAAGATATTACATATAAAGGACGGAGATACGATAGACGTGAACGTAAAGGGTCAGAAACAGACGGTAAGGTTACTGTTATTGGATACTCCTGAGTCTGTATCTCAAAAAATCCCACCACAAAAGATGGGAAAAGAAGCCTCTTCCTTTTTAAAGAAACAGCTAGAAGGGAAAAGTGTCACTTTGGTTTATGATCGGGGACAAAAAGAAGACAAATACGGTAGGAAATTGGCTTATGTATTTTGTAACGGAATACATATTAATGAATTAATGGTCAAGTCTGGTTATGGGATTATAGCCTATATTTCTAGACCTAATACTACATTTCTACCTGAAATGCTAGAAGCAGAAAAAAAAGCAAAAGAATTAAAGGCTGGTGTGTGGAGCATTAAAGGATTTGTAGATGAAAAGAATCGGCATTATAACCGTAATGATGCAGCTTAATATCAATACTTATTCCAAAAGGAGGTTTCTTGAATGAATGGAAACAAAAGAAACATGCTCTTATCTTTTTTTATTTCTACTTTCTTTATTTTTTTGAGTCTATTTTCATTTAGCGGTAATGAATATGTGTATGTTATATCAAAAATTGGAGCTGCAGCTGGTGTGATAAATATTGTCATAATGAGTGTGTTCTTGTATTTTCAAAGCAAAAAAATGAGACATCTCTTAAATTAATACAGCAAAAGCGCTTGTTTTCCTTACTCGTATATAACAGAAAAGGGTAAGGAAAACCGAAAGGGGAATGTTTTAGATGAGTCAAATACCAGGGTTCTTGAAGTTTGTTTTAGCAAAGGAAAGACGATATGTATATTTGGCTGTAGCAGAAAAGAAAAACAAACGAGTGAAAACACATATTGTATATAGATTCGGTCCACTAGAAACAGCATTAGAAACTATGTACGGAATGCGTGATGATTTTGAGAATTGCTTTCCACCAGAGTTGAAAGATAAGGGGTATGACTGGGAAGATCTAAATGATTGGATACTATCCATTGAAACCGGTTATTCCAAATACGGAAATAAGTTAGTGACATTCTAAATAGATAATTGAGATAATATCACATCCTTATTATAAAACCTTCAATGCAACTAAAATCGTGTGAGGAGAACATAAAATGGAATGGATTCGTAAGTACCACATTGCAATTGCTTGGACGATAGCTACTAGTGCAATGTTAATTAGTTTGTTTTTTAGTGAATGGATGAAGCTGCCGCCATGTGATTTGTGCTGGTACCAAAGAATGGCCATGTATCCATTAGTATTAATACTGGGGATAGGAATGTATAGAAAAGATCCGCACGTCAGCACGTATGCATTTCCATTTGCGTGTATCGGTTTAATGTTATCTGTCTATCAAATTACAATTCAAGCGTTTCCTATTAGTGAGATGAAGACTTGTTCAGTAGGAGTTTCTTGTACAGAGGATTACTTAAATTTATTCGGATTCATCTCAATACCTATGCTATCTTTTATTGGATTTTTAGCCATCATAATACTTCTATATATTAAATCTGATACAGAGACAAAAGAACAAACAATATAGTGGTTATGAACAATGTACTCAAGTAAAAAAACATACTTAAAAATAGATAATTAAAACAAAAAGAAATTATAAAAGGAGAAATTAAAATGACAACTATTCAAGCAAGTAATGAAATGTACAAAATCCCAGAGGCGGATGTAGAATTATTAAAGATTATGGCTCATCCAGTTAGATTACAAATTGTGAAGGAGCTAGAACACCGCAAAATTTGTAATGTAACACAATTAACAGAGCTATTAGATGTCCCTCAATCAACTGTATCTCAGCATTTATCTAAGATGCGTGGCAAGATTCTCCGCTCCGAAAGAAGAGGATTAGAGATGTACTATCATATTGCAAATTCCAAAGCATGTCAGATTGTTAGTGTACTAGGTTTATAAATACCTCAAATTAAATAGCGGATTATGAAATTAAAAATAAAATAAGGGCAGCCTAGCATAGCTGCCCTTATTTTATTTGTGATTTTGCATATATTTGTGCGCATTTAGTATAGCAAACATTAATCTTTGCTATCAACCTTCAATATTTTTTGTTTCTCAATATGTTTAGTATGCTTTTATTTTATAATAAACTTAATTCTTTTTATTTATCTATATTTCCTGGGGTGAATCCTTTTACTAAGGATTCCTTTTTTTATTTTTACAACTTCTTAAATTAACAAAATTCAATTTTAAGCAGATTTTTATTTATAAAGAAACCGTTGAAATAGCTTGTTTATAAAGGAATTGTTGCTTTCCGTTACTGGAGACTAGCACTGAAAATTTATCAACAGCAATAATGACTCCAGGTACTCTTACTCCGTTTATTAAAAATATCGTTACTACTCTTTGTTCCTCTATTAATTTCTTATAAAAATCTTCTTGTGTATGCATTAATAGTTGCGCCTCCTCTCTAAATGTCCCAATCTTTTTAACTCATTCTAATAAATGTATAAGGAATGGTGTAATTATATTTTTTTATAACATATACACTTGAACGGTTATTTTCTTGAAGGAATAAAACCACAAATTTTTTAATTTATTCTAATACATATTCATGTAGGTCTTCTTTATCAAAATACAACATTATACAACATTCTTGTTTTAATTGTCTTTTCTAATTTGTCGGGAGTCATTTTTTAATTTAAACTTTTAGTATTAAAATGCGATGTTCGTATTCTTCCTTTTATCTACCGTTTCCAATCCATAAGATCTTAGCTTTTCCCAACTCTTTTTAGGATGCCTTTTTCTTGTATGTCTTCTCGTTTGTTCAGTGGTTATAGCTTCTATCAAATCTAATGGGAAATGGTTATAAAGGGCATGCATATATCCTTGCTCTATCATACCGAAGCAATCACAATCGTTGTCCATGAAGTAATTATCTTCAATTAATCGCTCAAGTTCCCTTTCAAGATAGCTCAAGTCATGCACTTTACTTTCAGAAATTAAAATGCCATTAGAAGTTCTTTCGATCTTACCAAGTAAATGATCTCCAATTTCTTTAGATATATTATCTAATTCCTGTATTTTTTTCATATGTTCCTGATTTTCTAAGATAAATTCAATATACTTTTTTTTCATTATATTCAACTCCTAGTATCTTTCTATATCCATGCAATAATAACCTATCTCTAATTTAACAAATTTTTATGGTGTTATTAATTAAAAAAGTACAACCTTCAATGACAAAATGTATCTCTCGCTGAAATCTAGTTTTGTCACGTTAATGTACTTAAGGAGGAACTTTAATGAATTTTGGGTTGGTTACCTGATGATTATTTTATGAACAGAATTAATGAAAATCTATCTATTGTATTAGATTTAGGTACAATAATTTATAATTCTAACGATTCACCAAGAATTATAATAAATAGACAACAAAGTTTAGACAGTAAAAATAGAAAAATAACATATACAAAATAAAATAATCTAAAAAAGGGAAGAAAAATTTCTTCCCTTTTCATAATGCATGAGTTATGAAAAATGAATTAAATTAAGACTTTAACCACCATGATTTCCGTGTGCATATTGAATAACATCAATAGCTTTCTGTGTTTCTGTAGGGGATTGGGCACCAAACATTAAAGTAAAAATAGTAATTACACCAACTAAACCGAGCATTGTCTTTTTCATTTTAATGCCTCCTTCTCAAAAGCTTTTTTTCCTGCTTGAGAACATGAATAGAAATAATGACTTGCTTTAACATGGTTATTTTCTTTATAAAATGCAGTAGCAAGATATTCTTCATACTCTTTAATGTATTCGAAAAGTTCTTGCTCTTTAAAATATGATACGCCTTCTAACACTGTCTTTTCAAGTGTTTCGGCAGGAAAATCTCCATTCATTGCATCTAATATTTTAAAATGGTGCAGATACTCTATATTTGCAACCTCTTCACAAATGGAATGTCCTGTTACTATGAGATCTTTTGCAACGGAGTGATTTCCTTCTTTCATATGTTCCCTTGCCTCAATAAATAGTGCTTTATAATTGTTAGGCATTTTTTGATTTACTTCTGAAAGATATCTAATAGCTAATGACGAGAGGTTTTGAGTAGCATACATTAACCCTAAATTTTGACGCACCATTAAAATAAATTGCTCTTCGTCTATTTTTTGGAACATATCCATTGCTTTCGTAAAATACTCTTCTGCGAGTTCCCATTCTCTCAAATGAGTACAAGCTAGGCCTATAAGGTTATCACAAAAAGCGACATTAATTTCATACCCAGCATGTTGAGCAAAGATTTCCCTTGCCTCTGATACTTTTTTATAAGATAAGAGCCCTTGATACATATCATAATGGAAAGCTCCAACTTTATAATAAAATTCCGCTTTTTCCAATTCATCAGGAATGCAGTCTAAAAGTTTTTCTGCGTTTTCATAACTCTCTTTTGCGATTTGATATTCTCCAATAGTAGAGGCATGAATTCCTTTGAAAAAGTGATAATAATAAGCTAAGAAATTATCTGTAGGCATATCAAAAGCCTCAACTTTGTCAAAACTGCTTTTTGAAACGCTTAAATTATCAATTACAAATTGATATCTAAAATCTAGTAGTGAGTAGTAGAGCAATAAATTCTGATCCTCTTCAATACTATGAATCTTAGTATCAATTATTTCTTTTAATTGATGAGCATTACCTATACGTCTTGAGCGGATTTCAAGATACCAATCGTTTAGTAGCTTTGTAATTTCATTGTTTCCCTTAGTTGAAACAATCATTATTTATTCCCCCATCCTATAGAAGTCTACTGATGTTATATATTACCATTGTAGCAAAATCCCCATTGTATTTAACTGTTTTATTTTTATTTTTCAACAAAATTCAGAAAAATCAATCAACAAATAAAAGCGGAACAGATTTTTGAAGGTACTGGTGCAGATGGTATATGGAATAAGGCTATATTCAAAGTAAAAGAAGGTAGCTACTATTATATATCTGAGAATAGTACGATTGAGGTAGCTGCCAATGAGTATCTAAACGTAGAAGTGTTAGAAGAGGTCCATCAGGGAGAGGATTATAATTTATTTGCTGTAAAAGGGGACGAAAGAGACATGCTGCAGCAGTTAGAGATGGATAGATTTAATTTTGAAGATGTAGAACGGGGAGACCTTAATCTATTGGATAACGAAATTATGAGTAGTACAGGTGCTATAGAAGAGTGGGGAATTGAATCATCAACATTACGTAAAAGAATAAATGATTTCCCAAAAGGCTCAATCCGTAAAATTGGAACTACATATGCTGTGCCTCGATTTGGAATGCGCTGTGTCTTCGGTTCGGATAAGAAGTAAATAAAAATAAAATAGGAGGAGCGATCAATGAAGAATCACATAAGGAATTCTAAGAGTCAATTACTACAAACCAATAAGAAATGATCTCACCTAAGCAAAAACAGCGTGAAACCATATAAAATTGATTAAGAGAGGCTTATATAGAGAAGATTAAGGTTCATAACCGTAGATTGAAACCTCAGGAGCACGCGGATGTTTTAAGCTGGGTATTGTTTAAAATTCGTGAACACAGTATATGATATAATTTTTCTGATAGAGTTGGATAAGTTAACAAAAGGTGGTATTAGCTATGCGTAATGAAAAAGATGTTTCGGTTACCAAAAGAGCTTCTGATGATCTGAATGATTTGGATGATTTAAGAAAAAAGGTTATAGATTTAACAAAGGAAACAGGGGAATCAATCAAAAGAAATATTATTAGTTGTAAAGCATTTAAAGATTCAATCCCTATGGATTTACTTTATATGAGAAATACTAAAGATTCGAATTTATTAGATTTAGTAAAAAGTAATAAGTTTATTGTATTACTTGGGGATGCAGGTGAAGGTAAGAGTATATTTTTAAAAAGAAGTGCTTATGAAATTATGAGTAATCGCGATCCAAGTAACAACTATCTTGCCTTATATTATTCATTAAATATGTATGCAGATGAAGATATTCAAATGTTACTAGAAAAGGAATATGGAGACTTTACTAAATTTAAAGATTTAAAGTTTCTTTTTCTATTTGATGAATTTGATCAAGTCCAAAATAAGGCATTACTTATAAAAAAATTGCAGTCTTTTCGGGATAAGTTTTGTGATTCACACTTTTGTATTGCATCTCGCTCAAATGCTTATTCAAATAACTTTAATAATGCAGAATTGGTTCAACTATTACCTTTTTCCTCCCGTGATATTGAACAATTTGTAAAAAATAAATTACCTTTGAAATATAATGCACTTCTACAGGATGCTAAAATATTTAATTATATGGAATTTATGAAAAATCCATTCAATCTAAATGCAATTATTGATTATTATAAAATAAATAATTCTCTCCCTAAAAATACTGCGAAAATTATTAATGAAGTTATAAAATCTTCAATCAATGAAAAACTAAATGAATTAGAAGAAGATATCTTATTTAAGGAATCGTATGAATTAGAAAAAGTATACTTCAATTTACAAAAAATAGCATTAGTTATGGAAAGCATCCAATCAAATTTCTTAACAAATAAACAGCTTATGACAATTATCCCTAATAAAGAAACTAGGCATGTCATTAAAAATTTATCTATAATTAAAAAAAGATTTAATAATAATAATATTAGTTTCCAGTTTATTCATAATAATTACAATGAGTATCTTGCTGCAGACGCTTTAAAAAATAAGAGCCTCGATGATATTTTACAATTAATTACTATAGATGGATTGCCTGAATTTAATATTCTGCCATCATGGAAAAACACTGTAGCTTTTTTGTTATATTTGAGAGATAGCCAAGATCTAATTGAAAATCTAATTACTATAGATCCTTCAATGCTCTTAGATTTAGAAGTTGGAAGATTAACAAAGCAACAACGTAATCAAATTTTTAAAACTCTATATGAGAGATACTCCTCCCGTGATATTTGGTTAGGAGATAATCCATTTGATTTAGCAAAATTAGCGATGAATAATGAAACATACAGTTATTTAAAGGATAAAATCATAAGTTCAAGTAGTAATATGGATAAATACAACGCTGTTTATATAATTCGATACTTCAAAGAATATGCAGAAATGGATTTAAAAAACAAACTCATTGATCTTGTATTAAACATAGATATTAATACTGAATTGCGGGCAGTTAGCTTATCAACTTTAACAAGTTTGTACCAGGTGGATAATGAACTTGTTAATGCTGTATTACCTATTCTTCAAGAAAAAGAAAATGTAGGCTTAATTGGTTCTTTTTTTAGATTCTTAACTAAATATTCAACAGTGGATGATTATATTGAATTTATTATTGAACACATTCCTTTAATGCACTTTAATCTTGATTCAACCATTCATTTATCAAACTATGCTATTTATGATTGTATAGAAAAACTGCAATCACTAGATGCAATTATAAAACTACTGGATTATTTTATTGAAAACACCCAGATACTAAGGGATATTCATATTGATGATTTAATACCTAGCATAGTAGGTAAAGCATTAATTTATCAGGAATCTTCGGTTGTTTGGAATAAGATGCGGGAACTTTTAAGGAAATCAGATATCATATCTCCGCACAAAGCAATGTATACTATTTTCAATTTTTTTGTAGCTTCAGGTACTTTAAATCAGCTGTTCGATAGTTTTTACAATCGTGCGGAAATTAAAAAAGATCGTTATTATTACAAAGTAATTGCTTTATCGATGACAGAGGAGAATATACTAAGACTTATTTCCGATAAAAAAGATGATGTAATATCTGAAAATGAAATAATGAAAATAATTTTTGAAATGCGTGTGTATCATCAAGAGGAGGATTTCGTAGAAAAATTAGTACATGATCTTAATATCGAAGAGCCCACTTCTAAAAATTATGAAGAAATACAAAACAATAAACTAATGGAATTTATTGAAATTATTTTCTCAAAAGAAAAGTTTTTAGCAGAAGTTAAAAACATATTCATAGGTGAAGAAAAAGAAGCATTATGTTTCGATGATTTGGAAATCGATAAAATGTGGGATAATTTAAAAGGTGATGAGAAATATAATAGTTTTATGTTGCGGTGCTTAAGAGAAATATTGAAAATAAAACCTATTACATTTGATGAATTCGAAACATTAATTCCAGATTATGATGTATTCACACTGAATGAGGCGTATAAAATAAAAACGAATAATTCGAATATCGAATTTTCTAAAGAACAAAGAGAGAAAATTTCACAAATATGCTATGACAAAATAAAACACGTTGATTTTAATACTGCAATTACTTACAACGAAAATAGTGTAACATTTGGTTCAATATATGTGTCATTATGGTTTTTCCAAAGACTGTTTAACCTTCAATATCCGGAAAACATATTGTTGGATATGATATCATTTGATTATGTTATTAAAAACAATCATGTGGGAATTAAATATATAGAAAAATATGTTAGTTTGTCTTTAATGCAGGAAAGAATCCTTTGGAACCTAATAAATAAAGACATCAGGGAGCAAATACTATACAATCATTTAAGCTTTTGTAAAGAGTATAAGGTAAGGGATTCAATAGAGATAATAAAAAAATTATTTAGTAACAGTAATCTTTCTAATCGTGATAAGTTGGAATGTCTAAAAACTTTAATTTATCTAGGTGTAGAAATTTCATACTTAAAAGAGTTAATGGTGTCCACTGAAGACGAGAAGATTTTTGATACATGTGCCGCTTATTTAAGTCAGCTCGAACCTCAAAAAACTCAAGATATTTTAATAGAAAGTCTTAATAAAAAAGACAATATAGCTTTAAAGAGTGCTGCACATTTAATAAACTATCAAAATATAGAAGGTATTGAGTATTACATTAATTACATTCGAAAACAAAAAAAATATGGTTCTTTTACTTCACAAATGTTAATTCAAAAGATATCGAATATAGAAGCATTGGAACTCTTATTTACTTTATTAAATGATGTTGTAAGAAAAGAAATTAAGCAAGAACCATTTGAACGACTTCAAGAAGAAATAGTATCTGCGTTTAAAAATATAGCCGTAAAAGACGCAAGCAGCTTAGGAAAAGTACTTGAAGGGATTTTGGGATTTATTGAACAAAACAAAGAAGATATCGAACTAAACGATTTCCATGTAATCCACGATGATGTGTTGAAGTTTTATAAATCAAACTACAAAAAGAGCAATGATATTTACACTACTTTAACCTCAGTCAATCGAATCCTCTTTGTCCCAGAGGATGAAGAATATCGAAATAAACTAATAGCATGCATAAATCTTCAGACTGATATTATGGAGAATACGACTGCTATAGATATTTTCAAGTTACATCCTAAGAACATGGGGAATATTGCTTATTTAGTTTCCCTTAAATTAAGTAAAAGCAACCGCGAATTCGAGAATTTTATCAATTATATGCAGCAAATCTTTTTTGAATCACTTCACAAAGAGCAAAAGCAAAAGAAAGATATCGATGGGCGTATATATAAAGAACATCGTACACTTTTTGAAATCTTAAATCTGATTCGATGTTTAAGACATTACTATCTTCATATGGAACTTAATGATCTAAATGTGGTAGAAACAGTGAACAACTTCTTTTTAAGCTTTGGAGGTCAACCAGATACTGCCGAAAAGTGGATGTTATTACATTCGAAAATAATTAAAGATTTAGAAGAAGCTCTTCTGAAGACTAAATCTACTCTCTAAATCGCTGCAAATTACAAGGATTAATAATAGAATTTATCCAATATAAATTACGCGATTAGAATTAGTACCTTTGAATTAATTCATTGGATAAAAAAATCTTCAATTTCACATCGAGATTAAGCAACTATATTTTTACCCCCGTCCTATATATAGAACGGGGGTATGTTTGTTCAATTCTTTAAATTTAAATCGCTCAATTTTCGTTCTACAACAGGTGCTTAGTGAATAGATGAACTAGACTGTAATTCTCGGGAATTATATGCTAAATTATTCAAGTTGCCTTTTTTCTAAACAATCAATAGCTTCACGTTTCTTCTCATTACTAATATTTGTATAGATACTAGTAACTTCGACTGAAGTATGTCTAAGTTGATCTCGAAGTAATACTAGGTCTTTGTTTTCCTTATAATGATTGGTGGCATATGTGTGCTGTCGTTTATGAGGGCTACGTTTTTCATCAAATGCACTTGAATATTTGTCAAATAACTTCTGTATAGCTCTAACAGTTAACTGCGTATATTTCCCTTTATAATTTGTTACAAAAAGTAAGTCTTCATCTTGAGGGCAGTTATATTTATCAGGACGAATCCTAATATACCCCTGAACATCATCTAAGCAAGAACGAGTGGCTATCTTTTATTACCTTTACGAGTCGCTTTTATGGTTCCCTGACCGAAGTTTATACTAGAAATAGTAAGACTAGCTACATGGGAAACCAGAAGTCTATTGTTTAAAATGAGGCTTATGATGGCTATATCTCTTTCCTTATCCCGCCGGAAAAACTATATTTTTGTGGTGATATATTTTTCAATATTTCTCGGTAATCAATTATAAAAATAAAATAAGCCATATCTTACTTGTTATTCGTTTAAAAGCCTAAATAGAAATAAAAAAAAAGAGAATAAGAGCAGTGAAAATATGACTAAATATAAATAAAATACTTTCATTTTTGATTGAATGAGAATATCTAGAATTATGACGAATTAATATTTTTATTATTAATCCATATATCATCGAAATTAAAATGAGTAGAAGTAACAGCCAAACAAATTGCACCCTATTATAATCTATGGACGTAGCATTAATAATAGCAGGTTTTATAGCGATAAAAAAAATTATTAAATATATAAAAAGACTTAGAATACAATATAATGAAAAATTCAACAAGTTTCTGTACAAATAATTCCCCCCTCTCATAGAAGTAACCTAGCCCTATTTAATTATTACCATCATAGCAAAATAAAGTTAATCTGAAGTTGATTTTAAACTATTTATTAATAAGAATCAGAAGATAAAAATAAGTAAGCATAGAATTTCTATTAATAATTAAATGTATATATTCATAAATTTTAATGCGTGAATAGTATTATAATGAATTAAATGGATGGTAATAATATTCCTCTTTGAAAGGGTGTATATTAAATGCAGTATTCTTACATTAAGTATTTTGATGGTTGGAAAAAAATATTTCCTAGTGGTAACTTAATAGAATTTCAGGAGAAAAGTTATATAGAGTTAGATTCTATGATTATAGATAATGAAAAGGAAGCTAAGCTTATTAAAGGAAGAAAAGCTATATATCAGGCAATATGCCCTATATGCGAAGACATCATGTCGTTTAATAAAGGATCTAAGGCCGTTAATAAAAATCCATATTTTTTTCATTTAGATAAAGAACAATGTTTTTCATTTGAATCACTGGCACATGCTAGAACTAAGAAATACTTATATGAATTATTTAGTAAGGCTGGTTACATCGTAAAAGAAGAGAAACGATATAAAGACATTTCACGTGCCGACGTAGCAGTACTGCAAACAATTGATGGAAAAGAAGAGCTGAAGCTGGCAATCGAGGTACAGGCGTCAAATATTCGGACTAGTAATATTGCAAAGAGAACAAATATATATTTTGAAGAAAATGTACCAACTGCATGGGTGTTAATACTAGATAGTTTCTTTCCACCTAAGGAAAAAGAAGTAAATGGTGAAAAAATATACACGGATAGTTATAGTGGCACAAGAATTAGTAGTTTTAATCCAGAAACAAATTCATATGAGTATACATATATTGCTCCATTAAAAGAGGAGTACTTCTTTGTAACAGGGGAAAATAATAAAGCATTTAACTATTTGATGGATGTATACCATGTTATTGTAACTGTTGATCATAATGGACATGTATTTTTAATTCGAAGAACTCCCGAAAGTTCTAAGTTAAGGGTAGATGCATTATTAGAGAACCGAGAACATTCAACACAAGATGATATATTTCTGGTTAACCGAATAGCAGAGTCTGACATTGTACCAGTATTATTAGAAACAGAATTATTGCGTGCACCAAATAGTGAAAATGATACGAGGCTGAAAAAGAGTACTCAATTAAATGAAAAATTTAAAGGCCAAATTCATAGAAGTGATTCTGATCCCACGAAGTTAGTAGATGCTGCTATTGAGTTTGATAAAGCCTGGCAGATAGAGGAAGCATTAAATAGTATAGAATTAGCGAGAAAAACAAGAGAAGAAATAAAAATAGCCTATACTAACAAACTACTAGAGATAGAGCAACAAAAAGCAGAGGAGCGCAGAAGGCAAGAGGAAACATTGGCTGAACAAATGGCAAAGGATTATATGAACGACTTATACAATCAATATAAAAAGGAATTTAATATGCTAGTAGACCGCTTGGAGGCAGAAAAGGTTCAATTTCATTTATCTTCAATCGGTAAGTGGTATTCTTGGTTGAACTATTTAAATGAAGAGTGCCATAAGTGGTATATAGTCGTAAAAACTTTATTTAAAGGATTTCCAACACGTTTCTTAAGTGATAAGAATGATTATGAAATGTATTTTAATAAGGAACAAAATAGTTATAAAAAATGGATTGAGGGTAGAAGTTTAAATGAGTTTGTAGAGGAATTACAGCAACATTATGAACAGGAAACAAATAATACTAAGGAAAAAATATTTTATCAAAAGCTTTTGACTAAGTATGGACAAAAGTTAGATAAAGTGCAAAAAAAAGAAAAAATACAAAGGGAGCAAGAAGAGCTACGTATCCGTCAAGAAAAAATAAAGAAAGAGGAAGAAGAACGAAAACGCATTCAATTACAGAAAGAGCAATTATATAGAAAACAAGAACTTTTAAACAAAGATTATGATGATATACCACTTTTAACAAAAAATGAAATCGATAATTTTAGAAATAGGTTTTGGGAGGAATACAAATGTATTCCTAAAAAAGAACGCACTGCTTATGAAAGAAAGTATTTTCCTTCAGGACTACCACGGTGGTTTATGAAAGACAAGATTCTCCATGTAGAAAAAGAAATAGAAGCTGAATTAAAAAAGAAAAATAGCAAGAACAAGGAGCAAAAAGAAAACTTAAAAGATAACGACGATGGCTATATTCAGCTGAAGTTATTATAAAAGAAATTTTTGTAATTGGAAGATAACATATATATCATTAAACTTTATTTCTTTATATTATAATTTTAAAATCGTGTTTTTTAGGAGGATACATATGAGATTAAATAAAAGTGAAAGATCATTGCCTGTATTATTAGCCTATGAAAGAGATGAAAGTGGAAATCTTGCAGTTTGGTGCCCTTATTGTGCGACATGGCATCTTCATGGACGAGGAGACGGGCATCGTAGTACTCATTGTCAAAATAGGAGAAGTCCATTTATAGAAACCGGGTATATTATTAAAAAGGGATCGAAAAAAGATTATGCTTTCGGTAGAACATATTATGACAGCTATGACAAATTAGATTTGAAATATCGTTACTAGAGGGTTTTTCTTTAATTTAAGAATCAATTTATAAGTAATGCCAATAAGTTAGTCTTATATAATCAGATAAGATATTAAAAGGAAGTGGAAGTTTAATGGGATATAGTACTCTATCTCTTGATTTTAAAAATAAAGTAGTTGTCGATAAAACGAAGTGGAAAGAAATATGGGATGATTGTATGGAACCAGATAGTTTTGCTGAGTATGTGTATATAGTGATTGAAAATGCGGCGCGTCGTTATAAATTTAAACATGACTTTGAACCAGAGATATACATGTTTAATTTGAATAGACCTTATAAGGTGAATCTGAGATTGGGTAATAAAAAATACATATTGATAATGAATCCCTTTGATGAAAGTCAACTTGTTAGTGGAGAATAAGGTTAATAAAAAATAAAAGAAAACCATCGTATTTTTCATTACGATGGTTTTTTAAATGGATGAAAGCCCTAGTTAATTAAGGATGAAGTGGATATTGTAACATACGTGTCGTAGTACGTAAAATGTTTTTTCTAATTACTCAATTAGTATTTTATTTTACATTATAGATGCTTCTTAAGATATTAATGAACCCTATACAAACATTTTCAAGCCAATTATGAATTAATGTTTAATTTGAAGAAATTTAAAAATTCAACGCAACTAAAATCTGATTATTTGAAAATTAATTAGATTTTATGGTAAAATTAAGGTTATTAATACAAAAAAAGGGTGGTTTGATTATTTGATAAATTCTAAAATTGTTTCATTGCAAGAAGGTTATACTTTATCAAAAAATGCAAGAAATCTATTCATTAATAGAAATAATCGTGCATTATTAATATATAGTCAATATGCAAAGCAAAATGCTCAATCTCTGTATAAATTAGCATATACGTATTTGGATAGTCCGTCCAATGAAATTGATAAAGGGTTTAATTATTTTACAAAGGATGAAATTATTTTATTTAATGATACATTAGCAAATGTTATAAATCAGTGCAGAGATGAGTGGATTGGTGATGTAAATCCTTATGAGATTATTGAAGATGAGAAAAAAAGGAAAAAATGTACATTGTGTAAGCAGAAAAATAAATTAATTTTTCATATCAAAAATCAATTTAATGGAATGAAAATGAATGTGGGAAGTAAATGTATAACAGCATTTCATTCATTAGAATATCCTTCTGGTCTGACTAAAGCAGAAGTTATGAGACGTGCACACCGACAATCTCGTATTCAGAGTTTAACATTAAAATTTCCTGGTATAGAAAAAATAGTATCGTCATGGGAATCTGAATTAGAAAAGTATCACGTCTTAATTCCTGAATTTTTAGAGAATAAGTACCTTGATATTGGGAGTGAATTAAAAGAGATATATAATAACTATTTAAAAAGACGGGTTGGAAAAGCTGATATAAAAAAGATTTCTAAACTTTTAAAGTCAAGGGATTCTTTTTTGAGCAATATGAGGGATTATGAAACGGAAAACAAACTAAAGGATTATGTTGTTACACGTAAAATTGTTAAATGGCTTCAATTAAAAAATGATTATGAAACAATTAAGCATATAAAAAAAACTGGTTATGTCACTTCTGATATAGTACATAAAATTTTAGAACCGAATTTTTTGGAATCATTAATCCCTAAAATTAATAGGCTTTTTGAAAAGCAAGGAATTAGTGTTATCGCATATGAGAAAGAATATGTAAATTATAAAATCAAACCTTTTTCAAATTTGGAATTCTATTTAAAAGTAAACAGCAGAATATTATTAAAAAATTTTGGGCCATTGTTATTTAGAAAGGCGATACCAATCGCTCCTAGCTTACAAAATATTTTTAAAATATCACATTTATATTCAGAAAATGAACAGAACATGGTACTTAATGAATTAAATAGAATGGATTCTGTTATAGGAACTGAACTTTTAGATTATGGATATGCATACGATCATTTTGAAAGAAATGAATTAGATTTATTTGATAAGAGAATAAAAAGATTTATTGTAGTGAATTTATCTAAATTTCTTGAAGAATTTAAAGGAGTTGCTTTTGAATTAGGGAAGATAGCGTCTATTGAACAATATGTAGATTATCTCTTAAAAGAAAATACTAAAACGTATACCTATTTAGATTTAAGAGGCATTCGTGATAGAACTGATAATGATATAGATAACAAAGAATAAAAATGACATGTAGTTAAATAATAAACAAGAGTAATAGTGATAATTTATATATTACTTAAATAAATAAATAAATAAAATCTATTAAAAATTTTATTTTAAAACTGAATTTTGCTTTAATTGATTAAAAGCTGTGATATGTATAATGAATAATAAAGGAAAAGCATCCTAAATAGGATGCTTTTCCTTTATTATTCAAACTGTCTTTTTTCTAATCGATCAATAGCTTCACGTTTCTTCTTATTATTTATATTTGTATAGATACTAGTAACTTCTACAGAAGTATGGCCAAGTTGATCACGTAATAATACTAGGTCCTTGTTTTCTTTATAGTGATTTGTAGCATATGTGTGTCGTAGTTTATGAGGGCTACGCTTCTCATCAAATGCACTTGAATATTTGTCACATAACTTCTGTATAGCTCTAACAGTTAGCTGCGTATATTTCCCTTTATAGTTTGTTACGAAAAGTAAATCTTCATCTTGAGAACAGTTATATTTACTAGGGCGGACCTTTATATATTCTTGAACATCATCTAAGCAAGAGCGAGTGGCTAATATAGAAGATCTTTTATTACCTTTACGAGTCACTTTTACGGTACCCTGACGGAAGTTTATACTAGAGATAGTAAGACTAGCTACCTCGGAAACCCGAAGGCCAGTGCCTAAAATAAGGCTTATAATGGCTATGTCTCTTTCTTTATCACGCTGAAAAAAGTTATATTTTTTTGGTGATATATCTTTCAACATTTCACCATAATCATTTGCTAGAAATTGGAGAAAAGCTACATCATCTTTTTCATTAAATATCATGTTTGCAACGTCATCTGCTCTTGCTGCTGCATCTACTTTCTCCTTATGCAGTTCAATTTTCTCCATTACATTACGTGAGATGTAATTTTCCCCTTGTTCATTCTCTGTGTTTTGAGCTAAGTACTTGAATAGAGATTTTAAAGCAGAGAAAGTTCTGTTAATAGCTCTTGTCTCAATACCTTCTCCCTGGAGATATCTTTGAAAAGTTCTAGCTTCATTTAATGGTAGATTTTCTAGTGTTGAAATTGGTACATCACATATATTAGTGACAACCTTACCGTTTTCAACGGCTAATCGATTACTTATAAGCCAGTTTAGAAACTTTTCAAATTCAGTAATGTAAGCATACAATGTAGCGGGGGAGAGGGCTGTTTTCATTTCTGCATACTCTATGATATACCAGGGCATTTTACTTTTATGTTTATCTATTAGGATTTTAAACTTTTCTTTTTCTTGGTTACTCATGTTGTACACCTCAAATCAAATAATGTAAATAAATTTTTAAACTAATACTTAAACTAACTATTCAAATTTTTGAGCTAGAATACTATTTTAATAAATAGCTTGATTACATATATGGATACCATACTAGTCTTTGAAAAAGAAGAGAGGTATCAATATATGATTGATACCTCTACTATACTCAATTCTATGAAATCCATCAAACTGTTCGTTAAATACACTTTTAACGAACTATTGGATGCTGATATTCTATCTCAACTAGGTGTAGCATCACATTACTATTAAGTTAAGGTTTTGAAGTACCCTCTAAATGAAAATTTTCTTTCTCTATAGTTAGTTATTCTGAGAAGTCAGCTTATTTTTTCAATTTAGGGGTGTTTACTCTTCTTAAATTGATGGGCATGTGGCGGGATCACTATTATCCAATCAGTTAGTAAACATAACATGAATTATAGTATTCGATAGATTAAGGGATAAACTGAAATCTAGTCTCAAAAAGGTAATTAGTTTAAATTATATTTATAGTAGAAACATCATTGCAGCATAATGAGCAGTAATTGAATATATACCTAGATTTTAAGTAATGAGAAATTAAAAATCTCCAAATTTTAACAAGTGCTATGATTATCTTGTAAGTTAACTATTTACTCCAACATTTAACAATGTATTGAAGTAGTAGTACTTAGTTTAGTATATAATAAATTATTTTAATTCCTTTCAACTATGTCGCGATGGAGTATATCAAAATATTATAAAGTAATGTAGAGCCATAAACTTTTCATACAGATTATGAATTTAAACAAGAAGTAATGCAAAATGCCATGGATATTGGTATGGGACAAGAAAAGTTCTTATAACAGGCTTTAGAATATTATGTAATAAAAGTATAGAGGTATTAAGTATTAAATCAAATAAAAAAGAGAAAAACTAACTGAAATAGTTGTTCTCAAATAATAAATGAAAATTTATTATTTATAAGTTAATATTAATAAATAGTATACAAATTTCTATACATCTATCAATAATGATAGTGAGGAGAGAATAATGGCAAATAATATATCAGATATTGCAAAATTAGCTGGTGTTGCAAAAAGTACTGTATCCCGTTATTTGAACGGTGGATACGTCAGTGAAAAAACAAAACAAAAAATTGAATTGATTATTCAAGAAACAAATTTTTCTCCCAATACATTTGCACGGAGTTTAAAAGCGAAAACCACAAATTTAATTGGAGTAATCGTCCCTCGGTTAGATTCTTTTGCAACAACAAAAACACTTATCGGAATCGATATCTCACTTCGCGAACATGGCTATCAAATGCTTGTTGCAAACGCAAGCCAAAGCCAAGAAATAGAGATAGAAGCAATTGAAAACTTTGTAAAGCAAAAAGTAGCTGGTATCATTTTATTAACCACAAAATTAACTGCTCAGCACAATAAAATTTTGTGTAAGTTACAAATTCCTATTTTGTTTGTTGGCCAGCAATACGAAAATCAATACTGTTTGATTCACAATGATTTTGAAGCAGCATTTGAATTGGGATCTTATATTTTATCCCAAGGACATTGTGATATTGCATATGTAGGAGTGACGGAAGAAGATGTTTCGGTAGGTATAAAAAGAAAACAAGGTTTTCAAAAAGCAGTTCAAAAGTTTGCCCCATCATGCAATGTTACATACTATAAGACAACATTTCAAGTGAAAGATGCTATGAAACAAGTATCAGACATTTTAAATAATCAGTTTCCAACTATTATTGTTTGTGCAACAGATAATATTGCAATTGGGGCAATTAAGGTGATTCATGAAAGGAAGCTTTCTGTACCAGCAGATATATCAGTTACTGGTTTTGGAGGATATGATATTTCAGAGATGATTCATCCTAGTTTAACAACCGTCTCGTTTGATTACCATTACACTGGTACTGTTGCAGCGACATCTATTATACAATTAGTTGAGAACAAGGAAGTACCAAAAATAATCAGTTCAAAATATGAATTGAAAATTCGAGAAAGTGTTGACAAAGTGTGAAAGCGCTCTATAATCTATTGTAGAACCGGTTCCATTCCGGTAAGGTTAAGACAGGATTTTTTTACATTTAAAAACCTGTCTCCTATTTTGAATATTTACGGAACCGGTTCCATAAATATTTAGGAGGATTTCGGATGGATATGAAAGCAATTGCTAACAGTGTATTACAGCATATTGGCGGAAAAGAAAATATTGTAAGTGCAACGCATTGTGCAACACGTCTCCGCCTCGTTTTAAAGGATGACTCAAAAGTAATACAAACAGAAATCGAAAACATTGAAGGGGTAAAAGGTGCATTCTCTACAGGTGAGCAGTATCAAATTATTTTCGGAACGGGACTTGTTAACAAGGTATATGAACCTTTTGCAAATCTTATTGGCTCATCTCAAATCAATTCGCAAACAGATACAAGAGTCGTAAAGAAAAATATGAATCCAATTGTTCGATTAGCAAAAGTTTTATCTAATATCTTCGTGCCAATCATCCCGGCAATTGTAGCAAGCGGTTTATTAATGGGTCTACTAGGAATGTTGAAAGCGTTTAAAGTGGTGCCGGCTGATCATGCTATGATTCAATTATTTGATATATTTTCAGGTGCTACTTTTATAATTTTACCAATCTTACTTGGTGTTAGTGCTGCAAAGGAATTTGGTAGTAATATTTTCTTAGGAGCTGTAATTGGTGGGATTTTAACTCATCCTGCATTAACGAACCCTTGGACACTTGTAAATGCGAAGCCAACAGTTTTACATTTTCTTGGTATGGATATTGATATGATTGGTTATCAAGGTACAGTCCTTCCAGTTTTATTATGTGTATACGTTATGAGTGTTATAGAGAAACAATTACGAAAACATGTACCAAATACTTTAGACTTATTAATTACACCTTTTTTAACAGTTATGATTACAGGTTTTCTATCGCTCATTATTATTGGTCCTGCGGGTTATAAGATAGGTGATGGAATTACTTACATTTTAAATACTGTATACGAAGTTGCAGGACCAATAGCTGGTTTTATCTTCGGTGGTTTATAT
Source organism: Bacillus pacificus (assembly GCF_020861345.1). Taxonomy (NCBI): domain Bacteria; kingdom Bacillati; phylum Bacillota; class Bacilli; order Caryophanales; family Bacillaceae; genus Bacillus; species Bacillus pacificus. The sequence goes on from NZ_CP086329.1 coordinate 197,924, forward strand.
TCAACTATTGTATTAACAGGTTTACACCATAGTTTCCACGCAATTGAAGCCGGATTGCTTGCAAATAAAGAAATTGGTGTGAATTTTTTACTCCCGATATGGTCAATGGCCAATGTTGCACAAGGTGGAGCAGCCCTAGCTGTTTACTTTAAAACAAAGAATACCAAAACAAAGGGAATTGCAATTCCGTCTGCAATATCAGCATTTTTGGGTGTTACAGAGCCGGCAATTTTTGGTGTGAATTTAAAATTAGGAAAACCATTTATTGGTGCGGGAATTGGTGGAGCTTTAGGCGGAGCATATGTTGTGTTTATGAATGTTGCAGCAAATGCTTACGGTTTAACAGGAATTCCAATGCTTACGATTGTAGTTCCATTAGGGGTAATGAATGCAGTCCATTATATAATTGGTTTTGTGATTGCGGTAATTACAGCTTTTGTAGCAACAATTATTTTATATAAAGAAAAGAATTAATATTTTGAGGTGAATACCTGATGAGTAAATATAGAAAAATACAGGATGCAAAAGAAGGTGAATTGACTTCACTTGAAAAAGTTGCAAACCAAGACTCTTGGAAGCCAATCTACCACATTCATCCTCCATATGGATTAATGAATGATCCAAACGGTGTATCTTATTATAACGATGAATATCATATATTCTATCAGTGGTATCCTTTTGCTCCGATTCATGGAATGAAGCATTGGGGGCATGTAAAGTCGAAAGATCTCATTCATTGGGAGCGTATGCCTGTGGCCATTACGCCAACAGAAGATTACGAATCACATGGTGCTTATTCTGGTGGGTCTTTTGTGAAAAATGATATACTTCATTTATTTTATACCGGAAATGTAAAATATGACGATGGCTCCAGTAATGCGAATCAATGTCTGGCTCTTATGAATAACAAATATGAAATAGAAAAAATAGCATATAATCCGATTATTCGAGGAGTCCCAGCTGGATATACTAGGCATGTTCGTGATCCTAAAATTTTGGAGCATAATGGGTGCTATTATATGCTCCTTGGGGCACAACGGAGTAATGAGACAGGAACACTTCTCATTTATCACTCAAAAAATTTGTTTAGTTGGGAACTATATGGAGAACTACAAACTAACTTGAAGGATTTTGGTTTCATGTGGGAGTGTCCTGATTTTTTCCATTTAGATGGAAAAGACATCTTGGTTTTCTCCCCACAAGGACTTGAAGGAAAAGGGGATAGTTACCAAAATGTTTATAATGTCATTTATGCAGTTGGAACACTAGATTTAGAGAATTTATATTTTCATATTGAGTCTTATAATGAATTAGATAAAGGATTTGATTTTTATGCACCGCAAACATTACAAGATTCCAATGGAAGACGCATTATGTTTGCCTGGGCGGGATCCAGTGAAATATCATACCCTTCAGATGATTTCATGTGGGCACATTGTTTAACTATTCCTCGTGAGCTTACTCTTGAAGGGAATATATTAAAGCAACGACCTGTTTCTGAATTGAAAGAATTGCGTACATCTTCAAAGTCTATATCAGGTTGTGTGCAGAATGAAACATGTGTATTATTAGACCTCCTTAAAGAACGCTCTTACGAATTAGAAGTACAACTACAAGTGGAAAAGGCTAATGTCTTCGGTATTTCGTTATTTCATCATGAGGAAGAATCATTCCCTATTACTTTTCATCGTGAAAAGGGAACTGTTTCAGTTGAACGTGGAAATTTTCAACATCGTTTTGGTGGAGAGTACGGTTATACACGTTGCAAACAAATTCAAATTCAAGATTCGATGAGTATGCAGATTTTTGTTGATCAAAGTATTGTTGAAGTTTTCTTATGTGATGGAGACACTGTCTTTACATCACGTGTGTTTCCTCGTAAAGATTTAGAAAGTGGCATCTCACTTTTCGCAGATGAAAAGATGGAATTTCAAATTACACAATACAAACTTGGGAGAGGTTTAGAATGAAGAAAGTTTTTTGCATCGGAGAATTGTTAATTGATTTTATTTGTTGCAACAATGAATCTTTAAGTGAAGGTATATATTTTGAAAAGAAAGCGGGAGGTGCCCCAGCAAATGTTGCGGCGGCAATTACAAAATTAGGTGGTAAGGCTTCCTTTATGGGGCAAGTTGGAAATGATTCTTTTGGGACATTTCTTGAAAAAACATTACAAGAAAATAATGTTGATACTTCTATGCTTGTAAAAGAAAAACAAACAACATTAGCATTCGTTTCCATTGACCAACACGGGGAACGTGATTTTACATTCATGCGTGGTGCAGATGGAGAATATCATTTTCAACAAATTGATTTTTCTAAGATGAAAATGAATGATATTATTCATTTTGGTTCTGCAACAGCTTTATTACCTGGTAACTTGAAAGAAACATATTTTAATTTATTTCAATACGCTAAAGATCAAAATCACTTCATTTCATTTGATCCAAACTATCGTGATACACTCATTACAGATAAGGAGCAATTTTCTAAGGATTGCTTATCTTTCATTGGGCAAGCTCATTTCGTAAAAGTAAGTGAAGAGGAAGCGATAATGCTTTCAAAAGAAACAAATATGATTAATGCTGCAAAATTTTTACTTGCAACAGGTGCAAATGCTGTTGCCATTACGCTTGGAAAACAAGGAACACTTATTGCAACAAATGAAGGGGAAGTACTTATTCCTTCGATTACTGTAAAGCAAGTAGATTCAACAGGTGCAGGTGATGCTTTTGTAGGAGCTATGCTCTATCAATTTGCGCAGGAAGAAAATATATTTGATGTAAACTCAGAAAAAATACACACTTTTGTTAAATTTGCAAACAAAGTGGGAGCAATTACATGTATGAATTATGGTGCTATCCCATCATTACCTACGTTAGAAGATATTATTGAAAAATAATACTGTTTATCTATTACTAATAGAGCTTTAGTAAAGTTGAATTAAACCATTTTATTTAAAGTGTGAGTAGATTTGAGTAAATATAAAAGAGTCTTTGTACAATAGTATGTAGCAAGGCTCTTTTACTTGAAGTTGTAAATCGTTTATAAAAACAAAACAATCTACTTTCTTACCTTACAAATGTATAAGAATCTTTTTTGTGTAGAAATAATAAAGTTTTTTAATTTTGTTCTTAGAAATACAATAATCGCCTATCAATAAATTTGATAGGCGATTATTGTATTTGTTTAAAAATTGCTTTAATGCTTTCATAAAACGATATTTCATGAAAAATAAAGCTATTTAAATTTGGAAAGTGATTAGTTACACATAGCCTCCTTTTTAATTAGTTATTTTAGCGAATACAGATTTAACTAAGTTTGTTTTATCATCTAAATACTTATACTTATATTTATTATCGGGATTATCCCGCTCGAATTGAGTCTTTAACTGCTCATACTCAATTCGAGCGGTTTTATTATTTCATAAGTAATCTCTAAAACACAATTGCTCAATTAAATATTTATTACCCTTTTCATACATATGGTTTGATATGTTCTCGGTTCTCCTTAGTTAAAATAATATCTTTCAAGTAATACACCTTTTCTTTTTCTATACCCATAATATAGCTGTTCTAACTTAGCGATACATTTCAAACCATTTTCAAAATTCTTTAATTCAAGTGCAATATTAATATTAGGTTTTGCACTCAAGTTTGGAGTGACAGTACTTTCACAATAGGGTGTATTGCCAAAATGTATTCTCCAATTTGTTTTTCAATTAATTTTTTCTCTTTTAAGAATTCTACCTCCTATTCCTTAGTCAAAAAAACTAAAAAACTTTACTACAGGGTAATCCTAACATTTAATTAACTCCTCCTGCATACAGCCCTTTTTTTAACAAGAAATGTTACAATATTCCTTTTTATTGAATAGCACAAAATAAAATAGAGGGCATAAAATCCTAATTCAGCCCAGCCTGTTAAATAACTATTCTATTTTTAAAAGGCTTTATTGTAATTTAGACAACTTTATTATCCATGCACATTCTTGCATTTTCTAAATTGTTATATCATTGAAGATGTTTTATGAATAGAAGAAATAAGTAATTTTAAAGGTTTTTCTGAAATGAATTTTTTTAACAAATACATACGGAGCGATAATAAATAATTTTACTTTAATATATAAAACGACAAGGATCCAAATAAATACATAATTTAACGAATAGTTTATGTAATAAAGTTATTGTCAACCTAATGCTTTTTATTACATTATATGTGCTATTGAATAGTGAACTACTGTATTGTTAAATTTATTCAACTATTAATTCTCCAAAATGGTCATAAAGTAATTTTAAACCAATAGCATGGTTTTCGTTTAAAAGTTCATATGCTTCACGAAGTAACTTATGTCTTTTGTTATAAAGTGTAGTACATGTAAATGTGTTTGAATAGCAACAAGGACAGACAATCCCCATAATGGCCGTGTTAAAAGCAACAATAGTATTCTGCTCTGGATCAATCTTACAATATAAACGAATAGAATTACCTGTGTCTGTATTTGCAATGATTGTAGCCATGTTATCTTCCTTACGAATATTTCCGTTAGAATCCATCTCTAAAATTGCACTTGTTAGTTTCAATTACTTTCACTCCTTAATTTTATATACAATTAGAATTTGAGGAGTATCTAAATAAACAAAGCTTATATTTAGATACATGACATTTCATAAGTTAATACAATTAATATTATATAATATATATATTAAAAAATAAAGTGTTCGTTAAATAGGAATTTAACGAACAGTTGAGGAAATGTGAGTTAAACTCCCCTCCTATCTTAATGTACTGTACAAAGGCATGAAACTCTAAACTCTCATTTTTGGGACTAGCTTGGGCCAAGAAAATCCAAACTAAAGTTTTATAGATTTACAGAACTAAATACATGTGATCTTGTGTGAACGTATATGTTTAAATACTACGTTACTTTTATTTATAAAAAAGGCATCCTAAGATGCCTATCTATTCTGTAACAAATTTAAATACATAGTACATAAAAAATAGACAAGATAGATAGGCTAGCCTGCCAGCAACGGATTCTCTCATAAATTTCATAAGTATGACTTTGACAAGCAATGCTAAGAATAACGGTATAAATAGTACCATAGCAAGTTTGATCGCTATGTCATTCATTATTGGATTAAATGGTTCGAAATTAATTATAATATTCACTTACCTTTTGTAATCAACGATTGTAAAATACCCAATAACAACGGTTTTAAATTCCCCAAAAATAACAGATAATCGTTTCGAAACAAACATCAAAGATGGAGTGAAGAAACGGTGCTGAAGATTGGGGAGTTTTTTATGATTAGAGAGTTATTTCAGAAAGGGTGGACGAAAACAGCCATTGCAGAAGCAACAGGCTTCGATCGTAAAACGATCAGCAAATATCTAAAAAGCAATCAGTTGCCGGAACGTAAGGCAAGCGAGCAGCAGAAAGAGAGTAAGCTCGAACCCTATAAGTCCTACATCCTTCAACGAGTCAAAGAAGGAACAACCAACTGTGTCGTACTGTTAGAGGAAATTCAAACGATGGGTTACGAGGGGAAGATGACAATTTTAAGAGACTTTGTTCGTCCTCTTCGTCAACAGCCAAAGAAACAGGCAACCTTACGGTTTGAAACACCACCAGGGAAACAAGCCCAAATGGATTGGGCGTACGTGGGAAAATACTTAGTGAATGGCAATCTGCAAGACATTTATGCATTTGTGATGATATTAGGTTATTCCCGAATGAAGTACGTAGAGTTTACAACCAACATGAATCTCGAAACCCTCATGAAGTGTCATATGAATGCTTTTTCTTACTTTAATGGGGTACCAGAACAAATTCTCTATGATAATATGAAAACCGTTGTAATCAAGCATAGTCCTGTAGAGATTCGTTTCAATCGCAAGTTTGAGGATTTCTTAGCCTACTATGGGATTGTGCCAAAAGCCTGTCGTCCTAAACGTCCGCAAACAAAGGGGAAAGTAGAAAGAACCATTAAGTATTTGAAAGATAACTTCTTTCAGCGAAAACACGAACCAACTTTACATGCATTAAATGAAGCCGTACGTACATGGTTGGATCAGATAGCTAACAAGAAAACCAATCAGACTACTAATGAGTCACCATTTCAACGATTTGAGCAGGAACAGAAGTTCCTGCAGATATGGGGAGTGAAGCCTCTGTTTCCCACTTCACATTGGGAAACCAGAGAAGTCAGTCGGGACTGTGTGGTGTCGTACCGCGGAAAAAGGTATTCAGTTCCTTACCGTTACGCTGGACAAATGGTTAAGATTAAAGAAACACTCGATCATCATTTAGAGATTTACGATGAACGTGAATGTATCGCAAAACATCCGGTTCTTACAGGAAAAGCAACTACTCATATCCGAATGGAACACTATGATGGGCTACATACAAAAGAAAAAGGGCAGAAAGCGAAGAACGTTGAAGATTTGGCGACCGACGGTCTTCACTCTCATACCCCATCTCCAAATGTGGAAAAACGCCCTCTCGCTGCTTACGCAGCACTGGAAGAAGGTGAGTCTGTATGATGAACGAACTCTTATTGGAGCGTTTAAAGAAGCTCGGCTGGCATCATACAGCCAACCAACTTGATAGTTTACTAGAAGACGCTTCTAAGGATAATGTATCATATTCTGAGTTTCTTCACACTATCGTTTTGCATGAAACGGAGCAACAAGATTCTGATCAACTAGAAAAGCGAATGAAACGGGCAAAGCTGCCTTACACCAAAACGATTCATGATTTTGACTTTACATTTCAACCAAGTCTGAGCGAGAAAAGGGTCAAGGAAACCTTAACATGTCGCTTTATTGCCAATGGGGAAAATCGCATATTACTGGGTCCTCCGGGTGTAGGAAAAACTCATTTAGCCGTCTCCTTTGCGATTGAAGCGATTACCCAAGGATATACAGCCCTATTTTTGTCGGCCGACGACTTAGTGGCTCAGTGCCGCAAGGCCAATGATAAAGGGACACTCCAGCGACTCGTAAATCGTTGGAGTCGTCCAGACGTGTTAATTGTAGATGAAGTAGGTTATTTTCCTTTTGATGAACTAACCGCCAATGTTTTCTTCCAGGTTGTTTCAAAGCGATACGAACAAGGAGCAATGATTTTAACATCTAATAAATCGTACCTTGAATGGGGAAAAGTTTTTGGTGACGATGTATTGGCAACGGCTATCTTGGATCGCCTCTTACATCATGCGATTACATTTAACATCAAGGGTGACTCCTACCGTTTGCGAGAAAAGAAAAAAGCAGGAATTTATCCTGCCCAAACAACGATTTAGCCGTTCATAATGGGGAATTTCATTTCGTTGAAATTGGGGAAATTTGAATCGTTGTTGACACCTTTCTCTTATCGTTCTATTTAAAGAATAAAATTATACAAATAAACTCGCTAAAAAGATACCATAAGGTTCCTTCCTCCAACTGAACAATCTTAATTTTAACCGGTTCTTTTGCAAATATAAGACGCATTTCAGGGAACAATCAGGATTCCTACCGAAATTGTTCTTTTTTGTCATATGCATGGCTTCTACTCCTATATAATATTATCCTTTATAACAAAAAAGCACTGCTATGATTTCTAGGAGTATTGAAAATGTTCTATCGTACTAAATTCACTTTATAAATAGAACATATAATAAAAGACCTTGCTACACAAAATAGCAAGGTCTAGATATAGTAAAATAAGCACCTTAGAGATTTATAGGTGCTTTTATTTAAATTCATTTCCACAAAATAAAATGTAAAAAACTAAAAAAGCAAAAAGGACACTTTTTTAGTTTTTTAGCTTCCCAGCACAAATTTGAAAAAAGATTTCAAGCTATCCTTCACTATCTTTAAATTTTCCTCTTAAATTCTTCTCAAAGATAACCCTATTATCTTCCATCTTATTATAAGTTTGAAATAAAGCTTCTCTTTTCTTTTTTCTTACCCTTGGTTCTGGAGGATAACATGACGGACATTTTGCAGCCCCTTCATGTCTAGCTTTGACCATTGCTTTATATTCATGTCCACACTTACCACAAATCCACCATGCTCTTTCGTTACATCTGGTAGATGTCTCCTCTGGTGTTGTTACACCATATACTTCTTTATTCTTTGTAGGATGCCATTCTTTTGCTATTTCTGGGTTATGAAGAGCAATTGACTGTTGATACTTTTCACAAGTTCTACATCCCTTACCATTTTTCACTCTTAAATTTATTTTTTCTCTCCACATATGACCTTCTTTACAAACCCACATTACTTCTTCATTTGAAGTATAAATTGCCTCATATGGATTTCGGAATTTCTGCCGATAACATGTGTCAAAGATACAAAACTCCTTTGCTATCTCTGGATACATTGTTGCTAATGAGTTGTCTTTGCAAACTTTCTTATTTGAACAGTATGGACACACAGTTTTATCATGAAGTCTACTTCTAACAGACTCCTTCCACTCATGACCCTTACCACATATCCACCATCTAACATTCCAATTCTCTTCATCAATCATCTCATTATCAGGTGTTACATCTGCATTTCTTTTGAAATTCCATTGCTTAGATAAATCTGGATCAATACATCTAAGTGATTTAGCTTCTATTTTATTAACATTGTTTAATTTATCTAGCTGCTGCTTTTTCTTCATACACTTTGGACAAAGCTCATCTTCAACTTTCAGCCTATCATTAGGAGTTGATCCCCAAACATGTCCCTCAGAGCACTCCCACCAAATATATTCGTAACTTCCATATGTAATATCTTCAGGATTCAAGTGACCATTCTTGATAGGATGCCATTCACTTAACAGCTTTTTAGAAAGACCTGTATTTATAAGTAAATTAATCATAGTATTCTCACCTCTACTTTTCTGATTCAATCCACCATTTGTCTGCGTTCAATTCTTCTGTAGTCATCTCATACTCATCTAATTTAACAATTTCATTTTCCCTATTAAAAAAGCAAGGCTTTACAAATATAGAAGCATTTCTATAACTATAACTTTCACCTTTATACGCTTCAATTTTAGAAATTTCTAGCTTATAAACATATAATGGATGTGAATATATTTGTCCAACTTTAAAAGTTTTATCACTATTGTTTTCCGAAGAAATCTCTTCAACTATCACTTTACTTGGAGTACCATGGAAATGACTATCCCACATTACGTTTCACCCTAACTTTAAATTTATTTAATTCTATTGTATCAGAATATTCACACGTGCAATTAGGAAAAAGGTATAATTTTATCATTATTTTCATCTATTATAATAAAATAAGTTAAAGATATTACTGGCTAAGTAGTTTAGAGTTTTTTGTCCTATGTTCAAAAGGTTTAGACTTTCATGTCCTGTTATTAAGACATGAAAGTACCTACAAAATTTATAATAATGGCTATTTATCAAAGATTCTTTATAAGTTTTTAGTTTAGAGTTTTTTGGAACTTGATTGGATAAGAAAATCAAGTTCCAAAACTTTATTGATATACAGAACTAAATACATGTAATCTTGTGTGAACGTATAGGCTTAAATACTACATTACTGTTATTTATAAAGAAAAGACATCCTAAGATGTCTTTCTACTCTGTAACAAATTTAAATACATAGTACATAAAAAATAGACAAGATAGATATGCTAGTCTGCCAGCAATCGATTCTCTCATAAATTTCATAAGTATGACTTTGATAAGCAAGGCTAAGAATAACGGTATAAAAAGTACCATAGTAAGTTTGATCGCTATGTCATTTATTGTTGGATTAAATGGTTCAAAATCAATTATAATATTTACTTACCTTTATGCAACTTCTTATTTATATAGTTTAATATAAATAAACTCGCTAAAATGATACCATAAAGTTCCTTTCTCTAACTGAACCACCTTAATTTTAACCGGTTCTGGTGCAAATATGCATGGCCTCTACTCCTATATGATATTACCCTTATATAACCAAAAAAAGCAACGCTATGGACGCTTTAGCCTACATATTCTTCAACTTTACTAAAGATACCATTAATAGATGGAGGGGTATAATTATAATCGTTATCAGTGAACATTAAAAAAGATGATTCCGATTGAATATCGGAACCATCTTTTCCGGGCTTGATTTTTCAGTTTTTTTTTATTAAACTGTCCATTTTAAAGGGTACATTTCAGTTGACTCCGCACCTTTTTAAAAATAATTTATATGAATGTAAATCGCCTTTAACACCACAGTAAAATCTATAATATCAATGTTACATCTTACTACTTTGTATCCCATTTTTCTAAATGGAAGTAGAACAATACCCCATCTTTTGTATTAGTTACACCGTACTTTACATTATGTAAATCTAATATATTTTTTACAATTGAAAGTCCAAGACCCGTTCCACCATATACTCTTTTTCTTGATTTATCCACTCTATAGAATTGATCCCATATTTTATCTATGTTTTCTTCTGCTATATGTGCCCCTTTATTTTCAAACCCTATATATACGTCATGTTGTTTCTCGTTTACATCTATCACAATGGTTCGATTCGCATCTGTATAGCGAATCGCGTTGGTAAACAAGTTTGTTATGACCTGTTCTAACAGATGTGTTTTACCTTTAACACAAACATTATCTATATTTAATTTGATGTGTAGTGATTTTTCTTTAATTTGAACTTGTAAATCTTTTGCTGCCTTTTGAATTAAATTCCCTATATTAACCTGCTCCATCTGTATTTGGTACGTTCCGGATTCATATTTAGCCAAATTCAACATTTCATCTATTAACACATTCATTTTCTCTATTTCTTTTTCTAATGCTTCCCAATAATATTGATTCATTTCAGGCGCGATTCCATCTTGCAGCATAGATGCAGATATTTGCATGACACTGAGTGACGTTTTTAATTCATGCGAAACGCCTGCAATGAAATCTTTTCGTGTCTGTTCTAATTTTTTCTCTTTTTCTAAGTCTGTTTTTAACTGATTGATATATCCTTCCATTCTTTCTGAGAGTTGATTAATATTAGAGGAAAGCTCACCAATTTCATTTTTTGATTTGATAGAAAGCTTATCTTGAAATTGAAATTGCATTATTTTTTTCGTTGCTTCATTAATTTTTAGTAATGGTTTGGTAATAATTCTTGAATAATATAAACATACAACCAGCGATAGAATCAGCACAAATGCTATAATATATATATAATAATCACTCATTACATCTGTCACTTTTGTAATCGGTTGTAACGAAGACAATGTATAAATGAATTCATTTACTTGTCCATTTTGCATGAGTGGTTTTATCGTTTCTAGATACTTGATTCCATCTATACTGATTTCATTCTGAACCCATTCGTCTCCTTGTAATTTCACTTTATCGCTGATCCATTCCGATTGAAATTGCAAAATACGATTTGCAAACACCTCATTACTATACAATGTATTATTCATTTTTGAATTGAAGTAAACTGGGAAATTTATCTCTGTTACAATTCCCTCTAAGAAATAATATTTCTCACTTTCTTCTTTTGAAAAAACCTTCATACCATTTTTAGCACCAGACATCATATATTTATCAATCTGATAATAAGTAGGTGCAACAAAATTTCCATCATAACCTTTTATTCTCAATGTTGTAGGAATCACTATGTCTTTATTCGATCTTTTACTTACTGTATCCATGATAGCTAGTTTAGTCGTTTTATTGAGTAAACTTGTAATTAATATACTGAAATTAGGATCCATATCTTTCTTTGCATTGATTAAATTATTAAACACAACCTTAGAGGATCGACTCGAATCATTTTTATCAACTGTTTTTATATAATGATCTCCTGATGGTAATTTCTTGATATTGGCTTCTTTATCGAGCCTAGCAATCATAATACCCTGCTGATTAGCATACGAGAGTTCCTTCCTCTGGAGTGTATTTTCATCCTGTTTATGAGCTTCATAAAATGTATAGTACCGTTGTAATTGCTTCTGAACATTTTCTTTTTCTTTATCTATATATAAGTATTTCATCACATACATTTGTCCGAAAAAGATAGCTGCGATAATCATGCAACATAGTAAAAAGGTAAGAGAAAATAACTGAAACACAATCTTCTTTCTCATCATTTTTCTACCTCAAATTTATAACCCGTACGAACAACTGTAATAATGTGTTTTGCTTTCTCACCAAGTTTTAATCGTACATTACGCATATGTGCAGTTAGTGTTTTATCATCTCCATCATAATCGTATCCCCAAATATTTGTGATTAACTGCTCTCTTGATAGTACTTGTTCCTTGTGTTGCATTAAAGAGTGTAAAATTTCATATTCTGTATGTGTAAAATCTATTTTTTGTCCATCTATTGAAACAGAACGTGCTGATTTATCTAAGCGAATACCACATAAATTAATACAGTCCTGATATTGTACTTGTTGATTTGTATCTTTGAACAAACGTTTTGCTCTCGCTAATAAAATAGACGGTTTAAATGGTTTTGTTACATAATCGTCTGCCCCAAGTTCAAATCCAAGTAACGTATCATCTTCATCACTTCGTGCCGTTAATAGGATAATAGGAACATTAGAATTCTTTCGAATACGTCTACACACTGACCATCCATCCATTAATGGGAGCATAATATCCAAAATAACTAAACTGATATTATGCTCTTGTTCAGCAAACAAATCTAGCCCAATTTGACCATCTTCCGCTGTAATTACTTCATATCCATCATGCGAGAAATAATGGGCTACAGTCTCTCGGATAATCTGTTCATCTTCAACTATTAAAACTTTTTTCATCTCTATTCTCATCCAATCTACGTTCGTTTTACATTGAAACTGTCATCGCTTGTCTTCCCATTTGAATCCAGGCTTGTTCAAAACTATTCCGATCAATTGCTCTGTGTTTGTCCTTCTTTAGTGGATCTTTAATATATACATATTGTTCATCATAATCGGTCACAACGACACTATGCTGGTGATATGTCACTTTCATTTCTCCTGCATCTGTACGCCATGTATAAAATTCATCATCAGGTAACCGTTTAAAACGGGCATTTGTTAATACCCATACAGGTTGCCCTCTGTCTATCGCCTCATATATTTGCTGAGGTTCTTTGTGACTTAGATCCTTCACTTTCTCTTCTGAAACATACTCCTTTGCCAATTCTAAAATCGGCTCTACATAAACACCTAGTCCAGGTTTATCAAATGTAGCTATATCCCCAATAAACCCTTTGTGCATATTCCCCTTTATACCCTTTCCCTGAAATGGTACAGACTTTATCTTTGCAGCGAGTTCCATCTTATCGACTTGTACACCTGAAAATTGCAACACCATAGCAAGGCTCGTTACTTCACAACCTCTCATTAATTCTGGTTTTTGTAGAATCAGCGGCACATCCAATGGCCTTACTATCACTTTTTCTTGCTCTATGGGCCTATTTTCTTTTTCAAGTACCTTTTCTGATTCTACTGATTCATTTCTCATATATTCTACTTCTGATTTTGCATTCTCCTCTTGTGGTATTGCAGGTTGTATTTTAGTAAATATAGGAATATCACCATGTGACATACCAATGTTTGTATTTAATACTGATAGTGTAAATACAAACAGGGTTGTTTTTCTAAATGGATTCATCATTATCTCTCCTCGATGCTTTATAAGGAGAGTGTAATTTGTTTATATTTAGATAAAATCATATTTATAGAAAGACAAAGTAAAATTCATATCAAGATTATATAAAGATAATTGCTTTACGTATTAATCTTATGTGCTACAAATATTGCTTTCAACAAGCAATATTTAACTTCTTTAAGTTCACGTTCTAATTTTTCGTACTTTGCAAAAAGTCCTCGAATTCTTTTCATTAAAGTATAATCTTCGAGATTTTAGGTATGTGGTTTGATTATTATTTACAAATCCTATTGCTATATGGTAATTACTATTTATCAACAATTATTTGTGAGATTTTAGTTTAGACTTTTATGTCTTTCTACACTTGTACATGGACATAAAATAGATACTTTTTAGAAGAGAAAGTATCCATTTTCATGAATATCTTTTGTTACTTATGTAGAATTAAATTTTAGTTGAATTTCACATTTAATTAGGTTTTACTATTTAGTTTTGTTTCAAATGCAGTTAAATTAGTTGAAGCCTTACTAAAATTTGGTTCAGAAAGTTGTTTAGGTCTTCGTACTTCTGTCTTCTATTGGAGCTACACCTTGTATCTCTTGTAATATAGAATTTGCTACATTTTCTCTATAAAATTCTTCAACTATATTTTTCAAATAAATACAATTTCTTTATTCCTTGAATAAAATCAATAACTCGGCATACAATACCTCTGCATCGAGCAGTTAGACTGGGCTAACTGCTCTTTTATTGAATAAATTTTTAGGGCATGTTAACAATATAGGTAATCCAAGTTTGAATACGAATAAACATTGTATTCATAGTATTTACTAGAGCAGTTAGTTTTTTCTAGCTGCCTTTTTGAGTTTTTCCGAATAAAATTCTAAATTATGTGTTCACGAGTAATAATGGTAGATAAAGAAATAGGAATTCATCATTTATTTAGTTGAGTGGATATGCAGGGGAATTTACTCCGTTATTGGATAAGGACGGAAAGTCAATGTTAAAACTATATATTCGAATAAAACAATTTATATTATTCAACTATATGGTAGCTTTAGTTTCACAAGGAAATAAACAACTTTATTATCTGTTTTGATTTCAGAAGTAAAGCTGAACTTAACTTTTTTAAAAGGAGATACTACAATTTAAGCAGTGCCTCCTTTACGTTTTTATAAGTGAGTTTTAATGACCTTATTGTTTCTATTCATTATGTCCAATGCTATAGATGGGCTGATGCAGCTTGAATTCACAGTGACTTCTTTAATTTTGTTTTTCCTTTTCTTCTAGGAATGAGCAGTTAGTTTTCTGCTGAATGCTCTTTTATATTAACTTGTTTGTCATCATATATTACGGATATGTAGCTATTAACTCATAGGGTCTTCTTTTAAAGAGCACTTGTACCTAGTGCTCTTTTTAGTTTCCTTATTTAGCTCACTTTTAATTTTACATAATATTTTTAATTCCGTTTATACTATAGTTGTAACTTTAAGTTACAACGTATTGTGGGTATCGTTATTGTTGGACAATAAAGCAGTTAGTTCATTGAGCTAGCTGCTTTATTATTTAAATAATAACAACATTAAACCTCTCCCTATAAATTGTTATTCATAACATCATTAGTTACTATATTTTAGTTTTATTTCCCACTTTTCCAGCATATTCTTTAAGAAGGGTGTTTAGCTAAAAAAGTTACCTCCTTATCGATGAGCACTCACTTATGTAGTGCTCCTTTTCATGCTGTACAATTCTGTTTTACTTGTATAATTATATATAGTTTCTTTTTTGAACCTCCCACATTCTTTTTTACAAGTTGCAATGAAACAGTTAGCTTTTTTCTAACTATCCTGTTTTTATTTTTCACTTTTTAGTTAAACGTACATATATTAACTTTGAACAATGGCCAATAGGATACTTAACCTACCTCTCTAAGAGCACATTTATATCTGTGCTCTTTTTTGAGTCACTTTAAAATAACGATTTTGTTTAGTTATCATTTGATTAATCATATTTAAAATTTTTTAACATATCTTAATTTTAATCAGGAATTACACTACCCCCCAGTAGATCTGTAGTTCCTGTAATTGAGCCTATAACTCTGATTAGAACCTGTTATAAACAACAGGTTCTATTTATGGTCATTCTTCATCCCCATCGTTGCGATAGGTAAGACTTTGAAGTTATCTCCATCTTTTGCGCCACTTAACACTGTACGTGCGAAATTCACTACATTCAAACACCTCTAGGCTACATTAAGCAATACAAACTTTATTAATGTATTCATTTCTAGCTTGAAGATAAAAAAATTCATGATTCCACATATTTATATTCTCTATCCATTTTGGATACTTTAAAAATGGATACTTATTTTATACATATTTTACTTGTATGATTTTAATCAAAATGTGAGGTGGTCGTTTATGATAAAAGGCTATGCAGCATTGCTTATTATAGATGTACAAGTGGGTTCATTTAAAGAAGAAAGAATGCTATATAAAGGAATTGAATTATTAAAAAACATTCAATTGTTAATCCATAAAGCTCGTACTGTCCAAGCGCCTATTTTTTACATGAAGTTTAATGGGAAAACAGGATCTTTATTAGAGCATGGAAATCCGGAATGGGCAATTCATGAATCTGTAGCTCCACTATCTGAAGATATCGTTCTTGAAAAAAACCACCCTGATTCATTTCATGAAACAAGTCTTCAACAAGAATTGAATAAAAGGGACATCGAACACATTGTGATTACAGGCGTTCAGTCTGAAATATGTATAGATGCGACGTGTCGACGTGCATATAGCTTAGGGTATGATGTTACTCTTGTTGAAGATGGGCATAGTACATATGACACTACATTATTATCGGCATCCCAAATTATTAAGCATCATAACGATATAATAGGTGAATGGTTTGCTGATTTGAAAAAAGCTCAGATAATTGAATTTTAATTAATCTTGAATAGGTTTTTCTTGATAGATATAGTACGAATCATTTAAATTTAGCTAAGGTATTAATCCTGTTTCCTATTATTAAATATATGTTTTACTGTATGCGATAATGTAATAATTATATTCTAATAATTAAATGCCCCTTTTAGGGCTACAGACACACCGTTATTAAGTAACAAAAAGCTTATTTTTTTCATTTTGGGGTAATTCTAAATTCTTAAGTTGATGGGCATGTGGTGCTATCCAAAAGTCAAAATAAACAAAATAGAGGAACAAATGCAGTTTTATAAATCAATGTTTGTGTCCCTGGAGTTTCCTTTAATGTTAATATTAACTGATTTAAAAATAGCCCTTGTTACTATTAAATTCCTTCCAATGATTAAGGAAGGAATTTATAGTTCAATTATACATGTTCCTTTTGATTGTTTATATGCATATCGTATTTTGACCAAAACTATATGCAAATGAGGTGAAAAAATGCCCATTACGAATCGATTTTCTACCACTACTAACGGGGCACTTGCGATTACAGGGAACACACTAGGTTTAAGTAAAATTAGTAACCAAAACCGTGCTGGTACAATCGGGGCAATTGGTGCATTCGTAACTACGAATACCGCTTTACAAGTACCTACTTTTCCTGCTGGTACAACGTTAAACTATACACAAAATAGTTCTACCGCTGTATTAAATATCCCTGCTGGTAGTACGATTCTTTACGCAGAACTCGTTTGGGGTGGAAACTATTTATCTCGTGATCAAAACATTACGAGTGTTTTAGGAAACCCTGTTTCTTTTACTACACCTGTTTCAACATACCCAATTACCCCTTCGGCTGTTACAGCTTCAAATCAAACTTTCGTTTCTGGATCTGTCACATTTGGATTCTATACACGTTCTGCAGATGTAACATCTCTCGTTCAAGCTGCTGGATCTGGCTCTTATACAACTGGCTCTGTCCCTGGACTTGTTGATCCTTTAGATGCTTCTAATGGGGCTATCAATTCTTCTGGATGGACGCTCATTGTCGCTTATCAAAATGGGACATTGCCAGCAAGAAACTTAACCATTTATGTAGCGGGTAACCGTGTTTCTGCTGATACCGGTAGTGCAGATGTAGCTGTTTCAGGATTTTTAACACCTTCCGGAGGACCTGTAAGCGGACGATTATTTTTGAGTTCTACCGAAGGGGATGCTGATTTAATTGGGGATCAGGCTCTATTCGGACCAAATTTCAGTTCATTAAACGCTTTATCCGGACCAAATAATGCCATAAATAATTTCTTCGGTTCCCAAATTAATAATGCTGCAGGAAACTTAGATACAACAGGGACATTTGGAACGCGAAATCAAAGTGCTTCTTCAGGTACAAACATCTCTGCAGGAAGACAAGGCTGGGACATTACTTCCATTGATATTTCTCCCTATTTAACAAATTCTCAAGTATCTGCCGCAATCCGTTTAACAACTAACGGAGATGCATACATGTTAAATACAGTCGGTTTACAAATTAATATAAACTCACCTAATATACAAGCAACGAAAAGCGTGAATAAAAGTGTAGCTACAATTGGAGACATTCTCACTTATACAGTTACTATCCCTAATACCGGACTTCTTCCCGCCAATAACGTTATTTTGACAGACATTCTCCCTAATGGGACTTCCTTTATACCTGGCACTGTAATGGTAGATAACATACCACAAACAAATGCAAATCCTGCCGCTGGTATATCTCTTGGAACAATCAATAATGGTGCTTCTCGTACAGTAACTTTCCAAGCGACTGTCGTTTCTCTGCCAAATCCAAATCCGATTTCTAACACTGCTAATATTACATTTCAATATACACCAATCGCCGGTGGAACGACCTTTAACGGTCTTGCAACAAGCAACTCTGCTGGAACACAAGTTAACCTCGCAGATATTAATGGCACAAAATCAGTTAATAAACTTTTTACCGATATTGGTGAAACGCTAACTTACAGTATTGCCTTAGCTAATATAGGAAATATCGCTGCAACAAATGTTATATATACGGACCCGATTCCTAGCGGGACTACTTTCATTCCAGGGAGCGTAACTGTGAACGGAGTTACCCAAGCTGGCGCAAATCCCGCTACTGGTATATCAATTGGATCTATTGCTGCTAATTCTACGACTACGGTTTCATTTCAAGTATTCGTTCCTTCTATCCCGCAAACAAATCCCATATTAAATAGTGGTACAACAACTTATCAATACATTCCTGTGCCAAATCAACCGGCAGTAAGCGGGACTGATACGACGAATATTGTCTCCACTCAAGTGAATAATGCTACTGTAACAATGACGAAAGCAGTAGATAAAAATTTTGCAGATATTGGTGATATACTAACGTACACCGTTTCCTTTACAGGTACAGGTAATACGAATGCAAACAATGTTATTTTTACAGATGTCATTCCTACTGGAACAACTTTTGTTGTAAACAGTGTAACAATTGATGGCACGACACAAGTGGGCGCAAATCCCGCTAACGGTGTGAACATTGGATCCATCCCAACTGGTACAACAAAAAATGTTTCATTTCAAGTAGTAGTAAATACAATACCCGCGTCAAACGTCGTATTTAATGGATCAAGCGCTTCTTATCAATATACCGTCAACCCTAGCCAATCACCAGTTACAAAAAACATTTCTTCTAATCTCGTTTCCACTCAAATTAATAATGCGAATGTAACATTAACAAAATCAACTAACAAACAATTTGCCACAATTGGCGAAACGATAAGTTATACAATCCTTATTACAAACAGTGGAAATACAGCTGCAACTAACGTACAGCTAACAGATTCACTTCCAAATGGAACGATATTAACACCAGGTTCGGTAACACTCAACGGTGTTTTACAAAATGTAGATTCACTCGTTTTCGTACCTATTGGTACAATACCAGGAGGAGCTACTTTCACCTTATCCTTTCAAGTAACAGTCATCAATATTACGACCCAAAATCCTATCATTAATAACGCCTTCGCTTCTTATCTATATACTGTAAATCCAAGTTTGCCACCGACTTCAAAAACAGCAAATTCTAATTCTGTTACATCAACAATTAGACTAGCAAATCTCCATGCTAATAAATCTGTAGATAAAACGTTTGCGGAAGTTGGTGATGTATTAACTTACACCTTTGCTCTTACTAACGATGGAAATGTTGCAGCGAACAATGTATTACTATCTGATTCAATTGCGAATGGAACCGCTTTTGTCCCAAACAGCGTTATAGTTAACAGTGTTACTCAGCCAGGCGTTACACCAGCTAGCATCAATATTGGTAGCATCAATGCTAATACTACAATTACAGCTTCATTCCAAGTAGTAATCACTAGCATTCCAAATCCAAACCCTATTTCAAATAGCGCTTCCATCTCCTATAACTTTATCGTTGATCCAAACACTTCACCTGTAAGTAAGAACACTACTTCAACCACTACATTTACTCAAGTAAACGATGCAAATGTCATTTCAGCCAAAACAGTGGATCGAGCGTTCGCTACCGTAGGGGATATATTAACTTATACTGTTACTTTGACGAATGCAGGAAGTGTTTCTGCTGATAGCCCTACTTTCGTAGATACGAATCCAGACGGTACTACCTTTATTCCAAATACTTTTCTTATTAATGGTGTACTTCAAAATAACGCAGATCCAAATATAGGTGTTCCACTACCTTCCATTGCTGCTAATGGCTCACTTACTGTCTCTTATCAAGTAACCGTCACCTCTTTACCAACACAAAATCCAACATTAAATTCATCTAGTACACAGTATAGCTTTATTCTAAATCCGGGCGATCCACCAACTATAGAAACATCTGTAAGTAACACTGTAAGTACACAAATTAATTTAGCAAATGTAGTGATTGTCAAAGAAGTAGATTTAACTATCGCCGATGTCGGGCAACCAATCACATATACAATTTCTTTAGCTAATCTTGGCAATACTACAGCAAATAATGTTATTGTTACCGATATAATCCCTAATGGCTCCACTATCGTACCAAATAGTATTTTTATAGGTGGTACTTTACAACAAGGTGCAGACCCTAGTACCGGTCTTCAAGTCGGCTCCATTCCTTCAGGTGGTTTTACAACGATTGTTTTTCAAATAAGTGCAAATAGTTTACCTTCACCAAATCCAGTTCAAAATAGCGCTGCACTTCAATATAGCTTTATCGCAGATCCAAGTTTACCTGCCGTTGTCAGAAACGCTACTAGCAATATAGTAACGACGCAAATTAATACTGCTAATATTGTTGCCACAAAACTAACAAGTACAAATTTCGCTGATGTTGGCGCTGTCATAACGTATGCAACAATTTTAACAAATAACGGCAATATCCCTGCTTCTAACGTAACGTTTACAGATATCATTCCAGCTGGTACCATCTTCCTTCCTAATACTGTAACGATTAACGGTGTCCCTATAGCAAATGCAAACCCTGCTAATGGCATTTTAATTGGGACGATAGGAGCGAATTCATCACGTACTGTTGCATTCCAAGTTTCTGTACCAACTATTCCTAGTCCAAATCCGATTACGAATCAATCGAGCACTACATTCCAATACACATACGACGCATCCAAATCAGTTGTAACGCAGATGGTGGCCTCTAACACCGTACAGACAACTATTAATAACGCTACGATTGCCGCTGTAAAATCGGCAGATAAACACTTTGCTAACGTAAATGATATTATTACGTATACAACTACTTTAACGAATAACGGGAACACACTTGCATCAAATGTAATTTTTACAGATGTAATTCCAAACGGAACATCATTTATTCCTAATAGTGTAACAGTAAATGGCAATACACTTCCTAATACAAACCCAGCAAGTGGAATTGCAATTGATCCAATAAACCCTAATACAAGTGCAACAATCTCATTTCAAGTAATAGTAAATTCCATTCCTAGTCCAAATCCAATCCCGAACCAAAGCAATACAGCGTACCAATATGTCATAGATCCTAACTTACCTCCAGCGTCCGCCAATGCGTTAAGTAACGTAATAACAACTCAAATTAATAACGCTACAATCGTCGCTACGAAGTCAGTGAATACACCGACAGCTGCAATTGGGGATATCGTTACTTATACGATTGCAGTTACGAACACAGGGAATATCCCTGCTAGCGCTACAGTTTTAACAGATGGACTCGGTGCAGGCGCCTCATTTGTGCCAAACTCTGTAACTATCGATAATATTCCGCAGCCAGGGTTAGATCCATCACTTGGTATTCACTTAGCAGATATTCCCCCAGGAGATACTGTATTCATTACTTTTCAAGCACAAATTTTAGCGATACCACCTAGTGGCACATTAACAAATAATGCTCTTGTAAATTATGAATATACCGTAAATCCAAACCAATCACCCGCTGTTGGTAGTACAGTTACGAATACGACGGTTACGCCAATTATTGATGCAACTCTTTCTATAAATAAAACTGTCAATTCAAGATTTGCTACTATTGGAGATACACTGACTTTCACTGCTATCATTACTAATTCCGGTAATACTACCGCAAACAATGTTATTTTTACAGATGTAATTCCAAATGGTACATCATTTATTCCAAACAGTTTTACGGTAAATGGAACAACTATTCCTAATGCAAATCCACAAAATGGTATCAATATTGGCAACTTGAATTCAAATGCATCTGCTACACTCAGTTTTCAAGTAAACATTACATCACTCCCAAATCCGAATCCAATCCCAAACCAATCATCGCTTCAATATAGCTTTATTGTAGGTATAAATGAACCGCCAGTTTCACGAACAGTTCAATCTAATAAAACTTTTACACAAGTAAATACTGCTTCCGTTATCGCAACAAAAACTGCAAGCAGTGCATTTGCTGCTGTTGGAGATACAATTACGTATACAACTACCCTCACCAATAGCGGAAATACTACCGCAAACACACCTGTTTTTATCGATATATTACCACCTGAACTTTCATTCGTTCCTGATAGCGTACAAATTAATACCATCCCACAACTTGGATTTAGACCAGATAGCGGGATTTCTTTAGACTCAATTCCAGTTGGAGGAACGACAACAATTAGCTTTCAAGCTATCGTTGGCTCAATACCAGTTACAAATCCAACTTTGAACCAGTCTAGCACGACATACTCGATCATTGTTGATCCTACCCAGCCGCCGGTGACAGAAACAGCTACAAGTAATCCAACTTTAGTTCAAATTAACGAAGCGATTATTCAAGCAACGAAAAGTGTGGATCGACTATTTTCTGACGTAGCACCTGGAAATTCATTTTTAACGTATACTGTTTTATTGGAGAATATAGGAAACACAACTGCTACGAATATCATTTTTACAGATCCGATTCCAAATAATACAGTGTTTATAGCGGATAGCGTTCGAGTAGGCGGGGTTTTATTACCTGGGGTAAATCCAGCGAATGGGGTACCAATTGGGGATATTATTGCAGGAGATTTTACAAACATTACCTTCCGCGTGCAAGTAGTTAGCATTCCAAATCCAATTTTCACAATTGGACCTGGGGGGCCAAACTCACCAGTTGTAAATGGCGCTTCTATTGATTATCAATTTATGACAGGACCTAATTTACCACTCGTTTCAAGAAGTACGACATCCAATCCGGTTTCGACACAAATAAATTCCGGAGAAATTACACTTGTTAAATCTGTAGATAAAACTTTCGCAACAATTGGCGATACAATTTCTTATACGATTACATTAAGTAACCCTGGAAATGTTACTTCACAAAATATAATTTTCACAGATATTTTACCTGACGGAACGACATTCATATCTGGCACTCTTACAAACGATTCTGGTACACAGCAGATCGGAAATCCAGCTAACGGGATTCAGATTGGAAATATAAATCCAAACGGAACGGCTGTGATTACTCTCAACGTACTTGTTACAAATATTCCAAGTATAAATCCAATTTCTAATTCTAGTTCTGTACAATTTTCACATGTGGTCGACCCTAGCCAACCTTCCGTATCACAAATGAATGTATCTAATGCTGTTTCGACAACTATTAATAGTGCAATTTTAACAACCCAAAAAAGTGCTGATAAATCTATCGTTTCAGTTGGAGATACGATTACGTATACAACTACTATTACAAATACAGGAAATACAGCCGCTACGAATATTACTTTCACAAGCGCTATTCCAGCTAGCATTACCTTTATACCAAATTCATTCACGATAAATGGCGTTCAGCAGTCTGGTGCACAACCAGCACTGGGAGTAACTATACCAAATATCGCACCGGGTGAAACAGTAACTGTTACTTTCCAAGTAAATGTTATTTCTGTTCCCCCTTCAAATTCGATTATGGGTAATGACACAATTTTATATTCTTATACTGTCGATCCAAACGGAACTCCTATTACAACTTCTATTTCAACAAATATCGTTACAAACCCGGTACTAGATGCTATGATAACGATGGTGAAATCTGTAGATCAAACACTTGTAACACTAGGTGATACCATTACCTATACGACAATTTTAACGAATAGCGGTAATACAAACGCTACGAATATTACTTTCACTGACCTCATACCAGATGGTACGACGTTTATAACTGATAGCGTTACAATAGATGGCATCACACAAATCGGGCTCAACCCTAATACAGGTATTACAATTGGATTAATTGCTCCTAACAGCTCAATATCTATAGCATTTCAAGTTACCGCTACTTCTACACCAGCCCAAAATCCTATTGCCAATTCCGCTACTGCTTCTTACACATTTATCGCTGATCCTAATGCCCCTATTGTTTCAAGGACCGTTACTTCAAACACAGTGTTCACTACGATTAATACAGCTACCATTCTTTCATTAAAACAAGTCGATAAATCCTTTAGTCGTATTGGAGACACACTCACTTATACTGTCGCTTTAACAAACAATGGAAACTCATCTGCGCAAAATGTTATATTCACAGATACCGTACCGAGCGGAACAGCATTTATTGCAGACACATTTTCTATTAATGGAATTCTTCAAAGTGGTGCAAATCCAGTGAACGGTGTAAATATCGGAACTATAACAGCTGGGACTACAGTAACAATTTCGTTCCAAGTTACTGTAACGTCATTACCAACTGAAAACCCCATTGTAAATTTCTCATCAACATCGTACCAATTAGTCTCACCGCCTGATGCAGAAACTTCAATTAGCAATCCTGTTTCAACGCAAATTAAAGAAGCACTATTATCCATGACGAAAAATGAAAGTGTATCCTTTGCAGATATCGGGCAAACTGCTTTTTACACTACTTCTATTTCGAATATAGGAAATACAGATGCAACTAATATTGTATTCACAGATGTATTACCAAATGGAGTCACATTTGTTCCTAACACATTAACTGTCGATGGTGTTTTACAACCTGACGCGAATCCAAATACAGGTGTATTACTTGCAACACTTCCGCCTAATGAAATATATAGTATCGTCTTTCAAGTTACAGTGAACAGCATTCCCCCTATTAATCCAGCACCAAATACAGCATCAACAACATATGAGTTTACTGTTGATCCTGTTAATCCTCCAGTATTAAGTGCGGCTACTTCCAACACTACGCTTCTTCAAATAAACAACGCGAATATTATAAGTACAAAAACAACAGATCTTACTTTTGCGGATGTTGGTAATACAATAACATTTACACTTAACCTCCCGAATACAGGGAATGTGACTGCAACTGATGTTACCGTTATCGATACGCTTGATAGCAATTTAACTTTTGTTCCAAACAGTTTCACAGTTAATGGGCAAACCATTCCAAATGCTGATTTATCTACTGGTGTAAATATCGGTTCAATTAACGGTGGTACTGCAGCAATTATCACATTCCAAGCTACCGTTACAACCCTACCAATCAACAACCCTATTTCTAATTCAGCTCTTACCACTTATCGTTATATTGTTGATCCAGACCAGTCACCTATTACAACTTCCAATCAATCTAATACAACGACAACACAAATTAATAGTGCTATTCTTACTGCACAAAAAAATTCAAATGTGTCAACAGTAGATATTGGGCAAGATATCATCTACTCCGTTACAATTACAAATAGCGGAAATGTTAATGCAACGAATGTTATTTTTACCGACGTTATTCCAGACGGAACTTCCTTTGAACCAAATAGTTTTACACTTAATGGAACTATTATCGAAAATGCAAACACCATTACAGGTGTCCCAATTGGTGATATCGCGCCAAACGAATCTGCCATTGTAGAATTTCATATTACTTCAAATGAAATCCCGGCTATTAATCCAATTACGAATCAAGCTAGCGTTAGCTTTCAGCATATCGTTAATCCAGATAATCCTCCTGTTTCAAAAAACATTACTTCAAATAGTGTTATCACAACAATTGAAAGTGCTATTTTAACTACTACTAAAATCGGTGATAAAGCTTTTGCAACGATTGGTGATACAATTACGTATACAACTACAATTACGAATACTGGAAATATCCCTGCCAATAACGTTATTTTCTCAGACCCGATACCATCGTGGACACAATTTGTTGCCGGATCCGTTATTGTTGATGGCACTCCATTACCATCCACTTCTATTACCAGCGGTATTGGCATAAATACGATCATTCCAAATCAAACTGTAACAATCATATTCCAAGTTCAAATCGTAAGCAATCCATCAACATTCACACCTGAACTCCAAAACTTAGCATTTGTTAACTTCCAATATAACGTAGGCAATGCATTACAGGCTCAGCCTGGCAATGTGGAAACGAACGTCTTCGTTACTTCTATTCATTCAGCAATACTTTCAGCTGTAAAAACTGCTAGTACAGCCTTTGCGAATATTGGAGACACGATCACTTATACAGTTTTAATACAAAATAGCGGCAGTACAAACGCTACGAATGTAAATTTCTCAGACCTCATTCCAGCTGGAACGACCTTTATTGAAAATAGTTTTGCCGTAAATGGAAGTACCATTCCAGGTGCAAATCCAAATAACGGAGTTAATATCGGAACCGTTAGTACGAACAGTTCCTTAACCGTTACTTTCCAAGTCATAGTTACATCTACTCCGCCTTCAAACCCAATTACAAACGTTGCATCCGTTCAATACGAATTTCTTGTTGATCCGACTTCTCCTCCTGTTACAGGCACAATTACTTCTAATAGTGCTTCTACACAAATTAATAATGCTACTGTTACAACGGTTTTAGAAGCAAATCGAACAATTGTATCTATCGGAGATATAATTACGTATACAGCAACATTAACAAACACTGGAAACTTCCCTGCAAACTCGGTATTACTCATTAACGGTGTTCCTGAAGGGGCATTATTTGTTCCCAATAGTGTTACGCTTAACGGAATTTCACTTCCAGATGCAAGTCCAACTCTCGGTATTCCAGTTGGCATTATCGCACCAGGTGATTCTGCTACAATTACGTTCCAATTTCTTGCAAACTCTATTCCGCCACAAGGAGCAATTATAAATCAAGCACTTACAAGTTACACATATATTGTCGATCCAAGTCAACCTCCAGTTACAGCAACATCTTCATCTAATACGGTTAATACAGCTGTCGTTGATGCATCACTATCTGTAATTAAAAATACAGATTCCCTCGTACAGTCTACTGACGGTACAATCACTTACACTGTAGTCGTTCAAAATAACGGGAATACAACTGCAAATACAGTTACTTTAACAGATTTGGTCCCAGAGGGAACTGCATTTATTCCGGATAGTGTGACCATTAATGGTGTTTCAGCTCCAGGTACTGATCCAAACGTAGGGATCTCATTAAACTCCATTGCACCTTCGGAAATCGTCACCGTCACATTCCAAGTTATCGTTCAATCCATTCCAAGCGTGAATCCAATTTCTAATATAGCTCGTATTGACTATACTTTTATCGCTGATCCAACTGCTCCTATCATCTCTCGAACAATTACGTCTAATCCAGCTTTCACACAAATTTCGGATGCGAATGTTCTTTCTTTAAAAGCAGTCAATGCACAACAAGCAACAACAGGTGATATTTTGACCTATACGATAACGCTAGAAAATACCGGAAATATTCCAGCTACGAATCTCATATTTTCAGATACGCTTCCAGAAGGGACTACATTCGTAGACAATAGTTTTACACTTAACGGAACAACTATACTTGGTGCCAATCCAAATGTAGGTGTTACTTTGCCTAACCTAGCAGCAAACGCTACTCACCTTATTGCTTTCCAAGTTCTTATTAACGATCCATTCTCGCAACAATCGATTACAAATCAATCTAATACAACATATACAATTCAACCAGATCCAGGGCAACCGCCTATTACTGAAACATCTACAAGTAATATTGTCATTACAAATTTCGTGCAAGCACAATTAACAATTACAAAAACGTCCAATCCAATAACTGTAGATATTGGCGGAACTATACTTTATATTTCTGAAGTGAAAAATAGCGGCAATGTTGACGCAATAAATATTATTTTTACAGATTCGATTCCAGTTGGGACTACATTCGTTCTCGACAGTGTCACAATTAACGGTGTACTTCAGCCTGATGCAAATCCCGAAAACGGAATACCAATTGGAAAGATTCCACCAAACAGTTCCAAAACAATACTATTTCAAGTACAAACAAATAATCCACCTACTGAAACCGAAATTGTAAATCAATCTTCAGTAACTTACCAATATATAAGTATTCCTACAGCTCCACCAGTGAATCGCTCTGCAAATTCTAACATTGTTACAACATCACTTCAAAATGCGAATATTATTTCCGTTAAAAGCGCAGATGTAACTTTCGTCTCCATCGGGCAATTTATTACCTACACAAATACACTACAAAATATCGGAACGGTTCCAGCTAACAATACGGTGTTCATTGACAACATTCCAGAAGGGACAATATTCATTGAAGATAGCTTATCAATAAATAATGTCATTCAGCCTGGTACGAATCCTGAAAATGGAGTAACTCTCGGCACGATACAACCAGATGAAACAGTCACTATTTCATTCCAAGTACAACTTACAAATATACCTGAAGACAATACAGTCATTAACATCTCAGACACTTCATATGAATACCAAATTGACCCTAGTTCTCCAATTATTCAGCGTAGATCATTATCAAATACAGTAAACACGGAAGTCCGTACAGCAAATGTTAGTGCAATTAAATCTGCTAACAGATCCATTACACGCATCGGTCAAATTATCACATATACCATCGCAGTTACAAATGCTGGTACAGTACCTATTACAAATACTCTCCTAATTGACGCAATCGCTGCTGGCACCACATTCGTTCCAGATAGCATTCTTGTAGATGGCATACCAAGACCTAACGAAAATCCAAGTACCGGAATCTCACTTAATATTATCCTTCCAAACAATACAATTATCGTTACATTCCAAGTAAATGTAGACTCGATACCTTCTCAAAATAACATGAATAATATCGCCGTCATCCACTATGAGTATCAGCCAGACCAAAGCTTACCACCAATTTCAGAAACGACATCTTCCAATACTACAAATATACAATTTATTGATGCCATTCTTATCGCTACAAAATCCGCTAATACAGTATTAGCTAATATTGATGAAACTATTGAATATACAGTACTCATTCAAAATAACGGATCCACTACAACTAACTCCATCTTTTTTACTGATATTATAGAAGATGGAACAGTATTTATTTCGGGGAGTGTAACAGTTAACAACACTGTACTTCCTGCAGCAGATCCGAATATCGGCTTTTCCATCCCGAATATCACATCAGGTCAAGTAGCTACAATAACATTCCAAGTTTCGGTTACGAATTTACCTGCTGCAAACCCAACACCTAATACTGCAAACATCGTCTACGACTTTATTTTCAACCCTGACTTTGCACCAATTCAAAAATCGACTACTTCCAACACTACTTTCGTTCAAATTAATGATGCTGATATCGTTTCACTTAAAACTGTTGATTTGACTTCTGTAACAATTGGTGATGTTTTAACTTATACAACAACTTTAACAAATACAGGGAATACGGATGCTACTGCTCTTGTATTTACAGACAATATTCCTGGTGGAACAACCTTTATAGACGGTAGCGTTTTAGTAAATAACATTCCGCAGCTTAATGCCAATCCAAGTACCGGTATATTGTTAGGAACGATTGCTCCTAACATTTCTATCCCAGTCACATTTTCTGTTACTGTCGTAGCGCTTCCAGCTAGTGGTCGTATTCAAAATCAATCCACTTCTCGTTATACAATTAATAGCGAAGAACAAATATCAACTAGTAATATTACCTTCACTGAAGTTATTTCTGCTAATATAATTGCAACAAAAACAACGCCTATCCAATACGCTGACCTACAAACGATTATCCCTTACACTATTTCCATCACAAACAATGGGAATATACAAGTGGAAAATATTATCGTTACAGATATCATCCCAGCAAATACGAGCTTTATAGAGAATAGTGTTATTGTGAATGGAAGCGCTCGTCCAAATGATAATCCACTTAGCGGGATACAACTTGATAACATTCCGCCTAATACGACAGCAACTATTCTATTCCAAGTACGGGTTACTTCAATTCCGCAAACAAATCCAATCTCTAATACGAGTACAATTGAATACCAATACACGTTACCAAACCAGCCGCCTATTACCGAAACTATTATTTCATCAGCTGCCGTAACAACAATTAATCATGCGACTTTGAATAGTAATAAAACTGTTGACCTTGCATTTGCAACGGTTGGTGATGCGTTAACGTATACGATTACACTAAATCAAACCGGTAATGTTGCAGTAAATGATGTAATCATTCAAGATATTATTCCTCAAGGTACTACGTTTATAGAAAATAGCGTCATTGTAAACGGAGAAACTCTTCCAGGAGTGAATCCAGTAAGCGGCATACCAATTGGTACTATAATTGTAGATGGAGATGCTATCGTTTCATTCCAAGTAACTGTGACTACTATTCCAACACCAAATGAACTAAACAACAACGCAATTACTACTTTTAACTATATAGTCAACCCAAATAACGTACCCGTTACAAATACGACTACAACAAATACCGTCACAACTACTGTCCAAAATGATAATGTCATTGCCATAAAATCTGTTGATGTAACGAATGCCTTACCTGCTCAAACTTTAACGTATACAATTACGATTATGAATAGCGGTAATGTAACGATTGAAGACCTTCTTGTTATAGACACCATACCAATAGATACGACTTTTGTTGCTGGTAGTGTTACGATTAACGGAATCAATCAGCCTAATGAGAATCCGGAAAATGGTATTACGTTAGGAAATCTTGCTCATAATGACTCTGTCATTATTACGTTCCAAGTGACAATATCTTCTTCTACTCTTCAACCTACAATTAATAACGATGCTACTGTTTCCTATACCGTTATCATTGATCCAGATGAACCACCTATTACAATTACAAAGCAAACAAATACCGTTACAACAACATTAATCGAGCCAATAATTAACATTGAGAAAACAGCAGACAAATCTATCGTCGTTATAGGAGATGTTATTACATTCACATTAGAGGTATTTAATGATTCCACAATTCCGACAATTAGTACTTCTGTTATAGACACAATTCCAGCTGGTACAACATTTATAGAAAACAGCGTAACTATTAACGGTACTTCGGTTCCAAATGTTCGTCCAGACACTGGTATTAATATTGGTTCTTTATCTGCAGGTACAGTAGCAACTATAACATTTCAAGTCCTCGTAACTTCTATTCCTTCAAACAGTACAATTATAAATTCTGCAACAGTTACCGCTGCTTTTCAATTGACACCACAGGATCCAATTATTACTTTCATTGTTAATTCAAATATTGTTCGTATACCAGTTCAATTTATAACTACAACAGTCACGAAAAATGCTTCCGTCAGCTCAGCTTATTTAAATCAATATTTTGATTACACGGTACGCATTACAAATACTTCCAAAATTTCACTCTCAAATATTTCGTTACAAGATACTATTCCAGCAGGTTTACAATTTATAAACGGCACTGTCTTTATTAACGGTGAACGCTCTCCACTAGCGAATCCGAATATCGGTTTCCTAGTTGCCACTAATTTAGAGCCAAACGAAACAATTATCGTGTTATTCACAGTACAAGTAATAAGTCCACCTGTTAATAATGAGTTTAAAAATACGGCCAATATTTCGTTACAACTTCAAGTCTCGCCTACCGATCCACCAATTACAGTAACCGTTACAAGTAACGAGAACATCGTCACCTTTGTTCCAGAAAATCCAGATGAAACACTTCCAAATTTAAATTGCTTCTTTGACGGTGAACGCTTCATTCGCATTACTCCTCGAAATATAAGAAATTACCTTTGGGCTTGGATTTGGTGGCAGTAATTAAATAAAAAATAAAAAGCTTGTAATTTGGATGTTATCCAAATTACAAGCTTTTTTGACATGGTACCTCTAGTTACTTAATCTATTTCAAACCTCTGATAAAAAATTATTCAGTCAATTTTTTAGTTGAAAAGAAAATATTAAGAAAAGTAAAAGGTGAAATTGAAAGAAAAGTGTAAAAGCTTGTTCACTTATATAATTTATGTAAGAAATACAGGTAATGTATATGAAGCAATCGAAGTTATGAAAATAAAATATATAATACGGGGTATAGCTAGTATTGATATTTGGCAGCTAATATCTAATTCGGTAACCAATCAAATTAACTCATTTTACTTTCTTGGGTAAAGCTGAACCTGAATGTTCAATTATTGAATGAACATGAACATTAATTTGGGCATCACTAAAATAATTTTCGCCTTGATCCCAATTCTTACGTATTTTCTTCCATTTTTTATAATTATGCCGCTTATATACTTCTCCTAACGCTAATACATCTACCTTATATTTTTTTTGAACAAGCTTTATTGATTTTTGAATCCTTTGTTCCACCTCTTTTGAAATATCCTTCGTTAAGCGTTTTTCATTCATGAATTTTTTATGATCACTAAAATGCAACTCCGCTAAAGCACCTTCGAGAAATAGATGAATATCAAACTTCGGTTTTGTAGTATTTTCAGTAAATACCTGTATTTTTCGGTGTAGCTTATGAATTTCATATGTAATAAGCTGGTCCTTTTTACGTATGGTAAAATAACCTCCTAATTTTTCACCGATTATAAAGTTTATTCCCACTGTCTGTTCGCCGTTTAACATTCCAACACACTTGTTATCCTTCCCACGAAACAACGCAGCCCCATCCATTTCTATCCCCTGTTTTGTAGGTTTTAAGACAGGTAGTACAAAACTTCGGTTTGAAATTATCTTTTCCTGCACGTCACCAATTCTTGCTGCCTCAACCATCTGAGCATTTTTAGGAGGGTGTTCAGCTAGCATATCAATATACTGTGCCGGTAAATTTTCTGGTTTTGCATTTTGTTTCAAGATTGCTTCTGCATTTTTCTCAGAAACAAATAGACGAATATTTCTTCTCATTTCATGATCTCGAATGTATACATCTAACGTATTTTGTAAAACATTTGGATTCGATAGTAATTCTTCAGAAAAAATGATTACTTGTATATGTGGAAAAAATAAAGTACGACTAATCTTTTTAGCGATTATTCGTATTTGTTCAAACACACTATCTCCTTTTGCACTCACATCAATATAATTATTCCCTGCGCCTTTTCCACCTTCTTGCGTTAACTTACTGGGAAGTACCATTTGATACGTCCCTTTCATAATTGGATTAGATTTCTTTTCCTTAACAATATCGTAAGCGGCACCTACTACAAAGCCTCTTTCTTCTATCTCCGCTAACTCAGAGCAACCGCTGATAGCCCCAGCTATAAGCGCAATTGTTATAACTTTAAAAAGACATTTCATTTCCACCATTCCTTCATTTTATCTTATATACAATAAAAATTAGTAAAGGCGCTAACACAATAAATCTCATATCAAATCACTTAAAATCCAAATAAGCCCACTGTGTGAAAAGAAAGTTTGGATAGCGATATCTCGAGGCATAGAAGATGCACCTATACATCACTGGTTGAAGATGCCACAAAAAACAAGTTCCCAACATCTAAGTTTTTCATCTCTATACTCAAATGATTTCAATTATTTTTGCTTCTCAAGATTCATTATAGAACCTTTATTTTTTTGATTAACTTAACAATTAATCTTCATGTAATTAAAAAGATAGATTATTGATTTTTATGAAAGGAAAAGATGTTTATGACACTACATGGACGTTCAGAATATTTACTGAAAGAATGAATGAAAAAATTACACTGTAAGAATAAATTTAATTTTGTGTTTTTTGAAGACAGCAGATGCAACGGACCTGAAGGTAGCTGTTTTAAGATGGGTGGTGAATTCGAACTTTTATTACAAAGAGCAGCTAAATTAGATCCCTTGTTTATTATTCATGGAGGAGACAAGGTTTATACAGTAGAAAAGAAATATGTATAACACTAAACAAAATCATTATCCCTAAAAACAAAATATACGGATTAAATAATTATAAAGTAGACTATTTAGAAAAATAATTATATCTTACCCGGCTTAATCCTATTTTAGCAATGCATGCGCAACCTAATATAGGGGTAGCGTCAGGAAAATGCGGATTTACAACGTTAAGGAATTCAATATAAAAAAGCCTAATTTCTCGGTGTTGCAAGAGCTTAGGCCTTTTTAAAAAACTATAAATACCGTTTGAATTAATATTAGGATCCATCTTGGTACTTCAACTTTCCGGAGTTAACTAAATTAACTTTAACTTTTAAATTCTTTATACTGTGTTCATTTAAGTAAAACGAGTCTGTTTTTACTTCTTCTTTCCATTTTCTTGGATTCTGACGGTATAATGATTCACCTAATTTGTAGATATCTGCATTTATTTCTATTCCTTTTTCAAAGGATTTTAGAATTTCTAATTTGATAATATCTTCAGTTTTTGTAATCAACTCTTTATCACTAATTTCCTTGATCTTCTCATTTATTCCAGCTTGAACTTCAACTCGAATATTAAAAAGTATGGGCTTACTACTCATAATAGGGGAAGTTGTAATCTTAGGTTTCTCTATCACTACGGAAACAACAGCGCTATCATTCTCAATAATCCACACAGGAGATCGAACGTTTTTTTCATCCATCCATCTTAGACCGTTTAAATCAGTCTCAGAAAGCCATCCTTCTAGGCGATTATTCCTTACAAAGAACGCTCCATCATTTCTTAATAATGGTGCTTTTTTGGATTCTTCTTTCCAATTTTCTGTTGAAATTTTAAGTGATGGGATATAAGCAGTTTGCCCCATCGGATCACTATCTCTAATAAATTGATAAAATTGTTTAGGTTGTATGTAAGACCGTTGTTTATACCTTTCCTTTGGTTCATGGAGAATGGTAGACAACCCCGATAATGTAAAAAAGGCTTTTGTTTTAAGTATATCATCAATGGGTTCCTTTGTAGCGTATAAGAGAATATTATAGCGTATTTCTCGGTACCGATTAATAAAATCAATAGAGTCTTTAATATCTTGTCTGAGCAGTCTTTCGCTTAATATTATTGTAGATACATGTCCCCAAAAAAGTCTTTGTTGAGCATCCTTATATAATTGATTTAATGCTTCCGTAATGGTAAAACCTTCACCTCTTCCTATCCACACTGGTGGTTGTTTATCAGGTCTAGCCCCCTCTAACTTAGCAACGTTAGAAAAGTCAAGTAACTGAGCATAAGCTATATATTTTCCTTCTTTAAAATCTATACCAAGAGCTGCAACATAATAAATATCTTGAACTTCTTTAATATTCCAACATCCAGATAACATTGCACTAGTGATAAGCATCATAATTATTAGTTTTATTTTGTGCAGCTTCACTGTTTTCCTTCTCCTTCGTCCGTTTTAGAACTATCATTGGTTCGGAGATAATCAACTCTATGTCTATAACTTCTCCACGGTAAACGAAACAATCCCTTGAAAAAATCTGAACTAGATTTTGGGAAAACTAAAGCTAAGTAAGGGATTCCAAAGGAACGTAATCTTGAGATATAAAGAACGATTACGAATCCGGCAAGCATAAATCCATATAACCCCATCAAAATTGAACATAATAGTACAAACCCTCTGAGTATGGATACTGCTCCTGCTAATATTTGGTTTACTAAGGTATATCCCGCAATAGCAGATAAAGCAGTAATAACAATGACAGAAGGGGAGATAAAACCCGAACGGATTGCAGCATCCCCAATGATTAGTCCGCCTACCACTGAAAGGGTTTGACCAAGGGGGGAGGGTAATCTTTGACCGGCTTCACGGAACATCTCAAAAAGGAACAAAACAATTATAAGCTCAAGTGGTGCTGGAAATGGTAGACCTGATCTTGCAACAGTCACAGTCGCAAGAAGAGGGAAAGGAATTTGATCTTGGTGATAAGCAAGTAATGCCATCCAAAATCCGGGTAGGAAGACAGCTAAAAGAAATCCTATCCACCGATAAAAGCGTGCAAATGATACAGTTAGAAAATTAAAGTGGGAATCTTCTGCAGCTTTTATTAGGGGTACCGCCACATGCCCATCAACTTAAGAATTTTCACTACCCCCAAGTGACAAAAAACGTTATTCTTTCTAAAAAGCTAGCTAGAAAGGGTGACATTTTTTATGAATCTTTCGATTCAAGATGAATTACAACTATTTTCTGAAGAACTGTATCGTCATTTAACCCCTTCTCTTTTGGAAGAACTCGCAAAAGAATTAGGTTTTGTAAAAAGAAAACGAAAGTTTTCTGGAAATGAATTAGCTACCATATGTATTTGGGTAAGTCAACGTACAGCGAGTGACTCGCTTGTTCGACTATGCAGTCAATTACATGCGGCTACAGGCACTCTTATGAGTCCAGAAGGACTCAATAAACGCTTTGATAAAAAAGCGGTTGAATTTTTGAAATATATTTTTTCGGCATTATGGAAAAGTAAAATCTGTGAAACATCGGCCATTTCAAGCGCGGCGCTCACGTATTTTCAACGAATTCGTATTTTAGATGCGACGATTTTCCAAGTACCAAAACATTTAGCCCATGTATATCCTGGATCAGGTGGTTGTGCACAAACAGCGGGTATCAAGATTCAATTAGAATATGACTTACATAGCGGACAGTTTCTAAACTTTCAGATAGGTCCAGGAAAAAATAATGATAAGACCTTTGGAACAGAATGCTTAGACACATTACGTCCAAGCGATTTATGTATCCGTGATTTAGGTTATTTTTCATTAGAAGACTTAGATCAAATGGATCAACGAGGTGCTTATTATATATCCAGATTAAAATTAAACCATACCGTGTATGTAAAAAATCCGTTTCCAGAATACTTTCGAAACGGAACCGTAAAAAAGCAATCACAGTATATCCAAGTTGATTTAGAACATATTATGAACAATTTAAAACCCGGTCAAACATACGAAATAAAAGAAGCTTACATTGGAAAGAATCAAAAACTATTCACACGTGTAATTATCTATCGTTTAACAGACAAACAGATACAGGAACGTAGAAAAAAACAAAGTTACACTGAAAGTAAAAAGGGTATTACATTTTCAGAAAAGAGTAAACGATTAACGGGTATCAACATATATGTCTCAAATACGCCTGAAGGAGTTGTTCCGATGGAACAAATACATGACTTTTACTCCCTTCGCTGGCAAATAGAAATTATTTTTAAAACGTGGAAATCCTTATTTCAAATTCATCATTGGCAAACTATCAAAAAAGAGCGATTAGAATGTCATGTGTATGGAAGACTTATTGCCATCTTTATCTGTTCTTCTACGATGTTTAAGATGCGTAAACTTCTTTTGCAAAAGAACAAAAGAGAATTAAGTGAATATAAAGCCATTGGGATGATTCAAGATCATGTATCGCTGTTATATCAAGCGATACAGAGACCAAAATCTAACAAAGATTTTAATCCGTTTGTTCGACCTCCTACAGAAGAATGGACGGAAATCTCATCGATATGAGAAGAAAACTATCTTTGATATTATGGGTGTTGTCTATGAGTATAATGGGTTTGGAAAACAAAAGAAAGCTGCATAATTTTTAAAATGAAACTCGTTAGAGTTTATTTGGTGTGTGTACTTTTCAATACCAAAAGTACATTACGTGTTTTTTAGTTTGTTTGAACGAAAGTTCATTTTGTTTTCGTTCTTAAGTTGATGGGCATGGGGTACCGCCAGCATTTCGGAAAAAAACCACGCTAAGAGAATATATATAAGAAAAGAGCCAGAATTTACCCCGCTAAGAGTAAATCGGCTCTTTAATATATAAAGGATGCACAGAAAAACCTAGAGGGGTTCAGCCGAGATACTTGTAGAAATGGGTCATAATCATACATTATTTTACAAATACATCTTATCTTGAAGGTATATGGATTATATAAAGTTAAAAATATAGTGTTAAACCCAAAAAAACACCATAACAGTGTTCACGGTGTTTTCCATATTAAAAATAAGACTATTATTTAAGTACTCTGAAACTGATTCATATTGTAGAAATATCCATTTTAAGATAATGATACGCTTCAAAATCTTCATTAAATATATCTGTAACTAATTTTATAGCCTCCGTATCATAAAAGCTCTGATATGTCGGCAGCCGAGGGAAAGATGGATCTGTAATGTCAGCTTCAGCGTAGTTTCCCTTATGAATCATCTTAGGCGCCTGATGATGCCATGATCTCGTTAATGTGTCTAGTGGGATAGTCTGTAAGTTATATTTGTTTTCTATTTTTGAGATTTCATTAGAGAAATTCTCTAAATATATATAATTGGTTACAAACTCTTCTTCTCCTTGAATATATTGTTGTGAATAGTGTGGATTAAGATAGTCAGAATCTGCCCCATTCGCGTGAAGATAATGTAAAAAATGTTTAAATGATTTTTTCTTTTTGCATGTACTGTCGTTATAAATAAACTTTCTAATAGGTTCCCACTCTGGATTTTCTATACCTGGTGGAGCAATAAGGGGTCACCATACCCAAAAAAGAAAATTGTACATTTAGACAAAATTTAGACACATTTAAACTGATTCCTGTACGTTAAGGAACCGATTACTTAGTTTACTACTTTTTTTAAAGAATCAAATAGTGAAAATTTCGTGGAAATTTGCTTAACGTAAGTTTTATATCAACTATTACGTTGGAGTACAGCCAAGGTACGTGTATTATCTACTATGAAAATCAGGAATATTTAAAGTATTCTAAGAAGAAGAATTGAGTGATAAGCTACGTTAACTACTTGATATCTTAACTAAGTAAATTATGTATTTAATGTATTCAAGGTAGTGCAATGAGAAGGTATCGAATAACCTTGCTTGGATAAACCGTGTCTCTTAAGAGCTCCTTAAGGCGCGTCCGTTACCTTGAGGGCAACGAACGGTTGTAGACTTCGATGTTGCAAGGATCGTTGTCAAACAAATTGTTTACATGTATTCAATGTAAAACTCTTATTAAATTAAGGTTTTTACTCCTAAGTATAGATAACATGTATATCTCGTCTGTATCCCTTTTTGACTTGCTCTTGATTGACCAAATAAGTCAAAATACCTTTCTAAATTTCCCTCTGATATTCCCCTATTTTATCTTATTCAAACTTGCATTCCAATAACCCATTTCTCATACGCCTGTTTCTAAAATAATAATTTAAATTGGGACCTCTGAGAGATCCCAATTAATTAAAAAGTAATGTCTCCTCTTGTTACATCATTTACAATTTTTATACTAATCCCTCTAACATCTCGAAGACTTCTAAATTATTTTTTTGGTAGTTCAGGGAATAAATAATGTAATATACAGATGGTCAAACGTCTGGATTTGCCTTTATACGGATATATATGCATATACATCGATGGATTAAAGTTTGCCTCAATAATTCCATAAGCATTTTTATTAGCTGCAGGAACTTCTGTATTTTCAATAATCAAATCAATACCACTAATATTTGCTCCAAGTGCCGACACAGCATCTACGGCAATTTTCTTATAATCATCGGGAATTTGATCTGTCATATCAATTGAGTCTCCACCTGTACTGACATTAGAATTTTCTCGCAGAAAAACAATTTCATCACTTGTTGGAATAGAATCTTTTCGATACCCTTGAGCTTTAAGCATTAGGACCTCTAATTCACCTAATTGTATATTTTCTAAAGGTGTTCTATGGTCCATTCCTCTTAATGAATTCAGGTTCTTTTGAGCGACTAACTCTTCAATCGTATGTGAACCGTCTCCTATAACATTGGCTGGAATTCGTAATAAAACGGCAGAAACTTTGCCATCTAGCACAAAAAATCGATATTCTGTTCCATTAATAAATTCTTCTATTAATACTGATGAGTCCTCTTTAAATGCTATTGTGAGTGCTTTTTGATAGTCTTCGTAACTTGCTCCGTTTTCTTTAAAGATAGATATTCCTAAACCATAATTTGTTGTTTTTGGTTTAACGACAAAAGGCTTTCCTGCAAATATATCATAGGAACGTAAGGCTTTTTCTATATCACTAAATTCCTCACCTATTGGTACACGAAATCCATGCTGTTGAAGAATTTTCTTTGTTACTGTTTTATTTTCCATAATTAATGGTGATATATAACTATCTTTACTTGTCATATTCCCATTTTTCACATATTCAACATGATTTCCTAACTGTAGTTTTAAAAATTGATCTTGTCGATCTAAAACGTCTACTTGTAATCCTTGTTGAATAGCATCAAACATTAAAATTTGTGTAGACAACTCCATGTCAGTAAATCCTGATAGTTGATATGGTTTATCCCATGCTTTTTTATAATTTTCTTTAGCAATACGGGAAGCTACCTGACTTTGACTACTTTTTATAATCTCTTTATAAAGTCTTCCAGCTAAAGTCTTACTTGGATCTGTTAGCATTTCTCTCAAGTTAACAAATAAGGTATTCGAAACAGTTATGTCTAACAGCCCTGTTAAATGTTCCATCTCATCAATAATACGCTCAGCATCTGTTTTAAATTGCGTATGTTCTAACGGATGTTCAAGAGCCACTAAATTATTTTGAAAATCACCGATTTTTACCCATTCATCATTATTATCGTCTTGATCAATCCAGAGTAAATAGATGAGGAAAAGATGTAGAAATTCTGCTTGTTCATGGCTAATTCCATATGTTTCAAAAGGATTTAAATCTAGGTTTCTTAATTCAATATAACGAATCCCATGATTTTTTAAATCTGAAACTTGAGGACCGCCCCTTAAACGGACAGATGCATAAAATTCTTTTTCTTCTAATAAAACCCCTTTACTTACCAGCGAAGAAAGATCAGATATATAGTTCTGTAAACTACTATAGGATACTTGAACATCATTTTCATTACTATAACCATATTTACTATTTCTAATGCTTCTTACGGCGTCATTTAAAGGATTTATTTCAAAGAAATTCTTTTCACTACTAGGAGAAGCACCGAAGAAATAAGTTATTAACCATCGATAGTGTAAATAATTCCTTGTGACTTTCAGATAAATTTCTGTTTTAAATTGATGATAATCTTTTATTTCTGATTGTAATTCAAATAATGCCTGAATCAAATTATCGCTAAATTCAAAATTGTAATGAATACCACTAATCATTTGTTTTCGTCGACCATAAGAATTAGATAAATATCGACGATATAAAACATTTTCATGATTATTAAGTTTCGCAATAACAATATCTTCTTCTTTTTCGGGCAACTGTGGTGGCATGCTTAATGGCCAAAGCATTTCGTTATTTCCCATAGAACGATAGGCAACATCATGGATAGCTGCTAAATAATTAAATAAATCTCCTAGTGTCTCAGTAACTGGTGTGATTAATTCCATTTGTGTTTCAGAGAAATCTCGCTGAATATAAGGATGTTCATCTCTTACTGAAATACTTTTGGGATGTTCCGTTTTAGCTAAACTTCCTGATAGGTCAACTCGTTGACTTTCTTTTTCAACTCCAAAACGTGCTTTTAATAAATATGGTTTAATACGGTCATTGTTTAACATTTTTTTCATTTCCATACAAACTGTACCTCCCATCAACTCAAATATTTGATATAGAAATAGCTAAAATTATAACCATTATTTTTTTGAATTTAGCATTTGGATATTAATGGCCAAAGCATTTTATTCTTATCCACGGAAAGAGAAGGGATTTCACGAATAGCTGCTAAGTAATTAATCATGTCTTCTAATGTTTTAGTATTAGGCTGAATATATGATCTTGTATCTCTTATCGAAAACGGTTTAGACGTTTCAGTTGAACTTTCAAATAAGTCAACTTGTCGATTTTCCTTTTCAATCTCATAACGAGATTTTAATAAGGATGGTTTAACACGGTAATTAAATAACATTTTTTTAATCCACATGAACTCTTCCTCCCAATTTATTTGTTTTTACAAACTATATAATATGACAAAATATAACAATCAAAAGCACCCACATCTCTACATGCGGATACTTTTGTTACTATATTTTGCTGTAAACTTAAATACTTCATATGCCATTGGAAGTGGGTATTGTTGTAAATAAGAATCATCTTAAATACTTCATATGGAAAGAGAAATGCTCATTTAAGAAAGTGGAAATAAAGAAGTAGCTATGATCATAGCCCTCCATTTTTTTATAAGTTACCATTTGACTATTTTTTTGAGCGTTCTCTAAGAAAATATGTTCTTCCAATTGTTTCGGATAAAACTCGTCTTGACTACCTTGCATAATAAGAATTGGTGGAATAGTAGCTTCTTTAATTAATTCTGAAGCATCCCATTCTTTCCAAGAATCTTTGTCTTCACCTAAATAAGAGGTGAAAGCATTTATTCCCCATGGTACTTGACTAGGAGTTAAGATTGGAGAAAAAGCAGAAACCGCTTTGAATCTCTTAGCATTTTTCAAACCGATCACTAAAGCCCCATGTCCTCCCATTGAATGCCCCATTATGCTTTCTTCACCTGAAAAATTAGGTACTATAGTCGAAGCAATGGATGTTAATTCATCTACGATATACGAATACATTTTATAATGCTGTGCCCAAGGATCCTGGGTAGCATTTAAATAAAAACCTGCCCCTTGTCCAAGATCCCATGCTGCAACATCAGAAACGTATTCTCCACGTGGTGAAGTATCTGGCATAATCACTGCAACTTGATGTTTTTCAGCCAAACGTTGAAATCCACTTTTTTGACTAAAATTATCATCTGTACAAGTTAAACCAGATAACCACCATATAAGTGGAATTTTTTTCTTTTCTTTATTTGATGGTAAGTAGATACTAAATTTCATATCACATTGCAAGACTTCGGAATAATGGCTATACTTACGTTGCTCTCCTTCGAAAGAACGATGTTGTTCAATACATTTAAGACTCATTATCTCACTCTCCGTAAGTTAAAATCGTACGAATGGATTCACCTTTGTGTAATAAGTCAAATGCCGCATTGATGTCTTTAAATTCTAAATGATGAGTAATAAATGAATCTAAATCAATATCACCATGCATATAATCTTCGACCATTTCTGGAAGTTCAGATCTTCCTTTAACTCCACCAAAGGCTGATCCACGCCATACTCGGCCCGTTACTAATTGGAATGGACGAGTATGGATTTCTTTACCAGCACCAGCTACTCCGATAATAATACTTTCGCCCCAACCTTTATGACATGCTTCAAGAGCGGATTTCATTACTTCAACATTACCAATACATTCGAAGCTATAATCCACGCCACCATCTGTCATTTCGACTATAACTTCTTGAATTGGGCGATCATAATCTGCAGGATTCACAAAATCAGTCGCTCCCATTTTTTTAGCGAGTTCCCATTTTTGGGGATTCAGGTCAACTGCAATAATTCGGCTTGCTTTTGCTTGAACCAATCCTTGAATAGCTGCTAATCCAATCGCTCCTAAACCAAATACAGCTGTTACAGCTCCTTCTTCAACTTTTGCAGTGTTGTGTACAGCACCAATACCTGTAGTCACACCACATCCTAATAAAGCAACTTTATCTAACGGAGCGTTTTCATCGATTTTCGCTAAGTTAATCTCATTAACAACTGTATATTCACTGAATGTACTAGTTCCCATGTAATGATAAAGGGGCTCTCCATTATAAGAGAAGCGAGTTGTTCCATCAGGCATTAAACCTTTACCTTGTGTTTCTCGTACAGCACTACATAGGTTTGTTTTACCAGAACGACAGAATTTACATTCTCCACATTCAGGTGTATATAGTGGAATAACATGATCCCCAGGTTTTACTGAAGTAACTTCATCACCTACTGAAACGACAACACCAGCACCTTCATGGCCTAATACAGCAGGAAATACTCCTTCTGGGTCGTCACCTGATAATGTAAAAGCATCTGTATGACAGACAGAAG
This sequence comes from Bacillus pacificus, assembly GCF_020861345.1. Taxonomy (NCBI): domain Bacteria; kingdom Bacillati; phylum Bacillota; class Bacilli; order Caryophanales; family Bacillaceae; genus Bacillus; species Bacillus pacificus. The sequence goes on from NZ_CP086329.1 coordinate 242,035, forward strand.
TATATAGTATTTTTACTAATACCTCTTTTGCTTTTGGCTCTTCTACATCGATTTCTACGATTTGAAGTGGCTCCCCTGGCTTAAATGCAACAGCAGCTCTACTTTTCAATTGAATCCCTACTTTCTTTTTTTATTGTTTACACCACTAAGATTACACTTTATAATTTTAATTACAATACTGACAAATTTGTCACTATAAACATTTTTTTCGCGAGAGGAAGGTCAAAAATTATGGTTATTCATTATAAGGACAAGGAATTTTTCACTGGAAAAGATTTAGCTTTATCTGTGATAGGAGGGCGTTGGAAAATAGCAATTATATGGTGTTTGTTACAACGTTCGCCATTAAGATTAAGTGAAATACAAAAAAAGCTGCCTGAAGTTAATCAACGTATGTTGATTAGACAATTAAGAGAATTAGAAGACGATAAAATAATTACTCGATGTGTATACCCCGTAGTGCCTCCTAAGGTTGAGTATGAACTTAGTGAAATTGGTCATCAACTAGAGAATGTTGTAACAGCCATCTGTGATTGGGGAGATGACTTTAGTGATTTTGTAGAAAAAGATTCGGACGAACTTAGTTGAAGAAACAAGTAAATATCGATTCATTAAAAATAGTGCGTAATTGTATGACTTAATCCATAAATTTGCATACAAAAAACCGATAACTTTGCATCGAATGCTGTAAAGTCATACGTAACGACTAGTTAAGATAATTAACGAAAATATACGCTAAGTAAATTTCGACATAAAATGAGCCGAATTTCCTACTCTAAGGGGTCCCGCCAACCAAATGACATAAAACCCACGTTAATAAATTTTATGGAAAATAAAAATCCGGTTTTCCTGTATTAAAAAATATTTTACAAAGAAAAAGCTGATTTCCTTATCTTAAAGAAAATCAGCTTTTGGCGTAGTTATTAATTTAGAGGTTGATGGGGTTCAGCCGAGATACGTGTAAAAACGGGGCATGAGCTGTAATATATTTCCATTGTTGGGTTTTTAGATAAAAATATCTACCTCATGATTAACAAAAAGCTGATTACCTATGCGCTATAAATGAACTGCCCCAATTGTTAAACAAAACCTAGCAATTGGGGCAGTTCATAGTTATCATTTGACTCTTCTAGTGACCTTCTCAAGTAAAGCACCCTTTGGTTGAATAAGATTTATTTATTCATTCCCATCAATCGCTTAATTGTTCTTATTTGGGGTACAGTCACATGCCCATCAACTTAAGAATTTTCACTACCCCCAAGTGACAAAAAACGTTATTCTTTCTAAAAAGCTAGCTAGAAAGGGTGACATTTTTTATGAATCTTTCGATTCAAGATGAATTACAACTATTTTCTGAAGAACTGTATCGTCATTTAACCCCTTCTCTTTTGGAAGAACTCGCAAAAGAATTGGGTTTTGTAAAAAGAAAACGAAAGTTTTCTGGAAATGAATTAGCTACCATATGTATTTGGGTAAGTCAACGTACAGCGAGTGACTCGCTTGTTCGACTATGCAGTCAATTACATGCGGCCACAGGCACTCTTATGAGTCCAGAAGGACTCAATAAACGCTTTGATAAAAAAGCGGTTGAATTTTTGAAATATATTTTTTCGGCATTATGGAAAAGTAAAATCTGTGAAACATCGGCCATTTCAAGCGCGGCGCTCACGTATTTTCAACGAATTCGTATTTTAGATGCGACGATTTTCCAAGTACCAAAACATTTAGCCCATGTATATCCTGGATCAGGTGGTTGTGCACAAACAGCGGGTATCAAGATTCAATTAGAATATGACTTACATAGCGGACAGTTTCTAAACTTTCAGATAGGTCCAGGAAAAAATAATGATAAGACCTTTGGAACAGAATGCTTAGACACATTACGTCCAAGCGATTTATGTATCCGTGATTTAGGTTATTTTTCATTAGAAGACTTAGATCAAATGGATCAACGAGGTGCTTATTATATATCCAGATTAAAATTAAACCATACCGTGTATGTAAAAAATCCGTTTCCAGAATACTTTCGAAACGGAACCGTAAAAAAGCAATCACAGTATATCCAAGTTGATTTAGAACATATTATGAACAATTTAAAACCCGGTCAAACATACGAAATAAAAGAAGCTTACATTGGAAAGAATCAAAAACTATTCACACGTGTAATTATCTATCGTTTAACAGACAAACAGATACAGGAACGTAGAAAAAAACAAAGTTACACTGAAAGTAAAAAGGGTATTACATTTTCAGAAAAGAGTAAACGATTAACGGGTATCAACATATATGTCTCAAATACGCCTGAAGGAGTTGTTCCGATGGAACAAATACATGACTTTTACTCCCTTCGCTGGCAAATAGAAATTATTTTTAAAACGTGGAAATCCTTATTTCAAATTCATCATTGGCAAACTATCAAAAAAGAGCGATTAGAATGTCATGTGTATGGAAGACTTATTGCCATCTTTATCTGTTCTTCTACGATGTTTAAGATGCGTAAACTTCTTTTGCAAAAGAACAAAAGAGAATTAAGTGAATATAAAGCCATTGGGATGATTCAAGATCATGTATCGCTGTTATATCAAGCGATACAGAGAAACACCCAAAATCTAACAAAGATTTTAATCCGTTTGTTCGACCTCCTACAGAAGAATGGACGGAAATCTCATCGATATGAGAAGAAAACTATCTTTGATATTATGGGTGTTGTCTATGAGTATAATGGGTTTGGAAAACAAAAGAAAGCTGCATAATTTTTAAAATGAAACTCGTTAGAGTTTATTTGGTGTGTGTACTTTTCAATACCAAAAGTACATTACGTGTTTTTTAGTTTGTTTGAACGAAAGTTCATTTTGTTTTCGTTCTTAAGTTGATGGGCATGGGGTACAGTCAGGAAAATGCGGATTTACAACGCTAAGCCCATTTCCCCGACTATTCCCCCAGTTTTAACAACGTTAAGAAAGTTTCAAGGGTCTTAAAGAATCTAACGAGACCATTTTCTCCGAATTAAAATGGTATTCTCCAAGTAAATTAATATGTTCCCAACCTAGAGGTGACATATGGTGCAATAATTCTTCATTAAAACTACCTGACCGTTTTTGATATTCAACTGCCTTTGTTAGATGTAAAGTATTCCAGATACTGATGGCATTGATAATGATGTTTAAAGCACTGGCTCTTTGCAATTGATGTTGTATAGTCCGTTCCCTAAGCTCACCTTGTTTTCCGAAGAAAATAGCTCTTGCTAATCCGTTCATGGCTTCTCCTTTATTTAATCCCCTTTGTATTTTTCTTCTTAATGATTCATCCGATATATAATTCAAAATAAAAATTGTTTTTTCTATTCGACCCATCTCACGTAAGGCTATAGCCAAGCTGTTTTGTCTTGAATAAGATCCTAGTTTCCCCATAATAAGGGATGCTGAAACTGTTCCTTCTCTTATTGAGTGAGCTAATCGCAAAACATCCTCATAATTTTCTTTAATGACCTTTGTATTTATTTGTCCACGTAAAATGGCTTCTAATTTTGGATACTCACTTGCTTTATCTATTGTAAATAATTTTGAGTCTGCTAAATCTCTTATTCTTGGGGCAAATTTAAATCCTAATAAATGAGTCAGTCCGAATATTTGATCTGTGTAACCAGCTGTGTCTGTATAATGCTCTTCTATGTTTAAATCCGTTTCATGGTGCAACAAACCATCTAAAACATGAATCGCATCCCTTGAATTAGTATGAATAATCTTTGTGTAGTAAGAAGAGAATTGATCACTAGTAAAACGGTAGATGGTGGCTCCTTTTCCAGTTCCATAATGTGGGTTTGCATCTGCATGTAGTGATGAACACCTAACTGCATTCTCATACCGTCTGATGAGGATGTTGTACCGTCTCCCCAATAGGAAGACAATTGTAATTTGTGATGAAAATTTACTAATACGGCTTGGGCTTTATTCATTGCATCTTCATACATGCGCCATTGAGATACATTGGCTAATTGCTTATATGTAAGTCCGGGTGTTGCTTCAGCCATCTTGCTTACACCTATATTCATTCCCATTCCTAAAAGGGCAGCCATAATAATAATCGTTTCTTCTTTATCCGGTTTTCGATTATTGGAAGCATGAGTAAATTGCTCATGAAATCCTGTTATATAAGCAATATCCATCAGTAAATCGGTTAATTTTATTCTTGGTAGCATCTGATAAAGGCTTGCACTAAACTTTTTTGCTTCTTCTGGTACATCTTTTTCTAAGCGTGCAAGTGACAGCTTTCCTTTATCAAGAGAAACTCCATCTAACTTGTTGGAATTGGCAGTTAACCACTTTAACCTTTCATTAAGGCTGCTGGTTCTCTCCGTTATATAATCTTCGAATGATAAACTAACTGATAATCTCGTATTCTCTTTCGTTTGATTCCATGTAAATTCGGAAAACAAATATTCCTCAAAATCTCTATATTGTCTGCTGCCAACAATGGAAACATCTCCTGCCCGAACATGCTCCCGAAGTTCTGTTAAAACAGCCATTTCATAGTAATGACGATTGATTGTTGTACCATCATTCTCGTATAAATGCTTTTTCCAACGTTTTGAAATAAAATCCACAGGTGAGTCATCAGGTACTTTTCGTTTTCCGGATTCGTTCATTCCTCGGATAATCTCTACAGCTTGTAAAAGTGGCTCATTTGCCTTTGTAGAATGAAATTCCAACACCCTTAATAGCGTTGGCGTATATTTTCTTAGTGAATAAAATCGTTTTTGCAGTAAGTCTAAATAATCATAGTCAGCAGGACGTGCAAGCTCCTGGGCTTCTTCGACCGAAGAGACAAAAGAATTCCATTCAATAACGGATTCTAAAACCTCAAAAACGTCTAATTTTTCCTGTTTTGCTTTGATCAAAGCTTGTCCGATGTTCGTAAAGTGTATAACTTTCTCATTCAGCTTTTTACCGTTCAGTTTCTGAATTTCCTCTTGAGCCTTACGACCTTTTGATAAGAGACTAAGTATTTGTCTGTCATGAATTTCAAAAGCTTTATCCGTCAAATCTTGATTAAGATGTAATAAATAGACGGTTAGTATTGAATATCGTTTATTTTCCTGAAAATCACGGAATGCATAAGGTTCATATCTTGAACCCAAGCGAGACAGCTGTAACAGGCGATTGCGGTGCAAATGATTAATTTGCACCGTTTCTAATTCCATTCCTCGTATGTATTCGAGTCGTTCTATTACTTTTAAAAAGGTTTCGGGTGAAGGATGTCCCGGTGGTTCTTTTAACCAATCCAATATCGTTTTATTGGATTCTGACGAATGCTGCAAGGTAATAATATCTTCAAGTTTTTCTTTTTGTTCATTTGTTAGGGATTGACTAACCGTGTTAAATAGCTTCTTTTCAGCCATTGCCCTTGCTTCCCACACTATTCTTTCAAGTGTAGTGATAGCAGGCAGTATGATTTTGTTTTTTCTTAGAAAATCTATGCATTCATGTAGTAGATGAATGGCATCACCATTTTCCAAAGCCAATTGATGTAGGTGCTTAAATGTCATTCTATATTCTTTCAGGCTTAATCACAGGGTTACTGCTCTAGTCCGTCAGATATATTACAATAAAAGGAAAATGGTTTAGCTTTGCTGCTTTTCTTAGTTATCTTGATGGTCTCTATGTTTGAAATTATACTATTAAAAAAACATGTAGATCAGAGGGAGAACCAGTGAAGAAAAATTGGAATGAAGAAGAGCTTTTAGCAAACTTTATGTTAATGCCAAATGAACTACATCTATCTATGGGGAATAAAACAGAAACGAACCGTTTGGGCTTTGCCGTGTTACTAAAGTATTTCCAACAGAAAGCTAGATTCCCTAGCCAAAAGCAAGACATCCCAAAAGTAGTGATCGAGTACATAGCGAAACAGCTTGATGTTTCGCATGATCAATTTGATGAATATAGTTGGGGTGGAAAAGAAAAGACTTATACCCGACATCGAAAAAATATAAGGGATTTTTTTGGATTTCAGGAGCTTACACGTACAGATAATGATCGTTTGGGACAATGGTTAGAAGAACAAGTTCAGTCTACACATGATACAGACTATTTAAAAAACCAAGCATACAGTCTCTTTCGTAAATGGAAAGTTGAACCTCCTTCTATTGGGAGCTTAAAGCGTATGATTGACTCTGCCATTGATACTTTTGAAAAGAGCTTATATAAAATGACATATCAGCAATTATCTGCTAAGACGTGCACTCGGTTAGATGCTTTACTTGAGTCCCATGCTGATGAGGATTCTGATGGAGAGGAAACCGACATTTTAACTTTTCGTCAACTATTATCTTCTCCTCGTAAACCAAGTGTAAATGCGATGGAGATGGAGGTTAAAAAACTGTTAGCTATACGACATCTCCAAATTCCTAATGGTTTGTTTCATCATATGACTCCAAAATTACTAAAGAAATATCGACTTCGTGCAGCTACTGAGACTGTAACGGAATTGCGAGCACATCCAGCACCCATTCGCTACACCTTACTTGCCATCTTATTTTGGCATCGTCATGCTGAAGTTATCGACTATTTAGCTGATCTGTTGGATGAAATCACTCTCAAGTTCGGAAATAAGGCCAAGAATACTACCCGTAAAGAAGCAGTAGAAGAGTTGGAAAGGGTTCAAGGGAAAAATAAACATATTATCAACTTATTAAAAGCGACGGTTAATCATCCAGATGGAATTATTCAAGATACTCTATATCCGATTGTAGGCGCTTCAACAATTCGGGATATTATTAAAGACATGACAAGAAATCACCGAGAATACAAAGAAAAAATCTATATAAAGATGCATTCTTCCTATCGGGGGCATTATCGGATTGCTTTCTGTAATATCTTAAAAAATCTTACGTTCAGATCTAATAATCAATCTCATCAACCTGTCATTGAAGCTCTTCAACTAATTCGAGAATATGGTGATAGTGGTCAACGTTTTTTTGCAGCTAATGACGAAGTTCCTATTGAAGGAGTGATCCAGCCCAAATGGAAGGATATCATTATTGAGACGGATAGTAAGGGAATGGAGAGGGTTAACCGAATCAATTATGAGATTGCTGTTTTACAAACACTTCGAACGCGCCTCCGGTGTTTTACCGTTAATATCAATAACATGTGTTGTATTATCGATTTTACGAGTACTGATGTTAGAATTTACTTTATCAAAAGATAATGTAGAACTGCCCCACATTTCATTAAATTCAACCTCATATATACCAGCTAGTTCTGGCCAATTGATTTCTACAACATGTTGTTGGTTACCATCTAAAATTCCTTGTTCCATATTCGTTTCAGAACCATAGGTCCTAAAATTACTCTCAATCCTTACTTCTTTATTAAAACAAGTATAAAATGATTCCTACTTCAAATACTAAAAAAAAACTATTGAAGGATATGATTCAAATGACACTCCATCTAAATAAAAATAACTGCCCTAATTATGAAAAAATTAAATACATCCTCAACGAATCACCAGACTTAATGTGTAGAACACTTGAAGTTGGTGGAGATTGTCTCGAAGTTATTTTCATGAAAAATTTAATTAAACAAGAGTTTCTAAATGAGTATGTAATTAAATACATTCAACAACTTCCGATAGAATACATAACTTACTCTTATTTATTGAAAAACATACCAATGAACGAAGTAAAGAAAAACCTTAAGGAACAAGAGATTATCTCTTCCCTCTTAAATGGATTCGCTTATATTTACTTATCAGACGAAAGTAAAGCATTTATGGTAAATTGCGCCAACCCTATTGAAAGATCTATTGAGAAAGCAGAAACAGAATCATTGGTATACGGTCCTAAAATATCGTTTACAGAATCATTATCTTCTAACATTAAAATTATAAGACGAAATCTAAATGATTCTAATTTGTGTACAGATGAATTAAAAATAGGAGAACGTGTTAAGAAGCAAGTAAGAATTATATATCTTAAAGATATAGCGGATGATGACACACTTAAAACACTTAAGGAGAAGTTTGAAAATATAAAAACTGATAATATAAGTGACAGTTCAGTATTGGCACAATGTCTTGAAGATAATCATTACTCATTTTTTCCACAGTTTATATTAACAGAGTTGCCCGATAGATTCCTCTACTCTATTTTAAACGGACGGATTGGTGTTCTTATAGATGAAAGTCCAATTGCTATTATTGGACCTGCTAATTTTTTTTCGTTTTTTGAATCAACAGAAGACATATATTTGAGATGGTCCTTAAGTACTTTTATAAGATTTATACGATTATTTGCTATGGCAGGGTCACTATTTCTTACAGCATTTTATGTTGCAACCATGACATTTCACTCTGAACTAATTCCATCTAAATTGTTACTTATAATTGGGCAATCACGTTCACAAGTTCCTTTTCCACCTTTGCTAGAAGCACTTTTACTCGAATTATTAATTGAATTACTTAGAGAGGCTGGGGCACGCCTTCCGTCAAAAGTAGGGCAAACAATGGGGATTGTTGGAGGTATTGTTATTGGCCAAGCAACTGTTGAGGCAGGTTTAACTAGCAACATTTTAATTATTATTGTGGCATTTAGTGCATTAGGGGCATTTACGGCTCCTATTTATGAAATGGGCACTGCTATAAGAATTGCTAGATTTCCTTTCATTATTCTAGCAGGTGTTGGGGGATTAAATGGGATTATTATCGGTGTCTGTGTAATGATGGTCCACTTGTTAAAATTGACATCATTAAACAAACCTTATCTTGCACCTCTATACCCTTTTAGGATTAAGGATATAAAATACTTCTTAATACGTCTACCCCACCATTTTTATATGAGACGTCCTGTTGTCAATCGCCCAAAAGATTCATTCCGCACAAGGTGGAGATTTAAAAAAACAGAAAAAGATTTAGATGAATTTTGAGGTGGATAATGAAATCAAATATTAGTTTTGTAAATGCCTATATGGCTTTCTTTATCATACACACTTCGCAAATTGGTATGGGCATACTTGGAGTCCCGAAAATTATTTATCTTGAATCTAAGAAAGATGCTTGGATCTCAGTTTTACTATCCGGTCTATTCATTAGTATTATCACTTGGATTATTATTAGCATACTTAAAAAACATGGAAACTGTAATCTTTATGAAATACACGAAAATTTATTTGGTCGCTTTATAGGAAGTATCATCAATACCTTAATTGTCATTTACTTTATTGCTGTACATTACTCTATCATCATCAGTTATGTTGAATTGTCCCTAACATGGGGATATGAAGGAGTTTATGAATGGGTAGGCACCTTAGCGCTATTATTAATAACAATTTATGCAGTATCAGGTGGATTCAGAGTAGTTGCAGGGATATGCTTCTTATCCTTTTTAATGACTATATGGCTGCTATTTGTGATGTATCAACCACTTGATTCCATAAACTTAACTAGAATTTTACCCATCATGTCGACAACTCCGTCAGAAATGATGAAAGGAGTTTTTAAAAGCAGTTATACAATGTTGGGTTTTGAGACTTTATTTTTTATTTTTCCTTTTATAAAGGAGAAAAAAAAACTACTTCTATTCAGTCAATTAGCAATCTGGTTTACCACACTTCTTGTTTTAATTGCAACTGTTATTTCCATATTATTTTTTAGCCCTAAAGAATTAGAAAAACATATCTGGCCTATTGTCAGTATGATAAGCGCTGTCCATTTTCCATTTATTGAGCGCTTTGAATCTATAGCAGTTTCATTATGGATATTAGTTATTTTTCCAAATTTATGTATAATCCTATTCATTTCTTCCAAAGGAGTTAAACAAATATTTCATTTAAAACTAAAACATGGAATATGGGTAATCTCAATAATCATTTTTATCACGAGTTTTTTTATCACAAAAAGAGTCGACAATAACCTTTTGATTGATAAAGTTGGTCAAGTAGGCTTTTACCTATGGTTTATCTATCCAATATTCTTATATTTCATTTCAATCATTAAATCTAAAATCTTTTCACGTTCAAAACGGAGTTGAAAAAATGAAAATATGGCTTATTCTACTACTTTGTTTCTTTCTCTGTACGGCATGTATGCTACCTGAAAAAATATTAGAAAGGCAAGGAATTTCAACTATTATTGGTTTTGACTTACTTGATGAGAATACATACAAAGGCACTATTAGCTTGTTACAATTCGACCGTAAAGAAGAAAAGACGAGTGTAACCCTTTCTGCCGTCGGAACTACAAGCAAACAAATAAGACAAAATTTAGAACAACAGACAAGCCACGACCTTACTTCTGGTCAATTAAGGACAATTTTATTTGATAAATATATGACAGAAATGATAGGGATTTCATCTTTTCTAGATACAATGCAACGAGATAGTAGCATCGGATCTTTAATTTTTTTGGCAATTACAAACAATGCTGAGAGTACAATTAATAATAAAAACTATGAAGAATACCCTGAAATAGGGTCATATATTTATCAATTATTAGATAAGCACGAAAAGAAGGAAATGTTAATAAACTCCAACTTGCATGATTTTATTTCCACACTATATGAAATTGGTATCGATCCTACCTTACCTATTCTATCGAATGAGAATGGTGTAGCACCCTATTTAAATGGGGTTGCATTATTTAGGGATGATAAAATGGTTGGTTCTATTTCCATGAAAAAAACCCTGTATATAAAATTATTCACCGATCATAATGCTTTTTTGGGGGATATAACTTTAAATATTCCTGCAGAGGTATTAGAAGAAAAGGGAATAAAACTAGTCGAAAAGCAAAAAGGAGATAAATTTAATATTACAATTCACCCAATAAAGTACCGCGGAAATGTTGAATTATCTCAGGAAGAGTCGGTTAATTTAAATGCATCTATTTTAGTTTCAACTATAGAATTACAGCCTTCTGTTACTCTTAAAAATAAGGAATCAATAAAAAAAATGGAGCTAATAATTGAAGAAGAACTAAACAAAGAATTCGGGGATATTCTTGAGAAGTTTAGAAAATTAAATACTGATCCAATTGGCATTGGAAGAAAAATAAAAAGTATAAGAAAATATTCCAATTTAAATGAAAAAGATTTGAGAGGAAAGTATTCCACATTAAATTTAAAACCAAATATTAAGGTAGAAATAAAACGAACTGGGGCAGTTGATTAGTTCACGAATTACTTGTGAAGAACCTCATTTACTTATGAAAAGCTCACCGAGGTTGATATTAAACTTATCTTCCAATAGTTCAATAATTGTATGTAAAACCATAATTAACTACAATCCTTATTCAACAATCTGGCCCTATTGCGGAACAAAAATAAAAGAGCTCTCTTCAGTCATACTGCGGCTGGTTAGTTTAATAAAATTAGCCCCATAAACGGACATTTATGGGGCTGGTCCTTATTGGAGCAAAACACACTCTATTTACCCTGATCTTTGGTACCAAAACTCATTCCCAAAATCAAAGTAACATTTTTAATAACAAACACCGTTTTTGGTGCTAATATATTCATATAAATAGTTTTTAGTAGGTGATTAATTATGATTTTTGGTTACGCGCGAGTGAGTACGGAGGAACAAAACCTAGATATGCAAGTTGATGCATTAACACAATTCGGGGTTGAGAAGATTTATAAAGAAAAATTAACTGGCACACGAAGAGATAGGCCTCAATTAGAAGACCTTTTAAAAATTTTACGAAGTGGCGATAAAATTGTTGTATATAAACTTGACCGTATTTCACGTTCCACAAAACATTTGATAGAACTGAGCGAATTATTTAACGATATGGGTGTACATTTTGTATCAATTACTGACAGTATTGACACTTCAACCGCAATGGGAAAGTTTTTCTTTCGTACAATGGCAAGCATCGCTGAACTAGAAAGAGATATTATTAGTGAACGAACAAAGTCTGGTCTTCAAGCAGCAAGATCAAGAGGAAAGAAAGGTGGGAGACCTACTAAGAAAGAAGATAAAGTGGAAATGGCTGTTAAGATGTATAAGAGTAAAGACTATACAATTAAGCAAATTACAGTGGCGACTGGTATCAGTAAGACCACGCTGTATAGGTATTTAGACAAGGCGCTATAGGGTTGCCTCAGTAATTTAGTTATTAACGATTTGTAAAGATCTTATCGATTAAACCGTATTCTAAAGCTTTTTCTGCTGTCATGAAGTTGTCGCGGTCTGTGTCGCGTTGTAGCACTTCAAGTGGTTGACCAGTGCGGTCAGCAAGAATTTGGTTTAGTTTTTCACGTAAGAATAGGATACGTTTAGCAGCGATTTCGATTTCAGTCGCTTGACCTTGTGCCCCGCCAAGTGGTTGGTGAATCATTACTTCACTGTTTGGAAGTGCATAACGTTTTCCTTTTTCACCTGCTGCAAGTAAGAATGCACCCATAGATGCAGCCATACCGATACAGATTGTTGATACTTGCGGTTTAATAAACTGCATTGTATCGTAAATTGCCATACCTGCTGTGATAGAACCACCAGGGCTGTTGATGTAGATGTGAATATCTTTTTCTGGATCTTGAGATTCCAAGAATAAAAGCTGGGAAACGATTGAGTTAGCTACGTTGTCATCAATTGCGCTACCAAGCATAATGATGCGGTCTTTTAATAGTCGAGAGTAAATATCGTAAGCGCGTTCTCCACGATTTGTTTGTTCAATTACTGTAGGAATTAAATTCATCTGTTATTTCCTCCTTATAAAGCTTTCTTAGTCTTATAATACAATTATGGTCAATAAAGGTCAAACGAAACCACTTTAAATCAAAAAAATATGTAGTTGTACCATGAAATATTCGCTATGTTTTTGAAATTCCCTGCTTATGTATCTTCAACATCATAACCGAATTACATAAATTTAAACGTTATAAAAACTGTAGAAAAAAAGAAAAGAACGCCTTTTGACTGAAGCGTTCTTTCGATATCTATTCTTTTAAAAGATAGGTTACTTTATTTAAAATCTTTTCGATTTGTTTCGCGTTTTTACTATACATTTCGCTCGCTGATTTCGACTTTGTTTCTAAGGAAAATAGTTCAAGATCAGCATGACATTTTTTTAATGATGCTAATAATAAAGGTTTGTTTTGAGGAGAAGGCATTTGTAGTTTGTCATTATAAATGTCGATAGTCAGTTGTCCGTATGAATCAACTTGACCGAGAAAGACATTTTCGATAACAACACCGAGCTTTTCTAGTTCAGCATGTAGCCAAGCGCGGTTATGTCCACTTGCGGATAGCGGTTCATCTAAGACATTGCCATCCATAATAACAGTTTGTGGTTCTTTTTCGTTTGCTACTTTTAAACCGATGTCTTTTGCTGTGAGTGGTTGGCGATCTTTCTTTAATAATACATTTAATTCTCCGCTCGGTTCTAGTACAGCAAATTCAACATCAGCTACGCTGAAGGCATCTTTTCCACGAAGAAGTTCCAGTAATTCGTCACTTGTATATTTTTCTTTCTTTAAGTTGTCTTCGAGTATCTTTCCATCTTTTATTAATACGGTAGATTTCCCTTCAAAGAAGTCCCGAGCTGTTTTGTTCTTTAAAGAAAGGATTCCTGTTAAAAAAGGTACCACAGCGAAAATGAGTATCGCAAAGACGCCGTGAAAAAATTTTGAATCGAGCCCTGTAGATACTTGGGCAGCGATGTCACCGATTGTCATTCCGGCTATGTATTCAAAAAAGGAGAGCTGAGAGATTTGTCTTTTCCCTAACCATTTCGTAATAGCGAATAAAATAATTAATATGAATACAGAGCGAAGAATGACAAGTGTCCATTCCGGCAGGTGAGACATAGTCATTTCCTCCAGTCTACTTAAAACCCTTTATATTGAGGTTCTTCACGTTCTAATACTGAAACTCTATTTTGTAAATCCGCGATGATGCTCTCCATTTCTAACATACATTCATGAAATACACGTTTTGATTTTGCGTCCTGTGAATGTAGTGAAAGGGAGCTCAAACTTGCTTGAGCGCCCCTTACACTAGCAAGGCAGGTTTTGACGCTAGCGATAACTGTCATACGAACACCTTATCCTTTCGGTTTGAATAGCAATGCTCCGATGAAGCCGAAAATAATAGCTGCGGATACACCGGCGCTTGTTACTTTAAACATGCCGGTAATAACGCCAACGATGCCATGTTTTGCAGCTTCTTCCATTGCACCGTGAACGAGGGCATTACCAAAGCTTGTAATAGGTACAGTTGCCCCAGCTCCAGCGAAATCAATTAATGGTTCATACAAATTGAATCCATCTAATATAGCTCCAGCAACAACGAGTGTTGCCATTGTATGAGCTGGTGTTAGCTTTCCAACATCAAACATAAGTTGGCCGATTACACATATAAGTCCGCCAATGACGAAAGCCCAGAAAAAAATCATTGCGTTGCACCTCCAAATTCAATCGAAACGGCATGAGCGATACACGGAATCGTTTCTTCTTGTTGGAATGTAAGTGGAGATAGTAAAGCGCCTGTCGCAACGACAAGTATTTTATTAAACTCTCCTCTTTTCATTCGGTTTAATAAGTGACCGTATACGACCGTTGCGGAACACCCTGGTCCACTAGCGCCAGCGATGACAGGTTGCCCTTCTCTATAAATGAGCAGCCCGCAATCTTGAAACTGTTCGCTCGTTACTTTCGTTCCGTGTTTATGTAATAAGTCATAAGCAATTTCGCGTCCTACATGTCCGAGGTCACCCGTTACGATTAAATCGTAGTAAGAGGCATCAATTTGTCGTTCGCGTAAATGGGCTTCAATTGTATCAACGGCAGCTGGAGCCATTGCACCTCCCATATTAAATGGATCTGTTAATCCCATATCAACCACTCGTCCGATTGTGGCAGATGTTACCCTAGGACCGTGTCCAGTATCGCTTAAAATAGCAGCTCCTGCTCCGGTTACTGTCCACTGCGCGGTAGGTGGTTTTTGCCCACCATATTCGGTAGGATAGCGGAACTGTTTTTCTACAGCTGTATTATGACTGGATGCACCAGTTAATAAATATTTTGCGCCTTTTGCATTTACGATACTTGCTCCAAGTGCTAAACCTTCCATAGAAGTAGAACAAGCGCCGAATAGTCCGAGATAAGGAGTGCCCAGTGTACGGCAAGCAAAGCTTGTAGGGGTAATTTGATTAATTAAATCGCCTGCGAGTACAAATTGAATATCGTCTTTACGAAGTTTTGCCTTTTCAGTAGCGCGGCTACAAGCTTCTTCGAACAAAATTTTATGTGCTTTTTCATAGGAATCTTGTCCGAGCCATAAATCTTCATGGAGGGTATCGAAGTCTTCTGGAATTTTGCCTTTAGCTTCAAACGGCCCGCCAACGACTCCCGTCGAAATAATAACTGGTTTGTTTTCAAATACCCACGTTCGGTGTCCTTGTAACATTTATAGCCCTCCCCATTGAACGAGAATCGTTTTAATAAGTGCGATGACGAAAGCGGAAAATACACCAAATAAAATAACAGAACCAGCTAATTTAAACATGTTACCACCAACGCCGAGTACAAAACCTTCTGTGCGGTGTTCGATACATGCGGCAATAACGGAGTTACCAAATCCAGTGACAGGTACAGCTGTGCCTGCTCCGGCAAATTGACCAAACCGATCGTATATACCAAATCCAGTTAATAACATGGAGATGAAAATAAGAGTTGCGACTGTTGGATTCCCTGCTGAGCGTTCAGTGAAATCGAAATACGTAATATAAAAAGTAGAAATGAGTTGCCCAATTAGGCAAATGAAACCACCAACGAAAAAGGCTTTTATACAGTTTTTTAAGACAGGACGCTTCGGTTCGCGTTCTTGCTCGAATTTTTTATATTCCTGTTGCACAGGGGTTAAGTTTTTATCTTTACTAGACATTGCAAACCTTCCTTTTCTTTTAAAAAGCGTTAAGTGTTAGACTCCATTTTTTTACCAATGAATTTTAATTGTTTATTAATTTCATCTTTAGATACTTTCTTTTCCTTAATTTTTCTTTCAAGCTTTTCAAGTAACATAAAGATTTTTTTATCTGTACTTACACGAACATCGAAAGTGGGGTGCTCATCACTTAGCTGCTTTTGGAGCTTCTTACGGAGAGGTTTTAATCCAAATCTTTCGTGATGCTCAGGTGTAACTGCTATGTAGAGATCTAAATTTGAATTTACTGCTGTACTTTTTATAATTTCATCCATAGTGAGAGCTCTTTTCTTGGCTCCTTGTGATATAGATTGATTAAAGGATTCCATACTCGTTTTTGTTAACTTTGGACCTTTCTCTTTCTCCGTTCGTTTTGCTTCTTCTTTCACTTTTTTATCTAAAGGACTATTATCACATCCGGTAAAAGAGCTAAATAGAAGGGCAAATAATACGGTTATGAGTCCGAGTTTTTGCATATTTATCATTCCATTTCTATTGCAATATGTAATGTGATAGAAAAAGGATGACTGCATATCATCCTTTTTCTATTTCACAGCAAGACTGATTCGTTATTGCTGTGAGTATTGTGGTTCTTCTTGTTTGACTTCTTCAACGCGTGGGTTTAAAGAATCGATAATCGTTTGTGTTTGCTGTGCAGCTGTTTGGAAAAGTTGCTTAGCTTGTTGGTTATCCGTATCAAGAGCGAATCCCTCTAAGCTAGCTTGTGCACTTTTTAATCCAGAAACAGTTTGTTTTAATTTCGTAATTACAGTCATTGAATGAAGCCCCCTTTGGAATATCAATTCAAAGATTATAATTTGTGAGTTGGGGTGAATTTATGATTGGAAAATTTAGGGGGGTGCTTTGTTAATATACTCATAACTAAGCGTCATAAAGGATTACGGGGATATTTTTATTGATTTAGATGGATTTTATTGCTATTATTATGAGAAGAAAATGAAGTGTTTTCTATTATCATGCGCCCATAGCTCAGTCGGATAGAGCGGTGGTTTCCGGTACCACGTCTTATATGACAAAGGAAACCAAATGTGCTTTAGGGTGCGGTATAAAGCTGTTTGTCGGAGTTTTTAACGCTTAACTTGAGCGGGAACAAACCGCAAACGTCCTACGTAGGCATTAGCGAATTATTGTCGCATAGTAAAAAGGTGCTACGTGTAACCAAATGAAGATAATGATAGTACATATGCGGAGAGCTTCCGTCTGAAATTCGTTTCAGATAGGGGGCTCTTTTTTTATTATGTCTAAAAGTATACGAGTAGTAAAAAGACGAAGAGAAGTAGTTGGGTGTTTTTGCCCATCCCCCCGAAAAGGTGGAATAAGGAGTACCTCACTGAAAGATTAGGGAAGTACTCCTTAAACATCGCTTACTCTGTTTCCGATATTACGTTTAATTGGGCTAATTCTTGAATAATTGCATCCAAATCAACAGACTCTTGTTGTATATTAAACTCGTATCTTCCATAGAAGTTAATATGTTGCCATGCAACTGGGGATATTTTTTTCATAACGGGGTAGCGTCAGGAAAATGCGGATTTACAACGTTAAGGAAACCAAAATATAAAAAGTCTAATTTCTCGGTGTTATAAGTGAAAAATTAGGCTTTAGTTACTTCATTAAAGCGCCTGATTGTTGAAGACTAAAGTTTATATTCACCAAGAAAATTGATGTGCTCTTATCCTAACAAATTTTATTTAGGACTTACATGTATGCCTTCACGCTCTCGCCAATCTGCGTAAAGTATACGCTTTACATTATCATATCCATTGGTAGTTAATTGGTTATCTAACCACTGTTGATCAAATCCGAGTTCATGTAAATTATCCCATAAAATTTCCCCATCTATAATTAACGATGTTGGGAGGTCTACTGGACTTTCTGGAAGATTGAGATCTGGTTTTTGATACTTGGATTTTAATAATAAACTTATTTGCCCATTAGCTTCCAATATACCGTATTTGACTTCGCGAACTGAAAAGACATTATTTTGACGGAGTATACTCAATACTTGATTTACATCCAATTTGTTCTTTGTAAGTAACTTTCTGTCCATAACACCATCTCGAATGATGATGTTAGGATTGCCTAATAAGAGAGAACGTGTCGATTTATTTTTTAGAGTCATAAACTCTATTCCCAACATAAGAAACGTCCACAATCCGATGGCATATAAAAAATGAAAAATCCCTACCTTATCTTCATAAATGTTATTTCCTAAAAAATCTCCAAGTACTAACACAAAAACTAAGTGAAACGGGGTTTAACTGATAGATGGATGTTCTGCCTGTTATGATAATGATAAAAAATAAAGTTGCAAAACCTACTATGACTTTGATTGCCAGTAAACCCAAAAAAACTTCACCCAAAATTTATTCCTCCATTTTATATTTCACTCGATTTCAAAAATCCTCATGTTTTAAAATATTTATATTACAACATGTAAGCTAATTAAAATCAGAAAGATAAATAATACCGGTTTTTTCAACTTATAATAATGGAGAAAGCACGCGAGCACCCTGTTCAACAATGCGCTCGGTCAGGGATCGTTGCACCAAGTCTTCAATTCTTAATGGTACAGAATCAGTAAGATCCCTCTCGAACTGCTCTGTGAGTTCCCTTGTCACATCAGCACTGTACACGACTTGACACACCTCATAATTCAGGCGAAAACTTCTCATATCATAGTTTGCTGAGCCTACGGCAGCAATCTCCTCATCGATGGTCAACACCTTCGCATGTATCATTCCTTTGTCGTACTGGTAGATTTGAACTCCAGCTTCTATAAGTTCTCCGTAATAAGTACGGCTTGCAAGACCCACGATTTTTTGATTATTGTGGCGAGGAACCAGCAATCTTACACGGACACCACGAGTTACTGCTGTCTTTAATGCCATGATAATATCCGTTTCTGGTACAAAATAGGGTGTTGTTAAATCAATAGTCTTGGTCGCCTGTGTTATACATATAAAGTAAGCTTGCCGAATGACTGGGGTAGGAATTCCAGGGTTTCCTTCCAACGTATGGATATACGCTTTATGCAATGTCCTAGTTTTTCCGGATATGTCCATTTTTTTATCATCAAGGGTGCTCAACTCTGATCCCAATTCGGCTGACCATTTGGAATGATCTGCTCTGCCGATTGAATTGATTTTCGTTACCTCTGATTTTGTTTTCAAATTTGTTTTTGATTTTATCCTTTCCGGCACAGCGATTTCCCAATGAACATCAAAAACAGTCTGCAAGTCGCCTGTTGCTTCCCCTATAATTTGCAAATGAGTGTCCCTCCAAAATCCTACGTCTGGCTTTAATCCTGTATATTCATACCCAACGTTCATACCGCCAGTAAAGGATTCCTTTCTGTCAATCGTCACAATCTTACAATGATCCCGATAATTCCAATTGGACAAAATCCAGGGAAATCGCAGAGGAAATATTGTCCTGCATTCTATCCCTGCTTCAACCATCTGCCGGATTTTTTCACGCGGGAATTTATAACTCCCCAAGCTATCTCTCATAAAACGAACCTGCACTCCATTTAATGCTTTTTCGATTAGCAGTTCTGTGATTCGATTACCAATTTGGTCGTTCCGATAGATGAAATATTCCAGATCAATGGTTTCTTGGGCTTTTTGCAGGGATACAAGGAGTTGATCATATTTTGCTATCCCATTGTTAAACACTTGGACTTGGCCCATTCGAAGCCCATTCACAGTGAAATGCCGTAAAGCATTGGCAATTACCGATGCTGAAGCACCGAATGTCTCAGGTAATTTGTTAGATTCATTTTTAGAACAGGTCAATCTTTTTCGATGAATAAACTTAGGGTTTGATATGCTAAGATATAGCCAGAAACCAATGACAGGTAAAAAAAGGACGATTATTATCCAATTCAAAGCCTTGGCAGGCCGACGAACTTCCCAAATTGCTATGAATAAGATAAAGAACGTATTTAACAGGTATAGATAAAAAATCCACTCCAACTGGAATCCCTCCTTCTGTTACTCTTAACATGTACAAACTATGTAACCAGTATACGTATGGAATATGAAGGGATTGTCTGTTATATATTATGGACTACCTTTATAAGAACTTGTATAAGATATTAAGAACGAAAAAAAGAGAATTAAGGTTGGGAAAGTTCTGACATCAAGAAAGGCGTAATGATCTGGGCACTGTCCTAACTAGAGACTTAGTGATTTTGAAAATTACCATCTGGTAAATTCCTAAATATAGGTATAATTTTTTATAAATTTGGAAAATGAAAGTGGTAAATGCAATAAGAAGTAAATAAGAGAAAACATTAATTTATATTGGGAGGAAATCGTCTTAAAATTAGTCGTTAACATCTTTTTTGTTAATGGTTAATGAATGATCGGTATCTCTAACAGCAGCATAAAAAAAATCTTTGATTTGAAGATATCCCTTTGCCTTTAGTTCTTCCTTTAACCACTTTTCATTTTTGTTGATAAATTTTAATTTACGCTTTTGCACTTTCCCTTCAATGACAACGGCTATGGGTAATCCGCGGTATTCCACTTTCATATGTAAATCTTTTGGAGTAATAGGAACTAATTCTTTTCTTGGAAAAATGCTAATTTCACCTGTTGCTTCCAAAATCGCATATTCATTATCGTGAATATCCGGATATCCTGTTGTTCTTAAATTAGACAACAGCTCAGGTAAAGGATATCTACTTTCCTTTAACTTTCGATTAAGATAAAAAAAGAATCGCTCCAAAATCATGAGGGGTAAGTTGGGCTAGAGCTGATTTCCCTAAAATATTTACTGCTACAATAAACACAATATAGATAAAAATAACTTGGGTGTTTTTGCCCATCCCCTCGAAAAGGTGGATTAAGGGATCTCCCTAAAAACAAATCCCCGTTAAAAGGCGCTTCCTTATGCAAGAATAGCGCCATTTAATGGAATAACTAAATTCTGACCTCTTCCATAAAATTACTTAATAAACTAACGCACCCCGATAGCGAGTATTTGGGTTGGGAGAAAATCGTATTAAACTGAGGGAGTTTAAGGTTTAAGTATTATCCTCCACAATTTAATTTTTAAAAATGTCAATTAGCTTTTTTATCGCACTAACTACTACTTCTGGTTCATCATTTTGTATAAAATGAGCACTGTTTTCAGCAATCACCAATTCACCATCTGAGGATATTTCAAGAATCTCTCTCTGCATGTCATTCCATAACTCTTGTGATTCCTTTGAATAATGAGCTTTCTTACCAGCTGAAAGAACAATTAATGGGACATTTAATTTAAGTCTGGTTTCTTTTAATTGCTTTAGACTTTCCATAAATTCATCATAATTGCCTTCATAAACAAATTGCTTGTTGTATGCTTGTTGAAAATCTTGTGACATCGTTGGGAGAAATCTTTCTCTGTAATCTTCAGGCGTAGAGTCAACTAAGACAAGTCCGCAAACTTCATTATGATATTCAGTTGCATATATCCGCATATTAACTCCACCAAATGAGTGACCAACTAATATGTACGGAGGTTTAATATTGGCTTCAATAAGAAGTTCCTTCAATTCTTTTACCATCTCACGGCTGGTTCTGGGGTTTGAACTTGTTTCACTTTTCCCAAGTCCTGCTCTATCATAAATTAGAACATTAGAGAGCATTGAAATATCCCCAATTACTGAATCCCAAGCCTTGGAAAAGTCTCCATATCCAGCGTCCATTATTATTGTTGGTTTTCCATTATTTTCCCCTATCAATTTAGCATATAGTTTACAATCACTTATTTGCACAAACATTTCTTTAGCCATTTAGTCCATTCCTCTCTTTTAGCCAACTATCATTAGTTAAAATTCAACAATTTTATGACATTCCTTCTTAATGTGTTTAAACTATCAAATGGTTGATTCTTGATTGTCAATGTCACTTTGATATTCAAGAATATCCCCAGGTTGACAGTCCAATGCCTTACAAATAGCTTCTAAAGTTGATAATCGAATCGCTTTAGCCTTTCCATTTTTCAAAATAGAAAGGTTAGCCATTGTGATTCCAACTCTTTCAGATAGTTCTGTTACACTCATTTTTCTTTTAGCTAACATCACATCGATATTGATTATAATTGCCACTGTTTCACCTCAGACCGTAAAATCATTTTCTGATTTTATATCTAAAACGTTTTTTAATAATTTCTGAAGAACCGCAGTGAAGACTGCAATAACAACAGAAGTAAAAATAATTGTTAATCCGATAATTGCTATTCCTGGGTGTAAGGCGTTTTGAGACATAAGAACGATGGTCCCTATCAAATATAAGATACTGATTGTAATTGCACAGTATTTTATATATTTCAAAACCTTTACAGACAATTCCGAAAAAGCATTGTTATTTTCAATGTAGTTTAAAAGTTTTAAAGCTTGATACAGAGCAAGGAAAAATGGTATCACAGTTACATACAAACCGATTAATACAGGATATTGCAAAAAAGCAAACTCCGGAAACATTTCTGCCGTATCATTTGCTAACCAAGGCAACCAAAATATACACAAGGCGAGTACCGTAATCCCAATAAGAAAAACAGCTATCTTTAAAAAAACAGTTGTTCCTCGTTTCATAAAAATGCACCTCACTTATTTATCGTTTTACAATAAATCATTATCCATATGCAATATATTATTGTTTTTTTTAAACAACCCCTTTTATTCTTATTTTTAGACTAAAATAAAAAGCATTCATCATTATAAAATACTTCACAATCCTTAGCTATTTAATTTATCTCTTGTTCAACTAAATGGTCCGTACGTGGAGCAAAAATTCCACACTCAATTCTTTGGGTTCTTTTTTGTTTATAAAGGTGTACTTTTAAAACCTGTCTAATAAAGGGTGGTTCTTGCGTTTATAAATCTATGAAAATATTTTTATAAACGTTTACTAAAATCGTCATACCTTTAGAAACTAAATATAGTAAAATAGTAGAAGAAAATATATCTTCTGGAGGAAGTTCATTGTGAAGATCGGTTATGTTCGCGTTTCATCTACAGATCAGAATGAAGAACGTCAAATCAAAAAAATGTTAGCTTTAGGCATCGAAGAGCGAATGATCTTTGTTGATAAACAAAGTGGAAAAGACTTTAATCGCCCCAGCTACCAGACGATGAAGCGTATCCTGCGGAAAGGGGATCTCCTTTATCTGGATGCCCTAGATCGATTGGGGAGGGATTACGAAGGGATTATCTATGAATGGAAACACATTACAAGGAACATTCAAGCAGATATTGTCGTGTTGGAAAACGAAACGTTATTTGATAGTCGTAAATATAGAGAGATGGGAGATATCGGAAAGTTAATGGAAGATCAGTTTCTAAACCTTCTCTCTTATGTGGCCGAACAAGAACGAAAAAAAATCAAACAGCGCCAAGCCGAAGGCATAGCGCTCGCCAAATCTCAAGGTAGACATTTGGGACGACCAAAGCTTAATTTACGGACCCTTTCCCATGAACAGCGCCAATTATTAGATTCTCACTATCCGAAGTGGAAAAATAAAGAGATCACGGGCGTTGAGTTCATGTGTTTACTTGGGTTGAAAAAGAACTCATTTTATAAAGTAGTCAGGGAATTTGAGATTGGAATATGAATATGGAGAATAATACAACTACCCAAAAACGGTTGAGGATTCTTAGCGAAGATGAAGTAAAGATCATTTATGACAGACCAGGTTTCTCATACGAAGATCGCTGTTCTTATTTTTCTCTTTCACAGCCAGAGAAAGAGCTGCTACACACATTGCGTTCTGTCAAATCTAAGGCTTATTTCGTTTTACAACTGGGTTATTTCAAAGCCAGACAACTATTTTTTACATTTGACCTCCATGAGGTAGAAGAGGATCTTCAATATATTCTGAAGGAACATTTCAACAACAGTCAAATTGATGACTTGAGTTCAATTGATAAGTCCACTAGGTTAAAACAACAACAATTGATTCTTAAATTATTTAACTACCACAGTTGCGGTGCCGAAGAACGGCGTAAGATGGAGGAAAAAGCTCAAAAGTCTGCGGCGTTTTGTGGTAAGCCGATTTACATCTTTCGAGAAATCATGAATTATTTGTCTGAAAACTGCATTGTTGTTCCTGGCTATAGTTTTATGCAAGATATGACAGGACAGGCAATAACCCATGAGCAAAACCGATTAATTTCATTGATGCAGGATCATCTAAAACAGAATGATATGGAATCCTTAGATCGATTACTTGAAGATTCTTCAGGGCTGTATGAAATAACACTACTGAAACACGAACCGAAAGACTTTAGCGCCACTGAAATAAAGCTTGAAATGAATCGTGGTAAACAAATACAGCATTTATATTACCTTGCTCAAGAACTGTTACCAAAGTTAGGTATTTCCAACGAAAGCATCAAGTACTATGCTTCATTAGTAAGTTACTACTCTGTCTACAAGCTCAAACGGCTGAATGTATGGATTGTTTATGTCTATTTGTTATGTTTTGTATCCCATCGTTATCAACGGATGCATGACAACCTGATCAATACCCTCATATATAGTGTAAGGGGGTATGCAGATGAAGCTAAATTAGCAGCAAAAGAACGAGTTTACGAGTGCTATACAGAGAGTAATCAAGACATCAAAAAAGCAGGGGAACTGCTTAAAATATTCACTGATGATCATATTCCTGCCAATACTCCCTTTAGGGATATTCAAGACCGTGCATTTACTATTTTGGAACGTCAGAAACTGGAATCCGTAGCCAAACAGATTACTACAAATATAAAATATGATGAAACTGCCTTCCAATGGGAACATATTGGTCAGCAGGCACGACGATTTAAACGTTATTTAAGACCTATATTTTTGCAGGTTGATTTCGTAGCTCCTTCACCAAATGATCCATTAATTAAAGCAGTGAATTTTATGAAAACTGCTTTTAATAAGAATAAAGCGTTAGGACAATATCACTCAGATGATTTGCCAAATGGTTTCATATCCGATGGTGTGAAGCGTTATATCTATGAACAAAAAACAATTTTAGCAGATCGATATGAATTTTTAGTCTATCGCCTCCTACGCAACCGTTTGGAAGCAGGAGATATTTTTTGTCGTGATAGTATCCGATTTCGCAGTTTTGAGGATGACCTGATCAATGATCGTCAATGGGAACAGAAAGAAATGTTGATCGCTGACACTGGTCTGACGATTTTCAACCAACCCATTCATAGTCATTTAGTGGAGCTTGAGAAGCGATTAGAAGATCGCATTACTAAAGTTAACCAGAGTATTTCATCTGGGAAAAATGAGCATCTTCAAATCAAAAAACGGGGTTCACATACCCGATGGACATTACCTTATACTCGTGACACAGAATCTATTAATCACTCATTCTACGATACATTAAAGCAAATAGACATTAGGAGTGTCTTGCATTTTGTTCAACAGCACTGTCAATTCCTTGACTCATTTGAGCACATCTTGGGACGTTATGCCAAACAGAATAAAGACAATCGAATTCTTGTCGCCTGTCTGATTGCTTGGGGAACCAACATGGGGTTAGGGAGAATGGGGGAAATTTCTGATATTAGCTATCCGTTACTGGCTGCCACATCTGATAACTTTATTCGTCTGGAGACTTTAAAAGAAGCGAATGATTGTATCAGTAATGCAATAGCCAAACTCCCAATCTTTAAACATTATGACATTGGGGAGACGATTCATTCTAGTAGTGACGGGCAGAAAGTTGAGACTCGAATCAATACCATTAATTCCCGTCATTCACCTAAATACTTTGGTCTTGGTAAAGGGATTGTTTCCTACACAATGGTAGCCAACCATATCCCTGTTAATGCTCGAATTATTGGGGCCAATGAGCATGAAAGTCATTATGTATTTGATATTTTATTTAACAACACAACTGATATTCAGCCTGATGTGCATTCCACGGATACACATGGAACCAATGAAGTGAATTTTGCTATCCTGAACTTTTTTGGTTATCAGTTTGCGCCTCGCTACAAGGATATTCACGATAAGGTCAACAAATCTCTTTACGGATTCAAACATCCAAGCCAATATGGAGATAACCTGATCAAGCCAGTTCGAAAGATTAATACGAATCTTATTATAGAGGAATGGGAAAATATTCAACGAATTATGTTATCCCTTGCAGTTAAAACAACCACACAAAGCATTATTATTGGTAAGCTAAGCGCTTATGCACGGAAGAACAAAACCAAACGTGCTTTATGGGAGTACGATAACATCATAAGAAGTCTATATTTTTTGGATTATATTGATTCTCCCCCTTTACGCCGGAATGTTCAAAAGGCATTAAATCGAGGGGAAAGTTATCATAAATTACGCAAAGCAGTATCCTTTGCCAATTTTGGAAAATTACGTTTCAAAAATGAAAATGATCAACATATTTGGGGCGAATGCAGTCGCTTACTCTCCAATTGCATTATTTATTACAATGCCAGTATTTTATCTAATATGTTGGCTTACAGAGAAACAAAGGCTCTAGATTCGGATGTTATGAAAAAAATATCCCCAGTTGCATGGCAACATATTAACTTCTATGGAAGATACGAGTTTAATATACAACAAGAGTCTGTTGATTTGGATGCAATTATTCAAGAATTAGCCCAATTAAACGTAATATCGGAAACAGAGTAAGCGATGTTTAAGGAGTACTTCCCTAATCTTTCAGTGAGGTACTCCTTATTCCACCTTTTCGGGGGGATGGGCAAAAACACCCATCCATGTTTCTGTTTGTCCCATTTTAGCTACAACATGTGGTTCGTCGATAAAAGTAACTTCTTTACCTAATAAGCGTTCATAAGTATCTTTAATATTATTTACTTCAAAATAAATTACTGAACTTGAAAGAGCGAATTCCTCTTTTTCTGGAAGTGTTAACATGAGACGCAATCCGTTGCATTCAAAGAATGCCATACTATTAGTGTTAAACAAAAGTGAGAGACCTAATTTTTCTTTATAAAAATCTAGTGCTCTATTTAAATCTTTTACAGGTACTCCAATTTGTCCAATTTTTTGGATTATATTAGTTTCCATAAAAATTTGCTCCCTTCAAAATATCTTATTATTAAAAGGATAAATTATTTTACCTAATTTTTCTTATCCAATATCACCTTTTTTCGATATTCTTTAGGAGATATGCCAACATGTTGCTTAAACATTTTGCTAAAGGATACAGGATTTTGAAATCCAAGTTTAAAGGTTATATCGGTCATATTATTACTTAATTCTGATAATAGTTGTTTTGCTTTTGTTACTCTAAACTCTGAAATATGCTGATGAGGAGTTTTACCATATATTTGTGTGTATGTTCTTAATAAATGATTTGGAGATAGACAAGAAATTCGTGCAATGTCATTTAATTTAATAGTTTTGTCATAATAAGCTCTTATGTAATCATGGGCTATACATATCCTTCTATATAATTCTTCACGTGTAGAGGTCCTTATTGCACTTAAAGATTCAACTTCCTTGTATGTATTAAAATGTTCATTCAAAATATATTGCATTAACTTATGAAAT
The DNA here is from genome assembly GCF_020861345.1 of Bacillus pacificus. Lineage (NCBI taxonomy): Bacteria > Bacillati > Bacillota > Bacilli > Caryophanales > Bacillaceae > Bacillus > Bacillus pacificus. The sequence continues at coordinate 269,519 of NZ_CP086329.1, forward strand.
TGTTCCTCATAACCAACAGAATTAATTTCGAGACTAGGTAAAATATGTTTGAAAGTTTCAAGTTGAAAAGATAAAGTATTATTTTTATGATAGGTTTTATCAAAAAAAACAATAGAACTCGTATCCATAAATGGATCGTTTAGAAGATTATCGTTTGTTTCTTTTAATGAATTAAAGACCTCGGCTTCAAACCCATCTTTAAAGAAAATACAAAAAGATTCCACATCCTTCGTTTCATCAATTGAAATTGTGTATGAACCTTTATTAAGGAGTAGGTATCTACTTTCTTCAACAGCAAACATGCCTTTATTAGTCTTATAATGGGCTTTACCATTTGAAAATGTTTTTATGGACAGTTGGCCAATTCCTTCCCAGTAAAATTGGTCACTTTTTGCATGTAAAACGAAATTGGTAGAATCATTTTTTGACATAATACACTCTCCATAAGTGGCGTCATTATTTTTTTAACTTTATTATACATAATAATGGAATCTAAGTATGAAAATATATATTATCAATCTAAAACAGTACGGTGGATATGCGTATTGTAAGTGTTAAACTTAAACAACTTATTGTAATCTTAACGTATCCTTATTGCAAATGGTGACAGCTTCGCTGGTACTCACCCTAATATTGCCGTCTATAGCAAAAATATTCATTTTAGTTACAACCCTTAGCGTACCTAAATCAAGGATTTGAATTCCAAAAAATGTCTTAACGTGGGTTTTATGTCATTTGGTTGGCGGGACCCCTGAACGAACAAAGTCTGGTCTTCAAGCAGCAAGATCAAGAGGAAAGAAAGGTGGGAGACCTACTAAGAAAGAAGATAAAGTGGAAATGGCTGTTAAGATGTATAAGAGTAAAGACTATACAATTAAGCAAATTACAGTGGCGACTGGTATCAGTAAGACCACGCTGTATAGGTATTTAGACAAGGCGCTATAGGGTTGCCTCAGTAAGTCGGTTGCAGAAATTACATTTTATGTAAATCATCTGACGGACTAGAGCAGCAACCCTGTGACTAGGCCATATTGAAAGTGTTGTATTTGAAAATGATAAAGCTAAATGTTTTTATGATAAATTCCCAGTAAATAAAGGTCATATGTTAATAGTACCGAAGAGACACTGTGAGGATTATTTTGGTTTAACTATTGAAGAAAAACTTTCAATAGATAAATTAGTATTGAGATGTCAACAGCGGTTCTATTTTCCCTAATTTCAGCGGTCCAAAATTCCCTATTACTAATTAACGGCCGGTTGTATGCCGGCTTTTTGCTTTTCACGAAGTCTAAATGATTGTCCTTTGATATTGAAAGTTGTGGAGTAATGCAACAATCTATCCAAAACCGCTGTTGCTAGGACGTCATCGCCAAATATTTTCCCCCACTCAATATACGATTTGTTAGAGGTTAAAATAATTGACCCTTTTTCATAACGTTTTGAAATGATACGAAAGAATAAATCTGCACTTAACTCATCAAACGGAAAGTATCCCATTTCATCAATTATGAGTACATCGCACCTACTTAACGATCGGACCAGGCGAGAAGTGGTTCCCCTTTGTTCTGCCTTGCGGCAGGAAGTAATGAAATCATCGGCCCGGGTGTAGTAAGCTGTGTATCCTTGACGAAGTGCTTCGATAGCGAAACCTATCGCCAAGTGGGTTTTACCAACACCTGGCGGTCCTAATAATAAGATATTTTCTCCATTCTCAATATAACGACCAGTTATTACTTCTTTTACACGCCGTTCGCTAACACTTGGTTGAAATGAGAAGTCAAAGTCTTCGATAGTCTTGTGAAACGGTAGCTTTGATTTCTTTATTCTAGTTTCTAGTGCTGCACCTTCTTTGTGTTCAATTTCATGTTGAAGAAGGGTGTTTAGAAATTCAGAATATGTTACATTATGTTTAGAGGCATCTTCTAGGATGCCATCTAATTGATTGGCTATGTAAACCAAGCCAACTTTCTTAAGACGTTCAGTTATAAGTTGTGCGTTCATTTGTGATCACCAGCTTTTAATTGTTCTTCATACACGTGAAGTGAACGTTGTTCCACTTCATGATTAGAGGGCTGAATGTGACGGGTCGCCAAACCGTTTTGTGTCACATCTGGCTCTTTTTTTATGTTCTTTATGTGGTTGATATCCGTTAATGATTTATTGATCCCAGAAATAATCGGATGAGTAGCGATGCACTCTAGATCAAAATAGATCTCTAAATGATGATCAAGAGTTTCCTTCACCTTTACTTCCATCCCTTTATAACGATAAGGAACCGAATAGTTTCGATCATTATAAGAAATCATGCTGCTTTCCGTTACGTAAGTAACCTTCCATTTACTTATTGGGAATAAGGGTCTCGTATTCCAATGTAATAAGTGTTTTTGTTCCTCTTCAAAACGCTGTAGAGGTGGCTCAAGCGTCGTTTGATTCGGTTTTTTATTGGCCACTTTGTCCAGCCATCCACTTAACATCTCATTCATCTCATGAAGTGTATTCTTTTGTTTTCTTTGCAGAAAATTCTTCTTAAGGTAACCAACCGCACTTTCTACTTTCCCTTTGGTTTGTGGTCTTGCTGGTTTACACGCTTTCGGAACAACTCCATAGTAAGCTAGGAATTCTTCGAACTTTCGATTAAAACGTATTTGTGTTGGACTATGTAAGGTGACTACCGTTTTCATATTGTCATAGAGTATGTGTTCAGGAACGCCGTTAAAATAGGCAAATGCATTCATGTGGCATTTCATTAGCTGCTCCATATTCATCGTATTTGTAATTTCCATGTATTTCATACGGGAGTAACCTAAAACGATGATAAATACATAAAGCTTTTGTTTCTTCCCATCAACCTCATGTTCTCCAATCTCTGCCCAGTCCATCTGTGCTTGCTTTCCAGGAGGTGTTTCAAAACGGATACTCGATTGTTTCTTTGGTTTCTGGCGATAAGGTCTGATGAAAAGTCATCTTTCCTGGATAACCCATAGATTGAATTTCCTCAAGAAGCACTTCGCAGTTAGTGGTACCTTCCTTTAACCGTCTTAATAAATAGTCTTTATATGGATCTAAAAGGCTTGTTTTCAATTTACCGTGAGGTTGTTTTTTTTTCTTTGGTAACTCATTTTGATTTAAGTATTTTCGTATTGTTTTTGGATCAAAGCCTGTTAATTCTGCTATAGCAATCTGAGTCCAACCTTTTGAGTGATACTCTTTAATCATAAAAAATTCCCCATCCTTGATCATTATCTCTCTACACTCCAAGTTGTTTTTGAGATAATTATCCGTTATTATTGGGGAATTTCACACCGTTGTTATTAGGGATTTTACCACCGTTGTTTTCAGAGAAGTAAATCATTATTGGATTCAAGGTATAAACCGGAAGGTTACAACATTGGAGTGAATTGTGGGGAGACAGCAGGTCAAACGATTTTTCATTGTCACATACACTTAATACCAAGATACTTTAACGATATTAATGACCCCACAGGTGGTGTTAGAGGAGTGATTCCACAAAAAAGGATTTATAAATAATTATACATATTATTAGGAGGTTCCAATGCTAACAAATTTGTATTTGGTTAGACATGCCCATTCTACTTACACACCAGAGGAATTAAAAAGACCCTTATCAGAAAAAGGACTAAAAGATGCTTACAAAGTCAAAGAGTTACTAAGAGAAGAAAACATTGATCATGTTATCTCAAGTCCATATTTAAGGGCTATACAAACGGTTGAAGGAATAGCATTAACACTGGGCAGGGAGATTCAAATTGTAGATGAATTTAAAGAAAGAAAGCTAACGAAGGAAGATGTTAATGATTTTGAGCAAGCAATTAGAAAGGTTTGGGACAACCCTGATTTTTCTTGGGAAGGTGGAGAGTCAAACAAGAGTGCCCAACAAAGAGGAATTAAAGGCATTGAAATGGCTTTAGATAAATATGAAGGCAAAAATGTTGTTGTAGGAACACATGGAAATATTATGGTACTAATGATGAATTATTTTGATGAACAATACGATTTTGAATTCTGGAAGAAGCTTGCTATGCCAGATATATATAAACTTTCTTTCCAAAAAAAAACCTTAGTTAATTGTATAAGAATATGGAAAGATTCTAACTTAATTTAACTTGTGAAATCCTTATTAATAGTGAAGTATAAAGTTCTATTTCAAACGGTAGCTTGTTTAGTTGAACAAGTCAGTTAAAAAAAGTCGGTTCCTTAGCGTACAGGAATTCGACTTTTTTTAGTTAAAATTCGCTTAGCGTACAAAACTTCCGAAATGTTGGCTGTACCCCTATAATTCCCTCAACAACTTCGTTCTATTCATCTGATATTAAGCTAGTCCTGGCTTATATCGGCCGGACTAACTTAGAGCAAGAAAAAAATGCTAAGCCCGTCACATCAAAGGCTTAGCGTATATTTTGTTCATCCAGCCTAGTTATCCATTTTGATAAAACTTTAAGGTGCTCGCAGTCAAGCAACCGTTTTCCCAACGAAACTACACATTTTCAATAATAATCCTTTGTGCTGTTCTCAGGTTGCGTTTTACAGTTCTCAACACATTTTCTTCTTCTGCGTAAGCACCTACTTGCACACCGTCAACAATTACACGTTTAATAGCCATATTGCTTTTCAGATTAGTCGATTTTCTCTTCAAATTAAACGCGCGTGCTAACCCATTAACATGCCCTTGGGCAACCGCTTGCCGCCAATTCGGGTCTCTTAATTTTTGGGCATCGCTTGCATGATCAATAAATCCGTTCTCCGTTAATAAAGCGGGCATTCTGGTTTCTCGCAGTACATGGAAATCGGCCTTTTTTTTACCACGGTTATGCAAGTTATTTACTTTGACAATTTCTTCATGCATAATGTCCCGAATTAACGCTGTTCTCGATGAATCAGACAAACTGTTATGAATATAATCTTCATACCCATGAGCTGAACCGTTAAATGCATTAACGTGGATGGATAGAAAATAATCTGCACCCCAAGCATTCGCATCATCTGTACGTTCTTTCAAGCTGCGCGTAATATCTGCTGTTCTACTCATTTTAATTTGCAGGCCTTCATAATGGTTTTCCAAGAGATTCCGGATGCTATGGGAAATATTTAAGGTAATTTCTTTTTCCTGCATCCCATTGCCAATAGCTCCTGGGTCCACTCCCCCGTGACCAGGATCTAAATATAATTTAAACATTTTACACCACCTCGTACAAATACAATATGATCGAAGAGTAACGGAGGTATAGGAATTCGTCTGAGGTACATATAAAAATAGGTGATGATAGGCATTACATTTCATTGAATCAGATGATTTATTTTAAAGCTAAGAAATTTTCCAAATGCGAGACCATATGTATGAGCAGCAGGAATTAATGTTCCATATTTTTCGTGGGTCAGGCAAACTCTTTTCATCTAGACAGTAGGCTGATTGATTATTGATGCTTCTTTCTTAACAAAACACCTAAGTGATTCTCTGTGCATATACTGTATCATTACTACAGGATTATGATTAAATACAACTCAATCCATACATAAAATAATCAAGGAGAGGTTAATTTTGAAAATTCCAAAGACAGCCAAAGTTAGTATCCCCTTTCCATCCGTATGGGGGATTGATGCTTCTATTGCGGGGAGATCCATTATTAGAGGTATACTTACCATTGATTCCATTGTAGACAACAAAGTAGTAGGTACAGTTAATTTTCGTGGTATACCTATTCCGATTAATGGGTATTGGGACGAAAGCGCTAAACAAATAAGTTTCGATTCACCATATGCCTCCTTTTTTGGCAACTTGACAATATTTGATGAGACCGCTATAAGCATTCGGCATTTCGTTTTAAGTGGACGGTTTATAATGAAACCTCCCTCTTTGCTGGCTGGTGAATATGGAAATTGGATTGCTACAACCTTTACACCCCGTTTGGGACCTCCCATATATACTAATGTTTTACCACCTGCTGGTGCCTTTTCAGTCTCAAGTATGCTCTTGGGACAGCAATTGTTTTAATTAGACCATGACTTTATAAAAACAACCTTCGTTTGTGATTGACTAAGGTTGTTTTTTATAAAGTGTTCTCGGAAAATACAGCCTTGCTTTAAATCTGAGTTTAGCGTATATCTCCGTTAAAATGTACTCGGAACCCTTTGATGATCGTGCCTAGTTAGATAAACAAATATTGATACTTCCTTATAGAAATAGCCTGCTTGGTTAGGTACGTTGTTTCACAATCCCCGGAAATTTTTAATATAAGTAATGAATGCTTATTTTTTTCCTTCCGATAGCTTTCTATATAAAGAAGCTCTAGATACATTTGTAATTTCACAAATTTGATTTACAGTCATATTTCCTTCTTTATATAGCTTTACTGCATAATTCATTCCTGCGTGATTTTTATGATATTTCTTTAACCGTCCTTTAAACTTCCCTTCTTTCTTTGCGAGCTCAATTCCTTCACGCTGACGCATACGAATAAGGTCTCGCTCTAATTGGTTAACACCAGCCATTACCGTAATTAAGAATTGGCTATATGGATTATCTTCTGATAAATCTAGCCATGTATCCTTAAGTGATTTTAAGCTTCCCTTTTTATTTCGTATTAAATCAATCAATTCAAATAAATCTTGCGTACTTCGAGTGATCCGAGTTAAATCTGTAACATAAATAATGTCACCTTCCTGTAAATCCTCTAACATTTTTTGAAGTTGTTCACGATCTTTTGTGGCTCCTGAAGTTTTTTCTTCATAAATAATATCCATTCCAATTTCGTTCAATTGCCGAAATTGTCTTGAAGGATTTTGGCTAGTCGAACTGACGCGTACATAACGGGGTGGCGTCAGGAAAATGCGGATTTACAACGATAAGGAATTTCCAATATAAAAAGCCTGATTTCCCATCACCTAAATTGAGAAATTAGGCTCTTTTTTCGTTACTCCATAAACAGCATTCTATTACTGAATATGTAATTTACTTCGGGATAACAGGGACCCAGAGTTCGTGTCTTGGTTTATGCTTCGGACCGTAATAACATTCTATACACGGTAAATTTGCAAGTTCATACTCGGAGGTAGGGACCCACTCGGAATATAAACGTTTCCATGCATCCACTATGTTCGGAAAAACTGCCCATGTACTTGCGGGAATAATAAGCGTCTCCATATTTTCTGGGGATTCCCCATCGTATCTTACGCCCATGAAATAGGAAAATTGTTCATCTGTGATGGCAGCTTCTTTTCCGCAAACCCCCAGAAGGCTTTCAAGCGTGCATTTTGGATTTTCCCATGACATATCTACTAGTTCTTGCATAAATCCATCTTTTTTCGCAGTGTTCCAAAGCGTAGGGATTGTTTTAAATGCTCTGCTTGTTTTTACTGGCTTGCTTTTTCCGACAATTCTTAATTCAAAATCAAGGTTTTCAATTCTGTAGTCCATCTCGGTATCTCCTTTAATAGAAATTTGAAAGGAAATTTTGGGAAAGGCTTTTAACTGTACCCCTCTATTACGAGCATTGGAAGGGGTTACCCCATGCATTTTTTGAAAAGCACGTGAGAAAGTATCAGAAGAAATATAACCATATTTAATTGCCACATCGATGATCCGAATATCACTTTTTTGAATTTCAAATGCTGCAAGTGTTAACCGTCTTCGTCTAATATATTCTGATAGCGATACACCTGAGATTGAAGAGAACATTCTTGAAAAATGAAACTCAGAACAGTTAGCTGCTTTTGCAATCTCTTTGTAGTCTATTTCTTCATCCAGGCTATTTTCAATGTAGTTTAACGCATTGTTCATTCTTTCTAGCCAATCCATAAGTTTACTCCCTTTCAATATTTACTTTAAAACAAAATAGATAATAATTACCGACATTTCATGCCTAAAAATGTTGGTGAAAAAATACACCTTTTGATAGAATCAGGACAAACTATTTGTTTCTTTCCGATAGATTTCTATATAATGAAGCCCTAGATACATTAGTAATTTCACAAATTTGATTTACAGTCATGCCGCCTTCTTTATATAGTTTTACTGCATAATTCATCCCTGCGTGATTTTTATGATACTTCTTTAAACGCCCCTTAAACTTTCCTTCTTTCTTTGCTAACTCAATCCCTTCACGTTGACGCATACGGATAAGGTCGCGCTCTAATTGGTTCACACCAGCCATTACTGTAATTAAGAATTGGCTGTATGGATTATCCTCTGATAAATTTAGCCATGTATCCTTGAGTGATTTTAAGCTTGCCTTTTTCCTTCGTATTAAATCAATCAATTCAAATAAATCCTGCGTACTCCGAGTGATCCGAGTTAAGTCTGTAACATAAATAATGTCGCCTTCCTGTAAATCCTGCAACATTTTTTGAAGTTGCTCGCGATTCTTTGTTGCACCAGAAACTTTTTCTTCAAAAATAATATCCATCCCGATTTCGTTTAATTGCTGAAATTGCCTTGAAGGATTTTGGTTAGTCGAACTGACACGTATATAACCAATTTTCCGCAAAATATCACCTCATTTTTGAGATAAGTCTTATGAGACACTCTTAACTATGATTTTATCAGTCTACTATAATTGTATCAATAGAGTACACTCTATTGATTTATAATTGAACTAATTAACTGAACAATTACAGAAATGAGATGATACTGTATGAAAGTTGCGAGAGGTAGAGAATTGCTTACATCGGAACAGCGACAGGTCCTTATGCAAATTCCTGAAGACGAGTGGGTGCTAGGAACCTACTACACTTTTTCCAAACGGGATTTAGAAATTATCAATAAGCGAAGGAGAGAAGAAAACCGTTTAGGGTTCACCGTTCAATTAGCTGTTCTTCGATATCCCGGTTGGCCATACACTCATATCAAAAACATCCCGGATTCAGTCATACATTATATATCAAAACAAATCGGTGCTAGTCCATCCTCGCTAAAGCTTTATCCTCAAAGAGACAATACACTTTGGGATCATTTGAAAGAAATTCGAATTGAATATAAACTAGTAACTTTTACTCTGAAAGAATATAGAATGACATTTAAGCACCTACATCAATTGGCTTTGGAAAATGGTGATGCCATTCATCTACTACATGAATGCATAGATTTTCTAAGAAAAAACAAAATCATACTGCCTGCTATCACTACACTTGAAAGAATAGTGTGGGAAGCAAGGGCAATGGCTGAAAAGAAGCTATTTAACACGGTTAGTCAATCCCTAACAAATGAACAAAAAGAAAAACTTGAAGATATTATTACCTTGCAGCATTCGTCAGAATCCAATAAAACGATATTGGATTGGTTAAAAGAACCACCGGGACATCCTTCACCCGAAACCTTTTTAAAAGTAATAGAACGACTCGAATACATACGAGGAATGGAATTAGAAACGGTGCAAATTAATCATTTGCACCGCAATCGCCTGTTACAGCTGTCTCGCTTGGGTTCAAGATATGAACCTTATGCATTCCGTGATTTTCAGGAAAATAAACGATATTCAATACTAACCGTCTATTTATTACATCTTAATCAAGATTTGACGGATAAAGCTTTTGAAATTCATGACAGACAAATACTTAGTCTCTTATCAAAAGGTCGTAAGGCTCAAGAGGAAATTCAGAAACTGAACGGTAAAAAGCTGAATGAGAAAGTTATACACTTTACGAACATCGGACAAGCTTTGATCAAAGCAAAACAGGAAAAATTAGACGTTTTTGAGGTTTTAGAATCCGTTATTGAATGGAATTCTTTTGTCTCTTCGGTCGAAGAAGCCCAGGAGCTTGCACGTCCTGCTGACTATGATTATTTAGACTTACTGCAAAAACGATTTTATTCACTAAGAAAATATACGCCAACGCTATTAAGGGTGTTGGAATTTCATTCTACAAAGGCAAATGAGCCACTTTTACAAGCTGTAGAGATTATCCGAGGAATGAACGAATCCGGAAAACGAAAAGTACCTGATGACTCACCTGTGGATTTTATTTCAAAACGTTGGAAAAAGCATTTATACGAGAATGATGGTACAACAATCAATCGTCATTACTATGAAATGGCTGTTTTAACAGAACTTCGGGAGCATGTTCGGGCAGGAGATGTTTCCATTGTTGGCAGCAGACAATATAGAGATTTTGAGGAATATTTGTTTTCCGAATTTACATGGAATCAAACGAAAGAGAATACGAGATTATCAGTTAGTTTATCATTCGAAGATTATATAACGGAGAGAACCAGCAGCCTTAATGAAAGGTTAAAGTGGTTAACTGCCAATTCCAACAAGTTAGATGGAGTTTCTCTTGATAAAGGAAAGCTGTCACTTGCACGCTTAGAAAAAGATGTACCAGAAGAAGCAAAAAAGTTTAGTGCAAGCCTTTATCAGATGCTACCAAGAATAAAATTAACCGATTTACTGATGGATATTGCTTATATAACAGGATTTCATGAGCAATTTACTCATGCTTCCAATAATCGAAAACCGGATAAAGAAGAAACGATTATTATTATGGCTGCCCTTTTAGGAATGGGAATGAATATAGGTGTAAGCAAGATGGCTGAAGCAACACCCGGACTTACATATAAGCAATTAGCCAATGTATCTCAATGGCGCATGTATGAAGATGCAATGAATAAAGCCCAAGCCGTATTAGTAAATTTTCATCACAAATTACAATTGTCTTCCTATTGGGGAGACGGTACAACATCCTCATCAGACGGTATGAGAATGCAGTTAGGTGTTCATCACTACATGCAGATGCAAACCCACATTATGGAACTGGAAAAGGAGCCACCATCTACCGTTTTACTAGTGATCAATTCTCTTCTTACTACACAAAGATTATTCATACTAATTCAAGGGATGCGATTCATGTTTTAGATGGTTTGTTGCACCATGAAACGGATTTAAACATAGAAGAGCATTATACAGACACAGCTGGTTACACAGATCAAATATTCGGACTGACTCATTTATTAGGATTTAAATTTGCCCCAAGAATAAGAGATTTAGCAGACTCAAAATTATTTACAATAGATAAAGCAAGTGAGTATCCAAAATTAGAAGCCATTTTACGTGGACAAATAAATACAAAGGTCATTAAAGAAAATTATGAGGATGTTTTGCGATTAGCTCACTCAATAAGAGAAGGAACAGTTTCAGCATCCCTTATTATGGGGAAACTAGGATCTTATTCAAGACAAAACAGCTTGGCTATAGCCTTACGTGAGATGGGTCGAATAGAAAAAACAATTTTTATTTTGAATTATATATCGGATGAATCATTAAGAAGAAAAATACAAAGGGGATTAAATAAAGGAGAAGCCATGAACGGATTAGCAAGAGCTATTTTCTTCGGAAAACAAGGTGAGCTTAGGGAACGGACTATACAACATCAATTGCAAAGAGCCAGTGCTTTAAACATAATCATCAATGCTATTAGTATTTGGAATACCTTACATCTAACTAAAGCAGTTGAATATCAAAAACAGTCTGGTAGTTTTAATGAAGAATTATTACACCATATGTCGCCTCTAGGTTGGGGTACGGCAACGATTTCTTCTTTTTGGAGCCACTTACAAAACTAAAATAAGAATCTGTACCAAAAAGATTTTTTTGGTACAGATTCTTATGTTGAAATATTAGTTTTTATTATTAATATAAAATGAACATACAAAAATCAATATAAAAGCACCTAAAGACATTTGAGGGATAGTTAAAAATCCCATATATACGGTCTGAATCGATGAGCAATCATTACTTGTAAAACTACAAAAAGTACTTTTTATAGCGAAATACTGTATGATACATTGATACAAAGCAATTATCATACCACAGAACGATAAAACACGAATATAATACTTGATATTATCATCCTTTTTTATCATTGCAATAATAATTAAAAATATTAATGGATACATGAATATTCTTTGATACCAACATAGGTTACAAGGAGTAAAACCCAAAATTTCACTGAAATAAAGACTTCCACAAGTAGCAATAAGAGAAATAAACAAACATAATCTAAGTATTTGAATAACCTCCCTTATATTTTTTTGTTGATATGAGTAGTTATTGTTTTGACTGTACGTAAAAATTTATTTCTAGCCTCTGTTGATTGAAGTTCATCAAATAACGTAAATGCGCCTTCCCAATCATCTATAGAACAATATAACTCTATTAACAATGCCTTAATGTGATCTTTTGATGAATCAATAAAACTATATTTGTTATTTTCGAGTTCACTCAATTTTAGCGCATCTAACAATTTTCCCGTTTTTAATCGAATATCATAAAATAAAATAAGTGACCTATAGTAATTCACATCAGAACAAAGCGGCTGTAGTTCTTCTAATAAATCAAGATATTCATTTAACTTTCGGATTTGTCTCTTTTGAAATAAAATATTACATAATAATAATATTGCTTCAGCTTGATATCTCTTATATGTACTTTGCTTATATAAATCAATTGCTTTTATTAAATTTGTTTCAATTATATGCATGTCTTCATTCGCATAGTGTAATTCTTTAGCATAAAAATATAACCATTTTGGATTAGTGGGTTCATCTTCCATCATTTGTCTTGTTAGTTTTATATTTCTATCATTTTTTTCGGACAGATTAATCACTTCAGGATCATACCCATCATGGCGAATCATGATATCCACTGTAATATTTTGTGGAATACTACCATCAGCATTTATAGGCTCTTCATGAACTTTTCCTTTGAATTGAATCCCTTTTTTTACAGAAAACATTTTTCTATTGTCAGTATATACATGGCCAATATGTTCTTTTATCATCGGACTAATTATACAATCTATAGAAAGAAATTGAATCAATTTGGCTACTCTTTTAAATTTATTCGTACTATCGACGCAATAGTTATCAGCATCTATATAATAAATCCACTCTGAACTTGTTAAACTTATAAGTTTATTTCTGTGAAAGGAAAAATCATCAATCCAAGGCTCATATACAACTTTAACCATTGGAAAATATCGGTTAATGATCTTTGTAGTATTATCTGTTGAATGAGAATCCAATACAAGAATTTCATCAAATTGATTTCCAAGGCTATCTAAACATCTTTTAATACATCTCTCTTCATTATAAGTAAGTATTCCACAAGTAATTGAAGGATACGGTGCCTTTTCATATTGAAAAACTAGTTCATTTAAATTTTGACTGTTGCTTAAACCTACCCAATTAATATAGTTATATTGTTCATTTCCTTGTATTAAACTTAAATCTTTTAATAAAGAAGAATGTGGGTGCGAATGTTCTAATCTAGTTACTAAGTCGTTTAATGTTTCCACTATATAACCCCTTTTAAATTATTTCATATATTTTTGTACAAATGTATTCAGTTCCTCTGTGGAATGGAAGCCCTCCAAGCGATCTAGCTCTTTTCCATCTTTGTAGTATAATAAGGTAGGTGATTTATTAAGTTTATTCTGTTCAAAAAAATCTCCATCCAAATTACTTGGTTCTTCAGCATTCAAAGCAAAAATCTCTGCCTTTTCCTGTTTGATTACTTTATTCATTGATGGCTTCATTTCTTGACATACACCACAAGAAGTTTTATAAACATACATAAAATAAGAGTTTTGAGAACTTATTTTTTGTTTATATTCTTTTAAACTTACATTTTTATAGTCTGGTTTTTCTAAAGTATTTGAATTGATAACGATAAATACAACGGCAGCTGTTAAAACAAGTGTAACTAAAGTGAAAATCCATTTTTTCATCCTTCATCCTCCTTAAAATACTAATTCCTATTAATTTTTATGCATCATTACTGGACATACAATAATGTCTCACTAACAGTCCCCCCTTTATAATTCCAACTTTTAAGGGGAGACTGTAAATAAAAACTTACAGTTATCATATTAAATGAAAATGTGATTTTATTAATGATCACATTTTTACTGGATACTTTATTCAACCACCATAGCACCTTTAAGATTGCTTACTTCTGTTATTTTATTATTATCTAATTTGAATTTCCTATCATACGATATAACATTTTCGGGATTGTGTGTTATGAAGATAAGCATGCAATTTATACTCATTAAATTAGACTGAATTTGCTTAAAGTTATCTATATCTACATTACTTAAAGATTCATCTAAAATAAGTATATTGGGTCTATGTAAAATGGCCCTAGCCATTGCTAACCTTTGTTTCTGGCCTGTAGATAGGTTAGCAGCATTCTCATTCAAATGAAAATCCAATTGATTTGGTAATGAATAAATAAACTCATGAACATTAGCCACTTTACAAGCTTGCATAATTTCTACATCACTAAAATCTTCTCCCATACATAAATTTTCTCTGATTGAATCTTTAAATAAAAATGGGTGTTCATTTAAATAGACAATGTTTTTTCTAATAGTATCTTCACTGATATTATTGATATCTACTCCATTAAGAAAAATTGTATTATTTTCTACTTTGTAAAGTTTAGTTAATGTTTTTGCGAATGTGCTTTTCCCTGTACCACTTTCGCCAATAATCAATATTTTTTCATTTTCATTTAATATAAGGTTCGCTCCCTCAATAATATTTCGGAAAGTGTCAAAACTAAAATTCAGATTTTGTATTTCAATATGTTTGATTTTTGATTCCTGTTCTTGTTGTTTTTCAGGATGAACAGGATATTGTAAAATATCCAAAAAACGATTTCCTGCTACAAAAGCTTTTTGCAATTGTGATTGTAATCCAATAAGTCCTTCTAAGGAACCCATTAAAAACATTAATAAGGAATTAATGAAAAGTAATTCTCCTAAAGTCATAGCATCAGACATAATTTGTTGTGCACCAACCCACAATATTAATACGGTAGAAGAACTTTGGATCATTTTTTTTAGTGCCCCATTGTTATTGGCTGCATACTGCTCTTTTAGAATTGCTTTTAATTGACTTTTAAATACGGTATTAAAGCTATTTAAAAAGTATAGTTTTTTATTTAGTGCATATATTGTAGGCATATTTTTTATAAATTGAACTAGAAATGAATTTGTATTTGCCTTTGTTTCCATTACAGTTCTATTTCGTTTACTTAAAAGGTCATAAAAAAGTACTGTTAAACATATTAGCAATAATAGTGGAATTAGAGTAGTAAGAAATAATGTAGTGTTCACTCGATATAGTACAGAACCAATTCCAATTATAATTATTAAATCTAATATTCCTGATATGACACTTGTGCTCACAATATTTCTAATATAAGATGCATCATTAAAACGAGAGATAATGTCCCCTGATTCTCTATTTTCAAAAAATCGGATGGGTAACTTAACAATATGGTTAAAGTAGTCTTTAGATATATTGTTATCGATATTATTTGCCATTTTAACAATAAATAAGGACCGGAAGTAATCAAAACATATCGATATTATAAATACCCCTAACATAGATAGCCCCCAAACAAATAGGTAATATTCTAAATGTCTAGGAAGTATCTCATCAACAAGGAATTGAATACAAAAAGAACTTGCAACTGAAAGAAATACAAATAATATAGACAAAATAAATACAATACCTAGCTGGAGAATATTTTTCTTCACAAGTTTTTTGACAAAATCTATTTTGGTATTAATTATCTGTGCAGGTTTATGAAATTCCGAACATGGTTCAATCATTAATAAAACCCCTGAAAAAGATTTTGAAAAGTGATCCATTTTAATTGCTGTAATTTGTTTATTTTTTGGGTCACTTATTATAAGCTTCCCTCGTTTCTTCTTGTAAATAACAATATAGTGCCCCTCATTATTTTCATTTACCAAAGCTATACAAGGTGTGCTTATGTTATCAAACACTATATCTAATCTGTTCTTATCTACCTCAACAGGTTTATAAGTTAAAAACTCAAAATTTCTAAGTACAGACAAAAGATCTTTTAAGTTATACCCCTTTTTAACTACTGTGAAATCTGTTAAATAATTGATACCATAGTTATATCCATAAAATTTCAAGATTGAAGATATACAAGCCAATCCACAATCATATTCGCCGTGTTGTTTTGTATGTATATATTTCATATATTTCATATATTTATCGCTTCCTTAGATTGTTGATTTCGTGAAAATAAAGAAAAAATCTCGTTATACAACGAAATTTTTTCTTTATTTTCTGAAGATTATTAACAGTATTTTCTTGCTAATTCACAATTATTTTGAGTTGAACCGCATCCACCATAACCACCAAGCCATTCACTACCTCCTGAATAACACAGTGCTTTAAAGTATGCACATTGAGCAGTTCCGATACCGCTACCGCGACCAGCGCCGCCACCATCATGTTGATGCATATAATTTACTCCATCATGTCCACCTTCAAAAGTCTCTAATTCTTCCAAGTTTAATTCTTTGATTAAGTCTTTCATAATTATTCCTCCATATAAATTGATTTATTGTTGTTACATTTCGAATTATATAACTATAATGAATATTCTTTCAATTGCTTTCTGTAAAAAATATACATAATATGCAAAATTGCATATTATGTATATTCGATTTAAAATTCTATGAATTTTCTGATATAATAATTGATATTAGATAATAAAGGAGTCCTACAATGCAAAATATATTAGACCAAGCCAAGACAATATTATCTTCAGATGAAAAAGTTCTAGATTTTTTACATGGATCTTTAGACGTTTTTGAATTTAGGCATCCTGTACGCCCTGGAGTATTAATTGCTACAAATAAAAGATTATTCTTTTACGGCCCTGATTTAGTTGGTGATGCATGGGTTAATGAATATTTTTATGAAAATATATCAAAGCTGAAGGAGAAAAAGAATTTATTTGGTGTACCTAGTATACTTTTTTGGAATAAAAACGAAAGAGTAGGCATCAAAAATATTCAAAGCAAAAATCTTAATGAATTTGTACAGATAATTAGAGAGAAAATAACCAATGAATAAATAGACTCTACAATTTAATCTTGTCAATAAAAATCCAATTTCTCAAAAATGTAGAAATTGGATTTTTTAATTCCTCTAAATTTTTATGTATCATAACTTTCAAGTTTTGACCCCTAATTTAAGATTCAGTAAAATAAGGGTGTTGACTAGTATCATAACTTATAGTCATAAGTGAAATGAAAAAGAGGTGCATTTTCGTGAAGTATGGTTATGCAAGAGTATCTACTTTGAATCAAGATTTAGAAAACCAAATAGCAACATTAGAGAAAGAAAATTGTGATTTTATTTATTCTGAAAAATATACTGGAACAAAAACAGATCGGCCAGAATTTCAAAAGTTATTGGCCAACTTAAAAGAGGGAGATACTTTAATTGTTACGAAATTGGATCGTTTTGCACGATCGACAGTAGACGGGATTCATACAATTAAGAATCTATTTGAAAAAGGAGTAAAGGTGCATATTTTAAATATGGGCTTAGTTGAAAATACTCCAACTGGAAGACTTATTTTTAACATTATGAGTGCATTTGCAGAATTTGAACGTGATATGATTGTCGAAAGAACGCAAGAGGGAAAAGCACTTGCTAAATTACGGGCGGACTTTAGGGAAGGGCGACCTAAAAAATATCAAAAAAAACAAATCGAACACGCCTTATCTCTTCTCAATCATCATTCTTATAAAGAAGTAGAAGAAAAGACTGGTATTTCGAAAAGTACACTTACAAGAGCTAAGCGACAATTGAAAAAAGAGCAAGATACTTAAATTAAATTATATTTTTAACAGGAAAACATTACGGACTAGAGCAGCTATCCTGTCAGTATGCTGATAAGATGTCATCTAGTTAATAAAGGAGATATGTTATGGTTAGTATGCAAGAAACAGCTTATCCCCGATTAAAGAGTTGTCCAAGTTTTACAGAATTAGAAAAACTTTTTTCACCCAGCTCAAGTGAAATTTCATGGGCAAAACAGAAAGCACGTAACTCGTTTTCGCAATTAGGTCTATTAACAATGCTAAAAACATTCCAATGTCTAAATTATTTTCTTCCAATCAGAGATACTCCACCAGTTATTATTGAACATATTGCGAGAAAAGCAAAGCTTAATCTACCAGAGCGAGAAGAATGGAGTTCTTATCATCGTTCTGGTACAGGAATCCGTCAAATCGCTATGATTCGTGAATATCGTCGAGCTAAAATGTTTAATGACCAAGCTCGTCAAGTCATGTTTAATATTATGAAAACATCTGTATTGGAAAAGGACGAAAAAAGCGATATCATTAATATTGCAATTGATGAGCTAGTCAAACACAGCTATGAGCTTCCTGCTTTTAGTACACTTACAAAAGCTGTAGACCATGTACATGCTGAAGCATATCGTACTTTATATCAATCCATTTCAGATGCATTAACAATTGAAGAAAAACAAAAGATAGATCAATTGTTTCAGAGTAGGGAAGGTTCTACTTATTCTGATTGGAATGTAGTGAAACAAGATCCTGGACGTCCGACTTTATATCAATTAAGACGCTGGATACATCGAAAAAACTGGCTCAACGAACGGTATGTAGGTTCTGATTTTTTTCAACGTCTCCACATTCCGCCTGCAAAAATTGAAAGATTAGCAGCTGAGGCTAAAACATTAGATGCATCTCGAATGAAAGAATTGGAGGCGCATAAAAGATATACATTAGCTGTCTCACTATTATCTGTCCAATTTGCAAGTACTATTGATGATATTGGAGAAATGTATATAAAGAGGATTGCTAGTTCGCATAAAAAGTCTGAAGGTTCCCTTCAAGAATTGAAAAAAAAGAAAGAAAAACAAACTGATAACTTAATTGCGATTCTACATAATACGGTACTTGCATTTCAGTCCGAAGGATCGATAGAGGAAAAGGTGCAAGAATTAGAAAATATAATTGGCGGAACCTCTGGTCAACGTGTATTAGATGATTGTGAAAATCATTTAGCTTATGCTGGAAACAATTACTTTTCATTTATATGGAAGCATTTAAAAAGCAGTAGAGCAGAGTTAATGAAAATATTAGAAACGTTAGAATTTAAATCAACAAACCAAAATAAAGGGTTAGAACAATCCATTTTATTTTTAGTGAAAAATAAAATGAAGAAATCTGAATGGATTCCTATTATGGACTTAACTAATCAAAAAAATAATGAAGCTGATTCACATACAACGTCTGTGGTTGACCTTTCCTGGATACCTGAAAAATGGTGGCGATGGATTCGTCCACATCAGAGAAGGAACGCTCCTCCTGAAAAGATTCATCGGCGCCATTTTGAAGCCTGTGTTTTTTCTCAGATTTGGTTGGAATTAAAGTCTGGAGACTTATATATAGAAGGAAGCGATAAATATGCAGATTATCGAAAACAATTAATTTCTTGGGATGAATATCAAGAAAATGTCGCTACTTTTTGCAATCAAGCAGGACTTCCTACGACTGCTCAAGAGTTTAAAATGCAAGTTTACAACAAACTAGAAAAAAGGGCTAGAAGTGTAGACGTTTCTTTCCCAAAAAACAAAGCTGTCACACTACGTAATGGTGAGCCAGTTATCACAAAACCTAAAAAGAAAAGAGTATCTCCTTTGTTAAAAGCCGTACGAAAACGTATTGATGAAAAATTGGTTCCCATTAATGTATTAGATTTATTAGGAGACACAGAATATTGGTTAAACTGGACTCGTTTTTTCGGCCCGATTTCTGGTCATGATGCAAAGTTAGAAAAGCCACCTGAACGCTATTTGACAACTGCTTTTTGTTATGGATGTAATTTAGGTCCCACCCAAACAGCACGCTCTCTAGGAAGTGTAGATCGAAAACATATATCTTGGATAAATGAAAGACATATTACAGAAGAAAACATTCAAAAAGCCATTGAGTGGATTATTAATGCCTATAATCGATTTAAATTACCTAAATATTGGGGAAATGGAACTAGTGCTTCGGCTGATGGCACAATGTGGGATTTATATGAAAAAAATTTATTATCAGAAAATCATATTCGATATGGAGGATATGGTGGAATTGGTTATTACCATGTCTCCGACACTTATATCGCTTTATTTAGCCACTTCATTCCTTGTGGTGTCTGGGAAGGTGTTTATATTTTGGATCTTCTCATGAAAAATAAATCTGATATTCAACCTGATACTCTCCATGCTGATACCCAAGGACAAAATGCACCTGTTTTTGGGTTAGCTTATTTACTGGGGATTCAACTTATGCCACGTATTCGTAATTGGAAAGATTTAAAGTTCTTGCGACCAAGTAAAGAGTCTACCTATCAACATATTGATGGATTGTTCTCACACTCAATTGATTGGAATTTGATTGGAAATCATTATAAAGATATGTTACGTGTAGTAATGTCGATTAAAATGGGACGAATTCATCCTTCCACGATTTTAAATAAGTTAAATACATATAGTAAAAAGAACAAGTTATATCAAGCTTTTCGAGAGTTAGGTAGTGCCATTCGCACTTTATTTTTGTTAAAGTATCTATCAGATGAAAAATTGAGAAGTACAATTCAAGCAGCCACAAATAAAAGTGAATCTTTTAATGGGTTTTCAAAATGGCTATTCTTTGGTGGTGAAGGAATCATTGCAGAAAATAATCGAGAGCGTCAAAGAAAAATCATTAAATACAATCATCTAATCGCTAATTGCTTAATTTTTTACAATGTATTTCACCTTACACGGATTCTTCATGAATATATACAAGAGGGAAATAAAATTGATGCGGAAGTATTGTCTGATCTGAGTCCGTATTTAACATTTCATGTAAACCGCTTTGGGAAATACCGACTAGATTCTAATCGGCGCCCTCCAAATATTGAATTTGATATACCTGTATCACCGATTCCAATTGAAGGAACTGGTTAATCTAAGCAAGAGCGGGGACAATTTATATAACTTCCCCTCTTGCTTTACGTTTGCGAGTGGCTCCAAAAAGAAGGAATCGTTGCCGTACCCCTAGGTTGGGAACATATTAATCTACTAGGAGAATATCATTTTAATTCGGAGAAAGTGGTCTCGTTAGATTCTTTAAGACCATTAAAACTTTCTTAACGTTGTAAAAATGGGGGAATCGTCAGGAAAATAGGCTTAGCGTTGTAAATCCGCATTTTCCTGACGGGACCCCTATAAGTTCTTTTTTAATAGTAATAATGCAATAAGGAGAAAATTAACTTTCTTCTTATTGCATTATTGCTGGCTAAGTAGTTTAGAGTTTCTTGTCCTAAGTACAAAAAGTTTAGACTTTCATGTCCCGTTATTAAGACAAGAAAGTACCTACAAAGTTTATGATAAGGACTATTTTCCAACGATTGTTCATGAGATTTTAGTTTAGAGATTCATGTCTTTGTACATTACAGAAGCAAATCCATGTGATCTTATGGGTACGTGTAGGTTTAAATGTAGGTTACTTTTCTACTCTGTAACAAGTTTAAATATATAGTATATAAAAAATAAACAAGATAGATATGCTAGTCTATAGCTACTAGTGATTGGGTGTGTAGTAGGTATATATAAAGAACCCGACATTTGTGCCAGGCTCTTTTGGGTTATATTTGAGATTAGAGTTTGTTAAATTTAGTCTTTATTTCTTCTTTTTCTTTTCGCTCATCTTTTGGTGTACGCGTGAAGCATACGGAAATATTCCTTGTACCAATAAGCTTATGAGCATCGGGTAAAAGTTTTTCCGTTTTCGCTTTATTTTCTAAACTCCGTTTTTTTCCATTTAAATCATTATTAAGGAAACTGCGAAAATATATTTTGTCTTGTTCATTATCTTTACTGGTAGGATATGAATATGAACAAGCCAATCTATCCTTAAGCAGAATATTAGCTTTTGTTGGAATAGCGTTATGTAGAGCCTTGAAAAAATATAGTGGTTTAAAAGGACCGTTTTTATTATAATCAATTTCCAGGAACTCACAAAGTTTTTTGTATAAAATCTTATTCAGATCTGCTAATGGTAAGTGAAACGATTTGTAATTTTCTTCATTTTTGTATATTAACGGTAATTCCAAAAATTCGTTAGTGCCTCTTTTAAATAAGCCCAATGTGTATACTTTATTTGCTGTATCATCATAACTTTTTTTATCATCTATATCCCTTCCAGCGGCGTATTAGTGTTGATGGGGCATTTTCTTTTACAGGTTCATTATGACATATTTTAGTTATTGATATCATTAGAATAAAGAGATTATTTTTTAATGAATTAACAAATAAAAACCCTCCATTATCAGGAGGGTTTTGCTTTCTAAATAATTTACTTTTAAATTGTAGTCCTAATATTTTATTGTAACGGTCCTAATAACCCCATAATTTCTTTGGCTTTTTGGTTTTCAATGCTATAGTAAATTTCTAATCCTTGACGATTACCTCTTATAACCTTCCCTTTCATTTTAGATAAATGTTGGGAAACTGTTGATTGTGGAATGTTTAAAATTTCGGTCATTTGGGTTACATTTAGTGTTTTATGTTTAGAAAGCTCACTGATCAGTTTTAAGCGCATTGGGTGTGCCATAACCTTTAAAAGCTCTACATCCTCTTCTAAAATCGTATTTTCTACGTGTTGATTCGCAAAACTTGTCATAGTATCTTCTCCCCTTATTTGTTCTCTTCTCTTCTAATGTCATATAACTTCTGTAATACCTAATATCATTATATTTGAATGTTCTTTGTGAATTATAATAACTAAATTATACAATATCAATTTGTGTTAGTAGTGTAGTTAATGTGTGGTTTGTATGAAGTTTTAATTTGTAATGGTCTGAATGTAGCCTATTTATTAGACGGGACAAAATAATAAAGTATTATTAGGTAATAATATTTAAGTCATTAAGTATACAGGTAAGATTAGATTAGACTTGAATTAATACTTTACATAAACCATAACTAATTAAGTTGCCAAGCTCCTTTGCTTATTGCAAACTTTATGTTGTTTTCCGTTTATTACTAATTTTAGAATTACGTAGATATTATAAATTTCCGAATCTATATTTAACTATTTTAATGTTTATATATTAAAAAGTTTAAGGATATGTGTTATTATTTATATTGCAGGAATCATAGCTACCCTGCTTTTTTTAGTTACTAAGGAGGAGTGCAATGATGAGAGTTTTAATCGAGTTTTTGTTATTTATGTGTTGCCTTGCTTCTATTTTTCAGCTTGCATTGGTAATTAGACGTTATATGGCCATAAAAAAAGATTGGTTATTATGTAAAACAAAAGTCTTTAGTCAATCATGTGTGACTGGTTGTTATATTCTAGCTTTTTTTGTATTGAGATTCTATTAAGAACCTTTTATATAAGAATGGATACTAATGAATTTTAATTACCTTAGAACAAAAAAAGAACTTAGAAACCATAATACATAAAGGTTATAAGTTCTTTTTTGCTATTGAAACATTAAGTTACTGGCAGGTTTATTATCCATTTTACGAGAGTTTACAATTTCCGTATTACTCCCTCATTAATTCCAGTCATATAATCTCCATACATATTCCTTGCGAAAAGCTCGTTTTGTACTCCTAATTCCCATTTTTCGTTTGTAGCAGCTGCAAGATAAATAAACATATCTTTAACATGTAATTCAGTCTTCTTTTTATCATAATTGTCATAATTACTAAAGGAACTTATATACCTACAATACATCTCAAACAAGTGAGTTTCATCAAAATAAGTATCTCCTATGACACTGTAAACATGATCATTTCCAAAAAGGAACTCTGTCATTTTCGATATTAGGTCAAATTGATGCTCCTTTAGTACAAACCATTCTGCACCAAGGTGCTTAGTTTTTTCTGGTTCTGATTTATCATAACGAACTGCAGATGCAAGTTTAGAAATGTAGCTTCCTGTTATCACCACTAGCATATCTGCTAATTGTAATCCAACAAATTCTTTAGAATCCTTCTCTTCCATTATATTGCCAAACCCAATATTCTCAAATGGCTTAGAAGGTATTCCCTGATCAAGAATTAGTGTAGATTGCTCAGGTTCCCATATACCGTGTAACTTATTCTCACTTAACCATAAATCAACATCAGAGCTTACCTTTTCCCAGTCAAATGATACTTTTTCAAATACCACATCATTAGCTAATTTCTTCCCATTCCCAATGTCCTTTATCATTTTTTTGTAATATGCTATTTGGTTCCTCATTCTAGCAATATTCTTATGTTTTGCCACAAATTCTTTCAAATCTTTTTGAATAGAGTATAGTATTTCATTGATTGTTTTTTCTGGATCAAAAAGATTTCTAATAACCTCTTCAGATGCTTCTAATTCACAATATTTTGTGAGACTGTATTTAAACAAAATAGCAGAGTCGATAAATCTTTTTGCTTCCAGTTGGAGAATCCACTGTGTAAGTCTAGCATCAATAACCATCGACATTTTATTTACTGAAAATAGTAAGTTAGAGACATTTGCATCTAGTAGCATGTTAAATAAATTTAAATAAAAACTACTATTTACTTCTTTCATACTTGCAACGCCGAAATTGAAATTGCCTTTTAGAATATCAATTCCTTTTAGCTCTTTCTCAACTTTATTTTTTTGTCCGCTTCTATAGTTTTCAACCAGTTCCAGGTATTTTTTGTTAACATTTTCTAGGGAATCTTCTGGAATATAAAGTACATCGGCTACATAAGAACGCATTAAATCATCACCTAGATTTATTCTTCTATCGTCACGGTATGTATTTGGAATTCTGATTGTTTCTTGTGGTCCTTTTTCATCAATAAACACTTGTCCCATTGTTAATCATCCTCTCTTCTACTTAAGTCATTTAATTTTTACTACATTGTAAATGGATAAATAGTACACTCTAAAATTGCATTTAACGTTTTTTCTTAATGTTAGTATCTACAAATATATTATATATACGATATATGTGTTTTGTATGGAGTTACTGTAAATTTTTTGGGAAGTTTTCACAAAAGTAATCTATATAAAGAAAGCCTTAACTCTAATTTTTATGAATATGCTTATAGTTCAAAAAAGATAAAAGCCCTCCTGTGAATGGGAGAGCTTTTATCTTTCATATAAGTGAATCCGATTTTATGATTTTAAAAATGAATGTCGTCTGTTATACCCCTATAACGCTGACTTCATTATTATACTAATGTATATAACGGAAATCAATATTATAGTAATAGGTAGATTCCCCTGCTGCTCATCTTTTTAATAATAACATCATAAAAATTATATTTAAACATATATAGTTTTACGGTTTTAATTATTATATACTTATACAAGTGATTTAGCTCTTTATAAGAGTTGAAATTACGTTATATATAAGGAGTGGTTTGAATGAAAAACAAATTTGTGCGTATGATCATGTTAACGCTGGTAATGATAGTATCAATTTCAGCACTTGCAGCATGTGGAAATAATCGTAACCCTGAAGAAGTTGCTACAGCGTATTTCGAAGATGCAAAAGAAGGAAATGTTAAAGATTTTGGCGAGTTATTCACTCCTGAAGCGAAGAAAATCGTTGCTTTTGTGGGCGGAAATGCAGACCTAATGAAATCAGTTAGCAAGGATCTTAAAAGCTATAAAATTCGAAAAGTCGAAGAGAAAAATGAAATTGCTACAGTAACTGTTGATGCTGTATATAAAGATAATCCTAAAAAGGTAATCGTAATTGAACTAGAGAAAACGGATGATGGTTGGAAAATTAGTAAATCATAAAAAAACGGTCTAGAATTCTAGGCCGTTTTTTTTACTTCCTCAATCTTCTTCAAAATCACGTAGACTAGCAAGTAATTCTGTGAATGTTGAGCAAACAGGATATATTGCTTCTTCTATGTTATCCTCCTCATGCTCCCAAAATACTACTGTTGGTGATTCAGGACTGTTACGGTAATCAAAACATAGATGATTCCCAAATGAATCCTTGCCAAAAGGATATACTTTATTTGCTAATCTATCTTTTATATCATTATAAACTTGAATGATTGAATTTCTACTTTCTAAATCAAAAGTTAAAAGCTTACTAAATACATTCTCATCCTGTCCAGGTACATCAAATATTTTTGGTCTTGGATAACCACTATCATATTTTTTTACACATTCCACAAAATCCATAGGGAATTTTATGTTAAAATATTGTTCTACTTTCTGGATGTTTTCATCTGTAATTTCTTTTTTATTTACTCCAATCCAAGTAACGTTGCTCATATATAATCCTCCTTACTTATCGCTGTCTTTTCCCCAAATTTTATATCCACCAGTGTGGCCTGTTTTCCTATGTGTTTCATAATCAACAAGTTGCATTCGTCCTGCTTCTTGATGATGATGCCATGTATAATTTTCTGGTACCTCACCTAGTTTAAATAACTCTATTTCTTCTTCTGTGAATTTTGCAGCTAATTTAGGGTCTTTCATTATTTGTTCGTATAATGCTTTACTACATATTCTATCATGTGTTGGTCTAGACTTTTTAAAATCAGCTTCTTTTAATTTAACTTCAGAAACGGGTTTAAAGATAGGAAAACCATCTAAATCATACGGAATGCCTGTAACTGGATGTTTATCCCCCGCTAGCTCACCCAATCTTAATCTTATTGTTTTCGGACCATTTGGACCCTCATAAGTATATGGAGCTGCTTTCTGTAAGTACTGTTTAATACTACCGACTCCCGCATATGAAAGGTGGTTTCCAACCTTGAATTCATAGTTGTTTAATATATGTAGTGCATTTCTATATGCCGGAGAATTAATTACAAGTGATTTTCCTTTAGTAAAACCTGTAATAGCAGCTACCTTTCCAACTTGTCCTGCTTTACTAAGACCTTTATCACCCAGAAGCCCGAGTCCTAACGTTGCTATACCATAAGCTACATAATGCTCTCTACTTTCCAGATCCCCATTCCAAAATTTATTCATAAATGTATCTGATACAGTATTCCATGCAGCAGGAATAGTCTCCCTATAGTTTACAATCGCATCTCGCATATTAAGCCAGGTTTCTTTATCACCTAAGGATATCAGTCCTTCCCACGCATCCACTGCACCATCTACAAACCCATTAGAAATACCAGTCCACGCAGCATTTAAATCTTTTTTATTGAAAAAAGACTCTTCTGATTTTGGAGGGAGTTTTCCGCACATGGCTCCTTCTTGAATATCAGAGTCAACTAAATTTCCGCCATACAATTCATCCGCTTCTCGGAATTTAACAGCTGCACGTTCTAATTCTACTGCGATTTTATCTAATTCTTGCAAGATGTTAAACATCATTGGCTTTGCTTCATTAAACATCTGATAGAAACGATCACTGCTTGCTCCGCTCCACTGAGAAGCTATATATTCAGTTTGAGAGTATAAATCTTTATGTATATATTCTAATGACGACCTCGTATTTCTTACGGTTTTAGCAGCTTGTTCTAATTGTTCCGGTGTTACCTTAATTTGTGTGCTCATTCCATCCCTTCTTTGCATATATATTATGAAAATTATAACATATCATTATTTCATTAATGGTTATCATTTGAAAATATCCGTTCCTAAAAAAGATAAAAGTTACAACAATAGTTGCAACTTTTATCTGAAATATTAATCTTCCTTGATTTCTTCCCAACACTCATCACATACTTTATCCGTAGGGGAATTCAATGTTTTTCCACATTTCATACATTTCCCTACATGATTAGGATGCTCGCAATATAGGCAAGTACCTATTTCAAATCCGTTATCTTCTGATAAGTTGATGCTATATTTATTACATTGTTCACAAGGAAAGGATGCTATGTCATCTTCTTCTATTTCAGGCATATAATTCTTCATAAAATAGGAAATTTCAGTTTCAATTATTTCGAGGTCGTCAATATCAAGCTCTGCCTCATTGTCTGGCATATATGTTCCTTGATCATCATCAAAGTATGAACTCCCGTTTGTAAACGTGATTTTAAAGGTAGTTTGCGGAGTGTTGTTATAAAATAATATAAAGTTCACTGTACTTTCACCACATTCAGAACTATCAAGTGCTACTTCTGTTGCCATGTGTAATGTACAATCAAAGTAATTATGGGTGATTTCGAACGCTTTTTCATTATTTAATAAATTTTGTTCTTCAAATTCTAACTCGATGTCACTACGATAATATAACATTTCTTGTAAATTACCAAACGCTTCAGAGACTATCGCTTTAAACTTTTCTAGGATTTCATCTTCATCTAGAATTTCTACTGCTGCTTCTTCACGTATTCTTCTACGATAATGAAGTTCTGCTTCATTATCGCCCATCATTTGCATAACTTCTTGTTCTTCTAGTTTTTCAAGATATTTTTCCATTTCCGAATCTAAATGATTATTGAATTTTTTTTCGGCTTCTGTAATTATTCCTAATAACTCTTCCATGATTTTTTTGTATTTTTTAAACAGCTTTATATCTATTAATTTGTTATGGGCTACGTGATTTCTATCCTCACAAAAGCCTTTCCACTTGCCTATAAATCTATCTAAATCACAAGAAAACCATGGCTCAAAGAATTCTTTACCAAAGTCCTTATCTACTTCCAATGTATCCTCTAAAATACCTGTTAATTTTTTTTTATGCATATCTAATTTTTGTCCATTTAATAAATCAGTCATAATATATTGGAATTTTCGAATGTCCGGATTGTCTGTATTTGGAGAAGCGAATAAGTTAACTTCTTTTACTTTATGTGTTTTAAAGGTCAAAATACTTATTAAATCTCCGGTATCTATAGACATTAAACTTGTATGTATATTTTTAAAACTATGTGAACGCCCTTTAAATTGTTCATCTCTTTCTTTATATCCTTGAACGAGCTTGGTAGGCATATATGTTTCCCACCAATTTCCACCTAAATTATAGAATAGAATTGTATTAATTAATCTTCTTAATGCGTTCTCTACTTTATGAACCTCGCCGTATAATATATCTGAAAACCTTTCAGCTTGTATATCTTGTAGCCACAGACATTCTTCCCATTCAACTAGCATTAAATCTTTTAACTTGGTTTTTAAATTATGTAGATTCGGATCTAGATGCGTCCAATAATCTCCAGATATTTCTACTTTTAATTGTGAAATTGTATTTGACCTGATATAGGTAAATGAGATAATAAATTCATTTATATTATCTATCACAATTGCGCATTTTCTAGTTTTAGTATTGGCCGAAAAAAAATTAAAATCATTTGTCCTCAAATCTTTTTTGATGTTCTCCAGAAGTTTTTTCGTATAACTTTCGAAATCAAAATCTGATTCTGAATTCTTTAGATTAATCATTACGAACTGTACTAATTCGCTCATCATGTAGTCCCCCATTAAATTTAAAAATAACATGCACTTAATGAAAGAATATAGAAACCTCTCATTCCTCTATTAGTTCTATTTTCTTCATTTATTGACCAAAAAATAAAAATATGGTATGTTTACTGTAGATTAGATATATATTGAATGCATATCCAATATATATTAAGTATAGTACTTAACTGAATTGCATAAACTAAAAAAGACGAGATGCGTCAACATCCCGTCCCATAACTGCTACTGTCAAGGTGGCTGTTATTATGCATTATCTTTTTCTTTTAGACCCACGCTTGTACTTTGGTCGGTGAAGCGCGGGTTTTTTGTTGTCTTTTTTTTCGAATTGCTTTTTCAGTGCGTATGCTGAAACCTCACGCACAACTGCTCTTGCAATTTCTTTTAAAAGTTCAAACAAAAATTCCATGTTATATCACCCCCTTTCCTTCCAAATGGAAAGAAGGGATAATAACAAGCCCACCTTCACACGATATACAGTTATACTCCTATTTTATCATATTCCTATTCATTTAAATAGAGAATCCACAATGATACATTCATTTTTGAATAATCTAGTTTACTATAATTAAAATATGTTTACTCGAAGGTTTTCACACTTAACCATAAATTTTATTAGAAATAGTAATTTTTTTGAATTTTATAATATTTATTTATCAAGTTTTAAAGATTTTAAACACCTGTGGTATATGTTACCATTTTATTAACCTATTAGTTACATTATTCTAATAAGTTAATAAAATAATAAGGGGGATTATTTATGTCAAAGTCAAAAATTAAAAAGATAGTTGGGGCGCTAAGTTTAACATCTTCATTACTTATTTCTGCAATGCCGGCAAGTGCTGGTTCAGGATTAATATGGGTTAGAGACAAATACCCTAATGCATATGAATTTGATTATAATGGCGCCAAGGGGACAGTTAAAATTTTTTACAGAGATAAAAAAGGAAATACTAAAACAAAGATAGAAAAATGCCATATGGATAACAACACATGTTATGTACCAGATAAATGATAAAAAAAGCACTCAATTCGAGTGCTTTTTTTACCTTGAATAAAATCGTCTTAAATTTCTCATCACCAATTCCAAAATTCTCTATATATAGTATATATGTTACTTTTTTTGTATTTTAAGAGAATTTTTTTGGAGCACACTCAAAAAAGGGGCTCTCAAATTCGTTTATAAAGAGCGTTGGTTATATCAGCAATACAATAAGATTCGATAGTTGTAAAGTTTCTTAAAAACAAAAATAGACCCCTTATAACGTTTTTCGTTTTTTAGGGATCTATTCTTTCTGGGATTCTATTCTTCTATTTCTTCTTTTACTTCTGCAGATAAAATGTCTTCAGCAAACTTCTTGTAGCCATTATACCCCTTCTTTGCAGCCTTTTTCTTTATTGCTTCTACTACTTTTTCATCAAGATAGAGACTTAAATGCTGCTTTTTTTCTTTCGATTCCTCTTTTGAACGGTTTTCAATTTTTTCTTTGAAAACTTCCAAATCCTTTTTTAAGTACAATCGTTCAGTAGATTTCCCTTTAGCAATCTCTTTAAAGGGCAATATCCCGTCTTTAGCGGCATTATGAACGTAAGTCTTAGACTTATTTAGAAATTCAGCTGCTTCTTTTAATGTTAAAGAGTCTTTGTATAATTCCTCTAACTTTTTTACATCTTCTTGTTCAAAGCGATATCCGCCATCTGCTTTCCAGGTAGCCAGATTGATAGGTTCGATCTGTTTATACTTAATTAAATAGCCTAATTGATTTTTTGTTAAACCTACCCTATCGCATACCTCTTCTAAAGATAAATAGTCCATTTCTCACCTCGTCCGAAACTTTCATTCTAGCTGTTGTTTAAATTTTCTTAGTTGATACTTTGTTAAACCTGTTTCTTTTACTACATCTGTAATTGAGTACTCCTTATACTGCAGATACTTAAATGGATTCTCCATATAACGTTCTCGTACCTTATTAAATGTACTCTTTTTCGATAAAGAATTCAATTGCTCTCCTTTCTCTCGGATGGAATCGAAAATGGACAACCTTTACAATGTTTGTAGTTTCTCTGTTTTGCCTGTTCTTGCTCATCTGTACAATTCACTGATAGGTTGTTCAGAGGGCAAATTGAACAATGGGTATCTTCTAAATTATGGATTTCTTGTAAAATTTTCAGACGAAGACTAGTCAAAAAAATCTCCTCCTACCGCATTTGGATTGAAATGTACAAAAAAATCAATTAAATATTTCCATTATACATTATCTAAACAGAAACGTTAAATAATAAGGTAAAAAATATATTTAAACATTTCATTCTATACCACAATAAATTATGTATTTATTGTGGTATAATTAGAATCATAAAATTTTATAAAAATATATGTGTATCTTTTCATTCTATTAAAAGGTGTGTGTAAATTTGAATATTATAAATTACGAACATAATAATCAACTTGTAAAATCTAAATCGGATTTTTTTGATAGCAGCCATTTCGAAAAAATTATGGGTTTGGGTATCCGTAATATTGACTACTCCCAATTAAGTGAAGAATCATTAGTTTATTTATTTTTACATGATGAGCCTTCTTTAACGAAAAAAAGAAGTGAGCGAACAAAACAACAGTATCTGCACGATCTTTCTCATTTTCTTCGTTACATAAAAGAAACCATTGGAACCATCCAGGAGCTATCCCATAATGATATGGAAATCTACTTCTATGAATTAAGTAAGAAATATGCTGCCACTACATTACGTCGAAAGAAAACAGTGGTTCAGCAATTTTTAAAATACGTGTATGATAATAATGGACTCTCAGACAACTTTAGTAGTCGCCTTAAAAAAGTATCCATAAAAAAAGAAGAGCTAGTCAATCGTGACCTTTATCCAGAAGAAGTTACCCAGATATTAGATGAACTAAAAAAATCCAACTATTTTGTTTACACTATATTTTTCTTATTAACTACAACAGGACTACGAATTGAAGAAATCGCAACTGCTAAATGGGCAGATTTGGTCTTTCATTCATCTTTAAATGCCTATCTACTTCGTGTAGTTGGTAAAGGGAATAAAAGTAGGGAAGTTCGTATCTTTGAAGACACGTTGGATGATTTATACCATGTTCGAAGTTTACGTAAACAAACAATAGAACTAGATGCATCGAATACCTCCGCTTTCCTTCCTAAAGCTGATGGAACTAATTATCGAGCGGACTATCTATCTTCTCTTGTGGCAAAAAAAATTGAAGAAACAAATTTAGATTTTCTGCGTTATCGACAGGATAGAATTACTCCTCACACTTGTAGGCATTTCATGGCTAATTACTTAATGGAAAAGGGTATAGAACTAAAAAAAATAAGGGACTATTTAGGGCATGAGTCTATTATGACGACAGAACGTTATTTAAGAGAACGTACAAGACGTCAAAACTTGGCCACAATAGATATCGGAAAGTCATTATTTTAGTAAGTATATATAATAGGAAGAAACTCGATTTGATGTGTCGATTTTAGGAGTTAAAATTCCTTTTCAGTTCTCATTTTCTATTTGTGAATTTTTCACATACATTTCACGAATTTCGAAATCGATATTTAGGAAATATCCCTAAAAACAACAAATGCGATTGCCTCTACTGAGACAATCGCATTCGAATTATTTAAAGCTTAACCCATCCCACTTCCAGGGTCAGCCATTCTAGCTAATAATTGTTCTGAATCTTTTTTTACTAATTTGTTTGGTTGCTCTTTACTACCAGCAGCGGTGTAAACAATTCCTGCCGCTAAAACGATACTTGTTAATAAAAATAATATTTTCTTCATATAGCACCACCTTCGTACATTATACCATTCCCATTAAATTCTACCACTATTTTTTTAGGGAATCTACAATAGAACCTATTACCAGCACACTCTAGTAGCACAATTGACTTTTCAATTAATGAAATATCATTCTTTGCTATTCCTAAATAACAATATTGCATTGGTGTTAGCGTACCATTTTTCTTTTCTAATTCACTTAAAATATCAACTGCATTTTTGTGGTTTCCCTTAATAATCTCTAAAAAAGATTTTTCTGCAGAATGATATATATCAATATTCTCCAATTCTTGCTTATTAACTAACTTAATAAAAGCATATGTGTTAAGAATCGATTGCTTTCTTTGTTTTTCCCTTTCAAAGTTACATGGTCCTAACTGTTTTAGTGCCTTCTTCATATACCAAGATGCACTATCATAACAATCAAAGGTATATGACTCTGCTATATAAGCAAGAGCTAATGCTCTTAAAAGGCGGAAACAATCTTTAGGATCATCTATCGCTAAAATCTCCTGACACAATTTCCTAGACATTTCAAGGTTATCTTGCACTAAATAGGCATACGCTAATCCTTCTTTAATCCTACCTAAATAAGATGACTGAATAAAACTATCGGTAATTGCTTTTATATCCGGAAGTAACATCTCAGCATACTCGAACAGAGAATTGTATTTTTCTAAATCATACATAGTGTAGTAAGTTAATATACCACATAAGACCTTCATCTCAATTGTCTTGATTATCTTACTCCTCTTATGATCTTCAAGCCTAGATAACAATTCCTGTTTTTTAATCGTCCCGTTACTTCTAAGTAAAACCATTTCATATACATAAGCCCATTCTCTATTCATTGCGAGTGAGGACTTTCTCTCTCTATCTACTAATAGGGGTACTGCCGACAAAACGCGGATATTATACGCTAAGACATTTTTTGGATATGAAAACCCTAAGTGGACGTAGGGAATGTATTGAGTTCAAAATCTCAGGTATAAATGAATATTCTCCTAGAAAGTTTATATGTTCCCATCCTAATGGTGATATGTGTGGGAGCAATTCCTCTTGATACTTTCCTGTATTTTTAAAATGTTCAATTGCTTGTGATAGATACACGGTATTCCAAATACTAATAGCATTAATAATTAAGTTTAAGGCGCTGGCACGCTGTAATTGATCTTGTAATGCTCTTTCTCTAAGTTCCCCATGTTTCCCAAAGAAAATAGCTCGTGCCAATGCATTCATAGCTTCTCCTTTATTTAATCCACGTTGAATTCGCCGACGCAATGTTTCGCTAGAAATATAATCTAATATAAACAAGGTTTTATCTATGCGACCCATCTCTCTTAAAGTTGTCGCAAGGCTATTTTGACGAGAATAAGAACCTAATTTCCCCATAATGAGAGAAGCAGAGACCGTTCCTTTACGAATGGAATGTGCCAACCTTAATACATCATCATAATTTTCCTGAATGATCTTGGTGTTAATTCTTCCACGAAGCAACTTCTCCATTTCTGGATATTGGTCTGGTTTTTCAAATGAATAAAGTTTTGAATCTGCAAGGTCTCGTAGTCTTGGGGCAAATCGAAATCCTAACAAATTAGTTAATCCGAATACTTGATCCGTATAACCAGCCGTATCTGTATAATGTTCTTCAATATGCAAGTCGGTTTCATGATGCAATAAACCATCTATAACATGAACAGCGTCTCTTGCGTTTGTATTAATCACTTTCGTATAGAAGCTAGAAAATTGGTCACTAACAAACCGATAAATGGTTGTTCCTTTCCCTGTGCCGTAATGTGGATTTGCATCAGCGTGTAAGGATGAAACTCCTACTTGAACACGCATTCCATCTGAAGAAGAAGTTGTACCATCGCCCCAGTACGACGACAAGTTTAACTGGTGTTGAAAATTCACCATAACGGCTTGTGCTTTATTCATAGCATCTTCATATAAACGCCATTGTGAGGCTGTGGACATTTGCCGGTAAGAAACCCCTTGTGTCGCTTCTGCCATCTTAGTAAGACCGATGTTTGTTCCCATAGCCATAATCGCTGCCATGATCGCAGGCTTTTCTTCTTCTTTCGGTGGATTCAGCGTAGAAGCATGGAGGAACTGCTTTTCGAATCCCGTCCAACTTGCTACTTCCATAAGCAAATCTGTCAACTTCACATGAGGTATCAGTTGATATAGAGATAAACTATATTCTCGTGCTGTTTCTGGAACGTTTTTCTCCAAACGATGGAGATGCAGCCGTCCGTCTTCAAAATTAACCCCATCTAATTCTGTGATATTCGCTTTAATCCATTCAAGCCGATTATGTAATGCATCTATTTTCAATTTTAAGTATTCATCAACAGAAGGTGGTGCGGTAAGTCCATTAAGGTGCTTGTTTTGCTCCCATGCTTCTTTTGTCACTAAATAATTATCAAAATCTTGATGCTGACGACTTCCTTTAATAGAAACGTTACCTGAGCGTACAAGATTTCTTAACTCGGTAAGAACAGACATCTCATAATATTGGCGATTTATATTACCATCATCATCATAAACGTGCTTTTGCCAGCGATTCGAGATAAAGTCCAAAGGAGCTCCTTCTGGAATTTTTCGTTTATTATTTTTGTTCATCTCTTTAATGGTCTCAATAGCTTGAAGCAATGGCTCTCCTGATTTTGTAGAAGTGAATTCTAGGGCTTCTAACAATGTTGGAGTATATTTACGTAAGTAGTTAAAGCGAAATTTTAGTAAGTCTAAGTAATCGTAATCCATTGGGCGTGATAATTGCTTCGCCTCTTCTATTGAGTTTACGAAGTCCTCCCAAGGCATAATAGCTTCTAAGGCTTCAAATGGGTCCTTCCCTTGTTCTTTTGCTTGAATCAATGCTGTTCCCAAATCTGCAAAGTGAATAACCTTTTCATTAACTGATTTACCATTTAACCTCTGAATCTCTTCTTGAGCTTTACGTCCTTTTGATAACAATAGGCTAATTTGCCGATCATGTATCTCAAAGGCATGATCAGTAAGGTTTTGGCTAAGTTGTAGGAGGTGTAAAACTAAAAGCGCAAATTTCTTATTCTCTTTAAATCTACGGAATGAACGGGGTTCATATTTGGAACCCAATCGTGCTAGCTGTAAGACCCTATTTGGATGAATTTCTTTAATATCCACATTAAGTTGCAAAGTTCGTATGACTTGAAGACGTTTTATAACCTTTAAGAAGGCATCTGGAGAAGATTGACCGGGAACTTCTCGCAACCAAGCAAGGGGTGTCTTTGAATTGGTGGAACTTACATCAAGTAAGTGATCTAACTTTTGTTTTTGAGATTCACTTAATGTAGAGATGATAGATTTAAAAATTCGTTCTTCTGCCCGTTGACGAGCTTCCCATACAATCCTTTCTATTGTTGTCAGTGCTGGCAAAATTACTTTTTGTCTTCGCAATTCTTCAATTGTTGAGCGAATCAAGTAGTCTGTATTTCCGTTCTCAAGAGCGAGTTTAAGAGTAAATTGTGCAATTATTCGATATGCCCCAAAGGATAAGTTTTGGTAGCCATAATGTTGCCGAAGTTCCTCTAGATGTTCATTTCGAGTTGCTACCCGTTTTGCATACTGGGTATATTCTTGAGGGGAGACATCAATTTGTTTTGCAATATAATCGAGTATTGGGCTGGGAATGTCTTTAATCTGAAATAAAGTCCAACCCGGATACCGAAGGACAGCGAGCTGTAAAGCAACCCCTAAGCGATTATGGTCTCTTCGGTGCTTATTAATAAATCCAAGATCTTCTGAGGTAAAAGTATAGTGCATTTCTATGTCATGCTCATTCATATCATCGGGAATAGACACAAACATATTTCGCTGATCGGAGGTTAACAGTTCTTTCCCTCTCATGTTATACCTCCTTGCCAGATTTTTCTTTCGTTCCTAAGTAACGATATAACGTTGTTGCTCCTATTCCTGTGGCTTCTTTAATTTGAGATAAGGAGTAGTCTTTACTTTCATACATCTTCATGGCAAGCATGATTTTTTTAGGTTCAACCTTCGGTCTACCTCCATTTCTTCCCCTAGCTCTAGCAGCTACCAGTCCATCTTTAGTTCGTTCACTAATGATGTCCCGTTCTAATTCGGCTATGCTGGCTAACATTCTGAAAAAGAATCGCCCCATAGCTGTTGTTGTGTCAATTTTATCTTGAATAGACACGAAATGAATTCCCTTAGCTTCAAACTGCTCCATGAGTTCAATTAAATGTTTGGTACTTCGACTGATACGATCTAATTTGTAGACAACTACTGTGTCGCCCTTACGCAGAACTTTAAGTAGCTCGTCCAATTGAGGACGGTTTTTCCTCTTACCTGATTCTTTTTCTTCAAAAATCTGTTCCACTTCATAATGGTTCAAAGCATCCAGTTGTAATGACAATGACTGATCTTGCGTACTTACCCGTGCATATCCAAATTTCAACACAAATCCCCCCTTACTTAATACATTTACTATACCAAAAAGGGTATTTAAATAGATATATTAGTAATTTGATTTTGGTTATATTTTTGGTTATGTGTTTTAAGTAGTTTTTGAATATTTTTAGATAATCTCTTTTCTACAACCAAAAACGGTCGTTTATGGGACTTGTTATATTGAATTAAACAATATTTATAAAGGCACCAAATAAAGCCTCTCGCTTAAGTAACTTAAATTAACTTAAAAATCTAGGTATTTTTACATAATAACGCTTAAAGTAACTTGAAAATAAACTTATATTAACTTAAAATGAGCGTAAGGAGGTTACTTATGAATCAAGAAGAACGATTGATACGAGTCCTTAATTATTTAGAAACACATAAAACCATGAATATAAAGCAAATGTGTGAAATGTTTCATATCTCACGAGATACTGCAAGAAGAGATATAGTAAAACTTTCAAAAAATAAAGCAATAGTTAGAACCTATGGCGGGGTGGCTTTAGCTACTTTTCATAAGAAAATTGATACTTACCAAGAGCGTTCACAAACTGAATTAGAAACGAAAAAATCGATTGGAATGAAAGCTGCAAATATGATCACAAACAATGACATGATTTATTTAGACGTTTCAACAACAGTCAACTTTGTAGCACAACATTTACAATCACAGAACGTAACTGTTGTGACGAATTCGATTGATAGTGCTTATATGTTAGCTCAATCTGAAGATACGACTATTCATCTTTTGGGAGGAACTTTAAATAAGGTTTCTCGGCATACTACAGGGATTTCTACCACTGAAAAACTCAAAGATTATCACTTTAATAAGGTGTTTATTGGAACAGCAGGTATTACAGAAGACGGGATATACTATGGTTTTGAAGAAGATATTTATTTCAAGCGTGAATTAATAAAACATGCTGATCAAGTTATTTTGGTGGCAGATCACACTAAATGCAATCAACGACAAAATTATAAGGCTTTAACGTTTGAATCTATTGATACATTCATTACAAATAAAGCTATGCCTAGTAATTTATATAACACTCTGAAAGAAAATGGTGTTGAAGTAGTAATTACAAGTGAGGATTAAAAAATTAGGAGGTTTTATTATGATTTCATCTCTTGTTTTTGACGTAGACGGCACAATTTTAGACACAGAAAAGGCAATACTAAAATCCTTACAAAAAGTTTTAAAAGAAGAGCTAAAGAAAGATTATGAGTTACAGGATTTAAGATTTGCATTAGGAATTCCAGGGAAAGAAACATTGAAAAAATTAAATGTACAAAATATAGATGTTGTTCATCCGAAATGGTCCGAATCTGTACTAGATTTTTCCCATGAAGTTTCTGTGTTTGAAGAATTAGAAGACGTTATTAAAGAGTTATCTCTTAGTAAATTAAAGCTTGGTATTGTTACATCAAAAACTAAGCAAGAATTAATAGATGAGTTCGAGCCATTTGGTTTAAGTGGTCATTTTGAACATACAGTTTGTGCGTGTGATACAGATAAACATAAACCACACCCTGAACCATTATTTGCTTGTTTACAACAATTAGATGTTCCTAATCATGAGGCAATATACATTGGAGACTCTATAT
Source organism: Bacillus pacificus (assembly GCF_020861345.1). Lineage (NCBI taxonomy): Bacteria > Bacillati > Bacillota > Bacilli > Caryophanales > Bacillaceae > Bacillus > Bacillus pacificus. The sequence goes on from NZ_CP086329.1 coordinate 308,638, forward strand.
ACGATATGCAATGTGCAAAAAGTGCGGGTGTAAAATTCGCATTAGCTTTGTGGGGTTCAAAAACACAGGAAGGGTTTGAAAAAGCTGATTATGTATTAAATACACCAAAAGATATTTTAGACTTAATTTAACCAAGCTTGAATCTAATAAAGACATCAAATCACTCATTAAAAAGTCGATTCCTTAACGTATAGGAAATCGACTTTTTCTTTATGAGAATTTGCTTAGCGTACGAAATTCGCGTTTTGTTGGTGCTACCCCATCGCCATCAACTTAAGGGTACTAAGAGGTTATATGTGAGGATTATTCCTTTAAATTACTACGACTGTATTAAAGATAGGCATAACAAATAAACCTATTAACTAGGCATTTTAAAAAATATTATGCAGCCTTGAAACTTTTTGACAACATATAATCATACACAACACCTAAGATATCAAAGACGGTTTTCTTTTCGTACCGGTGCGATTTTCTTCCGTTTTTTTCTAAAAGGTAAAACAAACGCAGTAAAACTTTTAATAATTCATGGCTGCCTTTCTGTAGTCCCTCATAAAACATTAGATAATAATTCTTTATCATATAGATGGATTTATATTCACTTAACTCTTTCTTTTTCTTATCCAAGAGTAACTGACGCATTTTGAACATCGTCGATGAACAGAGTAAAATACTAATGAGTTGCCCATATAAATGGCATTCTAAGCGTTCTTTTTTGATTTCTTTGCACTTGTCAATTTGAAAGAAAGATTTCCATGTTTTGAACAAAATTTCAATTTGCCAGCGTAATGAATACAAGTCATGGATATGTTCCGTTGGAACATTTTCTGCAGGAAGATTCGTAATATACACATTGATCCCACTCAACCGCTTACTTCGTTCTTTGTAGGTAATACCTTTCTTCTTTTCTTTTTTGGCTTGTTCCTTCAACCTTTTCTCTGTTTGTTCCTTTGTTAATCGATGAATAATAACACGAGCTGGTAATTTTTGATACTGTCCAATGTATGCCTCTGAAATCTCCATTGTTTGACCAGGGGACAATTGATTCATGAGTTCTTCCATATCTAACTGAATATAGAGTGATCCTTTCTTCACGGTTCCATTTCGAAAATACCCTGGCTTATCATTCTTACGATAGATTCGAGAATTTAATTTCAAACGTGAGATATAGTAAGCTCCTTTATCATGGATTTTCTGTAAGTCATGTAAGTCGAAATAGCCTAAATCTCTTATGTACAAGTCTTTTGGTCGAATGGTTTGTAGACTTGTTGAACCAAAGGTTTTATCATTTTCTCTTCCTTTCCCTACATAAACGTGCAGGAACTTTCCACTCAATAGGTCATACTCCAATTGAATTTTAACTCCTGCGGTATGGCTACTTCCACCTGAACCTTGATAATGTGAAGAAAACTTATCTGGAAGCTGAAATGTTGTAGAATCTAGAATCCGAATGCTCTTAAAGATCGTAGTATATTGATGAATTATTTCTTTTGTTAAATGAATTCTTTGAGTTAGAAGGTTAGCTAGAACTTGTTCAAGAAATTGTACTGCGGAAGCATTAAATCGTTGGTTAAGTCCTTCAGGACTAATAAGAACACCTGTAGATACTTCAAGACAGCTACATAATTGTGTGAGTGATGTACTTGCGACCTGTTGACTAAGCCATACACATAAAGCAACTAACTCCTTTGCTTGATATTTACTCTTTCGCTGAACGAATCCTTTTTCTTTAGCTAAGTGTTCTAGAACATGAGGAGACATATGTCGTTGTAATTCTTCAGCAAGCGGTTGAAGTTCGTCAAGAATCGAAAGATCCATAAAAAACGCCATCCTTTCCTATAATTCTACAGAAAGGATAACGTCTTTTTTGTTTTATGGATAGTGCAAAACCTTAGCTTGATAGCGATGTGGTGCTACCCCAATAAATAGTTTAATCTTACTTATATAGTATAATAGCTCTAACTATATCATAAAAATATTCTTTCCATGTAGAGTATTTCTCCATTTCTAAACCTCTTCCTGGGGCGGTTTTAAAGCTAACATTGCGCCAAAATACTGTGAAGCAGTAGTAAACGTAATAAACGCACAAAGCTCGCTAATTTCTACGTCAGAAAGATACTCTTTTAAAACATTAAACGTAACGTCTGATATATCCCCTTGTTGCTTTAAAAACACCTCTGCAAAGCCAACTGCAATAGATATTTTATTATTGAATAAATGGGGTTCAGGTTTTCCTTTTGCTTTACAATACTCACAACCATTACTTTGTGCTAAAGTTCTCCTTACTTGTTCTTTTAACTGAGAGGATAAATTCCCATCTTTCTCCAAAACTTCCCCCAATTGAGTCCATCCGTTCAATACATCTTTGTTATGTCCTAAAAGTTTTTGAAAAGGGGTCTCTCCGAATTTAGATTCATTAATTCTTGTCATAGTTAATACCTCCTGGTAATATTTATAATATCAAATAAATTTATTCCATCACATTAAATTTAAAACTAGTTTCCCATTAATTTTTTAACAAATTAATGAAAATAGGAGGATTTTCCTTAAAAATGAAAATAGATGATATTGATAAAAAAATATTAGAAGAATTAAGCAAAAATAGTCGATTATCAATGAGTGAACTTGGAAGAAGAATCAATTTGTCTTCTCCATCTATAACAGAACGGGTAAGACAAATGGAGTCATTCGGAATAATAAAGAAGTACACCTTAGAAGTCGATTATGAAAAATTAGGACTTCCTATCCAATGTATAATAGAAGCAACAGTTAAAAACGGAGACTATAATTCCTTTAAGAAATATATTGAGGGTCTGCCAAATGTAGAGTTTTGTTATCGAATTGCTGGAAACGCTTGTTATATGCTTAAAATGCAATTCGACACTTTTGCTAAAGCAGAAGAATTCATTGAAGCTGTAAATCCATATGCCCATACTGTAACACATTTCATTTTTTCTCAGGTCCAGACGAAATTAAGAATCAATTCAGACTGACTTTTATAATGCTTGTTCAACTAACCTGTCCAACTAATGTCTAGTTAACTTAAGCTATCATTATCAGTAGTCAACGATGCATAAAATTTTCGTTTTGGGGGTAATTAAAAAATATTAGCTTGATGGGCATGGGGTACAGCCAGCATTTCGGAAAAAAACCACGCTAAGCAAATTCATATAAGAAAAGAGCCACATTTTACCCCGTTAAGAGTAAAATCGGCTCTTTAATATATGGGGTAGAAGAGCAACTGTGCCGTGAAGTGCAAAGTAGTTTTCAATAAATGTATCAAAAAAACGCAAAGCTTTTTACTTTTGCGTTTCTTCTGTAGGTTTAGAATAAAGTTTGATTAAAAATCGCTCTAAACTGTTAATTTTTCTGCATATAAAAAGCTAACAATCAGCCATTCCTACGTAAGCGTTGGATATTTCACATGTTTGTCCTGGTTGAAGAGAGTTCATTAATATCTCCATATGTATTTGTAAATTGCCGTTATCAGAAGTTAGGGGATCTATCTAAAACACGAAAGCCTTCAGAATCCTGAAGGCTTTCGTGTTTTATTAATGAAATCTAAACCATGCAAACCATTGACCTTTTTTGTTTTTAGTTGCAAAAATTTGTCTATGTGCTGCATCATATGCTGGTAAATATTGTGGAAATAGAACTTCCACAAACCAAGATTTATTAGCTATTTCTTTCCCGCAATAATGTTTTGCCATTCCGTAATAAATTTTTGGATGTGGTGATTTTGGGAGATGGGCTATGGTTTCTACTTTCCAACCTTTATAATTTTGACCTTTATATACCGTGGGAATAATTGTATCCATTGCTTGTAACAGGGGTACGGCAACGATTCCTTCTTTTTGGAGCCACTCATAAAAATAACACAAGAGGCAAAACTATATTTATTGTCTTATTGTCTTATCTTTTTGTTAATTCACTAATCCAACTGAAATACAGATATGGCTGAGATAAGTTCAAAAAAATAGAAAGACCCCATTCATTCAAAAAATCTTATCATGAATGAATGGGGTCTTTCTATTAAAATACTGTACATTCATTGGCTTTCAAATTAACTCTGTTGTATTAAACCCACAATTTAAACCTTTTTCACAAATTCAGATTTTAATTTCATCGCTCCAAAACCATCAATTTTACAATCAATATCATGGTCTCCATCTACTAAACGGATACTTTTTACTTTTGTACCTATTTTTACGACTGATGAAGTTCCTTTTACTTTAAGGTCTTTAATTACAGTTACAGAATCACCATCGTTTAAGATGTTTCCGTTTGCATCTTTAATTACCTTTGTATCTTCACTATTTTCAGTTTCTGATTCTAAAGTCCACTCATGGGCACATTCTGGGCAAACAAAAAGATTTCCATCTTCGTAAGTGTACTCTGAATTACATTTTGGGCAATTAGGTAAATTAGACATATTTTTATTTCCTCCACTTGTTATCATTCATTCTATATATAGCTTTTTAAAACTTTCCTTTTATAATTTCATAAGAATAGCAATTCTGAAGTTGAAATTTAAGAAGCTACCCTTATCTATGTTTCAAGAACCTATTTTTATCGCATATCTTTCAGTTTCTTAATGATCATGTTCGGTGTTGCCCATTCATCACGGTCAAAGTCAGAAATAGACACTTCAATATTTAAACGCTCTTGAAATTCTACTAATAAAGATACTGTAGCAAAAGAATCTAGAATCCCTTCTTCAAATAATTGCACGTCTGGGTTATCTTTTACGATATCATTTTCACATACTTCTTCTAAAACAGTTAATACTTGATCTTTAAATTCAGACATTATTTATGCTCCTCTATATCCATGATTTATCATTAATTTTTTCATAGTTTTCTATTTTTTAACACATCATTTAAAAGAATCTGTCCCATCATCATTACAAAGCTACCCCTAGTTTTTGTGTAATAGTTATTCAGGTTTAACAAATAATCGTTCCCTGGAACATATGTGATTACAAACCCTTTGTTCTTTTCTTTAGGGAATGGAATGTAAATATTTTTAACATCTGGCTGTATAGCTGGAATGTCTTTCGAAAACAAACCATTTAATTTCGTTAAAAACGTCTTTCCATTAGAGATAGGTTGTATTTTCTCAGCCCTGTTCACACCATCTTTGTTTTTACTTGAATCTATTCCCCATACAATTACACCACCAGAAACACAAGAAAAAAATGACACGCTTTCTTCATAATTCTCTTTATCATCTTTGGAAAGAACACTACTCGTACAATCTGTTTTACATTGAAATGTAAAACAGATATTCTCTTCTTGCTGTTTGATGATCATTTGTTGGATGTATGAAAAACCTTCTTGTTCACACCTTGTAAAAATCTTCTCCGCATTCTCCAAAGTAAACTTTCTCCTTCTCTATTTTTTAATAAAATAATGAAAAGAGTAGATCAAATCAAACAAACTTTGTATGTGAAGTGAATTTTTTATAAATCTAATGCATTTACTTTATTCTTTATTGTATTTGCTTCCTGAGAAAGCTCGATACATTCATGAAAAGCGAAATGCTTACACCCTATACATTTTTTTGTATTCAAATGTCCTAAAGCATAGTTAATAGCTTCCCCGGTATGATCAAAAAAGTTTTCTTCCCCAATCTCAGCGTACAATCCATTCTTATCTAGAGTTGTCTTTAACTCGGATTGAATTCCTGAAATGAGAAGTATGCCACCTTGCTTTTTAAAATGCTGAACAATATTCCTAAAGTAAGACTCTCCTGTTGTATCAATAAAAGGAACTTTTCCCATACGTAAAATTAAAACTCTGGGTTTATAATGAATGGTCGCTAAAATATTTTGTTCAAATGTTTGGGCAGCCCCAAAGAATAACGGACCTTCTATTGTGTAAATACTAATTTGTGGGCAATCATGAGATTTATTTACCACATGTGGTAACAATTTTTCATTCTTTTTTGTATGATCAGGAAGTACTTTCGATATGATAAGCATATTACTCATACGTTTTGTAAACAAAATAATAGCTAAAATAAGACCGATTTCCACAGCTGTTGTCAAACTAGTAAATACAGTAAGCAAAAATGTTACCAATAATACAAGGGAATCTCCTGTCTTCATTTTAAGTATATGAACAAAATGTTTTCGTTCACTCATATTCCACGCTACCACCATTAAAATGGGAGCCATACTAGCAAGTGGAATATGTGATGCATATGGAGCTAATAGTAGAAGTGTGAATAACACAAATCCCCCGTGAATAACTCCTGACATCGAAGATGTAGCTCCACTCTTAATATTGGTTGCTGTTCGAGCGATCGCTCCAGTTGCCGGAATCCCTCCAAATAATGGGGTAACAATATTGGCAATGCCCTGACCAATCAGCTCTTTGTTACTGTTGTGCTTACTATTTGTCATACCATCTGCCACGACAGCGGATAAAAGAGATTCAATACCACCCAACATTGCAATAACAAATGCAGGGCCAATCAATTGTTTGATACGCTCTAATGTGATCTCTGGTATATCAAACTGAGGAAGTGTATTTGGAATCGTGCCATATGCTGTGCCAATAGTAGGAACATAAGCTGAGAAAAATACAGTTGCAATGACAGTTGAAATTACAACCCCTACTAATGAACCAGGTACTTTGGGTAAAATTTTTGGTGTGATGAGTATAACGAAAAAGCAAATCAAAGCAGTTATAACACTATAAAAATTGGTGGTACTAATATGAGTAAAGATTTCCTGCAGGTTTGCTATAAATTCCTCATGCTTTTTTATACCTGTTAGCCCTAAAAAACTAGCAATTTGTCCCGTAAAGATAATGACAGCAATACCTGACGTAAAACCAATTGTTACAGGACGTGGAATAAACTTAATTAAAGATCCTAGTTTAAAAACTCCCATAAGACATAAAATAATTCCAGCTAATAAACCAGCAAGTAGTAAATCTTCATATCCATAGGTAATGACAATTCCTAAAAGAATTGGAACAAAGGCACCTGTAGGTCCTCCAATTTGATACTTTGAACCACCAAATAGCGAAATGAGTATTCCGGCAATACATGTTGTATAAATTCCATACTCTGGCTTAACACCAGAGGCTATTGCAAAAGACATAGCAAGCGGTATCGCAACAACTCCGACAATCATTCCTGACAGAAGATCCTTTTGAAAATGTCCCAATGAATATCCTTCAAACCTTCCCGTAAATAACCCTCTCATTACAAACCCTTCTTTTCTATTTATAATAAATCTGGATTACAAATGTATTTCTCGTTCCTTTATAGAGGAGATTTTCATTTTCACAAGAGAAAACATTATCCTAATATTTACTATACGTTTTTCTTAAATGACGATCTAATTTACCTACATCTCCACCTTGTTGTACGTAGGATTTCAACCTTTCCGCTAGAAGTTCTCCGGCTCGACTATCTAGCTTCTTCGTATCAATAAATGATGTAATCCTTACCTTATCTGGAGTCATATCTCTACGAAACATCTGTCCTGGGATTTCACTCCAAAAACGATTCCATTCATCTAATAATCCGATTTGATCGAATAAAAAACCTTGAATCCCACATAGCCAAGCTGTACAAGCTGTATTTCTTTTTTGACATCCAACGCCATCTTGTAAATGCTGGCATGAAAAACAACAAGAATTCCCACTTTTAATACAAACTTTACAAACATGATGAGCTCCTATTGAGTGGAAAATTTCAATCCCATGTTGGATGATATCTTCTTTCTTAACTTCAATGCTCAACCTAATCCTCCTTACCTATCGTTTCAAGTTCTGTTTCATCTAGTTCTTCTAACATTGAAATCGTATCGATTAAATGGTTGTTAAAAATTTTCCGTGCAACTACCAGTAAATCCACAATCATAGGGTCTCGTAGAGAATATAAAACTCGTTTTCCATCTTTCGTACCAACAACAATGTTTTTTGAACGTAGTACACTTAACTGTTGAGAAACAGCTGAACCTTCCTTGTTAAGGATGGTTTGAATTTCATTTACACTTCTTTCACCCTCTGACAATAGTTCTAGAATACCTATTCGCAAAGGATGTGATAAGGCTTTAAAAAAATCAGCTTTAAATTGTTGCATTTCATTTCCCATTAAAACACCTACTTATTTTTAATTAAAGACCCAAAAGTATCATATACATCTTCAAATGTTTGAATATGTATATGATACTTCTAGAACTTACAATTTTCAATAAAAACATTTGAACCCATATGGGTAAATTATTATTAGGTACATATTGTAATACTACGCCTCGTTTTTACACGTATTTCGGTTATACCCTAATATCAGTTACATTAGTATTGAATATTTTTATGAGAAATTAAAGCACACAATTCATAAAAAATGATATTTAATGAGATATTATGACATGTATCGAAATACATAAAGAAGGTGAATGACGTGAAAAGACTTCTAATTTTGTATGTCCTGTTTTCAATTTTAGCGGGCTGTTCTACAAAACAATCTCCAGTTGAAAAGCATGAGTCTAACGTTGGACATGAAGATATTGAATTAACAAAAAATCCTACATCCCAAAACGAACCACTTCAATCCCCAGCTCCTTCAGTACAAGAAAAGGTCATTTTAGACGTGCCATTAATATCTCAAAAACCTGAATTGAAATACGGATGCGAAGTTACGAGCTTAGCGATGGTATTACAGTACGCTGGTATTAAAGTGAATAAAATGCAGTTAGCTAACAGTATCAAAAAGGATCGTTTTTGTTACAGGGATTAGTATCAAGACATGACATCACGTAAACTAGCAATCTTGACGTAACAAAAATATGTAACAAAATTATTTTGTAACAATATCTATTTCATAACGTTTTTGATACAATAAAACTGAAAAAGGAGGAATTATATGAAATTTGGATATATGCGAGTATCTACAATTGATCAAAATTTAGATCGACAAGAACAGCAACTAAAAGATGCTGGTTGTGAACGAATCTTTTTTGAAAAAGTAACCGGAGTCAAACGAGACCGACCTGAGTTAAATCGTATGTTAGAATTTCTACGCAACGACGATACGGTTGTAGTAACAGACTTAACTCGCCTTTCACGTTCTACAAAGGATTTAATTGAGATTACCGAACTAATTTCTCAAAAAGGAGCGAACTTGAAAAGCTTAAAAGAGTCCTGGCTCGATACAACAACAGCACACGGGAAAATGCTCTTTACTGTTTTTGCAGGTATTGCTCAATTCGAAAGAGATTTAACCTCAGAACGAACAAAAGAAGGAATTCTGGCAGCAAAAAAACGTGGGAAATACCCTGGAAGACCAAAAACCGATGAAGAAAAAGTAAATTATGCCTTATATCTTATAGAACAAGGAATGAATCGTACGGATGCTGCCGAGAAAGCCGGTATTTCTAGAATGACCTTATATCGCAAGATGCAAAGAGATAATGAAGTTAACTAAAAATTAACGGAGCAAAGAATTACTTGCGTATTCTTCACGGTCTAGTTTTCCCACTGTTTCATTTTTACTTTTATAGGAAACTTCATAACTGACTAGAGCAGGAATCATCTTACTAAGCCTGTAAGATTTCATTTAGTTAACAAAAAGGAGACACGTTATGGTTAGTATGCAAGAAACAGCTTATCCCAGATTAAAAAGTTGTCCATCTTCTACAGAATTAGAAAAACTTTTCTCACCCACATCAAGTGAAATTTCGTGGGCAAAACAGAAAGCACGTAACTCTTTTTCGCAGTTAGGTTTATTAACAATGTTAAAAACATTCCAATGTCTAAATTATTTTCTTCCAATCAGAGATACTCCACCAATTATAATTGAACATATTGGGAGAAAAGCAAAGCTTGATCTACCAGAGCGAGAAGAATGGAGTTCTTATCATCGTTCTGGTACAGGAATTCGTCAGATTGCTATGATTCGTGAATATCGTCAAGCTAAAATATTTAATGACCAAGCTCGTCAAATTATGTTGAATATCATGAAGCTATCTGTATTAGAAAAAGACGAAAAAAGCGATATTATTAATATTGCGATTGATGAACTAGTCAAGCACAGCTATGAGCTTCCTGCTTTTAGTACACTTACAAAAGCTGTAGATCACGTACATGCTGAAGCGTATCGTGTTTTATATCAACGCATTTCAGATGCTTTAACGATTGACGAAAAACAAAAGATAGATCAATTGTTTCAGAGTAAGGAAGGTTCTACTTATTCTGATTGGAATGTAGTAAAACAAGATCCTGGACGTCCCACCTTATATCAATTAAGACGCTGGATATATCGAAAAAACTGGCTCAACGAACGGTATGTAGAATCTGATTTTTTTCAACGTCTCCATATTCCGCCTGCAAAAATTGAAAGATTAGCAGCTGAGGCTAAAACATTAGATGCATCTCGAATGAAAGAATTGGAAGCACATAAAAGATACACATTGACTGTCTCATTACTATCTGTTCAATTTGCAAGTACCATTGATGATATTGGAGAAATGTATATAAAACGTATAGCTAGTTCGCACAAAAAGTCTGAAGGTTCCCTTCAGGAGTTGAAAAAAAAGAAAGAAAAACAAACTGATAGTTTAATTACGATTCTACATAATACAGTGCTTGCGTTTCAATCCGAAGGATCGACAGAGGAAAAGTTACAAGAATTAGAAAATTTAATTGGTGGAAACTCTGGTCAACGTGTATTAGATGATTGTGAAAATCATTTAGCTTATGCCGGAAATAATTACTTCTCGTTTGTATGGAAGCATTTAAAAAGCAGTAGAGCAGAGTTAATGAAAATATTAGAAACGTTAGAATTTAAATCAACAAACCAAAATAACGGATTAGAACAATCCATTTTATTTTTAATAAAAAATAAAATGAAGAAATCCGAATGGATTCCCATTATTGACTTAACTAATCAAAGAGATAATGAAGGTAATTTACATGTAACGCCTGCGATTGATCTTTCCTGGATACCTGAAAAATGGTGGCGGTGGATTCGTCCACATCAGAGAAGGAACGCTCCTCCTGAAAAGATTCATCGGCGCCATTTTGAAGCATGTGTTTTTTCTCAGGTTTGGTTGGAATTAAAGTCTGGAGACTTATATATAGAAGGAAGCGATAAATATGCAGATTATCGAAAACAATTAATTTCTTGGGATGAATATCAAGAAAATGTCGCTACTTTTTGCGATCAAGCAGGACTTCCTACAACTGCTCAAGATTTTAAAGTGCAAGTTTACAACAAACTAGAAAAAATGGCTAGGAGTGTAGATGTCTTTTTTCCCAAAAATAAAGCTGTTACACTACGTAATGGTGAGCCAGTTATCACAAAACCTAAAAAGAAAAAAGTATCTCCTTTATTAAAAGCTGTACGAAAACGTATTGATGAAAAAATGGTTCCAATTAATGTATTAGATTTATTAGGAGACACAGAATATTGGTTAAATTGGACACGTTTTTTCGGTCCGATTTCTGGTCATGATGCAAAGTTAGAAAAGCCATCTGAGCGCTATTTAACAACAGCTTTTTGCTATGGATGTAATTTAGGCCCTACTCAAACAGCGCGTTCTCTAGGAAGTATAGATCGCAAACATATATCTTGGATAAACGAAAGACATATTACAGAAGAGAACATTCAAAAAGCCATTGAAGGGGTACAGTCAGGAAAATGCGGATTTACAACGCTAAGCCCATTTCCCCGACTATTCCCCCAGTTTTAACAACGTTAAGAAAGTTTCAAGGGTCTTAAAGAATCTAACGAGACCATTTTCTCCGAATTAAAATGGTATTCTCCAAGTAAATTAATATGTTCCCAACCTAGAGGTGACATATGGTGCAATAATTCTTCATTAAAACTACCTGACCGTTTTTGATATTCAACTGCCTTTGTTAGATGTAAAGTATTCCAGATACTGATGGCATTGATAATGATGTTTAAGGCACTGGCTCTTTGCAATTGATGCTGTATGGTTCGTTCCCTAAGCTCTCCTTGTTTTCCGAAGAAAATAGCTCTTGCCAGTCCATTCATGGCTTCTCCTTTATTCAATCCTTTTTGTATTTTTCTTCTTAATGATTCATCCGAAATATAATTCAAAATAAAGATCGTTTTTTCTATTCGGCCCATCTCACGTAAGGCTGTAGCCAAGCTGTTTTGTCTTGAATAAGAACCTAATTTCCCCATAATAAGGGATGCTGAAACTGTTCCTTCCCTTATAGAATGAGCTAATCGCAAAACATCCTCATAATTCTCTTTAATGACCTTTGTATTTATTTGTCCACGTAAAATGACTTCTAATTTTGGATACTCACTTGCCTTATCTATTGTAAATAATTTCGAGTCTGATAAATCTCGTATTCTTGGAGCAAATTTAAATCCTAATAAATGGGTCAGTCCGAATATTTGGTCTGTGTAACCAGCCGTGTCTGTATAATGCTCTACTATATTTAGATCCGTCTCATGGTGTAACAAACCATCCAAAACATGAATCGCATCCCTTGAATTAGTATGAATAATCTTTGTGTAATAAGAAGAAAATTGATCACTTGTAAAACGATAGATGGTGGCTCCTTTTCCAGTTCCATAATGTGGGTTTGCATCTGCATGTAGCGATGAAACGCCTATCTGCATTCTCATACCATCGGACGAGGATGTTGTACCGTCTCCCCAATAGGAGGACAATTGCAATTTGTGATGAAAATTTACTAATACGGCTTGGGCTTTATTCATTGCATCTTCATACATGCGCCATTGTGATACATTGGCCAATTGCTTATATGTAAGTCCGGGTGTTGCTTCAGCCATTTTGCTTAAACCAATATTCATTCCCATTCCTAAAAGAGCAGCCATAATAATAATTGTTTCTTCTTTATCCGGTTTTCGATTATTGGAAGCATGAATAAATTGCTCATGAAATCCTGTTATATAAGCAATATCCATCAGTAAATCGGTTAATTTTATTCTTGGTAGCATCTGATACAGGCTTGCACTAAACTTTTTTGCTTCTTCTGGTACATCTTTTTCTAAGCGTGCAAGTGACAGCTTTCCTTTATCAAGAGAAACTCCATCTAACTTGTTGGAATTGGTAGCTAACCACTTTAACCTTTTGTTAAGGCTGCTGGTTCTCTCCGTCATATAATCCTCGAATGATAAACTAACTGATAATCTTGTATTCTCCTTCGTTTGATTCCATGTATCTTCTGAAAACAAATATTCTTCAAAGTCTCTATATTGTCTGCTGCCAACAATGGAAACATCTCCTGCCCTAACATGCTCCCGAAGTTCTGTTAAAACAGCCATTTCATAGTAATGACGATTGATTGTTGTACCATCATCCTCGTATAAATGCTTTTTCCAACGTTTTGAAATAAAATCCACAGGTGAGTTATCAGGCACTTTTCGCTTTCCGGATTCGTTCATTCCACGGATAATCTCAACAGCTTGTAAAAGTGGCTCATTTGCTTTTGTAGAATGAAATTCCAATACCCTTAATAGCGTTGGCGTATATTTTCTAAGTGAATAAAATCGTTTTTGCAGTAAGTCTAAATAATCATAGTCGTCAGGGCGTGCAAGCTCCTGAGCTTCTTCGACCGAAGAGACAAAAGAATTCCATTCGATAACGGATTCTAAAACCTCAAAAACGTCTAATTTTTCCTTTTTTGCTTTGATTAAAGCTTGTCCGATGTTCGTAAAGTGTATAACTTTCTCATTCAGCTTTTTACCGTTTTGTTTCTGAATTTCCTCTTGAGCCTTACGGCCTTTTGATAACAGACTAAGTATTTGTCTATCATGAATTTCAAAAGCTTTATCCGTTAACTCTTGAGTAAGATGTAATAAATAGACGGTTAATATCGAATATCGCTTATTTTCTTGAAAGTCACGGAATGCATATGGCTCATATCTTGAGCCTAAGCGAGATAGTTGAAACAGGCGATTGCGATGCAAATGACTAATTTGTACCGTTTCTAATTCCATTCCTCGTATGTATTCGAGTCGTTCTATTACTTTTAGAAATGTTTCGGGTGAAGGATGACCCGGCGGTTCCTTTAACCAACCCAATATCGTTTTATTGGATTCGGATGGATGCTGCGAAGTAATGATCTCTTCAAGCTTTCCTTTTTGTTCATTTGTAAGAGATTGACTAACAGTATTAAACAGTTTCTTTTCAGCCATTGCCCTTGCCTCCCACACCATTCTTTCAAGTGTAGTAATAGCAGGCAGTATGATTTTGTTTTTTCTTAGAAAATCTATACATTCATGTAGTAGATGTATGGCATCGCCATTTTCAAAAGCTAATTGATGAAGATGCTTAAATGCTATTCGATATTCTCTTAGAGTAAAAGTTACAAAGTCGTATTCACTTCGAAGTTCTTTCAAATGATCCCAAAGTGTATTTTCTCTTTGAGGATAAAGACTAATCGAAGATGGAGTGGCACCGATTTGTTTCGATATATAATGTATGACTGATTCCGGGATGCTTTTGATATGAGTGTATGGCCAACCGGGATACCGAAGAACAGCTAATTGAACAGCAAACCCTAAACGGTTTTCTTCTCTCCTTCGCTTATTAACTATTTCTAAATCCCGTTTGGAAAAAGTGAAGTAGGTCCCCAATATCCATTCATCTTCAGGGATTTGCATAAAATCCTGCCTCTGTTCCAGTGTAAGCAATTCTCTACCTCTCGCAATTTTCATTCAGTATCATCCCATTTCCATAATTATTCAGTTAATTAGTTCAATTATATATCAATAGAGTGTGCCCTATTGAGAAGAAATTCTTTCCTTGATATTATTAGTCTCAGAGACTCTCAATAACACTTATCAAAAATATATTTGAAATGAGGAGAAAATGGTCTATGGATACGCTCGTGTAAGTGCACAAGATCAAAATCTAGATACACAGATTGAACAGCTCATGAAATATGGAGTAGATGAAATTATTAAAGAAAAAGTAAGTGGAGTAACAAAACAAAAGCCAGAGTTAGACACTATACTGTCAAAACTAATTACTGGGGATACTTTGGTTGTAACTAGAATGGATCGTTTAGGTCGAAATACCATTCAGCTATTACAATTAGTAGAACAACTTCGGGAAAAGGATGTTCACTTTGCGATTTTAAATTTAGGAATTGATACAAGAACTCCAACGGGCAAGTTCTTCTTAACTGTCATGGCTGCCTTTAGTGAATTAGATCGTGAAATGATTAAAGAAAAACAACATGCGGGAATAAAGCTAGCAAAACAAAAAGGAGTATATAGAGGAAGAGTGAAGAAATACACAGATAAACATCCTGGCATGAACCATGCAATTGAATTACGAAAACATACCAATAAAACAGTAAAGGAAATATGTCAGATTACAGGAGTGAGTCAGGCCGCTCTATATCGTAGATTAAAAGAACTTGAATAAAGTTCTTTTTTATATTTGTAATTAAATCCCAGAGTGGCCCCTCATCTCCCGAATCGTTTCCGTACCCCAATTGTGAAAAAATCAGGAAAATAATACATAAGCGAATAATTTCATGAGAAATGAAGAGAATATGAATGATAAATGAAGGAGGAATGTAACTATGTCATTAACACCTTATGACCCATTTAGACAATTAGTAAATATAAGAAGAGATTTTGACCGTATCTTTTCTGACCTACCGTTTGATTTTAGTGGGGACAAAGAGCACTTTGGAAGTATTAAGGTAGATGTGCATGAAAGTGAAAATGAAGTTGTTGCAACTTGTGATATACCGGGACTTGAGAAAAAAGAAGACGTAAACATTGATATTGAAAATAATGTATTATCGATTAGCGGTTCTATAAACAAAACAAATGAAACAAAAGAAAAAAATATGTATAGAAAAGAACGTTACACAGGTAGTTTTCACCGAGCTATAACACTTCCGAGTCTTGTATCTACCGAGGGAGTATCAGCAACCTATAAAAATGGTGTATTAGAAGTAAAAATGTTAAAGACTACACCAAATAATAAAAAGAAAATTGATGTGGAATTTCATTAAAATGAGCAAATTATATGAAGTTATGAAAGAATTTGATAAGGATTATTTGCAGGAGATATCTAATATGCAACCAGAATTAGTGGATTTGCTTATATTAACTTGTCATTCTTCAAATAATAAGAAGAAAGCTATATTAGATGAACTTGCTCATAACATTAAGTCATCATATATTAAAAACAATATTAACTAATCTTCCGATTAGAACTATCTAAACAAGGGGGTGTCGAATTTGGCATCCCTATTGTTGTAACAAAGTTAAGAGGTAAAAAAAATGCCCTTACTGTATTTTCTTTATTTTTTGTGAGTTTTCACCTAAAGATACATAAGAAACTATGTATAGATTGTTGTAAGAACCAAATCTATTATACTAGAGTAATACAGGGTATCTATTTTGAATAAATTCAAACTTCGTTCAATTAATTACCTCGGTAGATAGTATTTAACATAAGGATAACTTATCCCCCCCATTCCTTGCTTATTATTGCATAGAGGTAATTTCTTTTTCTACTTCTTCTTGAATTACATTGTTGAAAATAAGTATGCAAATAAATGTACTTTAACTAAACTGTTTTAATTCAATAACTACATATAGAAAGCTCAAAAATACATTATTTTACTTATTAAAATGTATTATTGTCTCTTTGTTACTTATCTTTGCCTTATAAAATCAGAAAATGATTAACAGATGTCTTGTTATTAGAGGATGCAATTCACTATAAAATGTGAATGATAACTTCCAGTAATGTGTTTCAGTTATTATAGCAGAAATTGTGTCATTCTACTTGATGTTCACAATTGGCTAAAAGAATGAACCATGCGTTAAACTTCATTGAAAATAAAGAAATAGACTACAAAGAAACTGCAAAAGTAGCTAAATTTTCCGAGTTTCACTTTTCAAGAATGTTCTCTTCAATCTCAGATGTATCGCTCTCAAAATATATTAGACGTAGACGGTTAACACTCGCAGCATTTGAAATTCAAAAAAGTGAAATTCGGATCATCGATGTGGCAGTTAAATATGGTTATGTTTCTTCTGATACTTTCTCACGTGCTTTTCAAAAAATGCATGGAGTAACCCCTTCCAATGCTCATAATAGAGGGGTACAGTTAAAAGCCTTTCCCAGAATATCCTTTCAAATTACTATTAAAGGAGATACCGAGATGGATTACAGAATTGAAAACCTTGATTTTGAATTAAGAATTGTAGGAAAAAGTAAGCCAGTAAAAACAAGCAGAGCATTTAAAACAATCCCTACGCTTTGGAACACCGCGAAAAAAGATGGATTTATGCAAGAACTAGTAGCTATGTCATGGAAAAATCCAAAATGCACGCTTGAAAGCCTTCTGGGGGTTTGCGGAAAAGAAGCCGCCATAACAGATGAAGAATTT
Source organism: Bacillus pacificus (assembly GCF_020861345.1). Classification (NCBI taxonomy): domain Bacteria; kingdom Bacillati; phylum Bacillota; class Bacilli; order Caryophanales; family Bacillaceae; genus Bacillus; species Bacillus pacificus. Next base: position 326,022 of record NZ_CP086329.1, read on the forward strand.
TCCTATTTCATGGGCGTAAGATACGATGGGGAATCCCCTGAAAATATGGAGACGCTTATTATACCCGCAAATACATGGGCAGTATTTCCGAACATAGTAGATGCATGGAAACGTTTATATACCGAGTGGGTTCCTAACTCCGAGTATGAACTTGCAAATTTACCTTGTATAGAATGTTATTACGGTCCGAAGCATAAACCAAGACACGAACTCTGGGTCCCTGTTATCCCGAAGTAAATTCATATTCAGTAATAGAATGTGTTTATGGGACTCTGCAGACGAAACGCAAATATTATACGCTATCAGAAATATAATTAAAAAGTCAATTCCATACATAAAGAATTGACTTTTGTGAAATTTAGCTAAATCACTCTAATAATGACCTTCTTGGTATTTCAATTTTCCTGAGTTCACTAAATTAACTTGTATGTTGATATGCTCGATACTATCCTTATTTAAAAAAAATGGCTTTTCTTTTATCTCTTGATTCCATCTCTGAGGGTTCTCCCGATATAATATTTCACCTAACCTATAAACGTCTGAATTTATCTCCACTCCTTTTTCAAAAGTATTAAAAATCTCAGCTCTTATTATTTTTTCAGTGTTAGCAACTAACTTGTTTTCACTAATTTCTTTTAACTTTTCGTTTATTCCGGCTTGTAAGGATACGTTAATCTTATATCTCACTTGTTCGTTAGTAATAACTGGAGTTATCCTCACCTTTGGTTTTTCTAATACTATAGAAACAACCGGTTGATCATCCTCAACTATCCATAAAGGAGATCGAACAGTTTTTTCATCTATCCATCTTAGACCGTTTAAATCAGATTCAGAAAGCCATCCCTGTAGATGGTTATTTCTTATAAAGACAGCACCGTCATTTCTTAACAATGGTGCTTTTTTATCTTCCTCTTTCCAATTTTCAGTGGATATTTTTATTGAAGGAATGAAAGCTGTTTGCCCAACAGGATTGCTATCTCGAATAAATTGGAAAAATTGAATGGGTTGTATGTAGGATCTTTGCTTATATCCTTCACTTGGTTCATGAAGTATCGTCGAGAGTCCAGATAAAGTGAAAAATGATTTTGTTTTAAGTACATCTTCAATGGATTCATTTGTAGCATAAAATAGGATATTATATCGAATTTCCCTATATCGATTTATAAAATCAATCGAGGATTTGATATCTTGCTCAAGTAATGTATTACTCAAAATCAATGTAGACACATGTCCCCAAAAAAGTCTTTGTTGTGCATCCTTGTATAATTGATTTAACGCTTCTGTCATGGTAATTCCTTCACCTTTCCCAATCCAAACCGGTGGCTGTTTATCAGGTCTGGCGCCTTCTAGTTTAGCCACATTAGAAAAGTCCAGTAATTGAACATATGCTATATATTTTTCATCTTTATAGTCAATTCCAAGTGCTGCAACATAGTAAATATCTTGTATTTCTTTGATATTCCAACATCCCGTTAATACCGAACTAAAGAGAGTTAGTATGCTTATTAAAAAGAGCTTACGTAGTTTCAGGATTGTCACTCCCCTTCATCCGTCTTTGTATTATCACGAGTACGGACATAACTTACCCGTTCTCTATAACTTTTCCATGGTAACCGAAACAGTGCCTTGAAAAGATCTGAACTAGACTTTGGAAATACTAAAGCTAAATAAGGGATTCCAAAAGAACGTAACCTTGCCATATAAATAACAATCATAAATCCTCCAATCATAAAACCGTATAAACCCATAACACTTGAACAAAGAAGAACAAATCCTCTGAGAATAGATATTGAACTTGCTAATATTTGGTTCACTAGTGTATACCCTGAGATGGCAGAAAGAGCCGTAATAACGATGACTGAAGGAGAAATAAAACCCGACCGAATTGCAGCGTCTCCAATAATGAGTCCCCCAACGACGGAGAGAGTTTGTCCAAGAGGGGAAGGTAATCTTTGACCAGCTTCACGGAACATTTCAAACAGGAATAAAACAATCATAAGTTCTAATGGTGCAGGAAATGGCAAACCCGATCTTGCAACAGTTACAGTCGCAAGAAGAGGAAAGGGAATCTGATCTTGATGGTATGAAAGCAATGCCATCCAGAACCCGGGTAAGTAGACAGCTAAAAGGAATCCTACCCATCTATAAAATCGAGCTAATGACATGGGTAAATAATTAAAATGTGAATCCTCTGCTGCTTTTATCAAAAAAGTAATGGTTACTGGAGCAATAATGACTAATGGTGAGCCATCTACTACTATGATTATTCTACCTTGTAATAAACATTCAACTGCAAAGTCAGGTCTGGATGTATCAGCAGAAAGTGGGAAAATAGAAAGTGATTGTTTGGACACCATCTCCTGCAATTGAGTTGAACTAATAATTCCATCAATCTCAACATTAGATAATCGTTCCCGAATAGTATCTAGCATCTCCGTATTAACCACATCTTCTAGATATAATAATCCCACCTTAGTTTGAGTTCTTGTTCCTATCGTATAAGTTTGATAAGATAGCGTTGGCGATCTTAGTCTTTTTCGAATTAATGCAATATTTGTTGAGATATCCTCTGTAAAATTATCTCTTGGGCCACGAACAGATACCTCGTAATTGGATTGTTCAGTTGAACGGTTTGGTTTATTGGATGCACTAACAGAAAAAAAAGCACTAAATTCCGGAAAATAAATGACTAAATTACCATCGAAGATCTCTAAAGAGATGGAATTTAACCCTGTTTCCACCTTTAAAGGTGTCCATTCCAGATCATCTTGATTCCATTCCACGCCCTCTTTGAATATTTTATAGTAATTTTTTGTAGTCATTTTTTTTAGTTGTGGAATAATGATTTGATTTATTTGTTTTTTATCAACCAAATTCTCACAATAGATAAATATGGTATTTATTTCTTGTTGTTCATTAGTAAATTTATGGAGTACAACTTTAACATCCTCACTTTTTTGATAAGTTGAACGAATTTTTTCTTCATTTACTTCATCAGTATTCTGAAAGGTAGCATGATAAGAGTTCAGTTCCTTTTGTTTTTTATGTTTATTACATTTCAAGAATTATCTCCCCCTTTCCCTTTTAAAAAGGCTAATAACCCAATGCTTAAAGAAAAGATAATTAAAAATAGAAAAGATAAATAAAAATATATATTTTGCAAAAAGCGAACAAATTGCATATCACTAATAGGTAGAAGCACCATCAACGATGTAATTAATGAGCTAAACCCTATTAATAAATGTCTATTCTTATCGTTCTCAAATGGAAATAGCTGTCCAATTATAAACAAACCTAAACTTATTCTTATAAATCCACCTGACAGCCATTGATAAATAGAAAAAAAATCTACATGTTCAATATATTTACCAATTTTTAATAATCGCCATTCCTCGTATGCCGGATACCTCTGATTAGCAGCCTCTTCTGGACCAAAAATAGCAATTGAACCTAACAAGGGACCTAGGGTTAACCCTATTAAGATAATTCCGAGAAAAAGTAAACTTCGAACCTTAATGTTGGGTTTTAATTTGTGTTGTAAGAAAAGTATAAGTGAAACTTCCATTAGAGAACCTGAACTATAGATTACGCCTTTCAAAACAGGATTCAAACCATGTTCTAATATAGGGAATATTTGAGCGTAATCCTTATGAGGAATATTTAGGCTCATGACAAAAAAACCTAAAGCAACAACAAAAACAAGTAAAAAACCTGAAATAATAGATAGGGTAGCAAAGCTAGATGTCGCAGCAAAAAAACAAATGATTAGAAAAACTATGGCTAAGATGAAAACTGGACTTTGAGGGAAATAGGAAGTAACTGTCCAAACAATCATATCCTTTAAGGTAACTCCAATTAATAAAAGGATAAAAACATAGGCAACCGAAGAAAGACCCCAAGCAACACCTTTACCAACTCGGTCCTTTATCCAAGTAAATAAATGGGAGTAATTTGTTTTTTTAATAATTACTTGTAGAAAAACAAGCCACCCCAAAAATAAAACTCCTGAAATTAGTACAGATATCCAAGAATCCCTCTTTGCTGTGCTTAGTAACATGGGTATCACCATTACATGGTTCATTAATCCTATACTCATCATAGAGAGAACAAATATAGTAGAAAAACTTGCTTTATTTTGATCCATTTTCAACCCTCTTATCCCATTATTGTTTTAACTATCCATCTCGTTTTTCCTTTTTGCTACCATATTTTATATAATTACCTAATATTTGATTTATATCCAGAAAACCAACTAAATAAAGCGTTGTGAAACAGCCACAGAAAATAATAGTAACCTTTAAAAATTCAAAGTATAACCAAAATCAAATTACTAGGTAAGAACAACCGCGTTCTTAACTACTTACGTAAACATACCCCAACATTGTTAGATGCCTTAGAAATCACTTCTATATAAAATCAGGAGAGTCATTGCTTCACGCTATTGTGACCATTAAAGAGATGAACAAAAAATAATAAACGAAGAATTCCAGAAGGCGCACCTTTGAACTTTCTCTCAAATCGCTGGCAAAAGCACGTTTATGATGATAGGAATATAAATCGCCAATTATGCGTTGTCTTTTCTTACCGAGTTAAGAAATCTTGTACGCTCAGGTAACGTTTTTCTCCCGCACATATCACCATGGGATCGGAACGTACTTTCTAGGAGAATATTTATTTATATCTAGATTTTGAAATCCATCCCTACATCCACTTAGGATATAAAAAAATGCCTTAGCCTTTAATATCAGCATTTTGTCGGCTGTACCTCTTTATGGGGTAACGAAAAAAAGAGCCGAATTTCTCAGTTTAGGGATTGGGAAATCAGGCTTTTTATATTGGAAATTCCTTATCGTTGTAAATCCGCATTTTCCTGATGCTACCCCATATAGATGTAATTCAAGTACAACAAATTATTGATATTTTACAACAGATACACAGTAGAACCGGTACCAATTATAATATTAAAACAATACAAAGCTGCATCTCTGAATGTAGGCTAGTATTTGATTGGATAGTTAAAAAGAAAGAAAAAAATTCTATAGACAATCCTTTTAGAGCGATAATTCTACATAATGTAGAAGCATTTTCCGAGAGCACTTCCTATATTCCTGAAGAAGTTATAAAGATGTTAAAAGAAAAGCTAAATGAGCTACCTCGATTTGTTCAGGCTGCATGGACTATTATGATGAACACGGGAATTAGAATTAGTGAAGTTATTAATTTGAAAGAAGATTGTGTTATTTATGACACTAAAGATAGTATTTATTACCTTAAATTTATTCCGCATAAAACTTTACAGTATCGAAGAAAACTTGGTCTTGAAGATTATCATTATCTTCCTATTAATGATACAAATTTAATAAATGTTATTAATCAACAAATTAAAGATACAAAAGATTTAAGAGAAATTAACAAAGAAAATAAAATATTTCTAAAAAATACACCAAAGGGAATTAAACTATATTCTAATCAAGAAATATCCCGTGCAATTAATGGGTTAATTCATAAATATAATATATGTGATCGAGATGGAGTATTGTGGAAATATACTCATCATCAATGTAGAAAAACTGTAGCTGTTAATTTATTTACAAATGGAGCAACTGTAGAGGAAGTCAGCGATTGGCTAACACATTTAGATTCGAAATCTACTATGAAACATTATCATGATATTGAACTTATGAAAATTGCTGAATTAGATGCTGAATACTTCGATATTATGTTCAGTAATTTAGATTCAGATATTAAGGATAGGTATAGTCCATCAGAATTTAAAAATTTAAAAGATGAAATTATGCTTGGATCTCGAAATACGCCTGAGGGGCACGGAACCTGTATAAAACATGTATCATTTGGTCCATGTCACAAAAAGAAATGTGTAGGATGCAAAATGTTGATAACAGGGCCTCAGAAGTTGTCCATGTGGAAAACACTATATAGCGAACAACAAACTTATTTAGACGAATGGATAAAAGTTATGATTGAAAATAAAATTGATGACTGGAAAGGTTATAGGGAATATCAAGCAGAGATAAATTTATTACAAATATACGGTGACACAATTCAAAAACTAGAAAAGTTTATAAAAGAGAGGTTATCGGAAGATGAACAAAAGCGTTATCTCCATAATTAGTACAGTTCCATTATATGATGGCAATCTAAGACAACGACTTATAGATAAAATTCCACAATTGGGAGACTTTGATTTTACTGATGATGTTTGGTATTACAATCACAAACATAAGGATTCAAGAGCTAAATTCTACTATGTAGTAAGATTTCATAAGGTCAATGAACCCTACAAAAGTTTATTAAAATATTATGCATTAATTAAAAACCATTCTATTTTCGGCATCCAACAAAAAATATATTATATTACAGCCTTTATACATTTTTTAAATGAAAACTATCCAGGAATAACGATAAAAAATATAAATCAGGATATTATTAATGCGTATGAATACACAATTAGTATTGATAATAATTACAAGCCAAATATTAAAAGTGCCCTCTATAGAGCAATTAGCGATTTTTTTAAAAGCCTTAAAGGGTTTCCGGAGCTCCCTAATACTGTTCCAACAAAATCTATAAATCCTTTTAAACAGGTTCAAAACCCTCAAAATAGGACTATCCCCCCTGCTGCCATTCAAAAGATGGACAGAATAATGAAAAATATGGACATGAATATTCCTCTAGAATTTCGTACTTTTTATTGGTTAATAAGATCATTCCCAAATAGAGGAACTGAGATATTAAGTATGAAAAGAAATTGTTTAAAAACTTTTTATAGCGAATATACAATTAGCATTCCTACCTTTAAACAAAATGGCGGTTATCATGAACCTGAAATGAAAGCGATCCCAATTATTTATTCTGGGCATGTAAAATTTGTGGTGGAACTAATTAAACAATTAAAATTACAAACTGAAAAACTTTTGATAAATTATCCTTTAAACCAGGGGGATAAAAAAGATTATTTGTTCATTGGAAGATATCTGACACTACACAATGATAGTAATGGTAATGTGGATATTAGATATGATAAGAGATATAAATTTGTAAGAAATTTAAACAATATTACAATGAATAGATACCTAAAAAGTCTTGCTGTAATTATTGGCATTGTTGATGAAAATGGAAATTCATGTACTGTAACATCTCACCAGTTTAGGCATAATGCAGTTACAGATAGAATGTATCAAGTTGGTTACACCATGGAACAAATAGTCAAGTTAACAGGTCATAAAAATATAAACATGCCCTCTCATTACTTACATCAATTAAAAGAGAGACAAAAAGAAGTTCATCTAAATATGAGTGAAATAAACAATGGAAAAAATAATGCAGTATCATTTAAAGGAAGAATTATGAATCTTGATAATCAAACGATAAACTTCTTATCAAAGGATCTAAACAAATACTTAACATGGGAAGCAAATGGAAAAAAGGGAGTTGGAATATGTGGTGATATATCTGGGTGCAATCCTAAAGGCACTTCTATACTTTTTGAATGCTATGCATGTGAATGGTTTATTCCAAAAGCTGATTATTATCATGATTACAAAAAGGAACATGAGTACTGGCAAGCTGTAATTGAAAGGGTTGGTACGGATACAAGAAGAGCCTCTCAATTGGAAAATGCCATACGCAATGTTAGTTATTTAGAAAGAATAATCGAGATATGTGAAAAAGGTATAGAGCAGTATCAAAAAGATAATGTAGATAAATGAAATCTAAAATTTATTGAAAGATAGAGGGAAGCAAGATGAATACAGGGCTTATGCAATACCAAGAGAAAAAACGACAAGAATCCATCGAAAAAGTAACGTGGGCTATTCAGACTTTACAAGATTTAGAAGGAGAAGATGCTATTATTCGATCTGAAAAAATCATAGAAATGACAGGACTAAGTAAAACGGCTATTTACAAACCGCATTTGAGAACACTATGGGATCAGCAGTGGATAGGAACGAATATTGACCTAGATAATATGATCAGTAAAATGCAACATAATAGAAAAGTTGTAGAATTAGAAAAAGAGGTGGAACGTGTCAATAAACAGCTAGAAAAAGCAGAAAGAAAAATGACTAATCTACAAAAGAAATTAGAGCTAGAAACCTCTAGAAGTCGAGTATTTATAAATGAGTATGAGGAACAAAAGAAAGAAAATGAAAAGCTCTTATACAAATATTTGAAATTATTAAGGGCGCTTCATGTTCGAGGGATAGAAGTTGATGAATTATTAGAGAATTAACTTGAATATACGAGATAGTGTAAATCTAATAGAAGAGACTAGTTTGCGCATAAACTAGTCTCTTCTATTTTCCTTATTACTTGTGACGAAGCAGGTTCGATATTGTACTACAAGTCTTTCTCCATTATTACGTAAGATTTACCGTCTTTTGTAAACCTACAATTGGATTCTTCTAGCTTCAATTTTTTATAGAAATTTACTTTATTCTCTCTAGCATTACACCAAATTCTTTTCACGCCACGGTTCTTTGCTTCCTGTATTAGATAGTCTAACAATGCACTTCCGTATCCCTTACCTTGTTCATGTGGAAGAGTTACAATTTTTCAAAATCGATCTTCTTCATTGATTATAAAAAGGGAAATGACAGAAATCAGTATGTCCAAGATTTAGCGATTACTTGCAAAATTCATTTAATCTTTTTGCACCAGAACCATATAGGCCAACTACAGCTTCACGGTTGGCCTAAAATTATATAGATTTTTTTATTTATTTCAAAACGATTTTATCTCAACTCGTTATCCAAAGGTACAATGACTTCATCTAATGTCTTTCTCCACTGACGCTTCATTTCTGGTCCGTATTTCAATGGTTTTGCATCTGGATGTACAGCTTTATACTTATCAAATTGCTTGCTGTTGATGATTCCTCCAATATTCGGAATAGGATCCGTTCCTATCACATATTGAATCGCAGATGTATGTAGCTCATCTTCTTCCACAAACCAAGTACTCGCAAAATCTTCAATCGCCTTCTTACGTGTATCAGTGAAAAAGCGTCGTTTCACTCCAAGAATATCTTCCTCTGAATCTATTTCTTTGGAATCAATAGCATTTAAAATTGCACGGTACACGCCTTTAACAATTTCTGATTTCTTCAATTTTTGCAGTGTTTTTTCGATATCGTCACGGATATTCTGATTATTGGCTGAGTATGTTCCTAATAGTCGGTCAATATAGGTTGAGTCAATATCATAGATTTTAATTGCATTTTCTCCATAGAATTCAATGTCTGAGAAATCTGCCTCCGGTCCATCTTGGCCCCCTTCATCTACTAATGAACCCTTAATCGTGTTGTATACACCAATATATTCTTCTAAGGTATTTACCTGTTCTTGAAGTGCTGTTGATTTCTCCATATCATCGTTGTAATCATCATATGTAACTAAAGCTTCATAGGCATTGTTTAGCCCTTGGAAAGCTTTCACAAATTCAATCCGGGTTTCAAGAGGTGAGTGCTCGTTAATATCAGCTGAATTGGGAACTAACGTTGTTAATACTTTGTGAGCCTTTTTAAAACGTTTCTTCGATTCAACATAAGTTGGATAAACAAGATTAGATTCTTCTTGTGCTTCAGAATATAACTTCGTGGCATCCTTAACATTTTGTTCCATTGTCGAAGGTTTCCGGAATGTCACAATCAATCCTTTTGTCTTTCCTGGATAGGTACGATTGGTTCGAGAAAAGGCTTGGATCAAATTGGCATAACTTAAATTTCGATCCACAAATAATGTTTGAATCGTTGGTGCATCAAATCCAGTCAATAAGCGGTCTACAACAATGACTAAGTCAATTTGTTTTCCAAATTCCTTGAATTCTGCTTTCTTACGAGCTAAGCGATTGTTGATATCGCCATTATATCGTTCAATATCCTCTATTGACCAAGCAGTACGATAATAGTCGTTATAGTCCTTAATAATATCTTGCATTTCATCTTGAATTTGTTTAGCATTTTCCTCGTTTTCTTGTATCGAATAGGTGATAGCAATCCGTGGAAAATCTGGATCTTCAATCGTACGCCCCGTTCGAATTGGATGCCCAACAAATTCTTTCGTCAACCATTCTGGATCTTTAGTCATTTCCTTGATCGCCTGATAGTACCGTTTCGCCATATCAATAGAATTTGTTGTTAAAATGGCAGACTTTTGAGGACGACCATTTTGAAAATCAAATTTTGTATAGGCATTATCTGGTCGGAAAATCTTACGAATGACTTTTTGAATATGAATATCCTTTTCGAAAGAAGATGGTTCAAGATATGCTTCCTTTTCCATACTATCCATTTGATCAATAATGTCATTAATTTTATCATCACTAAAATGAGCGTATTTTTCATTTTGACGCAACTTAGCAAAAATATAATTATTTAATGATGTTGGCTCAACCGTATCCTCGTGCTCAACTTGAAATCCTAAAACTGCCCCATCGTCTAACGCGTTTTTAATGGTATAAGTATGTAAGACTTCACCATATTGATCACGAGTAGTGCGAGCTAATCGACCTTTAGCTTGCTTTTTATTTACATCAAATATCGGTGTACCCGTAAACCCAAACCATGTAGAATTAGGGAAAAATTCTTTAATCTCTTTCATTCCTTCTGCACTTAATGCTCGATGGCATTCATCCACGACAAAGACAATATGTTGCCCCAGTAGTTTCTTAAAACGGTGGGTTCCTTTTTGTTCCTCTTGTCTTTGGGCATAGCGCAAAGCAGCTTCTAATTTTTGACGAGTGGTAATAATCACTGTATTAGAATTAGAATCAGAAAGTAGAGTATCACTTAGCTCTTTCGCACTTCCGGTTCCGACAATCAAGCTATTAGACTTGGCATTACCAGAAGAAATACCGGTATTAAACTCGGAAGCAAATTTAGTGAATTCCGTTGTAGTTTGATTATCCAAGTCTTTTCGATCAATCAGCATAATCGTACGATCTACACCTGGTTTACGAGCCAATAGCTTCGTAGAAACAAAACTTGTCAACGTCTTTCCTGAACCAGTCGCATGCCAAACATATCCTGATTCATGTTTCGTAGTAGATGTAAACAAGGCCTCAATCGCATGAATTTGATAAGGGTGTAAGACCATTAATGCTTTATTGTCTTGATCCTCACTCACAATTGTATAATTAGCAATTAACCGATGTGCATCTGGAATATTTAAGACTTGTTTTACAAATTCATAAAGATTTTCTACTTTTCGATTGTCTGTTGTTCGCCAGCTAAAGATAAATTTTTTATGCATGTCTTTTGGCAGCGCATTGGCAAAATAGCGAGTCGTTTGTTCATTGGAAATGACAAATAACTGAAGAGTAGAAAAGATATTATTTCTAAACATTCCTTCTTCTGCGTATTTCTTGATTTGATTATAGGCTTGGAATACGCCGTCTTTGGCACTCACTTGTTTCAATTCAATTTGAACAATTGGCAACCCATTGATTAAGAGTGTCACATCAAATCGGCGATCACGACCATCAACGTTTGCATTTTGTTTCGCAATCTGATGAACGACTTCGTAAGTTGAGATTCCGCCACCAATGTCTTGGTTGGAATACAACACCAACGACATCGACCCCAGTGAAACATCTTCACGTTCAATCGTAATACGAGCAATTCCATTCTCTCCTTTAAGCCATCTAGCAGCATCAAAGGGTGTCTGTGTTTTCGATAGTAATTCTGTTTTAATATTGTCAAATTCTTTATCAGAAATTGGATGTTCCCCAATTTCTGATAAATTATTTTGTGTAATCTTTTGACGCAAGTTCTTCCATAAATCTTCTTCCGATTTTAAATCTGGACGATAATTCCACTGATTATGCCCTTCTCCTAACACTTCAATCAGTCGACGTTCTACTTCAGCTTCATCTTTATGCGGTATCTTTATCATTTTTCTTCCCCCATCTACTTACTTATACAAACATCTTTTGTAAGAAAGCTTTTTTGGTTTCTTTTAAGGCTTCTAATTCACGGTGATGAAGGGAGATCGTGTCGTCTAGTTGCTTGAAAAAGTTGCCGATTTTGATTTGTTCTTCTTCTAATGTAGGAATTCCAACTTCAATTTGCGCTAAATCATTTGAATTAATTGCAGGATAACTGGTTCCTGTACATCTATCGAGAACACTTGAAACAAATTTTTCTTCTTGAAGTTTACTAAATAAGAAATAACTGTCTACATTCGGTCTCATCTGAGCATATCCTGTTGAAAACACATAGTTATCATATGGTAAATCGAAAAGATAATTATTCTTTTGATACGGTCTGACCGTCTGATAAAATACATCTCCCTGTTTAGCTAATCTTTGAGCTCTTGAAGGAGCTGATTCTCTATGTTCAGTGCGGTGCGAAATTAGATTAGTTCCCACAACTGATTCTAAATCTACATATTCAAATTGTTCGGGAAGAACTGATTTTGGATTAAAAACAGCAATATCTTTTAACTTATGCTGTTTCCAATCTCCAGTAAATCCTGGGAACCGAACCTCAGGCACGGGCTCCCCTTCTTTAGGAAACATTTTTTGCAAGAATCCCTGTTTTGTTTGTTTCAGGTTGGTTAGTTCTTGCTGAAGAAGAGTGATAGTTTCATCTAGTTGTTTAAAAAAGTTACCGATTTTGGTTTGTTCTTCTAATGATTTAGGAACTTCTACTTTTAACTGCGAAAGTGATTTTTGACTGACACCTTTAGCAGTTCCCCCACTTGATAGTGAAAACAATTCATTAAACACTTTAGGAGAGTTAAGTAATACCCTAAGAAAATCATTAGTCATTTGGTTCTCATAGACATCAAATGCTATGGTTCTTTGACTAAGGATATATCCCTTATTATCAGGTACTTGTGCTACATTTCCCATGGGTGCTTCTGTCGTAAATAGTACCTGTCCTTGTTTTAATTCCCGTCCCCCCATCCATTTTTGATATAATTCTTCGTCACCGTAATGAGCATCAGCAGAAGGATCTATATACCCATTTTTTACATTCAAAGCAGATAGAGCCAAATAACCACTATCACTCCATTCAAGCCCAAGCTTTTTGGGAGTTCTACCTCTAAAATCTATAGTACTTTTTATGTTATCAAAGAACTTACGCTGTTCCCAATCTTCAGTAAATCCTACAAATCGAATGTCTGGTGTACATTTATTTTCCACGATTAAACACCTCTAACGCACCCTTGATCCATTCTGCGTTTTCTTCACCAAATTGTAGCGAAGAAATCATGTCATATAGGCTAGATTCTAGTTTTGCTTTTTCTTTTCGAATATCTTGAATTGTTGAGCCGATTGTAACCATATCAACTGGCGATTCTTCTTCAAAGGTATCTACGTATCGAGGGATGTTCAAATTGAAATCATTCTCTTTGATTTCATCAAAAGTAGCAACGTGGGCATATTTATCCACATCTTCACGCTTCTTATACGTTTCGATAATTTTATCAATATTTTCTTTGGAAAGTTTATTCTGGTTTTTTTCTTTAGTAAACTCATTACTTGCATCAATAAATAACACATCTCGAGTGGTACGATTCTTCTTCAAGATTATGACTGTTGTTGGAATTGATGTCCCAAAGAATAAGTTTGCTGGCATACCAATAACAGCATCAATACTGCCATCTTCTAGTAATTTCTTACGAATCACACCTTCTGCAGCTCCGCGGAACAGTACCCCATGCGGTAAAACGATTGCCATTGTTCCCGAATCTTTCAAATGATAGAATCCATGTAAAAGAAAAGCAAAGTCTGCCTTTGATTTTGGTGCTAACTTCCCGTAACGGTTGAAACGAGAATCATCTAAGAATGTATCATCTGAAGACCATTTTGCAGAGTATGGTGGATTCATAAGGACGGAATCAAAGGTATATGGCTCATCTGTTGGCCAATCTTTGTTCAACGTATCCCCATTGCGTAAACGCATATCTTCTCTATCAACACCATGCAAAATCAAGTTCATCTTCGCTAGATTATAGGTCGTTGTATTTAGTTCTTGTCCATGATACTTTACACCATCTGGATGGTTAATATAGTTGCGAATATTCAACATCAAGGAACCTGATCCCATGGTTGGATCAAATACGCTAAACAATTTTTTGTCTTCTTGACCAATTGCAGCAATACGAGCCATCATGTCAGATACCTCATGAGGTGTATAGAATTCTCCAGCTTTCTTACCAGCTTCTGAGGCAAATTGACCAATCAAGAACTCATAGGCATCCCCAATGACATCACCATTATGTCCTATCACATCGACATCATTTAATTTCTTCAATACTTCTGTAATGGTAATGTTTCGTTGTTGATCATCTGATCCCAGTTTTTTTGATTTCAAATCCACATCATCAAACAATCCATTAAATTGATCATATTTCGTAGACAAATCGATAAAGGCTTTATTCAAGTCATTCAACTGAAACGTGTTTTGTTTAGCTTGATTAGTTAATACGTTGAATAAATAATCTGGTTCAATATCATAGCCTAATGTATCCACTAACGTTTCAATCAAGTCATTTTTTATATCTTCATCTGCTAATGATTCTCTATACAATTGAGTTTGTTTTTCTTGTGTATTGTATTCTTCTAGTGATTCATCTGCTATTTCAACTACCTTTTCTAATAACTTATCAGATAAATATTTGTAAAAGATCAATCCTAATAAGTAGTTTTTGTATTCTGATGCATCCATTTTGCTTCGCAAGTTGTCTGCGGCACTAAATAATTTTGCGTTTAATTCAGCCATGTTGCGTTCCTCACTTTTTCTATTATTGGTCTAATTGCTTCAATACTTTTAAATACAGTTTCTCTTCAAGTTCTGCTTGTTTCTTTGCCAAAGCTTGGCGCTTTCTCAAAAAGAAATACGCTTTTCCAATCGTTCGTTGTTTCTCAATACTTGGTAACTTGATTTCCAACTCTTTTAAAATTGCTGGAGTTAATTTTGGTACAGTACTTCCTTGCATGGAAATTGCCATTTGCTTTTTCATTGAGTGTGATTCATTCAACGCATAACATAAATAGCTACTATCCAAATGATCATGTTCAATAATGAGTTTCGCAAAGTTTTGGTTTATGACCTTCCCTTGGTTTAAGTCACTCACTATCCCAGCTTTGGAACTAACAAAGCTGAAAACAACATCTCCAGTACTGCTTAAATAGTTGTCTTTATGATTTGAATTTCCACTATAAGAACTAGCTTGTGAGTCTAGAAATGATCCATCTAAATCATTCATTAAATCCTCGTACGAATAAGCAACTAAAGTCAGATTATTTTTCTCGTTTCCTCTAGAAAGGTTTCTTCCTATTCTAACTGTTACGATATCTTCAAGTTTCATATCCTGGCCTCTTCAAAAAAGTATTTCTTTAAAATTACTTAATTACCATTGCGATTAAATCATATCACTCTGAAAATACTCGCTCAACAATTATAAGTAATTTTTAAGAATTACACAAAATAATTATTAGATGATTATTAAGTCTCATCAATTCTAGGAAGTTGAGAAAAAGATGAACAAACTTGCACACAGGAGATCCTTTTCACAAAAGAATACAGAAACAAATTACCAATATTTAATAAGCAATCGTAAAAACAATAAATAACTTGTAAAGCTTTTATAAAGATATTATTAGAAGATAAATAGTGTATTAAAATAAAAAAGACATTGACAACTGAATAGATGAATTTTT